>CAWDWK010000014.1:0-47309 GCA_963805775.1 uncultured Solibacteraceae bacterium | reverse complement strand
ACTCCGAGCCGATGAAGGTGCTGTTGGAGGGTTTCGCGGAGCGGCCCGAGACGGACTACGTCGTGTCGTCGGCGCACCCGCGCGTGGTCAACGGAAAGCGCACCACCAACCCGCGGTATCTGCAGCGGCGACCGGACCTGGCGAATCCGAGAGAACTTCACCTGGCGCAAATCGCGGCCCGCCTGGCGCGCGGAATTCCGTCCCCGCGGCCGGTCTACCTGCCCGTCAACGCGGTGCTCGCGGGAAGGCGGAACAGCCCCGCGGATCCCAAGGCCGGCCTGCCGCCGCTGGCAGTGCACAGCCCGATCCATTACCAGGAATTGCCGGAGCTGTTCATGGATTTCATCTGCAGCCTGACCGGCAAATCTCCGGCTACCACGGGCTTCGGCAGTGAAGGCGCGCTGACCAAGACTGCCTTCAACGCGCTGCCGCCGGTGGTGGATCTGAACAACGCGCTGGTATCGTTCATCCTCACCAGGTACGCGGGCTTCACCACATCGGCGGGTTATATTGGACCGAATTTCCGCGTGGACCACGACATCAGCCTGCTGGTGCCGGAGATCTGGTGCCGTATGCGCGTACATGAGCGCGACCCCGAATTCCTGATGGCGAATGGATACCTGGAGAAGCTCTCGGATTTCTGCCTGGACGGCCGCACCGTGCTGGCCAGCCGTCTCGGCTACCGCATTACGCCGCTCTTCGCCGACCGGTTCCTGGGACGCATTTTTGAGACGCCGGCCGCGGTCTTCACGGGAGAGATGCTCCGCCCGGAGAAGCAGGACATCGTCCAATTCGCGGAAGGCGTCGATGCGATTGTGGAAGCGCAGGCGCGGGTCGCGCGGCAGTACTTCGAGGACGGCAGTGTGGAGGCGGCGTGCCCTCCCTTGAAGGCGCTGCTGTACATTATGGCCGAAGGCTCCTATCAGGGAAAGGGCGTGGATGATCCCTCGGTGCGATGCCTGTTCACGCGCGAGTACCTGATGCAGAGCGAGTGGTATGGCGAGCGGCTGCGCGTCAAGCAAACGCGCGATATCGCGCTCTGGACGCGCCATTTGCGCGCCATCGAGCAATTCCAGGCGGGTGGTGACTCGCTGCGCGGCGTGGATCTCGAGGGGCGGCTGGCGGAAGTGTGCAAGCAGTTGGCCCGCGTCAGCCCACCGGGATACCTCAAGGAGCTCAAGGGCACGATCGGCGCGGATCCGTATTGCGGTGCGGCGAAAACGATAAACTAGTAGTTGACGCCCACCTCCCCCGGGGAAGCGAACCTTGCGGAATGTCCTTCGTCCATCTACACTGCCACACCGACTACTCGCTGCTTGACGGCGCTTGCGATATCGACCAGTTGATGAAGATCATGGTCGAACAGAAGATGCCCGCGGTGGCCATGACCGATCACGGCAATCTCTTCGGAGCCGTGAAGTTCTACAACGCCGCCAAAGCGTCTGGGGATCCATCCGGTGATCGGCTGCGAGGTGTACGTTTCGCAGAAGGGCCACAAGACGCGCAGCGATACGGATCGCTACAACCACCTGGTGCTGCTCTGCGAAAACCAGGAAGGCTATCGCAACCTCATCAAGCTGGTGTCCACCGCGTACCTGGAGGGCTTCTACTACAAGCCCCGCATCGATACCGACCTGCTGGCCGCGCATTCCAAGGGGCTGATCGGCATGTCGGCGTGCCTGCGCGGCCACATTCCCGAGACGCTGCTTTCCGACAAGCACGACGATGCGCGGCGCATGGCGCACCAGTACGGCGACATCTTCGGCCAGAAGAATTTCTTCCTCGAAGTGCAGGATCACCACCTGGAGCAGGATAAGCGCCTCACGCCCGAACTGGTCCGCCTCTCCAGCGAAACCGGCTTTCCGCTGGTGGCCACCAACGATTCCCATTACCTGCGCAAGGAGGATGCCCGCGCGCACGAAATCCTGATGTGCATACAGACCGGCAAGAACTTCGCCGACCCCAACCGCATGCGTTGGAGCACGCCGGATTTCTACCTCAAGACGCGCGAAGAAATGATGGAGCTCTTCGGCGAACTGGAGGACGCCGTGGACCGCACCTGGGAGATCGCGCAGCGCTGTCACGTCAAGCTGGAAAAAGTGGTGGACCCGTTCCCGCGCTTCGATATCCCGGCGGAGCACACCACCGACACGTACTTCGAATACGTGGCGCGCATGGGTTTCGAGAAGCGCCGGTCGCGCCTGGAAGCCATGCAGGCCAAGGGCACGCTCAAACACGATCTCGCCGAATACGCCGAACGCCTGGATCGCGAAATCAAGATGATCCAGAACATGAAGTTCTCCGGCTACTTCCTGGTGGTGTGGGACTTCATCCGCTACGCCAAGGATATGGGGATTCCGGTGGGCCCCGGCCGCGGGTCGGCGGCGGGCAGCCTGGTCAGCTACGCGATGGAGATCACCGATATCGACCCGCTGCAATACGGCCTGCTGTTCGAGCGGTTCCTCAACCCCGAGCGCGTCAGCTTCCCAGATGTGGACGTGGATTTCTGCATGAATCGCCGCGGCGAAGTGATCCATTACGTCACCGAGAAGTACGGCCGCGAGCAGGTGGCGCAGATCATCACCTTCAATACGCTGGGCGCGCGCGCCGCCATCAAGGATGTGGGACGCGTGCTGGAAGTTCCGTTCGCGGACGTGGAGCGCCTCACCAAAATGGTCCCGGCGACGCTTAACATTTCGCTGCAGGAGGCCTTCGACCAGGAGCCCGGATTTAATGAGGCGGCGAAGAAGGACGCGCGCATCGACGATGTCATGAAGGTCGCTCTCCGCCTCGAAGGCCTGGCGCGCAACTGCTCCGTGCACGCCGCGGGCGTGGTGATCTCGCCGCTTCCGCTGCGCGACCTGGTGCCGCTGTACAAGACCAACCGCGACGAAATTGTCACGCAGTTCGACATGGGCGGCCTGGAAAAACTCCAACTGCTCAAGATGGATTTCCTGGGGCTGACCACGCTCACACTGATTCAGGATGCGCTGCGCCTCATCCAAAAACGCCACGGCGTGACCATCGTTCCGGAAGACCTTCCGCTGGATGACGCTGGCACTTACGAGGTCTTCTGCAAAGGCTTCACCAGCGGCGTCTTCCAGTTCGAATCCAGCGGCATGCGCGACATCCTGAGGCGCTATCAGCCCAGCCGCCTGGAAGATCTCACGGCACTCAACGCGTTGTATCGCCCGGGTCCGATTCAGGGCGGCATGGTGGATGACTTCATCGAGCGCAAGTGGGGCCGCAACAAGGTGGTCTACGACCTGCCCGAGCTGAAGGAATTGCTCGAAGAGACCTACGGCGTCATCGTCTACCAGGAACAGGTGATGCAGATCTCCAATCGCATCGCCGGTTATTCGCTGGGCGATGCGGACCTGCTGCGCCGCGCCATGGGCAAGAAGAAGATCGAGGAGATGGCGAAGCAGCGCGAGCGATTCATCGCGGGCGCGCTGGAGCGCGGCTTCCCGCAGAAGAAGGTCGAGAAGATCTTCGACCTGATGGAGCAGTTCGCCGGCTACGGCTTCAATAAATCGCACTCTGCCGCGTACGCCTATCTCGCCTTCGTCACCGCCTACCTGAAGGGCCACTATCCGGTGGACTTCATGGCGGCGCTGCTCACCTCGGAAACCGGCAATACGGCCAAGATCGTCAAGTACATCAACGAATGCCGGGAGATGGGGATCAAGATTCTTCCCCCGGACGTCAACCACAGCGAGTGGAGCTTCACGCCCGATGGCGATGCCATACGCTTCGGTATGGGCGCGGTCAAGAACCTGGGCCAATCCGCCGTGGAAGCCATCGGCAAGGCGCGCGCGGAAGTGGGACGCTTCACGTCGCTGCACGAATTCTGCGAAAAGGTGGACCTGAGCAGCGTCAATCGCCGCATGATCGAAAGCCTGATCAAAGCCGGCGCGATGGATTCCCAGGAGGGCACGCGCAGCCAGAAGTGGGCCGCCGTGGAAGGCGCCATGGAAGCCGGCCAGCGCGCGCAACGCGATCGCGAAAGCGGACAGGTGGGGCTTTTCGGCGAAGCCTTCGATTCCGGCGAAGCGCACTCCGCACCGCTGCCCAACGTACCCGACTGGACCGACAAGGAGAAGCTTGCCGGTGAGAAAGAACTGCTTGGCTTCTGGGTGACGGGCCATCCGCTCGATCGCTACATGGACAAGGTGGGCGAGTTGGCCACTCATGACAGCTCGAATCTCGATGGCCTCGCCAAGAACACCGAAGTCGTGATCTGCGGCGTACTTACTGGCATCACCCGCAAACGCAATCGTGAAGGCAAACCGTGGTGCGTGATGGCCCTGGAAGATCGCACCGGCAGCATCGAAGCGCTGCTGTTCGCCGCCAACTACGAACGCCTGGCGAGCCAGGTGGTGGAAGATACGGCGGTGATGGTGCGCGGCCTGGTGCTCCCCGAAGAGAACACAACGCCCAAGCTCTCCGTGCAGGACATCGTGGCGTTGGATAATGCGCGCATCGATCTTCCCGGCGTCATCGCGATCCGCGTATGGATTGGCCGCGACGGCGGCGTGGACCGCGCGGCGGCCTTGGAAGAACTCTTCAAGCGCAAGCCTGGTCCGACGTCCGTGCGGTTACGGCTGGAAGCGCCGCGCGATTTCTCGGTGCTGCTGGATGTCCCGGCGAAGGTGCGTCCCGACCGCGAATTTAAGGCCGCGGTGGAACAGATCTGCGGTCCCTCCTGCGTGGAAAAAGTCGCCGGTTAAAACTGTTAAATTGCATTGCGGCCTCCTGATAGAGGTGATACACTCCGCCCCAGTTTGCTTGGAGGGCACCTGTCGTGACACAGTTTACACTTGCAATGTGTGCACTCGTGGCTCTGTGCGCCACATCTCTGTCCGGTCAAACGCTGGGTGAAATCACGGGACGCGTGGCAGACCCCAGCGGGGCTGCTGTGCCGGGCGCCGTAATCACTCTCACCAACGTCAGCACCAACGGCGTGCGTTCCACCATCAGCACGAGCTCCGGCGATTATGCCTTCCCCGCGACGGCGCCAGGCTTCTACAATCTCAAGACCGAGCACCCGGGCTTTAAATCGGCGACCAGCAATAACATCGAAGTGCAAGTGCAGCAAACCGTTCGACTCGACATAGGTTTGCAAGTGGGCCAGGTTTCGGAGTCCGTGGAGGTCTCCGGCCAGGCGGACTTGCTGCAGTCTGAAAACGCGTCGGTCGGAACCGTAATCGAGAACAAGGATGTCACGGAGTTGCCTCTCAATGGACGCTCTTACCTAAACCTCGTTGCGCTGGCTTCCAATGTCGACACACTTTCGCCGGCTTCGGGACAAGCAGGCTCGCGGCAGGGCGGCGACCGCGCCAACCAGTCCATCTCCGCAGCCGGGCAGCGCATCATGTTCGACTACTTCACGCTCGATGGCGTGAATAACACCGACCCGAACTTCCTATCTTATGTGGTGCTGCCGTCGATCGATGCCATACAGGAGTTCAAGGTGCAGACCGGCATTTATCCGGCGGAGTTTGGCCACGAGGCGACGCAGATCAATGTGCTGACTAAGTCCGGCGGCAACTCCTACCACGGAGCATTGTTCGACTTCGTCCGTAACGATAAGTTTGACGCCGTGCCCTACTCGTTCAGCACCAGCCACCCGGCGAAATCGCCGTTCAAGTGGAACGACTACGGCTTCGTGCTCGACGGGCCGGTACGAATTCCGAAACTGTTCAATGGACGGAACAGGCTGTTCTTCATGGCCAATGACGAATGGAAGACGCAGCGCGCGGATAGTCAGGCGGTTTATACGGTTCCTACCGCCGCCATGTTCACCGGCGACCTTAGTGCGCTCGGGACTATCATCTACGACCCGAATTCGGGAGCCGGCGGAGCCGCCAAGACCCCGTTCGCGGGCAACATCATTCCCGCAAACCGGATCGATCCGATCTCGCAGAAGTTTTTGAAGTACTACGACTCCGCGAACCTGCCCGGGCCTACAGAGAAACTATACGCAGTTCAACGCATCCCCGAATAACCGGGATGGCTTCACCCTCCGCATGGATTTCGTGGAATCGTCGAAATCGCAGTGGACGGGGCGCTACAGTTGGGGCGACGAAAATCAGGCATCGCAGGGCCTGAGCATTACGGGAAGCAAGATCCTCACGAATTACGAGCAATATCTGGGATCGAACACGCGCACGTTCACGCCCAATCTGGTGAACGAAGCGCGCTTCGGTTATTCGAGGTTCTTTAACTCCACCGGCACTTACTCCGCGTTCTCCACGGATACGGTAACGGCGTTAGGCGTCCCGGGTCTGCAAGCCGGCCTGCCGGTGACGTGGGGAGTCCCGGCAATCACGCTGAATGGAGACGGCTTCAGCAGCTTCGGCGACAATACCGACGGTCCCTACGCCAACAACAACAATACGCTGCAGGTGGTGGATAACCTGTCCTGGATTCACGGCAAACATACCTTCCGTTTTGGGTTCGAATACAACCGCCAGAATTACGATCAGGTGGGCAATCAGTTCTCTCGCGGTAACTTCGTCTTCCAACCGAACGCGACGCAGAGTTCGACTAAGACGGGCGGCGATGCGTTCGCCGAGTTCCTGCTGGGCGATCTCTACCAGTCGACGGTCGCAGTGGCGATCGCCAGCGCGAACTTCCAGCGCAACACGTGGGCCGCTTTTGCCGACGATACCTGGAAGGTGACACCGAGACTGACCCTATCGCTGGGCTTGCGCTACGAATTGACGCCGCCCTGGACCGATCTGCTGAACAACGATTTCACCGTGGCGCTGCCGCACCTCGACTTCTTCTCGAACGCACCAGTATCCGACTATCCCTACTTTGTCCGCGAAGGCAACTGCACAGATCCCTATGCCGGCCTGAGCATCCATTGGACCAACACGAATGCGGTGTGCAGCAACGGAGCCATGCCGGCTCAGCTCATGCAGACAGCCGTACAACAATTTCGCGCCGCGCATCGGTATCTCCTATTCGCCCGATTCGAAACTTGTGGTCCGGACCGGCTTCGGCATGTTCTACAACCAGGACATCGGCAACGCAGTGTTCGATATGTCTCGTAATATTGCGGCCCGCGTCACCCTCACTTCGAACCTTGGCACGCCGAGCCTTTTCTATAACAATGCGGTGCCCGGTGGCAGCGGCGCCACTGCCCAAATTCCGCCTCCCTACGCGTATGTGGACGCCTACTCGCACAAGACGTCATATACCATGCAGTTCCTCTTCAACGTGCAGCGCGAGTTTGGCGGTAACTGGCTGCTCGAGGCCGGCTATCTCGGAGGGCAAAGCCACCACCTTTATGGCTTCCAGGATGCCAACCAGGGCATACCGGGAACGGTGGGCAGCGCGACCTCGCGCCTTCCCTTCGCTAACTTCGGAGTCATTCAATTAGTCGCCGATGGCGCTAACGCCAATTACAACTCTCTCAGCGTGAAGGCGACCCGGCGCTTCAGCCAGGGACTGAGTGTGATCAGCTCTTTCACGTGGTCGAAATCGATTGACGATACTAGCGGCATTCGCGTGCAAGGCTATGACACGCTGTTTCCACAGAACAGCGACTGCATCACCTGCGAGCGGGGGCTTTCCTCGTTCGACGTGCGGAGCCGTTTTGTGACCTCTATCCTTTACGATCTGCCTGTGGGCAAGGGCAAGATGCTCAACATCCGCAATCCCGTGGCGAACGCCATCGTCGGCGGCTGGCAGTCCGGCGGCATCCTCACCCTGCAAACCGGGCTGCCGGCGACGCTTTCCATCGGAGGCGTGGACAATGCGAGCACCTCCGATGGCGGCTACGATCGCCCCAACTCCACCGGCATCAGCCCTTACATCAGCAATCCGACGCCGTCCCGCTGGCTAAATCCGGCGGCATTTGTCGAGGCCCCGCCCGGAACTTTCGGCAACGTTGGCCGAAACACAATCGAGACCCCGGGCATTGTTGCGTTAGACGCGGAATTGCACAAGCAGTTCAAGATGCCGTACAACGAGCGTCATGAACTGCAGTTCCGCTTTGAGGCGTTCAACGTCCTGAACCACCCGTCGTGGGGAGAGCCGAACATCAACATTCTGTCGGGAACGGCGTTCGCGGGCCAACCGGCCACGGCGGCGCACCAGGGTTACGGCGTAATCAGCGGCACGTCGATCGGCATGCGGCAAATACAACTCGGATTGAAGTATTCGTTCTAGCGTGCCGCGGCGATGGCGGCGCTGCTGGCAGACGAAGGCGCTTGCCCCGCTTTGGCATGCGCATCATTGGGATATTGCTCCAGCGCGATGCGGAAGGCGCGCTCGCTCAAGCTCACCTTGTTGGCTTTTGCCGCCGCGCGTCCCCAGGGTTCCGCCACCGGGCGCGGGTAATAGGGAGGCTCGGTGTAAATCAGATGGCGTTCAGCCTTGCTGGCCTGCTCGAACAGCTTGAGCGCGCGGGCGGTATGACCATCGGCTAATTCCAGGTGCGCAAGTAGTTCCTGCCGCGCCACCTCCAGTTCCGTGGGGTTGGGACGCTTCGTCCTCGCGCGATAGTCCGTAAGCGCGCCATCGAATTGCGCCAATTCCTCGCGCGCCTTGCCCGCGCTCCCCGTGTTGGCAAACGCGAGTGCGCGCGCCCAGTGCCGCCATGCCTCCTGCCGTGGATGCGCCAGCACGGGCAACATGTCACCCGCCAAAATCACGTCCCACTTTTCGAACTGCACCAGGGTGCGCAGCATGGCAAACCATCCCTGCGCGCGCGCGCTGCCCACGCCATCCGCCGCCGCCACCTGCGCCGGATTTTCTTTGAACTGCAACAGCTCCCGCGCCGCCTCAATCGCGTCATCGTAGCGGCCTTCGAATGAGTATGCGGTCGCAAGGTAGTGGACGTTGTGCCCGTGATGCCCGTCGCCATAGAGCTTGTCCTGCGCCATCCACTTGCGCTCGTTCTGGGCGGCAGCGCTGAAAGATTTCTCGGCGTCGCTCCAGCGCCCGGTCTGGGAATAGATATGCCCCGGCATGTGAAGCGCGTGCGGAATATTGGTTACCAGTTGCGTGTATTTCTCGCAGCTCGGCCACGCGTCTTTGGCGAACGGCGAGCCTTCAAAACCGTGGATGATGTAGTGGTGCAGCCCCGGATGCTCCGGCGCTTTCAGAAGCAGGCCGCGCAGAATCGCCACCGCCTCCGTGCTGCCCGGCGCCACCGGCTTTTTCTCCGGCAGCGTGAATCCGCGCATGATCATCAGGGCCAGATCGAGCTGGGCCTCCACCTCGCCCGGATGCGCCGCCAGCAATTCGCGCATCCCTTTGACGAAAGCCTCCTCGGGATCCCTGGCGTCGGGGTCGCGCCGCGCTGCCACTGCGGCGATATACAGCTTCTCCAGATCGGTCGCCTTTCCGGGCGCCTGGCTCAACTCCACCGCCTTCTTCGCCGCCACCCGGGCCCGCGAGGTGGCCGGCGCCACCTGCTTGCCGAAGAACGCGCCGAGCGTATCGATCTGGAATCGCGGCCGCCAATCGCCGGCGGCTACCATCGCGATACCCCAATATGGCATCGGCGCCGCCGGATCCAGTGTGGCAGCCTGCAAGAAGCTGCGCTCCGCTTCGCGCGCCCAGAAAGAATGCATCTGCGCCAGGCCCTGGTCGAAAAACTGCTGCGCTTCGGGATTCGATGTCGTGATCGCCAGATGCACCGTCCCCATGCCCGGCAGGATCTTCGCGGGCAGCGTGGGCGCGAGCGAACTCGGCGGCGGCGCGCAGTTGTCCCCGCCCTTGGGCTGCTGGGCCGTTGCGGTGCAAGCGAGAATCGCAAAAACAGGAATCAATGGCACGGCGAACTTCATGGCTGGTTCTCCAGTTGGCGTGAAATCAGATGCGCGAGCTGATCCGGACGATAATTCGAGCCTTCCACCTGGGCGGCCAGCCGTCCATCGCGCCCGACGATTGAGGTGGTGGAATTGTGGCCGATGGAGCCCTCCTCAGTCCAGTAAACTTCGCCCAGCGAGGCCGCGAGCGGCGCCACGTTGCCCGTGAGGAAGCGCCAACCCGGTCCGGCGCCCCAGCGGCGCGCGTAGCCGGCGAGTACTTCCGGCGTATCGAATTCAGGGTCCACCGTCACCGAAAGCAGCACCAGGCTCTCGCCGATTTGGTTGCCGAGACGGTGTTGCAGCATCGCAAAGTTCGCGGAAAGCCGCGGGCACACGTCGGGCAGCGGACAGCGCGTATAAATGAAATCGATGGCCACCACTTTCCCGCGCAGATCGGCGGTGCGCAGCGTGTGCCCCTGTTGGTCGGTCAGTTGGAAATCGGGCAGCGTCGAACCGATGGCAAGTTTTTCCGGGGGAGCCGCAATGGCTGCATCCGGCGCTCCGCTAAACCGGATGTTCCGCGCCACCGAGCGAGCTCTCGTCACCTCCAACTCGAACGCGATCCGCGCGCCGGGACGCAGCTCTGCCAATTCCGCGGCATTTTCCGCCCGAAACGGCATCAGCATCGCCGGCATATAGTGCGCGATTGCGCGATGTGATACCAGCATCGTGCGCGCCGCCGCATCTACAGCCACAACGATTCCATCCACGGCGTAAGTCTTCGCCGGAAGGGGAGCGGCAAGTATCGCTGCTAGGATAACAAGGCTGCGCATAATACCCAGGATTAGTAGGATTATACGCGAACCAAGCCTAGCCGCGCCGGCGTCAGACGGCTGACCGGCCGCTGACCAGATTGATGACGAGAACCACCAAAGCCACTACCAATAGTAAATGGATCATGCTCCCGCCAATGCTAAAGCTAAACCCCAAGAGCCACAGAATGAAAAGCACAGCGACTAGAGTCCACAACATCGTTTTCTCCTTTTACCCTTGATGCATAAGAGCAAGAGAAGGACCGAACGCAATGTGGATACGGATCCGTCTGGTCCATCACAAAAGCCGCCGGATTGCATCTCGGAAAGTGAGTTACAAAACATGCACTTTCGTCATAAGAACCGATCCCACGAAGATCATCGAGCCACCGAGTTAAACGACGTTGCGGAGCATACCCATCGTGTCGCCGAGCAGCACGGACAACAGGAGCACCTGACCGGACCCGAGCAATCGCGGCAAGCCTTCGAGCATTCCCGGGAGGCTCACCAGCAAACTCAAGCGGTTACGGTCGGACATGGCATCGCCGCATTCGGACACGAAGACATCGCGGCCCTCGCGTATGACCTCTGGCAAGCGCGAGGCTGTCCCGAAGGATCGCCGGAAGAAGACTGGTACCACGCCGTAGAGGAATTGCGCTCTCGCGCACTCCCGCTCACTAAATCCAAACAGGTGGACGACGAGTCGATGGTTTAAATTAGTGAGGTAGGGAGCCGAATGAAACCTGCGATGCCCTGCCTCACGTCGGAAGCGCTTGCCAAAATGGATGCCTACTGGCGCGCCGCCAACTATCTGTCCGTCGGCCAGCTCTATCTTTACGACAATCCGCTGCTAAAGCGCCCCCTGGCGCTCGCCGATGTAAAGCACATGCTGCTCGGACACTGGGGTACCACCCCAGGCCAGAACTTCATTTATGTGCACTTGAACCGGGTGATCAAGAAGTACGACCTGGATATGATCTACGTCTCCGGTCCCGGGCACGGAGGCCCGGCGGTGGTGGGCAACACCTACCTCGAGGGCACTTATAGCGACATCTATCCCGATGTCAGCCAGGACGAGGCCGGACTTCGGAAGCTATTTCTGCAGTTTTCGTTTCCCGGCGGAATTCCCAGCCACGCATCGCCGGAGTGCCCGGGCTCGATTCACGAAGGCGGCGAATTGGGCTATTCCCTCAGCCATTCGTTCGGGGCCGTTTTCGACAATCCCAATCTGGTGGTCGCCTGCGTCGTCGGGGATGGTGAGGCGGAAACCGGACCGCTGGCTACGTCGTGGCATTCCAACAAATTTCTCGATGCGGCCACCGACGGCGCGGTCCTGCCCATCCTGCACCTCAACGGTTACAAGATTGCCAACCCGACTGTCCTGGCGCGCATCACTCGCGAGGAATTGGAGCAGTTGCTCCGCGGCTACGGGTGGACTCCCTACTTCGTTGAAGGTCACGAGCCGGCCTTGATGCATGAGGCCATGGCCTCGACGCTGGACACGGCAATAGAACAGATCAAACAAATCCAGCAGGACGCGCGGGTCAACGGAAACGGCGCGCGTCCGCGCTGGCCGATGATCGTCCTCAATTCACCCAAGGGCTGGACCGGTCCCAAGGTCGTCGATGGCCTTCAGGTGGAAGGCACCTTCCGCTCGCACCAGGTGCCGCTGTCCGACCCGGCAACCCATCCCGAACACCTCAAGCTATTGGAAGACTGGCTGAGAAGCTACCGGCCCGAGGAACTGTTCGATGAGCAGGGCCGCCTGAAACCGGAACTGGCAGAACTTGCACCTGAAGGCGAACGGCGCATGGGCGCCAATCCTCACGCCAACGGCGGCATTCTGCTCCGCGACCTGCGCATGCCGGACTTTCGCGACTACGCGGTGGACGTGCCCTCGCCGGGCGTGCGGGGGATCGGCGACACTCATGTGCTCGGACCCTTCCTGCGCGATGTGGCGAAGCTGAACGGAGAGAAACGGAATTTCCGCGTCTTCGGCCCCGACGAGACGCTATCCAATGGCCTGGAAGCCCTCTTTCAAGTGACCAGGCGCCAATGGGACGCCGGCACGGTGCCGAACGACGAATTTCTCGCACCCACTGGACGCGTAATGGAAATGCTCAGCGAGCACCAGTGTGAAGGCTGGCTCGAGGGCTACCTGCTCACCGGCCGCCATGGGCTTTTCAACTGCTACGAGGCCTTCATTCACATCGTCGATTCGATGTTCAACCAGCACGCCAAGTGGCTGAAGGTGACGTCGCATCTGCCGTGGCGGCGGAAGATCTCGTCGCTGAACTACCTGCTGGCATCGCATGTCTGGCGCCAGGATCACAACGGCTTCACACACCAGGATCCAGGTTTCATCGACAATGTCGTGAACAAGAAGGCGGAAGTCGTGCGGGTTTACCTTCCGCCGGATGCCAATTGCCTTCTCTCGGTGATGGATCACTGCCTGCGGAGCCGCCATTACGTCAACGTCGTGATCGCGGGCAAACACCCGGCGCCGCAGTGGCTAACCATGGACCAGGCCATCACGCACTGCACCGAGGGCATCGGCATCTGGCAGTGGGCCGGCAACGACCAAGGCGTTGCCCCCGATGTGGTTATGGCCTGCTGCGGCGATGTGCCCACGCTCGAGACCCTCGCCGCCGTCACCATCCTGCGGCAGCACCTGCCGGAGCTGAAGATCCGCGTGGTGAACGTGGTCGATCTCATGAAGCTACAGCCGCAGACGGAGCACCCGCACGGTTTGAGCGAAATGGATTTCGACGAGATCTTCACTAAAGACAAGCCCGTGATTTTTGCCTTCCACGCCTACCCCTGGTTGATTCACCGCCTGACGTACCGTCGCACCAACCACGACAATATCCACGTGCGCGGGTATAAGGAAGAGGGCACCGTGACCACGCCTTTCGACATGACCGTGCTCAACGATCTGGACCGCTTCCACCTCGCGATGGACGCCATCGACCGTCTGCCTCAAACCGGCGACAAAGGCATCTACTTGAAGCAGCAGCTTCGGGCGAAGCTCATCGAGCACCGAATCTACATACACAAACACGGTCAGGATTTACCTGAAATCCGCAACTGGAAGTGGGGGGTCGACGCCGGTACTCTCACGACGTGACCTAATCTTCCTCCAGATACTCAGGAGGTACGTCGTCCTCTGGAACTTGTTTGGAGCGGACCTCACCCTCGTCCGCATCCGGGGCATCTTCTACCCCGGCGATCACCTCGGCCTCGAAGGATTGCCCCTCCTCTACCAGTTCCTCAACGCTCTCCGAGCCAGCCTCGGCATCGTTCGACAATCCCTGAGTATCTCCGGACTGCCCACCCGAACCAGGACCAACGCCCTTCGGTTTGGTCGAAACGGTATCGTACGTTTGCATTCCTTCATCAAGTTTCTTGCTCATACTGATTCCTGCTGCACGTAGCACGCCAGCCTTATACTCTTCTAGAGAGCCTCCGTTACGGGCGTGCCTTAACTCACCAGGTGCGGAGTGGTTTGGGTTGGCACACGAAGTGCACAAAGTTCGATGGCGAGATTTCGCCGGGAGGATTTCGTGAAAAAGATTCTAGGCCTCACGGTCTTGATTTGCATAGCTGCTTTTGCGCAGGAGAAGGGGCGCGGCGGCGAACCACACGGCGGCCGTCCCGCCGAGATCGGCGGAGGGCATATTCCCGCTCACGGCCCTGCTCCCGCACCAGCAGCCCGGCCCGCAGCCCCGGCACGAGGGCACGAGAACGCAACTGCACCTGAGAACCGCATCCACGTCGACCAGAAAGGGCATCCGGATTTGCCGCACGTGCACGCCAAGAACGATGAATGGGTGGGACATACCGCCCCGAACGATCCGCATTTTCACCTGGATCATCCCTTTGCCCACGGGCACTTCACGGGCGGTTTTGGGCCCCAGCACGTGTTCGTGCTTGCAGGCGGAAACCGGGAACGCTTCTGGTTCGGTAATTATTACTGGAACGTCGCTCCGTTCGACTACAGCATCGTCGCGGACTGGAACTGGAATGGCGATCAGATCGTGATCTACGACGATCCCGACCATCCTGGTTGGTATCTCGCGTACAATCCTCGGTTAGGCACGTACGCCCACGTCGAGTATCTGGGAGCCTGACTCCCTCTTTTTGAATCACAGTTTGCCAGGGAGACCTACACTCGGCAAGCCGGGTTGACAAACTATGAAGCACAACTCTTCGAAAACCGCGCATCTCACGGGGCGGGAAACTGAAATCCAAAAGTATGGAACGGTGGTAAACCGGGCAATATCGCTCGATCACAAGGTTCGTCTGGCCAGCGCTGATACTCTCAATCAGATTCTCGCCGACTCCATGGTCTTACGCGATATGTACAAGAAACATCACTGGCAGGTGTCGGGCCCCACCTTCTATCAGCTTCACCTGCTCTTTGACAAACATTACTCCGAACAGGTGGAGGTGGTCGATGCGTTGGCCGAGCGCGTTCAGACCCTCGGCGGCGTGGCCATTGCCATGGCGCACGATGTGGCGGAGACAACGCGCCTCGCCCGCCCTCCCAGGGGCCGCGAAGACCCGACCGTTCAGATATTCCGATTGTTGCAGGCTCATGAAATCATCATCGAAGCAACCCACCAGGCGGCTCGGATCGCCGCGGAAAGCGGCGACGATGGAACCAACGACCTGCTGGTCAGCGACGTTCTCCGGGTGAATGAGCTTCAGGTCTGGTTCGTATCCGAACATATCGCAGGTACGGCGCTCGCCGATAGGGATGAAGAGGCTGTCCGTTCGCTGGCCGGGACTCACAGCTAAAACCTGGATTTCCGGTTTTCGGTACCGATAACCTCGTGATCGCCTTCGACTCGCAGGTTCCGAGAAGACTCGGATCGATCGAACCAACTTTGAAGTAGCAGAATATTGTGTGGCGGCTGGTCGTCACCGATCAGGGTGAAAGGGCATCCCCGGGTGCCCGGCGGTGGCCGGTTCCGGCGTCTGCAATTCAAGATTCACGACGACCGGCTCCTGGCCACTCCTCACCACTACGGCTTCGCACGTATTATTTGGATCAGCATTAATCTCCTGGTGCGGCACGTACGGGGGAACGTAAATAAAATCTCCGGCCGCGGCTTCGTCGCTGAGCTCCAATTGATCGCCCCAGCGCATCCGCACTCGTCCCTTCACCACGTACAGGACAGTTTCCAGTTCTCCATGGTGGTGCGGTCCCGTCTTCGCATCAGGTTGGACGACCATGGTCCCAACCCACAACTTACTCGCTCCGGCTGACGCATGAGTAATTGCGGCAGCCCGCGTCATGCCCGGCGTCTGTGGCGTCTTCGGGTCCAGTTCGTCGGCATGTACTATTTTGACTCCGTTCTTCCTCCAGTCCATTGGTACAGCTCTCTCCGAAGATCTGGGCCGACGGGGATTGATTCAAGAAAGTGGCGGAGGAAGAGGGATTCGAACCCCCGAACGAGTTTCCCCGTTAACGGTTTTCAAGACCGCCGGTATCAACCACTCACCCATTCCTCCGGCTTCCCCATTATAAAACGTCAGGCACGGGGCCTGTGCCAGGGCATCGAGCTTCCCGCTGAGCTGCTTCAGTACGCTCATGATTTCGTCGTGATGCTGCTTTTCGATCGGCGGATCGATCCCCTTGACGTCGAACGTGCCCCCAGGCTCGAGAATACAGTGGTCCACCTCTTCGACGCTTTGGAATCCCTGGCGATGCAATACAGTCAGCAACTCGGCCGTGGTCAGCAGTTCCTTCGCCAGGGCCTCCGTCTTGAGGCTGCCGTTCTCGACCAGAAGTGCCGGTTCGCCCTCCAGAATTTCGTCCAGACGGCGATGGCGAAACAGGAAGCGGACCACCAGGTAATTGATCGCCATCAGGGCCAGTGCGCCGACCAAGCCGCCGGTCAGCGAGTTGTCGTTGCCGATAATGGCATTCTGCACTGTGTTGGAGAGGGACAGCAGCACCACCAGATCAAAAGGATTGAGTTGGGCCAGTTCGCGCTTGCCGAAAACGCGGAGCGCGACCACCAGGAAAACGTACACCAGCGCCGGGCGCAGGATCTTCTCGATAATCGGCGCGCCCACAACGAACATATCGCCCCACATCTTCGGCGAAGCCAACCATTCAGGCATTCCATGCCCTCCTCACGTAGTCTATCCCAACGGTTTTTGATAAAACAGAATATGGGCTTGGTGTTTTGGGAAAGTGGGAGGGCTTTGCGTGCGCCGCAAATACTGTGGAAAAACTGATGACAATTTTGCGAGGGGCGGGCCATCTGCTGATTGCAGGCGCGTTGCTCTTACCACAGACATTATCGCGTCTTGCGTTTTAGCCATTGAGCCTCTCCATGTCTCCCCGCTACCCTAAGTGATTCACGATGTCAGCGCAAAACGCCACTGAGAAGGGTCTACCGACGAATGTCGATGCCGAGCGCTTCGTCCTCGGTTCCATTCTGCTGGACGACAGTTTCTACATACAGTCGGCCGGCACGCTCGAAGTCAACGATTTCAGCCTGGAGAAACACCGCCGCATTTTCAAGCGCATGGGCGACGTGTACGAACGCGGCGAGAAAATCGACCGCATCACCATCGCCAATGAGCTGATGAAGTTCGGCGAACTCGAATCCTGCGACGGCCTCAGCTACCTCGTCTCCCTCGACGACGGCCTCCCGCAGATTCCCAACGTCGACGCCTACATCCGCCTGGTCAAAGACAAAGCCATCCTGCGCAGCATCATCTTCGCCTCGCAGCACATGATCAATCGCTGCATGATGGCCGAGGAAGCGCCGGACGAGATTCTGGCCGGGGCCGAGGAAACCCTGCTCAAGCTGGGCGAAGCCCAGGTCAAAAGCGGCCTCCTCAATCCCGATGAGATCCTGCAGTCCTACGAAGGCGGCATCAGCGCCTTCCTCGACCCCAGCAAGCGCGTCAAGGGCGTCAGCACCGGCTTCCTCAAGCTGGATGAATACACCGGCGGCATGCACGGCGGAGATCTCTTCATCCTCGCCGGCCGCCCTTCGATGGGGAAGACCGCCTTCGCCTTGAACATCGCGCAACACGTGGCCCTCAAGAATAAGCAGACGGTGGCGGTCTTTTCGCTCGAAATGTCCAAGGAGTCGCTGCTCACCCGCATGCTCTGCGCCGCGGCGCGCGTGGATAGCCAGCGATTCCGCACCGGATACCTTTCGCAAGAGGAACGCCGCAGGCTCAACCAGTCGCTCCAGGATCTGGTGGAAGCGCCCCTCTACATCGACGATACGGCGGGCTTGCACCTTATGGACATGCATGCCAAACTGCGACGCTTGAAATCGGAGCGCAAGCAGTTGGGCCTGGTGATTGTCGATTACCTGCAGTTGATGAGCGTGCGCGGGCGCAGCGAGAATCGCAACCAGGAAGTCAGCGCGCTCTCTCGCGGCCTCAAACTGCTGGCCAAGGAACTCAATGTTCCCATGATGGTACTTTCCCAGTTGTCCCGCGCGGTGGAAACCCGCCAGGGCGACCATCGCCCCCAATTGAGCGATCTACGCGAGAGCGGCAGTATCGAGCAGGACGCCGATGTCGTAGGCTTCGTGTTTCGCGAAGAAGTTTACAACCGCGATCGCGAAGACCTCAAGGGGCTCGCGGAGTTGATCATCGCCAAACAGCGCAACGGTCCCATCGGTACTGTGAACCTGGTATTCCTGCACGCGCAGACGAAGTTCGAGAATCGCGCCGAAGATACCGGAGAGCTGCCGGAGGAATAGTCCTATGCCTCGCGTTTCACGTAGAGTTCGGCTTGCGTGAAGGCCAGTGTACGGATCTGATCGCTCAGGATGGTGTACCGCACCAGTCCACTGGCGGCGCGCAGTTGACCCAGTTCGTCGCGGGTGAACTCGCGGAGGAAACGGTCGGAGCGTTCACGGTACGAGTATCCGGCGTATACCGGATTGCTCCCGGCGATTACCTTGATCATCGCGTCCCAAAAACTCTCGCGCTGCAATAAACCCTTCCGCGTCCCGGCTTCGCGCGAGATCTCAATGGGCTGGCGGCCACCGCGCAGCGTGGCGCGCGTGCAAAGGGCGGCGTCGAACCTGCGCGCGGGGTCCGGATCCGGGAACGTGGCGAGGAGTTCGCGCAGATTCTCCAGATCGGCCTCCAACCCCTGCCAGCGGAACCGCGAACCGCCGCTGACCAGGCTGCCCCGCAGCAGGAGCTCGCGTATGCGCGCTTCGTCCTTACCCGTTACGCCGAGCATGTACTCCACCAGTTCCCGCACCGGCATCTCCTGCACCACCACCGGCGTGATGGAAATGGACTCGGCAGCTTCGGAGCTGAGCTTCACGCGGACAGTCGCCGGCAACGCCATCGTTTTTCACGCTAGCATAAGTCCGTGACCCCCTTGGAAAAGGTGCTGGCGGAAACCCGACGCTACGAGCATGCGCTCCTGGAGTTCTCGGCCCGCGAGCAGAACGGAGTGGTGGAACTCGTGATCGCTCTCAAAGATCGCCGCCTCGGCCTGCACACCTACTACGCCCCCGTTCACGCCCGCGATATCGAGCACCCGCAGTTCCCCTGGACCTTTCAGCGCTACCTGTACGATTGCATGCACGATTATCTGGTGGAGATGTTCCTCGAAACGCCGCAGAACCGGGAACAGCGTCCATGACTCCCGCCGGCGAACTTCTGGCAGCCGAGATCCGGCGCGGCGGTCCCATGACTTTTCGCCGCTTTATGCAGGTCGCGCTCTATGATCCGGAACACGGCTACTACCGGCGCGCGCAAGATCCCTTCGGCAAGGCCGGCGACTTCTTTACGGCGGAACAGATCCAGCCGGTCTTCGGAATCCTGATGGCGGCGCAGGTTCGTCACCTCTACCGGCAGATGGGCGAGCCGCGCGACTTCACCGTGGTCGAGCTGGGAGCGGGACGGCGAGAGATGGCCGGGGCATTCGCCGAATGGAACTACGTGCCGGTCGATATCGATTCGGGCGCGATGCCCGAAAATTTTATCGGTGTTGTTTTCTCCAATGAGTTCTTCGACGCGCTTCCGGTAGATGCCGCGGTGTACTGCGACGGCGCCTTCCACGAACAACGGGTCGCGCTGGCGGATGGCGAATTTCGCTGGCACACCGGCGAAGTGGTTGGAGAAGCCGCGGAACGTTATCTGCGCCGCTACTACCTTCCGCCACAGGAAGGCAGTTGGTACGAAGTGAACCTCGAAGCGCTCGCGTGGCTCGAGCGTATGGCGGAAACGTTAACCAAAGGATACGTTCTCAGCGTCGATTACGGTTTCACGCGCGCGGAGAGCGTGCGTTTTCCCGCAGGCACGCTGATGGGATACCGGCGACACACCGCGCGCGAAGACGTTTTGGCCGAAACCGGGTTGCGCGACATCACGGCGCACGTGAACTTCACCGCGCTTCAGGAGAGTGGCGCTGCATGTGGACTCGCGACCGTGCGCTTCGAGACGTTGGCACAGTCGCTGCTGGCTGCCGGAGAACCGGATCAGTTCGCGGCGGCGTTGGGCGCGGGCAGCGCGGCAGAAGAATTGCGCCGCCGTATGCAGCTAAAGACGCTGCTCTTCGGAATGGGAGAGACCTTCCGGGTTCTGTTGCAGAGGAAAGTGGAAGACGAAAACGGGAGAGAGAACCGGAGAGAAAAGTCCTGAACAATGAAAAAGGCCCCGGAAACCGGGGCCTTGGAGTCATAACCTGTTTGCAGCCCTTTTTCAGGGCGACGCCCAGACTACTTCTTTTTCTTCGGAGCAGCCTTTTTCTTCGGGGCGGCTTTCTTGGTTGCGCTCTTCATCGATTGATTCTCCCTAACATCAAATTTTGCGATTCGAAAATCGCAATGTGATTCATATATAAGGTGCTTCGGAAATAAAGTCAAGAAAAAAATGCGTTGGACGTCGGATTCGACCTCTTTCGAGTTGCACGACGCGCGTCATCGCGCAAAACATGACGCGCAGAAATCGCCGGGCACGCCTCATCTTGATTGTCTCCGCGCTCCGTATATACAATTAGACGCGCGTGGAGCGCGCGCGAATCTCCGAATGATGCTGCTTCCCATCTTGATGGCCGTGCACGCCGGCGAAGACGACACCAGCCTCGTCGCGCGCATGCAACGGCGCGACCCTGACGCGCTCGCCGAGCTTTACGATCGCTACGGCCGCGTCACCTTCTCGCTGATTTTGCGCGTGGTCCGCGATGCGGGCATCGCCGAAGACCTGGTGCAGGAGACATTCCTGCGTGTATGGAACCGCGTTCACGGCTTCGATGCGCAGAAGGGCTCGATAGGGCCATGGCTCCTCGCCGTGGCGCGCAATCGGGCCATCGACTACCTGCGGTCGGCCGGCGGACGCGAACGCAACGCCCTGGAATTCGAGGAGACGGACCATCCCGCGCTCTACTGCGACATGGAGAAGGACATTCTGAGTTCCGACAAAGCTCGCCGCGTGAAGTCCGCGGTAGAGAAGCTATCGCCAAATCAGCGCCAGGTAATCGAGTTGGCGTATTTCGAGGGGCTGTCTCAAACCGAAATGGCTGAACGCATGGGCCAGCCGCTGGGTACGGTGAAAACCTGGGTGCGGGCGGCACTCAAGAATTTGCGCGACGAACTGGGCGCGGTGGTGCCGGCATGAACTGCAACGAACTGCGCGAACACTACGAGCTCTACGCCATCGGCGTCGCCGAAGAACCGGAGCGCAGTGAGATCCATGCGCACCTCAATCGCGAATGCGAGGTCTGTATGCAAGGAATCAGGCGGGCGCGGGAAGTCCTGGCCCTTTTGGGGGGCACGGCGCCGCCCGCTGCTCCCTCCGCCGCGTTGCGCCGCCGCATTCTCGCCAGTGTGGGCGTTGAGCAGCGCCGCTTCGGATGGGCTCCCTTCCTGGCGGCGGCGCTGGCCCTCGCGCTTTTCGCGGCGGTCTACTTCAGTGGGCGCGAGCGCGACCTGGGCAACGAACTCGCGCGTCTCCGCGAACAGAGCAGCCGGCAGAACATCGAGCTCACCAGGGTCAACCAGGCGTTCGCCATCCTTACCGGCGCGGACACCACGGTCACCACTTTCGGCGAAGGACAACCGAAGCCCAAGGGCAAGGTCTTCGTCAGCCCCTCGCAGGGCGTCCTGCTGATCGCCGGTAACCTGCAGCCGGCCCCCTCCGGCAAAGCTTACGAGATGTGGATCATCAAGGGCGGCAAGGCGAAGCCGGCGGGAATGTTCCAATCCTCGCCGGATGGCACCGCGATGCACATCCAGCGCGGCGCCGCGGACAACACAGACGCCGTTGCAGTGACCTTGGAGAATGAAGCCGGGGCCGACCAACCCACGTCCACTCCCTTATTCGCCGCGCCCATTCGAGCCCTCGTGCATTAGGTGGGACAGATCATCGCCTTGTGTGGTCTGTCAGTCTTCACCGGTCTGTCAATCTTCGTCGCAGTTCATAATGGACTCATGCCCACGGCCGCCCAGATCCCACTGGCGATGCTCATGGTCTTCGCCAGTGCCAAACTGCTGGCGGAAATCTTCGAGCGCCTCGGACAACCGGGCATCGTCGGAGAAATTCTCGCGGGCGTGTTGATTGGTCCGCAGGTGCTTGGCTGGCTGGCGCCCAGCGAACTACTGGGCACGCTCTCCGATCTCGGTGTGATGTTCCTCCTCTTTCGCGTCGGACTGGAAGTGAAGGCCTCGGAGCTGATGAAGGTCGGCGGTACGGCCGTGCTGGTGGCCATCGGCGGCGTCATCCTGCCCTTCTTCGCCGGATGGGGAATCTGCGCGCTCTGGGGCGAGCCCCGGCTGGAGAGCGTCTTCACCGGCGCGGCCATGGTGGCCACCAGCGTCGGAATTACGGCCCAGGTACTCGCCTCGCGCGGCCTGCTGGATATGCGCGCGAGCCGCATCATCCTCGCGGCGGCGGTGGTTGACGATGTCCTCGGCCTGATCGTGCTCGCGCTGGTGAGCGGTATGGCTAAAGGCGCGGTCAACTACATCGACATTGTGTTGACCGCCGGCCTCGCCCTCGCCTTCACATTTTTTGTCGCCCGCTTTGGCACGCATACCGTGCGCCGCGTGATGCCGCGCATGCGCGCCAGGTTGCGCCTGGCGGAGAGCGAGTTCGCCTTGGCCATGACGCTGCTGTTTGCGCTCTCCCTGCTCGCCGTATACGCGGGCGTGGCGGCCATCGTCGGCGCCTTTCTGGCCGGCATGGCCTTATCGGAGACAGCCGAGGGACGGCTTACCGACCTCTCTAACGGCGTCGCCGAGCTCCTCGTGCCGTTTTTTCTGGTCGGCATCGGTTTGCACTTCGATCTCGCGGCGCTTGCCGGCGCCCGCACGCTGGCCTTGGGGGGCGCGCTGCTCGTGACCGCCGTGCTTTCCAAATTCGTGGCCTGCGGTGCCGGCGCGCTGGGCATGGGAAGAACCGATGCCATCCGCGTGGGAGTAGGCATGGTACCGCGCGGCGAGGTCGGGATGGTGGTGGCACAGATCGGCCTCAACCTCGGTGTCATCGGGCACAGCATCTACGGCATCATCGTCTTCATGTCGGTAGCCACTACGCTGATCGCACCGCCGCTCCTGAAGATAGCCTTCGGCTCGCCGACGGAAGCAGAACAGGAAATCATCCGCCTCGGTTGACGCTGCCGTGGCTACCGTGGCGCACGCACTCTTGCGTGCCGCGTCGAGTCTCACTCGACGCCTCTTCCTCACCCTACTAAGCAGTTACAATATCGGAGACGTGACCAAATACATCCGCTACCAATCCGCTTCCGGCGTCTCCTACGGCACCCTCGAAGGCGACACCATCCACCAGATCCAGGGGAGCCTGTTCGACGGCCACGCCGCCACCGGCGCCACTCACAAGCTCTCCGATGTGAAGCTGCTGTATCCCTGCGAGCCGGGCAAGATCCTGGCCGTGGGTTTGAATTACAAGAGCCATCTGGGCACGCGCCCGCAGCCCGCGCACCCGGAGATGTTCTACAAGCCCGTAACCGCCCTGCAGAATCCGGCAGACCCCATCGTCATCCCGCGCGATGCCACCGACGTACACTCGGAAGGCGAGATGGTAGTGGTAGTCGGCAAGCACCTGCGCAATGCCTCCGCGGCCGAAGCCGCAGCCGCCGTCTTTGGCGTCACCTGCGGCAACGATGTCAGCGAGCGCGCGTGGCAAAACGGCGAGAAGAAGGATTTGCAGTGGTGGCGCGCCAAAGGCTCGGACACCTTCGCGCCCCTCGGTCCCGCCATTGTCAGCGGAATCGATTACGGCAAACTCCTCCTCCAGACGCGCATCAATGGGGAGACAGTGCAGAAGCAGTACACCAGCGATCTGATCTTCGATATCGCGGCGGTACTGAGTTGGATCAGCGGGTGGGTGACTTTGCTGCCTGGAGACCTGGTCTATACAGGAACGCCGGGCAACACCCGAAGGATGTCGCCCGGCGATGTGGTCGAAGTGGAACTCGACCACGTGGGTGTACTGAGGAACCCGGTCGGCTAGAAGCTGACCTTGACGCCCAACTGCATACCGCGTCCGCCGCCGTTTACTCCGGTGATGTAACCGTAGTTGGCATCCGCGACATTAGTATCCGGGTTGCTGAATTGCGGCGTATTGGTGACGCTGAAAGACTCGCCGCGGATCTCCATCTTAATCCTCTCCGTGAAGTTGAAGATCTTGAAGATGGAAAGATCCGCATTGAAGAAACCCGGCCCGGACAAGGTATTCCGTCCCGAACTTCCAAAGCGCACACCGGTGGGCTGTACGAAGCTGGCCTGCGAGAACCAGGGGCTTCCGCCTTTGTTCGGCGTATTGATGCCGTACAGCAGGGTGACCGGTGCAACCTGGTCGGCCGTCTGGCTGGAGCCCGGTGTGTTGAGCGAGCTGCCGCTGGCACCGAAGGTCATGGGCGTGCCCGTCATGAGCGTGATGATGCTGTTGATCTGCCAGCCGCCGATGGTTTTGGCGGCCAGTCCGTGGTTGAGCCACTTTTTCCCGACGCCGAAGGGCAAATCGTAAACCCAGCTTTGCACGAACGTCTGATGCCGGTCGAAATCCGTA
This sequence comes from uncultured Solibacteraceae bacterium, assembly GCA_963805775.1. GTDB lineage: Bacteria > Acidobacteriota > Terriglobia > Bryobacterales > Bryobacteraceae > Solibacter. The sequence goes on along the minus strand of CAWDWK010000014.1, from coordinate 22,696 downwards.
CGCGCGTAGCTGCGGCGGGCGTAGATGTAGTTCCAGATGTTGCCGTCGTCGCCGGTCTGGAAGCTCATCCCGCGAGCCATGGTATAGGCAGTGGTGATGGCCAGACCGTTGGTGAAGCGCCGGTTCAATTTCACTTGCAGGCCGTTGTACATCGAGGAATAGCCGGCGAAGTACTGCGTTGTGTCGGCGGTACGCCCGAACTGCTGATACTCGGGACGGCCATTCACGCCTATGCCCATCTGGCTGGGGGTATTGGGTACGTTCAGGTTGTAGGTGGCGGAGCTGCGTACGCCATGGTTGCCCACGTACGCCACATCCAACGTGAAATGCAGCGGAAGCGAACGTTGAACGGAGAAATTCCACGACTCCACGTAGGGGTTCTTGTAGTTCGTCGGAATTACGATGTTGCTCTGCGTCAGTGACGGGTTGGTGATGATCCCGTTGGAGGGAATCACGGCCAGCTGGGGAGCGGGGAAGCCGGTTGCCATCGAGAATACGCCGCTGCCCGTGACGCCGGGCGCGTAGCTGCTGGCTCCGGTGGAGTACTGGTTGTTCTGCTTCACCGGGAAGTTATAGGAATAGGTGTTGTCCGGGAACGGCGTGTAGCTGACGCCGAAACCCATGCGGATCACGGTCGCATTGTCCATGCGGTAAGAAGCTCCGAGACGGGGCGCAAAGTATTTCCAGTTCGTCTGCATGCCGTTATTCATCGGGTTGGAACCGATGCCGGCCAGTACCAGGGTGTTGTTCACCGGGTTGTAGTTGGAGAAGCCGCCGGGGAACGCCGGTGTGGGCGGTGGGTAGAACTCCCAGCGGAGACCGAAATCGAGGGTCAGCTTGGAAGATACCTGCCACTTGTCCTGCACGAAGGCGAAGAGCTGATTGCCGCGCAGTGCCGGGAAGTACGCCGCGATGTCGCGTCCGCCATCGGACGGCTGATCCAGCAGGAAGCTGGCCATGTCGTTGACCAGTCCCATCTTGGGAGCCACGCCGCCGGGGCCGGGATTGAGCGAGGTCTGCGCGGTATTGAAGTTGAACAGGCCGCGCGGGTTGATGGTTTGCGTCTGTAGCAGATCGTCGCGCAGGCGCCGGTAGTCCACGCCCCACTTGATGGTGTGGTTGCCGAGCGTCTTGGTCCAGCTATTGACCACGCTGATGTTGGCTTCCGCACGGTGCCACGGAACGCTGGCCGAATAGCCGACGAACGGAGTGCTGAAACCACCGTTGATGTTGATGCTCGCCAGACCGCTGGTCCACTGATCGATGTTCACGCCGGGAATGCCGACGGCCGTAGAGGCGGTGGTGCCGTAATCCGTATTAAGCGCGTCGTTGTGATAATGCGCCACGCCCACGCGGAATTCACTGATCAATGTCGGCGAGAAGATGCGGTTGTAGTTGACGCCCATGCTGTACGTCTTCTGCACGCTCGTGCCTTCGAATGCACCTTGCGCAAAGCCGCCGGCCAGGCCGAAGATCGGCGCCTGGTAGGTTACCGGGCGGCCATAGCTGAAACGCGCACTCAGGCGGCCTTTGTCGCTGGCGGCGTCGTCCATCTTGACGTCGAATGAGTTGGTGTCTTTGGTGTAGGGAAGCAGCGCGAAGTAGTTGTTGCTCGGGGCGGATTCGCTCGATGCCTGGTTGGGACCCGGAACCAGGTTCATAATCTTCTGCGCAATCGGACTGATCCGGTTGGTGGGGATAATGTTGCCGGCGAACGGCAAACGGTTCGTGCCGTCGGGATTGCCGGTGGCCGGGTCGTAGACCACAACCGGTGCGGCCAGCGTCAGGCCGGAGCTCAGGTTGCCGGTCCGCCAGCTGCTGGGAGGAATCGTGCCGAGATTGGTGTTGGCTTCGTGATCCGTAGTACGCAGGAAGTCGCCGAAGATGAAAATCTTGTTCTTCTTGATCGGTCCGCCGATGTTGCCGCCAAAATAGTTGTAGGCAAGGTGTCCCACCGAAGCATCGAAGAAGTTGCGTGCGTTCAGGGCGCTGTTGCGCAGAAATTCATAACCGGCGCCATGGAATTCGTTGGTCCCGGATTTCAGAACCACATTCGTGTTGGCGCCGCTGGCGCGGCCCAACTCCGCTTCATAGTTGCTGGTCGAAACGTCGACCGCCTGAATGGCTTCCAGCGGCGGAACCATGATCTGTAGCAGGCCCGTGCGCTCGTTGTTGTCGATACCTTCGATCTGGTAACTGTTCCCCATGCGCATCTGGCCGTTGACTTCGGTTTGCAGCGAACTCGCGGCGTTGAAGAATTGCGAATGCTGGAAACTTGCCCGCGTGGTGCCGGGCACCAGGTTTAACAGCGATTGATAATTTCGGTTCGTGCCCAAAGGCAGGGAGGCAGTCTGCACCACTTCCAACTGCGCCCCCGTATCGGCACGGTCGGTCTGTAGCAGAGGCGGCGCACCCGTGACTTCCACGGTCTCCGTCATGTTGCCGGGCGTCAGTTGAACGTCGATGCGCGTACTCGTGTTCACGGCGAGCGTAATATCCTTGCGGCTCTCCTTCTTAAACCCGGATGATTCCACCGTGACCATGTACTGGCCCGGAGCCATATCCGGGAACGTATAGTTCCCGCTTTCGTTGGATTGACCGGATCGATTGACCCCGGTGTTGACCTCGGTGACAGTAATCTTGGCGTTCGGAACTACCGCGCCGCTGCTGTCGGTAACCGTGCCGAGGAGCGTGGCGTTGACTGCTTGTGAGTAACCGAATCCGGCTGTCACTAACAGCAGAGCGCACACAATGCAGATCGTACGTAGATCTTTCATGAGATAAACCCCGTTATTTTAGATTGGGCTTTGCAGCCCGAAACCCGAGACTTTCGCTTCAGATTATAGGTGCCTTCACTCTGAAGCACAAGCCTAAGTTGAAGATCCGATTAGACAAAACCAATTCGGGAGGTGAAAAATACTTAAACTCGTATTGACAGCGCTTTCAACTGCCAAACCTCTCCGATATTCGGAATTCGTTAGCCCGTCACACTCCGCGATATCATACGTCTAAGGACCAGGGATGCTGCAGGACCTGTCATACGCAATCCGCAATTTGCGCCGAAGCCCGCTGTTCACCATCGTCGCCCTCTTCTCGCTTGCGCTTGGCATTGGCGCGAACAGCGCCGTCTTCACCATCGCCGATCAGGTACTATTGCGCCTCATCCCGGTGAGGCACGCACGCCAGTTGGTCTCCTTCACCAGCCCGGGTCCGCAGAGCGGGTCGGTCTGGGGTGAGAACCGCTTCTCCTATCCGATGTATCGGGATTTCCGCGACCATAACACCGTCTTCGATGGCGTAGCCGCGCGTTACCCCACCGCCCTCAACCTCACTTACAACAATCGTAGCGAGCGCATCCAGGCCGAACTCGTTTCCGGCACGTGGTTCGACACACTCGGCCTCACCACCGTTCTCGGCCGCGGCATCAATGTCAGCGACGACCTCATTCCCAGTGCTCATCCCGTAGTAGTCCTCACTTACGACTATTGGAAGTCTCGCTTCAACGGCAATCCAGGCATCCTGAACCAGACATTGCTGCTCAACGGTCATCCCATGTCGGTAGTCGGAGTTACCGCGCCCGGGTATCATGGCTTCGACCCAGGGGCGCGCGTCGACGCCCTCGTGCCCACCATGATGAAAGCCGAGATGACCCCCACCTGGAATGGCCTCCCCGACAGGCGCGTTCTCTGGCTGCAACTAGTGGGCTGCCTCCGCTCGGGAGTTACTCAACGCCAGGCGCAGGCCAGCCTCGAGCCCTACTACCACGGTCTCCTCATCATGGAAATGCAGACCATGAAGTTCCGCACGGAACGCAGCCGCGCCGGGTTCGCCACCAAGCCATTAATTTTCGTGCCCGCTGGAAAGGGTGTCTCGGACCTGCGCGAACAGTTCTCAAATCCGCTGCTGATCCTGCTCGGCATCGTCGGCCTGCTTCTGCTCATTGCCTGCGCCAACGTCGCGAATCTGCTTCTGGCGCGCGCCGTCGGCAGGCAGAAAGAGATCGCGATCCGCCTGGCTGTCGGCGCCAGCCGCATCCGGTTGGTTCGCCAGTTGGTCGCGGAGAGCCTGGTCCTCTCGTTTGCCGGCGGCGCCATCGGGATTCTCTTCGCCTGGTGGACCGGTAGCGCTCTCCTCAGCCTTCTCGCGAATTCCGCGGAACTTCCACTCACCGCCACTCCGGACCTACGCGTCTTTGCGTTCACCTTCGCGCTCTCTCTTCTCACCGGCGTACTCTTTGGGTTGGTACCCGCCTGGCAGGCGACCTCGCCCAAGCTCGCCCTCACCTTGAAGGATCACGCCGGCAACGTCTCCTCTGCCGGCGGCAACGTACGCTTGCGCAAAGCCCTTGTGGTCTCCCAAGTGGCGCTCTCGCTCCTCATGCTGATTGCCGCCGCGCTCTTTGCGCGCTCGCTTCACAATCTAAAAAACGTGGACCTGGGATTTCGCCGCGAGCATCTGCTCAGCTTCGCCCTGGATCCCTCACTAGCCGGCTACAACGCGGAGCGCATCCGCCGCTTCGCCGACGAAGCGCAGGCGCGCGTAGCCGCCGCGCCCCGCGTACAATCCTCCGCGCTCGGCACCGTCAGCATCATCAACGGCGATCAGAACATGTCCACCATCTTGATCGATGGCCACCAGCCCAGCGACGACGAGAACATGACTCCCTGGTTCGATACCGTAAGTCCCGGTTACTTCCAGACCTTGGGCATCGCGCTTCTGGCGGGTCGTGATTTCACCGCGCACGATCGCATCGGCGCCCCTCGCGTCGCTGTGGTCAACGACGTTTTCGCAAATTACTATTTCAAATATGAGAACCCCATCGGCCGCCGCTTCAGGACCGGGCGCGGAGCCAAGGTCGATATCGAGATCGTCGGCGTTGTACGCGGCGCCAAGTACTCCAAGGTCGATGAGGAGACCCCGCGAGAGGTCTACCTTCCGTTCGCGCAGGACGAGAACCCAAGTTCCCTCGTGGTCTACGCACGCGCGGCGGGCGATCCCAAAACCGTCTTCGCATCATTGCGGCGCGACATAAACCGGCTGGATCCCGGCCTTCCCGTCACCGACCTCCGCACCATGGAAGATCAAATCGATCAGTCGCTCTCCGCGCAGCGCGCCATGGCCGGACTCTCAGCGTTCTTCGGCATTCTGGCCACCCTGCTGGCCGCCATCGGCCTGTACGGAGTGATGGCGTACACCGTGACGCGGCGCACCCGCGAAATCGGTATCCGCCTGGCACTCGGCGCCGGACGCGCCAGTCTGCTAAAACTGGTGCTCCGCGAAGTCGCGCTGCTCACCACCGCCGGTGTCGCGATCGCGATTCCGGTAGCGCTGGCGGTGACACGTCTGGTGCGCTCCGAGCTCTACGGCATCGTGCCCAACGATCCGTTCAGCATCGCCTCGGCCGCCATCGTGCTCGCCGCAGTGGCCCTGCTCGCAGGCTACATCCCCGCCGAACGAGCCACCCGAGTCGATCCCATCACCGCCCTCCGCTACGAATAACTCTTCTCCACTATCTTGGGTGGGGCGGACGGTGTAGTCTGTAGTGGATCTCTTGGTGGGGCGGACGCCCCCGTCCGCGCGCGACCCCCGGTCACGCTCTTCGCTCTTCTCTTCTTCCCCTTACATCGCCTCCAACCGCTGCCTCACATCCGCCTTGACCCAAACCGCATCGAGCTCGTGCTGCAACTGCTCCATCCCTTCGCTCTTCCCTTGCGCCTTCAAACTCGCCATCAATCCAAACAGCATCCAGCCATTCCGGGGCGACCGCTTCAAGCCTTCGCGAAACACCGTTTCCCCTTCCGCGCCGCGGCCGGCACGCACCAGCGCCGCACCCAGCGATTCCCGCACCGGATAATACCAGGCGGGAGGCTCGTCGTAGCCCAGCGCGTCCTGCATCGCCACCGCCTTCTCCCAATGAGTCACCGCCTCCGACGGCGTGGCGGCAAATCGTGCAGCCACAATCTCCGCCGCCAGCGCCATCACGTCGCCGGACGCGTTCATCCCCCACGGCCGGTCCCCCGGAATCTTCTTCCGCGCCGCGTCAAACGCATCACGCTCGCGAGCGGCCCCCGCGGCGTCTCCCCGCACCAGGAGTGCCATCAGCCGCGCATAGTGCCAGATTGCCGTCTGCGCCAGAAACTTGTCCGCCGGCTGCGGCGCCTTGAGTATTTCGTCCCAAGCTTGTACCCGCACTTGTGTAAGTAGCGCCACCGCCAGAAACGCGTCCGCCATTTCCGGCATGGCATCGGCCGCCGGCAGAATCGCCTCCGACATCTCTTTCGCCGCCTGGACCGTCTCCGCGCGGTGGCCCTGCATGGACCGCGCGTACACCACGAAGTGCAAATTGTGGACGTAGTAAATGTTGTACGCGCCCATCACGTTCGATGCGGCAAAGTAATCCCGGTCCACTTGGCTCGCACGCTGATTCACAGTGGCGGCCAGTTCGTAATCGCCCAGCACCAGCCAGATATGCGCCGGCATGTGCACCATGTGCCCGGCCGACGGCACTACCCCCATCAGCCGCTGCGCGCTCGGCACAGCGCGCTCCGGCGTCTGCGACGATTCCACCGCGTGGATGTAGTAGTGGTTGGCGCCCGGATGTTCCGGCCAGCGCCGCAGCACCTGTTCGAGCGTCTGTTCGGCTTCCGCCACACCGGCCGCCGGCTTCCCGTCGCTGCCATACCAGTGCCAGCGCACCGGCACCATCAGGCTCTCGGCGTACAACGTGGCCGCGTCGAGATCGTCCGGATAGCGCTCTGCCAGCCGTTTCATGGCCGCGGAGTACGCGTCGGGCTTGTACTCCGGACAGCGCGCCGCGGCCGCCTCCAGGTACGCCCGTTCGCGCGCTGGAGCGCCGGCCACCTTCAATCCGGCCTCCACCGCCTGGCACGCCGCCTTGGAGTCCAGGTCGCCGTCGCCCTCGGTGCCCATGTTGATGTACGGACCGGTCGCCATCGCCATACCCCACCACGGCATCGCGGCCGAAGCATCCAGTTCCGCCGCCTTGCGGAATGAGCGCAGTGCTTCGTAGCGGTTGAAACCATAGAGCAGCGCCAGACCCTGGTCGAAGAACTTCTGCGCTTCGGCATTCTTCACCGCAATCGGGTGATGCCAGTTGCCCAGCCCCTTGTACAACACCACTGGCTTTTCCACCGGCGCTTTCATCTCATGGTGCTGCGCCCACCCCAAAACCGCCGATAACAGACAAAGAACCGCTACAACTGAAACCCGCATAGCTCCCCTCACATGAAATCTACGTATGCCTGGTCCGGTTAGATCATCCCGCTACTTCGCGAAACGCTTGAAGAACGAATCGTCCTTCCACTGAGGGCGCGCCGCACCATCGGCCACCCTTTGCAACAAGCCCACAATAATCCGGTCGAACTTCGCCGCCGATGCCTTATCCACTGGTTGATTCAAATCGTCGGACGGCTTGTGATAGCGGTCGCGTACCCAATCGTGGAAGATCTTATCTTCTGGAGTGCCGAACTCGTAGCCAAACTTGAACGCCAGCGACGGCACGCCCTCACGAATAAAACTGTACTGATCGCTCCGCACGAAGCGGTTCTGGTCGGGCTCCTTATCGGCCTGCACTTGCACTCCGTACTCCTTCGCCGCTTCGCGAATCACATCCCCCAGCGTGGATTCCGCCAGCCCCTGCACCTCAATCGATTTCAATTCGAACAGTGGCATGAACATGTCCAGGTTGATGTCGGCCACAATGTGCTTCCGCTCCACGGTCGGGTGCGCACCGAAATACCGCGAGCCCAGTTCTCCCTTCTCTTCCGCCGCCACCGCCAGAAACAGGATCGACCGCTTGGGCTTCGCCCCGCTCTCTTTCATAATCCGCGCGATCTCCAGAATCGACGCGATTCCCGATGCATCGTCCATCGCCCCGTTATAGATGCTGTCGCCATTGACTGCGCGCCCCACGCCTACGTGATCCAGGTGCGCCGACATAATGACGTACTCGTCCTTCAATTTCGGATCCGTCCCCGGCAGGATTCCCGCCACGTTCGGCGCCTCCACGATTTCGCGCTTCACCGTCGCTTTCGTTCGCAGAGTGCCTACCAGCGGAAACTTCGGCAGCGGCTGGTTCTCAGTGGCGAGCTTCATGATCTCGTCCATGGTGTGGCCGGTCCCTTCGAAAAACTTATCGCCGCCGCGCCTCGTGATCGTGATCGCCACTCTTTCACCCGCTAATTCCTGCAGTTCGGGGTCGGCCAGCAGGTAAGCCTTCTGCGGACCGCGCCCTCCAGGACCGCGTCCAGCACCCGCACCGGCGGCATCTGCGGCGTCGGGCGCTTGCGGCGTCCCGCCCGCTGCCCCGTCTCGTCCACCACGCCCCGCCCCCGCGGACGGCCTCGGAACCATGATGGTGGCTACGCCGATCGCTCCTGCCGCCTTCAGAACCGTCCAACGTTCCGCCGCCGTACCCACGTGCGACTTCACCGGTCCGGGCGCGGCCACACCTCCCGTGCTGTTGACGTAGACCGCAATCTTGCCCCGCAGATCGATTCCGGACAGGTCGTCGTACTTGGCCTCCGGCACGCGCAGGCCGTAACCCACAAATACCATCGCCGCTTCCGCCGTTGGCGCCAGGTCCCCGCGCGTGCTTTGTGTTGCGTCCAGTCGATCCAATATCTCTTCCGCGCCCTCGCGCACAATCGCGATGCTGGATTCCTCTTCCACCAGTTGGCGCGTCTCGAACTTTACGGGCTGGAAATAGCCTGACGTTCCGGCCGGTTTGAGTCCGAACGCCTCCATTTTTCCGGCCACATATTTCGCCGCTTCGCGGTAGCCGTCGCTGCCCGTGTCGCGGCCTTGCAATCCGTCGTCGGCAAGGAACTGGATGTGGGCCCACCACCGGTCGCCCTCCGCCACAAAATCGGCCGCAAAGAGGCCCGCCGCGCCCACCGCCAGAATGAACAGCCTTTTCGTATACAGCATTCCTATTAGAATTACCACGCCGGCAACACCCGCTGCCGGAGATGGTAAACTGAAAACTGACCTCCGTGCCGGAGTGTCGGAATTGGCAGACGAACCGGACTCAAAATCCGGCGCACTTCACTGGGCGTGTGGGTTCAAGTCCCACCTCCGGCACCATCCCCTATCCTTCCACCAAAAATATCTGAGCGCTTTATCTGCGCCACGCCACTACCGTTCTCATGGCGCTGTTCAAAACCCGCGGAGCTGCGATTTATGGCATCGATGCTCACCTGATCGATGTCGAAGTCGACATGTTCGCATCCGGCAACCCTCGTGAATCCGTCATGGTCGGAATGCCTGATGTCGCCGTCCGCGAAAGCCGCGAGCGCATCAAAAGCGCGCTCATCAATTCCGGTTTCGGATACCCCAACAAACGCATCACCATCAACCTCGCCCCCGCCAACGTGCGCAAGGAAGGCGCGGGCTTCGATCTGCCGGTTGCCATGGGCATCCTCGGCGCCATGGGAGCAGTGAAGGCTCTCGACCAGCACATTTTTATTGGCGAACTCTCTCTCGATGGCGCCATCCGTCCTGTGCGCGGCACCCTTTCTATCGCCGTCTGCGCGCGCGAGCAGGGGGTCGCGAACCTGATCGTTCCCGCCGAAAACGCCACCGAGGCCGCGGTGGTCGAGGGCGTCAACGTGTACGGAGTCCGCTACCTCGCCGAAGTCGTCGCCCTTCTCAACCGTCCCGAGGAATTCTCACCCGCCGTCGCCTCCCGGAACAGCCATTCCGAAGCAACCGACGCCGCACCCGATTTTCGCGACGTACGCGGCCAAACTATGGCGAAACGCGCTCTGGAAGTCGCCGCCGCCGGAGTCCACAACGTCCTTATGATTGGACCTCCCGGCTCCGGCAAAACGATGCTCGCCAAGCGTCTCGCCGGCATCCTCCCGCCGCTCACCTTCGAAGAAGCCATCGAAACCACCAAAGTCCACAGCATCGCTGGAACCCTCGGTCCCGGCGCCGGACTTCTGCATCAACGCCCCTTCCGCGCCCCCCACCACACCATCTCCGACGCCGGACTGATCGGCGGTGGAGCCGGTATGCCGCGGCCCGGTGAGGCCAGCCTGGCCCACAACGGCATGCTCTTCCTCGATGAATTCCCCGAGTTCCCGCGCGACGTCCTGGAAATGCTCCGCCAGCCGCTGGAAGATGGATCGCTCAGCATCGCCCGCTCGTCAATGACACTTCGCTTCCCGTCGAGTTTCATGCTGGTCGCCGCTATGAACCCGTGCAAATGCGGCTTCTACGGCGATACCACCCGCGAGTGCCGCTGCACTCCCGGCCAGATCCAACACTACCTCGGCAAGATCAGCGGCCCACTGCTCGACCGCATTGATATCCACGTAGAAATCCCGTCCGTTCCCTTCAAGGAACTGCGCGGCAACACCACCGCCGAGTCATCGGCCGAAATCCGCGCCCGCGTGGAAAACTCCCGCACCGTCCAACAGGCCCGCGGCTTCTACAACTCGCGCATGCCAGCCCGCGATATCCGCAAGGTCTGCGCCCTCGACGACGCCGGCGAGCGCACCCTCGAAATGGCCGTCCGCCGCATGGGCCTCTCCGCCCGCGCCCACGACCGCATCCTCAAAGTCGCCCGCACCGTCGCCGATCTCGACCACTCCCCGACCGTCTCCGCCAAACACCTCGCCGAAGCTGTCCAGTACCGCAGCCTCGACCGCCATTACTGGAGCTGACAAGCTGCATATCCACAGCCCACTTCACAACCTATTACGCACATTTAAAATGACTTGCTATTTTTTCCACAACTGCCCTTTCACAGGGCATGCGCAAAACTGTGAATATTGTGTGACAGCTCCGCTCTTCCATGCTTTTCCGCCCATTTATCCTCTCCCATGCGAACCCGGAGCCACCTGATTCCACGCGTCTTAGCTGCCATTCCACACTTTCCACAGGCCCTATGACTACGGTTCTTATGCTACATACTTATAGCTATAAACAACATTAGCAGGAGACATGCTTTTTTACGCCCTTACGATCTCGCTGTCCGCCTTCCTGCTCTTCGAGGTACAGCCGGTGATCGCCAAAATGATCCTGCCCTGGTTTGGAGGATCCTCCGCTGTCTGGAACACCTGCATGCTGTTCTTTCAGGCCGTGCTGCTCCTGGGGTATGTCTATGCCCACTTCCTGAACAAGCTGGCCCCGCGTAAACAGGCCATCGCGCACACTTCCCTCCTTGCCGTCAGCCTGCTCGTCCTCCCCATCATTCCGACCCCCGGCTGGAAACACGCCGGCATGGCGCAGCCTTCGCTCACCATTCTTGCTCTGCTCGCCGTGACCGTCGGCCTGCCCTACTTTCTGCTCTCCGCCACGAGCCCCCTCTTGCAGGCATGGTATGCGCGTTCCCACAAACACGGCCTGCCCTACCGTTTCTTCGCCCTCTCCAATTTCTTCTCGATGCTCGCGCTCCTCAGCTATCCCTTCCTCATCGAGCCCAACCTGCCCTCCCGTATGCAAGCCCTTGTCTGGTCCGCTGGATTCGCCGGCTTCGCCCTCCTCTGCGCCCTCACCGCCTGGCGCACCTCGGCGGAAACCACGGCCCTCGCCCCCGAAGCCGTCCCTCCGAGACTCGCCCCCGCCCCTACCTGGACGGCGCGCCTCCTCTGGCTCGCCCTCTCCGCCTCGGCCTCCATCCTTCTGCTTGCCGTGACCACTCACCTCACCCAGGACATCGCAGCCATCCCTTTCCTCTGGATCCTCCCCCTGGCCGTTTATCTCCTCAGCTTCATCATTTGCTTCGAATCGCCGCGGATCTATCGCCGTGCGGTTTTCGCACCCCTCCTCATCGCCTCGCTCGCCTTCATGGCCTATTGGCTCTGGCCCGAACACGGCAAAATGGACCTGCGCCTGGTCATAGGCCTATTCGTCTTTGCCCTCTTCACCTTCTGCGTGGTCTGCCACGGCGAGTTGGTCCGCCTTAAGCCCCCCCGCGCCACCTCACCGGTTTCTACGTCATCGTCTCGCTAGGCGGCGCCGCCGGCGGCCTGTTCGTCGGCCTGCTGGCGCCTAACGTCTTCCACGCCTACTACGAATTCCCCATCGGACTCGCCCTCTGTGCGCTGATTGCCGCCATTGTCTTCGCCCGCGCCCTGCGGACCACGCCCCGCATCCGGATGCAGACCGGCATTTCCGTCCTCGTAGTCCTGCTGGCTGGCTACTTCATCTTCCTGCGCCAGATCATGTTCCAGATGGTCGACGGCTACCGGGTCGTCGTACGTAACTTCTACGGCCAGCTTCGCGTGTCCGACGAAGGCGACCCGCGCATCGATGACGACGCCGCCCGCAAACTCATCCACGGCATTATCAACCATGGCCAGCAGATGCTCCGCGAAGAGTACCGCCGCCTTCCCGTCACCTATTTCTGCCCCGGGAGCGGTATCGGACGCGGCATGAAGGCCCTCGAAGGACATCCCCGCCGCATCGGAATTCTCGGCCTGGGATGTGGCACCCTCGCCGCCTACGGACGCCCCGGCGACACCCTCCGCATCTATGAGATCAACCCGCAGGTCGTCAAGATCGCCAACCGCGATTTCACCTACCTCAAAGACACACCCGCCAAAGTCGAGGTCTCCATGGGCGACGCCCGCCTGCTTCTCGAAGCCGAACCCACCGACCCCAGCCGCCTCTTCGATATCCTCGTCATGGACGCTTTCTCCAGTGATTCCGTCCCCGTCCACCTCATCACCCGCGAGGCCTTCGCCATCTATTTCAGCCACCTCAAATCCACCGGTATCCTGGCCGTCAACATCTCGAACTCGTACCTGGTCCTGGACCCCGTCATGGAACGCGCCGCCAGCGCCTTCGACAAGGTCGCCCTGGTCTATCACTGGAACCCGAAGGATGACGACCCCATGTGTTTCTCCTGCTCATGGACGCTCATCATGGACCGCGCCACCCTCACGGCGCACCCCGAGCTCCAGGCGCAAGCCACACTTCTCCGTCAGCGCCGCCCCTTCCGCATCTGGACCGACGAATTCTCCAATATGTTCAGTATTCTGAAATAACGTCGCAAGCGCCCGCGGCGCCCACTACGCTTTGGGTTCGCTCTTGGCGAAATAGAGACCTACCGAGCGATCGATGTTGGCGCGGGTCATCCTCACCGGACGCCCCTCGTATTCGCTGATCGCCTTCACCAGCCGGTAAACGTCCATCGGGTAGCACGCGCGTAGCACGCCCACCGCATATTCCTCGCATCGCTCGCGCAGATACTCGGCGCATCCCGGCTCCGTCGGAACCTGCTGCGCTACCATCACCCGGCGGAAGATCTCATCGAACACCTGAGCGCTGACATTCTCCACCATCACCTTGGTCTGTATGCGGCGCAGGAACGCCTCATCAGCCAAATCGTGCGGATCCAGGTTGGTCGAGAACACCACCATCATCTCGAACGGAACCTGGAACTTCATGCCCGACGACAACGTCAGGTAATCCACGCGCCGGTCCAAAGGCACGATCCACCGGTTCAGCAAATCGCGCGGCGCCAGCATCTGCCGCCCGAAATCGTCGATGATCAGAATCCCGTTGTTCGACTTCATCTGGCACGGCGAAATAAACACCTTCGTCGATTCGTCCAGCCGTAATTCCAGCATCGCCGCCGACAGCTCGCCGCCCACCGTGATACACGGCCGCTCGCACACCGCCCACCGCGGATCCAGCATGTCGTCGTGAAACGGCAATTGCCGGTGGACCACGGGGTCGAACAGCGAAATAATATGCCCGTCCACTTCCACCGCGTACGGCACCACCACCGAGTCGTGATAAATCCGCAGGATGCGTTCCGCGATACTCGTCTTCCCGTTCCCCGTCCCGCCGTACAGAAACAGCGACTGGTGCCCGATCAGCGCAGGCCCAAGTTGATCCAGCAACCCATCCGGCAGCACCAGGTCGTCGAACGCCTGTCGCAGGCTTTCCCGGCTCAAACGCACGTGCGCCGCCTGCGCCTTGACCACCTTCTGATACTGCTGGATCGATACCGGGGCCGGCCCCACATACTGGCAGACCTCATTGCGCCCCGCCGCCTGCGCCCGGCCGCCCGCCGTCAGGCTGAACGAGTAGTCGTTGCCCGTCATCCCCTTCACTTCCAGCAGCTGCTGGTTGCGGAACTGGTGGAACAGCGTCTCCAGCACCGGGAACGAAAGCTTCAGCGTCTCGTTCAAAAGCGCCAGCGTGCCCGACCCGTGCAGCCACAGGTAGCGCAAAACCAGATCCGCCACTACCGAGCGCGGAACGCCCAAATCCTCCAGGCGATCCGGTACGGTCGGCCAGCAATCTTGCCGTAAAGTGGGCGGAGCTGCATGTACGGTCATCCGCTATGAAATATACACGAGCCCCCCGCCACCGTACCAGTATCTAATTGGATAACGTAAACCGAGGCCCAACAGGTATCTAGCATTAACCCCCAATGCCCCCAAGTTCTTCCCAATGGTGGGGCGGACGCCCACGTCCGCGCGGGTCCCCCCGGACCCGCTTCTTTCAGAAACTCGCCAACTCATCGAAGCACCGCGTGTTGACACGCCTGCCTCTGGAGTTTGTACATTTTCATGCAACCGGCGGGACAGATCATCTCACCGTGGCGCACTTCTGCGTGCCGCGTCGAGGGTGCTGACTGGCGTGAGTGGTAACAGGCGCGGCGATCTGATAGGTACCAAAATAATCCACATACAGGATTAACGCTTTTCCGCCGATCTCCGAAGAGTGAAGTGTGAGCTGGAAGGAAACGGCAGTGGTGGATGACCGCTTGCAGTTCGTCGAGGAATGCAAGCTCGGGGAATTCAGTATGGCCGAGGCCTGTCGGCGCTTCGAAATCAGCCGCAAGACGGGATATAAATGGCTGGCTCAGTATGAGTCAGGAGGGATGGAGACGTTGAAGGATCAGTCGCATGCGCCTCTGAGTAACCCGCGGCAAGTGTTGGAGGAAGTCGAAGACGCGATCGTCGAAGCGCGCGGCAAGCACTCCCGCTGGGGACCGGTGAAACTGCGCGCATGGCTGGAGCGCACGGAGCCAGAGATCACATGGCCGGCGCCCAGCACGATTGGCGAGATACTCCACCGGCATGGCTTGGCAGTGCCGAAACTGAAGCGACCGAAGGCTTCGCCCAACAGCCAACCTTTGCAGCATGCCGATGGGCCCAATCGAGTTTGGTGTGCCGATTTTAAAGGTTGGTTTCGTTGTCGGGACGGAAGCCGCTGCTCCCCGTTGACCATCATCGATGCCTACAGTCGGTTCCTGTTGAGGTGCCAGGCTGCCAAGCATCCGGACACTTGGTATACCAAGCCCCTGTTTGAGGCGACCTTCCGCGAGTACGGGTTGCCGGAGGGCATCCATATCGACAACGGTGCCCCCTTCGCCAGTGTTGGCATCGGAGGGCTGTCGGAATTAAGCATATGGTGGATCGAGCTGGGGATTCGTCCGGAAAGGATTCAACCCGGCAAGCCGGCACAAAATGGTCGCCACGAACGGATGCATCGCACCTTGAAGCACGAGACGACTCAACCGCCCCGCGCCAACCTGCGAGAGCAGCAGAAGGCTTTCGACGCTTTCCGCCAAGAGTACAAGCAAGAGCGGCCCCACCAGGCTCTAGTACTTAGTTGCGTAAATTAGAGTAAAGACGCTTGGGTGAACTCGGGTGGACCACCGCTTTGGTCCACTCGAAGGGCGCCGCCTGCTCGTTGTAGACCTTGACGAATTTATCAATGGCGTCACGCAACTCGCGTGCGGATGTGAAACTCGCACCCCGAAGGGCCGACCGGCTTAGGATGCTGAACCAGCACTCCACTTGATTCAGCCATGAACTGTACGTCGGTATGAAGTGGAGATGCACGTTGGGGTGAAGCTTGAGCCAGCGGTCCTGCTTTGGTTTGTGCGTGTTGAGATTGTCGAGAATGACGTGAATCTCTCGCCCCGGATTCTCCGCGCGATTTCGTTCATGAAGTCCAGAAACTCTCGCCGTCTACGCCTAGCATAATGCCCAGTCTTCACTTGTCCGGTTGCCACATCCAGTGCCGCGAACAGCGTCGTCGTCCCGTGGCGCTTGTAGCAGTGGCTGAAGCCGTTGACCGCTTTACCATCCGGCAGTCGCAAGTAGCCTTGAGCGCGTTGCAGTGCCTGGATGTGCGGTTTCTCATCCACGCACAACACGACGGCATTGTCCGGCGGACTCAAATACATGCCCACCACATCGGCTGCCTTGGGTCCGAACTCCGGATCGGTGGTGATGCACCAACTTCGGCGTCGTTGAAGTTGGATGCCGTGTTGTCGCAAGATCCGCCAGACCTGATCCGCGCTCACATCATTCAATGCGTCGGCGAGCAGGCTCCCGTTCCACTGGGCATAGCCTTCCGGAGGTGGTTCGTCCAGTAACGCCAAAACCCGCTTCTCGGTTTCCTCAGTGTATTTGTGCGGTTTTCCGGGGCGAGGCGCATCCGACAGAGCACTCAGGCGATCCAGCATGAACCGCTGGCGCCACTTGGAAACCCGCGCCGGCCTTGTATGCAGACGCTTGGCGATTTTCTCTACCGTGAAGCCCTCATGAGAAAGCAGAATGATCCGGGCGCGGTCTACAGACCGCTGCTCCGCCGTCCCCTTTCGAGTCCATTCCCGAAGTACAGCCTCTTCGTGTTCGCTCAGCTGAATTTGGGCAGGTTTTCTAGCCATGCCCAATTGTGCACCTTAACTATTATTTATGCAAGTAAATACTGGAAGGAAAAACACCCGCCGATTACTATCAGGACGGCGTATTCCGGGGCAACGCGAACACGATTCCGGGCTGAAGCCGAACACGAATTCCGGGCTGAAGCCGAACAGTTTTTTAGCCAACCCCGGAATGCTGTTCGGCTTGCCCCGGAATGTGTTTCCACAAGTAGCAGCGCTGGACATCCACGCCGGGTAAGAGACCCTGCCCTTGTAGGGAGAATCTTTTGCCCGCAAGGAGAAAGTCCACGCGCAAGATCAAAGATGTTCTACGACTAAGACACGAACTGAAGCTCGAGCAACGGCAGATCGCACGGAGTTGCTCGCTCTCCGTTCTTACACTTGGGCCGAGGTCACGCGCGATCAGAAGATGGAGTCGTGGTTGCTGGCCCCCATTCATGACCTGGAGCATTGGGGTGGTGTGCCCCTTCTAATAGTTCCCGATGACACCGGGACAGGCGTCAGCAAGGCCTGCCGCTACGATCCGGATGTCAACCCCACGTATCAGAGCTTCGCCGCGTATTATAGCTTCGGCGTGTTGCCGGCACGGCCGTACAAACCGCGTGATAAGGCTGTCGTAGAGCAAGCAGTGCAGGTGGCGCAACGTTGGATCCTGGCGGCATTGCGGCACCGCAAGTTCTTCTCGCTGGCAGAAGCCAACCAGACCATCCGCGAACTCCTCCACCGGCTCAACCACCGGCCGTTCCGCAAACGGGATGGTAATCGCGCGAGTGTCCTCGAAGCCCTCGACAAACCGGCACTACAACCGCTGCCCAGTGAGAGATTCGAGATCAGCGAATGGGCACGGGCGCGGGTGGACATCGACTATCACGTAGCCTTCGACGGGAACTTCTATAGCGTGCCGTACAACTTGGTGCAACAACTCGTGGAGATCCGCGCGACTGTGACGACCATAGAGATCCTGCACCAGAGCCTGCGCGTGGCATCGCATGTGCGCAGTCGCCGCCGGGAAAGAGTCATCACCAACCGTGAGCACCGGCCCAAGAGCCACCAGGCGCATCTGGAGTGGCCGCCGTCGCGGATGGTTGCAGTGGGCCGAGGCGATCGGTCCCCACACGGCTCAGTTATTCGAAAGGATCCTGGCGACAAGCCGCATCCGGAGATGGGGTATCGCGGTTGCCTGGGGATCATTCGGCTGGCCAAGAAGTACTCGAATACGCGCATGGAGGCCGCGGCGGAGCGCGCGCTGCTGACCGGCGCGTGCCGTTTACCGCAGCATCGCATCGATTCTGAAGAACTCGCTTGACCGGCAACCGCTGCCGGCCAAGACGGATGCGCCATCGACGCCGCCCCCACGGCACGACAACATTCGTGGAGCGGAGTACTTCGAGTAGGCAAAAGGCCACTCACAAACCAATCAGTTACAAACTACAGGAGATTATTTAAATGCTACAAGAACCGATGATGGAGAAACTACTTGCCATGCGCCTGCACGGCATGGCCGACGCATTGAAGGCGCAGCAGTAGGACCCGGCCGCTGGCGAGTTGACCTTCTTCGACCACTTGGCGATGCTGGTCGATCACCAGTGGAACTGGCGCCAGAGTCAGGCCCTGGCACGGCGCCTGCACTCCGCTAAACTCCGCGGCAACGCCTCCGTCGAGGATATTGACTATCGCGTGGCGCGCGGCTTGGACAAGAGCGTGATTCGTGCCTTGGCACAAGAATCGGCCCGGGTACGCAATCACGAGCACGTGTTCATTCTCGGACCCACCGGCGTGGGCAAAAGCTTCCTTGCCTGCGCCCTCGCGCAGAAGGCCTGTCGCGATGGATACTCGGCGTTTTACACCGGCACTGCGGCGTTGTTCCGCGATCTGGCCATCGCTCGCGCCGACGGCAGCTTGCGCCTGCTACTCGCCAAACTCAGTCGCATCGACGTGCTCGTGATCGACGACTGGGCCATGGCGCCGCTCACCGAAACCGAGCGGCGCGACTTCTGGGAGATCTGCGAAGAGCTATCAAACCCGGTCGATGATCCTGACCTCACAACTGCCCGTGGCGCGCTGGCACGAGCAGATCGGTGATCCCACCGTAGCTGACGGTATCCTCGACCGAGTAGTCCACAACGCTCACCGCATTGAGATGAAGGGCGACTCGATGCGCAGGAAGCGCGGAGGTGGTGTGTAGGGCCGGCGGCTAACGCCCGTCGGGTCTCTCCAGTGCCGAGCGGGGAACGGGACCGCTGTCCCTTTCCCCGCACCCCTTTTCCCGCATGTGGCCGCCGGCCTCCGCTTCGCTCCGGATAGGTGCTTCCATGGGCCAAGCCGAACACTTCCCGCTCAATCAGAAAGACACGTCGCTACGCTCCGAATCGTGTTCGGGACCACCCCGGAATGGTGTTCGCTTCAGCCCGGAATGGTGTTCGACTTCCCTCCGGAATGCTGTTCGGCTTCGCCGGAATCCGCAATCAGGACTCACCGCGCCCCTACAACAGCCGCATTCGTCGGGTCGAATACCCGGCCGGCTTCGAGGTTCGCCTGGGTGGGGCAGAGCGACAGATCCGCTGGAATGGTGCCTATGTGTTCGTGGGCCGGGCACTGGGGGGAGAACCGATTGGCCTGGAGTTGGTCGACGAGGGAAAGTGGCTGGTCTGGTTTCTACAAACTCGGAGTATTCCATGAGGAAGAGCTACTGATCCGCATCAAAGCATCCAAACCTCACTCCTCCAAATCGTAAACTGATGCTCGTCTCGCACCCAGCCGCATTCTGCCTCCAGAGCCCACTTTTGAAATGGAGGCGCCGCCCCCATACCCCCGGGATTTTATCGCTTTCGCGGCGAGATGTTCCTTGTTGTTCCCTCACGCGAGGGTCGGCCAGTTTGTCCCGCCCGGCCCCATCTCGCCCGCTGAATCGGCGCTCGGGGCGCATCCCTGCGTTGCCCTATCCTCCGCTCAGCTCACCTTCGATATCGGACGAAAAGCAGCGGGCATCAATCAACCGAAAGGCCAAGCACAATGTTACCTATCACATCGGTCAATTCTGTCACCACTCTCGCCGACAGTTCAGGCACTCCTGCCGACGCCTGTCAGGCTGAAGCCTGTCCCACCAAACGCAAGAACCAAGTAAAAGCGCAAGGGCTACTTCACTCGTGCCATGACTCGCTGCACGGCGGCTCGGACGCGGGCATCCTGCTGCGGGGCGGCTGCCGCTTCGTTGGAGAAGGGCGCGAAGATCAGGCCTCGCGGATTAATGCCTTCGGGCAGGGCGGCCTCTCCGCTCAAGGCAAGGACAATGACTTGCTTGCCGAGGGAGATGGCTTGAACCGGAAAGGCGTGCACGGGATCGCCACGTTTCTGCAAGCCGTGAGCGGGTTCCACCATCTGGAAGGCGGCTCGGATGCCGCCGATGATGGGGGCGCCATCGGTGCAGCCAGCGAGGGAGAGAGCGCCGTCGGGGCTCACGGTTCCCACACATCGATCGCCGGCGACGATGGAGAGCGATCGATGGCCATAGCGGACTTCGACCGGTTCCAGGGCAGTGACGGCGCCGGTGATGGCGGTGACCAGATCCTCGGGCTGCTCGGGACGGGCGCCGATACCGCTCCAGTGAAAGAGGAGTCCGGGGCGCTGGAGGTCCAGCGAAACCAGCAGGCGCGCGGCGACGAAATCGGCCAGGGCCTGGGTGATGCGGAATTCGGTTTGGGTGAATACGGCTCGATTGCCGTGAGTGTCTTCCAGCACCAGCGCGCGCGCCGACCCCGATGCGGACGCGCCGGCGCGGTAGTCGCCGGCGAATGCGGCGGCAGCGGCGACCAGCTCAATAACGATATAGCCAGCGAGCTTTCTCGACGACTTTTTCCGCATTGGGCAGGAAGGCCTCCTCCAGCGGAGGGCTGTAGGGGACCGGCGTGTCCGGCGCCGTCACGCGCAGGATGGGCCCGTCCAGGTATTCGAAGACGTTTTCGGTGATGGTGGCGGCGAGCTCACCCGCCATGCCGCCGGTGCGCGTGTCTTCGTGCAGCAGGAGCACCTTCGAGGTCTTGCGCACGCTGGCGCAGACGGATTCGCGATCCAGCGGCACCAGGGTGCGCAGGTCCAAGACTTCGACGCTGCAGCCTTCCGCGGCGAGCGTTTCGGCGGCCTCCAGCGCCGTCCAGACCATGGCGCCGTAAGTGATGATGCTGAGGTCGCGTCCCTCACGCACCACTTTGGCCTTGCCGATGGGCACGGTGTACTCTTCCGAAGGCAGGTCTTCTTTGATCTTGCGGTAAAGGCCCTTGTGTTCGAAGAAGAGGACGGGATCGTTATCGCGGATGGCGGATTTGATGAGGCCTTTGGCGTCGTACGCCGTGGCGGGACACACGACTTTCAGACCGGGGGTGCGGACGAACCACATCTCGGGATTCTGGGAATGGAAGGGTCCGCCGTGGATGCCGCCGCCGGAGGGCGCGCGAATCACGATGGGGACGCCGGCGTTCCAGCGGTAGCGGCACTTGGCGGCGAAATTGACGATCTGGTCGAAGCCGCAGGTGATGAAGTCGGCGAACTGCATCTCGGCGACGGGGCGGAGGCCCATCAGTCCGGCGCCGATGGACGCGCCGACGATGCCGGCTTCCGAAATCGGCGTGTCCACCACGCGGCGGGCACCGAATTTCTCCAGGAATCCGGCGGTCACTTTGAAGGCGCCGCCGTACTCGCCGATGTCCTCGCCGATGCAGAAGACGTTGGAGTCGCGCTCCATTTCTTCCCAGATTCCTTCTCGAATTGCTTCCAGGTACGTAGTCGACATGGGTCAGGCGTTCTCGTAGACGTTGTCCTGCTGGGTGGCGGGGTCGGGGTAAGGACTCTGCTCGGCCCACGCGACGGCGTCGTCGACTTCGCGCACGATGGCGGCATGCAGTTCGTCGAGCTCGCCCTGAGTGGCCCAGGCTTCGTCGAGCATGTGTTTTTCGAGGCGGACGATGGGGTCGAGTTTACCCCACTCTTCGAACAGGCCTTTGGGGACGTAGTCGGCGGCGTCGTGAGCGGAGTGCCCTGTCATGCGAAAGGTCTTGCACTCGAGCAGATAGGGTCCGTTGCCGGCGCGCGCGTGGGCGGCGGCGCGCTGGGCGGCTTCGTAGACCGCCAGCACGTCATTGCCATCCACAATTTCGGCCGGGATGTTGTAGGCCGGGCCGCGGTCGGCTACATTGGCGCAGGCCATTTGCAGGTTCAGGGGCGTGGAGTAGGCGTATTGGTTGTTGTTGCAGATGTAGACCACGGGGAGCTTCTGCACGCTGGCGAAATTGACGCCTTCGTGCCAATCGCCGCGGCTGGTAGCGCCGTCGCCAAAATAGCTGAAGGCTACGCCGTTGGTGCCCTTGTAGCGCATGGCGAGGGCGATGCCGGTCGCCACGGGTACGGTGGCCGCCAGGGCGCTGATGAGAGACACGATACCGACGCTCATGTCGCCCATGTGCATGTTGCCGTCGCGGCCGCGGGTTACGCCGCCTTCGCGGCCCATGTATTGGGCGAGCACGCGTCGCGCCGAGACGCCGCGGACGAAGAATACGGCCATATCGCGGTGGGTGGGACAGAGGACGTCGTCGGCCTGGGCGACCAGGGCGCTGCCTACGGGTATGGCTTCCTGCCCGCGGCCTACGTAGACGCCACCCAACACCTTACCCTGGCGATATAGCTTGCGTTCGATGCGGTCTTCCACTTCGCGCATGAGGAGCATGTAGTAGAGACACTTGTGGGCGAGTTCGGCCTCGGGCGTGCCGGCCGCGCTGTGGATTTCCGCACCAGTGGCTTGGACCGCGCTCATGGAAATTACCTCGTGCTTGGGGTTCAACGGGTAGTATAACGCTATTCGGCGGCGGGACTAGAGGGAGGCGAGTGTCGCTCCGTGGGCAAAGTGGGGACAGGGTCGAAAAGACAGCCTAGCGAGACACCGCTCCGTGGGGCAAACTCGGGGACAGACAGCGCATTTCCGGCAAACGGCGCCGGAAATGCATGTCAGTCCCCAGTTTGCGCAGCGGTTCCCAGTTTGCGGCG
>CAWDWK010000013.1:0-48255 GCA_963805775.1 uncultured Solibacteraceae bacterium | reverse complement strand
GACGGTCTATCTGCGAATGTGCGACATCCCTGTGCCGGCGGTTTACGGTCCGTCGGCCGACGAAGCAAACTAGGTTTTCTCCCTGCATGACGAAAGAGGGCGGGCTTCGGCCCGCCTTTTTTCGTTACACTGCACCTATGCCCATTTCCCTGAAGGCGCGTTTGTGCCTGATGATGTTCCTCAACTACGTAATCTGGGGAGCCTGGTACGTGACTATCGGAACGTATCTGACCGCGACGCTGAAGTTCTCCGGAACCGAAGCCGGCGCGGTATTCGGAACCACGGCGCTGGCCAGCATGATCACGCCATTCTTCGTCGGACTGATCGCCGATCGCTTTTTTGCGACGGAGAAGTTGATGGCTGCGCTGCACCTCATGGGAGCAGTCATCCTGTTCTTCGTCACGCGCGCCACCAGTTTCGGGACGGTATACGCACTGATGCTGCTGTACTGCCTGTGCTACTTTCCGACCATCAACCTGACCAATTCGCTGACGCTGCGGCAACTAACGAACGCCGGCGGCGAATTTCCGTTCATACGGATGTTCGCGACTATCGGCTGGATCGCCATCGGGCTCACGATCGGCAGCATGGGCATAGAGACGACGGCGACACCGTTTTTGTTGGCGGCCGGTGTGTCGGTGGTGATGAGCGCCTACTGCCTGACCCTGCCGCACACGCCGCCGACGGGCAAGGGGCAGAAGATCACGGTGGGCAATCTGCTCGGGCTGGACGCGCTCGTGATGCTGAAAAAACGTCCCTACTTTGTTTTCGCGGTGGCCTCGATTCTGGCGTGCATTCCGCTGACCTTTTACTTTGTGTTCACCAACGCCTTCCTGAACGAAGTGGGCGTGGTGAACGCGGCAGGGAAGATGACGTTGGGCCAGTTTTCGGAGGTCGGTGTAATGCTCCTCATGCCGTTCATCTTCCGGCGAATTACGGTGCGGGGTGTGCTGATGCTCGGCCTGGCCTGCTGGAGCCTGCGTTACGGCCTGCTGGCGTACGGCAATCCGGGCGCGCTGGTCTGGATGTTTTATGTAGCGATTCTGCTGCACGGATTCTGCTTCGACTTCTTCTTCATGACGGGCCAGCTTTATACCGACCAGGAGGCTCCGGCGCACCTTCGCGGGACGGCGCAAGGCTTCCTCACCTTCCTCACCTACGGGGTAGGCATGTTCATCGGGTCGCTGCTTTCCGGTGTCGCGCTGGACTTCTTTACCAGCACGAAAGGCGGCGTGGTCACACACAATTGGACTGCCTTCTGGCTGGGCTGCAGCGGCGGCGCGCTGGCAATCCTGGTGTTGGTGGCGGTGTTCTTCCAGACGCGCGCCAGGATCGAGACGAAAGCGGCATGATGCGGCGGCATGGACACTTGACAGCGCGCGCGTGATTGCGGAACCTGAACCTTATGCCTCTATTGCAGGTGATTGTCCTGGCGGTGGTCCAGGGCTTGACCGAGTTTCTGCCGATATCGAGTACCGCGCACCTTTATCTGACCTCTTGGCTTTTCGGGTGGCAGTTGGAAGGGTTGGATTTCGATATCGCCCTGCATATGGGGACACTGCTGGCGGTGCTCCTCTACTTTGCCCGCGACTGGGTGCAGATTATCGCGCAGGGCTTCGGCGTACTCATGAATGGCGATGAGGAACTCAAGCACAATCACATGTTGCTGTGGCTGCTGGCCATCGGGAGCATCCCGGTGGGCATCGCCGGGCTGGCCTTCAATAAGCAGGCGGAAACCACCTGGCGCAATCCGTTTGTGATCGGCGGGATGCTGATCGCCGTGGGCGTGCTGATGTACCTGGCGGAGAACGCCGGGCGGCAGCAGCGCGATCTTTCGTCGATCAATATGCCGGATGCGTTGACGATTGGCGCGGCGCAGGCGCTGGCGGTGGTGCCGGGGACGTCGCGCAGCGGCGTCACCATCTCGGCGGGGCTGTTTCGCAATATGACGCGCGAATCGGCGGCGCGTTTTTCGTTTCTGCTCTCCACTCCCGCCATCGGCGCCGCCGCGGCCAAGGCGCTTTACGACATGCACAAGAAGGGCGGACTGCACGGCGTTCTGAATACCGAATTTCTGGTGGGCGTGGCGGTGAGCGCCCTCACCGGCTGCCTGGTCATTTCCTGGTTCCTGCATTACTTGCGTCGCGGCGGGTTGCGGCCGTTCGTATATTACCGAATCGTTTTTGGCATAATAGTTCTTGCTCTGGCTTTCATCCGCCGGCCAGCGTGATGAAGCTCTTATCGCCAACACCGCATCGACGGCTGAATGAAATCGTCGGGTTCCTGCTGCTTTCGCTGGGCCTGGTGATGTTATTGAGTCTGGTTTCGTACCATACCCAGGACCCGTCGTTCGATACCGCCGCCGCATCGCGCCCTCTCAACCTGGTCGGTTACCCGGGGTCGTATCTCTCCGACCTGTTCTTCCAGATGTTCGGCGCTACCGCGTTTCTGTTCCCGCTGCTCACGTTCCTGCTGTCGTGGAAGTGGATCCGCAGCGAGGAACTGGAGGCGGGCGGGGTCAAAATTTTCGGCTCGATTCTATTGACCCTGGCGCTCAGCGCGGGACTTTCGTTCGCCCCTCTGCGTCTCTTCGCCGGCACCATACGGATCGGCGGGACGCTCGGCCTGACGCTGGCCAATTACCTGGTGGACTCACTCAACGTCATCGGCGCGCTGGTGGTCACGCTGACGGCCATCATCATCTCGGTGTACCTGGTCTCGACCTTTACGCTGGCCACCCTGGCAGGCTGGCTGGCGGGTCCGATGGCTTGGTTCGCGGCCCGGGGAGCGGCGTGGAGCGCGTGGCGCGAGCGCGCGCAACAGCAGGCCATCGAGAAAGCCAAAGCCAAGGCCGCCGCACGACGCGCCCCAACTCGTACGCAGAGGCCGCGCAGCACGCCGGAGGTTGAGCCGGAGCGCACGCAGCGCGTGGCGCCGCTGCCTTCGGACGTGGATGGCCGCGCGCCCTGGGAGACCGCGGAACATGCGCAGGCGACGGAGTACGGCGGAGCGGAAGACCCTCCGCCACAGCCCGAAGAGTACGCCAGCATGGAAGAGATTCCGATCTGCCAGGTGGAGGAACTGGCGCCCGTGCCGGAACTGTTCCCCGCACTGCTGCCGGCCAAGGAAGGGCCGCGCACCGTGCACATCGACCCCGTCTTCCGCCTGCCGCCCACAGACCTGCTGAACGAGCCTCCGGCGCGCAATCCTTACGACGAACAGGAATTGAAAGAGACCGCCGGCCGCATCAAGGCCAAATTCGAAGAGTTCCACGTGCTGGGCAACGTGGTGCAGATCAACCCGGGCCCCGTGGTCACCACCTTCGAGTTCAAGCCGGAAGCCGGCATGAAGTACGCCAAGATTATCAACCTTCGCGAGGACCTTTGCCTGGGCCTGCACGCGGAGTCCATTTTGATCGAGCGCATCCCGGGTAAGAACACCGTGGGCATCGAGGTGCCGAATACCAGGCGCGAACTGATCGCACTGCGCCAGTTGCTGGAGTCGGATGAGTTCCAGGGTTCGCATTCCTACCTGACGATTCCGCTGGGCAAGGATATCAACGGGCGCATACGCGTGGCTGCGCTCGAGACCATGCCGCACCTTTTGATCGCCGGGTCCACCGGGTCCGGCAAGAGCGTCATGATCAACTCGATGATCATGTCCATTCTGTATAAGGCCACGCCGGATGAGGTCCGCCTGATCATGGTGGACCCCAAGCGCGTGGAGTTGGGGATGTATGAGGGCATCCCGCACCTGTTGACGCCGGTAATCACGGACCCCAAGAAGGCTACCAACGCGCTGCGCAATGCGGTGCTCGAGATGGAGCGTCGTCTGCGCCTGCTGGCCGAATACGGCGTGCGCAATATCGATCAGTTCAACAAGAAGATCCGCAAGTTGCAGGAGACGCCGCGCGATCTCTTTGCCGATGAGGGCACGGAGGACGCGGTACGGCCGCTGCCCTACATTCTGATTCTGATCGACGAGCTGGCCGATCTGATGATGCTGGAAGGCAAGAACGTGGAAGAGAGCGTGACGCGCCTGGCGCAGATGGCGCGCGCCGTGGGCATGCACCTGGTGCTGGCGACGCAGCGTCCCAGCGTGGACGTGATCACTGGCCTGATCAAGGCTAACTTCCCGGCGCGCATCAGCTTCCGCGTGGCGACGCGCGTGGATTCGCGAACCATTCTCGACGTGATGGGCTCCGAGCACCTGCTGGGCAAGGGCGACATGCTGTTCCTGCCGCCGGGTTCGGCGCGCCTGACGCGCGTCCACGGCGCGTTCGTCACGGAGACGGAGATTCAGGGCGTGGTGGATTTCTGGAAGGCGCAGGCCAAGCCCGAATACGACCAGAGCTTCCTGATCGCGCCGCCCGACGAAAGCGACGCGGCGGCCGAGGGCGAGCTTTCCAACGAGGAGCAGGATCCGCAGTACGAAGACGCCGTGCGTCTCGTGCTCCAGATGGGAAAAGCTTCGACGTCCACGTTGCAGCGGCATTTGCGCCTGGGGTACGGGCGTGCGGCGCGCATTCTGGATTGCATGCAGCGCGACGGCATCATTGGTCCGCCTGACGGCAGCAAGCCGCGCGAGGTGCTGAAGCGCCCCGACTGGCTGCGCGAAGTGGAAGTGCGGTAGACGGCGCCAAACGAGAAGGCTGCTTCAACGCAGAGACGCTGAGAACGCAGAGGAAGCGCAGAAAAAACAAGCTCGACCGATGAGTCGGCGAGCGGGCGGGGCGAAGCGCACCCCAACACACTACCCATCTGCTTTGGATGGTAACTGCGCGAAGTGCTGTTGATGGCCGCCGTCGGCCTGGGGATCGGACTGGCAGCATCGGTGGCCACGTGGACCCTGTCCGCGGCGGCGTTTTTTGGCGGGCTACATGCCGGCGCGGCGAGCGTCGTGAGTGGACCCGTTGACGGATTAGGCGAGCCGGACGCAAAGAGTCCGAGCTGCGCTCGGATTGGCAGAAGCCTGCCCCACCACGGAGGGGAATCAGGCGGGAAAGCGGTGAAGATCACCGCGGAGCCTTAAGTTCGCGCACCAGTTCCTCGACATCCTCCAGCTTTTCGCCAAGGAGATTCAGCTTGCGCGCGAGGCCCTGGATCTCCGATTCGGAGCGTCGGTTGACAGCGTAGTCAAGTTCGCCGCGCAGGCGGTCTTTGGCGTCCTGCCGGTTCTGGCTCATCATGATCACGGGCGCCTGCACCGATGCCAGCATGGAGAGAAAAAGATTCAGCAGGATGAAGGGGTACGGATCCCACGCCTGCCCGCGAAGCCATACGTTGATGGTGGTGTAGACGGCCAGCACGAAGCCGAAGGCAATGATGAAGGTCCACGACCCGCCGAATCGCGCCACCGCATCGGCAATGGACTCGCCCGTGGTCGTCTGCTCTTCGATCACTTCGTTTGGATTGCGCGTGGAGCGCAGGCGTACCAAACGCTGCGAACCGTGGTACTGCTTGCCGAGCACGGCGAGCATATCCATACCGGCGTGCGGTTTGCGCTCTATCAGCACCATGATGTCGTGGCGATCCACCTCGATGCAGACCGTCTCCTCGGTGGCCGCGGCGTTGGTCTGGTGCGGCGTTTGGTCAAGCATGGACGCGAAGCCGAAAAACTCGCCAACCGCCGGCTGATCCACGACTACTTCCTGCCCATCCTCATCCACCGTGGTCACGCGCACCGCGCCGGACACCACGATGTAACCGCGCCCGCCGGCGTCGCCAGCCTTGTAAATGCGCTGACGCGGGACGAACTTCAGGAGTTCCACCTGGCTCGCCAGTACGGCGATCTCGTCGTCATCGAGCAATGCAAAAAGAGGAACCTGCCTCAACGTTTCGGGGTTGCACGCCATGCCTCACCTCGCCCCCAGGATTCCATAATCCGGCACGGAGTGTCACCAGGAATTTTCGACGACCGTTCATTGTGCGTTCATCTTGGGCCAGTCAAAATGAAAGGAGTGCGTATCCTGCTGGTGGAAGACGAAGCCCGTGTCGCCGGATTTATCGCCAAGGGCCTGCGCGAGCAGTCTCACGCGGTGGACATCGCCGGCGACGGCGAGAGCGCACTTTACCAGGCGGCCATCAATCACTACGACCTGTTCATCCTGGACGTGATGCTGCCGCTGAAAAACGGGTACGCCGTTTGCCGCGAGCTGCGTGCTTCGGGGTACCGCGCCCCTATCCTGATGTTGACCGCGCGGGATTCCGTTGACGACCGCGTGGCGGGGCTGGATGCGGGCGCCGACGATTACCTGGTGAAGCCCTTCGACTTCAAGGAACTGCTGGCCCGCCTGCGCGCCCTGTCGCGCCGGTCCGGTGTCCCGCGACCGGAGGTAGTGCACGCTGCCGACCTGACCCTAAACACCGCGAGCCACGCGGTCACCCGCGCCGGGCGCCCCATCAGCCTCACCGCCAAGGAATACGCGCTGCTCGAGTTCCTGGTGCTCCATCAGGACCGCATTGTGGGCCGGGATGCCATCGCGCAACACGTCTGGGACCAGAGCTTCGACGCGTTCACCAACGTCATCGATGTCTATATTAAGCGCCTACGCACCAAGCTGGATGTGGGGGGCGCGCCGCGCCTGATCCACACGCGGCGCGGTGAAGGCTATATGCTCACGACGAAGGCGGAGGCCGGCGATGAGTAGGACAGACGATCGCCTTTCGTCGTCTGTCAACTCGCTTTGGCTAGTGTTGACAGACCACAGAAGGCGATGGTCTGTCCCACTGGTGATGCGGAGCTTTCGCGCGCAGCTCACGGCATTGTACCTGGCGTTTTTCTCGTTGCTGTTCCTTCTCTTCAGCATCTTCCTATACGGCGAGCTCTCGCGATCCCTGGTGGCCCGCCTGGATGCGACCCTGGCCTCGGAGGCCGACACTGCCGCCGTGCTCTTCCCCGACGAATACCAGGAGATGAAGGGCGACGTGGTGGCCGCCGCGCTCGAGGTGGTCGGCGAAATGAAGGTGCACGGCGATTTTCTGGCCATACGGGAGGGCGATCGGATTCTGGCGGCCAGCCCGCAACCCGCTCCGGATCCCCGCGACCGCATCGCCACGCGCACGGTCGAAGCCGGCGGGCGCACGTTCCAGATCGTGGTTTCGGCCTCGCTCGATCCCGTCCACGCGGAGTTAGCCGTGGTCCGCCGCGCTATCTTCATCGCCCTACCGCTGATCCTGGCGGTTGCCGGGCTCGGCGGATACTGGCTCGCCACACGCAGTTTGCGTCCCCTGGGCTGGATGGCGGAACAGGCACGCCGCATCACCGGCAGTAATCTGGAGACACGCATTAAGATCCCGAACGCGGCCGAAGAACTCGCGGTGCTCGTCACCTCTTTCAACGAATTGCTGTCACGCCTGGATCAATCCTTCGATACGATGCGCCGCTTCGTGGCCGATGCCTCGCACGAATTGCGCACGCCCATCTCCGTGATGCGTGGTGAGGCCGACGTGGCGCTCTCGCAGGAGCGCAGCCCGGCCGAATATCGCGAATCGCTCACCGTGGTGCTGGACGAAGCGCGCCGTCTTTCCCGGCTGGTGGATGATCTGCTGAATCTGGCGAGGGCCGATGCCGGGCACGTCCAACTACAGACGCACGATTTCTACCTGAATGAGCTATTGGCCGAATGCTGCCGCTCTGTGCATGGCCTGGCCGCGGCGCGCGGCCTCACGTTGGAGTGCCTTCCGGGCGACGACCTGCAATTCACCGGCGACGAACAACTGCTGCGCCGCCTGTTGATCAACCTGCTGGATAACGCCATACGCTATACGCCGCGAGGCGGCAAGGTGACGGCCACGCTGGAAGACGGCGCGACCAGCGTGCAACTGCGGGTCGCCGACACCGGAATCGGCATCGCGTCCGCAGATGCGGCCCGGGTCTTCGAGCGCTTCTACCGCGCCGGTGAGGCACGATCCCGGCAGGATGGGGGCTTTGGATTGGGCCTCGCCATTGTACGCTGGATCGCGGAATCGCACCGCGGCACGGTGGAATGTACCAGCCAGGCGGGACAGGGCAGCGTTTTTAGCGTTAACCTGCCGAAGTGATTCGCCCTATCGGCGATGATACGTTCTACAATGCCCATTTCCAGAGCAAACCATGATCAGCGCCCGCACAACATTTCTTGCCCTGGCCGCGGCGATAGTGGGATATCAGATCTTTGCGCCGCCGGTGGTCGGTCTGGCAAATAACGCAGATTTCGGGAAGGTGATTGGCATCTTCGACCTGACCGGCCCACAACAGGACGAAAACGGGTGGGCCGACACGCGCTACGAATTCAATCCGGCAAAGCACTATTGGGCGGAGTTTTACTCATCGGAGCACGTGCTGCTGGCTGCGGCCATTGCCGTGAATACGGTGTTCTCGAAGGACGGCTATTTCGACGTGCGCGCGATCGGGCTGATTCATGCGGCCCTGTTTATGGCCGCGCTGTATTTGCTTTGGACTTTGCTCGAGGAGGCGCCGCGCGTCCAACGAATCGCCACATGCGGGGTCGTGCTTTTCTGTTTCAGCGATGTGATGTACGTCAGTTACCTGAACTCCTTCTACATGGACGTGGCGGCATGGCTATTTCTTTCGATCGCGGCGATGCTCTACCTCCGATTGTTGCGATGGCGGCGGACGAGAGACGTGCTCTGGTTCGCGGTTTCGTGCGCGATGGTCATTACATCCAAGGCACAACATGCGGTCTTCGGGTTCTGGCTGACGGCCCTCGTGCTGGTGTCCGGTTATGCGCTTTGGCCCAAACATCGAAGGCGGGTTACGGCGTTCGCGGCATGCGTCGCACTGCTGGCGGCGGTATGGATTACCAAGAGTGCTCCGGCGGAGTATCCTGCACGCGGCGTGTTCACCGTGGCTTTCTACCAGATTCTGCCGCACTCGAAGAACCAAGACCGAACGATCCGGGACCTCGGCCTGGACGATTCGTACCGCCGCTATGTTGGGATGCACTCGTTCTCCAGGGGTTCGCCCATGTGGGACGCCGCGTTCATAGAGCAGTTTCGGCGGCGCATTTCTTACGGCAGCCTGGCGTGGTTTTACGTGACACATCCGCGCGACGCCTACATGGTTCTGCGGCGTTCGCTGAATGAGGCGGGGATTCAGCGTCCTTATCTGGGCAATTTCGACGTTCATACCGGGTATCCGCGATTTCAGGCAAGCCGCGCTTTTGCATTTTGGAGCGATCTGAAGCGGCGGGCCTTCGATCAAAGGGGTCCACGCTACTTCTTCACATTTCTCGGACTGGCGGCGGCGGTGGCGATGCTGCTTGCCTTCCAGCGCCGGACGCTACGGCGGGGCGCGGTCACGGGCGGTGTTGTGCTGATCGGGATGGCATTCACGGCACTGTGCGTGGCATCACTGGCGGACGCTGTAGACGTTCCGCGCCATCATCTGATGTTTTATGTTCTGTTCGATATGTTGTTCGTGCTGCTGGTGCACCTGAGCGTGGGCGCCTGGTTGGCAAGTACTGCAGGCGCCAGAAGCTAGCGCCGCAGTTTGGAATGTCTCCGACAGCTATCCCAATGATTCATCGTGCGTTCATGTGGCGATTTCTATACTGAATTTGTCAATGCCGCGCATATTGCCGATGGTGGGCCTCGTGCTGGCCCTGGAATGTGGCGCTTACGCCCAAGCCCCTCCCTCCACGTCCACGCCCGTGCTCACCCTGACATTACAGAACGCCCTCGATCGTGCCAAGGCCAACAGCCAACAACTCCTCTCCGCCGATATCGCAGCCCGCATCGCGCGCGAAGATAAGGTGCAGGCCAAGGCCGCGCTCCTGCCCACCCTCAACTGGGAGCACGGCTTCATTTATACCCAGCCCAACGGGACCGACACCGGCGTAAACGTGGCCAGCAACGGACCGCGCGAGTACATCAATACGGCCGACGTGCACGCCGATATCTATGCACCCGGCAAGCGCGCAGATTACCGGATGGCCATCGCCGCCGAAGCCGTGGCGCGCGCCAAAGTGGAAATCGCGGCGCGCGGATTGGCCGCTGTGGTGGTGCAGAA
The DNA here is from genome assembly GCA_963805775.1 of uncultured Solibacteraceae bacterium. Classification (GTDB taxonomy): domain Bacteria; phylum Acidobacteriota; class Terriglobia; order Bryobacterales; family Bryobacteraceae; genus Solibacter. The sequence goes on along the minus strand of CAWDWK010000013.1, from coordinate 38,244 downwards.
CTTCTACGGCATGGCGGTGGCCCAGCGCCACTACAACAATGCGCGGCGCAGCCTTCAGGAAGCCCTGGAGTTCGTGGACATCACGCAGAAGCAGGAAGCCGGCGGCGAAGCCGCGCACTCCGACGTGGTCAAAGCGCAACTCACCCTGGACCAGCGCCAGCGCGACGTTCAGGACGCGCAACTGGCCTACGACAAAGCGCGCATCGGCTTCGCCGTCTTCCTGTTTCCCGATTTCCGCCAGGACTTCACCGTCGTCGACGACCTGGACCGCCTGACGCCCCTCCCTCCCTTCCCCGAAATTTCCGCCCTCGCACAGCGGAACAACCCGGACATACGGGCCGCGCAATCCACCGTCACGCAGGAAAATTTCGGCATCCAGAGCGCCCGCTCCGGTTACCTGCCGACGTTCACGTTGGACTATTTTTACGGTCTCAACGCCAACCAATACGCATTCCACAATGATTTCGGCCAGAACCTCCTGGGTAGCACCGTGGTGGCCAGCGTCATCGTGCCGGTGTGGAATTGGGGCGCGGTGCGCAGCAAGGTGAGGCAGGCCGAACTCAGAGTGCAGCAGGCGCGCGTGGACCTCAGTTTCACGCAGCGCCAATTGCTGTCCAACCTGAATTCCTTTTATCTGGAAGCCGGTGTCGCCGCGAGCCAGATGGCGTCGCTGAGGCATTCGCTCGCGCTCGCCGAGGAAAGCCTCAAACTTACCCTGCTGCGCTACCAGGCCGGCGAAGTCACGGTACTCGAAGTGGTGGACGCGCAGACCACGCTCTTCACCGCGCGCAACGCTTATGACGACGGATTGGCGCGCTATCGCGTGGCCCTGGCCGCACTTCAAACTCTAACGGGGGCCTTCTAGCCCATGAATCAGAAACTTTTCCTGCTTATTCCGCTTCTCTTTTTTGTCTCCTGCGCTAAGAAGGAGGAGAAGGAAGTCGAAGCGCCCGCCCCGGTCCAGGTGACGGCTGTGACCCAGGACACCATTCGCCGCATCGTCGCGGGCGATGGCATGCTGTTTCCACGCGACCAGGCTGGAGTGACTGCCAAGATCGCGGCGCCGGTACAACGATTTCTGGTGCAGCGCGGCGACCACGTCAAACAGGGCCAGTTGCTCGCCGTGCTCGAGAGTCGCGATCTCTCCGCGGGCGCCGCCGAAAGTCAGGCCGTTCTCGCCCAGACCGAAGCCAACCTGCGCTCTACCACCTCTGCACAGATTCCAGAATCCGTCGTCAAGGCACAGACCGACGTGGATGCCGCCAAACAGACCGAGGAGGCCGCCAAGAAGTTGGTGGCCAATCGCGAGAAACTGCTGGAGCAGGGCGCGCTCGCCCGCAAACTGGTGGACGATGCGCAGGTGGCGTACGCCCAGGCCCACAGTGCGCTGCTCTCCGCGCAGGAACATCTGCGCGCATTGCAGGCCGTCGGCAAGGAAGAGCAGATCAAGACCGCGGCCTCACAGGTGGCAGCCGCCCGCAGCCATCTGCAGTCTTCCGAGGCCCAGGTAAGCTACTCGCGGATCGTCAGCCCGATCAACGGTGTGGTTGCCGATCGCCCGCTGTACGCCGGCGAGATGGCCACGCCCGGCACGCCGCTGGTGACGGTAATGGATATCTCCAAGATCATCGCGCGCGCCAACGTTCCGCAAAATCAGTCGGCATCGGTGAGAGTGGGCCAACCCGCCACCATCACGCAGGTGGATACCAACCAGACCGTGGAGGGCAAGGTGACCGTGGTGAGTCCGGCCACCGACCCGAACAGCACGACGATTCAGGTCTGGGTACAGGCCGACAATCCGGGCGAACAGCTCAAGCCCGGGACCAGCGTGCACGTCGTTATCATGACCGAAATCATCAAGGCCACACCCGTGGTTCCGATCGCGGCGATTCTCCCCGGCGAAGAGGGCGGCACGGCATGCCTGGTGATCACGGCGGACAACGTCGCGCACCGCCGCCCCGTGAAGATGGGCGTGCGCGAGGGCGACAAGGTGCAGATCCTCAACGGCGTGCGTCCCGGCGAAGAGGTGGTGATTGTAGGCGGCATCGGCCTGGACGATAAGGCCAAGGTCAAGGTGATCGACACCACGGTGAAGGAAGCCGCGGACGACGAAGACGAGAATGCCCCGCCGGAGCCGGCGGCCGGCAAGGACCAGAAGAAGGACGAGGCCAAGCCCAAATCCAAATGAGCGACCTGATCAGTACACCTGAGGCTCCGCACTGGACCGCCCGTCACGGCAAGCCCATCATTTTCGTCATCCTCACCCTGATCGCCGTGGGTGCGTTTCTGGCGGTTACCATTCCGGTGTCGGTGTTCCCGGAAACGAATTTCCCGCGCATCGTGGTGGGCATCGATAATGGCGTTTTCCCTATCGACCAGATGCTGGTCACGGTCACCAAGCCTATCGAAGAGGCCGTGAATACGGTGCCCGGGCTCGATTATCTGTGGAGCGTCACCAGCCGCGGCACGGCGGAAATCGACCTGTTCTTTTCCTGGAAGGTCGATATGCACCGCACGCTGGAGCTGGTCAACGCCGCCATGGCGCGCGCACAGGCCAACCTGCCGCCCACCGCCAAAATCACGGTCAACCGGCTGACTTTCGCGGCGTTTCCCATCATGGGCTACAGCCTGACCTCAGATAAGTTCTCTCAGGACAAGCTGTGGGAGATGGCCACCTACGATCTCAAGCCTCGCCTCAACCGTCAGACCGGGGTTTCCTCCATCATCGTGCAGGGTGGCAAGGTGCCGGAGTTCGAAATCCAGCCGGACCCCGCCAAACTGGTGCAGGCGGGGATCACGATTCCCAATATCCTGGACGCCGTGAACCGCAGCAACATGATTGATTCGCCAGGGTTGATCGAGGCCAATCACCAATTGGTGCTGAGCCTGGTCACCGGGCAGGCGCGCACCGCCGCTGATATCGGCAACATCATCATCAAGACCACGCCCGCCGGCGCACCGCTGCGCGTCGGCGACGTGGCCACCATCGGCCCCAGCGTGATGCCGGTCTACACCGTGGTCACCGCGAACGCCAAGCCGGCTGTACTGCTCAACGTCTACCGGCAGCCGGACAGCAATACCGTGGTGGTGGCCGACGCGGTGCACGCCGAAATCGCGGCGCTCGAGAAGGAACTGCCCAAGGGCATCGAGCTGCGCCCGTTCTACGACCAGTCGGAAATCGTCAAGGAGTCCATCGCCAGCGTACGCGACGCCATCCTGATCGGCCTGATTCTGGCATCCCTGATCATGGTGGTGTTCCTACGCGATTGGGGCACTTCGCTGGTTGCCGGATTGGTGATCCCCGCCACCATCGCCATCACGTTCATTATGCTGCGCGTGATGGGCCAGAGTTTCAACCTCATGACGCTGGGCGGGCTGGCGGCCGCCGTGGGCCTGGTCATCGACGATGCCATCGTGGTGGTGGAAAACATCGTCATGCACCGCGATAGCGGGCAATCGCGCGCCGAAGCCATACGCAGCGCCATACGCGAAGTTCGGGCGCCGCTGGTGGGTTCTACCATCACGCCGATCGTGGTCTTCCTCCCGCTGATCTCCATCACCGGCGTCACCGGCGTCTTCTTCCGCGCGCTGGCAGTGACGGTGGGCGCGGCCCTGCTCACCTCCCTCGCCCTGGCGCTGACCTGGACCCCGACGCTCAGCCACTTCCTCATCCGCAGAACGCAATACTCCCACGCCGCCGTGACCGGGGCCAGCCGGGTGATGCGCATCTACGAACGTGCCCTGCGCACCACACTGGAACATCCGCTGATTCTTGTTGTCTTCGCCCTCGCGCTGATCGGCGGCAGTTACCTCTGTTATACGCATACCGGCAGCGACCTGTTGCCCGCGATGGACGAAGGCGGCTTCATCATCGACTACATCATGCCCGCCGGCTCCTCGCTGGAAGAGACCAATCGCGTGATTACCCACGTGGAGCAGATTCTGCGCCGCACGCCCGAAGTCGAGAGCACGTCGCGCCGCACCGGCCTGCAACTGGGACTCGCGCAGGTGACGGAAGCCAATACAGGCGACATCTCGGTCAAGCTGAAGCCCAATCGCAAACGCACTGGCGAAGAAGTGATCGCCGACGTGCGCGCCAAAGTCAAGAAGGCGGAGCCGGTGCTCGACGTCGAGTTCCCGCAGTTGCTGCAGGATATGATCGGCGATCTCACCAGCGCGCCCGAGCCAGTCGTGATCAAGCTGTTCAGTCAGGATCCGGAGTTGCTGCGCGCCTGGGCCCCGCAAATCGCCGGAGCCATAAAAAAGATTCCCGGCGTGGTTGACGTGCTCGATGGAATCGAAAACACCATCAGTGGTCCGGCCACGGTATTCAGCGTGGATCCCGCTGCCGCCGCGCGTGCCGGCTTCAGCACGCAGGAAGTGGAGCTGGATGCCAGCGCCATGCTGCAAGGCGAGCCTGCTCCACCGCCCGTGGTAGTCAACGACCGCTCCTACGGCATCCGCGTGCGCTTCCCCGAGCGCACGCGCGCCTCAATGGACACAATCCAGAATACGCTGCTGATCTCGGGCACGGGCAAGACCGGCACAATCGGTACGCTGTCTGTCATGCGCGAAATCCCGGGGCAGACCGAAATCCGCCGCGAGAACCTGCAGCGCGACGTACAGGTCACGGCGCGCTTCGAAGATATGAACCTGGGTGACGGCATGATCAAGGTGCAACAGGCCATCGACGAATTGAAAGTGCCACCGAGCATCCACGTGCAGTATGGCGGCCAGTATGAAGAGCAGCAGAAATCGTTCAAAGATCTGGCGTTCGTGCTGACGCTGGCGATTGTGCTGGTGTTCATCGTACTGCTGTTCGAGTTCGGCAATTTCGCCGCTCCGCTGGCCGTGATTTCTTCGGCGCTGCTCTCCACCTGCGGCGTCTTCCTGGCGCTGATGGTCACGGGGACTACCTTCAACATCTCTTCGTTCATGGGCCTGATCATGGTGATCGGCATCGTGGCCAAGAACGGTATTCTGCTGCTTGATGCCGATCAGAGGTTCCGCGCCGAAGGCTTCAGCGCCGAAGAGGCCATGCTCCGCGCGGGCGAACGCCGCCTGCGCCCCATCATGATGACCGCGCTGGCCACCGTGGCCGGCATGATTCCGCTGGCGCTCGCGTCTGGGCGCCGGCTCGCAAATGCTGCAACCTTTGGCCATTGCGGTGATCGGCGGCATTCTCGCCTCGATGGTTCTCTCGCTGGTGGTGACCCCGGCCGTTCACTACTATATTGGAGGCCGGGACAACTAAATTGGGGGAAACACACGATGAAAAAGACTCTGTTATTCACTCTGTTGGCCGCGGCCGCGTTCAGCGCCGAAGGCTACAAAGTCCTGAACAAAATCAAGGTAGGCGGCACCGGCGGATGGGATTACCTCTCGGTGGACCCGGCCACGCAGCGCGTCTTTGCTTCGCACGGCGGCATCGTGGAAGTGGTGGATCTGAAGGCCGGCAAGGTGGTGGGACAGATCACCCAATTGCACGGCGTGCACGGTATCGCCGTGGCCAGTGACGTGGGCAAGGGTTTCATCTCGAACGGGCAATCCAACTCAGTGACCATCTTCGATCTGAAGACTTTGGAGAAGACCGGAGAGCCCGCGGTGGGCGGCCAGAATCCCGATGCCATCTGCTACGAACCCAAGACGCAGCGCATCTTCACAATGAATGGCAGGACCAATGACTCCACCGCCATCAACGCCAAGAACAATGAGATCATCGCCACCTTCCCGATCGGCGAGAAGCCCGAGAACTGCGCCGTGGACGGCGCGGGGAAACTCTACGCCAACATCGAAAACTCCAGCGAAGTAGTGGAAGTTGACGCCGCTAAACCCGCCGTGACCCGCCGCGCCTCGCTCGCCCCGTGCGAAGGTCCGTCGGGCCTGGCTATCGATGTGAAGAACAAGAAACTGTTCAGCGTATGCAGCAACAAGATGATGGCGGTTACGGATATCGCTACGATGAAGACCATCGCGACCCCGCCGATCGGCTCCGGCGCCGATGGCGCGGGCTTCGATTCCGGCCTGGCCTTCAGTTCCAACGGCGACGGAACTATGACGATCGTGAAACCGGTCAACGGCAAGTATGAAGCCGTGGACACCGTGAACACCGAGCGCGGCGCGCGCACCATGACCGTAGACCCCACCAATCACCGCATCTATATGCTGGCCGCAGAATACGGCCCGGCCCCGGCGGCCAAGGAAGGACAAAAGGCGCCACGCCCGCCGGTGTTGCCCGACAGCTTCCACGTCCTCGTAATTGGAAAGTAGTAGCATTAGGGGTTCATGGATCTTGCGAAAGGCGCCGTGGACGCGCGGCGCCGCTGGCTGGTAGCGCTGGCGCTGGTTGCCGCCTGCCTGTTTGTGTACGGACAGGCGGTGAGCTTCGCCTTCCTCAATTTCGACGACAGCGGCTACGTCACGGATAACCAGTGGGTTAAGCTCGGGCTCACCGCCGGGGGAGTTCGATGGGCTTTTACTGCCGTCGACTATTACTACTGGCAGCCGCTCACCTGGCTATCCCACATGATTGACTGCCAGTTGTTCGGCCTGCGTCCGGGCTGGCACCATCTCACCAGCCTGCTGCTTCACATCGCGAATGTTCTGCTGCTGTTCGGCATCCTTCTGCGTCTGACCGCGGCGTTCTGGCGGAGCGCGCTGGTCGCGGCCATCTTCGCGCTGCATCCCACTCGGATTGAATCGGTAGTGTGGATCGCTGAGCGCAAAGATCTGCTCAGCGGGTTCTTTTTCCTCGCCGCGATCTGGTGCTACCTGCGATACACGGAGCGGCCTTCGCGCGGACGCTACTACACGGTGATCGCCGTCTTCGTTCTGGGCCTCATGTCGAAGCCGATGGTAATGACGCTGCCGGTGATCCTGCTGCTGCTCGACTGGTGGCCGCTGGGACGCCGCGCGTTCGCCGAAAAGGTACCCATGTTCATGCTGGCCGCGCTATCCAGTTTCGTGACCTCGATCGGCACCGTCCGGCTCGCCGCCATCAACTGGGGTAGTTCATTTTCTCCCGGCCAGCGCATCGCCAACGCCTTGATCTCTTACGTGCGATATCTCGAGCTCGCGTTCTGGCCGCACGGTCTTGCCATTGTTTATCCGTTCCGCACCGCGGTACCGCTGTGGCAAGCGGTGCTCGCGGCGCTCCTGCTGGCAGGCATCACGGCGCTGGCGCTTTGGCAGGCGCGCCGCCGGCCTTACCTGATTGTGGGATGGCTATGGTTCACCCTCGGACTGTTTCCGGCCAGCGGCGTCGTGACCCAGGTCGGCTGGCAAGGCATGGCGGATCGTTTCACCTACCTGCCGCAAATCGGGCTCGCGATCGCGGTGATCTGGGGCGTGACCGAGCTTCTGGGCCCACGCCGGCGCGCCGCGGCGGCGCTGGCCGGAGCAGTCGTGGTCCTGTTCGCGATCGCGGCAATGCGCCGGGTCCCGGTGTGGCGGGACAGCGTGACGGTATTCGCCAACGCCGTGGCGGTGACGGGCGGCAATCCCGCGGCGCAACATTACCTGGCGGCGGCGTTGGATGAGCGCGGGCGATTCGATGAAGCCTTTCCGCACCACGCGGAAGCCGCGCGCCTCGAGCCCTACTATCTCATCATGCCCTTCTCCTACGGGGTGGCCCTGGAGCGGCGGGGACAGACCGCGGCGGCTATCGAGCAGTTCCAGCGGGTGCTGGTCCACTTCCCGAATCAGCTCGATGCCCAGCGGCATATTGCGGAGAATCAGGCACGGCTCGGCCTGAGGTCGAAACAGGAATAGCCCATAGCGGGGCGAACGCCTTCGTCCGCGCGGGCCCGGCGTCGGATAAGTCCCGGCCAGCCCGTCGGGAAGTGCCTGACATGATTGACCAAACTGTATCCCGCTACACTGCGGAGTGCCGGGCACGGCGCGTACCTCGCCCGCTCCCAACCCCGGCGCCGCAACCCGAGATAGCTTTCAAACGTCTCCTGATATAATTCGTCTAATCCCTATTCCATCCGACAAAGGTAACTCATGACTCGTCAAAAGGGCTTGCTCCCGCTTCTACTGATCCTCACCTTCACCGCGTTTTCCCAGACCCTCCCGCAAGGCGTCCGCAAAGTCACTACCGTCGAAGGTATTACAGAATACGCTTTGCCCAACGGTCTCCACGTCCTGCTCTTCCCTGATGCCTCCAAGCCCAATGTAACCGTCAACATGACCTATATGGTGGGTTCACGACAGGAAGGCTACGGCGAAACCGGTATGGCGCACCTGCTGGAGCACATGATGTTTCTCCAGACTAAGACCCGCAAGGATGTGAAACAGGAACTGAAAGATCACGGCGCCGAAATGAACGGCTCCACTTCCTGGGACCGCACCAATTACTTCGAGACGCTCAACGCCACCGACGAGAACCTTAAGTTCGCACTCGAGCTGGAAGCCGACCGCATGGTCAACAGCAAGATCGAGAAGCCGCTGCTCGATAAAGAAATGACCGTGGTGCGCAACGAATTCGAAATGCGCGAGAACAGTCCCGAAGGCATGCTGATGCAGCGCGCCCTCGAGACCGCGTACACCTGGCACAATTACGGCAAACTACCCATCGGCAATCGCTCCGACATCGAAAATGTGCCAATTAACAAGTTGGCCGCGTTTTATCAGAAATACTACCAGCCCGATGACGCCCTCCTGACCATCGCCGGCAAGTTCGACGAAGCCCAGACGCTGGCCCAGGTCGCGAAGCTTTTCGGCCCCATTCCGCGGCCCACGCGCACCCTCGAGAAGACCTACACGGTGGAACCTACCCAGGATGGCGAGCGCTCCATCACGCTGCGCCGCGTGGGCGATTCCCAGGGCCTGATGCTTATCTATCACGTTCCTTCGGGATCGCACCCTGATGACGCCCCGCTCAATGTTCTCGCCGGCGTCCTGGGAGACAGCCCCTCCGGCCGCCTCTATAAGGCGCTGGTGGACAACAAGAAGGCCGTCGGCGCATCCATGGGAGTGGAAGATCTTCATGACCCGGGCTTTATGGAAGCTTCCGTCCGGCTGAAGACGGACCAGTCCCTGGACGAAGCGCGCGCGATCTTGCTCAAGGTGGTCGAAGGTTTGCCCAACGAGCCGCCCACCAAGGAAGAGGTGGAGCGTGTCAAGACCCGCCTGCTGAAAAACATCGAACAGGAAATGAACGATTCCCAGGCCGTGGCGCTCGATCTCAGCGAGTACGCCTCGCAAGGCGATTGGCGTCTCATGTTCCTTACGCGCGATCGCATCAAGGCGGTCACCGAAGCCGATGTCCTGCGCGTCGCCAAGGAGTACCTGAAAGAATCCAACCGCACGCTCGCCAGCTTTATTCCGACGAAATCCCCGGACCGCGCCGAGATTCCGGCCACGCCTGACATCGCCACGACGCTCAAGGACTTCAAAGGTTCCGCGGTGGTCGCCGCCGGTGAGGCTTTCGATACCAGCGCCGCCAATATTGAATCGCGCGTGGTGCGCAGCACGCTGCCCGACGGGTTGAAAATGTCCCTGCTCTCGCGCAAGACCCGAGGTGGAACGGTGGTGGCCTCAGTTACCATCCGCTACGGGAATGAGAAGTCGCTCTTCGGGAAATCCGCTACCGCCACAATCACCGGCGGCCTCCTCATGCGCGGCACCAAGAGCAAATCGCGCCAGCAGATCCAGGATGAAATGGATCGCCTGAAGGCGACGGTCAACGTCTCCGGCAGCCCCTTCAGCGCCACCGCCAGCGTCGAAACCATCGAAGCCAATCTCCCCGGCGCGCTTCGCCTCGCCGCCGAGATTCTGCGCGAACCGGCCTTCCCCGCCAGCGAATTCGAGACCGTCAAACAGCAGCGCATCGCCGGCGCCGAGGCCGGGCGCAGCGAACCGCAGGTGCTGGCCCTCACCGACTTCCGCCACCGCCTCGCCACCTATCCGCGCGGCGACCCGCGTTACGTGCCGACCGCCGACGAGCAGATCGAAGACCTCAAGAAGGTCACGTTGGACGATGTCCGCAAATTCTACCAGGACTTCTATGGCGCGAGCGTGGGCGAAATCGCCATCTCCGGACAGTTCAACGCTCCCGAGATTTCCAAGCTGGCCGGCGAACTCTTCGGCAACTGGAAGAGCCCGGGCAGCTACGCCCGCGTCACCTCCATGTACCAGAAGACGGTGCCCTCGGACCAGAAGATTGAAACTCCCGACAAGCAGAACGCCTTCTTCGTGGCTGGACAACTGGTCAAACTCAACGACGAAGATCCGGACTATCCGGCTATCGTGATGGCCAACTACATGTTCGGCGGCAGCGGACTCGGCACGCGTCTCTCGCGCCGCATCCGCGACAAGGAGGGCCTGAGCTACGGCGTGCAGTCCGACTTCGCCGTGCCCACCCAGGACGATGCCGCCACCTTCGTCGGCGTGGCGATCAGCGCTCCGCAGAACACCCCAAAAGTGGACGCCAGTTTCCGCGATGAACTCGCCAAGACGTTGAAGGAAGGCTTCACCGCCGACGAGGTCACCGCCGCCAAGAAGGCATGGCTCCAGGAGCGCGGCATGAGTCGCTCGGAGGATGGCGCATTGGTCGGCCTGTTCGCCGCCCGCCAGCGTTTCGACCGCACGCTGAAATTCGACGAGTCCCTGGAAACCCGGGTGGCCGCCCTCACGCCGGAGCAGATCAGCGCGGCCTTCCGCAAGCACGTGGACCCGGCGACCCTGATCTTTGTCAAAGCCGGCGACTTCAAGAAAGCCGGGGTCCTGCAGTAGTAAAGATCAGGCTGCAGCAGGTGAGCGCGCCCTCGGCCTTCATTAACTCCGAGTTGTCGAGGAGCCTCACCTGCCGCCCCATGCCGCGCAGCAATTCCGCGGTCCGCGGGGCTGCGGCCGAAACCAGCACGGTATCTCCGACCACCACTACGTTGGTCCCGCTTTCCTCCGGCACATCCACGAGCCGCACGCCTGCGAACGCCGCCTCGTCCACCCAGGGACGATGCACCAGCATCGCGTCCCCGATATAGCTGCACGCCGACTTCAGGTGCAGGCACCCGCGCACTGCTACGGGCTGCACGCGGTACCCGAAAGGCGCCACCTCCGCCGCCAGTTGTGCGATACCCGCAGCGTTGCTGCGCGATGTGACGCCGACGAACAGAGTCTTCCCCGCCTGCATCACGTCGCCCCCATCCAGTGTGGCCGGCTCGCGCAGCCAGCGCAGCGGACGGTATGGTTCCAAGGCGCGCGCCAGCGACTCGGCTTCCCCGCGCCGTGATGGAGCGCCGAGCCGTGTCATCACGGCGATTTCGTCCAGCACAACGCATGGGTCCTCTACGAACACCGCGTCCGGATGCTGCGGTTCCGCCGGCAGCGAAATCACCCGCACGCCCAGCTCCGCGAGGCACGCCTCGTAGGCCCGGTGCTGCTGGCGTGCACGCGCGAGGTCGATGGGCTCGCGCTCCAGGTACGTGAGTTCGCAATCGCCAATCGTAGGGCTCACCGCCCGTGTAATCGCCGTCAGCATGTCCTCCCAAAAACAAAAATGGCCGCGGATGAACGCCGATGAACGCCGATAAGCATTCTTGTTTTATCGGCGTTCATCGGCGTTCATCGGCGGCCAACGCCGCTTTTCTTAGACGAACTTGTACACGCCCGGAACCGGCAACGGAGTCACCGGGAAGCTGGCCTTATAATCGAAGTTCTTCGGCATCAGATCCTGCTTGGAGTTCATGATCATCTCCCAGGTGACCTTCTGCCCGCTATAAGCGGCTTCGCGGCCCATGATGCAAGTCAGTGTACTCTCCGCAACGGTCTGGGCTTCGTTGATGTACGGACCCTTGCCGAGAATGCTGTTCATCATGTCGGTGTGTTCCTGCACGTAGGGGTTCACTGCTGTCGCTCCGCCCCGCAGCGACGTGGAATCCATCACGCCCTTGGTGCCGACAATGCGCTCGCTGACGTTCTGCGCGCTGCCGTTGTACTGGCGGCAGTAGCTGGACATGTGGGTGCCATCCGCATACACAAAATCGGCGGAGAGATGGTCGTAGATGTTCCCGTACTCTTCCTCGCGCGGACGCCACGCGGCGCCGCCGGAAGCGACCACTTCCACGGGATGCCCTCCCTTGAACCAGTTGCACACGTCGATATTGTGAAGGTGCTGCTCCACAATCTGGTCGCCGCAGATCCACAGGAAGCTGTACCAGTTGCGCTGCTGCCATTCCAAGTCGCCCCACTTCGGGTCGCGCTTCTTGTTGGGGAAGAGCTTGGTGTTAGTGAAATTCAACACCGGAGTTCCGACCCAGTTGGCGTTCATGTGCACGATGTCGCCGATCTCGCCGTTCTTGACCCGCTTGTACTGGTCGAGATACCAGGCCTGCGAGCGCCGCTGCGCGCCGGATTTCACGGTGAGCTTGAGTTCCTGCGATTTCTTGGCGGCCGCCATGAAGCGGCGGATGCCGGTGGCGTCCGTGCCCATGGGCTTCTCGCAGAAGATGTGCTTCTTGGCTTCGACGGCCGCCTCGAAGTGCATCGGGCGATATCCAGGATTGGCCGCCAGCATCACGATGTCGACATCGCTGCTCGCCACCAGCTTCTTGTAAGAGTCGAAGCCGACAAAACGGTGTTCGGCATCCACTTTGAAGCGCTTGGAAAGCTCAGGCTTGAGCGCCTGGGTGGTCCGAATGGAGGTCTCCAGCCGGTCCTCAAAAATGTCCGCCATCGCGACGATTTCGACGTTGTCGCACCCGGTGAGGATGTTTTCCAGTGCTTGGGTGCCTCGCCCCCCGCAGCCGATCAACCCGGCCCTCATCTTCGGGGCGCCCTGGCCCCTGACCAACTCGGGTCTGATGATCTGGAAGGCGGTAGCAGCGCCGATGCTCGACGCAAGAAAAGACCTGCGCGATTTGGACTCGTTCATATTCATGACCTCCGGACCATTTATTCTATAATGCAGATCGCTTCTATGGATTAGGGCGATTACACACACGAGCCGGACCTGGCGCGAACCCTTCCATAGCCGGCTTGTATGCACTACAATGAAGTGCATGGATACTGAGGTGTACAGTTGGCGAGTCTCGCGCGAACTGAAATTGGAATTGGAGCAGCAGGCGCGGATCCGCAAAACTTCGCTTTCCGCGGTGCTGAATCTGGCCGTGCGCGACTGGCTGAAACAAAGCGCAGCTACCGTTGAGGAAGATGAAGAACAGCGCCGGCTTCACGAGGCAGCAGTGAAATGCGTGGGAGCTTTCGCGGGCGGCAACCCTCGCAGGGCGGAGAACACGCGCCAGGCGATCCGTGAGCGCCTCAAGCGGCGAAATGCGCGGTAACGCGCTGATCGACACCGGGGCGATTCTGGCGATGCTGGACAGATCGGATCGCTGGCACAGGGCCTGCATCGATGCCTTTCAACAGCTCCGGCTTCCTTTGTTGACATCTGAGGCCGTCCTTACCGAGTTGTTTCATCTGGTCGGCGAGAGCCGCGCCGAGATGGAGGCGGCCTGGAGCCTGATCCGCACTGGAGCTATTCTCCTGGCGCCGATCGAGGATGCGGAGCTGCAACATGTCCACATACTGATGTCACGCTATTGGGATCGCCCCATGGATTTTGCCGACGCGACCCTCGTGTACCTGGCGAAACGGGAATCGATGTCCACGGTTCTCACGGTCGACCACGCAGATTTCGAGACCTACCGAATCGAGGGGCGGCGGCGGTTCCGCGTGCTCCCCCTCAAACGCCCTTGAGCAAGGCCCTGCCGGATCAGCCGGATCACTGGCGGCTTTGGCTAATTAAAGAAAAGTGCTATATTCTTTAATTGTTCGACGAACAATTAAAGTAGGCATCAATTACCATGGAAGGCCAGCCAAATCAACGGCTTGGAGCTACGTTAGCAGTCGATACGGGGATGAAACGGTGCGAGCCTACGGAACCTCTGTAGTCGTAGTTGCCGGCGATCTCCACCTAACTCATGCGCTCTGCCCATCGCAGGTAGCGCAGCAGTTCGCGCCGTTGGCGCCAGGCGAAACTCCAAAATTGCGCGAACGTAATTTCTTCCGCGTGCAACCCCCAGTAGGTCTCGATGCGCCAGCGCAGGTATGGACTTCGCCACGGGCACAGACGGTAGCCGCGCGAGAGACGCCACAGGATGCGGATCATTATCGGTTCGTCACTTATTGGTCTTCGCGTCCGGCGTGGCGTAGTAACCGCTGCGCGTGCGTACGGTGGGATTACCCGACGCCTTGGCCGTAATCCGGATCGCCCGGAACGTGCCATCCATCGCCGAATTCGAGGGCGAGTATTCGATGGTGTACTGGCTGCGGATGTCGTGCGCCACCAGGTGCGCGATCGCATCGACTTCCTCCACGTCCTTGGGGAAGAACGTCTTGCCACCGGTGGCCTCGGCCAGATCGTTGAGCGCACGCTTGGCGCGGGTCGCCTCGCGGTGCTCTTCCTCCGTCAACAGGCCGACACCGTAGATCAACACATCGCTCTGGTGCGCGCTCTTCATGATGTGTTCCAGCGAGAGGATGCTCGAATTGTCGTTACCGTCGGTGATCACCACCAGGACTTTCTTGTCGCGGTGGGCTTTCTTCAGGTGCTGGATGGACATTTCGATGGCGTCCCGCATGGCCGTTCCACCGCGGGCGTCGATCCGGCTCAGGGCCGTTTGCAATTCCGAGATGTCGTTGGTGAAATCCTTGTCCTTGGGGTTGTCCAGGTAGGCGGTGTCGTTGAAGTTGACGATGAAGACTTCGTCGTCGCGATTGGAATCCTTTACCAGAGCCAGCGCCGCGGCCTCCACCTTGGCCAGCTTGTTGCGCATGCTGCCACTGTTGTCGATCACCAGGCCGAGCGAAACCGGAACGTCCTCGCGCCGGAACCGGCGGATCTCCTGCCTGATCTTGTTCTCGTAGACCGTAAAGGCGGATTGCGGAAGCGTGGTCACCAGGTGACCGTTCTTATCGATCACCGTAGTGTGGCAGACTACGATGCGCGTGTCGGCGTGAAAGACAGTTTCGCTTTCCTGCGCCTGCGCCGCCACCAGCGTGGCTGCCATAAAAAGACAGAGTTTGAAAGAACGCATTATTTCGAAGCTGGCCCTTTGTCCGCGGGACCCGTGCGGGCGGCCTGGTCGGGAGTCGCATAATACCCGCTGCGGGTGCGCACCGTGGGATTGCCCGGAGCTTTGGCCACGACCTTAATCTGTCGGAATGTGCCGTCCATAGCGGTGTCCGTCGGGGTGTATTCGATGGTGTACTGGCTGCGGATATCGCGCGCTACCTGGTGCGCGATCTTCTCGACTTCGTTGACGTCCTTGGGAAAGAAGACTTCGCCGCCGGTCGCCGTGCCAAGCGCCTTGAGCGCGCGTTGCGCGCGCTGCGCTTCGCGGCGTTCTTCCTCTCCCAACAAGCCCACGCCGTAGGTCAGAACTTCGCTCTGCTGCGATGCCTTCACCAGGTTTTCCAGGCTGACCACGCTGGCATTGTCGTTGCCGTCGGTCACCACCACCAGCACTTTCTTGTCCTTGTGTGCCTTCTCCTTCAAGTGGTCGATGGACATGCGGATGGCGTCGCGCATGGCGGTACCGCCCCGCGAATCGATGCGCGTCAACGCTTCTTCCATTTCCTTGATGTCGTTGGTGAACGCTTTACCGTGCGGATTGTCCAGGAAAGCTTCGTCGTTGAAATTGACGATGAAAACCTCGTCGTCCGGGTTGGAATCCTTGACCAGCGTCAACGCCGCTGCTTCCACCTTGGCCCGCTTGTCACGCATGCTGCCGCTGTTATCGATGATCAGCCCCATGGAAACCGGAACATCTTCGCGGCGAAAGATCTTGATGGGCTGGACCACGTTGTTTTCGTAAACCGTGAAGGCGTCCTGCGGGAGGTTGGTGACCAGATGGCCGCTTTTGTCCATCACAGTCACGTGACAGACCACCAGCCGGGTGTCCGAGTGGAAGACCGGTTGCTGCGCCCACAGAACGCCCGCGGCCAGCGCGAGCAGCACGGCGGCGGCGATTACCGGCGCGTGCATGAGCGAGCTATTGCGTGGGCGCATAGTAGCCCTGTTTCCAGAAAGGCCGCAAGAGCGGCATGCCGTGTGGTTGTACAAGCTTCACCTGGACCCTGCGGTATTTGCCGTCGCGGCTGAGATTCTTGGGGGAATAGCCGAGGATGTACTGGTTGCGCAGTTCAACTCCGATTTTTGCCGCCACATCGGGCAGTTCATTAAGGTTATCCACTTCATATTGACGTCCACCGGTTTGCTCGGCGATTTCGGTCAGCAACGCGGGTCCGGAGGTCTCCTCCGGCGTACGGTTGCGCGCCCCGGACGATTCGTAAATTCCGATGGCATAGATTTGGACGTCTGCTTCCTTCACCAGGTTCTTGATTTCCTGCTCGCTGTAACGGCTACTGTTGTCGCCGCCATCGGAGATCAGCAACAACGCCTTGCGCGGGTTTTGAGCCTTTTTCATCTCGTGCACGGCCATGTAAACCGCGTCAAGCAGGGCGGTTCTGCCCTTGGACTGGGTAAAGGCCAGCTTGTTCTGGATCTCTTCCAGATTGCGCGTGAAAGGTTGAATCAGGTTGGCCGAATCGTTGAACTGCACCAGGAAAAACTCGTCCTCGGGATTGGCTAGCTTGAAAAACTGCGCCACTGCCTGGCGCGATTTGTCGAGCTTGTGGCCCATGCTTCCGCTGCAGTCGAAAACCACCCCCACCGAGAGCGGCGCGTCCTCGCTGGAGAACTGGGTGATGTCTTGCGGTAGTTTATCCTCCAGCAGTTTGAAGTTCTCCTTCTCCAATCCGGTCACAAAACGGTTCAACGGATCGGTGACCGTAACCGGGATCAGCACCAGATTGCTGTCCACACGGATGTTCGACCGCGGGCGCGGTTCTACCTTCTCACCCGGCTTGGTCCGAACTTCGAGATTCGCCTGTCCCCATAAGGCAGATCCCAGACAAATCCCCACAGCGCAACGAATCAACAGCTTAGCGCAAGACGGCAGCATAGTGGCTGGCCAGCCTTTCTTTCCCAAGAATAACATAGGCGTTTTGTGGTAAGATCCTCTGTGCCGCGTAAAATTCTCGGCGTAATTCCTGCCAGATTTGCATCCACTCGTTTCCCCGGCAAGGTGCTGGCTCATATCGCCGGCAAAACCATGCTGCAGCACGTGTATGAACGTGCGGCCCTATCGACGTACCTCACGAGCACGCTCATTGCCACTGATGACGACCGAGTGTACAGCGTTGCAAGAAGTTTTGGCGCCCGCGTACGCATGACGCGCTCCGATCATCTCTCCGGTACGGACCGCGCGGCCGAGGTGGCCTCCGCCGAAAATGCCGAAATTATCGTCAATATTCAGGGCGACGAGCCGCTGATTGACCCCGCCGCGATCGATGCCGCGATCCTGCCCATGGTCCACGATCCCGAACTGGTCATGGGGACGCTCAAGAAGCGCATCGACGAGCCGCGCGAAATCACCGATCCGAACGTGGTGAAGGTTGTCACAAATAACGCCGGCGATGCGATCTATTTCTCGCGCTGCCCAATCCCCTTCGAGCGGGAAAGATCCGGCAGTACGCCTTATTTCAAGCACATCGGACTGTATGTTTATCAACGCGATTTTCTGCTGGCGTATTCGGCGCTGCCGGTGGGGCCGCTCGAAACCGCGGAACGCCTGGAGCAGTTGCGCGCTTTGGAAAACGGGTATCGCATACGCGTAGTGGAAACCGAATACGAGTCGCTGGGTGTGGACACTCCGGAGGATCTGCAACGGGTGTCCCGGTTGTTCGACGCCTCAATTTTACAGAGAATGGGAAATGGCTAAATACATATTTGTGACGGGTGGAGTGGTCTCCTCGTTGGGGAAGGGGATTGCGGCCGCGTCGATCGGCTGCCTCCTGGAAAGCCGCGGACTGAAGGTCGCCTGCCAGAAGTTCGATCCTTACCTGAATGTGGACCCGGGCACGATGAGCCCGTTCCAGCACGGCGAGGTTTTCGTCACCGACGACGGCGCGGAGACCGATCTCGACCTCGGCCACTACGAACGCTTCACGCATTCCCGGCTGACGCAGAGCAACAACCTGACCAGCGGGCGCATCTACGAGCAGATCATCGCCCGCGAACGGCGCGGCGACTATCTGGGCAAGACCGTGCAGGTGATTCCGCACGTAACCAATGAGATCAAGGCCGCGCTCAAGAAGGTGTCGGGGGACGTGGACGTGGTGCTCGCCGAAATCGGCGGCACCGTGGGCGATATCGAATCGCTGCCGTTCCTGGAAGCCATCCGCCAGATGCGCCATGAAGAGGGCCGCGCCAACACCCTGTTTGTCCACGTGACCCTGGTGCCGTGGATTGCCGCGGCGCAGGAACTCAAGACCAAGCCCACGCAGCACAGCGTGAAGGAACTGCGCGCGCTCGGTATCCAGCCCGATATTCTGCTGTGCCGCTGCGAGCGCTTCATCCCGCAGGAGATGAAGGAAAAGATCGCCCTCTTCTGCGACGTGGACGTGAACGCCGTGATCACCGCGCGCGACGTGAAAAGCGTGTATGCCGTACCGGTGGGGTTCGCCGCCGAGGGCGTGGACGAAATCGTCCTGCGCCTGCTCAAACTCGACGCTGGCCCGCGCGATCTAGCCAAATGGACCGCGATGCTCGAGCGGTTGGACAATCCGCGCGGCGAAGTCTCCATCGCCCTGGTGGGCAAGTACGTGGAGTACGAAGATTCGTACAAGAGCCTCAAGGAAGCGCTGCTGCACGGCGGCCTGGCGCACCAGTTGAAGGTGAATATCAACTGGATTGAGGCCGAGGGAGTAACGGGCGAGAATTGGGAGCGGCAACTGGAAGATTACGACGGCATCCTGGTGCCCGGCGGCTTCGGCAAGCGCGGCATCGACGGCATGCTAAACGCGATCAAATTCGCACGCGAGCGCAAGGTGCCGTACTTCGGGATCTGCCTCGGCATGCAGACTCTGGTGATCGAATTCGCGCGCAATGTGTGCGGTCTCGAAGCCGCCGATTCCACGGAATTCAACTCGGGGACGCCGCACCGCGTCATCTTCAAGCTTCGCGAGCTCAAGGGAATCGACGAGTTGGGCGGCACCATGCGGCTCGGAAGTTGGGCCTGCAAGCTGGCCGAGGGCAGCGTGGCACACCGCGCCTATGGCACGCGCGAAATCCACGAGCGTCATCGCCACCGCTATGAATTCAATCGCGAATACGAGAGTCGGCTGAAGGCGGCGGGCCTGAAGATCACGGGCGAAACTCCCGACAATACGTACGTCGAGATCTGCGAGCTCGCCGACCATCCGTGGTATCTGGGCTGTCAGTTCCACCCCGAGTTCAAGTCCAAGCCAATGGAGCCGCACCCCCTGTTCAAGAGCTTCATCGGCGCCGCGGAAAAGCATCGCGACCGGCGCCAGGCGGCGATTGAAGAGCCGCTCTTCTCCAGCACCGAGTTCTCCAGTACCGAGTTCTCCCGTGCCGATTGAGTTTGCGGATTTCGGCCGGCGCCTTGTACTGATCGCCGGTCCGTGCGTGATCGAAAGCGAGGAGCACGTGCACCGGATGGCCAGCGGCATCCGCGAGGCGGTGGGCGAGTTCGTGTTCAAGGCGAGCTTCGACAAGGCCAACCGGACGAGTGTGGGCGCGTATCGTGGTCCGGGGCTGAAGGAAGGGCTGCGCATCCTGGCGGGCGTGAAGGCGGAAGGCTTCCCGATCCTGACCGATATTCACGAGGCCTCGCAAGCGGAACCGGCGGCAGAGGTGGCGGAGATCCTGCAGATTCCCGCATTCCTCTGCCGGCAGACGGACCTGCTGACTGCCGCCGGGCGTACGGGGCGTATCGTCAACATAAAAAAGGGGCAGTTCGTGGCGCCGCACGATATCCACCGCGCCGCGGAGAAGGTGGCCTCCACCGGTAACAACCGGGTCGTGCTGACGGAGCGCGGGTCAAGCTTCGGCTACAACAATCTGGTGGTGGACATGCGCGGCCTGAAGACGATGCGCGACGCCGGCTGGCCGGTCGTCTTCGACGCCACGCACAGCGTACAGTTGCCGGGCGGAGCCGGCGCGGCATCGAGCGGCCAGCCGGAGTTCATCGCTCCCCTGGCGCGCGCGGCGGTGGCGGTGGGTATCGACGGAGTATTCGTGGAGGTTCACGACCATCCCGAGAAGGCGCTCTCCGACGGTCCTAACGCCTTAAGGCTCAGCCTGTTGGCCGATTTCTGGCAAAGCTTGCTGGCAATCGACGCTCTGGTGCGGCAGTTTTCCCAAAGGCCCATATGCTGTTAAACTGGTAGTGGGCCTACGGAAATCCTATGAACATCAAACGCACCCACATTGTCATCTCACAGCAATTGGTTGCCGAGATCGATACGATCGTCGGCAAACGGGGGCGTAGCGCCTTTCTCACTCAGGCGGCGGAAAAGGAACTGATGCGCCTACGCCAGATCAAAGCCTTGGAATCCGCCGCCGGTTCCTGGAAGGACAAGGACCATCCCGAACTCAAGGAGGGAGCGGCCCAGTGGGTCAAAAAGCTGCGCCAGGAGTACGATCAGCGTTTCGAAAAAGTAGCCAGACCTTGAGATGGCCACGTTCCTTTTGGATACCTGCGTCATTATCGACGCGCTGAACAATAAACGGGGCCGCCCAGCCCTGCTCTTGGATCTGGTGCGGTCAGGTCACGTGCTGGCTTGTTGTCCCATTAACATTGCGGAGGTTTACGCCGGTATGCGACCCAAGGAAGAAGCTGCAACCGAAGTACTCCTCGCGAGCTTCCAGCACGTCCCGATCACGCAGCCTGCGGCCCGTCTTGCCGGAGAACTCAAACGCGATTATGCCCGCAAAGGCATGACACTAAATCTCGGCGATGTCATCATTGCAGCCGTGGCAATTCACAATGACCTGAACTTGCTCACCGACAACATCAAAGACTTCCCGATGGCCGATCTGGCGCTCTACCCGCTGCCGAAAGCGTGAGGTCGCGGAAGCAGACATCGCTAGTCACGGAGCAAATGAGTCTCCACGCGGAAGGGGTGTGCTGCGTCGTAAAATAAAGAGGAAGAACTCTGTATGATGAACCTACAGCGGCGGCGCCGCCGCGGCTTTTCCCTGATCGAATTGCTGATCGTTATCGCGATCATCCTGATCATCATCACGATTGCGCTGCCGCGGTTAAGCCGGGCGCGTATGTTCTCCCAGGAGACGGCGGCAATCGGCGCCATACGGACACTCCACACGACGCAGGTGCAGTACTACTCGCAGTACGGCCGCTATGCCACCTCACTGACGGAACTGGGACCGCCCACCAGCGGCGCGCCGGGGCCAGCAGCCGCCGACTTGATCGATGGCACCCTGGCCTCCGGCACCAAGAGCGGCCACAAGTTCACCATGACCGGGAATGCCTCTGGCTACGTGATTAACGTGGCACCGGAATCCTACGGGAATAGCGGGAGCCGGACGTTCTACTCGGACCAGACCATGGTCATACGCCAGAATTACGGCCAGGAGCCGGCGACTATCAACAGTCCGGAAATGAAATAGTCCGCCCGCGGGTCCCCACCGCCTGGCCGGACCTCGTCAGATTTTGCAAACTGTATACAATTGAGCGACAAATCTGGCGTGCATGGCGACTTAAGATGGTGACGTGCAAATGGTTCCACCAGGCGAAGGCACCAGCCGCCGCAACTTCTATGTAGTCGCAATCTATGGCCTCTGGGCGGCGATTTCGGCCGCGCTCGGCCTGCCTGCCCTGATCTATCTGCTGTTCCCCCCCAAGGTGAAAAAAGGCGAGGAGTGGATCGAGATCGGCGACGTCGGCCGTCTGGCACCGAACGCGCCGGTGGAGTTGACCTATCGCCGCACCCGCATCGACGGGTGGAAAGTAATCAGCGAAAAGAGCACCGCCTGGGTGGTCAAGACCGCCGACAACCAGGTGACTGCGTTCGGACCGCAGTGCACGCACCTGGGATGCGCCTACCACTGGGAAGACGCCAAGAACGAGTTTTTGTGCCCGTGCCACACATCGCTCTTCTCCATCGACGGTAAGGTGGTGGGCGGCCCCGCGCCGCGCCCGCTGGACCGCTACGAGACCCGGCTGAACGGCACCAAACTGCTGCTCGGCAAGCTACAAGTTTCGGCGGAGAAGAAGTCGTGAGGCGCCGCATCCGCGGAATCAACGAGTGGGTGGAGCATCGCACCGGCATACAGAGCGCGGTACGCCAGTTCCTCTACGAAGAGATTCCAGCCTCCAGCGGGTGGCATCAAATATTTGGCAGTGTCGCGGTATTCCTGTTCATGGTGCAGGCCTTCACGGGCGCGCTGCTGGCCTTCAACTACGCGCCCACCCCGGGCGACGCCTATAACAGCCTGCGCTACATCCTGACGGAGTTGACCGCCGGCCGGTTGATGCGCGGGCTGCACCACTGGGGCGCCAGCATGATCATCGTGGTGGTGGTGCTCCACATGGTGCAGGTCTTCCTTTACGGGGCGTACAAGAAGCCGCGTGAAGCCACCTGGATGGTGGGGGTGGTGCTGCTGCTGCTCACCCTGGCCTACGGACTCACCGGGTACCTGCTGCCGTGGGACAACCGGGCGTACTGGGGCACTGTGGTCACGACGCAAATCGCGGGGAAGGCTCCCGTGCTTGGCCCATACGTTTCGCGGCTGCTCGGCGGCGAAGGCGCGGTCGGCGTGGTGACATTCGCGCGATTCTACGGATTGCACGTGCTGCTGCTGCCGCCAGCCACGGTGTTCCTGATCGTGCTGCACGTCTTCCTCGTGCGCAAGCATGGAGTGGCGCCCCTGCCGGGCGACGAGCTGCAGCCCAGCAAGAAGTTCTACCCGCAGCAGGTCTTCAAAGATACCGTGACCATCTTCATCGCTTTTATCATTCTGTTTACGATGGCGGTGGCCGTGCGCGTGCCGCTCGAACAGTTGGCCGACCCGACCGACACTTCTTACACCCCGCGGCCGGAATGGTATTTCCTTTTCCTGTTCCAGACCCTGAAGCAGTTCAACGGACCGCTGGAAGTGGTGGGCAGCGTCGTGCTGCCGGGGCTGGCAGTCCTGCTGCTGATTCTGGTGCCGTTTATCGATCGCGGCCGGATGGTGAAAGTCACGCAGCGTACGGTGGCGATGGCGTTCGTGGTGCTGTTGGCCATCGGCTGGGGCGGGCTGACTGCCGCGGCCGTCAGATCCACGCCGAAGGAAAGCTTAGCGGCGGCAGTGGATTACTCGGGACCCACGGACTGGATGCAGCTCTCGCCCGAGGAGATGGTGGGCATCGCCTACTTCCGCGAGGAAAACTGCGCGAGCTGCCATGCCATCGGCGGCCAGGGTACAGGCGTCGGACCGGACCTGACCAAGGCCTCCATCCACAAAGACGCGGCGTGGATGATCCAGCATTTCAAACGCCCGTCCGTAATGCGCCCAGGGACTTCGATGCCAGCCATCCAGTTGACCGATGCGCAGCTGAACTCGCTGGCCGCATTTCTGCTGAAACTCAACGACAAGAATGCCACGGCCCTGGACAACGCGCCGGAATTTGCCGTGCAGGGCGCGCTGATCTACCAGGCGAACCACTGCGCGTCCTGCCACGTGGTAAACGGCGGTGGCATGCGAATCGGACCGACGCTCAACGGAGTCTCCAAACGCCAGAGCCGCAGCTGGGTGGAAGAGCATTTCGCGAATCCGCAGAAATTGTCGCCCGGATCGATCATGCCCCCCTACAAACTGTCTCCCAAGAACATGGAAAACCTGACGTCGTACCTGTTCGCGCTGCCGGAGTAAGGACGGTCGATCACAGCGCAGCCATGGAATGGATGCCTTCGGACTGCAAGACTCCGGCCATTTTCTGAAGGGCGGTCTTGTGAATCTGCGAAACGCGGCTTTCGTTGACGCCGAGCACATCGCCGATTTCCTTCATCGTCAGGTCATTGGTGTAGTAGAGGAAGACCACTTTCTGATAGCGTTCCGGTAGGGTGCCGATAGCACGCGCCAGCGTGTGCTGGAGCTGGTGGCGTTCGCACATGCGGTCGGGCTGGTATTCCGGGGTGGCGGCGAATTCCATAGTGCGCTCACGGTCCTGATCGGGGCTCGGCGTGGCCGAGACGGGGCCGACCGTGCGCATTTCCATCCGCATGCGGTGCCAGCGCTCCAGGCCGACGCCCAACTGATCCGCCACTTCGGTATCGTTCGGTGTGCGTCCGAGTTTCGAGCTCAACTCGCGCGTCGCGCCTTCCACCTGCTTCTGCCGCCGGCGCAGATCGCGCGAAGCCCAGTCCAACTGTCGCAGGCTGTCGAGGATCGCGCCTTTAATGCGGTGCTTGGCATAACTGTGAAACGCCACGTTTTTCGCGCCGTCGTATTTCGTCACCGCATCGAACAGCCCCATGACGCCGGCGTGGATGAGATCGTCCAGATCCACGTGAACCGGCAGGTTTTCGTGAACACGTATGGCGATCGCCTTCACCAGCGGAAGGTGATCGAGCACGATCTGGTCTCGCTGTTCCTCGGTCTGCTTGGCTCGGCGGGATGTGGACACACTGCTAGCGCGCATGTTGTTCGTCCTCTTTCTGGCTTTTGTTTTGTTGGAACTGCCGGTTTGCCCGACGCAGCTAAGGTTGCAGCTTTACTGCCACGTAGTTTTGGTAGTTAAAGGTCCTATTTTCATCTAAGGAGGACAGCAGAGGACGTTCCCGAATGGAACGTTGTTTCAGATCGGAACAGCGGAGTGTTTCAGGGTGGTGCGGAAGAGAATGTGGGTTACCAGCCGGCCTTATATGCGATGCAGGTCTTCACCGTCAGGCCGGCAAGCAGGATCCAAACAGCGGCAAGCAGCTTTCCATCCAGCGTGAGGCCCGCCAGCAGGGCCAGCACGGCATACACACCGAGCGCACAACGGAAGCGATTGATCAACGTCATGGTCAATTCATTTTGACACGGGGCGTGAAGCGACGGAAACATGGTCCTGCAAGCGTTTGAAACGTCCCGCTGTTCGTTATTGAACAGTAATATTGCACGCTGCGATGTTAAATACGTAAGTAACGGAAGCACTGCTGCGCACACAGATAGGTATGGCCGGCAAATCTCAACCACGCGAGCCGAATAAGACAGCGCCCGCGGCTTCTTCCATCCGGCAGAACGCCGAGGAAGCGCTGCGCGACTGCGAAGCGCTCTTCTCCCTGTTCATGGAACATATGCCGGCAATAGCCTTTCTAAAGGACCTCAACGGCCGTTATGTTTACGTCAACCCTAACTTTGCCAGGCTCACCGGGCGTGCTCCGGGACTCTGCCCGGGTTCCTCGGATGAGGAATATTGGCCGGACTCCGCCGATCGGTTGAGAGCAGAGGATTGCCACGTCATCCAGACTGGACAAACATTGACGTCTGAAGACGCGCGTACGGTCGAGGGCGAGACCCGGCATTACCAAACGGTTAAGTTTCCGATTCCAGACAAGAATGGAACACCAACCCTGACGGCTGGGATTTCGGTGGACATTACCGCACGCAAAACGGCAGAGCAGGAGCGGCAAAATCTGCTGGCAAGACTGGCAAACGCCCACCAGGAAGAGCGCTGGCGAATTTCCCGGGAATTGCACGACGACTTGACGCAGCGCTTGGCCGCACTGGCGATGGATCTCGGCAGGCTGGCGGCACAGCCTCTCCCCACCGCCACACAACTGAAGAAGGACGTGCGCACGCTTCAGCGTCGTGCCGTGCAGGCGGCGGAGGCGGCACGCCATATCGCTCACCAGCTACATCCCATCGAGGTGGACGATCTGGGCCTTGTGGCGGCGCTGCGCTCCTACTGCGAAGATTTCTCCAAACGCGAGGGCATCGCGGTCAAGCTGACAAGCCGGGATATACCCAAGGAACTGAAGCGGGAAATCGGTTCGTGTGTGTACAAGGTTGCGAAGGAAAGCCTCAGCAATGTCGCCCGCCACGCCGCCGCCGAACGCGTCTCCGTCACTTTGGACGGCACCGCCGACCTCATCCGCCTCCGCGTAAAGGACTTCGGTATAGGCTTCAGGACCGGGTTGCCGGCCATCGAGCGAGGGCTCGGCCTGCTCAGTATGCAGGAACGTGTGGCCATGCTCGGCGGAAACCTCAGCATTAGGTCCCAGCCAGGTGAGGGTACGGAAGTGATTGCCGCCGTGCCCTTGGAGGCGCCTTGATGCGGCGAAGTACGATCCTGCTGGCAGACGACCATTTGCTCATCCTGGCCGGTATCCAGGGTCTGCTTGGCGGTTACTACGACATCGTGGAACAGGTTCGAGACGGACGGTCGCTTGTGGCTGCGGCCGTGAGCCTCAAACCGGATCTCATCATTCTCGACATTTCCATGCCCCTGCTGAACGGAATCGAGGCTGCCAGGCAAATCAAAAAGGCGTGGGCAGGGGCGAAGCTCCTGTTTCTCACCATGCATGCCAGCCCGGCGTACCTGCAAGAAGCAATGGACGCGGGCGGTATGGGCTACGCCCTTAAGTCTTGCGCCAATGAAGAACTGCGCAGCGCCGTCCAAACGATCCTCAGAGGGCAGATCTACATAAGTCCTTCGTTCGATCGCGATGTTCTGGAGGCTATGCAGGTCTCCCAGCGAAGGCGTCCACGGTCTTCCGTCCCCTTGACCTTCCGCCAGGCCGAAGTGCTCCAACTCGTTGCCGAAGGTTGGGGAAATAAGGAGATTGCGGACCTGTTAAAAGTCTCAGTGAAGACGGTGGACTTTCACCGCGGACGAATTATGCGGAAACTCGGTGCGCACAACGTTGCCGAACTCGTGCGGTACGCCGTTCAGGCAGGCGTAGTGGGAACATAGTGTTTCGGCACCGCCAGCAACCGGCTGGAACGGTGCCGTTCGATAGGTTCCTCAGGGCAGTCCAATGCGCGGGAGAGCAGGAACACCTCCAGCCGGGATGCCGGCCGCCGTTCGGGACGGCGGCGGAACAATGTCTCCAGAAGCCAGGTCCACTCGGGCGTCCCAGCGTGTTGACCCCTCCAGTAGCGCGATTGATCGATCGAGATGATCATTGCCGAACACTCAGCTTACCTGGCCGCCGCCACACTGCTGGGCGGGTATCCGGTATTTCCCGGTTGGGCGGGTTCGGAGTGTCCGCGTACCAGCTGCAAGGCCGGCCGTCCCCTCATCGTAGTAGCTAAAAGTCGTTCAAGTGTAAGAATTGCTTCGTCCAAGCGCCCGCGTTCTTTCCGAAGCTCAACGATTAATGGCGTTACGTTCATTGCGCCCCCCTTTTTAAGTGCGGTGAGCCGACCTTTTTTATCCCGTTTCAAATGGCGATCCGTGCGACAGCAGCGATCTTCCAACATATTGAACTTCGCATTGCGCTCTTGTCTACCGGGTCGCTACCTAGTGGACAATGTAAATCGGAAAGCGGACACTGTAGCTAATCAAATCGGAATTCCCCAGTCTGAGGAAGAATTGCCGGGGGGGAGACAAAGTGAAATCCATTCTGGTCCTTGACGATGAATTTAAACTGCTCAAGCTTGTCTGCCGGCTGCTCCAGCGTCATGGATACAGCACTTTGGAAGCGGGCACCGCGGACGAAGCCCTTGGGCTATTTCATGACAACCACGACGAAATTGACCTTTTTATCGTCGATATCTGCCTGCCCACCGGCTCGGGAATACAAGTAGCTTTAGACCTTCGGGTAGACTTGCCCGACCTCCAAATACTTCTGGTGTCGGGTTATCCCCAAAACGCATGGAGCGCGAGGGATTCCGCACTTTTCCAGGCTCTGGGACCGCGTTTGGTGAGTATCCTGCAAAAGCCCTTTACTCCCCAGATTCTGCTTAACAGCGTCGATGAATTCTTTGGCGCCGCGCCGGCTGAAGTGGCGAGGACTGCCTAAGAATCGACCGCGATTATCTCGGGACGTTGTAAGCGAAATTGAGTTGCAGGACCACGCGCTCCCCTTTAAATTCGGCGGGCAGCGGGGGGAACGGATTGGAGGCGCTGATGGCCGCGACAGCAGCCTTATCCAGGGCGTCCGCGCCGGATTGAAAGGCCCAGGTCACCTTGCTGACGTTGCCGCTCTTGGTGATGGCAAACAGGAGTCCCACCTTGCCGTGGCGGCCCAGTTTGACGCTCTCCGGCATTACGGCGTACCAGTTGCGGCGAATGGTGGCGAGAATCTGCGTGAGGTAAGGGCGGAAATCCACCCCCATCGGATCGCTCTTCAACTCTAGCGCGCTGCCCTGAACACCGGGCGAAGGCGGCAGATTGACTCCCTCGCCATAACCGCCCGATCCGGCGCCGGGGTCGCCTACCATCAGGCCTCCATTGGCGCCGCCACCATGCGCGTTCTGCCGAATCGCTTCCGCCACCGACGTGTTGGGAATCGCTACTTTGCTTTGCGCTGGAGGGACGGGAGGCGGCGGCCCGCCCACGTTTTCCAGCGCCAGTTTCGGCTTTTCGACCGTCGGCGGAGGCGGCGGCACCGCCGAATTGGTGGGCGGCAGCTCGATCTTCGGCGCCTCCTTGACCACCGCCTCGATCTTGGGAGGTTCGGGCAGGGCCGCGGGAGCAGGCTGCGGCGGGGACGGGATGGCTGCGGGCCGTTTTGCCATGGGCTGCGTTGTGGAGGGCGCGGCCTTCGGCATCTGAATTCGTTCCCGCGGCGCCAACGCCGCCATGTCGATTTCCTTGGTAATCTTGCCCTTGGTGGGCGTTGGTTGGGTGAATTCTGTAAGCGGTTCCACCAGCGGAGTGATGAGCGGCCGCGCCTTCACCGGTTCCGGCGGCGAAGACAGAAAGTTGCTCGGCAGCAGCACGATCAGAACTATACCGGCCACATGGAGCAGCACCGAGGCAACGCTCGCCACGCCGGATCTGCCGCGCGAAGCCGGGTCGCCCCACTCGGTCAGGAGGTGCAGTTCAACATCATCAACTGGTGGCCCTACGGTTTCCATCCATCAACCAAGGTTTTGGAGACAACTTCGGAGTGCTCTTCGATTTTATCAAGAATCGACTGAGCAGCTGCTAAAGTTCGACGTGCCGTAACACCAGAAGATTTCGGCAAATTTCGCGATTCGAGGGAATCCAGGAAAGCGTCGAACTGGAGTTTGAGCGGTTCGCCCTTCGTAACGGACGCCTGTTCGAAACCGATCTGCCGCGCGCCGCTCACGCTGAAAACCGCCAGATCCTGGCGCGCATAATCCAGCGAGAGGTATTGGCTGGGTTGGAAGAGGCGCAGTTTGCGCACGCGTTCGGTGGAGATGCGGCTGGCGGTCAGGTTGGCCACGCAGCCATTGGGAAACTGCAGGCGCACGTTGGCAATATCCACTTTGCCCGAGAGAATCGAGATGCCTGCGGCGCGGATCTCCTCCGGTTCGGTCCCGGCGAACCCGAGAACCAGGTCCACATCGTGAATCATCAGGTCCAGCACCACATCCACATCCAGGCTGCGCGGGCTGAACAGGTTCATGCGGTGGATCTCGAAGAACAGCGGCAGCGTGACACGCTGTTCCAGGGCCAGCACGGCGGGGTTGAAGCGCTCCAGGTGGCCCACCTGAAGGATTCGCCCGGCGCGCGCGGCGGCCTCGATCAGGCGGTCGGCGCCGGCCAGATCGATGGCGATAGGCTTCTCCACCAGGACGTCGATTCCCGCGGCAAGCAGATAGCAGCCGATATCGGCGTGGACGGTGGTGGGCGCGGCGATGATTGCTGCGTCGATCTTATCGGGGAGCTCGCGTGCGTCGGTGAGCGCGACAGTCTGGTAGCGTGCGGCGGCTTCGGCGGCGCGAGCGCCGTCGGTATCGACGATGGCGGCAAGTTGGGCGCGGACGGATTCGTGGACCACGCGGCAGTGGTTCTGTCCGAAAGCTCCGGCGCCGATGACGGCTACTCGAGGTTTTGACATAGGCTTGCTTATTGAGAGAAATGCAATGGTAGGACAGGCTTCAGCCTGTCAACTTTGGTGGGACAGGCTTCAGCCTGTCAATCCGAGCGAAGCTCGGACACGTAGCGTTGCCAGCTTTACCCATCCTGCCCCACAATCGCGATGCCGGCAGCGTTGGCGGCCTCAATCATCCTTTGCTTATCAAGCATCAATGTCCGTCCCGCCTCCACCGCCAGGACCGTGGTGCCCGTCTCCCGCATCACCGGCACCGTGTCCACGCCCACCACCGGGACGTCGAAGAGCAGATGCTCGCGACGGCGCGCTACCTTCACCAGCGCCATGCGGCGGCCATTCACCAGCGTCGCGGCCCGCCGCAGCATCGCGTCCGTCCCTTCCATCGCCTCCACCGCCACGCACGCACGTTCGCAGATGGCGACACTCTGTCCCACGTCGAAGCCGGCCAGTGCATTGGCGACACGCCGGCCGTATTCGATATCGGTGAGCTCATCCTTCTCCGGCTTGCGCAGCGTCATCACGCCGGCAGTGGCCAGCAAAGGTTTGAGCAGCATCGTAGAATCGCGCAACTGAATGCCTTCATCAGCCAGAATCTTGATCACGCCGCCGATTAGCCCGTCGGTATTCTTCGCAGGCAGAGTGGCCAGCAGCTTGAACAGCCGCCAGTCCGCCGCGATCGAGGAGAAGATCTTGGCGTGCTTCACCTGGCCGCACATCATGACCTCGCTGATGCCATCCTGCTTGCAGATCTCGATCATCTTGCCGAGCTGTCCGAGCGAAATCCAGAAGCAGCGTGCGGCCAGAGTCTCTACTTCTTTCGAAGCCTCTTCCTGAATCGCGATGACCGTGATCTCCAAGCCAAGCTGTCGCGCGCTTTCGAGAGCGAGCAGCGGGAAGCGGCCATTGCCGGCGATCAATCCGTACCGTGTCGCCATTACTTTACGACGCCGCGGTCGCTGGTGCGGATGAACTCCAGCAGTTCCTCCACTTCGGCACACGGCGGCACCTCCGCCCGTATGCGCTCCACGGCCTGGCTGGTATTGAGTTTGGCCCGCGTGAGCAGGCGGAAGGAGATTTGCAGCGCTTCGATCACCGGCGTCTCGAACCCGCGGCGTTCCAGGCCGATCCGGTTCGCGCCGAAGACGCCGATCTCGCGCTTGCCGACAGTGATGGAGTATGGCAGCACATCCTGAATCACCACGCTGTAAGGACCCACGAAAGCGTGCCGGCCGATGCGGCAGAACTGATGCACGCCGACGAACGCGCTGATGTCGGCCCAATCGCCGATGGTAACGTGGCCAGCCAACGTGACGCCGTTCGCCATGATCACGTGATCGCCGATGTGCACGTCGTGGGCGATGTGAGAGTACGCCATCAACAGGTTGTCGCTGCCGATGGCGGTGACCAGTCCTCCGCCCTGCGTGCCGCGATGGATGGTAACGAATTCACGGATACGGTTGCGGTCGCCGATGCGCGTCTCGGCGCGTTCGCCCTTGTACTTGAGGTCCTGCGAGGCCACGCCGGCGGTGCTGTACGGGAAGAAGATGTTACCCTCGCCGACCCAGGTGGGGCCTTCGAGATAGTTGTTGGCCATCAGGCGGGTGCGCGCGCCGATGTGCACTTCCGCACCGAGTATGCAGTAGGGGCCGATATCGGCGCTGGCATCGATTTCCGCGGTAGGGTCGATGATGGCGGTTGGGTGAATCGGCATCGTTCAGGCAATCACTTCAGCAGGCGGCTTCTCTTCCTTATCGGCAAGCTTGCACATGACTTCCACTTCGGCGACCACGGCGCCATCCACGGTGGCGACGCCCGCCATCTTGGCCACGCTGGCCTTGCGCTTGAGAATCTTCATCTCCATGCGCAGCGTATCTCCGGGAACCACGGGGCGACGGAAGCGCGCGTTTTCGATGGCCACCAGCAGCACGAGTTTATTCGCGCGGTCGGGCATATCGTGAAGTACGAGAATGCCGGCCGTCTGCGCCATCGCTTCCACGATCAGGACGCCGGGCATCACTGGAAAATCCGGAAAATGACCGGTGAACTGGGGCTCATTGGCCGTGATGCACTTGATGCCGACCACGCGTTCGGCGTCCATTTCGACTATGCGGTCCACTAGCAGAAATGGGTAACGATGGGGCAAAATGGCCCTAATGTCATTAATGTCCAAAATGGGCATGGAAGCCGTATTATCGCATGTTGCGCCAAGCGGATGATTCCACAATTTGTTCGTGAAGTCTGTACTACCCCCACCGCGCTCCGGGAGGGGCACTGCTGAGTATTTGCACGTTCACTTAGCGTCTTGGAAGCTCACTCGTACGGTCCCGCGGGCCTCGATCTCACCCTTTTCCCCATCGTAGTCGGCTTCGTCTGCGCGCATGATCATATAAGCCCTCGGATGGGTCTGGGACGGCCCGGGGCGCTGCGTACAGCAGGTCCGAATCTCGACATTGCCTCGCAGATGGATTAGCGAGTTGTAGCGGGTTGGCCCATCTTCCCGCACGATGCTGTCGGCGGCAAAACCGATCGCGGCGCGATCTATGCCTACGGCAGAAGTGTGGACCCGCGAAGGTATGGTGCCCTGGGACGATCCGGCTAGCGGCAGAAACAGCGCAATGGAACATACCAGCACGCAACTCAACGCAAAAAGTTTCACGGCGACCTCCAGCTGACGAACCGTTGGACGCGACTCACAGATCTTCCGTTCCACTTCGGACGGGAAGTTTCGCGTACATACGGAGAGGCCCTTCGAGAGTTAGACACCTGTGCAGTTGAACCCAGCGTTGCCGCACCTCATGCCTGCAGTTCGGTTCGATTCTGCAGGAAACTGAGCAGGTGCGCGCGAGAGAGCACGCCTGCGAGATGGCCGTCGGAAATCACCGGGAGCTGGTTGAAATCGCGCTGTCCCATCATCTCCACCGCGCTTGCCAGTGGCGTTTCCGGCGTAACCGTCCGCATCTGGTCCAGCGCCCGCATGACGTCGTGCACAGTCGTGAAAGGCCATCGGGTCCGCTCGACTTGCTTGACTTCTTGTGGTGTCACCAAACCCGTGACCGATCCATTCTCCAGAACCGCGAAGCAGCGACGCCCCGTCTTTAAAAGCTCCTCTTCGACGAAGTGCTGGAGATCCAGATTTCCGCTGATCGTCGGGCAATCCGAGGTCATCACATCGCCAACCGTAACTCCCTCGATGGCCCGTTTGAAATTAAGCTGGAGATAGCTCGCGCCCGCGGCCTGCAACAGGAACCACCCGATAAACGCGATCCACAGGCCGCCAATACCCGCACCTGCGAAGAATTGCAGAATACCGGCACCGATAAAGATCAATCCCACTCCCTGGCCTGCTCTCGTAGCCACGCGTGTCGCGCGCTCCATGTTGCCGGTCTTCCACCAGACGAGTGCACGCAGAATGCGGCCGCCATCCAGCGGGTAGCCAGGAATCATGTTAAACACAGCCAGGGCGAAATTGATGTAGGCAAGCCATGAAACCATGGCTACGGCGGGGCTGGTGGGCGCTCCGGCCAATCCACGCAACGCCAGACAGAAGAGACCGATGCAGGCACTCGTTAGCGGTCCCACAAGGCCATCCAGAATTCCACTTTCGCGCTGGTGGGCTCCCGCTCGATCTGCGAAACTCCGCCCAGCGCAAACAAAGTGATTTCTCGAACCGGCAGTCCCCGCGACTTCGCCACCACCGAGTGAGCCAGCTCGTGCAACAGCAGGGAAATGAAAAACAGAATCGCCGTCAACACAGCAAGTGCCAGGATCAGGCCAACGCCCCACTCCGGATTGCTGGCTTGAAACCGGGCGGACAACGAGAAGACAATCAGGAAAGCGATGATGAGCCAGCTGTAATGCAGGCCGATTTTGATGCCGAAGACGCGCCCGAGGTTGATCTGGGAACGCATGTCAACACCTCCGCGATCGGACCTTTTCGTACAAACGACTTCCCCCTCTTTTCATGGTCCGCCACAAATAAGATGCCGCGAATTGGAAAGCGGATGAAAGTATTTCAAACCGCCGCGCCACTTACAGTGTAAACGTCAGTTTCGTCACTGAGGCCGGGGGGAACTGGTGGGTCACCGAACCCCCTCTCAGCACGATCGCGACCGGCTTCGGCTCCACGGAGCGCGGTTCTTCGAATCCATTGTGTGCGTGTGGGTCCGTGGCAGCCAGCGTCATGCCGGTCACCGACCGCGGCGTTCCACCGTGGACCTGGATTTCAGTCTCCCTAGCCTGATCCATCGATGGATTGGCGACAGTGAGAGTCAACGTGGTGCCGTTCACCGATGCCGAACCATTTAGTCCGCGCATGGTGGCGGGCGCGCCATTCCGATTGTACGAGTTGGCCGGCGAGGCCACCAGCGTACGCACCGACTGTGCCCCCTGATGCGCGGCGTACAAGTCGAAGACGTGATACGTGGGCGTCACGCAGAATTTGTCCTCGTGCGCCATAAAAAGCGATTGCAGACAGTTCACCAGTTGGGCGACCGCTGCCATGGCGACCTTATCGGCATGACGATTAAACGTATCCAGGGTGAGGCCGGCCAGCACGGCGTCGCGCATGGTGTTTTGCTGGCCGATCAGCGCTTCGGGGAACGGCTCGGTGCCCGAGGCGTACCAGGAGCCCCACTCGTCCACCACGAGTTTCGTGCGATGGCGCGGATCGGTTTCGCCCATCACGGCCCAGTGCGCGGTGATCAGGGATTCCATCTGGTCCGCGTCGCGAAGAATTTCGTAATACTGCTCGGCGTCGAACTTCACGGCGTCGCGCTTGCCGGCGTACCAGTCCGTGGTCCGCCCTCCGCTGGCATTCCACGCGTAGTGGTGCATTGCCCAGCCCCACAGTCGCCCCAGCGTATTGGTCTTGGCGAGTTTGCCGAAGAACCGGCGCGTCCAATCCACATTGCCATCGTTGGGACCGGAGCCCACGAGCCTGGTTTGCACCCCATAAGAAGGAACCCAGGCCGTGTAGCGATTGAATTCGGTGGCGTAATCCTCGGGATCGAAATTGCCGCCGCAGCCCCAGGACTCGTTGCCCACGCCCCAGTAGCGCACGCCGAGACCGTCGGGTTCGCCGTCGGACGCGCGCAGTGCCGCCAGCGTGGTGGAATTCGCCGGGGAGTTGCAGTACTCTACCCAGCGCCAGAACTCCTGGGATGGAAGACTGCGCAGGTTGGCCGCGAAGTAAGGCTGCGCGCCCACCTGCTTGCAGAATCGCGCGAAATCCACCGTGCCGAATTTGTTCGGATCGTAGCCCTGTGGACCATCGCGGCGCGCGCCCTTCGGCCAGTCTGGCGAGTCCAGCCAGAAGTTGGTGCGCTTGGGGCGCTTATCGCGCGGACCGGTGCCGTCGCGCCAATCGTACTGGTCGGCGAAGCAGCCGCCGGGCCAGCGAATCATGCCCGGTTTGACGCGCTTGAGCGCATCCAGCAAATGCTTGCGGAGTCCGTTGACATTCGGGATACGCGAGTTTTCGCCGACCCATATGCCGTCGTAGACCACGCCGCCCAGGTGCTCGACGAAGTGTCCGTAAATTTCCGGCGCGATCGTGCCCACCGGTTCGTTCAGCAAAATGTCGACGCGTGATTCCGGCGATTGAGCCGCCATGCGCGTGACGAGTGGGCCGGAGGAAGCCAGACATGCGGCTCCGGCGGCGGCGGTCCGCAAGAAGCTTCTCCGACTTGCGGACAGGTTCGGGTTTTCCATAATTTATTTGGCCTTCATCTCGAGCACGGTCAGCGAATACGGCGGGAAGGTACGTGTGAAGCTCGTGCCAAGCCCACCCACGGCGGCCGTCACCGGGACGATTTTCGTGGGCTCGGTGATGGAGTTGGTATCCGTGGGACTGGCTGCGCTCAGCGTGATGGACTGCCCTTTGGCGTCCACACCGGCCAGGCCGCTGAACTCGACGCGCAGCGACTGCGGCGCGGCGGCGCGATTCACAATCTTCAGGAACACGGTCCCGGTCTTCGTATCCCGCGTAGCGCTCCAGAAGAGCGTGGGCACTTCCTGCGGAGGCGGCGGGGGCGGCGGCGTCACGGGAGGCGGCGGGGTGCCAGCGGCTGCTCCGGCGGGAGGCTGTCCGCCGCGACGGCCGGGCGCCGGCGGCTGCCACGTGCGTGTGGGGACGTCCTCCGCCGTAACTGGCAGGACCACGTCGCCGCGATAAATGTTGAACATCTTCTGGGCGTAATATGCGGGCGAGCCGTAGCTGTTCAGCGCGTCGTATCCAATGAGATCAGTGGGCCACTGCATGCCGCCCGGATTCACGTTCACGAAGAGCGGCGCGTAGGCCGACATGATGACCAGGTCCGAATTGCGCTCCATGTTGGTCATCCAGGCCGAATCGCCCAGGGCAGCGCTCATGTTGGGAGTGGGAGCGCCCACGCGCGTGGCCCACTCGCCGACGAACACCTTGGGTCCGGTGCGCGGGCGGGCGTCGTAATCGTGCGAGTGAGCGGCCATTTCGTCTTCGGACCGGCGGTAGTAGTGCTCGTCCAGAACGTCCGGGATACGGCCGGATGCACGCGTGGAGCTGATGATTTTGAGCTGCGGATACTTCTCGCGGATGGCATCGAAGAACTGCCCGAAGCGGCCTTCATAGCTGCCCGGCTCGCGGTCGAACTGGTCCTCATTGCCGATCTCGACATATTCCAGCGGGAACGCGGCGGCGTGGCCGTCCTTGGCGCGGCGCGCGCCCCACACGGTGTTCACACTGCCAGTCACGTATTCAATCTCGTCGAGCGCGTCCTTCACAAAGGGCTCGAGGTCGGCGCCGGGCTTGATGCGCTGTGGCGCAGCGAATAGCCGGCGTAGACGCCCAGCACGGGTTGCATGTGAAAGTCTTCGCACCACTCGAGAAATTCCAGCAGGCCCATGCCGTCCGAAGACCAGTAGCGCCAGGCGTCGTCCATGTGACCGGGGCGCTGGGCGATATCGCCAATCGTCTTCTTCCAGTCGAAGCGCGTTTCGATGGTATTGCCTTCCAGGTAATTGCCGCCTGGAAAGCGAAGGAACGCCGGTCTGAAGTCGGCCAGCAGCTGCATGATGTCCTTGCGATTGCCGTTCGGCCGGTTGTCGTAGGTAGGCGGAAAGAGCGAGACCATGCTAAACCAGACGGCGCCTTTCGATGCCGCCGAAAGCACCAGCTTATTCTTGGCCGAGACTGGGGCCTTAGCATTCGTGGAAAGCACCGCCTCGTACTTCCTCCATTCTGCGGTGAGTGTGGGAACGCGCGCGCTGGCCTGCACCGCGCCGCCTTCATCGCTGACCAGTTCCAGCGTGATCGGCCCCTTGAAATCCGGGCTGGCCTTGGCGTAGAACGATGCCCGGTAGCGCGTACTTGGGCGGACGGGAATTCCCAGAACCCTCGTTGGCGATTCCGGCGCGCTGTTTGGCTCCGGCCTCCGTGATAGCCAGCTTGAGACTGGTGCCGACCGCCGCGTTCAACGGTTGCCCGAGGTCGAGCGACATCGATGCCGCGGCGCCGCCCTCCTGCACCAGCGACCAGTGCACCGGGTCTTTGGCATCTTCCTTGAAGCTGCGATTGCGCACCAGTTCGCCGTAAAGCCCACCGTCGTAGGAGAAGTTAATCTCTTCGGTCATCAAGCCGTACCGCAGGCCGACCGGCGGTCCGGACTTGCCGGCATCGATCTTGAGGACAGGCGTGCCGGCCTGTGCGGCCAGAAGGCTGGCAGACACGGCGGCGAGGGCGCATGCTGCCAGGAATCCGGTCACAGGCGGGGTGACTGTACGCGTTTTCATTTCCATGGTGGTTGTAAGGAGTGTATCTCCAGGCCACCCGCGTTTTCAAGCGGCACAAGTAGGGCTACCATGGACAAATGGAACTGACCGGAAAAAAGATCGCGATTCTCGTGGACCAGTTGTACCAGGAAATGGAAGTCGGTTTCCGCTGTTCCGTTTACAGGAAGCAGGAGCCACCATAGTCACCGTCGGCGCCAAAGCCGGCGAGACGTATGGCAGCAAGTTGGGCTATCCCGTAAAATGCCAGCTTTCCTATGACGACGCCAGGGCCGCCGATTTCGATGGCGTGGTGGTGCCCGGCGGATATGCACCCGACCACATACGCCGCCATCCGAAAGCCAACCAGTTCGTGCACGATGTGGATAAGGACGGCAAGCTGGTGGCCTCCATCTGCCACGGTCCGTGGGTTCTCTGTTCCGCCGGCGGCATGCTGAAGGGCCGCAAGGCGACCAGCTTCTTCGCCATCAAAGACGATGTGGTTAACGCCGGCGCAATTGGGTGGACGCGGAAGTAGTGGTGGACCGCAACCTGGTGACCAGCCGCAAACCGGAGGATCTGCCGGCGTTTTGCCGGGCCGCGATTCAGGTATTGACGGCACAAAAGCTTGCTGAAGAACCTGTCGGCCGCCGCTGAGCGTCTTGT
>CAWDWK010000012.1:0-70295 GCA_963805775.1 uncultured Solibacteraceae bacterium | reverse complement strand
GAAAATCGAGCGCCGCCTCCACCCCCATCAACAGCGAAAGACTGCCCGTTCCGCGCTGCGTGAAGCGGTAGCCGTTGTCCTGGTGATCGTTCCAGTGCGAACTGGCCAGCGTGGACCACACGGCAGCCGCGCGATCGTTCTTCAAATAAAGAAACCCGTTGCCGGCCGGAGCCAGCAGCCACTTATGGAAGCAGCCGACATACGCGTCGCAGCCGATATCATGCAAGTCCACCGGGATGTGTCCCACGGCCTGCGCGCCGTCGATCACCGTGAAGATGCCGCGGGCGCGAGCCTCCGCGCACATCTCCTTCACCGGCAGAATCGCGCCGCTGCCCGTGATCACGTGGGAGATCGCCAGCACCCGCGTGCGCGAATTCAAAGCGTTGCGGAACACGTCCATCACTTCCGAAGCGCTCTCCGCGGGCTTGGGAATATGGATCGTCTGCACGCTGCCGCCGTGACGCTTCGCGGCATTCAGCCACGGACTTTGCCCGCCCGGATGCTCCTGGTCGCTGATCAGAATCTCGCTGCCTGGTTCCAGTTCCAATCCGGCGGCGACATAGCTCATCGCCGCCGTGACGTTCTCGGTCAGCGCGATCTCCGTGACGCCGGCGTTCAGCAGGCTCGCGGTCTTCGTGCGGATCTCCGTCATCGGACCGTAGCCTGCGATCCATTCGTCGCCCGGCTTGTAGTCCCAATCCGCCACGTCCGTGGCCATCTTGTGCAGATGCTCCACCGTGCGGTCGAGCACCACCTTGGGCATGGCGCCGATGGTGCCGTTGTTGAAGAACACTTTGTCGCGCGCCAGCGGAAACTGGTCGCGGACCCTGGCCCAGTAAGCGGGGTCCTCCGGGTGCGGCAGCGAGCCCGCGCCCCGGCTCTGCGCGCGCGCCAGCAGCGGCGCGGCCAGCGAGGCGAGAAAGTTACGGCGAAGAGTCATGAAAGAGTGTACACCGCGGCGCCGTACCGCGTATAGAATGATGACGATGAACTCCAGAACACTTTTTCTCGCCACGTTCTTCGCCACCTTGGCCTGGCCGCAGGCCGACACCCTGGTCTCGCCCGAAGTCCAGGCGGACCGCCGCGTGACCTTCCGCGTGCGCGCCCCAAAGGCAAGCGACGTGTCGCTCTCCATGGATTACATGCCACCCGGCACGCGCGAGAAGATGACCCGCGACAGCGAGGGCGTCTGGAGCGTCACCATCGGCCCGCTGGATCCCACGGTCTACATCTACTCATTCAACGTAGATGGCATCACGATGGCGGATCCGGTGAACCCGAACATCAAGCTGCGCGCGCGCACCTCGGCCAGCATGGTGGAGGTTCCCGCCGAATCGCCCACGCCCTGGGACGTGCGCGACGTTCCGCACGGCTCCGTGGAGATCAACTGGCAGAAGTCCACGGCGATCAACGGCGAGACGCGATGGATCTGGGTCTACACGCCGCCGGGCTACGAGAAGGACAGCAGGCAGCGCTATCCGGTGCTCTACCTCTTCCACGGATCGAACGACATCGCGGGCGGCTGGACCCTGGCCGGGCACGCCAATTTCATCCTGGACAACCTGCTGGCGGAAAAGAAGGTGGTGCCGATGATCATCGTGATGCCGTTCGGTCACGCCGTGCCGTTTGGAGCGCGGGGCGGGCAGGTGAACAACACCGACCTCTATGAAAAATACATGCTGAAGGACGTGATGCCGCTGGTGGAATCCAAATATCGCGTGCGGCCCGGGCGGGAAAACCGCGCCATCGCCGGTCTTTCGATGGGCGGAGGGCAGACCCTCGCCATCGGCTTTCGCCACATGGATCTATTCAGCGCGATCGGCGCCTTCAGCGCGGCGATCCCCGGCGATTTCGAAAAGGAGTTCGCGGAAACGATCTCCAATCCCAAGGCCGTCAACGCAAAACTGAAGGTGCTCTGGTTCGCCTGCGGTAAACAGGACAGCCTCTTCGAGCGGTCGCAGAAATTCTCGGACCTGCTCGATTCGCACCAGATCAAGCACACCTTCCGTCCCAGCGAAGGCGCGCACGTGTACAAGGTCTGGCGCCTTTATCTAAGCGAATTCGCCCCCCTCCTCTTCCGCTAGGTAGGGCGGACGCCCGCGTCCGCGCGGGTCCCCCTGGACCCGCTCCTCGCCAACGAAATCACCTGCGCCCGCCTCACATCACCAATTGGTGATCGACCCATCCGGCCGGAAATAAGTCTGCGCCCGAGCCGTCACCGGCTGCGTGATCTCCGTCACCAGCTTAAGCGGCTTCAGATCCAGTTCCACACCCAGCCCGGGCCGCTCGTTGGGGTAAAGCTTGCCGTTCTTAAAATCGATCCACACCGGCAGGTGCGGGATGGTGCGGCCGGAGTACGTATACTCCACCAGCAGCGGGCCGGAAAACGTGCCCAGCGTATTGACGAGCGCAGCCGTAGCGATGGGCCCTGTGAAGTGCGGGATGATGCCCACGAAGTGCGTTTCGCAGATGGCCGCGATCTTCACCATCTCCGTAATGCCGCCCACGTTCGGCAGGGTGGCGCGCACATAGTCGAGATCGTGGTTCTCCACCAGCTTGTGAAAGTCCCAGCGATAGCCCCACTCTTCGCCCGCGGCGATCGGCACCTTGGACTGCCGCCGCAGCAGCGGCAAGTCTTCGCGAAACGCCTCGTCGCGAACCGGGTCCTCGACAAAGTAGGGCGCCAGGTCCTTGATCAAATCGCACCCGCGAACCGCCTCGGAAAGGCTGAACCGTTGGTGGAAATCGACGCACCAATCGCCGTTCTTGCCGACCCCCTCGCGTGCCTGAGCGCTCTCCTCGGCCATCTTGTTCAAACGTTCGTGGGTATTGTATGGGCCGTTGGCCGGCGCGTCGGCCGCACCCGAACGGTACGCGCGAAAGCCCGCCTCCATGGTGGCGCGCGCCCGTTCCACAACGCTCATTCCTGGTCGTACACCCGGGATCACGCCGCCCGTGGGATAGGTCTCGCAGAAATTCCGCGCCATCCCGCCCAGGAGCGAATGCACCGGCCGCCCGAGCACCTTGCCCTTGATGTCCCACAGCGCCAGATCCAGCGCGCCGATGGCATCGATCTTCTCTCTTCCCGGCGGATAGAAGAACGCGCGCGTCA
Source organism: uncultured Solibacteraceae bacterium (assembly GCA_963805775.1). Classification (GTDB taxonomy): domain Bacteria; phylum Acidobacteriota; class Terriglobia; order Bryobacterales; family Bryobacteraceae; genus Solibacter. The sequence continues at coordinate 67,183 of CAWDWK010000012.1, read as the reverse complement.
TATCCTGCCACAGGCGTTCGATATACTGCGGGTCCTGCCCGATCAAGCGCCCCGCGGACTGCTCCAGCGTGTCCCGCGAACCGCCCTCCCCGATTCCGGTGATGCCCGCATCGGTCTCCACCGTGACCACCAGGTCGCTCTGGTTGAACAGCGGGTTCGCCCGCTCCGGCGAGTACACGCGAACCCGCGTGATCTTCATTTTGGGGATGGCGGCGTGAACCACCTGGCGCCCGGCCACCGACAGTCCGGCGGCCGACACCGCGGATTTCAGAAGTGCCCTACGATTCATGCCATCCAATGTACTGCATTCCAGCGTGGGACGGGTCCAGGCCACACGGCCCCCATTTTTATTCCCCGGGTTGCCCCCGTACGTATGTGCCACCATGAAGTATGCGGTTCGCTCTCCTGCTGGTGTGCGCGACGCTTTCCGCCCAGAACAGCGTCGAGAAGGAAAAAGCCCTCGGATCGCAACTCGCCGCCGAGTATCGCCGCCAGGTCCACGTGATCGATTCCGCCTCGGTGAATGCCTATCTCGACGAACTCGGCCAGCGCATCGCTGCACAGGCGCCCGCCATAGGCCTGACCTACACGTTCGAACTGACGGATGAAGACCAGACGTGGATCCACGAAGCCGCCGCCTTTCCAGGCGGACCCGTATTCGTTCCCGCCAGCCTGATTCTGGCGGCCGCCAATGAGGACGAACTCGCCGCCATGCTCGCCCACGCCATCGCGCACATCGTCACCCGCCCGGTGACGCGGCCGATCGCTCGCGGTCCGCTCATCTTCATGGGCGGATGGGCCGGCTACGCTATCCGGCAACAAGACAATGCGATCCCCGTCGCGTTCCGGGCGACTCAACGCCAGAACGAACTCGAGGCCGATCGCCTCGCCGTGAGCATGCTGTCCGCCGCTGGATACGATCCGCGAGCCCTGGCCCGCTACATCGAGCGCGTGCAGCCCGCCGACCCCCCGCTGCGCAGCGCCACGGCGCCATATCCCGACAAAGACGAGCGCCTCGCCGCGCTCCAGACAGCCATCGGGCAACTCCCGCCCGCGACCTATTCCGCGCATTCCGGGCTCGACGTGATTCATCAGGATGTCACGAAGTTGACCGCTCGTCCCACGAAGACCCCGCCCCGTCTGGCAAGATAGTTCTATTGGATGCCCAATACCAAAATTGTAGCCACCCTTGGCCCGGCCACCGATGCGCCCGGCGTTCTGCGTCAACTCTTCGCCGCGGGCGTCGACGTATTCCGCCTCAATGCCTCGCACGGTGCGCAGGACGACCATGCTGCGCGCATCGACGCCGTTCGCAAAGGCGCGCGTGAGGCGCGCGTCCACGCCGGCATCCTGCTCGATTTGCAGGGCCCCAAAATTCGCCTCGGCGAGTTCGAAGAAGGTCACGCTACGCTCGAGACGCGGCTCCACCTTCACCATCACCACGGAAACCGTAATGGGCACCGCGGAGCGCGCCTCTACCGGATATTCGCGCTTCGCCCACGACGTGCAGCCCGGCGACCGCATTCTGTTGGCCGACGGCACCATCGAACTCGTCGCGCTGGAAAGCGACGGCACCAGCGTGCGCACCCGCGTGGTCAACGGCGGCCCCATCAGCGACCACAAGGGCATCAATCTCCCCGGCGTGCAGGTAAGCATCCCGTCGCTCACCGAGAAAGACCTCGCCGACCTGCACTTCGGACTCACCGCGGGCGTCGACATGATCGCCCTCTCCTTCGTCCGCACCGCCGCCGACGTTCGCCAGTTGCGCGACCGTTTGGGTGGCCGTCCCATCACCATCGTCGCCAAAATCGAAAAGCCCGAAGCCTACGAAAACATCGAATCCATTCTCGACGTCACCGACGGCGTCATGGTGGCGCGCGGCGATCTCGGCGTAGAGATTTCGCTCGAACGTGTGCCGCGCATTCAGAAGTCGATCATCCGGCGCGCGCGGCGCAAGGGCAGGTTCGTGATTACCGCCACGCAGATGTTGGAATCCATGATCGCCAATCCCACGCCCACGCGCGCCGAGGTCTCCGACGTGGCCAACGCCATCTACGATGGCACCGACGCCGTGATGCTCTCCGCCGAAACCTCCGTGGGCAAGTATCCCGTGGAGGCCGTGCGCTTCATGGCGCGGATCGCCGCGGAGAGCGAAGATTCCATCCGCAGGAAGGGATATCTGGATCCCCCGCATCAACCCGAACCACAGAGCGCCGAAATTCTCGCCGACGCCGCCCATCATGCGGCGCGCGATTCCGGCGCAAAGGCCATCGTCGTCTTCACCTCGCGCGGATCCAGCGCCCGCCTCGTTTCGCGCTACCGCCCGCCGGTCGGCGTGTTCGCCATCACGCCGCACGACACCACGGCGCGCCAGCTTTCTGTCAGCTACGGGGTCACTCCGCTGCTCGCGCCCGATGTTTCCAGTACGGACGAAATGCTCAACCAGATGGACCGCGTCATGATCGAAGGCGGCTTCCTGCAAAAGGGCGAACTGGTGGTGTTCCTGGCGGGCCAGCCCGTGGGCCGCCCGGGCACTACCAATCTCATGAAACTGCATCGCGTTGGGCTCGGGTAACGCAACCATGGATATGGTGGAACGCACTTTTTCGGCGCGGCTCAGCTGCCGCTACCTGCTGCATGTGCCCGAAGCCATCGGCCCCCGCACGGTCCTCGTGGCCGCCCTCCACGGCTTCGGCCAAAACGCCGAGGACATGCTCCGCCTCACCGGGTTCATGGTGGGTCCGCAACACGCCGTCGGCGCAATCGAGGGGCCGTACGGCTTCTTCCTGGGGAAAGGAACGGACCAGGTGGGCTATGGCTGGATCACCAGCCGCCGCGCCGCCGAATCCATCCGCCTGCACCACGAGATGGTGCGCCACGTTCTCGAAGAGGCCGGAAGCGAGTTGGCCATCCCCCCGGAACGCCGCGTGCTGCTCGGCTTCTCCCAGCCCGTGTCCCTCAACTATCGCTTTGCAGAAGCGCACCCCGATGCCGTCCGCGGTATCGTCGGCCTCTGCGGCGGGCTGCCCGGCGATTGGGACGACGAGCGCCCCGGCCGCCTACGCCCCGCCGTGCTACACATCGCGCGCAGCGAAGACGAGTTCTACCCGCCCGAACGCACGGAACAATACGCGCGCCGTTTGCGTCTCCGTTGTGATGACGTGGAGTTCCATCTTCTCGAAGGCGGGCATCGTTTTCCTTCCCGTGCAGGCCCAGTCTGGGAGAATTGGCTGAACCGGATAACCGAGCCGCGACCGTGAGGGAGCGGTACTTTTTTTGAGGAATCATATGGCATCTCGGAAGTTTCTTCAGCGTCCGGCCGTAATGTTGGCGCTGGCCCTCTGTTCTGTGGGCGGCCTCGTCACCGTGATGGGGCGCTTGGCCACCGGACCGCAAGTCGCGCAAAAGCGCGTGCAGCTCTCCGGCGGCGACCAATCCGAAGCCTACCCGTCAATTTCGCCCGATGGCAAGCGCATCGCCTATAGCGCGCGAGAGAGCTCCAAGGTCAGCGCCTTCCACGTCTTCGTGCGCGAGTTGCCCTCCGGCAAACCGCAGCAGTTGACCAAAGGGGAAGCCAGCGACATCGCCCCGGTGTGGTCGCCCGATGGCGGCACGCTGGCCTTCCTGCGCGTCGAAGACGGAAACACGGAGTGCATCGTGATCCCGGCCGATGGCGGCGACGAACGCAAACTCGCCGAACTCGGGCCCGCCGCCGATGTCCCACAGCCCTTGCCTGCCGTGTCCTGGAATGCCGATGGAAAATCGCTGGTCGCCGTGCAGAGTGGTGAGAAGCGCGCGCCCGGACTCGCCCTGGTCGCGCTCGATTCCGGCAAGGTGCAGCGCATCACCAACCCGCCCGAAGGCGCCGAGGGCGATTCCACACCCGCCGTCTCCCCCACAGGCAGCACCATCGCTTTCGTCCGCCATACCCGGAACGACGGGGCCGATATATATCTCTGCGATTCCAGCGGCGCGGGCGTGCGCCGCCTCACTTTCGACGACAAAGGCATCCGCGGCATCGCCTGGACGCGCGACGGCCAGGACCTGCTCTATTCCGGCAATCGCGTCGGCGGATGGCGCCTCTGGCGCGTGCCCGCGTACGGCGGCAGCCCGCGCGATCTCATCATCTCGGGCCGGCAGGCCTACTTCCCGGCCATCGGACGCAATCGTCTGGCCTACACGGACAGCCCCACGGTATCGGCCATCTGGCGCGCCACGCTGTCCAACGGCGATGCCGTCGAAGAACGCCCCGTCATCCGGTCCACCGGACGCGAAGTCAATCCCGTCTGGTCGCCGGACGGCACCAAAATCGCGGACGTCAGCGATCAAAGCGGCAGCGACGAGATCTTCGTCACCGATGCCGACGGCAGCAATCGCGTGCAACTCACGCAGCTCAAAGGGCCCCGCGTCGGCCGCCTACGCTGGTCGCCTGATGGCAAATTGCTGGTCTTCGACGCGTCGAGCGATCACGGCGGCGAGGTCTTCACCATGCCCGCCGCGCCTGGAAATAAGCCGGCCCGCGTCCTGCTCAATGCCAGCAACGCGTCTTTTTCGCACGACGGCAAATGGATCTACTTCCAGTCACGCGGCCAGATCTGGAAAGCCACGGTCGCTGGTGGCAATCCGCAAGCCATCGCGCAGCAGGGCGGCGGCCAGCCCGTCGAATCGGCCGACGGAAAGTACATCTACTACCGTTCCCGCCGCGGCATCTGGCGCATTCCCGCGGCGGGAGGCGAAGAGGAGGAAGCCTTCGTCCCCGACCACGACATGTGGGGACCCACCACCATGCAGCCCGCGAAGAAGGGAGTCTACTACACCGAATTCGAACGCAGCGCCCGCTCCATGGTAGTCTCCTTCTACGATTTCGCCACCAAAAAGAGCGCCATCGTGTTCCGCATGAAAAACGCCGATTGGGGCAACGGAACCGCCTTCTCAGTCTCCCCCGACGGAAAGTACATCCTCTACGCGCGCGTGGACCAGAGCCAGACGAATCTAATGTTAGTAGAAAATTTCCGCTAAAACCAACCAAGATTTATTAGCCGCCGATGAACGCCGATGAACGCCGATAAGCAAAAGCGTTTGTTTTATCGGCGTTCATCGGCGTTCATCGGCGGCCAATATTCTTTCGCCCTTACCCCACGCTCAACCAGAAGCTCTCTTTCCAAGTCCCGCCCGGAGCCACGCTCTGCAGCTCTTTGTATACCCCTTCGTGCGCCAGATTAAACGCGTTCGTAATCGCCGACATCGGTTCGAAGCAGATGAAATCCTGGCCCTTCGGCGCGTAAATCACCGCCACCGTGTACTTCGGTCCGTACGCCACCGTGATGCGCTCCCGCCCGCCTTCCACGCGGAAGCGCGCCTTGCCATCCTCGTCGCGGACCAGGTTGCCGAACACATCGTCCAGCGGACCGGAGCTCAGCGAATGCGGGTCGGCGAATTCCACCGGCTTGCGCTCGCCCGTCGGAATCAACTGCGCATTCAACACCAAATGATCGCGCGCCGCGAAATGCACGTGCCACTCGTCGCGATGCGTGTCGTGCAGTGTGAAGTAAGGGTGGAATCCCACCGCGACGGGCATCGGGTCCGCGCCATGATTCTCTATCGCCGTCTCCACCTCTACGCTGCCGTCGCGCAGGCGGTAGGTCATCGTCAACGTGTGCGGAAAGGGAAACTGCGCCATCATCTCCGGATGCCGCCAGAATTCCAGGCGGCTCGTCGACCACGCGCCCTTGTCATCCGCCTTGGCCTCCATCAGCTTCCACGCTTTCGAGAAGCCCAGCACTCCGTGAATCGGTTTCTGATTCCCGTCGCGCCCCACATTTCCCAGATTCGGATTCAGCACGTAGCGTTTGTCGTTGGCCCAGTAGGCATCGCCATCCAGGCGATTGGCCCACGGCGCCAGAAACGGCACGCCGCACAGCCGCGGGCGCGCTGCGAACGCGCTCAAGCCAGGGTACGGGAAGTGGAGGTAGTTGCGTCCCCCCACGTTCCACTTATAGGCCATATTGCCCACCCCCGGCACAATCTCCAACTCCATCTTGTGCGTGGCATCGGCCAGTTGCACCGTGTCGATTCCGTCCACCGCCTGTTGGCTGGCTGTATAGTTGATGGGGCTCATCGAATATCGTCCAGGTCGCGCAGGTCCAGGTCCGTGTCCTTCTGGCAGCACACGCACGGGCCCGGCGCGTATGCGCGAATGTAGCACACGTCGCACCAGTACGTGATCATCTTCCGCTTGCCGCCGTCGATCACCACCAGGGCGCGCGTATGCTGCGGGTCGATCAGGAAAGTGCCGGGCGCCGTGAAGTGCCCCGTCGCCTCAACCTCCAATCCGCTGACCCGCGGATCGTGCAGCACCTTCCGCGTCGGCGTATCGCCGTCCAGCACGATGCGCTTGTGTTCCGCGGTCTCCAGCACCGGCGTCTCGCCGCTGCGCACAACCAGCTTGCCGCGCACAATTTCGCTCTTCGGGGAAGTAGCCGCCTGCAGGGAAAGCGCGGCCAGGGCCAGTACACACAGACAAACCCTCATACCCTGATTGTAGCGGAGCAGCCTTTGAGGAAGTGTGCGCCCGCGCCCCATTTCCGGATCGACAGTGTCGACAACCACCGTGGCGCACGCACTCCTGCGACGCACTCCTGCGTGCCGCGTCGAGTCTCACCCGACGCCTCTTCGTTGGGCGGATGCCACCCGCCACAATCTTCAGTAGAATCTGTAGACATGCTTCGACGCACGCTTTCCCTGTTTCTCCAGGCCGCCTTCGCGCTCTGGTGCGCGGCGTCCCAACCCGTCGCGGCACAAGACCACGCCGGCCAATACAGCCAAGCCGATATTGACCGTGGATCGCGCTTGTACGGCGCCAATTGCGCGTTCTGCCACGGTGCCGCCGGCAACGCGATCTCGAACGTCGATCTGCGCAGCGGCAAGTTCCGCCGGGCGGCCTCCGACGAAGACCTGGCCCGCCTCATCACTGCCGGAGTTGCAGGCACGGCCATGCCGCCGCACAAATTTCAGGACGCCGAATTGACAGGGATCGTAGCCTATATCCGCGCCATGCGTGACGTCCACACCTCCAGGATCGCCGTGGGGGACCCTCGTCGCGGCAAGGAAATATTCGCCGGCAAAGGAGCGTGCATGAGCTGCCATCGCGTCAATGGACAAGGCTCCCGCCTGGCTCCCGACCTGAGCGACATTGGTACCGTCCGCTCCGCGAACGACCTCCAGCAATCGCTGCTCGATCCTACCGCGAACATGCTGCCAATCAATCGTTCCGTGCGAGGCGTGACCCGTGACGGCAACGTAATCACCGGGCGGCGTCTCAACGAAGACACCTATTCGGTGCAATTGATCGATAACGAAGAGCGCCTCGTGTCGCTGGCCAAGGCCGATCTCAAAGAGTACACAGTGATCAAGACCTCTTCCATGCCCTCCTATCGAGGCAAACTCAGCGCGCCGGAACTGGCGGATCTGGTGGCCTATCTCCTGACCTTGGATGGAGTGAACTGATATGCCGCGCCGTGCCCTGTTCCTGCTATCTCTGTACCCCGGCATTCTGCTTGCGCAGGTTTCCTATGAGCGCCTCACGCTTGCCGCCCGGGAACCCCAGAACTGGCTGATGTACTCCGGTACCTATATGAGCCAGCGCTATAGCGCGCTCGACCAGATTGCCCCGGGTAACGTCAGGACCCTGGAACAGAAGTGGGTCTTTCAGGCCGAGAGCTTGCAGAAATTCGAGACCACCCCTCTGGTGCTCGACGGCATCATGTATCTCACCCAACCGCCCGATGACATCGTGGCGCTCGATGCCAGGACCGGCCGCATTTTCTGGATCTACCAGTACAGGCCCGCGCCTGATTCCAAGCCGTGCTGCGGCGCCGTGAATCGCGGACTCGCAATCCTCGGGGACACGCTCTTTATGGCGACCATTGACGCCCGCCTCATCGCCATTGACGCCAGAAACGGCAAGCCGCTGTGGATTACCAAGGTGGCTAATCATGACGCCGGTTATGGCATGACGCTGGCCCCACTCGTGGTCAAGGACAAAGTAGTCGTGGGCGTCGCAGGCGGCGAGTATGGGATCCGAGGATTTCTGGCCGCGTATGACGCCCGCACAGGAAAGCAAGCATGGCGCTTCTACACCATTCCCGCGCCGGGCGAACCAGGCCATGAGACCTGGCCCTCCGGCGATTCCTGGCAACACGGCGGTGGCTCCGTCTGGATTACCGGGTCGTTCGACCCCGACCTCAACCTTACCTATTGGGGAATCGGCAATCCCGGTCCGGACTGGAACGCGTCGCAGCGTCCGGGCGACAACCTCTTTTCGGATTCTGTGTTGGCCCTGGACCCCGACACCGGCAAACTGAAATGGCATTTTCAGTTCACCCCGCACGATCCTTACGACTACGACTCGGTGCAGGTTCCCGTGCTCGCGGATGCAAATTGGGACGGAAGAATGCGCAAGCTGATGTTATGGGCGAATCGCAACGGCTTCTTCTACGCATTGGATCGGACCAACGGCCAGTTCCTCTCCGGCCACCCGTTCGTCAAGGTGAACTGGGCGAGCGGATTGGATGACCGCGGCAGGCCTCTGGCCACACCTCAGCCCGTAGGCGCGCCGGTCTACCCCGGTGTGCAAGGCGGGACCAATTGGTATTCGCCATCGTACAGCCCCCGAACCGGACTCTTCTACCTCTCAGCCTGGGAAGATTACGCCACGATTTTTGTCAGCGAAAGGGTTGATTACAGCCCGGGACAACGCTACCTGGGCGGCCGCCCGACATCGCCGATTCCAGGATCGCCCAACCCGGGCCTGCGCGGCGCTCCCATCAACAATTGGACCGAAGCGGCGGGCCACGGCTCCGTGATGGCGCTCGACATTCGGACCGGACAGGCGAAATGGAAATTCGATATGACGGACGTAACCGATGCCGGAATCCTGACCACGGCCTCCGATCTGCTGTTCACCGGAGGACGCGAAGGCTACTTTCACGCTCTGGATGCAAGAACCGGTGCGCTGCTGTGGAAGGCGAGCGTAGGTGGTCCCGTAGCCGCCGCGCCAATTACATATCGCATCGATGGAAAACAGTACGTGGCCGTCGCCGCGGGCCACGCCCTGTTCGTCTATGGGCTGCGCGAATAACCGGTTCAGTGCCCTTGTGGGGCAGGCGCTACCGTGAGAAGCTGTGAAAAAATTCCGACGTGTGTTTTCCGTGGTGGGGCAGGCTTCAGCCTGCCAATCCGAGCGCAGCTCGGACTGTTCTTTCTTCTCTGCGTTGAAGCAGTCTTCTTGTTTGGTTTGCCGGGTTAGAGAGCGTCGAAAACCATCAATCCGTTGAAGGCAAAGTCGACGGCCAGGGACGGCCGCCCCTGTCTACCGGAAGAACAACCCGCTCAGTACCGCGTTGGCCGGCGCATTGAGGTTGGTAAAACGCGCGGTCACGTGGCCGCTCAAGTTCCACACCAGGTACACGCCGCTCGAAAACGACGAGACCGTCCGCGTATCAAGCACCTTGCCGGTCGGGTCAACAAGGTCCACGCGCTGCACACGGCCGCCCTGGTAGGTATCCCAATCCAGGAAGTAGAACGCCACTTGGTGCGTATTGGCATCGGAGAATGCCAGGTCCACGTTGAACGAAGTGTCTGAGTACCAGCAAGCCGCGATCCGGTCCGCCGCCGAGCCCTTCTGCAGGTCGCGCGGCTCGGAGGCCGAACCCGCCCAAATGTAGCTGAGGTTCGCCGACGGTGTCACGCTGGCATAAGCCGGATAACTGGCGGAGTCGGCGATCACGTTGAAACCCTCGGAGCCGTACACGCCTTTCCAGGATCCGCCGGTTGTGGCATCGGCCCTGACGAAGGCAGCCGTATTCGCCGGACCGGCGCCGTTGCCGAAAAACAGTCCGCTCAGGACGGCGTTGGCGGGCCCATTAAGATTGGTGATGCGCGCGGTCACATGGCCGCTCAAGTTCCACACCAGGTACACGCCGCTCGAAAACGACGAGACTGTCCGCGTATCAAGCACCCTGCCGGCGGCATCCACAAGGTCCACGCGCTGCACACGGCCGCCCTGGTAGGTGTCCCAATCCAGGAAGTAGAACGCCACCTGGTGCGTATTGGCATCGGAGAATGCCAGGTCAACGCTGAACGAAGTGTCTGAGTACCAGCATGCCGCGATCCGGTCCGCCGCCGAGCCCTTCTGCAGGTCGCGCGGCTCGGAGGCTGAACCCGCCCAAATGTAACTGAGGTTCGCCGACGGTGTCACGCTGACATAGGCCGGATAACTGGCGGAGTCGGCGATCACGTTGAAACCCTCGGAGCCGTACACGCCTTTCCAGGATCCGCCGGTCGTGGCATCGGCCTTGACGAAGGCCGCGGTACCAGATGGCGCGGGGGGCAACGTGACCGTCTCGCAGCCGAAGGGTTCATTAGTCTCATCGATTCCGGTCGGGCGCGGCCCGTAAATCGCGGCCGGACATCCCAGCTCTATCGCGCCAAGGTCGGGTGCGGCGCCGGTGTAGGTATCGTTCACCCCCGGCAGCACCACGCCGCCGTCGATCGCCGCACCGCCCGCGGCGGGCGTTACGTCCTGCGGCGCCAGTAGGCTGACATAGTCTCGTGGGAGCGATCAGCCCGCTGGCGAAGATCGGCCCCGTCATCAGTCTGCCATGCGCATTCACGCCGCCGGCCTGCATGGCAGCGAAGTTAGGGAACACCGTGTAGCCCCGAAGCGTCCAGAGAAAAAGAAACGTGCCGTCGGGGAAGTGGCCGTTGTAGTCGAACACTCCATCGTCGATCGGCGCGTCCCAGTTCACAGCGTAGCCGGGCAGGCGCGCCGGAGCGACGAAGAGGTTGTTCATCACGGCGAAGTGGTGGCTGGCATTCGGTGTCTGCACCTGCAATTCGGTGAACGGCGAGACGAACGTGTTGTGGTACGCGAACACGCCGTTGGGCTGCGACGCGCCTTCGGCGTGAAACTTCATCTGCTCATCCACCACGTTGAGCTCGATATTGCGCAGGATGTAAGCGGGGCCGGCGTAGATCGGCTGTACACTGATGGGGGCGTACACGTTGGTGAAGCGGTTGCGCATCACCCTCGCGTTGCCCTCGGACTCGTCCAGTTCGACGCCGTTGTCGTAGCTCCACAGGACGTCGTTGCCGTAGAAGTCCACGGCGCGCGCGCCCGCGATCTGGGTCTTCATCGCGTCGCCGAATCCCGAGATGCGATTGTGTGCCACCACCATTCCGAATCCGGTGACGGCGATGCCGTCGTCGTCGGAATGGGCGCCGTTGTCGTCGGTGTAGACACTCGGCCAGGTCAGGCGGCCTTCCACGATGTTGTCGGCAATGTAGTGGTCGTACTGCGGAGGGCGGCCGCCGACTCCCAGCGTGACGTTGGTGATGTGGACCCGCCGCACGACCATTCCCTGCGCGCCCGCGGTCTGAAACCGGATCGCGCGCTCGGCGTTGCGCAGCGTCAGTTGCTCAACGTGCACGTAGCTGCCGTAGAGTTCGATGATGTTGCACCCGGTGCAGTCGCCCCCGTCGAGGATGACCCCGTCCTGGCTCGCTCCGCGAATCACGATCGGATTGGCGGCCGTTCCCGAAGCGCTCGTGGCGAACGTGCCCGCATAAATACCGTTGGCGAGAGTGATCACATCGCCCGGCAGCGCAGTCACCATGGCGGTGGATAGCGACGCCGCGTCGGTCACGTTGCGCACGCGCGGACTGGCGGGATCTCCCGGCACGGGACGAGTCGTGCCGGTCAGCGTAAAGATCTGATCCACCGGTCCGTCCGGATCCACCGCGTGGAGTTCGATTTCGTAGGTGGTATTGGGGCGCAGGTCGAAAATCGATCCCGAGAACTGAGGTGCGATGGGCCAGGTGGGAGCCGTCTCCGGATGCACCCGATAGAGCGGCTGCCCCTGGCGCCACGCGGCTGTTCCCGCCACCCGGTAACGCACCGTGACGGCGCCATTGTAGTTATCGTCGCCGGTGACGGGGAATTGTATACCGAGAGCGATCAGGGTCGGGCGGTCGAGGACCGGCGTGCCCGGATGCAAAATATTGTCTGCATGTGCGATCGAAGGGACGAAGAGCACGGCCCACGACAACCAGCGTAGTTTGGACATAATTGTAGCGTTTGAAGACTTTACGTCGAAGGACCCGCCAGGATCAGGGGAGGAGTGTCGGGTGAGCGTCTCTCGCGGTTCAGGCTGATGGTATCTCTTTACCCGTTTGCCCGCAATATTTTTTTCGGCTGTCGCCGGTCGGGATGTGCACATTCGTACGCCGCGCGGGAGTGTGTCACGTGTTTACCCGACCTTCGAGTTCGCGCCGCGGTGGGCCACGAAATTAGAAAAGTCGATGATGAGGTCCGAAGAGGTTTTGCTGCCTTTTGTATGTTCATGCGGATGCGTCTCGAGACCGCCACCGTTTTTGCGTCTGCTTCTGTCTTCGCGCAGATCACGACGGTTATCGCTATAGCCGCTTCTGTTGATTGTTGCTGGACGCCGCCACGCAGCAGTCTGGCGATTTTCTTTTCTCCTTCTGCGTGATACCGTGGGGGCGGACCCCTGGCCCGCGCGGGTCCCCCTGGACCCGCAAACTACTCGGGGTTCGTCCAATTCTCCTGGGCCGCCGATCTAAAAGCTGCCCGTTGCGCTTCCGGAATCACGCTCTGGACGCAATGCAAGTGAAGGTAGTTACAGTGTACATACGGATCGACCCTTCACCCAACGCCACTTTCACCGAACCGAACGATAGATGGCATTCGCTGAAAGTAGTTCAAGAGGAACGTTCTTCGGCGTTTCGACGCGGGCGGTTGTCCAGGCTCGTAGCCAGCACAGACTGTCTCTCTCAGCGAAGCGTTCCAGGGACGCGTTTCTGGATCCTGGCCAGACCGGCCCGAGCCTCGGTGCTGTAGACATAAATGGCGAGGGCCGCCCGGTATTCGCGTTCCGCCTCGTCCACGTTACCCACCGATTCGTACCAGAGGCCCAGGGCCTGTGGGCGGCGGAATTACCAGGGCCCAGTTGTTCGGCTTTACGGAGCGCCGCTCCGGCCTCTTCCGTCTTTCCCATTTCGCTATCGAGTAACCCTATCAACTGATACACGGCAAGCCGGCCTAAGTAGGACCCAACCAGAACTTCTCCCCAACCCGGGGGTTGAATCTGTAGATATTTAAGTGTTAAATATGTGTTTATCTCGAATCGCCCTGGCCGTCGTCGCCGCCGCTGTTACCGCCCAGGCCGCCGTCAATCCGACCTACGAGAGCGCCACCCCTCTGTCCACGCAGTCCCCCATCGACGCACGCGTTTTCGGCCGACTGAAACGCCTCGACATCCAGCCCGCCAATCTCTCCTCCGACGCCGTATTTCTCCGCCGCGCCTTCCTCGATGTCATCGGCACCCTGCCCACCGCGCAGGAAGCCTCGCAGTTCCTCGCCGACCCCGACCCCGCCAAACGCGCCGCTCTCATCGATCGCCTTCTCGAGCGCCCCGAGTTCGCTGACTATTGGGCTATGAAGTGGTGCGACCTCCTGCGCGTCAAGGCAGAGTTCCCCATCAATCTCTGGCCCAACGCCGCCCAGGCCTATCACCATTGGATCCGCGCCGCCATCCGCGAAAACAAGCGCTACGACTGCTTCGTACGCGAACTCCTGACTTCCAGCGGCAGTAATTTCCGCGAAGCTCCGGTCAATTTCTACCGCGCCATGCAAAGCAAGGAACCGGCCGCCATCGCACAGACCGTCGCCCTCACGTTTATGGGCACGCGCGCCGAAAACTGGCCGCCCGAACGCCTGGCCGCCATGGCGGGATTCTTCTCCCAAATCGGCTACAAAGAGACCACCGAGTGGAAAGAAGAGATCGTCTACTTCAAACCCCGGCCTGCTGGCGCCCCTGCCGATCCCGCCGCCTTCCCCGATGGAACGTCCGCCCATCTCGTTCCCGGCCGCGACCCGCGCGAAGCTTTCGCCGATTGGTTGATCGCGCCCAAGAATCCCTGGTTCGCTCGCGCTGCTGTCAACCGCGTGTGGAGCTGGCTGCTCGGCCGCGGCATCATTCACGAACCCGATGATATCCGGCCGGACAATCCGCCGTCGAATCCCGAGCTGCTCGCCTGGGTGGAACAGGAATTCGTCGCATCGCATTACGACCTCAAGTCCATCTATCGCCTGATCCTCAACTCCCAGACCTGGCAGCTTTCCTCCATTCCGCGCACCACTCGCCCTGCAGCCGCGGCCAACTTCGCCTACTATCCGCTACGCCGCCTCGACGCCGAAGTGCTCGCCGACGCCATCTGCGAAACCACTGGTACTACCGAAACCTACATCAGCGCCATCCCGGAGCCGTTCACCTTCATCCCCGAAGACCAGCGCGGCATCAGCCTGCCCGATGGCAGCATCACCAGCGCCTTCCTCGAACTCTTCGGCCGCCCGCCCCGCGACACCGGCCTCGAAGCCGAGCGCAATAACCGCCTCACCGCCGCGCAGCAGCTTCACATGTTGAATGCCAGCCACGTGGAACGCAAGATCGAACAGAGTCCCAATCTCCAGTTTCTGATGCGCAATTCCAAGGGCGGTCCGCAACTCGTCACCGCCCTCTATCTGACGATTCTTTCCCGCCCACCCACCGCCACCGAACTACAGGCGGTGAGCGCCTATGGGCAAAGCGGAAACCTGAAGCCCCGCGAGGCCATGATCGATCTCGCGTGGGCCCTGATGAACAGCGCGGAGTTTCTCTACCGCCATTAACCAGCGAGCGAAATATGAACTACTCAAATCTCCCCGGCATGTCACCCATCAATCGCCGCGAAGCCCTTCGCTGCGGCCTGTACAGCGCCTTCGGCCTGCTAGCCGGCAGCCACGCCGCCGTGCCCTTAAGCGCTGCCGCCACGCCCAAGGCCAAAGCCAAATCCGTCATCCAGATCTGGATGTGGGGCGGACCCGCGCACCTCGATACCTTCGACCCCAAGCCCGACGCCGGCAACGACTACTGCGGTCCCCTCAAAACCCCCATCGCCACCAACGTGAGCGGCATACGCATCGGCGAACTGCTCCCGCTCCTCGCCAAACAGGCCGACAAGTATTCCATCATCCGCGGCCTGACACACGGCGTGAATGCGCACGAGACGGCGTCGTACACCGTGCAGACCGGGCGCGTCTCCGGCGGCCATGAGGTCTACCCCAGCGTGGGCGCGGTGGTCTCGCTCTTCAAGGGTTACAACGCAGGATACAAGGGACTCATTCCCCCCTACATCGTGCTAACCCAGCCGCAGGGCCGTTTCAGCGAAGCCGGTTTCCTCGGCTCCCGCTACAAACCCTTCGCCACCGGCGGCGACCCCGCCCAGGCGCGCTTCGCCGTCGAAGGCGTCGTCGCGCAGGGCATCACCGACCAGCGCCAGCAGGATCGCCGCGAGTACCTGCACAAACTCAACACCCTCGCCAACGCCATGCCCGGCGATCCGCAGCTCGCTGCCGCCAAAGAGGCCGAAGAGCAAGCCTACGAACTGATCCTCGGCGACGCCGGCAAAGTCTTCGATCTTGCCCAGGAGAAGGACGACCTTCGCGACTCCTACGGCCGCAACACCTTCGGGCAATCCTGCCTCGTCGCGCGTCGCCTGGTGGAGCGCGGCGTTCCCTACATCACTATCAACTACAACGGCGGCTGGGACACTCACAAGCTGAATTTCCAAACCATGCGCCGCAAACTGCCCGAAATGGATAAGGGCATGTCGGCTCTCCTCGCCGATCTCGCGCAGCGCGGCCTCCTCGATAGCACCATCGTCTGGTGGAACGGAGAGTTCGGACGCACGCCCAAGGTCCAGTGGGAAGCCCCATGGAACGGCGGCCGCGGCCATCACGGCGAAGTCTTCTCGGCAGTGGTCGCCGGCGGCGGCTTCAAAGGCGGCCACGTCGTCGGCTCCTCCGACGCGCGCGGCGAAGAAGTCAAAGACCGCCCCGTTTATCCCGTGGACCTGATTGGAACCATGTACGACCTCCTCGGCATCGACACCGAAGCCAAACTCCCCCATCCCCTGGGCCTTCCCGCCCGAGTCCTGGCCTCCCCCGCCGACGGAGTAAAATCCGCCGGCCGCCTGAAGGAGATCACGTAGAGTGCAACTCCGATCCTTCCTCCAATCTTCTCTCCCGGCCTCCGTGGTGGGACAGGCTTCAGCCTGTCAATCCGAGCGAAGCTCGGACTCCTCTTCTCTTCTCTGCGCTTTCCTCTGCGCCCTCTGCGCCTCTGCGTTGAATGCATCTGCCTCGCATTTCTCGCCGTCGCCCAGCAGCAAACGCCTCATGCCGGCTATGCCTACCCAGCCGGCGGTCAACAGGGCACCATCTTCGAAATCACCATCGGAGGCCAGTTCCTCGACGGAGTAAAATCCGCCCTGCTTTCCGGAACCAGGTGTGCAAGCCACCGTAGTCGACTACTTCAAGCCGCTTACCCCCGCGCAGGCCACCCAACTCCGTGACCAGGCCAAGGAACTCTCCGAGAAGCCTAACCCCACGGCGGCAGATCGCCAGAAGATCGCCGAAATCCGCGACAAACTCGCTAGGCTTCGTGCGCCGCCCCACCACGCCCGCCATCGCCGAGACCGTGCGCCTGCAGATCGAGCTGGCACGCCGACGCCGCGCTGGGCGATCGTGAACTCCGCCTCGTCACCCCCAACGGCCTCACCAATCCCGTGACGTTTTGTATCGATCAGTTGCCTGAAGTCTCCCACCCCTCTGCCAAGGGAACCGGCGACGCACAGGCGGGTCGGGGCCGCGGACAGGTGCGCCCCGCGCCGGATCCGCCCATGGATATCACTCTGCCCGTCCTGGTCAACGGACAGATCATGCCGGGCGGCGTGGACCGCTACCGTTTCCAGGCCGCCAAGGGGCAGCACGTAGTGGTCGCCGCGAAGGCGCGCGAATTGCTGCCCTACATCTCCGACGCCGTCCCTGGCTGGTTTCAAGCCGCCATCGGCTTGACCGATTCCCAGGGCAGGGAAGTCCAATACGCCGATCACTTCCTCTTCCATCCCGACCCGGTCCTCTATTACGAGATTCCCGAGGACGGTGTTTACACGCTCGAAATTCACGATTCCGTCTACCGCGGCCGCGAGGACTTCGTCTATCGCATGGAGATTGGCGAACTGCCCTTCGTCACGGGAATTTTCCCCCTGGGCGGCCGCATCGGAGCACGCGTCGCGGTCAAACTCAAGGGCTGGAACTTACCGTCCGGTAAGTTTACGGAGGAGACCAAAGGCAAGCCCGCCGGAGTCTATCCCATCACCGCGCGCAACGGCCAGTTCGTCTCCAATCGCGCGTTGTTCGCCGTGGACAGCCTGCCCGAGGTACTCGAGAAGGAACCCAACAATCGCAAGGAGAACGCTCAGCGCCTCAGTCTGCCCGTGATTGTCAACGGTCGCATCGATCAGCCCGGTGATTGGGATGTCTTCCGCTTCGACGGCCGTGCCGGCGACGAGATTGTCGCCGAAGTTACCGCGCGACGTCTGGATTCGCCGCTCGATTCTCTCCTCCGCCTGACCGACGCCGCGGGCCGCGAGCTCGCCGTCAACGATGATGCCGAGGACAAAGGCGCGGCGCTGCTCACCCACCAGGCCGATTCGTTCCTGCGCTTCAAACTGCCGGCCGGCGGCGTCTATTATCTGTACCTCGGCGATACTCAGGGCAAAGGCGGCACGGACTACGCCTACCGCCTGCGCATCAGCCGCCCTCAGCCCGACTTTGCATTGCGCATGGTGCCCTCCAGCATCAACGCGCGCGCGGGAGCCACCGTGCCCGTCACCGTCTACGCGCTGCGCCGCGACGGCTTCTCGGGCGATATCGCGCTCAAGTTGAAGGACGCGCCCTCGGGCTTCATCCTGGCCGGTGGCGTCATTCCGGGCAGTACGGATAGCGTCCGTCTCACCCTCACCGTGCCAACGCGCCCCGAGCCGCCGCACACTCTCGCGCTTGAGGGCCGCGCCACCATTGCCGGCCACGAAGTGCGCCGTGCCGGTGTGCCCGCTGAAGATATGATGCAGGCCTTCTACTACCATCACCTGGTGCCGGCGAAAGATTGGCTGGCCGATGTCACCGGAGTGCCGCGCCCCAACGCGCGCGCCGCCTGGAAGCTCGAAACGGAAGCCGCTGTCAGACTGCCGCGCGGCGGAGTCGCCCCGGTGCGCGTCGTGGTCAACACCCCGCGCCTGGCTGACACCCTAAGACTGGAACTAAACCAGCCTCCCGAAGGCATCACCATTCAAGAGGTGGAGACCGTGCGCGATGGAGTGGCCATCATCCTTCGTGCCGATGCGGCCAAGGTCAAAGCGGGGCTGAAAGGCAACCTGATCGTAGACGCCTACGTGGAGCGCGCAGCCAATCCCGGCACCACGCCGCAAGCCGCGCGCCGCCGAGTCCCGCTAGGCACCCTTCCTGCAATCCCGTTTGAAATCTCAGAGCCGCGACTTGTATCCGAGCCGCGACCGTGAGGGAGCGATGTACTACCTTCCCCCGATACGCCGGATCACCGAGCTCATCTCTTCGGGAGTGGCCCGCGTATAGCCGGCCGACCCCTCCTTCGGAGCTGGGTTCGTCTTGGAAGACCGCGAACTCGCAGCTTTCCCGGACTTCGCGCCCACAGGTAGAGGCGGCACCTCCACCAGATAATCGTACACGCCGCGGCGTTGTTCGGCAGGGTTCGGCGGAATCACCACCCGCTTTTCCAGAATGGTGCAGCCCTCCACTTTCCCGCCAACTTCGTGATTGAAAGGAGAACGGACTGTCTTGGTCATGGCTTGCATATAAGGTTAGCAGGTATCAGCCACGTGGTCAGTGATAGACATGCCGGAAACTGGAAGCATTTGACTTCGGTAAAATGTGAACATACATGCGTAATTTCGGAGTTAGACTCCTTCTGGGTGCCGTGCTGCTCGTGTGGGCGGCTCCCATTCCGGCACAGCGCCCGTTCTCCGGTGCGGCCGAAATCGAAGAATCGCTGCACAAGCTGAATGAACTGGGTACGATGCTGCACATCGCGGCCCATCCCGACGACGAGCGCACCGCCGTGCTCGCCTACTTCGCGCGCGGACGGCACATGCGCGCGGCGTACCTTTCGCTGACGCGCGGCGAAGGCGGCCAGAACCTGATCGGCTCCGAGCAAGGCGCGCAGCTCGGTATCATTCGTACGCAGGAACTGCTGGCGGCGCGGCAGATCGATGGCGCCGATCAGTTCTTCACACGCGCCATCGATTTCGGATTCACGCGCACCGCCGATGAGACGCTGCAGAAGTGGGGACACGACCGCATACTATCGGACATCGTCTGGGTGATCCGCCGCTACCGGCCGGACGTGATCCTGCTTGGGTTCAGCGGTACGCCGCGCGATGGACACGGGCAGCACCAGGCATCGGCCATCCTCGGCAAGGAGGCGTTTACCGCGGCGGCCGACCCCAAGATGTTCCCCGAGCAGTTGAAGTACGTGCAGGTGTGGCAGGCCAAGCGATTAGCCCAGGCGGCGGGTTTCGGCGGCTTCGGCCTGGCGGTAGGCGGGGGCGGTCGCGGTGGACGCGGCGGCGCGCCCGCGGTGCCGGCAGGAATCGTTCCGCCCGTGCCCGAAAACGAGAGCGGCCCGTACGCCGATACCGGATCCTTCAACCCGATCCTGGGCTACTCGTATGAAGAACTGGCAGTGCTCAGCCGCAGCATGCATCACAGCCAGGGTACGGGCGCGATGCGCCGTCCCGGCGCGGGCCGCGCAGGCTTCACCATTACCGGCGGCGCGCCCGCGACCAAAGATCTGTTCGACGGCATCGACACGTCGTGGAACCGTTTGCCCGGAGGCAGCGTGGTGAAGGCGAGTCTGGATGAGGCGATTCGCAATTACGAGCCGGCGCACCCCGCACAGGTGATCCCGGCGCTGGTCAAGGTGCGCCCGCTGATCGCCGCGATCGCCGATCCGCTGGCCAAGGCGAAACTCGCCGAGCTCGATGAGACCATCGCGCTGTGTGCGGGCCTCTTCGTAGAGGCCCAGGCGCGGCAGTTCGATGTGGCTCCCGGCGGAACGGTGAATGTCACGGCGACGGTGCTCAATCGCTCCTCGGCGAAAGTCGGGCTTGAAGGCGCGCGCGTCGAGGGCATCTGGAATCAGGAAGGGCAGGCGAAACCCACGAACCTCGGATACAACGAGAGCGCCGAGGTCGCATTCAACCTGCTGGTGCCGGCGAACCAGGACTACACCCAGCCCTACTGGCTGGTGAAGCCGCCCACTGCCGACGTCTACCGTGTGGACAACCAGATGCTGATCGGCCTGCCCGATACTCCGGCTGCAGCCAGTGTACGTGTGCGTCTCACGGTGGATGGAGCGCCCATCGAACTGGTGCGACCGGTGCACCATCGCTATGCCGACCGTGCGCAGGGCGAGCGTGTGCGCCCGTTCGTGGTGGTGCCCGCGGTGGCGGTGAATCTACCGGAACCGGTGGCGCTGTTCCCGGATACGGCGGCGCGCAAAGTGCAGATTTCGGTGCAGGCCAACGTGGCCGACGCGAAAGGCGATCTGCGCCTGGAAGTGCCGGCGGGCTGGAAGGCCGAACCGGGCTCGGAGAGTTTCGAGATCGCGGCTTCCGGCGAGCAGCGCGTGATGACGTTTGAAGTGACGCCGCCAGCGGGTGAAACCACGGCCACGCTGCACGCCGTCGCCAAAGTGAACGGGCGCGATATCGAGTCGGGGACCCAGGTGATTTCGTATCCGCATTTCCCGCCGCAGACGCTGTTCCCCCCGTCGGACATCAAGCTCGTCCGCGCCAACATCAAGGTGACAGCTAAGAAGGTCGGGTACATCATGGGCGCGGGCGACGAGATGCCGGACGCGCTGCGGCAACTCGGGCTCGACGTCACGCTGCTCAGCCAGAGCGATCTGGAGCAGGGCGACCTCAGCCGTTTCGACGCCATCGTCGCCGGGGTGCGCGCGTACAATGTGCGCGCCGATATCCGCGCGAATCAACCGCGCCTGCTCGACTACGTGAAGAGGGGCGGCACGTACGTGGTGCAATACCAGACCGGCGACAGTCCGGACCCGAACGCGCCGCGCGGGCAGCAGCCCAACCCGTTCAATCAGCAGCAGACCGCGCCGGTGACGACGAATCTGGGGCCGTACCCGTTCGCCGTGCCGGGCGGCAATCAGTATCGCATCACGGTGGAGGAGGCGCCGCTCACGTTCACCAACCAGGACAGCCCACTGCTGCAGTATCCGAACCACATCAATCCCAAGGATTTCGACGGTTGGGTGCAGGAGCGCGGGCTTTACTTCGCCACCCAGTGGGATAAGCGCTACGAGACCGTGGTGTCTTCGCACGATCCCGGCGAGAAACCGCTGGAGGGCGGGGAGATCTGGACGCACTATGGCAAGGGCGTCTACATTTTCACTGCGTATTCGTGGTTCCGCCAGCTTCCGGCCGGGGTGCCGGGGGCTTTCCGTTTGTTTGCGAATCTGCTGAGCGCGAAGTAAGCGTGGGATGTCACAACGACATACCGCCGGAGACTTTGCGGCATCCCTTGGTCGGTGTGCCTCAAAGCGGTTAAGCACCACGCATGTCAGCAGTTCACTTCGACGATGGCGGCTCGGACGGAACTACCGGTGGTTTCCATGGTCACGGTCAACGGCATCTCTTTCCGGTTGCGTACTACCGTCAGACCAAAAGTCTTTTTGGACTTCAAGCTGCGGAGGACGTGGGTGATCTCGGCGCTGCTGCCGACCTTGGATTCGTCGATTTTGGTGATCACGTCGCCGGCTTTGATGCCGGCCTTTTCAGCGGCGGATCCCTTCTTCACCGACCGTACCAGGACACCTTCCTGCACGCCGAAAAACTCGGCGAGCTGATCTTCCTGGGCGAGCGATTCGCCCACGATGCCGAGCATCGGGTTCTGCGCGGACATCTGGAAGCGTGGGATCTCAATGTTCGGCATGGCCGGAATTTCGGGCATGGAGAAGTTCCACCCTCCATCGCCGGGCGTGATGATGGTGGTGGCCTGGCGGTTTTCGCCGACGGTGGCCGTGAGAGTTTGCGGCGCGCCGGCGCGCCACACGGTGATCTTCACCTGCCGGCCCGCCGGAGTTTCACGTACCAGGCGCTGAAACTGCGCGGTGCCCTGCACCGCCTGGCCGTTATATTCGAGCACGACGTCGCCTTCCTTGAGGCCGGCCTTGGCCGCCGGACCGTCTTCGGCCAGGCTGGAGACTTCCACGCCGCGCTCTTCCTTCAGGTTGAGGGCCTTGGCGCGTTCGGGGCTGATGTCCAGCCCGCCGATGCCGAGATAGCCGCTGCTTGCCTTCTGCACTTCATACGATTGCGCCATACGCCCGCGCGGTATTACAACCTGCGCGAATGCGGAGGACGCGACAAGGCTCGCCGCCGCAGCAAATACAATTCCCAGAGTTTTCATGGCAATTACCTCTTATTGTTGTCTTCGTATAAAAATGGTGCCGACCGTGGCGGAAATCTGCAGCAGCGGTCCGCCGCCGTTCACCGGGCCTTCCGCAACGATCAGACGTCCCTGCCGGCGAACCCGGATGCCGGGAAAATCGACGGCGATTCGCCTGGTGGAATCGGCCATATCGTTTTGGGCGCGAACGGTCACGCCTACATTAGACGGAATATAAACCGTGATGTCACCGTTGCCGGTGGCAAGAAAAGAATCCGCCAGCTTGCCGGCCAACAGGCTCGCCATGATGTTGCCCAGCGAGGTAGAGACCCGCATTCCGCCGGCGATGTTGGTCACGTTGATGCCGCCCGAGCCGGACTCGCACTGCACGCCCGCGGCCGCGCCCACCTTGACCGGTCCCGCCATATTGCGCACGGTGACGACGCCGTTGGCGCTGTCCACAATGATCTGGCCGCCGCCGGTTCCGGCAGTCACCGCGCCGCCGGCTTTGACAATGTGAATGCCGCCGCCGCCGGTTTCGGCGTTCACCGTGCCGCCGACATCGGTTGCGGCAATGTCGCCACCGACGGTTTCCAGTTCGGCCGCTCCGTGCACCGTGCCGACGCGAATCTTGCCCGCTCCACTGGAGCAGCGCAGCGCGCCACCCACCGTTCCGACGCGAATATCGCCGCCGCCGGTGACCAGGCGGCAATCGCCGCCGATACGGTCCGCCGTCAATTCACCGGCGCCGGTGTCCACTTCGAGCGATCCTTCGATGCCGCCCGCGTCTACCGCGCCATCGGAAGTGGAGACCACGACGTAATCCAGGCGCGGGGCCCTTACCGTGACCGCGGAGATTACCGGACCTCCGGGCGCGGTGAGCACGACCCATTCACCCTGGGGATTCACGCGTACGTTGTAGCGCTGCATGACGTTGCGCGCCTCCGCCTCAGTGCGCGCACGGACGCTGACGTGGACCGTGTAAGTGATGCTTCTGCCGGTGCCCGCCTGCACGCTGACCGGCCCGTGGGCATTGATCCGCAGGCGGCGGCCCGCCGGCGCGGTGCCCGAGAAATCGCGCACGAAGCGGTCTCCCTGGCGTACCAGGCCGCCTGGTTGAGCCAGGGCCGCTACGGGCAGGAGGAAAATCGCGAGTATCTTAGAATCTTCCGGGCGACGCATTCATGTCCCTGAGCGCCTTTTCCAGTTTGAGGCGCACCGAATTGTTATTTTCCTTCTGTACCAGACCCTGCATCATCCCTACCATGTTGTCGTTGTCGTCGCGGTGTGCCACCAACAGATCGATCACCAGCATGCGCACGGCAACGTTGTCGTCCGTGAGAAGCACGCGGCCCAGAGTCTTGCGGACTTCGGGGTCGGCGGCCAGCGGTTTGAGACCCTCCAGCGCTTTGAGCCTCACGCCGGGATTCGTATCCTGCGACACCACGTTGAGCAGGGCGTCGCGAACTTCGCTGGAGCCGGACTGGCTGCGCAGCAGATCCACCGATTCCACGCGAACCGCCGGGTTGTCTTCGTGGGCGGCGGCCAGCAGGAGGCGCTGGATATTGCCATCGTTCATGCTGCCCTTGACCACTTTCCGGTGAGTCTCGTCGAGAGAGATCGCGACACCGCCCGAGTTATCCGGCTGCACCGAGCGGACCGTGGAATACACGTCGTCGGTGGGCGAGGTTATGGAACTGAGGAGGGGGCCGGTGCCGGAGGGGGCGGTGGTGTTGATGAGGCGGGCGGCGAAAAATCCGATGGCGATCAGGGCCAGGGCTCCGACCGGCTGGCGCAGGCGGGCCAAGCCGGTCAGCGATGTGCCCGACGCGGGCCTAAAGGTGGACGCCATGGCGTCCAGGAAGAGACGCCACGGCCCCTTAGGGTGTGACTCGACGCGGGGAGCGCCGCCCTGGATCGCCGCCAGAAGGTCGCTGCGGCAATCTTCCAGAAGCATGGGCGCGGCCATCATCCGCCGCTGATCGAGCGCCGCCGCGAGGGCCCGCTGTTGCGTAACCTGACGCGAACAGGCGGGACAAGCGTGGGTGTGCTCTTCGACGCGTTCTTCCTCGTCCGGCGTCAGTTCGCCGTAGTAATAAAGAGGGATGAGTTTTAGAATCGAGTCGCAAGTCATGTGAAATCTCCCAACACGGCGCGCATTTTCTGGGTTGCGCGGAACAGGCAATTTTTGGCGGCTTCTTCCGTGGTTCCCAGCATTTCGCCGATATTCCGCAAACGCAGGCCCTGGTAGTGCCTCAGTTCGAAAACCATGCGCTCGCGCGGTGTCAGATCGTCCAGTGCGTTATCAATCCGCTGTTTCAACTGGCGGTTCCATAAGCTGCGCTCCGGGTCCGCGTGGGCGGCTTCCTCCTGAAAGGAATCCATCCGGTCGATCGGTCCCTCGCTGGTTTCGACAGTGGGGGACTCCTCTTTCCGGACCTTCCGTTTGCGCAACTGATCCAAACAAATATTCGTCACAATCCGGTACAGCCAGGTATGGAAGCTGCAATCGAACCGGAACGCGTGGAGGTTCCGATAGACCCTGAGAAACGCCTCCTGGTAAACGTCGCGCGCATCCTCCGGCGAGCGAAGGAGGTTCATGGCCAGCCTGAGCACACTTTGGTCATACGTGCGAACCAACTGCTCGAAAGCGTCTTGGTCGCCGGCCTGGGCCGCCCGAATTAATGAATCAACCTGGGGACTCACTCGGGCGCCTACGGTACCGGCTGCATCCTGAGCCATAACTCACGTAACGTCTTTTCTTCCAGCCTGCTCCAACTTTGCCTGTCTGATAGGTTGGACGCGGCTGTGGTCATAATGTCACCTTGTCCACTGTGCGAATTTGCGACTCGTGGGACGGTGGCTGTCTATAAAGTTTACATCCGAAACGGCAAAAGGGAATGGGCCACGGATGAATACGGATGAACATGGATAAGCAGATTGTTTTCAGTGGGGATTCTGCGCGTGGATGGGCGAGATGCGCTTTGACGCGGAGACGCTGAGACGCGGAGGAAGACGCGGGGATAGAAGTCCCGCGACCGTCGGTATTGCGCAGCAGTGTGGTGCGTATTACGCTGGTTGCATGCGGACTATTTCACTGAAGCTGCCCGACCATCTCCTGGTCCAACTCGAGAGCGAGGCGAAGGCGCGGCGGGTGACGAAATCGTGGCTTGTGCGGGAGGGCCTGGAGAAGACTTTGGGCAAGCAACCGACGGCCGGCGCGATCTCGTGTTACGACCTCGCCCGCGATCTCGCCGGCACAGTGAAGGGCCTGCCGGAGGATCTCGCCGACAATCCAAAATACATGGAAGGTTTTGGGCAGTGAAGAAAGGTCCCTGCCTGCTGGACACTGGGCCGTTGGTAAGCTTCCTCGCCTCGGGACTGAGGCATCATGCGTGGGCTGTTGAGCAGTGGAAGCGCCTGCGGCCGCCACTGCTCACGTGCGAGCCAGTCCTTACGGAGACCGCGTTCCTGCTGAAACGCGATGGCCGCGAAGCCGATGCGCTTTTTGCCTTACTGGAGCGGGGTGTGATTCGTATCGCGCTCAGCGTGCAGGACGAGCAAACGGAACTGCGGGTTCTCATGCGCCGGTATCGCAACAGACCCATGTCCCTGGCAGATGCTTGTCTGGTGCGACTCTCGGAAATCCACAATGCCGGCGAAGTATTCACACTCGACTCGGATTTTCGCATTTACCGGAGGCACGGCAACAAGGTCATCCCTGTGCTGATGCCGGATTGAAGGGTGAGGACGGATGAGCGAAAGGCCGGTCATCATCATAACGGGAGGCGGCCGCGGAATAGGTGCGGCGACCGCAAAGCTCGCTGCGGCACGCGGCTATGCGGTTTGCGTCAACTATCTTCATGGCCGCGAACCCGCGGAAGAGGTGGTCCGGGACGTGTCCAGCGGCAGGTAAGGCAAGGTGATGACGATTTCGTGGGTGGAGACGCTACGGCAGGATGTCCGCTTCGGCTTGCGTACGCTGCGCCGCAGCCCCGGGTTCACGGCGGTTGCGGTGCTCACGGTGGCCCTGGGCATCGGCGCGAATGCGGCCATCTTCAGCGTAGTCAAGGCAGTGCTGCTCGACCCGCTGCCGTACGCGCACGCCGACCGGTTGGTCATCATCGGCGAACCTTTGGCGGACGATCCGGACAATCCGTTAGTGCCATACACGGTGATGCGCGAGATTGCCGCTCGCAGCCAGTCGCTGGCAAGTGTGTCGGCATACGGGGACGGGCCGGCAACGCTGGTGGAGAACGACCGGCCTGAGAAGCTACGCGGCCTCAGCGTGGACTCCAACTTCTTCGATACGGTGGGCGCGCAGGTCGAACTCGGCCGCACCTTCCTGCCTGCCGACCAGCCGCCCAATCAGCGGCTCGCGATCATCCTCAGCCACTCGCTGTGGCTGCGCCGGTTCGGCGGCGATCCGCACATCCTTGGCCGCGTGCTCCGGCTCACTAGCGGTCCGGTGAAGGTGGTGGGCGTGCTGCCGCCCGCGTTTGTGCCGCTGCTCAAAGCCACGTCCACGTCGGTTCCCGAAATGTACTACCCGCAGCGGGTCGATCCGTTTGCGACATGCCGCGACTGCCAGCGCCTGCGCTTCCTGGGCCGGTTGAAGCGCGGCGTAACCCTGAGCCAGGCGAGCGCGGAGTTGAACGGCATCTTCGCCGCGATGGTGCGCGAATCGCCGGGATCCTATCCTGATGGTGCGCGGCTCAGCCTGGTGGCGTTGCCGGACCGCCTGCTTGGGCATGCCCGTACCGCGATGTGGGCCGTGTGGTGCGCCGCCGGTTTCGTGCTGCTGATTGCCTGCGCGAATGTGGCGAACCTGCTGTTGGCGCGAGCCGCCGGCCGCACGCGCGAAATCGCGCTCCGCACCGCCCTCGGCGCGGGAAGGGGCCGCCTCATCCGTCAACTCCTCACCGAGGGTCTGGTGCTGGCCTCCGCGGGCGGAGTGCTCGGCACGGCGCTGGCTTGCTTCGGCACGGGCGCGCTGGCTTCGCTGGCGCCCGACGGAATCCCCCGCGCCCAGTCGGCGCATGTGGACGCCGCGGTGCTAGGCGTAGCTTTCGCCGCCACCGTAATGGCGGGCCTGCTCTTCGGGATGGCGCCGGCGTGGCGCGCCTCGCAAGTAGACCTGACGCGCGCCATCAAGGGCGCCGGCGAGGGCGGTCTCACCCACAATCGCCTGCGCAACGCGTTCACGGTGGCCGAAATCGCGCTGGCGTTCGTGCTGGCGGTGGGTGCCGGATTGATGGCCCGCACCTTCTTCCGCCTGATGGCCGTGGGCGCCGGCTTCGAGCCCCGCAATGTGCTGACGCTGACTACCGAGGCGATAGGCCCGCGGTACGCAGGCAACCTGATCGGCTATTACCGTGAGGTACTGGAGCGTCTGCGCGCCGTTCCCGGTATCGAAGGCGCCGCGATGACCAGCCTGATTCCGATGGACTACACGGAGCGGCTCCGCCTGGTGATCGCCGAGAAACCGATCGAGGACGAAACCTACGCACCCTGGGCAGACCAGTTTTCCGTGTCTACGGATTACTTCGACGTGACGCGGATCCCGCTGAAACGCGGCCGTCTGTTTACCGCGCAGGACACCGCTACGACGCCGCGCGTGGCGCTGATCAATGAGGCGTGCGCCAAGGCGCGGTTCCCGGGCGAAAACCCCATCGGCAAGCACATACAGTTGGGCCGTCCGCCGTGGATGACTGTCGTCGGCGTGGTCGGCGACGTACACCAGGATGGCATCGACCACCTAGCGGACCTACAGGTCTACATGCCGCTCGAGCAGGAAGCGATTATCGGCTACTACCGGCTGATGGCACGCACTGCGGGCGACCCGATCCGCTTCGAACGCGCGATTCGCAAAGTGTTTGAGGCCGTGGATCCTGGCTCGCCGGTGTACCACGTGAAGCCGCTCCAGGGTTATTACTCGGAGCGACTGGCTAACCGGACCTTCGCACTGGCCCTGCTCGGGCTGCTCGGCGGGCTGGCCGTGACGCTGGCGGCTGTGGGCGTTTACGGCGTGATTTCCTATTCCGTCGCCCAGCGGACCCGGGAGGTTGGCATCCGCATGGCACTGGGTGCCGGGCGCGATGACGTGCTGGCACTGGTCCTATGGCAGGCGATTCCGCTGATTGCAGCCGGGCTCGGAATCGGGCTGGGTGCGTCGCTATTGCTCGCGCGCCTGCTGGGTACGCTGCTGTTCGAAGTGGCGCCGACAGACGCTGCCACGTCCATCGCGGTGGCGACGCTGCTGGGTTCGGTGGGGCTGGCTGCGGCCGCCATTCCCGCGCATCGCGCCGCGACGGTCGATCCCATGGCCGCGCTCCGCCGCGAGTAGGCCCACCGTTACTTCGAATATTTTGAACCTGCGCGTTCGCGGGCGTGAACCGGACGGTTCGCAAAAAAAGCCGATTTGGCCCGAGCCATGTTGCCCGAGCAGGCGTTTTCATATACCTGCACAGGGCGGCGGCTGTGGAGACGTTTGGCGAGAGGAGTGCCCTACTCAGAGCCGCGGCCATGAGGGAACGGTAAAGCAGTGGCCAGGAGGATTGGAGGGAATCCCGCACGCATTGAGGGATACCTTCAAATCGGACTTCGATGCAACGATTGAACCTCAGCACTCAACGAACTATCCCCCCCGCACCGGGCCGCGATCGAACCAGCGCCCCCGATGCGCCGGCACCGAGATCTGTATATGCCGTCGAAACGCAGGAGCACCGGCAATCATTGGAATTCTTCCCGTTCGACGGGGACTATGTACGGCGGCTGACCGACAGCGACGCGGAGACCGAGCGGCATTTCGTGGGTTATTTTTCGCCTTTGCTCCTCATTAAATTGAAGCACCGGCTGCGGTCGTGTGAGCAACTGGAAGACCTGCGGCAAGAAGTCTTTCTACGCGTGTTTCGATCGCTGCGGCAAGGCCCAGGCTTGCGGCGTCCGGAATGCCTGGGCGCGTACGTGTATTCCATTTGCAACAACGTAGTGCTGGAGTATTTGCGCGGGAAGAGCAAGCCGGAACATTGGGATGAACGCCTCGAGGAGCGGCGCGATCCGGGCGTCTGCCTCGAGCGGGAGCTGGTCAACCAAGAGCAGGGCCGCCAAATGCTTGGCCTGATGAACCGAATGACACCGAAAGATCGGTTTCTGATTTGCGCCATTTTTCTGGATGAGCGCGACAAGGACGAGGTGTGCCGCGAGCAGGGAGTGCGGCGCGACTACCTGCGCGTGATGTTGCATCGCGCCAAGAAGCGATTTCGGCAACTCCTCGCGGAAACGCAGGCCGCCGCCGCCCATCCTTTAGCGAGTTTTGCAGATTTGTCACAGCGACCATGAGAGGTCACCATGCGAAGTTCCTGGGCACGCGGCAACGCGGTTTGCATGAGTTGGGCGGGAATGATAGGATTGCGGCGTGGCGACGAACGAAGCGGGATACCAGCCGCGGGCACTTTATCCGCTGATCCGTTGGGCGGCATTCACGGGCATCGCCTTACTGGTGGTGCGAAGGCTGGTGTATGTGATGTTCCCGAACTTCCTTCCTTCGAGCAGATGGCCGCCCGAGTCATGGTGGGCGGGTGTTTTGGCAAATGCGGTGTTCGAGCTGATTCTGCTAACGCTTCTGCTGGGAGTTCCCTTTGGGATTTACTTCCTCAGGCTGCGCAGGGGGCACACAAGCGCGCGTGATCTGTTGATCGATTGCGGCGCCGCCGTGGGCCTGTACCTGACGGCCCTGTTGCTATTGTGAGGCTAGCGGCTACTCGATCACCAACAGCAGATCTTTGGCTTCTACCTGCTGGCCGGGGGTGACCAGGACTTGTGTCACCGCGCCCGCCACAGGAGCGTAAACCGTGCTCTGCATCTTCATGGCTTCCAGCACCAGCAGGCGATCACCTTTTTTGAGCTTCTGATTGAGCTCCACCGCGACGGTAGAGACTACGCCGGGGATGGGCGCGCCAATCTGTCCGGGCTTATTCGGGTCGGCCTTGGGTTTGGCCTGCTCGGTCACCTGCAACTTACGGTCGCGGATGGAGACCTCGCGGGGCTGCCCGTTGAGCTCGAAGAAAACGGTGCGGGTGCCGTCGGGGTGCGGCTCGCCGATGGTGAGGAGCTTAATCACCAGGGCCTTGCCGGGTTCCAGTTCCACGGTCATATCCGAGCCGCGCTCCATTCCGTAATAGAACTGTGGCGTGGGCAGCACGTCCACGTCGCTCCAGTTCTGGCGGGCGCGCGCGAGCTTGAGGAACACGTCGGGATACATCAGGTAGCTGAGCACTTCGTCGTGCAATGGTTGGCGGCCGATTTTCTTTTCGATCGCGGCGGCGGTCTCTTCGAGGTCAACGGAGGGCAGGTGCGCGCCGGGCCGTCCGCGCTGCGGCTTTGCGCCCTTCAGGATGATCTTCTGCAGGTGCTTCGGCCAGCCACCGGCGGGTTCGCCGAGCGAACCCATAAACATGTCGATCACGCTCGATGGCAAGGTCAGGTTGTGATCGGCCGTGTGCTGTTCGAACTGGTGCATGGTCATATTGTGATTGACGAGGAAGATGGCCATGTCGCCGACCACTTTGCTCGAGGGTGTCACCTTGACGATGTCGCCGAAAGCCAGGTTGACTTCGGCGTACGTGCGCGCGATTTCATGCCAGCGCGCGCCCAGGCCCATGGATTCGGCCTGCTCCTTGAGATTGGTGAATTGTCCACCCGGCATCTCGTGCAGGTAGACTTCGGCCGAGCCGCTTTTCGGGCCGGTGTCGAACGGCGCGTAGTACTCGCGCACGACTTCCCAGTAATCGGCGCACTGGTTGAGCGCGTCGAGATCGATGCCGGTTTCGCGCCTGGTGTGCGCCAGGGCGGCCACGATGGAATTCAGGTTGGGCTGGCTGGTGGTGCCGCTCATCGACGCGATGGCGCCATCGGCCACGTGCACGCCGCTCTCGGCGGCTTTCAGGACGGAGGCCGCGTTGAGGCCGCTGGTGTCGTGCGTATGGAAGTGAATCGGGATGCCGATTTCCTGGCGCAATGCCTTCACCAGCTTTTCGGCGGCGTAGGGGCGGCAGAGACCCGCCATATCCTTGATGGCGAGCACGTGCGCGCCCATACGCTCTAGTTCCTTCGCCATGTTCACGTAATAGGACAGGGAATACTTGTCGCGTTTGGGGTCCAGAATGTCGCCCGTGTAGCAGATGGCGGCCTCGCACACGGAGCGCGTCTTGCGCACCGCCTGCATGGACGCCTTCATGTTGGGCAGCCAGTTGAGCGAATCGAAAATGCGGAAGATATCGATGCCCTGGGCGGACGCCTCGTAGATGAATTCGGCGACGATGTTATCGGGATATGCGGTGTAGCCCACGGCATTGGAAGCGCGCAGCAGCATCTGGAAGCAGATGTTGGGGATGGCTTCTCTGAGGCGGCGCAGGCGCACGAAGGGGTCTTCGTGGAGGAAGCGCATGATGACATCGAACGTAGCGCCGCCCCACATTTCCAGGCTGTAGAGATTGTGCAGCTTGTGGGAGACGAAGTTGGCGATTGCCACCATGTCGTAAGTGCGTACGCGCGTGGCGAGCAGCGACTGGTGGGCGTCGCGGAAGGTGGTGTCGGTAAGCAGGAGTCTCTTCTGTCCGGCGGTCCACGTGGCGAAGCCTTCCGGCCCGAGGTCGCGGAGCAGTTGGCGCGTGCCGTGGGGAGCGTCGGAGGAATCGTGCGGCGGCACCGGCGCGGTGCGTATCCGCGTGGGGCAGGGCTTTCCGGCAACCGCGGGATTGCCGTTCACGATGACATCGGCGAGGTAGCTCAGCAGCTTGGTGGCGCGGTCCTGGCGCGCCACGAATTTGAACAGGGCGGGGGTTTCCTCAAGCCAGCGTGTGCTGACGTTGCCGGCCTGGAACGCCGGGTGGTTGACCACGTTCTCGAGGAAGGGAATGTTGGTCTTGACGCCGCGCACGCGGAACTCCCGGAGCGCGCGGTCCATGCGCTGGCAGGCCTGGCGGAACTCGCGTCCCCAGGCGGTGGTCTTTACCAGCAGGGAATCGTAAAACGGCGTGATGACGGCGCCCGAAAAAGCCGAGCCGCCGTCGAGGCGTATGCCGAATCCGGCGGGCGAGCGATACGTGTGAATCTTGCCGTAGTCGGGGACGAAGCCATTCGCCGGATCCTCGGTGGTGATGCGGCACTGCATGGCGTAGCCGTAGAGGGGCACGCGGTCCTGGCGCGGCAGATTCATTTCGGGGCCGTGCAGGGCGAGGCCCTGCGCGACTTGAATCTGGCAGCGCACCAGGTCGATACCGGTCACCATCTCGGTGACCGTGTGTTCCACCTGTATGCGCGGGTTGACCTCGATGAAGAACCACTCGCCGGTGTCGGCGTCCACCAGGAATTCCACGGTGCCCGCGTTGGTATAGCCCGCGGCGCGGGCGAGGGTGACGGCGGCATCGGCCAGCGCGGCGCGGATTTTGGGATCGAGCGACACAGCGGGCGCGACTTCGACCACTTTCTGATGGCGCCGCTGCACGGAGCAATCGCGCTCGTAGAGGTGGAGGATGTTGCCTTGCCGGTCGCCCAGAATCTGCACTTCGATGTGCTTGGCGCGGCGCACGAAGCGTTCGAGGAATACGGCATCGTTGCCGAAGGAGGCGGCCGATTCGCGGCGGGCCTCCTCGAGCTTGCCGGCGAAGTCCTCGGGTTTATCGACCACGCGCATGCCGCGTCCGCCGCCGCCGAACGCGGCCTTGACGATCAGCGGATAGCCAATCTCGCCGGCGATCTTGGCGGCCTGTTTGGGACTGGTGACGGCTTCTTCGGTGCCTGGTACGCGCGGAATTCCGGCCTGCTGGGCGAGGCGGCGGGCGGCGGTTTTGTCGCCCAGGAGATCGAGCAGGTCGGCGGAGGGTCCGACGAAGGTGATGCCGGCGCGTTCGCAGGCGCGGGGCAGGGCAGGGTTTTCGGAGAGGAATCCGTAGCCCGGGTGGATGGCGTCGACGCCTTTTTCCTTGGCCAGCGCGACGATGCCTTCGACATCCAGATAGGCCTCCACCGGTCCTTTGCCTTCGCCGATGAGGTAGGCTTCATCGGCCTTGAAACGGTGCAGGGCGAGGCGGTCTTCCTTGGAATAAATGGCGACGGTGCGCAGGCCGAGTTCATTGGCGGCGCGAAGGATGCGGATCGCGATTTCGCTGCGATTCAGTGCGAGAAGCTTTTTCATGGATGGCGCGCGTGGAAAATAGTGTGCTTTTTGAGGATAACAGGAGGGGTGCGGGCATGTGGGGGCGACCATGGAGTCGCCCCGTGGTGCGGCATTAGGTGATTTCTCGAAAAAGGCAACCGCTTGCAGACGCGCGCGGCTCCGATCGGGCCCAGGAACTAGTTGTAGTGGGCGGCGTTGAGGTCGGCGAAGTGGGCGAATTCCTCGGGCAGTTCGTCGAGCTGGTAGATCGAATTAGTCGGGCAGACAGGGACGCAGGCACCGCAATCGATGCAGTCGTCCGGTTTGACAAAAAGCTGTGGCGCTTCGGCGAAACCGGCCTCGTCCTGCTTGGGGTGGATGCAGTCCACCGGGCAGGCTTGCACGCACAATTCATCCTTGGTACAGGTATCGGTAATTACGTATGCCATAGGAGCCGGATGTGCAATTCCAATGCCAGCTTCATCTAAAAGAAAACAGGAGGCAAAACTCAACAACCGCGTGCAAGTGGGTGGGGCATAGCACGCAAGCAGAGGTGCCTTCGCGCACCGGGCGGATTTAGAAATCCGGATGGGTCGCTGGCCGGCTAACCGACGCGGGCTTTGCGGCTGGCGGGCGAGCTGGTTTCGCTGCGCAGGGGCTTCCGTTCCGCGGCGACGCTGGCGCTGAGACGGCGGACCTGGTCGGTGACGCAAACCAGGAACATCGGCTGGCGTGCGTTTTTGAGCAGATCGATAATGCGGTTGGGCGCCTCTTCCAGGAAGATGGATTTGCCGTCGGTGAGCAGATGCACATCCGCCGATCCGGCGATCGCCTCGCTCAGCCGCTTGCCCACATCCTTTTGCAGGAAACGCAGTACGCGACGGATTTTTTGCAGCGAAAAGCCCTTGCGTCGCAACTCGGCGATCACCGAGATTTCGACCACTTCCTCGGCCATGTAAATACGCTTGTGCCCGTCCTGCCGCGGAGAGACAACGTTGCGTTCGTCCCACCACTGCAGTTGACGCAGGCTGACGCCGCAGATGCGAGCTACGTCGCTCGAGTTATAGCCCTGTGCTTCAGGGGAGGTTGCGGGCCGGGGCTTCCTGGCTTTCAACATTTTGCGCCACTCTCGTTTCGGAAATAAAAAGGTGCCAACTTGGATTGTACATGCGCCACCGGCAGTGTCAATGGGGCGCGTTCAACAGCATAACAGACGGCCCAACACGGCGCGATGCCGCGGTAACCGTCTTGGGGCACACCGAGAGAAGGGGCGCACCTTGCCGCTGGGCAAACCGGGGACAGAGTGCGAATTTCCGGCAAAAGGCGCCGAAATTCATGTCAGTCCCCAGTTTGCGACGTCCATGGCGGGTCGGCCGCGATAACTCTGTAAAGTTATCGTTGGATAGGTTCGCGGAGTGACAATTGGTAAAGCAGTTCAATAAACAACAGGAATGATTGTCATCCTGGCGCCATACAGTTAAATTTCAGAAAGCACCTGAATTGTTCCAGGAGACTCTTCGCCGAAGGAAATTGCAGGCGACGTGGCAGATATCAGATTAGATTTCCTCAGTAAAGAAGTGGTGGCGGCCGAGCTGCTTTCCGCCAGGCTCGCGCGCGGGCCGGTGCCGGCCGCGGAGGCGCTGCGCTACGCCATAGAGATTGGCGCGGCGCTGCACAAGATCCACTCGCGGGGCGTGGCGCATGGCGCGTTGTCGCCCGATTGCATCGCGCTCGCAGCCGGCGGAGCGCGCATTCTGGAAGACACGCAGTCGCCCGAAGACCACGCGCCATACCGCGCCCCGGAGCAGCTCCGCGGCCAGGAACCGGATGCGCGCAGCGACGTGTTCGCTTACGGCGCGCTGATCTATGAAATCGCCTCCGGGTACCGCGCGTTTCCCGGAACCGGCGCGGAGTTAAATCAGAACATTCTAACCCGGCCCACGGGGTCGCTGCCGGCCAGGTCCGCGATTTCCGAGGCGCTGGACCGTGTGATTGCGGGCTGCCTCGAAAAAGATCCGGCCCGGCGGCGGCAGCGCGTGCAGAATGCGGTGATTGAATTGAAATTGGCGGGATGCTCTCCGCCGCCGACTACCGCGGCGCCCCGGCGTGAGCCGGAACCGCCCGTTGCCGCGGCGCCAGTTCCAAAACCGAAGTCACCACCGCAATGGGTACCGGCCGCGAACGCGATTTCCGGCGCCCGCTTCAACCGGCGAGCCGGCGTGATGCTGGGAGGAATCCTGGCGCTGGCTGCCTCTTCGGTGGCTGCCGTACTGTTCCTCCAACAGAAGCCCGTGCCGATGGTTCTCAAGTTCGCAGTGGCGCAACCGGAAAATACCAGCTACCCCGGTATGCCCTCGGTGTCTCCCGACGGCCGCTCGCTCACCTTTTCGGCGATCGGACCCGAAGGCAAGCGCATGCTGTGGCTGCGTCCGCTGGACGCGCTGCACGCTACGGTGATCCAAGGTACGGAAGGCGCCTCGGCGCCATTCTGGTCGCCCGACAGCCAGGCGATTGCGTTCTTCAGCGGCAAGTCCCTTAAGAAGGTCAGGATCGCGGGCGGTGCTCCGGAAGACATTTGCGAAACGGGAGCCTCGCCCGGCGGTGGGACGTGGAACAGGAATGGCGTGATTCTATTCGCGCCGGGATTTTCGGGCGGCTTGTTCCGTGTGGCGGCGAGCGGCGGCAAGCCGCAAGAGGTACTCGGGCTGAACGAATCCAAATCGGAACGTGCCGATTTGTGGCCGCAGTTTTTGCCCGACGGCAAACACTTCGTGTTCTATCAGCAGACGGATTTAGCCGAGACTTCCGGCGTTTACGCAGGCTCGCTGGAGCAGGCGGAGTACCGGCGTCTCTTCGCCAGCCAGACCAACGCTGTATATTCGGCGGTGTCGCCGGACTCGCCGAAATCCGGCTACCTGCTGTACATCAACGAGCGCACCCTGATGGCGCAGCAGTTCAACACAGGCCGCCTGGAAACCACCGAAGACCCGATCGCGCTGGCTAACGATATCGGAGCCGTGCGCAGTCTCGCGCTGGCGCCGATTTCGGTTTCGACGACCGGAGTGCTGGTCTACGAGAGCGTGGGACAATCCACCCGCCAGATGGTGTGGATGGATCGCGCAGGCAGGCAGATTGCGACGGCCGGTGAACCCGGCGCCTGGGGTCCGCCGAGGATCTCGCCGGACGGACGCCGCGCGGTGGTGGCCAAGACGGGTGCGGATGGCGTGACCGCCCACCTGTGGCTGCTCGATAGCAACGGCGGCGCGCAGCAGATTTCGGATGGGCCGATGCACGAAGGGTCGCCCGTATGGTCCCCGGACGGTTCGCGCATTGCGTATTTCGGCAAGCAGGGCGACTCCTACGACATCTTTGCGCGCGCGGCGCAGGTCGGCGCCAAAGGGGAACTGCTGCTGAAGACGGCCGATAAAAAATTTCCCTCGGACTGGTCGCGCGACGGCAGGAACATCATCTTCAGCATGGAGGGCGTGGGCACGCGCCTGGACGTCTGGGGGTTGTCGCTGGCGGACCGCCACACGGCGCCCGTGGTCAACACGGTCTATGCGGAAGGCTTCGCTACGATCTCGCCTGACGGCAGGTGGATCGCCTACCAGTCCGATCAGTCCGGACGCAACGAGGTGTATGTGCAGACGTTCGATGGACTACAGAACGGCACCCGGCGGCGCTGGGTGGTATCCAAGGGGGGCGGCCTCCCGCACTGGCGCGCCGACAGCAACGAGTTGTTCTACATGACAACGGATGGCCGTATCATGAGCGTCGCGATTCGCCCTGTTGCCGGCGGAAATATCGAACCCGGCCAGGCACAAATGCTCTTCCAGACGCGGCCTGTTCCGCAGACCTGGAACCTCTACGACGTCGCACCGGACGGCCAGCGTTTCGCAGTCAATATCCCGCTGGAATGGACGGCGGCGGCGCCGATTACGGTCGCGACCAACTGGGCCGAAAAAATAAAGTAAATAACAACCTTATTATCATAAGTTTACGCGTGACTCGATCTATGCCGGTGGGTGCTATAATAACAAGTGTCCCCCCTGTACGGAATCGAGGAAACAATATGAGCAAGTGTAAGTTTTGGCCCCTGGACTTCGATCTGGAAGGTGAGATCTACGAAAACCCGGCTTGGGATTTGCCGGGCCTGCGGCGGACGCGTGGTTCAGGTGGCGACCGGTCCAGACCACGCACTAAGGCCACCGCGACCAAGGCACAGTCCTAGCCTGCGTCGCCGGTGTCCAGTCGTAACCTGGTAGAAATCTTCCGTAGAACTCACACGATTACGTAAAGCTTACATGCCTGAGCTTCGCTTCTGCGGCGTATTCTGTTGAAAAATTAGTGGTTAACCACATTGGCGCGCCGATTGCATAAAGCCCCAGCGAGGTTTTAGACTATGAAAGCTTTCCTTGCTACCACTTGCATCGTGACGGGCGCTTTGCTCGCCGGTGGTTGTGCGACTAAAAAATACGTGCAGAACACTGCGGCTCCCATTCAGGCGAAGGTGGATCAGGTGGGTGAGCAGACTAGCCGTAACGGTCAACAAATCGAAGATACTCGCAACCAGGTCAAACAGGTTGACGAGAAGGCGCAGAGCGGAATCAGCGCGGCCCAGGAAAAGGCGTCCGCGGCTGATCAGCACGCTGCAACGGCCGATCAACACGCCGGCGAGGCCATGGCCAGCGCGGACAAGGCCAACAAGCTCGGCGAAAAGAATTCGCAGGACCTCGGCAATCTGCGCACTACGTTAGCCAACGTGGTGGCCAACATCGACGACTACAAACTGCAGACGTCGGCGGCGGTGCCCTTCTCGTTCAACAAGTATGCGTTGACTGACGACGCCAAGGCTGAACTCGATAAACTTGCCATGGAAGTGAAGAGCGGAAAACGCTTCTTCATCGCTGTGGAAGGTTACACCGATTCCACTGGCTCCAAGGCATACAACGAAGTCCTGAGCCGCCGTCGCGCGGACAGCGTGGTGGAGTATCTCGTGGCGAAGCACGACATTCCCATCTTCCGCATCCACATGATTGGTTTAGGCCAGCAGCGGCCGGTCGACGACGCCCGGACCCGCGAAGCGCGCGCCAAGAACCGTCGCGTCGAAGTGAAGGTCTTCAATGCGGATCAGGTAGCGACCTCGCTCAGCGGAGCGACTGCGGCGGCCCCGTCCGGCAACCTCGACGCCAAGTAGCAGGAACCGCGCGAATCACCATTCCTTCTGGAAACGAAGCAGCCATGCGGACGACGCATGGCTGCTTTTTTATTTTGGGGAGTGGCTCGCCAAAGTTACGGGTTTCGTAGGCTTCACTCGAAGGGCCTGCCACCAGATGTACAGACGAGCCAGGTTAGTTATCACCGTGAAGTCGCTCGCGGCCGCCGAGACGACCGGAGACATGTCACGCAACGCCTGGCCAATGGCGCCTCCCGCGAACTGAATGCCCAGCCCGCCGGTGATCATCAGAAGCTTGTAGTCCTTCTGCCGGGCGCTGATCAGCAAGGTCCAGAGCCCCAGATCGAGAATGGCCGCGCCGAAATTGAGATCGCGTGTCCACCGCGTCATGTATCTTCCTATCGGCGGGTTCGGATCGAAGTGAACCCAGAGCGAAATCCCCGCAAACAGCACGGTGCCACAAATTATTCCGATGAGTAAAATACGGCGAGGACGTAGTTGCTTAGAGGCGGTGTAAACCAGGCTGATGACGAGGAGGAAGACCAGGACCTGCATGATTCGTTCATTGAACCAGAACGTCAGCGCCCACTGCTTCTTGGCTTCCAGGGTCCCGGAGCCCCGTGCAATCGCGGGCTGAATCTCAAGAATGGTTGTCAAAAAATCTACTATGGCATAGAGGAAAACGAACGGATAGCGCCGGTAATCGCCACGCAGGAGTGCCGCGATAACCAGTAACTCAAGCGGCAACCCGAACAGGTATGAGCATACTTGAAGCGCCTGTTGCATGCACCTTCAATTCTATGCGGGTCTGCCCCGGTTGTCGCCGTCCAAATACGATTTCTTTAGGCTTGTGTGGGAGATGCGCTCTACAGGGAAGCGCGACATCTAAGCCGTCACACGCACGCCATCCCACGGGTCGGGGGGAATGCTGGGGCCATGAGCGAGGCGGACACCGTCCCATGGATCGGGGGGAATGCTGGGGCCATGAGCGAGGCGGACACCGTCCCACGGATCGGGGGGAATGCTGGGGCCATGAGCGAGGCGAACGCCATCCCACGGATCGGGGGGAATGCTGGGGCCATGAGCGAGGCGGACACCATCCCACGGATCGGGGGGAATGCTGGGGCCATGAGCGAGGCGAACGCCATCCCACGGATCGGGGGGAATGCTGGGGCCATGAGCGAGGCGGACGCCATCCCACGGATCGGGGGGAATGCTGGGGCCATGAGCGAGGCGGACACCATCCCATGGATCGGGGGGAATGCTGGGGCCGTGAGCGAGGCGGACACCATCCCATGGATCGGGGGGAATGCTGGGGCCGTGAGCGAGGCGGACACCATCCCATGGATCGGGGGGAATGCTGGGGCCGTGAGCGAGGCGGACACCATCCCACGGGTCGGGAGGAATGCTGGGGCCGTGAGCGAGGCGGACACCATCCCACGGATCGGGGGGAATGCTGGGGCCATGAGCGAGGCGGACACCATCCCACGGGTCGGGAGGAATGCTGGGGCCGTGAGCAAGGCGAACGCCGTCCCACGGGTCGGGAGGAATGCTGGGGCCGTGAGCAAGGCGAACGCCGTCCCACGGGTCGGGGGGAATACTGGGGCCGTGGGCAAGCAGCACCGTCTGGGGCGCCATCGGGATGTGCCCACCGACGGTAGTGCCCGCACCGTGCAACATGTTCCACGTAAATGCGAACGTGGACACAGAGAAAACCGCGATCATCGCGGACTTGCCGTTAAATTTGCGCATAGGACTGGACTCCTCAATTTGTCAAAGGACTTACCGCCTCCGGTTGGAAACTGGTCAAGCCTGACTCTGGAATAGGTTGTCTAGGGGACAGACCTGTCGGTGCCTGCCATCTCAACCGAAGTGTATCGTAATCAAGCCCTAGTGTGCGAATCGAAAAGTCTGAGGATTTATTTTTTTTTTAGGGTTTCGACCCTAATGAAAAGAAAAGACTTGGCTTGGGTAAGGGGTTTTTCGACGGTGAAACGGTATTTTCGGTGAACTCGCTATTCCGCTCGAAAGCGAGCTTCTGTACGGCGCAGTACTTGTTCCGGGTAGTTCGAATCCGGACGAAACGGACTTTTTCCCGGATATTCCAGGCGCATATCCGCAGTGACTTCGTCCAGCATCTCCAGCGTCGCCACCCGGCTCTCCATGGCAAACGCGGTGAGCAGAAGATTGTCGCAGACGGCGTTGATCAAGCGGGGAATTCCTTGTGTGCGGAAATGAATTTCATCGATCAGGCGCAGGCTGATGATGGTCTGATTCTTCAGGCCCGCGCGCACCATACGGGAATTTACGTAGGAGACGGTCTCCTCCGTAGTGAACCCGCGCAACGTGCAGCGCAGCGCGATGCGCTGTTTCAGTTGGCGGAATTCAGGCGCTTCCAGTTTTCGGTCCAGCTCCTGCTGTCCCGAGAGGATGATCTGCAGCAGCTTGCCGCGGCGATTCTCCAGGTTGCCCAGGAGCCGGATTTCTTCCAGAACATCCCACTCCAGGTTGTGCGCTTCGTCGACGATCAGCACCGTGGTGCGTCCCGCGCCGGCGCGTTCCAGCAACATATTATTAAGTGAGAGTAGAACCTCGGTTTTCGAAAGGCGGTTGCAACGCAGGTCCAGGTCGTACGCCAGCAGCTCGAAGAACTGCTCTACCGTAAGCCGCGAATTGAAGAGCGAGGCGAAAGCGATCTGCTGCGCGTTAAGGAAATCGCGAAGGCACTCCAGCATGGTTGTTTTGCCGGTGCCCACTTCGCCGGTCAAGGCGATGAATCCCTTGCGGCTCTGTACGCCGTACATGAGGCTGGCCAGCGCTTCTTCGTGCTGCGGACTCCGAAAGAGGAACGCGGGGTCCGGGCTCATGTTGAACGGATTTTGGGTGAAGCCGAAAAAGGCGTTATACATGTTCACCGGATCGCGGCGGAAAAATTCCGCTTGCACGTGTGCGATATCTCTCGCATCTTAGCATGCGACCCAGGTGCGGCCAAACGCCCTGGTCGCCGATCCGTGCGGTGAGCCACAGCCTAGGAAGACGCCGGCGGAGCCGGTTTATCGCTCTTCTCGGTCTTTTCGGGCTTCTCCGGTTTGTCGGACTTGGTGACGGTTTTCACCGGGCTGATCAGCACATGCGCGTTGCGGCCTTCCATGCGCGGCATGCCCTCCACCGTGCCGAACGCGGTGAGATCGGCGGCGAAGCGCATGAGGAGTTTCTTGCCCAGGTCGGCGTGCGCAATCTCACGCCCGCGGAACTGTACCACGGCCTTCACGCGATTGCCTTCCTGCAGAAAT
Organism: uncultured Solibacteraceae bacterium; assembly: GCA_963805775.1. Lineage (GTDB taxonomy): Bacteria > Acidobacteriota > Terriglobia > Bryobacterales > Bryobacteraceae > Solibacter. The sequence continues at coordinate 25,148 of CAWDWK010000012.1, read as the reverse complement.
CGGATGGCGTGATTCTTTTTGAAATCGTAGTCGTGGTCGTCCGTGTTGGGGCGGAATTTCAATTCCTTGACCTGCACCACATGCTGCTTCTTGCGGGCATCGTGCTGCTTCTTCTTCAAATCGTACTGATAGTGGCCGAAGTCCACCGCTTTGGCAACGGGAGGCACCGCGGTGGGTGCGATCAGCACGAGGTCGAGACCCAGATCCTGAGCTTTGCGCAGCGCGGCCGCTGTCGGCATCACTTCAGTGGTGCCGTCCGGGAATACTGCGCGTACTTCACGAACGCGAATGGACTCGTTCACGTTCTCTCTGCGATTCTGCCTGCGAGGAGGAAAGTTTCTGCCTGGATACATTTGTTATACGTTTGTCGGGAGATTAGAAAGCCAAAAAGATAGGGGCTGGGAGCCCCGGAGAACTCTCTCGTCGAGAATCGGAATGAGGAAAAGCGAAGAAAAGCTCAAAGTTTCGTCACCCCCAGTGTACACCAAATTGTAAGCCGTAGTTGCGGCGGTTGGTATCCTAAAAGCCGGGATGACCATCCGACAGCTTTTCTGGCCGGCCGTGGCGGCGATTCTGGCGATTGTAGGCGTGCTCGAAGTGCGTTCCGCGAGGGGGGAAACCCAGACGTGGGATGAGGGCATCCACATTGTGGCCGGCTATTCGTATCTCAAGTTCGGGGATTATTCTTGGAACGCGGAACACCCGCCGCTGGCGAAGATGGTCAGCGCGCTGCCACTGCTGACGATGGGGCTCACCGCCCACCCGTATGGCGACGACGGCAAACGCAGGGACCAGGTCCAATACGGGATCGACTTCCTGTATAAAAACCATCGCGACGCCGACACGATTCTGTTTGCTACGCGCAGCGCCAATATTCTGCTGACCCTTCTCTTCGCATTCGCCGTGGCATGGTGGACGCGCCGCCGTTACGGACCGGCCGCCGGGCTGGCCGCGGCCGCCCTCTGCGCGTTCGACCCGAACCTGATCGCGCACGGCCGCTACGTGACCACCGATTTCCCGGTCACCGCATTTTTCTTCTTCGCCTGCGTGCTCTGGGTGGAGTACCTGGAGAAAGCCACACTGCGGCGCCTGCTCACGGCCGCGGTGGCAATCGGACTGGCGCTCATCACCAAGTTCTCGGCGGTGCTGCTGATTCCCGCGCTGCTCCTACTCTACGCCGCCTGCTGGATCCGGCGTCCGAAAGAATTTCCCCTCCGCCGCGTGGCCATCGCCGGGGGAACCGTGCTCGCCACGGTGGTCCTCATGGTGGCGGTGATCTACTGGCCCGAGACCGTGCGCTGCTGGCGCACCCAGGTGCCGCAGCTATCCACTCTCGTGGTGCGCGGCAACCCCGCCGGAGAGATCTTGTTCTACCTGGCGCGAAAGCTCCATCTGCCGGCCCATGCCTACCTCACCGGCCTGAATGCGGTCGCTGACCACAATGCGGGCGGGCACTCCAGCTACCTCCTGGGAATGCGCTCCGACACCGGCTGGTGGTATTACTTCCCGGTGGTCTTCGCGGTGAAGAGCACGATGGCCGCACTCGCGGCGACCATGCTGTTGCTTGCCGGCACCCTGTGGCAGGCATGGAAGCGGGAGTGGATCTCTCCGATGACCCTTGGCCTCACGCTCCCGCCGCTGCTCTATTTCGTTTTCAGCATGACCAGCGGGATCAACATCGGCATGCGCCACATCCTGCCGGTCTACCCGTTTCTCTACGTCGGCATCGCGGCGTGGCTCACCACGCGGATCAACCAGCTCCGCGCGGCCTATGTCTTGGCCGCGCTGGTGGCCCTGCAGATTGGCGAGTGCGCGCGCATCACGCCCGATTACCTGGCCTTCTTCAATGAACTGGCCGGCGGCCCCGGGCGCGGACCCGAATACCTGGTCGATTCGAATATCGATTGGGGGCAGGACGTCAAAAAGCTCGGCCTCTGGCTGGATGCCCACGGCGGCAAGCGGCGCGCGCGTCTCTACTATTTCGGCAATACGCAGGTACGCTATTACGGTATCGACGAAATTGGCTTCCCCGGGACCTCTCGACCAGAAGGGCTGGGACGACATCAACGAATACTGCGTGGCCAACGTCACCCCGCTCCATGGAGTGTACGTGCATCTCATCGACCTGGCGCCCCTCCGCATGCGCGAACCAGTCGCCAAGATCGGCTGGAGCATGTACGTATACGACCTGCGGAAACCCAAGGTCGCGTCGCCGTTAGTGGGCTTTTAAGCCCCGGGACCGGCGGGACGGCCTGCTTCTCGGCGATCGCACTGGCCCTATTGGGTCTTGGAATTTCCCCCTTTTCCGCGCCACAATCGAAACCGCGAGGGGTCGCCGACTTCCGTTGCTCCTCTGAGGTCTCGAATGAAAGTCCATCCGTTCGCTAAGTCAGGCCTGTGTTTTCTTCGCGTGTGTGTCTGTGCCGTGCCGCTGGTGTGCAACACTCCGCGCGCATATGCCCAAACCAATCAGGCGGACCGTGCCGCCCCCGATCCCCCGTCCGGCACCGAACAAGGATTTGTCTCGACCTATGGTCGATCGCCCGGCTTGTTTCCGCACGTCTGGCGCCCCTACCTGCCGCAGTCCCTTCCCCATCCCGTACTCGAAAACTCGCGGCGCCTTTCCACCCTCATCCGCGACGGGAAACTCGAACTGTCCGTCACCGACGCCGTAGCCCTGACGCTGGAAAACAATCTCGACATCGTGGTGCAGCGCTACGTCATACCTTTCTCCCAGACCGATATTCTGCGCACGAAATCCGGACAGGCGGCACGCGGATTCACCGGAGCGTTGCTTCCCGGTGAACTCAACTCCGGCGCCATCGGCGCGGGCGTCACCAGCACCGGCAGCACCGGGGGCACTGGTAACGCGGGCGGGATCACCGGCGGCGGCGGCGCGGTCTCTATCGGCGCGGCCGGAGCGTTCGACCCCTCCGTCAGTTTCGGCCTCAGTTGGGACCGCGTCACCAGCCCGCTGAATTCCGTGGTGGTCTCGGGAATTCCTACCACCACCAGTTACGCGACGTCCTATTCCGGAAGCTACGCGCAACTGTTCACCACCGGCAGCAGCTACTCGGTATCGTTCAGCGCGCTGCGCCAAAGCACCACGCAGCAGAACACGCTGTTTAACCCCAACGTGGCTTCGCGCCTCTCCATCGGATTCAACCAGCCGCTGCTCAACGGCGCCGGCCGTCTGCCCAACGAGCGCTTCATGCTGGTGGCCCGCACCAACCAGCACACCGCCAGCGAAGTTTTCCGCCTGCAAGTGATCGGCAGCGTGGCGCAATTGGAAAACGCCTATTGGGATCTCTCCGCGTCGCAGCGCAACGTGGAGGTGGCGCGGGAATCGTTGAAGGCATCCGAGGAACTTCTCTCCGACAGCCAGAAACAGTTTCAGGTCGGCACCATGTCCCGTCTCGACGTGGTCACCGCCGAATCGCAAGTCGCCTCCAGCCAGCGGGATCTGATCGTGGCGCAAACCGCTCTCGAACAGCAGCAGACCATAATCAAACAACTGATCAGCAAAATCGGCGATCCGGCGCTGGACGCGGCCGAAACGGTCCTCACCGACCCGTTGCCGGAGCCCCAGGAAACAGACCTGCCACGGCTCGACCAGGCTCTCTCGCAAGCGCTTACCAACCGGGCGGAATTGCGTCAGGCACAGTACAATCTCTACAACCAGGACGTAGCGATTCGTTATACCGAGAACAACCTGCTGCCCAGCACCGCGGTCTTCGGCCTCTATGCCAGTTCGGGGCTGCAGGGTAACACGGCGGTCGCTACCGGAGGCGCGCTTGGCTCGCTGGCCCAGTCCTGGGGGGCCGCCCACCCGGAGACCGCCACGGGGTTGAGCTTCAGCGCCGCCATTCGCAACCGGTCCGCCCAGGCCGACAATCTGCGCGCCCAAATGGAGCGCAATCAACTGGAGATCGGGTCGCAGAGCACGCGCAATCAAATCGCCGTACAGGTGCGCCAGGCGCGTATCAATTTAATTCAGGGTAAGGCGCAGGTGGAAGCTTCGCATGTCGCCGTGCGCCTGGCGCAGGTGGCGCTCGACGCGGAGCACAAAAAATGGGATGCCGGCCTCTCTACGTCCTATAACGTGGTGCTGAGGGAGCGCGATCTTGCTGCCGCCCAATACGCCGATGTGCAGGCCGTCACCGCCTACGCCAAGTCTCTGGTGGCGATGGATCAGGCATTGGGTATAACGCTCGAACGCAATGGCATACACCTGGAGGACGCCTTCAACGGCACGGTCGTCACGGCGCCCGATAACCGTTTCAGCAGCACCCGCGCGGGAGCCTCGAAATGATCGGCCGCTGCCTGCTGCTGGCGCTCTGCTGTTCCGCCGCATCGTTGCCCTCGCCATCCGCGGACTTCGCGCTTCCCGACTACAGCAGGCCGGTCAAATCCTTCCCCTCGATCTTCAAGCCGTACGAGCCGCGCCGCATTCCCCCGGCCTCCTTCCGCAACTCGGAGCACGCTCCACTGACCATAGAGGACGGAAAGCTGCGCCTGTCCCTGGCGCAACTGGTTGCCGCCGTGGTGGAGAACAACCTGACCATCGCCGCCGCGCGATACTTTCCGGCCATCGCGCAGACCGAGCTTCTGCGCGCCCGCTCCGGCGCGTCGCCGCGCGGCGTCGATGCCAGCGAGATCCCTAGCGGCGTATTCTCCGGCGCCGAAGGCGGCAGCATTCTGGGAACCGCGGGCGGCGGCAGCGGCGGCGGCTCGTCCAACCCCGGCGGGATCACCGGTTCGGCCGGCCGCGTCAGCATTCGCCCTTCCGGGCTCTTCGACCCGACAATCAGCGTCAACGTCAGCAAAGACCGCACGGCCAGCCCGTTGAACTCCCTGGTGGTGGCGGGCGTGTCGTCGGTTACGACGAGCACCGTGGCCTTCTCGGCGAACTACGTCCAGGCCTTCTCCACGGGAACCAGCTTCACAGTCTCTTACGGCCTGCAACGGCAGGGCTCCACTCAACTGCATCTGCTATTCGACCCGGCCATTACCCCCGGTTTCACCGCGACCGTCAGCCAGCAGCTACTCAACGGCTTCGGCTTCGACGTGAACCGCGCCCTCATTAAGGTGGCGCAGAACGAGCAGAAGATCGAGCGCGAATCTTTCCGCCAGCAGGTGACCGCGGCCTTGGTGGCTGCCGAAAATGCTTATTGGGATCTGTTGGCCGCGCAGCAAGCCGTTCGCGCGGCGCAGCAGGCCAGGGCCGCCGCATTGAAGCTGGAAGAGGATAACAGGAAGCAGTTCCTCGCCGGCACGATGGCCAACCTGGACGTCATCACGGCGGAGTCGCAGGTAGCGGCCAGCGAGCGCGACCTGATCGTAGCGCAAACCGCGGTTCAAAACGCGGAGTTGCAACTGAAAGGCATGCTGAGCCAAAACCTGGAGGAACCCCTCGCTTCGGCCACCATCGAGATCGCCGACACCTTCCCCGAAGGCGGCGAGACGCCACTACCCACGCAGGAACAGGCGGTAGCCACAGCGATGGCGAACCGGCCGGACCTCGCCGTCGCGGAAGGCAACATCAAAAGTCAGCAGGACGTGCTGCCTTTCATCCGCAATGCCCTCTTGCCCAATTTCAACGTGTTCGGGCTGGTGACCACAGTCGGTCTGTACAACGTCTTCGGAACCTCATTTGTCGAGGCGATCCACTTCCGCTATCCCGAGGTTGCGTTCGGCCTCACGGTCAGCTTCCCCGTGCGGAATCGCCAGGCACAGGCCGACGACGTGCGGTCGCGCCTGATTCTACGGCAATCCAAAGACACCCTAGTGCGCAGCAAAAGCCAAGTGGAAGTGGATGTGCAAAACGCCCTGATCGCACTTAGGCAGGCGAAAGCGCAGGTAGCGGCGGCACGCGAAGCGGTCCGCCTGGAACATGCCAAGCTCGATGCCGAAGAGAAGAAACTGGCGAACGGCCTGTCCACTTCGTACAACCTCATCCTGGCACAACGCGATCTCTTCACCGCGGAACTGGCGGAAGCCCAGGCGCGCGACGCCTTCGCCAAAGCCGGAATCGCGCTCGATCAGGCCACCGGAGTCACGCTCGAAGCCAACCACATCAGCCTCGATGAGGCACTGCGCGGCAGGCTGGCAGGCCACTAATCGCTTGCCAACCACTTTTTTTAGAGACCCGTAGGTCCACGCCCGTCAACCTTATTTCTTGGGTGCTTTGTTACTCTTTGGAGCCGTATCCCCGGCCTTTCCCTCGGGGTGATGTTTATTGTGTCGCGCGACGGCTTTCGCAATCTCTTCATCGGAGAGCTTGCTGTGCTTCTCAGGATGCAATACATCGCTTATTGGAGTTGCATTGGTTGCCATTGCCGAGCTCCTTACTTCGTAAATTGACATACTGTAAATGGACATACCGCAGCACTGCGAACGATTCTCAAACAGCGCGATAAGTCGCTGCAATTTTGCCTTGGGTATCGGGATGGGAAAGAGCCTGCTGCAGGCCCGGGAGAATCGTCCGCCAGCCGCAACTTCTAACTGAATTATACGTCCGTCCGAGATATAAATGCGTACGAAACAGTGCTCCCGCGGGAAAACGGAGTAGCTTCTCGCCGCGCGCCGGCCAGGGCACCAACAAAGCCTGGCCGGACCGGTTGGTATCGTCATCGGAGCGGCGGCAGAGCATTGCGGCGGCCAGCATTGTTGTTGCCAGGAGACGGTGGCACTCCCATGCCAAGCCTCAGTGCGTCATAGCGTAAGTGATGTAGTTGAGCACGACGCGAAAGGCGAGGCCCGAGAACTTCTCGGGATAATCGCCGGCGTCGGCCCACTCCCAGGCGTCGCCCAGGTGCATGTTGAAACAGATGGCGACCGCGATGCGTCCGTCCTTATCGCGAATGCAGCGCCAGCCGGGGATATAGCCGTCCTTCTCATAGGTGCGGCCGGTGGCCACGTACTGCTCGCCCGGGATCTGGAACTTCTCGCTGATGTCGTAGAGGTCGTGGAAGATGCCGTCGTCGTTCGGGATGTCTTCGACGACGGCGTTGGGCAGCACCATACTCATGCCGTTCATGAAGCGGTTCCAATCGTCCTGGCCGTGGAAGTGATCCACCATGAGGAATCCGCCGCGCGCGATGTAGTTGCGGAGCCGCTGGGCTTCGGCGTCGGTGAAGGCCCAGTTGGAGACGCCGACGGCGTAGATCCACGGGTAGTCCCACATGTGGTCGTCATCGATATCGACGACGTTGAGGGGCGAGGGCGAATCGATCCGCGTGAGACGGCGCAGGGCGACGAGGCAATCGTGATCGGCCCGCGGGAAGTCCTGCGCCCATCCGCCGCCAAACCGGCGATATCCGTAGCCGCCGCCATAGCCGGTGTTGTAGCGCAGGCGGCTGAAGAAGAATTCGGAAGGGATAAACTGGTCGGACTGATCGTATGGCTGAAGACCGGAGGGCGTTCCGCCGAACCGTTGCCAACCGGAGAGTTCGATGGCGGCCATCAATAGCAGGCCGATCGCAAGCAGGGGCCACGCCAGTTTCATGTTCCGAGCGCCTTTGTTATCCTGAAGCGTATCACGAACGGCCCGCGGGACGAAGGTCCCAGCGAATTTTTTCAATGCCGAGCCCAACCCCCAGCCCAACCTCCAGCCCAATCTCCATGGATCGCCGCGATTTCCTGAAACTGGCCGGAGCAGCGGCGGCCGCCGGACCACTGGCGGGGCAGCAGACGCAGATGCCGGGGCATATGCCGCCGGCGGCTTCTGGCGCCAAAGAGATTTCGGGGACGGTATTCAACATCGAGATCGCGCCGGTGACGGTGGAACTTGCGCCCAACCGCATCGTGAGCACGATCGGGTACAACGGCATGTCACCGGGACCGCTGCTGCGGATGAAGGAAGGCGCGCCGGTCACGGTCAACGTGGTCAACAAGACCGATACGCCAGAGTATGTCCATTTTCACGGGCTGCTGATTCCGGCCGACGTGGACGGTTCCGAAGAGGAAGGTACACCACCGGTTCCGCCGCATGGCAGCCGCAGCTACCAATTCACGCCGACGCCCGCGGGCACGCGCTGGTATCACACCCATGCGATGTCGATGGACGATCTGCACCGGGGGTCATACACCGGACAGTTCGGGTTTCTGATAGTGGAAGGCGGGGCCAACCCGGGCAACTACGATCAGGAGCATTACCTGGCGCTGCGCGACTGGGAACCGTACTTCACGACGCAGTACATGGATACCGACGATCTCGACCCTTCGGGGCCGAAACCAGAGAAGCCCGCGGTGCTGGATACGCGGCCGCCGGGGCTTGAGGTGACGGCCGATCTGTATTCGATCAACGACAAAGCGCTGGGGGCGGGCGACCCGATCCGGGTGCGGCCGGGCGAGCGCGTGATGTTCCATTTTCTAAATGCGAGCGCGATCGAGAACAGGCATCTGGCGCTGCCCGGGCATAAGTTCAATATCGTGGCGCTCGATGGCAACCCGGCGCCGCGAAGCGCCGCGGTGGACGTGTTGATGCTGGGGCCGGGCGAGCGCATCGATGCCTGGGTGGCGATGAATCAGCCGGGCGTGTGGGTGATGGGAGCGCCGGAAGATATGGTGCGCGACGGCGGGCTCGGCGTGGTGATCGAGTACGCCAACCAGCGGCGGAGCCCGCAATGGGCACCGCCGGCGCAATCCGGATGGGATTACACGATATTCGGCAAGGCGGCATCGGGACCGGCGCCGTCGGAGCGGCTGGAGATGATTTTCGAGAAGGTGCCGCGCGGGGCGGGGAAGTTTAACCTGTTCACGGTGAACGGCACGCCTTACCCGCACGACCGGGAGTTCGTGTTGAAGCAGGGCACGCGCTATCGCCTGACGTTCCGCAACCGGACGGACGATTCGCATCCGTTGCACCTGCACCGGCATCAGTTCGAGATCGCGGAGATCTACGGAAAGGCAACGGCGGGCATCATCAAGGATACGGTGGTGGCTCCCTCGTATGGCCGGGTGAGTGTGGATTTCACCGCCGACCAGCCAGGGCCGGCACTGTTTCATTGCCATATCCAGCACCATATGGACTACGGGTTCAAAGCGCTGCTGAAGTACGCCTGAGGCGAGCTTACTCGTACCGCAGAGCCACCATCGCGTCCACTCTGACAGCGCGTCGGGCCGGAAGGTAACCTGCCAGCGCCGCAACGCCAATCAGGATTGCGACCGTCGCCGCGATCGTCAACGGGTCGGCCGTGCCGATTCCGAACAGCATGGCCTTCGCGTACTGTGCTGCCCCTAATGCCAGGGGAATCCCAATGGCGACGCCTACCAGCGTGAGCCACAATGTCTCGCGCAGCACCAGCCACATCACGCGATCGCGCGGGGCTCCCAACGCCAGCCGGATGCCGATCTCGGACGTGCGGCGCTCCACCGCGTAGGCCATCAGGCCGTAGAGGCCCACGCACGCCAGAAGCAGGGCGAGGGCTCCGAAGAAAGTGGAGAGCACTGCCAGCAGGCGTTCCTTCAGCATGGATTGCTCGGTTTGCGCCACCAGCGTCCGCGCGTGGAAAACCGGCAGATTGCGATCCACCGCCGTCACTTCCCGGCGCACTTCGTCCAACAGGTTCGCCTGGGAGCCGTAGCGGAGTTCGAAGGAAACAAATCCCCAGCGGTATTCCTGATCCCGGCCATGCTGGAAAAGCGGGTAATACAACAGCGGCCCCAGATGGTCGCGCGCGCCGTTGTAACGGGAGTCCTTCACTACGCCCACGATGGTAGCCTCGCCCAGCCGGTGACCGAGCGGATTGCGATTCGGAAATGCCCGGCCGGCAAGCGATTCGCTGACGATGACCACTTTCGGCGCGGTTTCGTTGTCGCGCGGCTCGAAGTCGCGGCCCGCCATCAGGGGCGTGGAGATGGTGGAGAAATAGCCGGGACTCACGGCGTTCCACGCTACACGAATGATGCCGTCCTCGGGCAGCATACCGCCATCGACTTCGTTCACCCGGTCCACCAGAAAGAAATCGTCGTCCACCGGGCGGACCACGGACGCGCCGGCGGACTTCACTTCGGGCAGGGATTGCAGCCTGCGTAGAATTTCGCTGTAGACCAAGCCGGCACGGTCGTCCGCGTAGCCCGCCAGCTTGGCATCCACGGAGATCATGAGCACGTTCCGGCGATCGTATCCGGTATCCACGCCGCGGAGCTTCTGAAGCGTGCGCACGAAGAGTCCGGCGCCGGTGATCAGGACCACGGATAGCGCGACTTGCGCCACCACCAGCGCGCCATCCAGCGTGTGCGAATGCCCGGCCGCGCGGCGCGCGCCTTCCTTCAGGACAGGACCAGGATCCACCCGCGTGCCGCGCACCGCGGGAGCCAGGCCGAAGAGGACCCCGGTGAGCAGCGACGCCGTCGCAGTAAACAGGAAAACCCGCCAGTCCGGATCGATCGCCAGGGGAGCGGGCGAATCGCCGGTCGAGATCATGCGCACCAGCACCAGGCTGCCGCGCCACGCCAGGGGGATTGCCAGGGCGCCGCCGATCGATGCCAGCAATATACTCTCCGCTAGGAGTTGGCGTACCAGGCGGCCGCGGCCGGCTCCCAGGGCCAGCCTGGTCGCGATCTCGCGGCGCCGGTTGGAGGCGCGCGCCAGCAGCAGGTTGGCTACGTTGGCGCATGCCACCAGAAGCACGATGCCGGCAACCCACATCAGCAGCTTCAAGGGCAACGCGTAGTCGTCGCGCAATCCGCTGTACATGCCATTCGCGGCTTGGCCGCAGCGCCAGGTGGCCTCCGCGAATCTGACGCTGTATGAGCTCCCGGATGCGCAGGTCCGAATTGGCGAGCTGCTCCGCCAGAAACTGCCGGTGAATCGACGTCGAGCTCGGCTTGCGCCTGCTCACGCAACATCCCCGGGCGGAGACGTCCCCCGATCAGGATCCAGCTCGAGAGAGGTTCCGTCCATCGCTTGTCTGTCCGGCTTGAGGCGATCCAGGGCATGGAGCGGCACCCAGATGTCCGGATAGCTGCCGACCGAAACGCCCAGGAATTCCCGCGGCGTGATGCCGATCACGGTGAAGGGAACCCGGTTGATGGTAATCGCGCGCCCCACTAGCGACGGGTCGGCCCCAAACCGGTTGCGCCAGTAGCGATCGCTGACCACGGCGACGGATGCGCCCGCCGTGTCTTCGACTGTCGAGAAGAAGCGCCCCTGCTGCGGCGCGATTCCCAGTGCGGAGAAGAAATTGCCGGTGCAGGCGTTGCCTTGGGCCATGCCTGATTTTCCGTTCAACCCGATGTTGATGCGGCCCATCCCGGTCCCTCCGAATACGGCGGACAACGTCTTCGAGTTGGCCTGAAAACGTTCGAGTTGCGGGTAGGCGAACCAACTGCTCGAGCTGCCGGAATTGGTTTCCCACAACGGAAGCGTGTTGTTGAACTCCACCAGCTCCTGCGGAGCGGCAACCGGCAGGGGGCGCAGGACGACCGCGTTCAGCAGGCTGAAGATCGCCGTATTGGCGCCGATCCCGAGCGCCAGGGAAAGTACCACGGCGGCCGAAAACCCCGGGTTCTTGCGCAATATCCTCAGCGCGAATCGAAGGTCCTGGCGCAGTAGTTCCAGGGATGTCCATCCCCATGTAACGCGCGTGTCCTCCATCAACAGCGCGACATTTCCGAGTTCCCGCCGTGCCGCCCATTTCGATTGCTCCGGCACCATCCCGGCAGCTTCGATTTGCGCAGCTTCCTCTTCCAGATGAAACTGCAGTTCCTCGCGGAGTTCGGCTTCCTTTCTGCTCCGCTCAGTCAACCAGCACAGCTTGCGAAGAATCCGTGTTCATAGCGGCTCCTGGTTTAGTGGTTGCAGGATGAGCCCCATGGCGCGCGCGAACGTCTCCCATTTGGCCTGTTCGGCCTGCAACTGCTTTCGGCCCTGGGCGGTCAGGCGGTAGTATTTGGCTCGCTTTCCTGACTCCGCCAGTTCCCAGGCAGCGGCCACCCAGCCGCGCGCCTCCAGCCGGTGCAGTGCCGGATACAAAGATCCGGTTTCGACCTTGAGGAGGTCTTCGGATGTGCGCTGGATGTGCTTGGCGATGGCGTGCCCGTGCGCTTTTCCCGGAAGCAGTGTGCGAAGGATCAGAAGGTCGAGGGTTCCTTGCAGCAGCTCGACGCGGGAGGTCGCTTGTGTACTCATTCTGTAGACAGTCTACTCTGTTCTGTGTAGGATGTCTACGCAATTATTTGCTAACCAGGGGCGGCTTTGTTCGTCTGTTGTAGGTTGACGATTGGGAACGATCTTCGCTACGCGATTCGCACGCTGGGCCGGACTCCCGGATTCACGGTGGTCATCGTGCTCACGCTGGCACTGGCCATCGGCGCGAATAGCGCGATTTTCAGCGTGATTCAGGGCGTGCTGCTGAGGCCACTCCCGTACGCCCAGCCGGACCGGATCGTCCGCATCTTCTTCAACAGCGATAATTTTCCGAAGTTCCCGTTGAACCCCTACGACCTGCGCGATTTCCGCACGCGCAACCGGACCTTCGATAGCGTGGCCGGGATCGTTCGCGCCGATGCGCAACTCTCCGGCGCCGGCGAGCCCGTCATGCTGCATGCATTCCGCGTCACGGCGGGATACTTCCGCGTGCTCGGCTTCACTCCGGCCCGGGGCCGCGAGTTCACCACCAGCGACGAGTTGGCGGCGCAGGGACGCCTGGCGATTCTGAGCGACCGGTTGTGGCGCGCGCGTTTCGCATCCGACGCAGACATTGTAGGCCGCACGATTACACTGAACGCCGAGCCTTACACCGTGGTGGGCGTGATGCCGCCGGGCGTCCAGCATCCCGGTAACGAATACCACGCGCTGGCCGATGGGGACTCGGTGGACCTCTGGCTGCCCTTCCCTTACGATGGCGATCCGAACCGGCGAGGCTCGCACTTCATGGAGGGAATCGGACGCCTCAAATCCGGGATTTCGCCCGAACAGGCGAATGCCGACCTGAGCACGCTGCTGTCCCAGATGGCGGGCGAGCACACGGGCAAGGGCTGGCGGGTGTACCTGGTTCCGCTCTATCGCGAGATGGTGGGGCGCACGCAGCGTATGCTTCTGGTGCTGCTGGCTGCCGTGGGCCTGCTTCTGCTCATCGCCTGCGTCAACGCGGCGAACCTTCTGTTGGCCAGGTCCAGCGCGCGCGTGCGTGAGATTGCCGTGCGGTCGGCGCTGGGTGCGGCACGTGGACGCATCATCCGGCAGCTGGTGACGGAAAGCCTGGTGATCGCCCTGGCCGCGGGCGCGGTCGGTACGGCATTCGCGGTCGGCTGGAGTGCGTGCGCTGGTGGCCAGCCTGCCGGCTGGATTCCCACGGGCCGCGGAAATTCACCTGGACGCGGCGGTCTTCGCCTTCACCCTGCTGGTGGCCGTGCTCACGGGGCTGCTGTTCGGACTGGTCCCCGCAGTGACGGCTTCGCGGACCGATCTGCAGCAGAGCCTGCGCGAGGGCGGGCGCGGCGCCACCGGAAGCAATCGCCAATTGCTGCTGCGAAATTTCCTGGTCGTGGGCGAAACCGGGCTTGCGTGCGTGCTCCTGATCGCCGCCGGATTGATGCTGCACAGCTTCGTGAATCTGCTGCAGGCAGATCCGGGGTTTCGTCCCCAACAGGTGCTCACGGCGACCCTTTCCCTGCCTCGCGAAACGTATCGCGGCGAGGCACAGATCCGCCAATTCGAGGAACGGCTGATCGCAGGTCTGCAGTCTCTGCCTGGTGTCCGCTCCGCCGGCCTGGGAACGGACCTGCCGTGGACGGGCTATGACGAGAACGCCGGCGGATTCACGGTGGAGGGCCGTCCCGCGGATTACAACAATAAGACTACGGCGCGCTATCACGCCGCATCGGTCGACTATTTCCGCGCGATGGGAATTCCGCTGCTGCGCGGGCGGTTCTTTACGGGTCGCGATGACAAAGACGCACGAGGGGTCATTGTTGTGAACCAGACCATGGCGGAACGTTATTGGCCCGGCGAAGATGCGGTCGGGAAACGCATTTCATTTAACGACAAGCCGGCGGAAAAGGATTGGATGCAGATTGCCGGCGTAGTGGGCGATGTCAAGGACCGGGCCGAAAGCAGTGCGGCGCAGCCGGCCTTTTGGTGGCCGCTCGCGCAAGTGCCGTTTCGAGACGTGTCGGTTGCCCTGCGCTCCAATTCAGATCCCGCGGCGCTGAGCAATCAAATGAGGCTCGCGGTGCGGCAGCTTGACCCGGGACTGGCGATTGCCGATCTGCGCGTTATGAATCAGGTGACGGATGCAGCGGTGTCCGGGCAGCGATTCACACTGTGTCTAGTGGGGCTGTTTGCGGTGCTCGCCCTCGTGTTGGCCACCATCGGAATCTATGGAGTGATCTCGTACTCGGTGAATCAACGCATGCACGAGTTCGGCCTGAGGATGGCGTTGGGCGCCAGGCCGGGCGATTTGGTGCGCATGATTCTGCGCCAGGGCGTGACCCTGTCGGTGGCAGGCGCGGCGATTGGGCTGGCGTGTGCGGCCGGTCTGACGCGGCTGTTGGGAAGCCTACTGTATGGCGTGGGAGGCCGGGATCCCATTACGTTTGCCGGTGTGGCACTGCTGGCTCTGGTAACTACGGCCTTGGCCTGCTACGTTCCCGCACGCCGCGCGGCGCAGGCGGATCCCATGAACTCGCTGCGCTAGCCTACGAAAAGAGACTGCTCCAACTGGGGTCGAGATATTGCCAGCGCTGCGTGGTGTAACAACTGGAGGGGATCTCGGGAACGTAGAGCAATCCGTGTCCATGGGCGCAGATCAGCTCGGTGCCGTACCACTCGAGGAAAGTGCGCGAGGGACCGCCGATTCGCGTGGGGTTGGTGAGCAGGCGAAGGCAGACCGGGCAGCGACGCCGCTGATCAACGAGTGCCCAGCGAAATCCGACAACCAGGCCGATTAAAAAGCCGTGAGCCTGGAAAGCCCTGGTCACCGTAGATGCGAGGTCGAGGGAACCGTAGTAGACAATCGGCAAGATCAGGGCGATTTTTACGGAGAAAAAAATCCACCGCCGAAAATGGCGTTTGCCGGGATATTCACCAAGCGCCAGAGATGTGGTTGCGGACAGGACCAGGACCGAGAGGAAAATCATGAAGAGGTAGGCGGAGAAGAAGCGCCCCAGTGCCCAATCGCCGCTGGCCGGGGGCAGGCGGAACGCGAAGAAGACACTGACTGCCGCCAGAATCGCCAGCAACGAAATGCATCGTAAGGGGGACTGCAGGCCGAACTCGAGGCGAGGTTTCGGCTCGCGGCTGTTGCGCCGGAGCCAGAACGCATCCCGGAACGCGCCGAGGCAGAAGGCGGTCGCGCCGTAGTTCACGTACCAGAGTTCGGCTCTCCATTCGGCGAGCCACTCGCCGCGCTGCTCGCCGGGCACCAGCAATGCCGCGCTTCGGAGGAGGGCAAGATGCAGGGGCGTCATGCGTTTTCGGCCTCCGGAGAAGGGATCAACTGGGAGAGCAGCGGATAGCGCTTGCGCGCGACCTCCAGGGTGGCTTTGCCGGAGCGGGTGAGCTTGTAGTATTTCCGCGGAGGCCGCAGGGCGGCGTCGGCAATCGACCGCGATTCCCACTGAGAGCGGATCAGGCTGTCGCGCTCCAGTCGGCGCATGGCGGGATAGACGGTGCCGCTGGGGAGGCCGGTCCTTTCCATCACGCTGAAGCCATAGACGTGGCCGGCGTGGATCGTTTGTAGGATGAGGGCGGCGGTGTGCGAGAGTTTCGGTTCCAATGCCACGCCGGAATTATACCTATGTAGCATGCTACTTGACAAGGCTTGAGTAGCTTGCTACATAGGTATCCGGGAGAAGCCCCGCAGGATGGCTAAACGGCAATTTCGCGTGCTATACCGGGAGTTTCTCTTCCGCATGGTAGATCTCGAGATTCTGTCGGCGCACGCCTTGGGCGACGCCAACAAACTGCTTGGGCAGTTCGCGGCGCTGTTGGTATTTATAAGCAACTTGCTGTCCCTGGCCGCTTTTGGTTTCGCCGGCTCTCACATGGTTCCGGTCGCGCGCCTCGCGTTCACGATGGTCATCGAGCACTTCCTGATTGCGACCACAATGCTGGTGGTCGGCCTGTTCGCAGTGCTCAGTTGGGATTCCACGTTTCCCGACCGTCGCGACGTTCTGGTGCTGGCGCCTTTGCCGGTGCGCGCGCGCACCATGTTCCTGGCGAAAGTGGCGGCGGTGGCCACCTCGCTGAGCCTCACGGTGGTTCTGCTGCATGGCGCCTCGGGCCTGATCTGGCCGCTTGCCTTCTCCATACAGGCCACACCGCAGATGCTTCCAGCCTTCACGCTCGATGCACCGCCGGCGTCGATTCCCATGGCCTTCGTGCTGGTTCCCGCGAGCAGCGGATTCCCCGGCTTGCTGCGCTGGTTCGGGGCCTACTGGTTTACCATGCTGGCCTCCGGCGTTTTCATTTACTGCTGCGTATTGTGCGTGCAAGGCCTGGCGTCGCAACTGCTGCCGCGGCGGCAGTTCCTGCGCGTCTCGGGGATTCTGCAACTGGGGGCATTCTGTCTGTTCGTGTGCGGATACTTCTTGCAACCGGTGTTTGGCGGCCTGGCCAGCTTCTCGGCGCCGGAGATTCGACGCCTGCTCTTCTGGGTGCCCTCTTATTGGTTCCTGGGTCTCTTCCACGAATTGAACGGATCGATGCATCCGGCGTTGGCCCCGTTGGCGCGCCAGGCGTGGATCGGGTTGGCGGTTGTGTTGTGCGGCACGGCGGTGGCCTATACCCTCTCGTACCTGCGTACCCTGCGCAGGATTGTCGAGGAACCGGACATCACGCCTGGCTTGCGCAGGCTCGGCTGGCTGCCGCGCTTTGGGAATCGAATGCAAACCGCGATCGGGCAATTCAGCGTGCGCACACTGGCGCGCAGCCGGCAGCATCGCATGATTCTGGCGTTCTATCTGGGAATCGGTTTTGCACTCACCATCTATTTGCTAAGAGCTCCGGAGATGAAGTCACCCGCTCCCGATGCGGCGGCAAGCGACCCGTGGCGCGAGGCGAATACTCCGCTGCTGGCGGCGAGTATTGTGATGATGGCGCTGGCAGTGGTGGGAACGCGCGTGGTGTTCGCCCTACCGCTCGAACTCCGCGCCAACTGGATTTTCCGTATCACGGGCGTGCCGCCGGGGCCGGAGACTCTGGCCGCCGGCCGGCGCTCGCTGCTCTTGCTGTCCGTGACGCCGGTATGGCTGGGCTCGGCAGTACTATGTTGGCGGCTGTGGCCCTGGCGGCAGGCGGCCGGCCACCTGGCGATTCTGTGGCTGATTGGAATCATTCTGGCCGACCTCTGCCTGCATGGTTTTCGAAAGATCCCTTTCACGTGTTCGTATCTGCCGGGCAAATCGCAGGTAAACATGGTCTTCCTGGGCGCGGTCGGCTTGCTGTGGGGCGTCATGCTGAGCGTCAAGCTCGAACGGCAAGTGCTCCATGACCTGCGCGGTACGGCGTGGATGGTCGCGCTCTTCGCACTGGCGGCGGGCGGCGTCAGGTTGGGAACGGCGGCACTCGCCAGGTTGGACGTCGAGGACTTGCGGTTTGAGGAGGCGCCACCGCCGGCGGTCCTGGAACTGGGACTCCATCGGGATGGCGTGATGCCGATCGGGCCGCCGGATTAAGCACCGTGGTGGTGGGGCGGACCCCCGGGTCCGCGCGGGTCCCCCCTGGACCCGCCTCTTGCCGCTGCCGCTCTAGCGCCACTCGGCGTGAACGTCCCATTGCGCGGGGCGCATGGTCAGGTATTGTACGACGCGCGGGCGGGTGGAGCGATTGGGGCTCGCGCCGTGCGGCAGCGAGTGGTGCCAGATGATGAGGTCGCCCGCGCGCCCGGCGATCGGCACGGGGACGAACCCGCGGAGATCCTGGGCGCGGGCGTCGGCGCCGGCGGGGAGTGCGTTCAGCCACTCTTCGATGATTCGGTGGAACCCGGGGACGCAGGTGAACGCGCCCTGGTCGGCATCGGTGTCGGTGAGGTACAGGATGGCCTGGACGCCGAACGGGATCGGCTGCACCAGGCTGACATCCCAGTGCAGATGCGGGCCCGGGAAATTCCAGCCACGCCGTTCCGGGGGATTGAAGCCGGCCTGATCGACGTTCACCCAAAGGTCGGGACGCCGCCAGATCTGGGCAAAGGCGCGATGAATGCGCGGCGAATTGCGATTGGCCCACAGTGCCGCGTGATGCAGCAGCGGGACCCAGATGGTGTGACCTAGACTCGCGCCGTACCACGTGTCCGGCAGAAGGGGGTCGACGGCGAGGAAATCGTAGATTGCCCGGGCGGCAGCCTCGCAATTTTCCGGCGGGACCGCGTCGTGTAAAATGACGTAGCCGTGCTCGTCCCAGAACGCGAGATCGGCGGCAGTGAGCGCTGCGGGTCCGTTCGCGGCGGCCGCCATGGAAGCTTCGCCGGCATCGCCGGAGAGGGCGGCGTTGAGGCGGGCGATGCGCGCAGGGTCGATATGGCCGCCGTTGACCGCCAGGATCCAGGCCTCGAAAGCTTCGAGCGAGGGAGTGTGGTCGTACAGGAAAGCGTACGTCTCCCGCAGGTTGAGTCCGAGGGCGGCGAGGAGGGTGTTGTCGTCTACCCAGTCGCGCGCGGAATTGCCTGAACCCGGGGCGCCGTTTCGCTTCGCGAGTGTGCGAGACCAGAATTGCGCGAGGTGGGGAATGCCAAGTGGCTCGACCGGCGGTCTGGCAGTCATAGCAGTTCTCCACCCAGGGTACCGCGTCGTGGGAGGGTCGTGTCGAACCGCTAATGCGGCAAACGCATCAGGCTGCCTGGTTCATCTCACCGTGGAACCGGTTGCACTTACAGAATTCCCGCTTCAGCAGATCTCCTACCATCATCAGGCAGGGTCGCGTTCCGGTTGCTCCGTGTTCCCGTTCGAGATGGCCACACCTGTCGCACCGAGCCTCTGGTTCCGGCCGGGAATGTGTTGCCATAAATTACTCTACTTAATTCGATGCCTGGCGCCCCACGGGCGTTGCAGGCGACAGGTGCGGCTTCGTGGGGTTACCAGGCTTGGTCGCCGGGAAATATGTTGGTATAAAACGCGCGTGTGCGCGGCTCTTCGAACATCTCGCTCACCGCTTCCACCCAGGCGTTATAATGCGCCGTCTGCTTATGTTTGGCCGGAGCTTCGGAATTGCGGTAGACCTCACAGAGCACGAATCTCGAGGGGTCGTCCTGCTGCTGCATGAACTCGAAGCGCGCCACGCCTGGCTCCCTGGCGCTGTTTTCCGCATTGATAATGGTGGCCTGCTTGAACGCGTCGATGAACTCCGCTTTAATGTGCGCGTGAACGATCAGGATCTGCATGCTTCCATCATAGGACTCCGCGGAAGCGGCTCAACTGCCGTGCGCCGCGGACTTACACTCGGGGCACTGGCAGATATGCCGGAAGTGCTCGTACGAGTAGATCCCGGAATTGTGGCCGTCGCTCCAGTTGATCCGGATGGCATAGTTGCCCACCGGTTCCACGCCGAGCATCTTCAGCGCCGGCTTGAACATCTGGAACGGATTGTCCGCCTCGGGCACGCGCGGGGGCGTGCCGTGGGACCCGCTGCACGTCGCGCAGGGGCACTTATCGCGCAGATACGTGAGGCCGTAATCGCTGTGATGGCCATCCTTCCAATCGATCTTGATTCCTTTCGATTTGGAAATGGCGATGTGTTCGGGATCGGTGGATAGGGACATTTTCAGTTGAAGAGACGTTCGACGTCGCGCACGCCGGAGATGCGGCGCATCGTGGCTACCAGTTTTTCGAGTTGTTTCTTATCGCGCACATCGACGGTCATTTCAACGACACCGCCATCGTGGTCAGTGGCGCCCTTGGCTTCCAGGCTGCGGATGTTGGTGTTCTCGTTGGAGAGCACGCTGGTGAGCTGATTCAGCATGCCGGGACGGTCGTCGGTGTGAATCACGATGCGCACCGGGAAGGAGTCTTCGGCGGCGCGGGCCCACTCCACTTCGATCTTGCGCTCCACGTCGTACATCAGGCTCTGTACGTTAGGGCACATCTTGGAGTGTACGGCCACGCCCTTTCCGCGGGTCACGTAGCCGACGATGGCCTCGCCGCGAATCGGATTGCAGCACTTGGCGCGGTACACCATGAGATCGTCAAGGCCGCGGACCTTAATCACACCCTCGCCGTCGGCACGCCTCGCGCCCGGGGCAGTATAGGCAGCACTGGGGTCGGCGGCGGGAGTGGGCCGCGGTTCGGGGACCTCTTCCTTGACCACGCCTGGCGCGATTTTCGAAAGCACCTGGCGCGCGGAGAACTTGCCATAGCCGAGGGCCGCGTGCAGGTCTTCCATCTTGCTGAGCCCGTACTCCCCGGCGACGCGCTCCATGTCGGCCTTCGTCACTTTGCTGAGTTGGACTCCCAGCCGGCGGGCTTCCTTTTCCAGGTATTTCTGGCCGATCTCGATGGCCTTCACACGCTCGCCGGCGTTGATCAGATGCTTGATCTTGTTGCGCGCGCGCGAGGTCTTGACGAACGCCAGCCAGTCTTTGCTCGGCTCATGGCCGGGCTGGGTCATGATCTCGACGATGTCGCCGTTGCGCAAGGTGGAGCGTAGCGGCACGATGCGTCCGTTGACCTTGGCGCCTACGCAGGTGCTGCCCACGTCGGAGTGAATCGCGTAGGCGAAATCGATGGGCGTGGCGTCGCGCGGCAGCACGATCACCTTGCCGCGCGGCGTGAAGGTGTATGCCTCCTCGGGGTACAGGTCCACTTTCAACGTGGACATGAACTCGCCGGGGTCCTGCACTTCGCGCTGCCATTCTACCAGGTGGCGGAGCCAGGCGATGCGCTGGTCGTCGGCGGCGGGGCCCTTGCGCCCTTCCTTGTACTTCCAGTGGGCCGCGATGCCTTCCTCGGCGATCCGATGCATCTCCTCGGTGCGGATCTGGACCTCGAAAGTCTGTCCGTGGGGGCCGACCACGCTGGTGTGCAGCGACTGGTAAAGGTTGGGCCGCGGAATGGCGATGAAATCCTTAATGCGTCCCGGGATGGGTCGCCACTTATTGTGAATCACGCCGAGCGCCGCGTAGCAGTTCTTGACCGAATCGGTAAGGATGCGCAGCGCCATGAGATCGTAAACTTGGTCGAGGGAGATCTTCTGGCGGCGCAGCTTCTGGAAGACGGAATAGGGCCGCTTCAGGCGGCCATCGATGCGCGCCGGAATGCCTTCGCGCCGCAGTTCGCTTTCCACCGTCTGGCGGATTTCGCTGAGGAACTCCTCGTTGGAGTGGCGCTTGGATTCGATGGCGCTGAGAATTTCCTGGTACGCATCCGGCTCCAGGTGCTGGAAAGCCAGGTCCTCGAGTTCGCCGCGCACCTTGCCCATGCCCAGGCGGTGGGCGATGGGCGCATAGATTTCGATGGTTTCGCGCGCGATGCGTTCACGCCGCTCCGGGCTGAGGTAACCCAGCGTGCGCATGTTGTGTATGCGGTCGGCCAGTTTGACAAGGATGACGCGGATGTCCTCGACCATGGCGAGCAGCATCTTGCGGACGCTCTCTGCCTGGCGGTCCTCGGCCGAAAATATGTCGAGCTTGGTGAGCTTGGTGACGCCATCGACGCAGCGCGCCACCTCGGGACCGAACTCCTTGCGCACCTGCTCGACCGTGACGCTGGTGTCCTCCACCACGTCATGGAGCAGGCCGGTCTCCATGGCCACCACATCCATCCGCATGTCGGCAAGAATATGCGCCACCATGACGGGGTGGGCCATGTAGGGTTCGCCGGAATCGCGGGTCTGTCCCTCGTGATATTTGCTTGCGAAGCGAAAGGCTTTTTGCAGCGTGGCGAGATCGTCCTTCGGACGGTACTCGCGGATCTTGGCCTCTAATTCGGCGTACAACTGCTCAACGGGGTCGGACGGATGCGGTACTGGCGCGGGCTCGGACAAACTGGGTGACTCGGAAGGCACGCTAATTCGATTGTAGCAGGGGACCCCAAAAAACAAAGGGGGAGCAGGTCTGAAGAGACCAGCTCCCCCGAAGGGTTTGATGAATCGGCAGGATTACTTCTGATTCGGGTCGAGGACGATGCTGCCGCCGGTCTTATTCTTCTTCTCGGCTTTAGCTTTCTTCGTCGCGAGGGCTTTCTGGACCCAATCGTCGGCGATCTTCTGCTGTTTGTCGTACTCTTCCTTGGTATCGGCAAGATCGGCTCGCTCGCGGACCAGAAGGTTTTCGTAAGCCATCGCGTCGTCGTACTCGGGATTGATCTGCAGCGCCTTGTCGAGTGCCTGCAAACCGCCTTCAATCACCGGGCCGTACTTCTGCTTGAGCTCTTCCTTGACCTTTTTGTCTTTGATGGGGCCGGGGTCTTCCTGCTTCATGCCGAGGTTGGCGCGGGCGGTCCCGTATACGGGATACCACTTGGACCACGCGATGAAGCCCATGCTGTAATACGCATCGGCATTCTGCGGCTCGACGGCAATCAGCTTGTCATACCATTGCTGCGCCTCGTCCCACTTCTTCTGGTTGAGATTGAGGGAAGCGATAGAGGCGATGGCAACCGAGTTGTTCGGTTCGTCTTTGAGCACGGCTTTGAAATTGTCAAAGGCGGCGGTGGCCATCTTGTTGTTCTCGGGCGAATCCGCGCCCGGGATGTACTGCTGCATGTAGGCGGTGGCCAGATACAAGCGGGCGGCCGAGAACCCCGGATCCAGTTCGACGGCGGTTTTGAAGCGCTCGACGGCCTCCGGATATTGGGCGGCGGTAAACGCCTGCACGCCCTTGTTGAGCTGATCGCGCGCCTTGAGCTTATTGCAGCTCGTGCCAAGGACCGCCATCGCGGCCACGGCGAGGACCAACATTACCTTGCGCATATTATTGCCCGGCCTCCACCTTCGCTGTCATCAGACCGACTTTATCAATCCCCGCACCGTGTGCGATGTCGATCGCCTTGGCTACCCACTGAAAATCTATGGAAGGGTCGCCCTTGACGAAGACGACGCGCTCCGCGCGAGTCTTGAAGATTTCCTCGAGACGTCCGCCCAGTTTTGCCTCATCGGTGGCTTCGCTGTTGATGGCCATTTTGTGATCGGCATCAATAGTGATAACCACGGTGCGCTGATCCGACTGGTTCGGCTTCGCGTTCGGAGGAGGCGGCTGGGGCACGAGAGCCTCAAGTCCCTTGGGCGTGAGAGGCGTGATCACCATGAAGATGATGATCAGAACCAGCAGCACGTCGATCATCGGCGTCATGTTGATGTCTGCTTTCGGGCCACCCGACCCGCCAACGGCCATTGACATATGATTGCTCCTTTAAAAAACGTTGTTCTTGACTACTGAGCAGACGGTGCTGCCGGACTTCCTTCCATCTTGCCCGGTTCCTTCTGGTCGGTGAGCAGACCCAGTTGGTCCACGCCCGCCGCCCGAAGGTTATCCACCACATCGACGACACGTTCGTAGCGCGCGCGTGCATCGGCCTTGACGAAAACGGTCTTGTCCAATCGGTTGGCCAACATATCTTTGACCTTGTTGGGCAGATCTTCAGGCGCGGTGGCGGTGGTGCCCAGGAAGGTTTTGCCATCTCGCGTGACGGCACATACAATGGCGTCGCTCTTGTCCGCCGCCTGCATGGCGATCGGATGGCTGGTTCTCACGAGTTCCACGGTGACGCCCTTGGACAACATCGGTGTGATGACCATGAAAATGATAAGCATCACGAGCATCACGTCCACCATCGGGGTAACGTTGATGTCGGCTACCGGCGGCGGAGCCTTAAATTTCTTTCTCTCTTCACTCATCGTATGTCTCCCGGGAACTCGGCAGAAGCCGGGGAGCCGGGTGGGCTCCCCGCATAATCAACTCGCCGATCCCAATGAATCAGATTACTTGCGGACGCCGCGCTGCGAACGCTTGAGGAAGTAGTCGATCAATTCGCTGCTCGAGTTCCCCATCTCCACGTCGAACGATTCAATCTTGTTCGTGAAGTAGTTGAACATCCAGACAGCGGGAATGGCCACGAACAAACCGATAGCGGTGGTCACCAGCGCTTCGGAAATACCGCCGGCCACGGCGCCGAGACCGGTCGACTTCTCGTTCGAAATGCCCTTGAACGCGTTGATGATGCCGACGACGGTTCCGAACAGACCCACGAAGGGGGCGGTGGAACCGATGGTCGCCAACGCGCTGACGCCGCGCTTCAGTTCGGCGTGAACGATTGCTTCGGCGCGCTCGAGAGCCCGCTTGGACGCCTCGATTTCTTCGCCCGGGATCTCCGAGCTGATCTGGTGCGCCTGGAATTCCTGCAGACCGGCGACGACAACCTTAGCCAGGTGGCTCTTCTTGAAGCGGTCGGCAATCTTTACGGCTTCGTCCAGTTTCCCTTCGCGCAAAGCGCCGGCTACTGCCGGAGCGAATTGGCGCGACTGTTTCCGGGCCGCGCTATAAGCCATCAGGCGGTCAATCATGACGCCGATGGAGTATGCGGACATGATGAACAGACCCATTACGACGGCTTTCGCCAAGGGGCCCATCTGCCGCCAAAGGGAGGCGGGATCCCAACTAACGGTGCTGCCGCTTTCCTGAAGCAAATACAGCGACCATACCTGCAATTGCAAAAGCATATGTTTATTCTCTCCTGCGAGTTGATTTGTACTTTTTCTGCCGGCACGCCCTGCACGCGCCGGAACTTCTTACTCTACTGGCTCAACGTGAAATTCACGTCGATCTGAGTTGACACCTCCACCGGCTCGCCGTTCAGCAGAGTCGGCTGGTACACCCACTGTTTCACCGCTTCGAGAGCGGACGGAATCAGCAGCGGATGGCCGCTGATCACCTTAAGATCCTGAATCGTGCCGTCCTTGGAAATGACCGCAGCCAGGTGCACGACGCCCGAAATACGCGCCTGCTTGGCAAGCGGCGGATATACCGGTTTCGGCTGGCGAACCAGCTTGGCCTGCTGTACGTTGCCGCCGATGGTGATGCGCTTCGGCGTCACTGCCTTCGGCGCCGGCGGAGGCGGAGGAGGAGGCGGAGCGCCGCGGCGGGCACCGAACCGATGATGCCGCCGAGCACGCCGCCCGGAGTACCGCCGGCAACGCCGCCCGGGACGCCGCCGACCACGCCGCCGACACCGGCGGACGAAGGCGGAAGCTCTTCTTCCTTAATGGTGGCGAT
>CAWDWK010000011.1:0-114526 GCA_963805775.1 uncultured Solibacteraceae bacterium | reverse complement strand
GGAAGGTGCTGGCAGAGGCGATTCTACCGTCGCTGGCGAAGAATGCGCCGCTGCCGGACGACGACAGCTCGACGGTGGCGCTGCTGCGGCGGTACCGCGGCTAAAACAGAACGGACAAGATTGTCCGGCGTGTCGAGCAGACCGTTGTTGATAATAAACTATTTATTATTTGTAAGCGCATGACAAACCGGACAAGCTTGTCCGGTCCAGGGTCCTTTGAACGGACGTGGGATGCGTCTCCTGTAGGATAGCATACGACCTGAAAGATTGGTTATCAAACTGCGGGTCGTCAACGCAGTAATCATTAAGGAGAACTTATGGCGAAGAAGAAAGACAGCAGGACGATTCTGGTCACTGGAGCGACAGGCCACCAGGGCGGCGCCGCCTTGCGGCATCTGCGTCAAAAGGGATTCACCGTCCGCGCACTCACGCGGGATTCCACCAAAGACGGCGGCCCTGGGCAGCTGGTCGGCCCCGGCATTGAAGTGGTGCGGGGCGATCTGAACGACCGGGCATCCGTGCGGCGGGCCCTTGACGGCGTCCAAGGCGTCTTTTCGGTGCAGGCCTCGGTGGAACAGGGCCCAGAAGCTGAAGTCCGCGAAGGCCGGCTGCTCGCCGATGAAGCCAAGGGCAACGATGTCCGTCATTTCGTCTACAGTTCTGTCGCCAGTGCCGATCAGAACACCGGCATCCCGCACTTCGACAGCAAGTACAAGATCGAACAACACATTCGAGGCACAGGCATGCGCTACACGATCTTCCGTCCAGCATTTTGATGGAGAACTGGCTCGGCATGCGAAGCCAGATCGAACAGGGAAACCTCGTCTTTCCGTTGTCCCCGGACACCCGGCTGCAGATGATCGCGGTGGATGATATAGGCGCCTTAGCCGCAATGGCGTTCCCAAACGGCCCGGCCATTGGGAAGGTCGAGCCGTCGAGTTGGCGGGCGACGAACTCTCCATGACCGAACTGACGAAGGTCTTCAGCCGCATGGCCGGCCACGACGTAAGGTGCGAACAGACGCCTTGGACGAGTTCGAAAGAAGTAGGGACTGAAATGGCAGCCATGTTTCGGTGGTTTGAGGATGTGGGCTTTCACGCGGATATTCCGAGCCTACGCCATGAGTACCGTAATCTGACTTCCTTCGAAAGTTGGGTGCACGCGAACTGGCAGAGGCAGATGACCGCCTAGGTGCCGGTCTGCATGCACTTATTTCTTTTGTCCTGCCGGATAGACCATTACCTCTACTTCCCCGCCTTCCGGCGCATCCTGAGATTTTCCTCCGGCATAGGTTTTGATCCGCTTATCATCCAGTTTGAAATGCTGCGCGAGATAGTCGCGCACAACCGCCGAGCGCGCCTGGGTCAGCTCCACTTGCTTGTCCGATTCCCCCTTCTGGTCGCCGTAGCTCTCGACCACGGCAAGACCGTACGGGTTCTGCTCCAGGTACCGGCCCGCTTCATCCAGCATCTTGCCATTCTTGATCTTCGCGGTATCGGGCTTGTCGAACAGCTTGGCGCCACGATAGCTAAGGCTCTTCTCCGGAGCCGCGGCAGGCAACTCGGCAATTGCGTTCCGCGTCAGCTCGGTACTGTCCTCGTAGCCGCGCTTATTGAAAAATCCGCGCAGCAGGAAGTTATGCTTCAGCGCCTCGGTATCGTCCTGAAGATTGGCGGTCGCCTGATTCATGTGTTCGTAAACCGATCGATCGTTGACCAGTGCTCCCACCGTGCCCTTTCCGCTGTTCAGCTTGGAGCTGATCGCTTCCAGATTGCCGGCCGTCTGATCAATATTTCGCACGGCGCCCTGTGCGGAATCCAGGATCGCATCCGTCTTCTTGAGCATGTCCGCGAACTGCAGCGGCGGCTCAGCGGCGATCGTGTCCCCATTCTTGACACTCGCAGCCGCCGGTGATCCGAAGCCGATCTCGACGTACTGATCTCCCACCAGTCCCTCCGTTCGTATGGCCGCGATGGAATCTTTCCTGATGACGTTACGCGTCGCTTCTCGCAGGTCCATTTCGACGCGGACCTTCTGGTCCGGGCGCTTCGGGAGCAGAATGCCGCGGACAGTGCCCTGGTGAATTCCTCCCACCCGTACCGTCGCGCCGTCCCCCAGCCCGGCTACGTTTTGAAATTCCGCGTAAAGCCGATAGGTCGAGGTAAACCGGAATTCACGGCCTCCAATCCAAAAGACGCCGGCGCCGAAAATAATCAGCGTGGCCACAATGAAAATTCCCAATCGCAATGCTTTCGACATAGTCTCCACCTAAGACCCTTCCCGGAAAAACTGACTCACGAATTCATCTTTGCTTCTCTGTAGCTCGGCGAAATCGCCTTCGGCGACGATTTTGCCTTCGTTCAGCAGCACAACACGGTCCGCGAACGTGCGCGCCCCGCGAATGTCGTGCGTGACCACGACGGCCGTGAGGCCACGCTGCTTCTTCAGGTCCACGATCAGTTTGGCGATCTCCGCGGCCGTGATCGGATCCAGGCCGGCAGTCGGCTCGTCGAACAGTAGAATTTCGGGATCGAGCGCCAGCGCCCGCGCCAACCCTACCCGCTTCTGCATGCCGCCGGAAATCTCCGAAGGCAGCTTATCGAGATCTTCCCGCATACCTACGCTTGCCAGCAGTTCGCGGGCGCGGCGTTTTTGCTCTTCTGCGCTCGTGCTGCTGTGCCGGCCCATCGGGAAGATCACGTTTTCCTCGACGGTCAATGAATCGTATAGCGCCGCTTGCTGAAACAGAAACCCAATCTTCTTGCGGACCTCATTGAGTTCCTCAAGGCGACTGCCTGTGATCTCTCGCCCCTCAACCGAAATCGTGCCGGAATCGGGCGCCTGGAGTCCGATCAGCAACTTCAGCAGCACGCTCTTTCCGGTGCCGCTGCGCCCCAGCACGGCGAGGGTTTCGCCTTTCCGTACTTCCAGCGCCGATTCCGTCCAGCACCTTTTGGCGGCCGAACGATTTGTGAAGATCTCGCACTTGAATCGGAGATTGTTGCTTGTCGGCTCCCATACGCGACCTCAAGATAACGGCCAGATAATCAGAATCAAGCGCACCAGCAGAACATCCGCGAGAATCACAAACAGCGAAGCAAGAACTACGGAACTGGTTGCCGTCTTTCCGACGCCTTCCGTGCCGCCTTTCGTGCGCATGCCCTGAAAACATGCCACCACCCCGATGATCAATCCGAACACGGACGTCTTCAGGACGGGCGGGATGTAGTCGCTGAACGCCACATCTTTAAAACCCCTGTCCAGGAACAGGCGCAGCGAAATCGGATCCGAGAGAGTGTTTGCTACCCAGCCCATGAGGACGCCGCAGAAATTCGCTGCAATGGTAAGCAACGGCAGCATCAACACACATGCCAGCACACGCGTGACGGCCAGGTATCGGTATGGATCCACTGCCGAAGCTTCCATCGCATCGATCTGCTCCGTCACCTTCATGGATCCGAGTTCCGCTCCGATGCCCGCGCCGGCGCGTCCGCTCACTACGAGGCCGGTAATCACCGGCCCGCTCTCTTTTATCATGGAGAACACGATGATCGCCGGCAGAAACGACTTGGCCCCGAAGCGGACCAGGCTGTCGCGTGTCTCCAACGAGAGCACGACGCCCGTCGCCGCCCCCGCCAGCGCGACCAAGGGAAGCGACATCGCGCCAATCGCGTCACATTGTCGAATGAACTCCCGCCACTCATAGGGCGGAGTCATTGCAGCTCTAGCGAGACGAGCACAGAACAAACCGAGTTCGCCGAACCATTCAAAACCGGATCGCAATAACTCGACCACATCCACACATATGCGGGTCGAAGGCCAAACAGAGGCCCTCATCATTCCGGGACCGGCTAGAGTGGCTTTCTTAACAAAGGTACCGTGCGCGGGCTTACAAAGGAAGGGCGTGGCGCCACGATTGCGGCTTCAAGTTGAATGTTTCGGCCTAGGACAATGGAGGCTGACGCTGCATCGTACCGGTCGCGAATGTCGGGCGCATCCCGCTTCTTGAGGCATCAATGTGAGTGTCATGTGGACGAACGACAATTACTGGTTGGTCCGCACTGTCTTCCAGAGAGGCCTCGCCCTGGTTTATCTAATTGGCTTCCTGAATGCGTCGAATCAGTTCACGGCACTGCTGGGCGAACGTGGATTGCTTCCTGTTCCAGCATGGATCAAAGCTGTTCCTTTTCGCGCGTCGCCCAGCCTGTTCTATTTAGCGCCTCACGATTGGGCATTTACGGCTGCTGCATGGCTAGGCATGCTTCTTTCCTGTCTGGCGCTGGCCGGAATTGCCGAGCGGCTTCCGACCTTGTTATCCGCAGTGGTCTGGGCATTGCTGTGGGTCCTGTATCTGTCGTTTGTGAATGTCGGTCAGACGTTTTATGGTTTCGGATGGGAATCCTCCTGCTTGAAGCCGGATTCTACTCGATTTTCCTCGGCAGCCGCCAGACTGCGCCTCAATTCATCACCATCATCCTCCTCCGCTGGCTCTGCTTCCGGGTGATGTTCGGCGCCGGACTAATCAAGCTGCGCGGCGATACCTGCTGGCGCGAAATGACGTGTCTCGACTACTACTACGAGACGCAGCCGATGCCCAATCCCCTGAGCTGGTATTTTCACTGGGGGCCCGGGTGGGCTCACCACGCCGGCGTCTGGTTCAATCATTTTGCCGAGCTTCTCGTCCCGTTCGGCTACTTCTTTCCGCAGCCGATTGCTTCCGTGGCGGCGATCATCACGATCGTCTTTCAATGCCTGATCATGGCCAGCGGAAACCTGTCATGGCTGAATCTGCTAACTATTGTGATCGCGGTCCCGGCGCTCGACGACCGTGTACTCGGGTTCGTGTTACACACCGCGAGGCCAGAACTGCATTCGCCGGCATTAGTACACAGGGTCGCGGTGGGTCTTCTGGCAGTGCTGGTGGCCGTGCTCAGCGTGCGGCCCGTCGTCAATATGCTTTCCGAGCGCCAGGTCATGAATACCAGTTACAACCCGCTCCATCTGGTGGGAACCTATGGAGCGTTTGGCGGCATCACGCGAACGCGTTACGAAGTGGTGGTGGAGGGTACGGCCGACCGGTACCTGACAAGCGCTACTCAGTGGCGCGAGTACGAATTTCGCGGAAAGCCGAACGCCACGGGGCGGTGCCGCCACAGATAGCTCCGTATCATATGCGGTTGGATTGGCTGATGTGGTTTGCGGCCATGAGTTCCTATTCGGAGCATCCGTGGTTTGTCCATTTTATGGGCAAGTTACTGGACGGGGACCGGCCCACACTCGCTCTCCTCAAAACCAATCCTTTCCCCGATCACCCGCCGCTTTACGTACGCGCAGAGTTGTACAAGTACAAGTTCACTTCTCCCGACCTGCGGAAGCAGACCGGAAAGTGGTGGACACGGGAGCGTGCAGGGCTGTATTTTCCCGAAGTTTCACTCGAAACCGAGGGGTTAAAGAGGATCTTCCGGGAGGAGGGCTGGCAATAAGCATTGACATCCGAGAGCAATCAACCCTGATATGTCAAGATTCGTCCCCACGTGCTCTTCGTCCCCCAAATCCCGGAACGCAGGCATTCGAGTTGGACGATCTGACTGTGATCCACGAAAAGATTTACAGTTGGTCCGTAATTCTTGATATACCAGGAGAACACCTCGGGATCGGCTGCCTCGAACATGAGGCGCTCCAGCCCAATTGCGGTCACAAATCGCGCAGTGACGTCGCTTCGCCAATTCGTCACGTTCTCTGTGATGCCCTCGGACTCGACCATGATCATCTTGGCGCCCGCCTGCAGCAGACATTCCATTTGGTGTATCGCCCACGCTGGATCACGTGTCCCTTCCGCCTGTAATTCCGCTGTCGCGGTCGCTCCGCCGGCGCCAAATTGAATCCCGACTTCAGGCTTCGGCTGAAGACCGGCATTCTTTACCTTGTCCACCAGGCGCAGCCAATCTTCCATGGGCACAGTTACGAACCCGCAGGAGATTTCGACGATGTCGAAGCCGAGGTCCCGGCATTCGCGGACGTAGCAATCAACTGCATTAGCGCCTTGCTCTAATACATACTCCAGAAAGCCGCCGGTCGAGACCAGTACGTCGTGCTGATGGCAAAGGTCGATCATTGCCTTGACAGCCACCCTGGGCATCAAACTGAATGACCCTCCCGCGAACTTGAGGGAGTCCACATAGAATCCCATCGTTTCGAGGATGTCCTCGAGATATCGCCTGCCCATGGGAGTGTAGTACGGTCCACGGATCTCCGTAACACCGGTCTGACGCGGCTTTCCGGGCCGGTAATTCGTTCGCAGGAACGAAAACGCGCGCTCGTTTTCAAGAGCCATACTGTAAAACTCCTTCCTCGCGGCCGATCGGGGCCGGCGTTACCTGGCGAAGCAGCTCGGTCAATTGACAAACGCCGGCCGTTTCCACATTCTGAACAGTCTCGACGATTCTTTCCCGCAGGACGCGAGGCGCATGCGGTTCGCTCAAAGCGTTGAATTTTCGGACCACGGTATCCCAGCTCGCGGGATGGCTCGTGAAACCTTCGTAATCCCGCTTCTCGATAGACAGGGTCTTTCCGTCCTTGAGCCTCACAGTCAGCCGACAGGGTAATTCTTCTGGAAAGTGACGACTCATTTCTTCCGAAGGTATTATGCGAATTGCAGAGAGTAGGGTTTGAACATCATCCCGGCGAATTCGGTCTGGTGCGAACTGTGACGGCATCACTTCGCCATCGAGCAAGGCCACTGCGATCAGATAGGGCAGGCTGTGGTCAGCTTCCTCCTTGTTGCGCACGGTTCGTTTGTCGCCTTCTTCGCCTCCGCCAATAATGTTGTACGCGACATCGAAAATTTCGAGCGTTACCCCTTGCACTTCGTGACCTGTCAACCCGTACCGTCGTTTCAATTCGATGGCGCCCTGGATGGACGACTGGGAATGGATTTCGGCATTGTACTTCTTGAGCACGGTACGCGTGACACGATCGAGGCCTTCCTGAGACCAATCGATCTCAAACGGGCCCGCAATGCTATCCATAAATCCCTTATTCCCTTCGAAGACCTCGAGTGGGCCAGTGATACCGCGGGCGGCGAGAAAGACGGCGTGTGTACATCCGAAGGCGGTATTGGCGTACGCCAATCCTTTCCAATTGGAGAGGGCTCCAGTACGCGTCACGCGCAGCGCATTGAATGCAGTTCCGCAAATGGCGATTGCGTGTGCGGTGCGCTGTTCGTCGAGTCGCAAGCTGCTCGCGACCGAGGCCCCGATTGCGTAAGAGCCTTGCGTCGTGTGATCGAACCCCCTGGCGCGTACGGGTGCGACATCACATAATCGGCACTGGACCTGATATGCGATCGCCAAGGCCGTTAGAAAGTCCCGTCCGGACCGGTTCGCAAATTCACTTGCCGCGAGAACCGAACCCAGGTTATCGCTTGGATGACAGGTTTCTCTCTTCGCGAGATAGCTGTCGTTGAAGTCCAGGTATCGAATCAGTGCGCTATTGTAAAAGGCCGCACGATCGGGAGCGGTACTTCCCCCGCCGATTATTGTGCACCGTTCGCGGCCACCAAACTCCGCAACGTGCTCTCGCAGTTTCGAGGTGCTGGGGCTACTCAGAGCGCCGATTGCACAGCCGAGTGAGTCTAAAACGCGGATCTTCAGGTGAAGCACCGCGCTGGTGGGAAGAGAGCCTTGGGCAACCCTGGCGACGAACGATGCCAATTTCTCTGCATCCGTCATAGAGCAACCTCTGTCCGCCTGATTTGCAAAGGAGGGCTGTCAAAGCAAAAGGCCGTCCGGGCGAACCGGACGGCCTCATAGGCCAGGAGGCATAACCTCCCTCCTTTGAGACTGGCGGCTTCTGACCATCAGTCCCTAATTTCTTTCTCGCACGAAAGCGGTCCTGGCGCAAGACCGAACCCCGCCGATTTGGTCTGCTGCTACTATTTTGGGGTCGAAAAAATTGTCCATAATCGGACAATCGGATGTCAATAACGCCCATAACGCAAGCGGGGCATGCTTTAGAATCAATCATCAGCAGGTTGCACGAGGATTGCACTATCCCCGATGTCATGCGCAATCTTCTGAGAGACTTCCGATTCGGACTGCGAGTGCTTACCGGCAGTCCGGCGTTTGCCGTTGTCGCCGCATTGACCCTTGGACTGGGGATCGCGAGTACGACGACGGTGTTTTCCTGGATCGATTCGGTGCTGCTGCATCCTTATCCAGGCGCAATTCGGAGCGAGGAGCTGGCCGCGGTGGAGATGATCACCAAGGACGCGCCCAATGGCGGCAACGCGATATCGTGGCTGGATTACCGGGACTACCGCGACCGGTTGAAAGGGATCTCCGGGCTGGTGGTGCGCCGGCAATGCGCCTTCACGCTGGGCGATTCGCCGCGAGCGCAGTTGGTATGGGGAGAACTGGCTTCCGGCAATTACTTCGAAGTGTTGGGGGTGAAACCGTTGATGGGCCGCGTCTTCACGCATGAAGAGGCTGGAGACAGTCTGGGAGCCTACGCGGTGGCGGTGATCAGCGCCCGGTTGTGGCGCAGCTATTTCCACTCCGACCCCGCAATTGTGGGGAAGACCATGCGTGTCAACCGGCATCCGCTGACGATTGCGGGCGTAGTGCCGGCAGAGTTCCGCGGCACGTCGCCGGTGATGCAATACGATTTTTGGGTGCCGATGACGATGGCGGCAGTGTTGGGAGAACTGCCGGAATCCACGTTTAGCGATCGCGGCGAACGGGGCATGTTGGATGCGATGTGCAGGCTTCGCGGCGGTGTCCCGATCGGTCAGGCCCGTGCGGAGGCGATGGCTTTGGCGGCCGGCCTGGCCGCCGCCAACCCGAAGACTAATCGCGGGGTGAGCGCCACGATCATACCGACATGGGAATCGCACAACGGCGTGAATGAATTACTGCGCGAGCCGCTGACCATCCTGCTGGCGGTTTCGTTCGTGGTGCTGTTGATTGTGTGCGCCAACGTGGCGAATCTTCTGCTGGCCCGCTCGGTCGGGCGGCAGAGAGAGTTCGGCATACGCTACGCGCTGGGAGCAGGCCGGATGCGGGTGGCGAGACAGGTGTTGACCGAGACGCTGGTGCTCTCGGCGGCCGGGGCAGGCGTGGGACTGCTGATGCTGCTGTGGATGCAGGGGTCTCTGCTGTCATTGGTGCCGAGTGTCGGGCTGCCGCTCACCGTGTCGAACGCCCTAAACGGCCGCATTCTCGCATTCACCGCGCTGGCTTGTGTGGTGGCTGCCCTGATTTCGGGAGCCTCTCCGGCGCTGTTCGTATTCCGCTCTAACCTGAACGAAGTTCTAAAGGAGGGCAGCCGCAGCGACACGGCGGGCGCGGCGTCGCGGCGCACGCGCAGCGCCCTGGTGGTGGCCGAAGTGGCACTGGCGACGGTGGCTCTGGTGGGCGCCGGGCTGTTCGTGCGGAGCTTCCAGAATCTTCGTGCGATTCACCCTGGATTCGATGCGCGCAACGTTCTGTTCGGACGGTTTTTCATCGAGACGGCAGGCTACACGGACGAACAGATCCAGCAGTTCTCGGTGCGCCTGAAAGAGCGGATGCTGGGCGCTCCGGAAGTGGAGGCGGCGAGTTATACCGATTTCGTGCCGCTGAGCAGCACGGCGGGTCCCTGGAATCATGTGCGGGTGGAGGGTTACACGCCGGTGCCGGGCGAATCGCCCGCGGTCAACCGGGCGCTGGTGGCGCCGGACTATTTTTCGACGATGCGGATTCCGATTCTGGAGGGCCGCGATTTCAATGCGCGCGACGAACGGAAAGCCGAGCCGGTAATGATTGTGAACCAGGCGTTCGCCAAGCGGTACTTCCACGGGCAGAGTCCGGTGGGACGCAAAGTGCGGGCGGCGGGGAAATGGTGCAGGGTGGTGGGCCTGGCTAGGGACAGCAAATACTTTAGTCCCGCAGAGGCGCCGACTCCGCATTTCTACCTGGCGTTTCAGCAGTTCTACGACAACAGCCCGGAACTCTATTTTCTGTTGCGGACAGCGAGCCAGCCGGTGCAGGCGATTCCGCTGCTGCGGCGGGCGGTGACCGAAGTCGATCCGAACGCATCGGCCTTCCATGCGGTTCCGCTGGCCGAATACACCGAAGTCGCCACCTTCGGCCAGAAGGCGGCGGCCAGCCTGATGGGCGTGTTGGGGGTGATGTGCCTGTTGCTGGCGGCGATGGGCCTGTACAGCGTGATGTCGTACACGGTGAACCAGCGCATTCCCGAAATCGGCATTCGGATGGCTATGGGCGCCAAGCCGTGGAACGTGATCGCGATGGTGGTGCGGCAGGGGATGGCGCTTACGGTGGCGGGGATGACGGTGGGCACGGTGGCGGCGTTCGCGACTACGCGGCTGGTGGCGAGCATGCTGTTCCGCGTGGATGCGGCGGACCCCACTACGTTTATCCTGGCGGGGGCGTTCCTCGGTGCGGTGGCGTTGTTTGCAACGGGGCTGCCGGCGTACCGGGCCACGCGGATCGACCCGATGTCGACACTGAGACGGTGAGCGTGTGGTCTCGCTGAGGCTGAAATAATGTGCATCCGTCGGAAGTCTTTTGGGATCTTTGTTGGAAGTGCGCCCGGGGAAAAGCAGGACTACGAGTTTCACAGTCCACACGCGCCCATGCCGTCCGAGGATTTCAGCCAGTACCTGTTCGGCGACTGGATGGGCGTTCGTTCCAGCCTTGCCGACCGGGGTGTGACCTTTGCCGCACTCGTCATCGCCGATCCTTTCGGCAATGTCAGCGGAGGCGTTCGGCACGGAGCGGCGGACTACAACCTGGCGGCTTTCGGCATTATTTTCCACACGGACCGGTTACTCGGATGGTCCGGCGGCCAACTTCACGTGGGGTTCGCCGAAAACTTCGGAACCAGCCTTTCGAGGGAGTACGCCGGCAATAGTTTTCCGATTCAATTAGCAGACGTAGCCGACCGGCATCCCCGGCTCACGTACCTCTCCTACACGCAATCCCTCTGGGACGATCGGCTCAGCATCCGGCTGGGCCGCCTCACCATCAACAGCGTGTCCGGCGAGGAATTCCTCGGGTCGCAGTACTTCAAGGCGTTCACATCTGTCGGCATCGATCTGGTGCCGCTTGGAATATTCCTGAACGCACCCGGTGCGTTTGGCTATCCGGACACAACCTGGGGAGCGCGTGTCAAGTTCGAACCCGTCAAGCAATTCTACGCAATGGCCGGCGCTTATAACGGGGACCCGACGCTGAAGGAAGGTTCGCGACACGGTGTCGATTTTTCCCTGCATGGACCCGTTTTTGTTATCGGCGAGATCGGCTTGCACTGGAATTTCGAAAAAAACTCTCAGCGCCTTCCCGGCAATTTGAAGGTCGGAGGCTACTACAACGGCGGAAGCGCCAGCGTATTCTCAGCGGCGCCGGCCGTTCAACCCGCAACGGAACAGGGCCGGACCGGTTTTTACATCGTTGCGGATCAAGCGCTGGTGCGTTGGGGTGACTCCACGCAAGACCGCCATTTAGGTTTTTTTGGGGCCTTCACGGCTGCGCCGAATCAGCGCGTCAACCCAGTACCGTATTTCTTCGACACCGGCATGGTTCTATACGGCCCGTTATCGAAGCGCCCCCGGGATTTCTTCGGACTCGGTATTGTCTACGGTTCTTACAGTCGCGATCTCCGCCTCGCGCAAGAGATCAATCCAACGCCCTTCGGCGTTCAACATTTCGAGATGACGGTTGAGTTGAACTATGGTTGGGCGGTCCGGCCTGGATTACTCCTGCAACCGGATTTCCAATACTTGGTACACCCAAACGGCAGCACGCGACGGCGTAACGCTGTGGCATTGGGAATCAACATCGTCCTAAACCTGTGACGCGCCATTACGTGATCTGCGGACCATTCGATTCCCGATAATGTTCAGTAGATACACTTCGCATGAATCAAGGCGCATTACGACTGCGTCAAGGGTGGCGGCGACCAACACGGAGCAGATCAACCGCGACCTGATGACATTCTTCAAAGGGACGATGACAGCGGCAGAGGCGAAGGCGCAGTACTCGGCGATCGTACTGGGCGCGACGGGGAATGTGGGCGGACGCATCGTGCAGCTTCTGATCAAGAACCCACTGTGCAAGAAGGTGGTGGTGGTGACGCGCCGCAAGACGGACGCCTTCGCCGACCCCAAGGTCGCCGAGGCGGTTGTCAACATGGACCGACTTGCGGAGGAGGTTGCGCCGCACGCCCAGGGAGTGGACGTCGCGCTCGCCGCGTTCGGCGTCGGTAAGGGCAGCGCGAAGATGCCCGATGAGGAGGTGCGCAAGATCGAAATCGCCTACCCGCAGGCCTTTTGCCGCGCCGCCAAGGCTGGAGGCGCTCGTGTGTGCGGGGTCATGACAGCAATGGGTGCGGACCCCGATTCCGGAATGAAGTACGCGAAGATCATCGGCGAGAAGGAGAAGGCTGTCGAGTCCGTAAAGTTCGATTTCCTTGGAGTGTACCGTCCCTGTAGGTTGACAGAATTACTGAAAATTCTTGCCACAGTTCTTGAAAAAGCTCGCCACATTAAGTGAAAAGATCTTACATTGTAGGATTTCAGAATTGCTGATGTGTCAGAGGACGTGACACAAAATGTCAGAATTAGTGACACAAAACGGCCGTGGAGTCGCACGCAGCATCGCCGCCTAGTGTCCAGATCAGCACATCCCATCCGACGCTTCGAGTCCATGCTCCCGGAATCAACGCCTGAGCCAGTTTGTGCGTCTTGAAGATTGATGGTTACCGTGCTGGATCGGCTTTCCCAGGATTTGCGATATGCGTCCCGGCAGTTGCGAAGTAAACCGGGGTTCACTATCGTCACGATCTTCGTACTGGCGTTGGGTATGGGCGCAAATGCTGCAGTTTTCAGTGTTATCAATGCAGTTCTGCTCAGACCGCTGCCATTCCCCGACCCAACCCACCTGGTGCAGATCTGGGAGTCGAATGCGTCGCGGGGGCGGCTCCAGGAAACCATTTCACCGCACAATTTCGTGGATTGGCAGAACCAGAGTGCGAGTCTGGCCGAAATGGCTGTGTACCACTATAAAAGCCTCGCTCTCACCACTCGGGGAGTTCCGGAGCGAATGGATGCTGCTCTTGTATCGAGCGGCTTTTTCCGGGTCTTCCAGACGGATCCGCAACTCGGTCGAACCTTTTCGCCTGAGGATGACCGCCCGGGCTCTCGATCAGCGGTACTCAGCTATCGGGCCTGGCAACGGTATTTCAATTCCGATCCGCAAATCATCGGCAAACCGATCACGCTCGATGGCGAGCCGTTCACGATTATCGGTGTCGTGCCAGCCACTTTCCGGTTTCCGGCTCTCGGAACGGATTTGTGGGGCACTCCCGCATTCGATCTGAAGTCCAGAGGCCGTGGGAGCCATTTTCTGTTTTGCGTCGGTCGAATCCGACCGGGAGCCACATTGGGACAGGCGCAGACGGAAATGAGAACAATCGCGCACCGGCTGGAGCAGCAGTATCCCGGTACGAATCACGGCAGCGATGTCATGCTGGTGCCTCTTCAGGAGGAGACGGTCGGCAGCTTTCGACGTGCGCTCTTTCTGTTATGGGGAGCAGTGGCGCTGGTGTTGCTGATCGCCTGCGCCAACGTGGCACATCTGCTTCTGGCACGCTCTGCCTCGCGCCAGAAAGAACTTGCAATCAGGACTGCGCTAGGGGCCGGCCGTTCGCGGTTGGTACTGCAACTGCTCACCGAGAGCACGATTCTTGCCGTCGCGGGCGGGCTGCTTGGACTCGCCCTGAGTCCCTGGGGAATTCACCTTCTGATGGCCGGCGGCGGGAAGATCGTTCCGCGCACCGAAGGAATTCATGTTGATGGGCAGGTTGTAGCTTTCACCGGTGTTGCCTGTCTACTGACCGCAGTAATATTCGGGCTTCTCCCGGCCTTCCGCGCATCACAAGGTGACCTGGCTGCGGCAGTGAAGGGAAGCGGATGGGACGCGGCGCCGGGCGGTTCGTACCGGCTTCGCAGCGTCCTGGTGGTCTCGGAACTGGCTCTTTCGGTGATGCTGTTGATCGGTGCCGGCCTGCTGATGAAAAGCCTCTGGCAATTGTGGCATGTGGACCCGGGGTTCAGTGCGGCGAATGTCCTTGGCATGCGCATCTCTCTTCCCGAATCCCAATATGCTGGCTCCCGCGAACGCGCGGTTCTCTATCGGGAGTTGGTCGATCGCATCCTGGCTCTTCCGGGCGTTGAAGGCGCCGCTTCAACAAACGGCCTGCCGTTCGGCGGATCGAGTTCAAACACTTCGTTCGACATTGATGGCCTTCCGCCCTTGCCCGGCGAGTCACGCGATTCAGATTACAGGACCGTGAGCAGCAGCTATTTCAGTGTGATGGGAATCCCCCTGCTGAAGGGCCGTGCATTCACCGAGATGGACAACCGGCGGGAAACGCCTCGTGTCGCGGTCATCAATGAGGCGCTGCTACATCGCTATTGGCGCCACGCGAATCCAGTGGGCCAGCGACTGATCTTGCATGACATGTCTTATGAGATCGTGGGCGTGGTGGGGAACGTGAGACATGGCGACCTGACCGCTGCAAGCGCGGGCGAAATCTACGTTCCCCAATATCAGGGGAGCACACCTCCGTGGACGTTTCTCGCAATCCGCAGCCGCACGAGCCCAGCATCGCTGATCCCGGCCATACGCAGTGTTGTGCGGGAGGTTGCGCCGGCGGAGCCAATTTACGATGTCAGGAGCATGCAGGACCGCTTGTCCAAGTCGATTGCGCCACAGCGATTCAATGCCCTTGCGTTAGCGGTGTTCGCGTCATTCGCGCTGCTGCTGGCAACAATCGGTATCTATGGCGTGGTGGCGTTCGCCGTGGAACGCCGCACCCATGAAATCGGCATCCGAATGGCCGTCGGCGCCCAGTCGGCCGATGTTCTGTACCTGGTGCTCAGACACGGACTCATGTTGGGACTGCTCGGCATCGCGATAGGAATAGGCGGAGCTCTGGTTATGAGCCGAATCATCGGCAGCATGCTTTACGGCACGGGCGCGAACGATCCGCTTACATATTTGGTCGTCTCGGTCACCTTCCTGGTGATTGTGATGGTCGCCAGCTATATTCCTGCCCGCCGCGCCGCACGGCTCGACCCCCTGCTCGCGTTGCGCTGGGAGTAAGGAAGAGATCGACGACGGTATCGATCCGCTTCCAAATTCCGCGGCTATCATGAGGGAGTCCCGACGTGCCGTCCCCAGCAAGGAGTCTATCGAGCAGATCAGGCAAATTCAGTGAAGATTTGACCAAGTCCGAATGGTTCTATTCTCCTGGATCAGCGCGGCTGTCTGGAACGGTCCAAGCGTAGGATTATGCCATGAACACTGACACAACCGTAGGATATTGACAGAAATTGCGGCACGAATTGTCACGACTTTTGACTCAGGCTTGTATCTTGCCCTTTGGTTTCAATGGGCGCCTGACCGTTTATCCTGACATCCTACATACATCGTGTCGCGCTGCGGACTGGAGAGCGAGACGAACGACTGGCCTACCGCTTCTTCTTCCGCTGGCGAGTTCTTCTGAACTGCGCATAAAGGGTTACTTCTTCGAGGTTGTCGTCGTCCAGGTCCGCCGTCGCACTGAGGAGGGCGTTCGTTCGAGTTTTGGGTTCCGGCGGGGGGAAGAAGGCCGTGATCGGAGTTCCAAAGAAGCGAGCGAGCCTCTCCAGATCGGAGATTGAGGGTTTGTACGTGGCGGTCTCCCAGCGGGAGACCGTGTTGGCGGTGGTTTCCACCGCCTGCGCCAACTCCTCCTGGCTGATGCCCTGTCCCCTGAGCGTCGTCCTCAGCTCCCGAATCTGCTTCCCGATCTGCTCATAGATGTCTGGCATGCGCGTTAATTGGCTTGTCCTTTGAAAGGATATCATAATCCTTTTGGTGTTGACATCAAATTAAGGCTGCGATAGACTTCCTGATAAAGGAATGGATGCATCCTTTATAAGGATTGCCTGAGGCAAGGGGAAAATGCAAGCGTTTTGCGCATGCCTGGAGGATTGATGAACGATTCGATTGAAGGGCCTCGCCGTAGCAAGCTGACTCTTGTCGCTTCATGCGACGCCACAGATCGTATTGAGGTTGGTCAGTTGCGGCGAGTGCGCGAGCCGGTGAGCCGGTCAAAGTCTGGTGTACAGGGCAAGGTCGCCGATGTGGTGAGCGGCCGGTCTCGGCACGCGGAATCACAAAACGAACTCAGGGCCTTCCAGATTTTGCTCGCCAGTGGGCATGCGGATGCCTGGCAGGAACAGCCTTTCGTGCTCGAATACCACCATGACGGGAAAAAGCATCGTTATACCCCCGACGTTCTCGTCGCTTGGGGCGCCAATCGGGAAGCCGTGGAAATCAAGGAAGACTCAGAGGCCGACAAGCCCGAGAATCGGGCTCGGTTTGCCTTGGTCCGCGAGCTGCTGGCAGAGCACGGATACTCATTTCGGGTCTGGACGCACTCTGAGATTTTCGCCGAGCCTCGCATGGCGAACGTCGGTCTTGTTTTGCGTTATCGCTGCGTTGACGTCCAGGCTGCCGAGCGCGAAAAGATCCGCAGGGTATTCTCGTCCGGAGCGGAGACGTCTCTGCGTACCGTGAGCGACACGCCAGGAATGACAGCGGCCGCCGTGCTTCGCCTCGTACTCGATGGCATTCTTCACATCGACTGGTGGGAACCGCTTCGCCTGGATTCCAGGGTGAGCGGCACACCTATCGGCCGGCAGATCTGGCCCGTTCCCCTCGACTGCCGATCGCAGGAGGAATGATGTCACTGAGTTCGCTGAGAAAGGAGCAACGGATCAAGGTCGGGACAAGTGAGTTCCGGCTTCTTCAGAAACTGCCGGACAGCAGATGGCAGTTGCAAAACTGCGCTACCGGAGAATGGTCGGCACTATCTGAAGACGATCTTCTCGATGGGTTTGCCCAGGGTGATGTGTCGTTCATAGTCGATGCGCAGGCGCATGCCGACAGCCTTCCCACGAAGGTCGCCCGCGATCTCTCCGCACATCCGTCTGAACTGGTGGCGCTCGCCAGGACTCGGGAGCAGTATTTGAAAGAGATCGATCGGCAGCAACCCATTGCCATCACCAGGACGAGCATGGAGCCGCTCATTCGTTCGGTAGCGGAGCGCATCAAGGATGACAAGCCACCCGGCTGGCTCACGGTCTGGCGAGATTATCGAAAGTGGATCGCCTCGGGCCGCGACGTCCGGGCAATCGTCTTGCGACACGCCGATCGAGGCAAGAGCGGTGCGCGCTCGTTGCCCACCACGCAGACCATCAGCGACTGTGTCATTGATGAGCTGTACATGACGCCAGAGCGTAAGCGGGTACCAGAAGTACACCTGGAGATCGTTCGCCGGCT
This sequence comes from uncultured Solibacteraceae bacterium, assembly GCA_963805775.1. Lineage (GTDB taxonomy): Bacteria > Acidobacteriota > Terriglobia > Bryobacterales > Bryobacteraceae > Solibacter. The sequence continues at coordinate 97,133 of CAWDWK010000011.1, read as the reverse complement.
CACCGATGCGAACCGGCTACGTCCGGAGGTGGACCGGCTTCCGATTCCAAGCCAGCGGACGATCTACCGTGAGATCGCACGGAGACCGCCTTACGAGCTCATGGCGGCGCGATACGGCAAACGCCGGGCCGAGATGGAATTCAGAGTGTCTATCGCGGGACCGGAAACAAGCCGAGCGCTTCAGCGCGTCTCCATGGATCACACTCCCAGCGACATTATCGTGGTGGACGACAATAGCATGTTGCCACTGGGGCGGCCAACCATCACCTCCGCCCTCGATGAGCACACCCGCTCCCCAATGGGTTTTTACACCGGATTTGAGCCGCCCAGTTGCTTATCGGTGATGCGGTGTCTCAAACACGCGATTCTCCCAAAGACCTACGTCCAGCGCGAGTTTCCCGGGATCAAGAACCGCTGGGAATGTTACGGCGTGCCGGAACTCCTGGTCGTTGATAATCCGCCGGAGTTCCATTCCAGCCATTTCGAGCGCGCATGTTTGCAGATCGGCGCGGATATCCAATACGCGAAGGTTCTCGTGCCCTGGTACAAGGGCAAGCTTGAAAGATTTCAGGGCACGATGTGCCACGATCTGATGCACGGCAACCCCGGAACGACATTCAGCAACATCCTGGAACGTGATGACTACGATCCGAGCCGGCAGGCCGTCGTCTTGTTGAGTACGTTCCGCGAGATGCTTCACAGGTGGATCATCGACGTCTACATGCAAACACCTCATCGTGGCATCACGGATACTCCGGCTCATCGGTGGCGCAGCGATATCAGCGAACTGCCACCTCCGTTGCCGCCGAGCGCCAGCAGCCTGGAAGTTGTACTGGGGATGACCGTCCAACGGGTTGTCTTCCACTATGGTGTTGAACTAGAAGGCCTTCGGTACAACGATCCAGAACTTGGAGAACTGAGGCGGCGAATGGGTGCGGGCGCGAAAGTCGAGCTGACTTTCGACCCTGGCGATCTGGGCCGCGTCAATGTGCTTGATCCCCAGAAGGGAACCTATATCAGTGTTCCTGCGGTGAATCAGGCCTACGCCAAGGGCCTGTCGTTCTGGCAGAACAAGGTCATTCGCCGATTTGCACACCGGCAGTTGGATGCCCGCACCGACATCGTAGCGTTGGCGCAAGCCAAAGCAGAAATCCGTGCGTTGGTGGAGCGCGATTTCAACCGCAAGTCGACGCGGGGCCGGAAGCGCCATGCGCGGTTCTTGGAAGATCACACAGCCCGAACTACTTCAGGCGCGGTCAGCGCCGAAATCGTGGCCGATGTCACGCGGGATCCCCGAGAGACACCACCCCGTCCAGCGGAGGATGTCGGAGAACGCTCGAAACCGCCTGCTGAACCGGGTCCTCCACCGGAGCCGCCGCCCGAACGGCGCGATGCTTTCGCTGATGATGAAATCCTACCGGTATTCGAAGCCGATCTGGACTTGCCTCGCCTCTCGGCGGCGATGACTTCGACTACGGCTATGGAAGAAAGCCAATGACAGAATCCATGGAGCGGTCGAAACGTGTACTGGTCAAATACCCGTTATTCAAAACCGCGGTTGCGCGGGTCCAGGCATGCTTTGATAGCCATGACGCCACCGCCGAACCGGACTGCTGTCCCATCGTCGGCGAGAGCGGCAGTGGGAAGACCACGATCATCTCGTACTTCGCCAGCCTCCATCCACGCGTTGACCACAAGTGGGGCCTGGAGGTGCCGGTGCTGGTCGCCAAGGTGCCAGCCAGGCCAACGGTGAAGAGTTTCGCCGAAACGCTTCTATATCAGCTTGGTGATCCGCTATGGTCGCGCGGCAACACCGTAGCCAAAAGCATTCGCCTCCGGGAGTTGATGAAGCGGTGTCGTGTGCGCCTGCTGGCGCTCGATGAGTTCCAGCATTTCGTAGATGTCCGGCAGGCGAACATCCCAAACGATGTTGCGGACTGGCTGAAGGAACAGGTCGAGGAAGCCCGGCTGGCAATTGTGGTGCTCGGCCTACAACGTTGCTTGGAAGTCCTCAAACAGAATGAACAGCTCCGGCGCCGCTTTGGCGCGACCCTGCGCGTAGGGGCTTTTCGCTGGGACGCCAAAGACGATCGGACAACATATCGGGCATTCCTGTGCGCGGTTCAAGAACAGCTCCCGGAGTATGGCATGCCATGCTTGTCGGATGTAGATATGGCTTTCCGCCTGCACTATGCCTCATACGGCTTGATCGGCTACACGATGAAAATCATCCGCGGCGCCGCCCGGATCGCCCGTTGCCATCCGCGTCGGCAGATCACGTTACGTACCCTATCGGAGGCTTTCGCAGAACATGTGTGGTCTGACCGGCTGGACGATCCCAATCCGTTCGTTGACAGCTTCGATTGCGATAAGGCGCCGCCGATAACCTTGCCAAGCGCAAGAACCTGTGTGCCGCGCGTCGCCACTGGCAGCAGTAATGCACGTCTGGAGTTGCACGCATGAGGCTGCTTTTCCGCGTTGACCCGGTGCCGGGTGAAAGTCCTCGCGGATATCTTTGCCGTGTCGCTCAAGAGCACGGCTACAGCGGTCCTCTGTCGCTCCCCCAGATTGCCGGGCTGCCACGGTCTGGGCTGGAGCGCGACGACAACGCCAAGCAGATAGCCTACATACTGCGCCTGGAAACTGAGGAGTGGCGGGGTCTGTGCTACCTGCACATTAACGGTCCTAATCGATTCGATCAACGCTTGTTCTATGGCGAACTAATCAGCGCCTATGATCTGAACTACAGGTGTCCACGGATATGTCCTCTTTGCCTCAGGGAGTGTCCCGTCTGGTGGGCCGTGTGGGATCTGGGCCTCGTTACCACCTGCCCGCTCCACCGCTGCCATCTTTTGAATCAATGCCCGGCCTGCAAAAGGAGCATGGTTTGGCAACGCCCGGCAGTACACCAATGTCGTTGCGGACTCGACTTCCGCACCATAACACCGGAGCCGGCGACCGACGATATCATCGCAATCAATGCCGCGATGTATAGGGCTGCTGGGTTTTCACCTGGCGCCGATGCTGAACACGATCTAAAAGATCTTGGCCTTCCCCCGGGAATGCTTGAGTTGAAACTGGGAGCTCTGCTGAGGTTCATACTCTTTGTAGGCTCCATTCGCGAAAAAGACGGGTTGCGCCGGAAACAACAGCCGTTTTCAGCGACTGACCTCGTTGCCGCAACAGAGATCGACCGCTCGGCGGTCGCAGTGCTGAGAGATTGGCCGCGACCCCTGCGGGAAGTGCTACGACACATGCTTCCGCCGGAATCCACTCATCCGGCGGCTCTCAACTTCAGCGCAATCTTCGGGAATTTTTACCGGCATGTGTTCCGTGTGCTGCCCCGTAGCGACTTCGGGTTTCTGCACGATGTCTTCGAGAAATTCGTGATCGAGGATTGGAAGGGTCTGATCCGCGGGCAGCATCGCTACTTCTCTGCTGCTGTGCGGCAGAACTCCCCCTGGGTAGCCGCAGGCGAGGCGGAGCAAATCGCACGCACCGGCGTTGGAAAGGTCTTGGAGGTAGTCCACCAGGGTTACCTTGAGGCCCTATTCGTGACTGTGCGACCCGGCGGGAGTCGAACGGAATGCTGGATCCGGCGCGACTCGTTGAATCGATGGATTGCTTCCCGCGATGCGGAACTCGCGCGCTACATGCTGCGCCGAGAGGCAAAGCGCGTGTTGGGCCTGACGAACACCACGATCGTCAGGATCGCCGCTGCTGGGGCGATCCGCTACGTGGAAGGGCCGGAGCAGAACTTCCCGATTGGCTTTTTCTTCTTCCTTCGGGAAGATGTCATGAAGATCCAACAGGCGTTCGAACACAACGCCTTGCAGACTAGCGAGTGTTTAAAGCCGGGCGAACTCGTAACGCTGCGCCATGCCATCAAGCATTACCTCGGCCGCGATTCGGCGCTGGCCGCTGTAATCCAAGCCGTCGTTGATGGAAGCCTTGTGCCAGTCGGTCACGCCAGAGGGATTCGTGGGATTACTGGGTACCTGTTCCGGTCCGAAGATCTGCGCAAGTACCGCCCGGTGTCGGCGGTCAAGACGCGCCCCGAAGCCTTCCTCAACGTCGGAGAGGCCGCTGCCGTGTTGGGAGTCAGAAGCTATGTGGTTCGGGGATTGGCCGAAAAAGGCCTCCTTACGATCGCCGACGGATACCGACACGGACCCTCGAAGCTGATTCCTGAAAAAGAGGTCCAGCGTTTCGCGGAATGCTACGTGCCCGCCGCCATCGTCGCCAAACGCCTTAACCTCAGCGCTTGCGCCTTCGCTCGTTATCTGAGGCAGTCGGGCGTGCCGCTACTTTCGGTGCCGATATCTGATGAGGGGAAGAACGATGCGCTGTTTCTCCAGAGAGATATCGCAGCCCATTTCCGGATTCCATCTATTCGAAGGTCGAGGGCGTAGCCGGCAGGGTCGGACGCGGTGCGATCGCTACCATTCCTGTGCTGACTTGTTCGACTGACCACCGCGGTCAGGAGCGCGCATGTAGACTGGTGCCTGAGCACCCGAGCTCGGGTGTTGCCACCACAGTTTCAGATCCCTTCATTGGTAGCATCTGCACGAACAAGACAATCGGGGAAAACATCAGCCAAAGTAGGCCCCAAAGAATCCACGGCAGACGTTCCCCAACAGGACCTCGAATCCGCCTGTCGGCAATAACCCTCGGATACGTCATTTTTTCGAAGTCTCTGGTCTTACGTCGAACGTCGAGTAGACTGCTGAGCGTCGGGAACGGATCGAGCGCGGCCTTTAATGTGGTGGCCGCCTTCTTCCTTCGCTGGAAGTTGAACCAACGGATGACCATGGACACAACGCCAAATGGCATTGCCAACATGAATAGATCTGGTCCCCAACGTGTCCCCGTGCGGGCCACAAGAAAACAAAAGCATGCCAGCGAAATCGCAGCGACGAGTTGACCGGTCGGCCAATTCCGCCAAACCCTTACGACTTCAATCTCAGCTTCTGATGCAAGCAGGAGCAGCAGGCGGTTGAAGTAGTCCCAGACCTTCTTGGATGCAACGATGTTGTGGTCGGTGCAATCGTCGTAATAGAACCACAGGTCCCGCACGACTGCCCGCACAGTCTCGTCTTCGGTCGCTCCGCCGATTGCACCCAGCGTGTCGTCGAATTGAAAGGCGGTGATCTGATCGTCCATGTAGGACCGGATCACCGCGATCATCTGATCCCTGGATGCCCTGTCGACCATATCGGTTTTCTTGGCGGCGGCGTCCACAGGATTGGCCGACACCTCACCCCACTGTACAACGTCGGCGTCCGTGATGTAGCGCAAGAACGACGAGGCGGAATATAGGATTATTTCAAGAACGGTGGCAAGCGAGTAGGATATTTTCACGAACCGTGGCAAGAATTTTCACGTTCTGCGTCAACGGACCGCTCCTGGCCCTCTGGAATCAACGCGGGTGGTTTCAACTATTCTGTCAACCTACAGCCCCGCCGTCATTCTCGGTAACTCCAACACGCCGAGCGTCCTTGGCTACGTCATGCCACTGCTGCACTGGGCCATGCCGTCCAAGTACCACTCGATCCACAAAAACGACCTCGCGCGCGCGATGGTGGCGCAGTCGGAGCAGGCGTTCCTCGCGATCGCGCAGGGCAACGCTCCGAAGGAGGCGAGCGTGAAGATCCTGGAGTTCAAGGAGATGGAGCCCTTCTTCGTCAAGGGCGAGAGCGACGAGCCTTGAGCAGCAGCAAGATGCTTGTGTTGGATTGAAGCGCTCGTGCGGCCACTCCATTACGGGCTATTCTGGAAATAGCCTTTGCCGATATTTATTCCAGATTCCGAACTTACAATGACCTTTGTTCGTGCTTCCGGCCCTGGCGGCCAGAACGTCAACAAAGTTTCCACCGCCGTCCAACTGCGTTTCGATGTCGGCCAATGTCGCTCGCTTCCCGCCGACGTACGGCAGCGCCTCCTCGCGTTAGCCGGCAATCGTGCCACGCAAGACGGCGTGTTGATCATCATGTCCCGTGTGCACCGGACGCAGGAGGCCAATCGAGCCGAAGCCCGGGCGCGACTGAACGAACTGATCGCCCGCGCCCAAGTCGTGCCGAAAACGCGCCGCCCCAGCCGGCCCACGCTCGGCTCCAAGGTCCGCCGACTCACGGCAAAATCGCAACGATCCTCCTCCAAGAAACTGCGCGGCCGGGCAAACGACGACTGAGCTGGCTCATCCGTTCTCGCAATGCTCTGGTGAGACTATCCGGAAGGCCGCCCGCAGTTGCTGGGTCAACCTCACCCTTCGCACGTGGCGCGACCTGGGCCATGCCATTGAGCAATGGCTTTCGACGGCCGCCGGTTTCAGTTATGGATTCGGAAGCATCCGGGAGCGCCGGCTATCAGGTGCCAGTTATTACGAAGGGGCGCATGCGATTTGGAAGGGGCAGGCAAGCTGCCCCTCCGAGGCCACAGTTGCTAATGCTGGACCGCAACGATCGGCGCCGATGACCAGGCGCCGGCGTTGAGCACCCACATCACGTGCATTGTGCCGTTCTTGTCCGCCGCGAACACGTCGGTCTGGCTGATTCCAAACTGTTGCGACGCGGCGACGGGCGCTCCGGGCGGGAAGATACCAGCGGGTGCGATTGGACCTGGGCCGCCCCAGGCACCGGCGTTGAGCACCCACACTACCTGCAGGGTGCCGTTCTTATCCACGGCGAACACGTCGGTCTGGCTCAGTCCAAACTGTTGCGACGCGGCGAGGTGGGTTCCGGGAGTGAAAAGGCCCGCGGGTCCAATCTGCCCAGGCCCGCCCCAGGCGCCGGCGTTGACCACCCACATCACTTGCAGGTTGCCCTTCTTGTCCACGACGAACACGTCGGTCTGGCTCAATCCGAACTGTTGCGACGCCGCGATAGGCGCACCAGGCGGGAACATGCCCGAGGGTCCCATCTGCCCCGGCCCGCCCCAAGCACCGGCGTTGACCACCCACATCACTTGCAGGTTGCCATTCTTGTCCACTACGAACACGTCTGTCTGGCTCAGTCCGAACTGCCTGGAAGCGGCGATGGGCGCTCCGGGCGGGAACATGCCCGAGGGTCCCATCTGCCCCGGGCCGCCCCAGGCGCCGGCGTTGACCACCCACATCACCTGCAGGTTGCCATGCTTGTCCACGATGAAGACGTCGGTCTGGCTCAGTCCGATCTGTTGCGAAGCGGCGATTGAAGCGCCGGGCGGGAAGATGCCCGCGGGTCCGATCTGCCCCGGGCCGCCCCAGGCACCGGCGTTGACTACCCACATCACTTGGAGACTGCCATTCTTGTCCACGACGAACACGTCGGTCTGGTTCAGTCCGATCTGTTGCGAAGCGGCAACCGGCGCTCCCGGGGGGAACAGTCCCACGGGTCCGATCCGCCCTGGGCCGCCCCAGTTACCCGCGCCCACCACCCATGTCACATTCAGGGAGCCGCTCTGGTCCACGTAAAATACGTCGGTCTGGGTCAGACCGAACTGTTCCGACGCGGCAACTCCGCCGCCGGCGACTGCGATGACCGGGGCTTGTTTCCGATAGTTGAGAGAGACGGCGCCGCCTGGGGAGGCATTGCTGACGATGGTGCAGCTTTGTCCGCAGTCGGTGAAGGCGTTTGATGCGAACCAACTGATGGTGGCGTCGGTTCCGCTGGTTCCGGGTGTTCCTGTCTTGATCTCGATCGCGGACATCGACGTGGACTGCGTATTCGGATAGTCGGTACACGTGGTGAGACTGTAGCATTCGAGCGTTTCATAAGCCCACGTAAGCTGATCGACGTCGCTCACCGTGACATCGGCCGTGGGATGGCCAACGAACGAGGATTTGTAGCTGTACTCACTGCCGGACTGTCCGGTGCAGGTCATGACGCCTTGCAGCACGTCGCCGGGATTGACTCGGATCAAGGGCTTAAATGTAGCGGCGCCGCCCTGGCCATCGGCGTACCAGTTCGTGATGGCCCAATAGTTGCCGCCACCGGCGGCGGAGGGGCCCCATTGGAGCACAGGCTGAATGATATGCGCGGCTGAATCCGGCTGCATGCCGTTGAAGAGGAAGATGACCTGACCGTTGGACGTGGCGGGCGCAGGAGGCACCACCCACGTCGTACTGAAATAGACAATCGGGTTCTTGCCGACGTTATGCCATTGGGAATTTTCGATCCAACCGGTATCCGCCAAGCCGGGAACGGCCTTGGCGGGGGCGGGTGGAGGGCTGGTCTCGTCCTCGGGCGCTTCCGTGGGGGTTTCACCCAGATCCTTCACGACGTTGCCGGTGGCAGTCTCGATGATCCGCAGTCTTCCGCCCTTAGTGCTGATATGTTGGCCATCGAGGAGCTCATGTACCAGGGATCGCGGGCGCATGCCGCCGGGGGTAAGGACGAGATCGGTGTTATCGTGCGGCCGGACGGGTCGTTTCGGACGCTTCGAAGAGGCGTTCGGTTGGTTGGATTCGGGAGGGTTCGACATCTTTTGGTCCTTTCTAAGCCTGAACTATTATTTCGCGATTTTCCTTCTACTCTTCGTAGTGGGCAGGTTTGGCGGATCGTTTCAGTAGTTGACACGGCGAGAGCTTCGCGGCTGTGCACTTACGCACAACTTACAATCGGGGCGATAAACTACATATCTTTTCTTTTGATATTTTGTTTGATTAAGGCATTAATTAGCATTAAACTCCCAAACAGTGTTGACGCACGCTGGCTTCGCAATTCGCAAGTCAAGCGAGGAGGGTCGGGACTGTGGCTGAAGCGAAAAAACTCGGAGTTCCGCAGGAAGACGCGATTATTGCCCGGTTGAGAGCAGCGCCGGATCAGGCGCCCACGGGAATTATAAGTTACACCGGACTGTTAGCCCGAAGTTCCAAACCGGGTTACTGGCAGCTTTACTTGAGCCTGGATATGGCTCATTGGATGGAGATCAGTGAAGCCGACATTGTGCACTCAGAACAGCTGCCGGCCGATCGATCACCATTCGGCAGTCTGGGCGGGACTCAGGTGTTTGTGAAAGCGGACGCGACCCTCAAAACGTCCACAACGGTCTCTAAGGTTCATCCCGCCAACGAACCCCCTGACGAGTTCGATCTGGATCTTCAGTTGGGAGCAGGGGAAGCTGTATCCGCCGCACTTCCGACCGCAGCCGCGACCTGCCGGACCTGCAGAACCAATTGCGGACCTACATGCCCGGTGGCCAACACATGCATTACCTGCGCAACGTGCCAGACACATTGCGCGACTTGCGTGCAGACCTGCGCGAATACCTGCGCCGCCACCTGCGCGGGAACCTGCCACAACACCTGCGCATATAGTTGCCTGGGCACCTGCAACACATGCAATACGAACTGCAATCAGGCTACTTGCAATACCTGCCAGACTCATTGTGGCAACTGCCCTACCATAAGTAACACGTGTGGTGCACCCGCGCGCTGCCCGTAAGCACCAGTGGCCTGGAAACCTTTGATAACGGGCGATCTGGCTCTTTGGAGCACCCAGGTCGCCGGCGATATTGCCCAGCGGCTGAGGAATCCGCAACTCGTGGAGAGAGCTGCGGAAGCGGCAGTAACCCAGACCGCCTTCCCGCGATCGACCCTCTGGCTTCCTTACAGTGTGGCCCAGGGTTACGCAGGTATTGCCCTGCTGTGGGGTTATATGGACTCCTGCTTCCCGGACGCGGGATGGGATGTCACCGGGCGGGAAACGCTGGAACGGGCCACGCGCGACGCGGAGAGCCGGATATCCATACCCGCAGGGTTGTTTTCAGGCCTCAGCGGGTTGGCTTTAGCGGCCTGGCAGTTATCGCGCGGCGGACTCCGCTACCGTCGCCTACTGGCAAAGCTCGATGAGCGGATTGCGTCTCAGACGATTGAGCTGGCTGCCGCCGTTCGCGCAGAACGAGAGGGTGTGAATGTCGGAGACTTCGATGTTATCTCTGGACTGAGCGGGATTGGCTCGTATCTTCTGTGCCGGCGTAGCGAAGCAACCACAGCAGAGGCGCTGAGTGCTGTGATTGACGCTTTGACAGAGCTCGTCTCTGTCCGGGAGCCTCTGCCGCGGTGGTACACGCCGACGCGTCTTCTGTGGGACGACGATCTGGTGCGGACTTACCCGGACGGCAATCTGAACTGCGGCCTTGCCCACGGATTGCCTGGAGCTCTGGCGTTCTTGTCCGTGGCGTTGCTTTCCGGCTGCGAGAGGCCCGGCCTGAGTGAGTCTGTCACGGCTGCGGCGGCCTGGCTCGCGGAGAACAGGTGTGACGATGAGTGGGGAGTGAACTGGCCGACAGCCGTGTCGATTATCCGGACAGGCGAAGGGCCGGAGGCCAGGCTGCGTGCGGGCGCCGGCAGTGAGGCTCCAGACGGGCCCAGCCGGACTGCATGGTGCTATGGCAGTCCGGGGATTGCGCGCGCGTTATGGCTGGCGGGCGAAGCGCTGCACGACGATTGTTACCGGGAGTTGGCGATTACCGCGATGGATGCGGTGTTCAGAAGGCCGGCCGCCGTCCGCCGAATTGACTCGCCTACGTTCTGTCACGGCAAGGCCGGTCTGCTCCAGATTACGCTGCGATTTGCGAACGATACCGGATGCGGGCAATTCGTGGAAGAGAGCCGGAATCTGGTGCGAGAGGTGCTGCTGGCATACCAGCCGGGATCACTGCTGGGAATTCGCAATATCGAGCACGAGGGGCGGGAGATCGATCAGCCCGGGCTGCTGGACGGGGCTCCTGGTGTCGCACTTGTGCTCCTGGCGGCGGTGTCCAACGTGGCGCCCGATTGGGATCGCCTGTTTCTCTTATCCTGATCCTTGATATCTTATGGGAATCGCTACCGAAGGAGCATCACCCGCAGTTTCAGAACGCGCCGGTCGCGGAGAGAACTTACTCTACAAACCGCTGAGTTTCTTTATGGCCCGGGCGCCGCTGCTTCCGGTTGAATCATTCCGGGAACTGGACGACGAGAAACGCCGGTTGGAGTTGGCCGGGACGGCGCAAATACGCCGGGCCCTGACCGTAGCAAGTGCGTCCCTGATTGACGCGCTCGACAAATATAAGCGTCAAGGCCTTTCGAACCGCGACGCGGAGCGGATGCGGGCAAAGCTGCTTCGATACCAGATCCGCATGTCGACGCGCCCGACTCCGTTCGGGCTTTTTGCCGGGGTGGCCCTGGGAGAATGGGGACCGCGCACAGACTTCCGGATTCAGAATCCGTCCGCCCGAACCAGAACGCGCCCCGATATGGGGTGGCTAATGGAACTGGTGTTCTCCATGGAAGCGAATCCGGCCGTCCGCAAACTCCTACGGTTGCGGACGAACCCGCTGGCATCGGTGTATGCCGGCCGGGTGCATCTGGCAGAGCGGGGGGCGATAACCGCGGAGATCCGCACCACACCAGTTTCGGTCCGCGCGACCGGGGTTGTGAAACAGGTGCTTGTGCTGGCACGCGAACCGATCGCCTACAGCCACTTGGTGACGCTGCTTTGTGACAGCAATGGTTCCGTGGCTGGAAAGGTGGAAAGGTTGCTGAATGAGCTTTGCGATCAGACTTTTCTGCTTACCGACCTGCGGCCGCCGCTGACTGTCGAAGACCCGGCCGGGTATGTAGCTCGAAAGCTGGCGGATATTCCCGAAGCGGCGGACGCGCTGGGAAAGCTTGACGCGTTGCGATCTGCCGCGGAAGCATGGGACCTGGCTCCCGGGGACGGCGAGGATTTCGAAACGCGCCTGATTGCCTCCGGAATCATTACCGATCGAGCCCAACAGCCGCCGATTCAGGCAGACATGGCTATGGCAGCGGAGGGCCGGATTCATCACGCGGTGGCGGAGGAAGCGGCTCGTGCGGCCGAGGTGTTATTGCGGCTTTCGCCCTTTCCCCTGGGCTCCCCGATGCTGGCCGCTTACCGGCAAGCGTTTCTGGCTCGCTACGGACCCGAACGGGAGGCCGCACTATCCGAACTCTGCGATCCGGTTCAGGGATTAGGACCCATGTCCCACGGCAATGCGGCGACAGGCCCGAACCCGGCAAAGGCTGCACAGCGGGCACGAATACTCACGGATCTGGCCTGCGTTGCCTTGCGTGACCACCTGCGCGTGGTCACACTTGATGACAAACTTCTTCAGGATCTCGAAACTGGCGTTCTCACGGGCGAGAACGCGCCGCTTTCGCTCGACGTTAACCTGCTTCTGGCTGCTCGTTCCCCAGAGGCCATCGACGCGGGCGACTTTCGTATCGTGATAGGGCCCAATCTTGGCGCTGTCGCGGCGGCTCGTAATCTGGGACGCTTCAGCCATCTGCTTGGCCCAACGGGTTTGGACGCGCTACGCGAAGCCGCTTCCCGGGAAGAAAGCGTTACACCCGACGTATTGTGGGCGGAGCTGGTGTATCTGCCTCTCAACCTGCGCATGACTAACGTGGTAATTCGCCCTCAGGTTCGCTCGCATGAGCTCGTGTTGGGAGTGTCGGCGGGTGGGCCGGAGTCCGGAGTTATTCCGCTCGACGAATTGGTGGCAGGCGTTCACCAAGGGCGTTTCTATTTGCGATGGCCGAAGGCGAATAAACAGGTAATCATTGCCTCCGGCCATATGTTGAGCTACCAGAACGCACCTGCCGTCGGCCGCTTTCTCGCGGATGTAGGGCATGACGGCCAGACCATGTACAGTGCGTTCGACTGGGGGCCGGCCGAGAGCTTTCCGTACCTGCCGCGAATTCAGACGGGCCGAATTGTGTTGCGCGAAGCCCAGTGGCGTATCTCGCACTGCGATCTGCGCACGCAATCTTATGGCGATTTCTGTGCGGATCTCGAAGACTGGCGCCGGCAGTGGGACGTGCCCTGTACCATCTGCATCAGCGCCGGCGACAACCGCCTTCCGCTCAACCTGGAGCAGCACGACCAGCGCAAGGAACTGTTCTCGGAATTGCAGAAGCTGCAGGCTGGGGGAACTCTCGTGGTGCAGGAAATACTGCCGGACCTCAATCAAACCTGGCTGGCCGGACCCGGAGGTAGTTACTGCAATGAACTTGTGGTTTCGCTGGTGCTGCGCGATGCGCCAAAGCGGGCATGGCTCACCAGGCCGGCCGGGGAGAGAAGTGCCAGGCTGGCGTCCTCAGTTGAAGAAGAGTCCAATCGAAAGCCCCCTGGCAGCGAGTGGCTATATGTAAAGTTGTACTGCCCCCGCCATCTCGAAAACGATGTGCTGGGGGACTCCTTGCCGGCATTTGCGGACAATGTTGTTGCAGCCGGGCTGGCGGATTCCTGGTTTTTCATCCGCTATGCGGATCCGGAACCACACATCCGCCTGCGTTTCCGCGGAAACCCCGCGCGACTCACCAGTGGTTTGTACCGTCACGTCTGCGAATGGGCCGGAACGTTAATGGCAAGTGAATTCTGCGTGAAGTTCTCTTTCGATACCTATGAGCAGGAACTGGCGCGCTTCGGAGGATTGCCTGGAATGGCCCTCGCCGAGTCGATATTTTTTGGCGACAGCCGGTGTTCCGTGGAGTTGATACGACGATTGAAGAAGAAGCAATGGCCGCACGACCTGATCGTACTGCAGGCTCTCAGTGTGGACAGTTTGTTAGGCGCCCTGGGAGCGGATGAAGAGGAGCGTCTGCGGTGGTATCGCACACAGGCCAGCGGCGGCGGCCCCGAGGTGGGAGAAGACTACCGCACGAGAAAGCCCATCCTTCGTGCACTAATCGGACGGCCGGAGGAGTTCCTGTCCGCTGTACCAGATGGTGCAGGAATTGTATCGGCGCTCTCGGCCAGACGCGTGGCTCTCGGCCCGGCTGCTCAAGAGATGCGTGTACTGGCTGGAGAGGGGCGGATCGACCAGCCTCTCGACAGATTGTTTGCGTCCTATGTCCACTTACACCTCAACCGGATGGGCGGGTCGGACCACGCATCTGAGCAACGCCTTCTAGGCTTGTTGTCGCGAACGCGCGACAGTTTGCAGAAGGCGCCACTTCGGTGAGTTCCCCAGCGGGACCGATCTGCTGGAGCGATATGAAAGCCGCACGCCTGAGAGCGCAGGAAAATTTCCGAACTCCTCAGCTACCTCACTGCATCTGGAAATTGTGCACGCGGATCAAATGGGCCTGTCAAACCTGGGACCTGAGGCGGCGAATCCCGATATACTTGTGCCCGCGAGGGAGAACCCACGGCACGGCACGTGCAGTTGCGCAACGGAAGATATGTGGTGAAACTGAGTCTGCGGAATTTTTTGCTGTATTTCCAGTGCGGTGGATTACTGTTGGGGTCGTCGCTGGCGCCCGACTTCGGTGACGTCCGCAATCGCGACGATTCGCACACCAAGAGTCACTTCAAGGCCCGTGTTTATCATAGCTTGAGCGAATGGGAGAACCGTCGCCAAGAACTCAAACGCCAGATTCTTGTGTCGGCGGGATTGTGGCCTCTGCCAGAAAAGACTCCCTTGTCGCCGCGCCGATTCGATCGCCACGTCTACGAGAACTATGCCATCGAAAAAGTGGTGATTGAAACGTTCCCTGGCTTCTATTTGGCGGGCAACCTATATTCGCCGGTTAACCGCTCGGGACCTATGCCTGGAGTCCTGGTGGCGCACGGTCACTGGAAGAACGGCCGCGTCCACGACAGCCAGGACTATTCCGTACCGGCGCTATGCATCAACTTCGCTGCGCAAGGCTATGTGGTCTTCGCGTATGACATGTTGGGCTACAACGACACCCAGCAATTGAAACACGACTTTGGCGATACGGTCGATGAACAGTTGTGGTCCTTCGGTCCTCTGGGAATTCAGTTATGGAATTCAGTGCGCGCGTTGGACTTTCTGGAATCGTTGCCAGGAGTAGATCCGCGGCGGTTGGCTATGACGGGCGCTTCGGGCGGAGGCACACAGACGTTTCTGTTGGCGGGTATCGATGAGCGCATCCAGGTCGCCGCTCCCGTGAATATGGTTTCGTCACACTTCCAGGGAGACGACGTCTGTGAGATGGCGTCTGGCCTGCGCGTAGGAACTAACAATGTAGAGATTGCAGCGCTGATGGCTCCCCGCCCATTGCTGCTGGTTTCGTCCACCAGGGATTGGACGCGAAACACACCCCAGGAAGAGTTCCCGGAAATTCTCGCAATCTACCGCTTGTACCACCGCGAAGATCAGGTCGCCAGCCGGCAGATCAATGCCCCGCACAACTACAATGTTCAAAGCCGCGAGGCAGTCTATGCGTTCTTCGATCGTGTTCTGCTTCCGCTCGGCCGCCGTTCCGCCGTCCCCTTGCGGGAAACCGAGATCTTCCACGGTAAGCCCGAGGAGTTATTGATAGGCGACGAGCTGCGACCCGATGAACACTTGCTGCACTACAAGGAGTTGTTCGTTTCCTGGCGTGCCAGCGCGCGAAAACTGGTAGCCGCCCTAACACCTGGCGCAGCACGCGATTTGTTGCGCGCCACACTGCACGTGCAATGGCCCAGCGGTGTGACCATATTTGGAGATGGAGAAGTAGTGCTTCTAGAACGCGGAGGGTCAGGCGAACGCGTTCCCGCGCGCTGGATCTCCGGCGCCTCGCAAGGAGAGATTGGGCACTCGCCTGGTATCATCCACGGAGCGGCGAATTTGCGGAAGACGATCCCGGTCCCGGATTCGTTGGCGGTAGTAGTTCACAGCCGCGGTTCCAAGGCAGCCTTGAGTTGGGATAAGACCAGGAAATTCCGAGATGACGGTTTCAGCATGCTCCTGCTGGACGTCTATCAAACCGGTGCCGCTGTCGCGAAACGGCCACCTAGCCGCAGCGATCATTTGGTCTTTCATCCGTCCGACGACGCACAGCGCGTGCAGGACATCCTGACGGGACTGGCATCGCTGGGAGGACGGGCGGAGACGGCTGTTGGCCTGATATGCGACAAGCCCGCGGCCTTATGGTGTTGGGCGGCGGCCGCAGTTGCCGGGCGCCCAGTTCGGATTTTGGTGCCGGGTGCGGATCTCGCGGATTTAGAACGGGATTTCCCAAAGCTCTTGTTCGTGCCGGGCATCCAGCGCGCCGGCGGGCTACCGGTGATTGAAGAACTCGCGGCGGAACGGACGACTGCCCCGAATCTCTAAACGGGCTTTCGATCTTGCCGGTGGGCAAACCGGGACAGAGTGCGGGCCGTGAACCCGGTGACAGACGGGGCTGGCCGCTGGTTCCGCAAAGACGGCGGAGCCCATGCCAGTCTCGTCTGTCACCGGGGGCAGCTCGCATTTTTCGCGAGAGTCTCCGGTTTGCGAGGTTTGCCCCAAACGGTTAAGCAGCCGGCAATGACGTAACCTTTTCTTGGAGGAACAGTATAAGAACTGCGGAGAGAATTTCAAACAGGATCGGAGGAGCCAGTGCTGGGCGATTTGCGGGAGGCGTTGCGGCAACTACGGAAGGCGCCGGGAGTCACGGTGACGGCGGTGGTCACACTGGCGCTGGGAATCGGAGCTACGAGCGCCATCTTTACGCTTGTGCATCAGGTGATGCTGAAATCGCTGCCGGTGACAAAACCGGAAGAGCTTTGGCGGATCGGCGATAAAGTTCGGTGTTGCAATTGGGGTGGATATATCCAGGGCGATGACGGAGATTTCTCCCTGTTCTCATGGGAGGCGTACAAGCACTTTCGCGCACAAACGCCCGAGTTCGTCGACCTGGCCGCGCTACAGGCGGGCAATGCGCCGCTCGGCGTCCGTAAAGCAGGATCGCGTGCGCCGGCGGAGACGCGCAATGGTCAGTATGTATCCGGCAACTTCTTCAGGACTTTTGGTGTGCAGCCCTGGATCGGCAGGCTGATGACCGATGGGGACGACGTAGGGGGTGCGCCACCTGTCGCGGTAATGAGTTACCGGATCTGGAACGAGAAGTACGCCGCCGACCCCGCCGTGGTTGGCGCAACGTACCAGATCAACGGCCATCCGTTCACAGTAATCGGCGTGGCTGCGCCGGGATTCTATGGGGCGAAGCTGGCAGGGTGGGGTATGCCCGATTTCTGGCTGCCGCTGACGACGGAACTACTGATCGACGCGGAGACGGCTCGCCTGAAGAGGCCGAGCGGCAACTTTCTGGACCTGATTGGAAGAGTTCGCCCCGGGGTCAATCCGAAGGCGCTCGAAGCAAAACTGAAGGTGGAATTCCATAACTGGCTGGCCAGCCATCTGCCGGATATGGCGCCGGGCGAGAAGCAACTCTGGACGCAGCAAACGCTGCGCCTGGTCCCGGGCGGCGCAGGCGTGGAAGTCATGCGGGATCAATACGAGGATGGGCTCAAGCTGCTGCTGATCGCAGCGGGATGCGTACTGCTGGTGGGGTGCGCGAACCTGGCGAATCTGATGCTGGCGCGCGGTTTGAAGAATCGCGCGCAAACATCCATTCGCGTCGCCCTGGGTGCTTCTCGAGGGCGGCTGGTGCGCGGCGTACTGATCGAATCGATGTTGCTTGCGATCATCGGAGGAGTTTTGGGCATCGCGGTAGCCTACGCCGGGACGAAGATGATTGTGTCCCTCGCCTTCCAGACTGGTGGTTCCATTAACTACGTGCCGCTCCAGGCGGCGCCATCCTGGCCGATCCTGCTGTTCACACTGGTGGTATCGATGGTGACCGGAGTCGTGTTTGGAATCGCTCCGGCGTGGATGACATCGCACGCCGACCCGGCGGATGCACTGCGGGGAGCGGGACGTTCGGTTGGAGCGGGACGCTCCTGGGTGCAAAAATCGCTGGTGATCGCGCAGATCGCGGTATCGGTGGTGTTGTTGTCCGCGGCCGCTCTCTTAGGCAAGAGCTTGCGAAACCTGGAACATCAGAACTTCGGATTCGAAACGAAGGACCGTTATATCGCCTGGATCAATCCGATGCTGGGCAACTACAAACTGGAGCAAATGGAGCCAATGTTCCGGCAGATCGACGAGCGCCTGCTGCAGATTCCCGGTATGCGAATGGTGGCTCCCGCGCTCTATGCGCCAATGACGGGCGACAGTTGGAACGACGGTATCCGCATCGAAGGCAGGCCGGAGCCAGACGCTAAAGCAGACACGGGCGCCGGGTTTGTGCGAGCGATGCCGGGATTCTTCGAAACGATCGGCTCGAACGTGGTGCTGGGCCGGCCGATTACGGAGAGGGACACAGCGGCGACGCGCCCGGTTGCCGTGGTCAACCAGGCCTTTGTGAAGAGGTTCTTCAACGGGCAAAACCCGATAGGACAGCACTTCGGCCCCGGCAAAATCAAGTACTCGGGGACTTACGAGATTGTCGGAGTGATCGGCGACATACGGTACATGACCTGGGATTACAAGAAGCCGGTCCGACCCATGTATTGGGTGGCGGAAGCCCAGACGGCGCAGTTTGACGATCCGGGCTTCCGGAGCGGTGAGATCTGGTCTCACTATCTATACAACATCGTGCTTTGGGCGCCGGGCAAGCCGCCGGACATGGAGGCGAGTGTGCGCAAGGCGCTGGCCGGCGTGGATCCCAACCTGGTGCTTTATGGAGTCGACCCGTACAGCAAAGTGGTGAGCTCGGATTTCCAGCAGCAAAGGCTGATTGCAACCCTGACTACGCTCTTCGGTGCGCTGGGGCTTGTGCTGGCTGCCGTAGGATTGTTCGGAGTGCTGGCGTACATGGTGGAGCGGCGGACCGGTGAAATCGGTCTGCGGATGGCTTTGGGCGCGGATCGCGGGCGCGTCGTGGGAATGGTGCTGGCGGGTGCGTTCGGGCAGGTGTGTCTCGGACTGGGTATCGGTATTCCTGCCGCGATCGGGGCCGGAAAACTGATGACGGTTCAGCTATTCGGTGTGCAACCGTGGGATCCGGTCATGCTGACGATCGCCACGTTGTTGCTCGGCGTGGGAGCCCTGGTGGCATCGATGATTCCCGCCTGGCGCGCGGCATGCGTCGAGCCGATGGCGGCGCTACGGACCGAGTGAGCATCGGGTCTTTCGTTTTGGCGAAGAATGCCTCCAGGAACGGGGGCATGGCAGCCTGAAAAGGCCGCTCCACACTAGGTAAATCCGGCCAATTGGTCAGTAGACATTCTACACAATATAGCGTAGAATGGCTACACAATGAACAATAACGCGCCGTCGCGGGCCCTGAGATCGATCTTGAACCCGGTGGACGAGGAGGGGCAATGACATCGTTCTTTCGAAAATTGAGTTGGCTCCTGCGGCGGCCGGCCAAGGAAGCCGAACTCCAGGAAGAGCTCCAGTTCCACCTGGAAGAGGAAGCCGGCGAGCGCCAGGCGCAAGGTCTGGCGGCGGAAGACGCGCGCCGCGCGGCCCGCCGGGAACTAGGGAACTTCGCGCTGGTCCAGGAGGACACGCGCGCCGCGTGGACCTGGACATTCGCGGAACAACTGATGCAGGACATGCGTTACGGCCTGCGCACGATAAACACCAACAAGACCTTCAGCGCGATGGCGATCCTATCGCTTGCCTTGGGAATCGGGGCCAACACAGCGATCTTCAGCTTCATGGATTCGATCCTGCTGCGCTCGCTGCCGGTGCCCGATCCACAGTCGCTGGTGATGCTGAGCTGGCGTACGCCGCGCCGGGAAATGAACGGTTCGAACCGGCATGACGAAAGCTACAACGACCCCAACGGGGGATACGTCGGGGGCATTTTCGCTTACCCGGCCTTCGAGCTGATCCGCAAGAACGACTCGGTCTTCTCGAGCGTGTTTGGGTATCAAGGCGCCGGTAAACTCAATTTGACCTTTCGGGGACAAGCCGGGCTTGCAGGTACGGAATACGTGTCCGGCGACTACTTCCGCGGACTCGGGGTTCTGCCCGCGGCCGGGCGGCTGCTTGCCCCGGATGACGACCGGGCCGGCGGTGCGGCCGTCGCCGTCATCAGCTTCGCCTTGAGTCAAAGACGGTTTGGCGGGCCTGAGAGTGTGACCGGGCAAACGATTCTGATCAACAATCTCCCGTTCACGGTGGTTGGAGTTGCTCCGCCCGAGTTTTTTGGCGCCGACCCCGATATGGCTCCGGATGTCTATGTTCCGCTGCACGCCAATATGCTGCTGCAGGAGCGGGAGTACACCGCCGCCACCTATCTCGACTCCAATTACGATTGGGTTGTGCCGATGGCGCGCTTACGCCCAGGTGTCAGCGCGAGGCAGGCACAATCGGCGCTGGCCGGCCCGTTCCACGAATGGGCGCGCGCGGCGGACCCGAAGCGCCGGGCGGAGGATGTTCGCACTTTGGTAGTAAGGGAGGGTTCGGGCGGTCTCGACGGCCTGCGGCGGACCTATTCGAAGCCGCTGTATATCCTGCTGACGCTGGTGGGTCTGATCCTCGGCATCGCTTGCGCGAATATTGCGAACCTCCTGCTGGCGCGGGCCGCAGCACGGAAGCGCGAGATAGCGCTTCGCCTGAGCCTGGGGGCCGGACGGCTTCGGATCATTCGCCAGCTCCTCACCGAGAGCGTGCTGCTCGCCGTGCTGGGCGGCGGCCTCGGTGTGGCGTTCGCCATCTGGGGAATTCGTTTTTTGACCTTGCTGCTGGCGAATGGACAAGAAAACTTCACGTTACGCGCGGAATTGAACTGGCACGTGCTAGCCGCGATGGGCGCCCTCTCGCTGTTGACGGGCGTGCTGTTCGGGCTTGCTCCGGCGCTCCAGTCGACGCGCATGGACTTCATGCCGGCGCTCAAGGAATCGAGGACCGGGGAAGCACGCGGGCACGGGTTTCGGCGCTTCGGCCTGAGCCGGATTCTGATGGTGTCGCAGATCGCCGTCACACTTGTCATTCTGGTTGCGGCCGGCCTGTTCCTCCGGACGCTTTCGAATCTGGCATCCATTCCACTCGGGTTTAACCGGGAGAACGTGTTGACGTTCCAGTTGAATGCCCGCCAGGCCGGACACAAGGACCCCGAGATTGTCGCCTTCTACAACCATCTTCGGACGCAGTTCCGCGCGATCCCGGGCGTCCGGGAGGCGAGTCTCTCGAATCATACGCTGATCGGAACGGGCACCAGCGGAACGGGAGTCATCGTTGCCGGCGCGGCGCCGGAGGGCACCAGCATTTTGACCATCGGGACCGGTTTCCTGGCCGCCATGCAGATTCCGCTGCTGATGGGTCGCGAAATCGACGAGCGCGACGGGCCCGGCTCGCCGATGGTTGCGGTTGTGAATGAGGCGTTTGCCAGAAGAAGCTTCGGGGACGGGAATCCTCTCGGCCAGCACTTTACACTGGAGCGCAGGTGCCCAAAATGCGACTTCGTGATCGTGGGCGTGGCAGCGAATACCCTCTATGGAGAGCTCAAGGGAAAGGTGCCGCCGACACTTTATCTGGCGTTCGCACAGAACGGCTGGGGGCCCGTGCAGGGAATGGTGTACGAGTTGCGGACCACGGGGAACCCGCTCAACTATGTCCGTGCCGTGCGCGATCTGGTACAGCGGGCGGACCAGCGCCTGCCGCTGTCCGAGGTGAAGAGCCAAAGCGCGTGGATCGACCAGACCATCAACCAGGAGATCACGTTTGCGCGCCTGTGCACCGCGTTTGCGATGCTCGCGCTGGCGATTGCCTCTGTGGGTCTCTACGGAGCGATGTCCTACAGAGTCGCCCGCCGCACGGGGGAAATCGGCATACGGATGGCGCTCGGCGCGCAACGCGGGCGCGTAGTCTGGATGGTGCTTCGCGAGGTGGTACTACTGGCGGCTGCCGGGCTCGCGATCAGTCTGCCGATAGCTTTGGCGGCATCGAAACTGGTGGAATCCTTTCTCTTCAGAATGAAGCCGAACGATCCGGTGGCGTTGACGGGGGCGGCGGTGACGCTGGCGGCCGCGGCGATTCTGGCCGGCTACCTGCCGGCCCGGAACGCGTCTCGAATCGATCCGATGAACGCACTACGGCACGAGTAAGATGACCGGCAGCGGTTCCGTTGCCGGTCATCCTGATGGGTGGCTAAGTGGTGCGAGGGTCGCTTTCGAAGCCGTACCTCTCCGACCAGCTGTGAGAGGTGTGCGCGGTATTATGCTCCGCGAAGTAGCACCATACGTTGCCCCGCTCCGGCTTGACGACCCGCACGGGCTCCTGGTTGGGGTTGGTCTCATCGTAGGTGTTCGGTTCGTACGCCGATTTAGGGTGGAGTATTACTTTGACCTTTTGGCCGTCTTTACTTGAGCAGAATTCAAGGAGTTCGCCCACCTTAAACTCGCCCGCCGGCTCTTTTGTGACCAGGCCGGTCTGTTCGTCATAGGTCAAACGAATTTGCGTTGGTTCGGTTTGCTTTGTTGGTCCCATGTCTTTCTCCTTTTCTATAGCCGTGAGGCTCATTGTTGTGCCGACTTAGTCTTGATCAGTTGCTGAAATTGCGGATCGCGCTGCAAGTCCTTCATGTCGGGTTGACGGTTCAGGTCGTCAAGCAAGCGCCAGGGAGCATTGCCCAGGACCTGTAAAGTCTTCTCTCGTTCTCCCAGGATTTCGAAGGTGGATGCGGCCGTCCGCATGACCCTGGTCAGGCCGGAGTTCATGCTGAGCGCCTGCGCGATCTCAAACTCCGCACGCCGGCGTTCTCCGATCAGCGCGGACACGCGCGCCAGTACGGCGCGGGCGAACGGCTCCCTGGGATTCTGGGCCACCTGCGACTCGGCCATTGCCTGAGCTGCATGGTAGGCCTTCGCGGCCTCCTCCGGGCGGCCGAGATGCCGATACGCGTCCCCGACATCGCCATACGAGATAGCGTTCGGTCCGGAGCCGGTGCTCTTTTCGAAAAGCGGGAGGGCTTCCGCGAAGCGCTCCTCCTGGTAATAGAGGGAGCCAAGGTTCACCAGAGTCCGGGAGTTCTCCTGCAGGCGCAATGCCGTAAGCAGAGACTGCTCCGCTTCCGGAAGACGGCCCAGATCTTTGAGCGCGAGGCCCAGATCCATGTGGCCGCGGGAGAGACCGGGAACAATTTCCGTGGTGCGCCGGAAGTATTTCTCCGCTTCGGGAAACTGTCCGCGAAGGTAGTAGAACAGCCCTAACTCGAAGTACGGGGAGTAGTAATCCGGCTGAGCCTGGATGGCCTTCTGGTAAGTGGCGATGGCTTCCTCCGGCCGATTCATATTGCTGTAAGCGCCGGCGAGCCGCTTCCAGGCCTCGCTGTTGTCGGGAGCCAGTTCCACGGCGCGGCTGTAATCCTGCGCGGCGCGCTCGTACCAGCCGGATTGCTCTTTGAGCAACCCGGCGACCAGGAGAACAGGCACCGCGTCGGCATTCAGGCTCTGCGCTTTGGCAATCGTCTGCCCGGCTCGTTCCAGCCACTCGCGACCGAAGTCGCGCTCGAACTGCTGTAATTGCGCCTCTGCCAGGCCTGCGTAGGGCAGCGCCGACCGAGGGTCCAATACGATGGCCTGATCGAAGAACGGGATGGCTTCGCCGGCGCTCAGCGAATCACGCCGGAGCAGGCCCATTCCCTGGATGTAGGAGGGGTAAGCAGCCGCGGCGACCGATTCCTTGGGCGTACTGGAGCGCAGGTGGAAAGCGCTGGTGACCATGGCAGCGAGGGCCTTCGCCACCACGGGGGTGTCGGCGGCGGAATAGGTTCCGTTGATTGACTGCAAGGCACTGCCGGAACCGGTATCCACGAGAGAGGCCAGCATCGTGAGCTGACCGTTGGAATTGCGAATCCTGGTACTCAATACGTGGGTGGCGGAGAGCACGGTTCTGGCTTTCTCGGGCGTAAGAACCTGGTTGCGCTGGGCTTCCACGGGCGGAATCACGATGAAGCCACGGCGCAAGCCCGACAGGCGGTCGGCAAGTTCGACGGCCAGGCCGGCCGCCGTTTTCAAGGGGCTGCCCTCGACGGCGATGGGAAGGACGGCCAGCCGCACCAGCGGCGCGGGATTGCCGCGCGACAGCCAGATTGCGGCAGCCAGGATGGCCGCGGCGACCGGCGTCGCGAAGGCCCATTTGCGGGCGGCGGCGGGGGCAACGAGCCGTTCCATGACTTCGTCGACCGAGCCAAAGCGATCTGCCGGCGAAGGCCGGAGGCAGCGATTCACAATGGTGCGCCACGGCGAGGGCAGATCCAGGCAGGTGCGATCGTGATGCGGACCGAAACCGGGGTATCGCATCGATAGGGTGGTAGCTTCGGCGGGGAGAGATGGCGAGGCGTTGACCCACGCCGGCCGTTTGCCGGTCAGCATCTCGTGGAAGAGGACGCCCACGGCATAAATGTCTGAGGCGACGCTGGCACGGCCGCCCTCGAAGAGTTCGGGCGCCATGTAGTCGAACGTGCCGCCGTGGTGGCTCATGAAGAAGATCTCGTCGCCGGTGGGCTTGACGAGGGCGAGTCCGAAATCGGTGATCACGGCTCGTGTGCGGCCCTGGCGCGATTGGGCCAGGATGATATTTCCGGCCTTGAGGTCGCTATGAATGACGCCCTGCCGGTGCGCCTGGGCCAAGCCCGAGCAGACCTGGCGGGCGATCTCGAGCGCCTCGGCGGGTGGGAGCGGTCCGGTGCGTGCGAGGCGTTCGGCGAGAGTTTCTCCGTCGATGAACTCCATGGAAAGGAACTCGAATTCGCCGAGCTCGGTTTCGGCGGAGTGCAGTTCGTGAACCTTGCAGACGTTGAAGCTGCTGACCTCACGCGCGGCGCGGGCCTCGGGGGGCAGGCGCTGGCCGAAACCGGCGCGGGCGGATTTGAGGGCGACGCGCCGTTCGAGCTTTTCGTCGAAGGCCTCGTAGACGATGCCCATTCCGCCGCGGCCGACTTCGCGGATGATGCGGAAGCGTCCCGCGAGTTGATCGCCGGGATCGAAACCGCGATCCAGAGGGCCGACGAAATGGATCACGGGATCGCACAGGAAGTCGCCCATGCGCTGCTCCCACTGGAGGCGCTGCTCGACCTCGGCGCGGATCTCGGGATCTGCGCAGGAGGTGTCGAGGAAACTCGAGCGGGCCTCCTCGGGCAGGTTGAGGGCGCCTTCGAGCAGCGCCATCACGACTTCATCGCGTTGGCATTCATCTTGCATTGTGCGGGGGTCAGCCTTTCGTAGAGCCAGCGGCGGGCGTCGCCGAAGCGTCGCTGGACGGTTCGGAGCGGGAGGCCGAGGGCGTCGGCAGCTTCGGCATCGGTAAAGCCCATGAAGTATTTGAGTTCCACGATGGAGCACCAGTCGGGATGGCTGTGCTGGAGGTCGTCGAGCAAACGATCGACGGCGAGGCTCAGGTCGAGCTGGGGGTCGGGACTGCGCGGTTCGCGAGCGCCGTCGATGGGGACGACGAGTGAGTTTTTGCGGGCGCGGGCATGATCGATGAGGAGCCGTCGCATGACGCGGGCGGCGACGGCAAAGAAATGGCGCCGGTTCTCCCAGTCGCGCTCGCGGGCGCCCAACAGGCGCATGTAGGCTTCGTTGAGGAGGCCGCTCGCCTGGAGGGTAGCGTCGCGGCGTTCGCGGCGCGCCAGGCATTGGGCGAGGTTACGGAGATCGGGCAGTACCAGACTGAACAATCGATCTTCGACAGTTCGGTCTCCGGCACTCCAGGCATGCAGCAGGCGCGTTACTTCGCCGGCGGGGGGGTGCATCGTCCACTCCGAGGATTGGGCGTATTTTATCACGGGCCGGCTGGTTAAACGGTCGTTCATGAATTGGAGCGGAGCTGTCATCGAGGGTGCTCACTTGATTAGCGAGGGAATGCGGGGAAATCCGCCAGAGAATTTTTGGGATGGGGGTAAAGAGGTGCGATTCAAGGGGCTAATGACATCTCGACGCGGAGACGCGGAGGGGCGGAGGCAGCGGAGAGAAGAAGAGTTGACAGGCTGAAGGCCGTCCCAGTGAGCCGGCGGAGGCGCGCGGCAATCGAGGGGCTGCTGCGCGGCACCAGCGCACCGCGGACGTGAGGCTGCCCTCGTCGTCGGTGGAGCCGGTTCGCAGCTCGGCTTACGAGGCTTTTTCCTGGGCGTAGGCCACGTACTCTTCGTAGGGGCCCTTGAAGTCTTCGATGTGGCCGTGGTCGAAGTGCCAGATGCGGGTAGCGACTTCTTCGATCAGATCGTGATCGTGGGTGACCAGGAGAACGGTGCCTTCGTACTTCTGCAGGGAGAAGTTGAGGGCGTTGATGGCTTCGAGATCGAGGTGGTTGGTGGGTTCGTCGAGCACCAGGAAGTTGGGCTTCTGGAGCATCAGGCGACAGAAGATGAGACGGGCCGATTCGCCGCCGGAGAGCGCCTGGGTGGGCTTGAGCGCGTCGTCGCCGGAGAACAACATCTTGCCGAGTAGCCCGCGCAGTTCCTCCTGGGAGGCTTGCGGATCAAACTGGTGCAGCCACTCGATGGTGGTCAGGCCGTGCGTGATGGAATCGGTATGATCCTGCGCGAAGTAGCCGACAGCGACCTCGTGGCCCCACACGACGGTGCCGGTATCGACGGGAAACTCGCGCTCGGCATCCTCGATGTAGCCCGTGGCGTTGCGGAGGAGCGACTTCAAGAGCGTGGTTTTGCCGGTGCCGTTGCGGCCCATGAGTGCGATGCGCTCGCCGCGTGAGAGGCTGGCGGTGAAGTTATCCACCACCTTCAGGCTGTCGTAGGACTTGGTGAGACCTTTGATCTCCAGCGGATGGCGGCCCGACTGGCGCTTCATTTCGAACTTGATGAAGGGGCGCGCGATGTTGCTGCGCGCGAGGTCTGAGGTTTGCAGGCGCTCGACTTCCTTCTTGCGCGAGGTGACCTGGCTGGAGCGCGTGCCGGCCGAAAAGCGGGCGATGAATTCGTTGAGCTGGGCGATCTTCTTTTCGCGCTGTTCGTTCTGGGCTTCGATGCGTGCGCGGATCTGGGTCTTGGCGAGCACCATGTCGTCGTAGCCGCCGGTGTACATGATGACAGTTTCGTAATCGATATCGGCGACGTGGGTGGAGACGCTGTTGAGGAAGTGGCGATCGTGCGAGATCACGATGAGGGCGCCCTGGTAGTGAATGAGGTAGTCCTGGAGCCAGTGGACGGAATCGAGATCGAGGTGGTTGGTAGGCTCGTCGAGGAGGAGCAGGGGAGGCGTGCCGAAGAGGGCTTGCGCGAGCAGGACACGGACCTTCTGGCCGCCCTGGATCTCACCCATGAGGCGTTCGTGGAGGGAGTCTTCGACGCCGAGGCCGTCAAGCAGGGTGGCGGCATCGCTTTCCGCGGTATAACCGCCTTCTTCGCCGACTATGCCTTCGAGTTCGCCGAGGCGCATGCCGTCTTCATCGGTGAGCTGGTCGTGGGGCTTGGCGTAGAGGATGTCGCGCTCGGCGAGGGCCGTCCAGAGGGGGGCGTTGCCCATGATTACGGTATCGATGACGCGGTACTGGTCGAAGGCGAACTGGTCCTGGCGCAGGACACCGAATTTCTTTGGGCGGGTGATGGATCCTTTGGTCGGCTCGATGTCGCCGGTGAGGATCTTCATCAGGGTGGACTTGCCGGCGCCGTTGGGACCGGTGACCGCATAACGACGACCTGACAGGAACGTGCAGGTGACGTCTTCAAACAGAGTTCGGGCGCCGAAGCGCATGGTGATGTTGTTGAGGGAAAGCAAAAGTAACTATCATTATAGCGCAGACGGAAGGCGCCCGAAATTCATGTCAGTCGCGTTATGAGGAAAGCCTCATCCGGGGAATGAAAATAGGGGGCCGTGTGGCCGTGAACCCGGTGACAGACGGGGCTGGCAGCGGGTTCCGCAAAGACGGCGGAACCCATGCCAGTCTCGTCTGTCACCGGGGGTGGCTCGGTCAGGCGAGCCAGCGCGCGATCTGCTGGTAGACCGCGGGGCGATTGAGCAGATCCCAGTGGTTCATACCGTAGCCGGTCCATTGGTGGGATTTGGGAAAGGCGAGAGACCGGGCAGGGTCATCATGTTGGCCCAAGGCGCTGTTTACGGGCACGATTCCGTCCCCGGGGAGTCCGTTAGCGAGAGCGGCAATCGCGTAACAGCGTACATCCGGGGGCAGGGGCACGGGGCGCGGCAGGACGCCCGCAGGATCGAAGCGATCGCGGCCTTCCCAATCTTCGTCCAGCAGGCTGCCGTGACGCAGGTCGGTGATCGCGGCGCTGCGAACCCGGCCGAGACGGGCCAGGGGGGACGTGTAAGGGCTCAATTGCAGGCTCGCGTCTACCCAGGCGCCGACGCGCTCCAGGGGCGCCCCATGGTGCGGCGTGCCGAGAAAGACGAGGCTGCCCAAACGGCGCGGCCATTGGTGGCCCGCGGCCGTCCCGTAGTGATACGCACTGCGCGCAACCAGACCGCCCAAACTGTGGGCGACGATCGCCAACTCTTCCAACGGGGCGGGCCATTGAGCGAGGAGGTCCTCGATCAGATCGGCAAAGGCCCGGCCGTTGGTGGAGATGTGCAGACCGCTGTTGTAGTGCAGGTGGACCGCGGCGTAGCCCAGGTCGCGTGCCAGGGCCGTCCCGTGGTTGTGTCCCTTCCGGGTCCATTGCCGGTGGTTCATGCAGAGGCCGTGGACGAGGATCACGAGTTTGCCGGTCGCATGGCGGCCTTTGCGGCGCAAGCGCATGGGAATGGCAAGCGGGTTGTTGGTTGCCGCCAGGTAGTCGCCCATGGCGCCGTTCAGCGCGGCCAACACGGCATCGCGTTCGACAGTCGAACCCGGCTCCTTCAGCATGGGTACGAGGGGAGCGAGAATGGCATCCATGCCACCGCCCACCAGGCCGGTGATGGCGAGGATGCTGTCGTACACCAGATCGGTAATGGGGCCGGCGGGCCCGGGCGCCGGAGTGCCGGCGATGTTGCCGTGGATCTCCTCGATCAAGCCGGTCAGGTGAGCGGTACCATCAATCGCCAGCCGGCTGAAACCGAGAAGATCGGCGGGATGAACACTCGCCTTAGCCACGGTGCCCTCCTCACCAATCTATCTACTTTTTGGGCTTCACGCTGGGGCTGTCATCAGCCTTGAGATCGCCAATGGCGTATTGCATGCCGGCCAGCACATGCTCCAACATCGGCTTAATGGCGTAGACGCGCTCACTGTGGCCGTGGGCTTCGTAGAAGACGCGGCCCTTGCCTTCGCGGCGGATCCAGCTCAGGCCGTAGTCGTGGTCTTCGCGCGGATAGTCTTCCTTGGCCTTGTCGGCGTCGCTCATCTTGGCGTAGTCGATGCTGGTAAGTATGTGCAGGTTGGTGCGGGACCAGGTGTCCATGCCGAAGGTGTAGGTCTCGTCGTGGATTTCGAATTCTTCGCCGTGGAACATGGCGGTGATCGGGCTTTTGGGGTCGTCGATTTTCACCGTGATTAATTGCGGGTCCACCCAGTGGAACTTGAAGAAGCCGCCGATCATCCGGTCGAATTCGGGCCAGGTGCCGACCTGCGGGTCGCGGCCCTGCGGGACGCTACGGGGAGGGGCGGGGGGCGCCGGGGGAAGAATCGAGTTGAAGCGCGCGGTAAAATTCTGCTGGCTCACCTTGCCGGCCTTTTCGGTATCGAGCTTGTCGAACCAGGCATCGGCCAGCGCGTTCAACTCGTCGCCGCTGAGCTGGTGATCGCCATTGCGGTCGCCCGCAGTCAGCATCTGCGATGCGAGGGTCGCGCCCGGGCCGCCGCGTCCGCCACGCCCGGCCGCGGCCGCTGCAGAAGCGCTGGGGCGAGCCTCATGGTAGGAATCGCCGGCAGCGTGAATGCCCGCGAGTCCCTTCCCGGAGCGGACGAATTCCAGCAGCGCTTTTTTGCGTGCGTCGGTGGCGGAGGCGTCGTTGGGATCGTCCAGGAAGGCGCCCGTTGTGCTGTCCAGGAATAGCAGGTCGTACTGCTTGAGATTGTCCGCGGTGATGGCAGCCGAATCGTAGGTAATGGTAGTGGACCACGCGCCGGTCTTAGTGCCGAGGGCTTCGACGGTTTTTGCCGCAAGCGGAATCGAAGAGTGCACAAAGCCGGCTGCCTTGGCGAGGACGAGCACTTTGCGAGGCTGCTTGGGTTTGGCGGGCGCCGTGTCGGGCAAGGCGGCCATCATTTTCTCCACGTCCGCCGGATTGGGCGTCTGGTTCTGCGGCGCGGCGCCACGGCCGGCGGCAGGCGGCGCAGGCTGAGGCAATGCGGCGGTCACGGCGGCGGCGAGCTGATCCTGCGTCACGGCGCCGGCGCCGGACAGCCATTTGGCAAAGGCGGCCTTCAGTTCGTCGCGCGTGACGAACCCATCCTTATTCAGGTCGACCGCGGTGAAGACGCCGGCGGAGGCGCCTCCGCGTCCGCCGCCACGCCCGCCAGGGGCGGGTTGCTGCGCCTTCAGCGCGATGGCGCCGGCGCACAAGGCCGCGGCGCAAATACCAATCAGCAACGTAGCTGTCGATTCTTTGGAACGCATGATACCTCCCGTGTGATCGAACATCGTATCAGTGTTTGCAGGGACGTGGAGGGCGGCGCCGGTAGACAACCGGCGCGCAGCTTGGCAAGCTGCCCCACAAAGGAGTCGGCTGTTTACAATCAAGGAATGGTAAATCGAGCGGTCCTCCTTGGTGTTGCGTTGTGTTTCGGTGTGCATGCCGAGGTTCATTCCATGACGCTCCGCGAGGTGGTGGGGCGGGCGGTGGCGCAGAATCCCGATGTCACGCTGGCGCGGTTGGACGAAGTCAACGCACGGCACGCGGTACAAATTGCGAAAGACCCGTTCGCGCCGCGAGTGACTGTGGGCAGCGGCCTCGCGTATAGCAATGGGTTTCCGATGAGTATTGAAGGCTCGGCGCCGAGCATCGTGCAGGCGCACGCGTCACAGTTCCTGTTCAATCGCCAGCAGAGTTACGCGATCGCGCAGGCGAAGGAGCAGGTGCGCGGCGCCGGCTTCGATGTGGCGAGCAAACGCGACGAGGTGGCCTACCGGACCGCGTCGCTCTACCTGGATGCGGAACGGGCGGCGCGCGTGCTGGCGGTGGCGCGCAAGGAGGCGGAGAGCCTTCAAACCGTGCTGGTGGCGATTCAGGCACAGGTGAAGGAAGGGCGCGCACTGCCACTGGCGGAGAAGCAGGCGGCGCTGCAAGTGGCGCGCGCGCGGCAACTGGCGGAGGCGTTGGACGGCGATCAGGCCAGTGCGGAGACTCAGCTCGCCATCGCGGTGGGGCTCTCGGCGGACGACCGGGTGCGTCCGGCGGCGGAGCAGCGGCCCGCGGCGGTGCTGCCGGAATCGGAAGAACACGCGGAGCAGGCGGCGCTGGAATCCAACAAGGAGCTGCGTAAACTGCAATCGCAGATCGCGGCGAAAGGACTGGAGAGGCGCGGCGAGAAGGCGGCGCGATGGCCGCGCGCCGACCTGGTGGCGCAGTACGCACTCTTCGCCAAATTCAACAACTATCAGGACTACTTCCGCACCTTCCAGCGGAACAACGGGCAGATCGGGGTATCCTTCCAACTGCCGGTATTCAGTGGTCCGGGCATCAAGGCGCAGATGTCGCAGACGGAGACCGACATCACGCACTTGAGGGTTCAGTTGAACAGCACGCGCAATCAGATCAGCGCGGACTTGCAGCAATCGTATCGCGACGTGAAGAAGGCCGAGCTGGCGGCAGAGGTGGCGCGGCTCGATCTGGAAGTTGCACGAGAGCAACTGAGTGTGAATCTGGCGCAGATGCAGGAAGGACGGCTGACGCTGCGCCAGGTGGAAGAGGCGCGGGTGGCGGAAAACGATAAGTGGATTGCGTTTTACGATGCCCAATACGCAGTGGAAAAAACTCGGTGGGCAGTGCTGCGGCTGACGGGGGACCTGGTATCGACGATCGAGCGGATGCCGTAGACGAGAAAACAGAATGGGCCACGGATGAACACGGATGTGCGGGGGGCGAGGATCCGTCCAAATGCCGTCCAGGCCAGGTTATTCGTTGGCTCCCATTGCTGTATCATTGGCTCTTTGAGTTGCCGGTCGGAGGATCTAATGCGACGCTTCGCGCTTTCACTCCCTTTGCTCCTGTTGGCGGCGGCTGCGCCGGCTCCCGGACAGCAGCCAAACCGAGGTTATTACCGTTTTCCGGCGATCTATGGGCAGCGCATCGTCTTCACTTCCGAAGGGGACCTGTGGGAGGTCGCGACGGAAGGCGGGACGGCTCGCCGGTTGACGACGCACCCGGGCGAAGAGACGCGCGCCGCGTTTTCGCCCGATGGGAAGACGCTCGCGTTTTCGGCGAATTACGAAGGGCCCACCGAAATCTACTCCATGCCGTCGTCGGGCGGGTTGCCCACGCGGCGTACCTTCGAGGGCAACGCAAACGTGGTGGGCTGGACACCCGACGGCAAGATTCTCTACGCATCGCGGCGCTATTCGACGCTGCCGGACACGCAACTGGTGACCATCGATTCCGACAACCGCGTGACAGTGGTGCCGTTGAGTCAGGCCGCGCAGGGGAGCTACGACGGCAGCGGCGCGACTCTCTTTTTCACGCGTCTTCCGTTCCAGGGAAGCTATGCGAAGCGCTACCAGGGCGGCGAGGCGCAGAATATCTGGAAGTACGCGGCAGGCCACGAAGCCACTCCGCTGACCTCGGATTTCGCCGGCACCAGCAAGGAAGCCATGTGGTGGAACGGCAGGGTATATTTTCTTTCCGACCGCGACGGGACGATGAACCTGTGGTCCATGGACGAGAACGGCAAGAACCTGAAGCAGCACACGAAGCACCAGGGCTTCGATCTGAAGACTCCCGCACTGTCGCAGGGCCGCATCGTGTATCAAATGGGCGCCGACCTGCGGGTGTACGAGATCGCGTCGGGGACGGACCGGGCGATTCCGATTACCCTGGAGAGCGACTTCGATCACCTGCGGGAACACTGGATCAAGAATCCAAGCGACTACGTGACCTCCGTGCATCTATCGCCGGACGGCGCAAGTGTGGCGCTTGCGTCTCGCGGACGCGTCTTCGTGGCGCCCCTGAAAGGCCGGTTTGTGGACGTATCGGCGCACAAGCCGGGCCGATATCGCCAAGCGTGGTTCATGCCCGACGGCAAGAACCTGCTGCTGCTTTCGACGGAAAGCGGAGAGGTGGAGTTTTGGAAGGTCGCGGCGAACGGCACCGGCGTGGAGGAACGGCTGACGAATGACGGCAGCATACTACGGTGGGAGGGTATTCCCTCGCCCGACGGGAAGTGGATCGCACACCAGGACAAGGACAACCAACTCTGGCTGCTGAATACGGCCACGAAGATAAACAAACGGATCCGGACGGTGCAGGCCTACTTCAATTCCGGTCCGCAGTACGAAAGCGTACGCTGGTCGCCGGACAGCCGGTGGTTCGTTTTCGCGCAGGAATCGGCGAACACGCTTTCGCAGATTTTCCTGTACAACGTGGAGACGGGTGGGTTCACGCCCATCACCACGGACCGGTACGAGAGCCATTGGGCCTCCTGGAGCGCCGACGGCAAGTGGATTTACTTCGTCTCCGACCGGGCGTTGAAATCGACGGTGATGGCGCCCTGGGGCTCTCGACAGCCCGAGCCGCATTTCGACCGTGCCGACAAGATCTACATGCTGGCGATGCAAAAGGGGCTGCGCTCGCCCTTCGACCCCGCCGACGAACTGCATCCGGACAAGAAGGACGACGCGCCGAAGCCCGCGGCCGATGCCGCGAAGACGCCGGATGCCAAGGCGCCGGAAGTCAAACCGGCAGAGACCAAGGTGGAAATCGACCTCGATGGAATTGCCGCGCGGATTCAGGAGGTGGCGGTTCCTCCGGGCAATTATTCGGACCTGGCGGTAGCAGGGAAGCGGATCTGCTGGCTGGACCACAACTCGCAGGATTCGCAGAAGAATGCCCTGCAATGCCTGGACATCGCGAACAAGGGCGACAAACCCGACACGTTGATGGACGGCGTGAACGGCTTCGAAGTGTCGGCAGACGGCAAGAAGATGATGATCCGCAAGCAAAACGATTTGCTGATTGTGGATGCTGCCGCGAAGGGTTCCGGCCTGAGAGACCCGAAGACGCTGGCGGACAGCCAGGTGGACCTGAAGAACTGGACGTTCTCGGTGATTCCGAGCGACGAATTCCGGGAGGGATTCCTGGACGCGTGGCGGCTGCATCGCGACTACTTCTACGACCGCAACATGCACGGCGTCAAGTGGACAGAGATGCGCGATAAGTACGGAGAGCTGGTGGGCCGGGTACACGACCGCGCGGAGCTCAGCGACCTGATCTCAGGGATGGTGAGCGAGCTTTCCGCGTTGCACGCGTCGGTGGCGGGAGGCGATCTGCGCAGGGGGCCGGACCAGATTCCGCTGGCGGCGCTGGGCGCGATGCTGGTGCGCGACCGGGCCGCGGGCGGCTATCTGGTGCAGCACATCTATCAATCCGATCCGGACCGTCCCGACCGGAAATCGCCGCTGGCGAAACCCGGCGTGGAGATTGGCGAAGGCGACGTGCTGCTGACGGTCAACGGGCGCGATCTGCTGTCGGTCAACGATCCGGCCGAGCTGCTGCGCAACCAGGCGGACAAGCAGGTGCTCCTGCGCGTGCGTCCAAAGGGCAAGACAGAAGCGCGGGATGTTCTGGTGAAGGCGATCACGATGCAGGCAGATGCCGAGCTGCGCTACGCCGAGTGGGAATATACGCGGCGGCTCGAGGTGGAGCAGGCATCGGGCGGGAAGATGGGCTACGTGCATCTGCGCGCCATGGGATCGAACGATATCAACCAGTGGATAGAGGAATACATCCCGGTGATGGATCGCGAGGGACTGATTGTGGATGTGCGGCACAACGGAGGCGGTAACATCGATAGCTGGATTCTGGACAGGTTGATGCGCAAGGCGTGGATGTACTGGCAGTCGCGCGCGGGCCGGCCGTATTGGAACATGCAGCAGGCGTTCCGCGGTCACATGGTGGTGCTGTGCGACGAAAGGACCGGTTCCGACGGCGAAGCATTTGTGGAAGGGTTCCGGCGCCTGGGGCTGGGAAAAGTGATCGGTACGCGCACCTGGGGAGGAGAGATCTGGCTCAGCGGGAGCAATGTGCTGGCGGACCGGGGGGTTGCGACGGCGGCGGAGAACGGCGTGTTCGGGCCGGAGGGCAAGTGGCTGATCGAAGGGCACGGCGTAGACCCGGACATCGTGGTGGACAACCTTCCGCACGCCACGTTCGAAGGCAAGGACGCGCAGTTGGAAGCCGCGGTAGAGCACCTGAAGAAATTGATTCGGGAGAAGCCGGTGGAGCCGCCGCCGGTGCCGAAGTATCCGGATAAGTCCTGGAAGATTACGACCGGAGCGGGAGCGACGAAAGCGAATTAGGCTAGCTCCACGCCGCGGCCAGTTCAGGCGCTCGCCCCTGCAGCGCCCGTTCCAAGCGCCCGCATATAGGCCACAAACTTCCTCGCATAGCGGTCAAGATTGTCTGGACTGCCCCCGCCCAGGAGCGGGGAACACATCTCGTACGCGACCGTTCCGGCGAATCCTCCGGCATCGAGTGCCGAGAGGAACGTCGAGTAATCGATAAAACCCTCGTCGATGGGCACTGCCTGGA
The DNA here is from genome assembly GCA_963805775.1 of uncultured Solibacteraceae bacterium. Classification (GTDB taxonomy): domain Bacteria; phylum Acidobacteriota; class Terriglobia; order Bryobacterales; family Bryobacteraceae; genus Solibacter. The sequence goes on along the minus strand of CAWDWK010000011.1, from coordinate 61,773 downwards.
CGGAAGGCGTCAGCTTTTCGTAATTAACAAGTGCCGGCATGTAGCGATAGCGCGGACGCATCTGGTAATTCGCGAGGGTCGTGTGGACGGTAAGGGACGCCAGTTTCGCCGCCGCCGCCGAGAGGTCGCTTCCATGCAGCGCCGGCGCCCACGCGTCGAACATCGCTCGACAATTCGGCTGATCCACTTCCTGGATGAGGTCATACAGGCTCTCGAAACCGCAGGCTATGTCGTGGTGGTTCTGCACCCCGATGGTGACCCCGGCGTCCGCCGCACGTCGCGCACACTCGCGCAATGCGTCGACTGTAATCTTCCACTGCGCGTACGGCGTTGCGTGGAGACTCTCGTATCCTGTGAACACGCGGATCAGGCCGCCGCCCAGCGCTCGTGCCATCTCCGCCAGTTCCTGCACATGCCGGATCTGGATCTCGCGGTGCGGAATGTCACCGTGCTCCAGGTCCGCGGTAAAGTTGGTATACCCCGCGAGACACGCCATGCGCAGTCCATGCTCATCCAGTCGCGCTCGAAGGCGGGCCTTGACGTCCGGGCTCCAATCCAGCACCGAAAGGTGCGGACGCTTCGCCATAAGCATCACTCCGTCATAGCCGAGGACGGCGGCCTTGCCGATGAATTCTTCCACCGGCAGGAACTGCTGCCCCCACGAACCCGAATAACTCACGGAATGGAGTATCAGACCCTGGATCATACTCCAACTGTAATGTAAACGGCTTCCCGTATTGTCAGGCGACTTCTGAAATTACGTCTGAGACGGGGTTCAGGAGGGTCTTGCTTGAATGCACCGAGGGCAGCGTGGTGAGCAGAACGAAGCTGACTCCTTTCTCCGGATCCATCCAGGCTAGCGTTCCGGTGGAACCACCGTGGCCGAACACCTTAGGCGACGAGTGTTTGCCGAAGCCTCTTGCCAGCGTCCAGCCGATTCCCCACGGCGTGTTCAGGCCGCGATTCTGATCGGTGAGCATGGCGGCCACGGTCGCTGGCTTGAGGATGGGCGGATTGGGATCGACAAAGTAGCGGAGGAACCGGCCAACGTCCGCGGCGGTAGAGTGCGCGCCGCCCCACGGTGAAGCCAGGTTGCGCCAGTAGGCAGAGTTCCAATCCCAGTCGTTGCGCTCGTCCACCTGACACTGCATGGTCGCGGCGAGATCGCGCCCGCCGAGGCCGAGCGAGGTGTCTTTCATGCCGAGCGGGCGATAGATTTCGTCGCGCAGAAAATCGGGGAGACTGCGCCGGGTAACGCGCTCGACGATTTCCGCGGCGAGCAGCACACCCATGCTCTGGTATTTTACGTTGGTCCCTGGAGAGAAGAGGAGCGGGGTCGCGCAGGTGGCGGCGACGAAGTCCTTCAAAGGCGCGTGACGGCGGCGCAGGGCGTCGTTTTCGGGCAGCATATCCGGCAGTCCGGAGGTGTGGGTGAGAAGATGGCGGAGGAGGATGCGGTCCTTCTCGCCGCCGCGGAATTCCGGAATGAACTTGTTCACCGGGTCTTCCAGCGAAAGCTGTTTCCGGTCCGAGAGCAGCATTACCGCCGAGGCCGTCATGGGTTTCGAGATGGAGGCGAGAAGGAACACCGCAGCGGGCGTTTTGGCCGCGCCGAAGGAGCGATCGATCACCTGCGTGCCCTGGCAGACACGAAGCGCGGCGGCGCGTACGCTGCCCGATTCCACCTGGCGTTCGATGAGAGCGACGGCTTCATCCGCCTTCTCCTTGCGAAGGGCCATCGCGATGGCACCCATGATCAGCGAGCGTCGCGTCATGTCAGATACTTTATACCGGAATGGGCGGCGGGTGGGATGGGGTAGACTTTCGGTAATGGAGACTCACACATGTCCCTTCGACCGGTTAAGCGCCTGATTAAATCCAAGCCGACGCTGGAGGGCGCGGGCGTGCATCTGCGTCGCGCGTTCGGGTTCGGCAATACGTCCGATTTCGACCCTTTTCTGCTGCTCGACGACTTCCGCAATGACGTCCCGGCGGACTACCTGGCAGGGTTTCCGTGGCATCCCCACCGCGGCATCGAAACCATCACGTACGTTCTGGCGGGGACCGTGGAGCACGGCGACAGCATGGGCAACAAGGGAGCGATCGCTGCGGGGGACGTGCAGTGGATGACGGCGGGGAGCGGCATCATTCATCAGGAGATGCCGAAGGGTGACCAATCGGGCCGGATGCACGGCTTTCAGTTGTGGGCGAACCTGCCGTCGTCGCTCAAGATGACGGCGCCGCGGTACCAGGAGGTGAAGGCACCGGATATCCCCCAGTTGACGGACGACGACGGGACACAGGTTCGCATCGTGTGCGGGAGTTTCTGGGGAAAGAGCGGACCGGTGGACGGAATCGCGGCGGAGCCGGTCTACCTGGACGTGACGGTTCCCGCGGGACGGAGAAAGGCGCTGCCGGTGGAGACGACTCGTCACGCATTTGCGTACGTGTTCGCAGGGGGCGGGAAGTTCTGCAACGCATCGGGGCCGCTGTCGGTGCCGACGGAAAGTGTGGGCTGGCTGGACACGGCGCCTCCGGCGGAGGCTGACAACCGGTCCCTTGTGCTGTTCGACAGGGGCGATGAGGTGGAGGTGCAAGCGGGCGAGGACGGGATACGGTTCCTGCTGGTGTCGGGCAAGCCGCTGGAGGAGCCAGTGGCGTGGTACGGGCCGATTGTGATGAACACGCAGCAGCAGCTTAGGCAGGCATTCGAGGAGTTGGAGCAGGGGACGTTTTTGAGGCATGAGGGAAAAGCGGAAGGGTGACCTACCTGGCCGCGTCCTTGATACGATTGGACTCAGAGGCGCCATGACTCTTGAGGAACTTCGCGACCGGAGACGAGAAGAAATCCTACGTGTGGCCGCGCATCGCGGCGCCCGTAATGTACGCGTTTTTGGTTCCGTCGCGCGAGGAGACAACGATGAGAAAAGCGACGTCGATTTTCTCGTTGAGATGGAACCAGGGCGGACGTTGTTCGACCTGAGCGGACTGCTGCTCGATCTTGAGTCGTTGCTGCACGTATCAGTAGATGTGGTTACGGAGCGCGGCCTTCGTCCCCGCGTTCGAGAGCGGGTGCTGTCGGAGGCCGTGCCGCTGTGAGGGACGACCGCGTCCGGCTTGGTGACATCCTGGAAGCTATCGAAAGAATCGAGAGATACACCAGTCGATAGCGTGATGCGCTCTATCGTGATGAGTTGGTTCAGACATGGGTTGTCCACCACCTTATGATCATCGGCGAAGCATGCCGCACGCTTTCCGCCGATTTCCGTGACGCTCACCCAGAAGACGTTTGGGCGCTGGCCGGCGGTCTTCGCAACGTAATCGTTCATGAGTATTTCGGCATCGATTTGGAGATCGTCTGGGGCGTGATTGAACGGGATCTGCCAGCGCTAAAGAAAGTCGTCCCGGAGATACTGGCGACTCCTTGAGTTTAGTTGCGTGCTCCCACGTGCGCCACGGTGCCTAGCCTAGTTCCATCAGGGTGTTCCAGAGGTATTCGATCAGGGCCATCAGGGAGCGGACGGAGATGTGCTCGTCGTCGCCGTGGGCTCCGCCTAGCGGACCTTCGTCAGGGGTCACGATGGGCCCGGTGCCGTAGGCTTGCACTCCCTTGGCGCGGAGTTGTGCGTTGTCGGTGGCGCCGGTCATCATGTTGGGTAATGTCGGCACGTTGAACATCTGCCGGCCTACCTTTTCGAAGGCGCGAAAGAGGTCGGTGTCGAGGCGGGAAGGGGGCGCAACGGGGCGGGCACTGACCTTCGGCGGAATCACGTCGATGGACGGATCGTCGATCACACGGCGCAGGGCGGCGACGAACTTCGTCATGTCCTCATCGGGAAGGGCGCGAACATCGAGCATGGCTTCGCCTTCCGAGGGGATCACGTTCGAACGGAAGCCGATATTGATGATGGTGGGCACGACCGAAGTGCGCAGGATGGAGTAGTGGCCGGGCTCTGACTTACGGAAGTAACGGTCCACATCGGCCGCGCGGGCAGGGTCGAGGATGTCGCGATAGCGTGCCGCGAGATCGGGCGGCGAAATCGCCGCCAGACGTTCGAAGTAAGTGCGGGTGGTGTCGCTGAGGCGCATCGGGGTCTGCCAGTTGCCGGCGCGAGCCACAGCTTCGGCGAGGTGCACCACGGCGTTGGCCATCTCGGGGCGCGAGCCGTGGCCGGCGGGTCCGTGCGCCACGAGGCGCACACGCTGCGGCGATTTCTCCGTAGTCGAGATCAGCACGTAGTGGGGCTTGCCACCCTCTTCGACGATGGAGCCACCCTCGGCGATGGCGTACTCGGCTTCGATCTCCGGCCAGTGCTCTTTCACCATGTAATCGACGCCGAAGGTGCTGGTGCCCTCTTCGCCGGCTTCGGCAAGGAAGATCACGTCGCGGTCCAACTGGATGTTCATGCGCTTGAGCAGCAGCAGGATCATCATGCCGGCCACGACGTGCGGCTTGTCATCGCGGGCGCCGCGGGCGTAGATCATGCCGTTTTTGTTGATGGCGCTGAAGGGGTCAACGGTCCACCTGTCACGCTGCACGCCCACCACGTCGGTGTGGCCGAGGATCAGGACGGGCTTCTTCTTTCCGGTGCCTTTGATGCGCGCGACGAGATTGGCGCGCGCGGGGTCGAGGGCAAACAGGCGGCATCGTATACCTTCGCGCTCCAGGATGGTTTGAATGGATTTGGCCGCCTGAGTTTCATTACCGGGAGGATTGCTGGTATCGATTTTGAGGAGCGCGGTGAAGTTGGCGAGGATTTCCGGTTCGAGCTTGTGCCAGTCCACGGCGGCGCGATTTTGGGGGGAATTCTGGGCGGAAGCGGCGGCGGCGAGCAGGAGACAGCAGGCGAGAAACCTCATAGAGGTATATTGCCATGCTTCTTGCGGGGCATCGTGTCCACCTTGTTCTCCAGCATACGCAGGGCTCGGATGACGCGCGGGCGGGTCTCGCGGGGTTCGATGACATCGTCCACATAGCCGCGCTCGGCGGCGATGAACGGGTTGGCGAAGCGCTCGCGGAACTCGTCGATCTTTTGCCGGCGTACGGCCGCCTGATCGGCGGCCGCGGTGAGTTCGCGGCGGTAGACGATGTTGACCGCGCCTTCGGGGCCCATGACCGCAATTTCGGCGGTGGGCCACGCCAGGTTAATGTCAGTGCGGAGATGTTTTGAACCCATCACGCAATAGGCGCCGCCGTAGGCCTTGCGCGTGATCACCGTAATCTTGGGGACAGTGGCTTCGGCATACGCGAAGAGCAATTTGGCGCCGTGACGGATGATGCCGCCGAACTCCTGCTCGGTACCTGGGAGGAAGCCGGGGACGTCTTCGAAGGTAAGGATGGGGATGTTGAAGGCATCGCAGAAGCGGACGAAGCGCGCGCCTTTCACCGAGGAGTTGATATCCAACACGCCGGCCAGGAAAGCCGGCTGATTGCCGACGATGCCGACGGTGCGCCCGTCCATGCGGCCGAAGCCCACTACGATATTTTTGGCCCAGTGCTCGTGGACTTCGAAGAAATCGCTGTCATCCACGACGCGATGGATGACGTCCTTGATGTCGTAAGGAAGATTGGATTCGGCGGGGACAATGGTGTCGAGCGCCGTGTCCATGCGATCAGCGGGATCGTTGGTAGGGCGGCGCGGCGGGTCTTCGCGGTTGTTCTGCGGGAGGTAGGTGAGCAGCTCGCGAATCATGCGGCAGCACTCGGCGTCATCGGCGGCGACGAAATGGCCGACGCCACTCACGGAATTGTGCGTCATGGATCCGCCGAGGGTTTCCTTGGTGACGTCTTCATGGGTCACGGTCTTGATGACGTCGGGACCGGTGACGAACATGTAGCTGGTGTGCTCCACCATGAAGACGAAATCAGTAATGGCGGGCGAGTAGACGGCGCCGCCGGCGCAGGGACCCATGATGGCGGAGATTTGAGGAACCACGCCGCTGGAGAGCGTGTTGCGCAGGAAGATGTCGGCGTATCCGGCGAGGGAGACCACGCCTTCCTGGATACGCGCGCCGCCGGAATCGTTGAGGCCGATCACGGGGGCGCCGGTCTTGAGGGCGAGATCCATGATCTTGCAGATTTTTTGCGCATTGCTCTCGGAGAGGGAGCCGCCGAAGACAGTGAAATCCTGCGCGAAGACGTACACGAGGCGGCCTTCGACGCGGCCGTAGCCGGTGACGAACCCGTCGCCGGAGACTATCTGTTCGTCCATGCCGAAATCCCGGCAGCGATGAGTGACGAGCTTGTCGAGCTCTTCGAAGGAGTTCTCATCAAGCAGCAATTCGATGCGCTCGCGGGCGCTGAGTTTTCCTTCCTGGTGCTGGCGGGCGCGGCGCTCCGGGCCTCCGCCCTGCTCGGCGGCTTCGTGGCGGAGGCGTAGTGCTTCGAGGCGGTTCATTGGGTTTAATTGTACTGGGATTCGCGGCGGAGGCGGATTGTGGAACGGTCGGGGCCGTGTGGCCGTAAACCCGGTGACAGACGGGGCTGGCAGCGGGTTCCGCAAAGACGGCGGAACCCATGCCAGTCTCGTCTGTCACCGGGGGCGTTGGCGGCAGTCGCTCAGACGGCGAGCAGGCGATGGAAGAAGGCCCGGTAGCGCCGGAGCGCCTGGCGGAGGTTTTCAGTGGAGACGTCATTGCCCTTTGACCACTCCTGCTCCAGTTTGGCGCGCTCCTCCGCGAAAGACTCGGCCAGTTTCTTGATGGCCATCGCGACGAGTTCGTCGGCCTCCTGCACGGAAGTCCTCGGGTCGTCCACGAACCCCGTCTGGATGGTTTCCCAACGGGATCGCATGTCTTCCGAGAAATCCCGCGCTAGCAAGGGCGTGGAATATTGCTCCGCGGCGCCGGGTTGCGGAGTCTCGGGTTTGTCGAATTCCTGGCGGTCGCGACCGGTTGCAGTATTTGCAATATCGGCCGTAGTTAATTGTTCGGATTGCATGGAATGTTGCATGATTTACCTGGTCCCCCTTTCCGGCATGGTGACCGGATGTGTTTCTAAAAGCTCATCAAACAGCTCGCGATAAAGGACCATGGCGCGCCGCAGGTCTTCGGTGGTAGCGTGTCCTTCCTGTTCAACGAGTGCGATGTCGTGCGCGGACCGGTAATTCCGGACGACGCGCGGGTGGTCCACTGAAAGATCTTCTGTGCGGCGGTCGAATTCCGCCACGGGGTAGCCCCGAGCTCGCATCACTTTGTCGACGAGCTGGTCGGCGTCGCGAATCGCAAGCGCCGGGTCATCGACAAAGCGTGTTTGGGCGTGGCGCCATTCGTCGCTGAATCGCTTCTGTTCCTCAGCGGTAAGGGAACGGATGCGGTATCCTTCGGCTCTTTCGGCGCGGCGATGGAGTTCTTTCTCGGCGCGCGAGCGGTCGCCATATTCATCGATGGCGTGTTCGTACTCGGGACCAAAGCGGCTGCGCAGGGTGGTGGTGCGGCGTTTTTGCAGGAAGTCCCAAGCTACAATCGCGGCGATCACGATTACTACGACCAAAATGATTAACGCTGCTGTGCTCATGGTGAATGCCCTTTCCGGGATGGTAAAGAGCATTTCGGGGACCACCGGCACAACGAGAGGGCGGAAAAGGGTGACCTTCTTTACCGGCCCCGATTGGACGGGACCAATTCGAACCTTCCATCGGGCTGCAAGTAATATTTCCTACCGCGCCACAAAATGGTGTTGCCAAAGAAGCCGGCTAACCACATGGCAAAGCTGAGCATATCCTGCACCGGCACGAGGAAGAAGCGGCGCGCGGTAAGTGGATCGCGCAGCACGTAACCGGCGGTGGCCCACGCGGCGGCGGCGCGAAGTATAAGGGTTGCGGCAGCGGCGGGCCACCACTCGGGCCGCGCGGCCCACAGCAGCAGAGCGAGCGGGAGCGGGTTGGTGAAGAGCTGTCCGGCGTAGCCAGCGGGGCGCGAGCGGCGCGTGCTGCGGTTCCAGCGCAGGCGGTGCCTCAGGTTGGCTCCGAGAGTCTGCGCGCCGATATGGTGCTCGATCACGTAGGAGGAGAGAATCACTCCGTCGCCGCGCACCGCGACGAGATTGCCCATGACAAAATCTTCGGCGAGGAAATCTTTCACCGCATCGAAGCCGCCGATTCCGAGCAGGGTGGCACGGCGCGCCGCGATGGTGGGGCCGAGGGCGAACTTCATGCCGTCGAGCATGCGCGCCACCAGCACGCCGCCGATGAATTCGGTATTCAAGCCGACGGCCTCCAGCGTATTCCAGAAACTGCGTCCCGGGACCGCGCGGTAGGGACACGTTGCCAGGCCAAGTTGCGGGTTTTGAAACTCCGCGGCGATTACGGCGAGCATGTCGGGGGTGACGCGTATGTCGCTATCCGACATGACGAGCAGATCGTGGCGCGCCGCCGCCAGCATGCGATCCAGGCTGTAGACTTTGGCGTTGGGGTAGGGCGGCTCACCGGTCACGATCAGGCGCGATGGCACGGCGGGGTAATTGGAACGTAGGCGCTCTGCCACGGCAATCGCGGGGTCGTCCGGATTGCGCACGGCGAATAGAATTTCGAAATCGCGGTACTTCTGTTCGAAGAATGTGCGGAGGTTTTCTTCGAGGCCATCGTCGACTCCGGCAAGGGGTTTGAGGATGCTGATGGGCAGGCGATCGCGCAGGGGAGGCGGGCGCACAGCGCGGTAACGCCCGGCGGCGACGATGGTGAGGACGCAGTAGACCAGCGAGCCCGCGACCAGAGCGGCAAGCAGGGCTGGCAGAAGCCAGGGGAGCACTTCTACACTGTAACAAGCCCATGAAGAACATCATTGTCGGGACGGCGGGACACATCGATCACGGAAAGACGGCGCTGGTGAAGGCGCTGACGGGGATCGATACGGACCGGTTGGAGGAAGAAAAGCGGCGCGGCATCACGATCGACCTGGGGTTCGCGCACCTGGAACTGACACAGGCGTTGCGCCTGGGATTCGTCGATGTGCCGGGTCACGAACGGTTCATCAAGAACATGCTGGCGGGGGTGGGCGGCATCGATTTACTGCTCTTTGTGATTGCCGCCGATGAATCCATCAAGCCGCAAACGCGCGAGCACTTCGACATCTGCCGGCTGCTGGGCATACGTCGCGGCATCATCGCGCTGACCAAGGCGGACCTGGTGGACGATGACATTCTCGGGCTGGTGCGGCTGGAAGTGGAAGAGATGGTGACGGGGTCGTTTCTGGAAGGTGCGCCGATGGTGCCGGTGAGCTCGGTGACCGGGGCGGGGCTGGACGAACTGCGGCGCGAACTGGCGCGCGCGGCGGCGGACGTGGGCGAGAAGAACGCGGCGGGATATTTCCGGCTGCCAATCGACCGCGTTTTTTCGGTGAAGGGCTTTGGTACGGTGGCTACCGGCACGCTGATCTCGGGATCGGTAGGCAAGGAGCAGGAAGTGGAAGTCTATCCCGCGGGGCGGAGGCTGCGCGTGCGCGGCGTGCAGGTACACGGCAGCACTGCGGGGCGGGCCGTGGCGGGACAGCGCACCGCGGTCAACCTGGCGGATATCGAGCCGGCGGAGCTGGCGCGCGGCGACGTGCTGAGCGAGCCCGGGCGGTTCCAGGCGGTGAAGCAGATCGATTGCCGGCTGGACCTGCTGGCGTCGGCGAAACCGTTGAAGCATCGCGCGCCGGTGCACTTTCATTCGGGGACGGCGGAGATCGAGGCCGAGGTGCGGTTGCTGGAAGGCACGGCGGCGATGCGGCCTGGCAGTACGACGTACGTGCGGCTGATTCTGCGCGAGGCGGCGCTGCTTTTACCGGGCGATGGTTTCATCATCCGCATGTTTTCGCCGGTGGTTACGATAGGCGGCGGCGTGGTGGTAGACACCGGCGGCCGGCGGTATCGCAAGGGTGTCGATGTAAAAGCGCGCCTGGACACGTTGGGCGGGGGGGACGCGCCTGCGCGGATCGCGCTGCTGGTGCGTGAGGCCGCCTTCGGTGTGGGCATGGCGGAGCTGGTGGCGCGCACGGGCATGAGCGAACGCGAGATCGCGGCAGCGGTTGCCAAGGCTCCGCTAGTGGCGATCGCGCAGCCGCAGCCCTGGTACGTGGATCGCGCGTGGATGCAGAAGGAGCGCGAGCGCGTGGTGCGCACGGTGCGCGAGTTTCACCAGAAGAGTCCGTTGCTGCCCGGCATCGCGCGGCAGGAACTGCGCGGCGGCGCTCCGGTATTCGTGTTGGACGCGCTGCTGGCGGAGGCGAAAGAAGTGGTCGCGGAGGGCGAACTGGTGCGCTCGCGCGGGCATAAATTGGTGCTCAAGGAGGACGAGGAGCAGGCGCGCGGCAAGATCGAGCGGGCCTTCGAAGAGGCGGGGCTGGCGGTGCCGGCGTTGGCGGAGGTGCTGGCTAAATCGGGCGTGGAGGCGGCGCGCGCGCGATCGCTGCTGCAGATTCTGTTGCGCGAAAAGCGCCTGGTGCGGATTAGTGACGAGTTGGTGTTTCACGAGACGGCGATCGTGCAGTTGCACGAGCTGATGGGACGGCATAAGGGCGAACGCTTTCGCGTGCCGGAGTTTAAGGAGTGGACCGGAATTTCGCGGAAGTATGCGATCCCGCTGCTGGAGTTTTTGGATCGAGAGAAGATCACGCGGCGCGAGGGGGATGAGCGGGTGGCGATTTGAGGGGACGGGCGCCGCGTCGAGTCTAGACGATGGGGGCGGGATCTTCGGGGGCAGGCGTGGGATCGGGATACGGATCCGGGTCCGGTCCGGGCATGGGTGGCTCGGGATCGGGTTCGGGGTCGGGAATCCCGGGGGCAACCGATTCTGCGACGACGGCGCGGACCATGGGGCGCACGGGTTCGGACAATTTCACTTCACACTCGCAACAATCGCTGCATTTCAGGCATTTTTCGCAGAGATGGTTGTCGCAGGCGTCCTTCGTGCAACGGGCGCAAATTTGGGTGGATTCCTCTCCACAGATATTGCAGGTGAACGGCATGGGGGCTTACTTCTTCCTTCCTGTGGTCTTGGCAGGCGGGGGCGCTGCCATGAGGGTGGCGCGGCAGCGTTGGGCTTCGCGATCCATGACTTCAAACTGGTGCTCGCGTTCGGCGGCGAGGTTCACGATGTAGCTGCGGAAGCGCTCGCGATTGGCCCCGCCTTCGCCATAAACGGCGGCGAGGGTCTGGGCGGCTTGCGGTCCCTGGTATTTGCGGGCGCCTTCCTGAAGCGAGGCGACCATAGTTTCCAGGCCTTCGATACGGAAGAAAAGCTGTAGTCCGCCGGAGAGTTTCTCGGGATTGCGCGCCAGTGTTTTGGCCTCATCGGCGACGGCGCGCGCCTGCTGCCGGCTGGACTCCAACTGATCGACGAAAGTGTCGCTGGCGCCTTTGGCCACCCAGGCTTGGGCGTCAAGTTGATTGAGCACGGGCAGGAGGCGCTCGGCGTGGGCGCCGATTTCCTGGAGTACGACGGCGATATCCCAGGCAGGCTCGAGGCCGGCAGGGGGAGGGGTCGGGGATTGCGTTTGGGCGTATGCCGCGACGGCACAGAGAAAAACAGTCAGCCGCACTATTTCAATCTATCACGCCCTTCATGCACGTCGAACGGGCGACCCGTAAAACGAGGCCGGGACGAAGTGCGCGTTCGCCGCGGGGAACGAAATTAATCGCCGCCGCCTGGAGGGGGAGGCGGGGGTGGAGCGGGGGGCGCGCCAGTGGGTGCGCCGGTGCTGGTACCGGTTCCGGTATTTTTGCCCTTGTCGCCCTGAGCGCCGCCGGCGGTGCCAACCGGTCCGCCGGTAGTGCCGCCGGGGTGACGGTTCCGGGTTTCTGGTAGATCGCCTGACGGGCGGCATCCTCAATTCCGCGGATTACCTGGCGGAAGATCATACCCTTATCCCGGGCCAAGGGTACCAAGGGAGTGTTGGGCAGAACCTGGATAGATTCGCCGGGGTTTAACCGGACGACGCCCGAAGCCACACGGAGATGCCGGACATCGACGATGCCTTCATCCAGAGTGACGAAAGTGGTGCCTTCGAGATCTTGCACGTCCACATCGAAGATGGTGCCGCGGACCGAAATCAGCGCGGTCGGCGTGGTGACATTATTCGGATTCGGAATGCCGGGAAGATGCTGGATATACACCTTAACCTTGCCCATCCAGACATTCAGAAGATCGCCGATGCCGTAAGTCTTGCGAAAAGTAACTTCGGAGTTGGGGAAAACTTCAAACACGCTGCCGTCGGACACCTGGAACTTGGCGTACCCGTCGGGGCCGGTCTTGATCACCTGCTGCTGATTGACGACACCGCAAGTCGAAATGGGGACGCGGTATCCGGCGCGGTCCGTCAACTTGGAAACATCGCCCGATTGAACCACGACCATGGCATCAGTGGATCCTGGGGACAGGGCACACTGAGCGTGCAATGGGTTCAACGACACCACGAGCGCGGCCGCAAGCAGCAGCGTGTGCATGGCGCGCGCGGACGTAAGTCGCCTCAGCATAATCAGACGCTAGAAGACAGTCTAGCACCAAACTTGCAATTGCAACTGCAGTACCGGTACAAGATTTTGACGACAAATCGATTAAATTCATCAGTTTGCTTAGGGAAAGCGGCTGATTGTAGGGTAGAATGGAACTCGACAGTGTGTCATAAGGGAACAGTCCGGCGGGCGGTTCGCGGCTCGGTTTTGATGGTGGCGCTGGCGGCCTTGGCCGGGGCACAAGGGAACAACTGGCGGAGAGTCGGAAATTCCGCGATGGACCTGATGCTGGCTTCGCCGGCAACGGGCCCGGTGGAAAAGGTCTGGTTTTCTGACAGCGGCGGTACACTTTACGCGCGCACCCGCAGCGGGAAGGTCTTCGAGACTTCAGATTACCAGGTCTGGCTACCCAGCCAGAACGTTGCCGAGCCGGCGATGCCGGCGGTACCTCCGGTAGTGCGAGTCCCCGAAAACGGAGTGCGCCTGGTCAATGTGGGCTTCGGCCAAGTCTACGCGGCAGGCCAACAATTGTTCCGGTCGGAAGATGGCGGGCGCAGTTGGGCCAACCTGACCGCGTTCAAGACGGACTCCGTGATCGGCCTGGGGCAGCGCAGCGTGGCGGTATCGCCGGGAAATCAGAATCAGATCGTGGTGGCCAACGAATTCGGCGTGTGGCGCTCGATGGATGGCGGCCTCTCCTGGGCCGGACTCAACGAACTTTTGCCCAATCTGCGGATCAAGCGAATTCTGGCGACGCCGAAGGGTACGGCGGGCACGCGCGTGGAAATCGAACGGGTAGGCGCGATGGAGTTGGCGCCGGGCGGCACGGTCTGGCAAGGAGTGGACGACCCGACACCGGCCAGCGATGCGGCGCGTTTGAAGGCGTATTCCGAACGCGCGGGCGTGGTGGTGAGTGCGTACGGCCGGAGCGACAAAACGGTTTATGCGGGCACGGCGGACGGCCATATTCTGATTTCACGAGACGATGGCGCAACTTTTGCGGCAACCGATACGGGCCGCGCGAGTGGTCCGGTGGAAAGGATCTTCGTGGACGCGGCGCGGCCGGATGTGGCGCTGGCGGCGCTGGGCGGGCCGAACGTTCCCCACGTGCTGCGCACTACGAACTCCGGCACGTTTTGGGACGAGCTGGATTCCACCTTGCCGAACGCGCCGGCTCATGGCGTGACCGGGGAACGCGCGGCGGGCGCGGTTTACGTGGCCACCGATCAGGGCGTTTTCTGGGCGCAGGCGGACCTGGAAAACGCGGGCTCTCCCAACGTCAACTGGAGCAAGCTGTCCGAGAATCTGCCGGCGGCCGGCGCGATGGATGTGAGGCTGGATCCCGCGGGCATTCAGCTTTACGCCGCGGTAGACGGTTATGGTGTATATGCCATGGCGGCGCCGCACCGGCAGCACAATCTGCGATTGGTCAATGCGGCCGATTTCAGCACACGCGCGGCGGCGCCGGGATCGCTGCTCTCGGTGATCGGCGGGCGAGTGAGTGCGGCGCGCGGCGGCAATCTGGACTATCCGGTGCTGGCCGCGGCGGACGATGCCTCGCAGATTCAAGTTCCGTTCGATGCGGTGGGTCCCAGCGTTACGCTGGCCCTGGCGACGGGCAATGGAAACGTGCGGCTGGGAATGCAGGTGCAGCCTGTCTCGCCGGCGATTTTCGTGGGGCTCGACGGCACTCCGATTCTGCAGGACGCGGACAACGGCCTGTTGCTGGACGCGCGTAAAGCAGCGCACGCGGGCGCCCGCCTGGTGATTTCCGCCACTGGGCTTGGTAAGGTGACTCCGGATTGGCCGACGGGCATGCCGGCGAACGTGGACAATCCGCCCGCGGTGGCGGCGACGATCCGCGCTTTTGTCAACGGGGCTCCGGTGCCAGTGACGCGCGCCACGCTGGCGGGCGGTTTTATCGGCTTCTACGCGATCGAAGTGCAACTGCCTGCGATTAATAACTCCGGGCCGGCCGAGTTGTATATTACGGCGGACGGCGTAGAGAGCAATCGCGTGCAGTTCCTGATTGAGTAGGAGACCGTTCTTTTGCGTCGCGCGGTATATACACTCTCAGAGTGTAAGACCCGTAGAACTTAGCTGGTTGAGGATGGCCTCGGCCTGTTGATATCGAAACCTGGTCTTTAGCCAGCAGGCCGTATCGAGACAGATCCATTCTGTACATTCATTCAATTCCGCGAGCGTGATGAATTGTTGATGACCGGTGTAGATCCGATTCTGAGAAGTCAAAATGGGTTCGTGATGAGCGATTCGGTTTCGCAGCCAGCGAATGCTCTGGAGGCGTCTATGAACATTTCGGCGGTGTACCCCTGCGTTCGGGAACGCCTGTGCCACATGCGGCACCCACAATGACCAGTGATATGAATGGCTCACCAGGTCTGTCCAAAACCCAAACATCAGTTCAGCGATCACTTTTCCCGCAGGCGCATTCAGCCCTGCGTCGCGTTTCGCCTGCCCGATGAATTTGTCTTGGTGATAAAACGACAGCGGAGCTAGATCGTACCAGTGGGGTGTATTGTAGCTGAGGGTCAGTGCATTGTGAATCGCGTTTCTAACGGCAACCTCCAATCCATGCAGATAGCCGTAGAGTGCCTCCGAGAGAGCCACGTTGTGCTCGTAAAGTTCCATTGCTCTTACGGTGTCCTGGTGTGTGGCGCAGAGATACCGCTTCAGGCGTTCTCTGGAGACGGTTCGTTCGATACTGAGCAGGAATTGGCGGGTGTACTGGAAATCGGAAGTTGACATGGCTACCAGCCAACACCTATCATAATTATCGAGGCTTCTGGGAGCATCCCTGCCGAAAAGGCATATTCCCAGGGCAAAGAATCTGATCAAAGCGGGGGAGACCTTTAGAGATCTCCCCCGCTTTCGTTTGTAGCTGCAGAGTGGACCGGCTCACCGCAAAGTGATGGGGCAGGCAGGCCTGAGGGCATCAGGCGCGAGGTTGCGGCTTTCCGCCGAACGGCCAGGTGGTAGTGCGCTGCACCCGATAAACGCGCCGGGCATGCGGTAGGGCGCCGGGTGCGATAATCCGGACGTGCGCACCATCATCGAACCATTCCGCATTAAGAGCGTGGAGCCGCTCCGGCACACCACTCCGGCGGAACGCCAGGGCTATCTGGAAGCAGCCGGATACAATCTCTTCCTGATCAACGCGCGCCACATCCTGATCGACCTGCTGACCGATTCCGGCACCAGTGCGATGTCCACGGAGCAGTGGGCGGCGGTGATGCGCGGCGACGAATCCTACGCGGGCAGCGAGAGCTTCTTCCGCCTTAAGCGAGTGGCGGACGCGCTGACCGGGTTCCGCCACATGGTGCCGACGCACCAGGGGCGGGCGGCGGAGCGCATCCTATTCACGGTGATGTGCAAGCCGGGACACCTGGTACCTTCCAACACGCATTTCGATACGACGCGCGCCAACATCGAGTTCACCGGCGCGCAGGCGGTGGACCTGCCGATTCCGGAAGCGCGCGACACGCAGGCGCGGCTGGATTTCAAGGGCAATATGGATGTGGGCGCGCTGGAAGCACTGATCGCCGAAGAGGGTACGGCGAAGATTCCGCTGGTGATGTTGACGGTGACGAACAACTCGGGCGGCGGACAGCCGGTATCGATGGCGAACGTCGAGGCGGTGAAGGCGGTCTGCGCGCGGCACGGCATCCCACTGTACCTGGATGCCTGCCGGTTCGCGGAAAACGTCTGGTTCATGCGGGAGCGCGAGGCGGGGTACGCGGATTGGACGCCAAAACAAATTGCCCAGAAAATGTTTCGGCTCGCCGATGGGTGCACGTTCTCCGCGAAGAAGGACGCTTTCGCCAACATCGGCGGGCTGCTCTGCACCAACGACGACCGGGTGTTCCTGGAGCAGACAAATCTCCTGATTCTGACCGAGGGTTTTCCGACTTACGGCGGCCTGGCAGGGCGTGACCTGGACGCGATCGCAGTGGGCTTGGAGGAGGTGCTCGACGAGGATTATCTGCGCTACCGGATTGTGTCCACGGGCTACCTGGGGAGGCACATCGCGGACCACGGTGTGCCGATTGTGGAGCCGCCGGGAGGACATGCGATCTACATCGATGCGGCGCGCATGCTGCCGCACATCCCGGCGGCGCAGTTCCCGGGGCAGGCGCTGGCGGTGGAACTCTACCGGCACGCGGGGATCCGCAGCGTGGAGATCGGCAGCCTGATGTTCGGCGAGGCGGCGCAGCACGAGCTGCT
This sequence comes from uncultured Solibacteraceae bacterium, assembly GCA_963805775.1. Classification (GTDB taxonomy): domain Bacteria; phylum Acidobacteriota; class Terriglobia; order Bryobacterales; family Bryobacteraceae; genus Solibacter. The sequence continues at coordinate 45,098 of CAWDWK010000011.1, read as the reverse complement.
GCGCCTCGCGATTCCGCGGCGCGTATACACGCAGAGTCACATCGATTACGTGGTGGAAGCGATTCTGGAAGTGAATGAGCACAAGCACAAGATCCGCGGGATGGAGATTGTGGCGGCACCACCCTTCCTGAGGCATTTCAGCGCGCGCATGCGACAGCTATAATTGAAAGTCCTTATGACCCTCAATTGGCCGCCGGTGTGGCTCAGCCTCAGAGTCGCCGGTATCGCGACGGCAGGCGCGCTGGCGGTGGGACTCTGGCTTGGGCACCGCGTGGCGACGCGGCAGTTCGCGGGCCGTAAGGCGGCACTCGGGCTGCTGGCGTTGCTGTTCTCCCTGCCGGTGGTGATTCTAGCGTGGGTGCTTTTCCGGCCGGTGTTTCCGTGGCAGGCTGGCGCGGCTGTCGGAGTGCTTGCGGCGCTGCCGCCCGTGGTGTTCGGCTCGCGGCATTGCCTGCAGGATCTGGATCGGGAATACGGCAATGCGGCGCGCAGCCTGGGCTGCTCGGAGTGGCGGATTTTCTGGCGCGTGATGCTGCCGCTTGGCTGGCGTCCGATTCTGGCGTCGGCGGCAATCGCGTTTGTGCGCGTGTGGATGGAGTGGACCATCGTGGCCGCCTTATGACGCACGCCCGCATTGGGACACGAAGCCTCGAGATCGATCTGCCGCTGCCGGACGGGATCACGGCGATGTACGGTCCGGCGGGCGCGGGGAAGACGGCGGTGCTGGAGGCGATCGCGGGCTTCACGCGTCCCGAGCGGGGGCGCATACTGATCGACGACGCGATTGTGTTCGACGCCGAATCGCGCGTGAACCTGGCGCCGCGGCGGCGGCGCTGCGGATGGGTGGGATGGCGCGACGCGTTGTTCCCGCACATGACCGTGCGGCAGAACCTGCTGTTCGCCGCCGCGCGCTGGGCGCGCCTGGAGCGCACCAAACGCGTGGCCGAAATGCTGGAGCGCTTCGAACTGGCGGACGCGCTGGAGATGCGCCCGCGCGACCTTACGCCGGCGCGCCGGCTGCGCGCCGAGGTGGCGCGCGCGCTGATCGCGGAGCCGAAGGTGCTGCTGGTGGACGACCGGGGCGCCGATGGCGCCGATGAAGCGTTGCTGCGCCTGGTGCGTACCGCGTTCGACGGGCCGGTGCTTTGGGTCACGGGCAGCCTCGATCTCTGCTACAGTTCGGCGGATCACCTGGCGCTGGTGGAGGGCGGCCGGGTGGTGGGGCACGGAGCGGCGCGCGAGGTGATGGAACGGCCGGAATCCGTGGAGGCGGCGCGCCTGGCGGGGATATCGAACCTGTATCCGGCGACCGTCGCCGCGCTCGATCCGGGACGCAACCAGAGCCGGCTGGAATGCGCGGACTTCGTGCTGACCGGGCTGTATTTGAAGGGGCACTTCAAAGGCGATCGCGTCTGGGTGGGGATTCGCGCGGAAGATGTGCGGGTGCACTCGGGCGAACTGGAGCCGGATGTCAACTATGTGCCGGTCCAACTGGTGCGCACGACGGAGCGGCCGCGCAGTGTGCGGCTGGAATTCGCCGGCGGTATCGCGGCGGAGATTTCGCGGGAGCAATACGCGCGGCAGAAGGATAATAAGGGATGGCAGGTGGAATTTCCGCCGGCCGCTCTACGCGTGTTTTGACCGATGCCGCTAAAACCTCTCGCCGAATATGAAGTGCTGGCCGCGCAGGCGCACGGCCATCTGTGCGCGGGCCAGATTCTGGGATTACGCATGGCGCTGTACGGGGTGAAACTGCTGGGGCTGGACGACCCGGCGGGGAAGGATCGCAAGCGGCTGGTGAGCTTTGTCGAAATCGACCGGTGCATGACGGATGCCATCGGGGTGGTGACGGGCTGCCGTTTGGGGAAGCGCGCGCTGAAGTTCCGCGACTTCGGCAAGGCGGCGGCCACCTTCTGCGACTTGCAGGAGAATCGCGCGGTGCGGATTGCGGCGCGCGAGAGTTCGAAGGAAGGCGCGCGCTTGCGGTATCCGGAGATTGCCGACAAGAATCAGCAGCAGATGCGCGCTTACCGGGAAATGGCGGACGAGGAACTGTTCGCGATCGAGTGGGTGCGGGTAACGCTGGGCGCGGAGGATCTGCCCGGATACAAGGCGGCGCGCGTGGTCTGCGCGCAGTGCGGCGAAGGCGTGAGTTTCCGGCGCGAAGTGGTGCTCGAAGGGCGCACGCTGTGCCGCGCGTGCGCCGGCGAACGCTACTACGAACCCGCGTAATGCTGCGATATTACATCACGGACCGGCAGTCCGCCGGGGGCATCGGACGCCTTGCTGCAGAGTGTGGAACGCGCGCTGCGAGACGGCGTGGAACGGATTCAGGTGCGCGAGAAGGACTTGGGCGCGCGTGAATTGTACGCGCTGGTGCGGCGGATTCTCGCGCTGCCCAACCCGTACGGCACACGCATTCTGGTGAATTCGCGCACCGATGTTGCACTGGCGGCGGGCGCAGCACGGGGTCCATTTGAGCGGAGATTCGGTGGCGCCGCGAGTTTTGCGCGCGATCATGCCGGCGGAGTTTCTGATCGGCGTGTCCACGCACACGGTGGAGGAATTGCTGCGTGCGGAAGAGGAAGGCGCGGATTTTGCGGTGTTCAGTCCGATTTTTCCGGTGGTCTCGAAGGCGGGATACGGTCCGGCGTTGGGCATCGAATGCCTGCGGAAAGCGGTGCGGCGGGTAGCGATTCCCGTGCTTGCGCTAGGCGGAATCACGCGGGAAAATGCGGCGGAATGTGTGCAGGCGGGCGCAGCGGGGGTCGCGGGAATCTCGATGTTTCAGCGGTGAGTGCGCAGAGCGGGATTTATGCAGCAGGATTTACTTCGATTTCCCGCGCGATGCTGGTGGGTTCGGGAACAGTTTCACCAAACTCGCGCAGAGTCTCAAGATGCCCTGAAATTGCCTCGCGGATATTGCGTTCCGTTTCGTCAAGTGTCTCTCCGGTCGTCACGCAACCCGGCAGATCGGGAACGTATGCTGCCCAGTTGGTTTCCGCCCGCTCGAATATGACGGCATATTTTCGATTCATGCTTTTGCCTCCAGATCAGCGGCCTTCAAGATCGATTTCAAAGTTCCTTTGGGCAACTCGTCACCCGGATGGCCGGGAATCGTGACTACGTTTGGTTTCGACGAATGCTTGTAGTGTCGATGGCTACCTGTAGTGCGGACGTGCCGCCAGCCATCCGATTCAACCAGCCGGATCACATCTCGAACCTTCACTGACTACATTATCAGCTACTCCCGGGCACGATGTAGAGTCACCCTCAAGCCGGCACCCTGAGCGCCTTTACGCGATCGCGCAGTTGCGCCGCCTTTTCGAACTCGAACTTGCGGGCGGCTTCGCGCATGCGCTCCTCGAGTTCGCCGATGAAGCGCAGGCGCTGTTCGGGCGTCAGGTTGTCCACCTCTTCGTCCGCTTCGAGCGGGACGGTGACGTAGTCGCCCTCGGCCACCGCCACCAGGCTCATATCGATTGCCTTGATGATGGATTGCGGCGTGATGTCGTTGCGCTCGTTGTATTCCAGTTGCGTTTGGCGGCGCCGGCCGGTCTCCGCGAGCGCCTTGCGCATGCTGTCCGTCATCACGTCGGCATATAGGATCGCATGCCCCTCCACGTGGCGCGCGGCGCGGCCGATGGTTTGAATCAGGGCTCCCCAGGAACGCAGGAAGCCCTCCTTATCGGCATCGAGAATGGCCACAAGCGACACCTCGGGCAGATCCAGCCCTTCGCGCAGCAGGTTGATGCCGATCAGTACGTCGTACTCGCCGCGGCGCAGGTCGCGGAGGATGCGTATGCGATCCAGCGTAGAAACTTCGGAGTGCAGGTACCGGCAGCGAACGCCGACCTCGGAATAATATTCCGCCAGGTCTTCCGCCATGCGCTTGGTGAGCGTGGTGACGAGCACACGTTGATTGTTAGCGACGCGGCTGTGGATCTGGCCGAGCAGATCGTCCACCTGTCCCTTGACGGGGCGGATCTCCACAGTGGGGTCCAACAGGCCCGTGGGACGGATGATCTGCTCCGTCACCACGCCGGCCGTCTTGGTGAGCTCGTAGGGGCCGGGCGTGGCGGAAACGTAGACCAACTGGTTGACGCGGTGCTCGAATTCCTCGAAGGTGAGCGGGCGGTTATCGAGCGCGCTCGGCATGCGGAAGCCGTGGGCCACCAGCACTTCTTTACGCGAGCGGTCGCCGTGGTACATGCCGTGGAGTTGCGGGACGGTCTGGTGGCTCTCATCGAGGAACATGATGGCATCGTTGGGCAGGTAATCCAACAGGGTGGGCGGCGCTTCGCCGGGCAGGCGGCCGGAGAAGTGGCGCGAGTAGTTCTCGATTCCGTGGCAGTAGCCGATCTCCTTCATCATTTCGAGATCGAACATGGTGCGCTGCTGCAGGCGCTGCGCCTCGATGAGTTTGCCTTGTTTCTGCAGTTCCCCGCGCCACCACTCCAGCTCGTTGCGGATGCTGTCCATCGCGCTCTCTTTGGTTTCCGCAGACATCACGTAGTGAGTCTTGGGATATATCGGCAGACGCTGGTAGGTCTGCTTGACCTGGCCGAGGAGCGGGTCGATCTGGGAGAGGTTCTCGACTTCATCGCCCCAGAGTTCGATGCGATAGGCATCGTCGTCGTAGGTAGGGAAGATCTCGATGACGTCGCCGCGCACGCGAAAGGTGCCGCGCTTGAAATCGGCGTCGTTGCGCTCGTAAAGGATCTCGACGAGTTTGGAGAGAATCTGCTGGCGCGAAATGCGCTGGCCTTTTTCCAGCATGAGCAGCATGCCGTAGTAGGCCTCGGGAGAGCCCAGGCCGTAGATGCAACTGACGCTGGAGACGATTACGCAATCGCGGCGCTCGAAGAGGCTCTTGGTGGCGGCGAGGCGCAGCTTGTCCAACTCGTCGTTGACGGTGGCGTCCTTTTCGATGTAGACGTCGCTGGCCGGGATGTAAGCTTCGGGCTGGTAGTAATCGTAATAGCTGACGAAGTACTCCACTCCAGCGTCGGGGAAGAACGTCTTGAACTCGTGATAGAGCTGCGCGGCGAGCGTCTTATTGTGCGCCAGGATAAGGGCCGGGCGGTTGACCGCCTCGATGACCTTGGCCATCGTGAAAGTCTTACCGCTCCCGGTGACGCCGAGCAGCACCTGGTGCTGCTCTCCTTCGCGAACGCCGCGCGTAAGTTCCGCGATGGCGTTCTCCTGATCGCCGCGCGGCTGATAGCTAACGGCCAGTCTAAAGCTCATAACTTTAGATTGGCACAGGATGTGGGACAGACGATCGCCTTTGGTCGTCTGTCAACGAAGCACGACAGATCGCACAAAGCGATCATCTGTCCCACCGGGCTACGGCAAGGCCTGGGTCTTCGCAGAGCCGGAGTACAGCCCGTTGAAGAGCAGCTTGAAGGTGCCGTGCGGCTGGTCGCGGAAATTGACTTCCGGACCGAGCAGGAACACCTTGCCTTCGCCCACGGTCGCCTCGGCGAACACAGTGCCGCCTTCGAGATATTGCTGGCCCCAGGCCCAGCCGCTATCCAGGGGTTCAGCGCCGCTGAACCAGCCCACGGCGTTGGTCTTCTTGATGGCCGCGGTGGGTTCCATGCGGAAGATCGGGCTGTTGTCGTAGAACACGTCCACCTCGCTGCCCATGCCGTAGGCCAGCGGATTGGTGTTATCGAGGTGAGCCTTGAGGAGCGAGCCGGGGATGTAGAACTTCTCGCCCGGCAGGGCGCGATCCTTGCCATCGGGACCTTTTTCGACCAGATGATTCTTCACCGGGATGCCGAAGATCTCGGCGATGCTGGTGGAACTGCCGATGGTCACGATGCTGCCGCCGCTCTCGACGAACGTCTTGAGCTGCGGCATAGTCTTGTCGTCGGAGATCCGGCCCACCATGCTTTGGTACTCGGACGGGATGGTGGCCGGATCCGGCGCGCCGAAGCCGCCGCCGCCCCCCCACCGCCTCCGCGCCCACCCGCTGCGGCGCCGCGGCGAATCGCACCGTCGGTGAAGACGATGACGTCAAACTTACTCTTCAGATCGCCCGCGTCGAGGGCCGCCGGATAGACGACTTCGAAGGGGAATTCGTATTGCTCGAAGAGCCAGCGGGTCCAGCCGGAAGGCATGGAGCCGCCGTACTGATCGTAGAGGCCGATGCGGATGGGCTTGAGCTTCATGGCATCGCCTGTGGGCGCTTTGGCCACCGCGTGGACGGTCACGCCGAGATCCTTGGCGCTCTTTTCGAGCACCGGCCGCGCGGCCGGCGAGGCGGGAACCCAGATGGCGCCGGTGCCGAGGTCTTCGCCATCCGTCGCGCCGGCCGACTTCAGCCAGTAGACGTCGGCGTGGGCCTTCATCAGGCGATTGATCAGGACGAACGAATTATTGATGCGGTGACTGATCAGGTAGCCGGCGGGGTTGGACGGCCCCACGACGGACTTCGCGGGCGGCGGCAGCAGGCCGTTGATTTTCGTGAACGGGCCATCGAAGCCGTCCATGACGCGATCGTACTGCACACCCATCTGCATGGCGAGCGTCCAGCCGGTGATGTCGTAGGGGCGCTTGGGCGGACCGCCGGGATAGGCGAAATCGTTGGGATGGTCCTGCGGCTCGAACATGTCCATCACGTGGGGACGGAAGGCTTGCGCAGTCTTGACCACGTAAGACCCCGCGGGATAACTCTTGCCCGCCACCTGGAACGCGGAGGTGGCGCGTTGGATATCGATGCCGTTCTTCAGCAGCGCGTTGACAAATTCGGTGGCGGTGGCGAAATCGGTCTGGTCGGAGGGGATGATGTAGCCGCGCGGATCGCGCCGTTTGGGATCGTGCAGGATAGTTTCGTACAATTCGCCGGGAATCGCGCGCACGGCGGCTCCGAAGGTGCCCCCACCCGCGGGAACATCGCCGCCCGCGGTAGGTGCTGCCGCCGTCGCGCCGCCGCGACCACCACGTCCGCCGCGTCCACCGCCGCCGCCGCCGCCGGCCGGGGCAGGCGCTGAGGCCGCCGCCGCTTCCAGGGCCGCGATGCGCTTGGGGGTGACGGTCCAATGATCGGTGCTGCCGTTCTTGATGGAGTTCGCGCCCATGCGCCAGATGTTGAAGAGCCATGTTTCGCGATAGCGCGAAGCCAAGTCCACGAGGGCTCGATTCTGCGTCATCTCATAGTCTATCGACTGCCGGTAGTGCCACTCCTGCGGCACCACCGGCATGGGCCAATCACCTTGGGGCAGCTGCTTGTCGGCGATCACGGGAATGCGCATCGGCGTAGGGTTGCCGATGATCTCGGTGAGGATCCCGATCATGTTGTGGAAGTAAGTGACGGTGCGCAGACCGCCGTTCCACCAGGTGGAGTAGTTGGCGCCGGTGCGCATGGCGCTGCCGCCTTTGCCCTCGGCCACCAGGCGGCTGTGCATGGCGGTGCCGACCATTTCGATGCCGAGCGGCACCAGCGGATCGAAGTTGTAGTTGAACGGATCACGGAAGGGCGGGATGAAGACCACGGCGCCGGCCGGTCCGGTCTGGTGGTGGTTGTACATGATTTGCGGAAACCACTCGATGAACAACTGGCGATTCATGTTGGTGGATTCCTTCATGTTGGACATGTAGAAATCGCGATTGTCATCGTGGCCTACGTACTTGGCATAGAGGCGCGGCAGGCCGTTCATGGTGCGCTTGAGCGGATCCTTCTCGCGCATATACCAGTTGGCGACCAGCTCCTGGCCGTCGGGATTGGCCTGGACGTTGAGCACGATGACATCGTTGAGGAACCTAATAGTCTCTTCGTCGGTGCGGCTCACCATCTGGTAGACCCACTCCATGAGCTGCTGCGAGCCCACGGTTTCGGAGGCGTGCAGACCGCCATCGATCCACACGATGGCCTTGCCTTCCTTGGCGAGGGCGCGCGCTTCCTGTTCGCTGACGCCCTCGGCATGCGCCAGTTTGCCGGCGATCTCTTTGTAGCGGGCGAGCTTCTTCATATTCTCGGGCGAGGTGATGATGGCCATCCACTGGTCGCGCCCTTCTTCGGTCTTGCCGATGCTCTGCAGCTTCATGCGCGGGCTCTCCGCGGCGAGTTTTTTCCAGTAGGCTTCCAACTGAGTGTAGTTGGCAACCTGGTAATCGTCGCCGAGATTGAACCCGAGCGCTTCCTTTGGCGTGGTGATTTTTGGGGCCGATTGTGCGGGCAGCAGGCAAGCGGACAGGGCTGCTACAACCACGAACCCGGCGATTCGTCGTTTTGTCATAGGTGTGAGTTTATCCTGATAGGTGTGAGTTTACCCCGGTTTAGCCCTATTTAGCTATGCACCCCGCTGCGACCGCGGCACTATAATTTTGCAAAGGACGCTTTAGGGAATCAGAGGCGCGACTGCGACAATTCACAGTCGCAAAACAATAATCTCGGTGTGTCATTCAACTTATTAAACAGGGAGATACGTGTGAGCCGCGTAAGCCAAATTTACACCGCGTTACGTGTACTGGCAATCTGCGCGCTGGTTACCAGCGCCGCCATTGCCCAGTCGGATTATGGGTCCATCGGCGGTTTCGCAAAGGACCCGTCGGGGGCCGTAGTCCCCAAAGTCAAAGTAGTAATCACTAACGAAGCTACCGGGGAAGAACACCCGGTTACCACCAACGACTCCGGTTACTATACCGTGCCGAACCTGCCTCCAGCTGCATACAGCCTGACCGCCGAGGCCCCGGGGTTCAAGAAGTTCCAAAGTAAACACAACGTGTTGACTGCCAATTCCGCGCTGTCGCTGGACGCCGTTTTCACCGTCGGCAGCCCCACTGAAACCGTGGACGTTGTCGCCACGGCGGCGGCTTTGCAGACCGACTCGGGGTCCGTGCAGGGTGAAGTGACCGGCACGCAGATCCAGAGCCAGGAATTGAACGGCCGCAATCCGCTTTACATGGCACAAACGCTGACCGGCGTGCGTGGCGGCGGCACCATGGGCGACTTTAACTTCGCCGTGGGCGGCGGCGAACCGTTCCAGATCAACGGAGCCCGCGCCCAGGACACCATCGTCACCTTTGATGGCGCGCCTTCCCTGCGTACGCGCGCCAACGGCGCCGTAATTGGGGTTGCCGATGTGGACGCCGTCCAGGAAGTGCAGGTGATGACGGCCGATTATTCCGCGGAGTACGGGCGCGCCGCGGGAGGCCAGATTCGCATCATCAGCAAGAGCGGCACGCGGGATTTCCATGGCAGCCTGTATGAATATTTCCGCAACTCCGACCTGAACGCCAACACCTGGTCGCGCAACCTCAGCAGTCTGACCACGAATGCGGCACCGTTCCGCTACAACAATTTCGGCGGCACCATCGGCGGCCCGGCGTGGTTTCCGAAGATGAACAACAAACTGCGCGACAAGGTATTCTTCTTCGTCGCGGAAGACTGGATCCGTTATCGCCTGGTGGATACGCAAACGCAAGCCGTTCCCACCTCACTGATGCGTACCGGCAACTTCAGCGAACTGCTGGCGCCGAATCCGTGGTACAAAACCGGCACGGTCATCTACGATCCCGCCACCTGCCCCACTGTGGGCGCTGCGTCGTGTACTCCGTTTCCGAATAATATTGTCCCCAGCAACAAACTGAGCCCGAACGGCGTGGGCATTCTGAGCGCTTACCCGGCGGCCACACCCGGATTCCTCAGCGGAACCCAAAACTGGCTGGCGACGGCCCCGCACCCCATCGATCAGCGCAAGGGCACGGTGAATATCGACCTTCAGCCGAGCGAAAAGCATCACATCTCCGGACGGCGCACGGACGCTTCCTATCTCGAATATCAGCCGTTCGACCAGGGCTCGGGCCTCACCGGAAAGTACTTCAACCGTCCCAACCAGACCAATACCGTGTCCTGGACCTGGACAATCAGTCCCACGCTGATCAACGAAGCGCGCGCCACCTTCAGCCTGGACGACGTCTATATCCCCGTGAACACGGCACTGGCCGGTTTCAATCGCGGTCAGTTCGGGATCAACTATCCCTACCTGATGCCGAACGGCAAGGATCTGCCCCAAAAGATCCCGACCGTGAATGTGCCCAACTTCTACGGCTTGGCCGGCGGCCCCTATCCGTCTCATTCCTCCGGACCCATCTGGACGGGCGGCGACACCCTGACCAAAGTCTGGGGCAACCATACCTTTAAGGCCGGATTTTCCCTGGAATATTCCGGTGAAAACGATGGCGACCAGATCAACGTGTCCACCGTTCCGGGCGGCGCCAGCAATCAGAACGGCACCTTCACGTTCACGGACGGCCGCACCGGCCTCGGCGCTACTTCTGGCGTCGGGCTCGCGAATTTGGCGCTCGGCCTGGCCGACAGCTACACGGAGATCGGGCCCCGCGCACAGACCATCTGGCGCGGCGCTATATTCGAAGAATTCGCGCAGGATTCCTGGAAGGTTTCCTCCAAACTGCACGTCGATTACGGTATCCGCGTGACCACCACTCAGGGGTTCCACGCGCTGTGGGGCAACTCGGATTACTTCAACGGCGCGCTGTACAATCCGGCGCAAGCCGTGACGGTGGACCCGAAGACAGGCAACGTCATCCTGGGTACGGGCAACCCGTATAACGGTGTCGTGATTCCGGGATACAGTTCGTTCCCGAGTTCGGCAGTCGGCCGTGTTCTCGCCGCCACTCCCGCCACCGCCAACCAGTGCGATGGCGCATCCTGCAGCGGCCTGTTCGATCCCAACCTGTCGTCGAGCTACATCGACACTTCTACCACGTGGCAGCCGCGCCTGGGCGTGGCGTACCAGATTGATCCGAAGACAGTGGTGCGCGCCGGCGTGGGACGCTTCACCACTCGCATGGGGCTTCTCGACAACGTCTTCATGGGCGGAAATTCCCCCTTCCAGCCCTTCGTGACCGTGAACAATGTATCGGTGGATAACCCCGGCGCTTCGCTGACCAGCGGAACCGCGGCGCCGCTCACCATCACCACATTGAATCAGCATTTGAAACCGCCAGAGGCCTGGAACTGGAACGTCACGGTGGAGCGTGAACTCGCGCTGCACACGCTGCTCTCGGTTGGATACGTGGCCCACCGCGGTTTGCACGCATGGCAGGTCTATGACATTAACGAGCCTACGGTCGGCGCCTTACAGGCCAACCCCGGCGTCAACGTGAATGCCTTGCGTCCCTACAAGGGCTTCGCCGCCATTCAGGAAGAGGAAAGCGGTGTGAGCTCCACCTACAACTCGCTACAGGTTTCCTGGACGCGTGCGTTTAAGGGCGGGTCGAGCTTCGGCGTTACCTACACTTATTCGAAGAGCATGGACGGCGGATCCAACTACCGCGATATCGTTCCGGATACATACAACACCAGCAACCTGTGGGGACCGTCGGAATATGACACCCGGCACGTTGCGATTGTGAACTACATTTACGATCTGCCCTTCTTCAAGGGGCAGAACAACATGACTCAAAAGCTGTTGGGCGGTTGGGAAATCGCCGGTACCGCGCAGTTCCAGACGGGCTCGCCGTGCGGCATCGGCACCAACAACGATTTCGCCGGAGTCGGTGAATTCGGCAGCTTCGGCTGCGGTTCCGAAGGTCAGTTCTGGAATCTCAGCGGAACGCCGCAGATCTCCACCGGCGCTTTCGCTGGACCGGTCACCACTGCGTCTTCGCCCAAGTATTTCACCGCCAACGCAACGCAACCGGCCGCCGGCACTTTCGACCTGCAGCCCGGTGTCCGCGACTCGGTTTACCAGCCCGGCCTTCAGGACTGGAACCTCGCCCTGCTGAAGTCCTTCAAGGTCAACGATCGGAGCAGCTTCCAGTTCCGCGCCGAGGCCTACGACTTCATCAATCACCCGAACCTGAGTGGTCCTAACTTGAATCCGACTTCGAGCCAGTTCGGGATGATCACCAGCAAGACGGGCCTGGCCCGCAACTTGCAACTTTCGCTGCGCTACAGCTTCTGACGGCAGAGCCGATCGCAGCCTGACTCAACTCCGGGGCCACCTGAGAATGGCGACCCCGGAGTTTTTTTTGTCTTTCCCCCAGACTTTTCCGAACTCCCCTCCCCCCATTTCCCACGTCCGGTAAATGTCCTCTGTCACGTTGCTGACACGAAGGCATACGAAAATCTGAAATCTTGCAGAATTCACGCGTCGCGATCACCAAAAATTCCGTTTTTGGAAGAGATCTGACCGACTGCGCGCGCGTAACGGTGGCGTGTTGCCCCCATTGCAATCTTTACTTGCGCGTGGCATGCCGGGGGACTAATATTGTTTGGAGCATGGCCCAGAAGAGCCAGCTCAGAAGAGTCAGTTACAGCCGCATTAACGGGGCGGTGGGCTCCAAACACAAAACAAGACAGCTCTACAAGCGAGCTGAAAATTTTTTTGATTTCAGGGAGGATACAATGAACCGAGTATGTTCTTTGCGGGCCTTGGCGCTCGCATTGGTTTTACTGCTCAGTACGAGTCTCGCGTTTGCACAATCAGATTTGGGTTCGATTTCGGGTTTTGTTAAAGACCCCAGCGGCGCCGTCGTACCAAAGGCCCAGGTGAGCGTCAAGAATGAAGCCACTGGGACCGAGCGCCGCGCCAACACAAACGATTCCGGCTTTTACACCGTCACGAACATTCCGGCGGGCTTGTACACAATCACCGCTGAAGCGGCCGGCTTCAAGAAGTACGAGACCATGGGCAACAAGCTTGACACCAGCGGAGCACTGGCGGTAGACGTCACCCTGGTAGTCGGCGCAGCGACTGAAACTGTCGAGGTGGCGGCTTCGGCCCAGGCCTTGCAGACGGAATCTGCAGCGAACCAAGCTCTGGTTACCCGCCAGCAAATCGACCTGCTGGAGTTGAACGGCCGCAACCCGGTCGGTCTCGCCGCGCTGGCGCCCGGCGCTCGTCCCGGCAACGCGGCCGGTTTGAACTTCAATTTCACCCAGGGCCCTTCCAACTTCAACGGCTCGCGCAACCCCGAGAACCTGATTACGTATGACGGCGCGCCGGCGACCCGCACCCGCTCCAATGGCACCAGCCTGGGCGCGGCCGACGTCGATTCCACCCAGGAGGTCCAGATCCTCACGGCGGCCTACGCCGCCGAATTCGGACGCACGTCCGGCGCACAGATCCGCATCCTGACGCGCGCCGGCGGGCAGCAGTTCCACGGCAACGCATACGAGTATGTCCGCAACGACGCGTTCAATGCCAACACCTGGGGCCGCAACCACACACCCGACATTCCGGGCTTGCTGCCGAACAGCAGCGTCACGCCGTTCCGCTACAACCAGTATGGGTACAATGTCGGCGGACCTTTCTACATTCCGGGCAAGCTCAACAAGGACAAATCGAAGTTCTTCTGGTATTGGGGCCAGGAGTGGGTTAAGTACCGCTTCTACGACTCTGCCACGTGGACGGTGCCGACCGCTTTGATGCGCCAGGGGAATTTCAGCGAGTTGCTGACCAACAACCCGGTAAACATTCTCGGTAAGGTGGTGCAGCTTGTGGATCCGAACACCAAGGTTCCGATTCCGGGCAACATCATCCCGCAAGGCCTTCTCAGTCCCAATGGCCTGGGCATTCTGAAGGCATATCCCCAGGCCGACATTCCGGTCGGCTCCATCGGAGGAAGCAGCAACTACTACGTCACGGCGCTCCATCCGCAGGATCAGCGCAAGGACACGCTTGCGGTCGACATGAATATCACCGACAAGCAGCGGCTGCAGTTCCGCCGCAACAACTATGCCTTCTTCGAGTACCAGCCTCTCGACGGCACACCGACCGAGACGCCCAAATACTTCAATCGTCCCAACCAGACTAACTCGCTGGATCATGTGTGGACGATCAGCCCCAACAAGGTCAACGAGCTGCTTGCCACGGTAAGCCTCGATGACGTCTACATCCCGGTTGACACGGCACACTTCTTCGATCGCACAACCGCCGGCATCAACTACCCGTACATCTTTCCGAACGGCAAGCTGATCCCCACGCGAATTCCCACCGCGAATATCACCGGTTTGAACGGCCTGACCGGCAATCCGTATCCGTCCCATTCGACCGGTCCGATCTATACGCTGACGGACAGCTTCACTTGGGTCAAGGGCAGCCACACGTTCAAGTTCGGGATGTATTACGAGAAATCCGGCGAGAACGACAACGACGAAATCAACGTGTCCGCATGCCCGACATGCACCAACAACCAGAACGGGCAATTCGCTTTCAGCGACACCCGTTCCGGAGCGCCCAGCAGCGGCAACGCCATCGGCAACGTTGCCATGGGCCTGTTCGATTCGTACTCCGAGCTTGGCCAGCGCGCCTACACCCCCTTCCGTGGATCCTCCTTTGAGCCGTATGCTCAGGATTCCTGGAAGGTCAGCCAGAAGCTGACGGTGAACGTCGGCATGCGCTATACCGTCATCGTTCCTTACCACGCTCTGTGGGGGAACATGATCGTGTTCGATCCCGCGCTCTACGATCCGAGCAAGGCGGTAACCGTCAAGAATGGTGTCGTGATCGCTCCCTCGGGCACCGACCGTTATAACGGCATGGTGATTCCCGGCACCGGCTGGCCGTCTGCCGCCAAAGGCCGCTTCCCCGAAGCCACGGCCGGTACTTACGACTACCTGTTCCGCGGCGGCTCGTACCCCAACTACTTCTCCAAGATCCGTTGGGGCCAGTGGCAGCCGCGCGCCGGCTTTGCTTACCGGATGAATGAAAAGACGGTCATTCGCGCGGGCGGCGGCCGGTTCATCACCCGCCTCGGCGTTAGCGACTCCGTTTTCCTCGGCGGCAATCCTCCCTTCCAGCCAACGGCGAACGTGACTTTCGGAAGCGCCGACAATCCGGGCGGAAACTCAGCCAACAGCCTGCCTCTCACAGTCACCACACAGAGCCGTGACTTCAAGAATCCCGAGGCGTGGAACTGGAACTTCACCGTCGAACGCGAACTGCCCTGGAAGTCCCTCCTAACAGTTGGTTATGTGGGACGGCGCGGACTGCACCTGCAGCGCGAGTCCAACATCAACCAGCCGACAACGGCTGCGGTCGCGGCGGCTCCCCCGGGCACGAACCTCGACGACTTGCGGCCTTACAAGGGCTACAACTCGATCCGTGAGACCGACAACGTCGCCAGCTCGACGTACAACGCCTTGCAACTCACCTGGAATCACCGCTTCTCCAGCGGCCTGCATGCCGGAGTTGTTTACACTTACAGCAAGGTCATGGACGATGGCTCGAACCAGCGCGACATCATCCCTGACACCTACAACGCGCACAACCTGTGGGGGCCGTCGGAATTCGATACCCGCCACGTGTTCGTCGCCAACTTCCTGTATGCGCTGCCGTTCTTCAAGGACCACAGCCACTTCACCGGCAAGATGATGGGTGGCTGGCAGGTTAGCGGCCTCATCCAGTACCAATCGGGAACCCCGACCAATGTCGGCCGCGGTACCGACTATGCCGGCGTCGGCCTCGATGGCAGCATTACCGGCGGCATCGGCAATTTCTGGGTGTACAACAACAGCGGCCTCAATTACCAGAAGACGATGGCCCACAACAGCGGCAACTCCGACGCCAACTGGTGGGTCTATCCCTTCAACGAGCCTAACTGCAACGCTACCGGTGCCGGCTGCACACTAAAGTGGAGCGCACCGCCAGCGGGCACGTTCAACCTCCAGAACGGCATTCGCGACATGATCTACAACCCCGGCTTCGAAAACTGGAACCTGGGGCTGTTCAAGGACTTCAAGGTTCGCGAAGCAGTCGGCTTGCAGTTCCGAGCTGAGGCTTACGACGCTTTCAATCACCCCAACTGGAACGGCGTCGGAACCGATCCGACCAACCTCACCACGTTCATGAAGGTGACTAGCAAGAACGGCGACGTCCGCAACTTGCAGCTCTCCCTCCGGTTCCACTTCTAAACTCCCCTGGGGCAGGCCTTCCCGGCCTGCCCCTCTTTTCTTCCCCGTTCTTCGTTCCTACACCACCCGCGGCAGCCGCTGTCTCCTGGTATTCCACTCCTCGCTCGTAAACACGCGGGGCCCCACCTGAATCATGCGCGGCAACAGCGTGAATAACGCGGATGGCGTCCACTGCTTGCCGTCGCGGGTTGTGTGGCCAAGGCGGTTGAGTTCGTCGGCCACCTGGGAAAGCGGGCAATCCTCCACGATCATATCGAGCGCGGTGATGATGATCTGCCGTTCGGACAGGCTCTCCGTCAGACCGGTGCAATCGTCGGACACGCGCAGACCGTAAGGGATCTCCTCCGTTACGTGCTTCTCGCGAATCTCAACCGGGGCGGCGGAGACTTGCCGCTCCCACTCGATCGCCACCAGTTTCCAGCCCGCCTCTACCCGTTCCACCAGGTGTTCCAAGGTGGGCAAGCCGCTCAAAGTCTCACGAATGTGTTCCTTCTGCGCCATGGAGAACCTCCCGTACGGACGAGTCACAAGCAACCGGTGTGCCGGGGGAAATGCAGACTTGAAAGGGGGTTATGGCAGAGGGAGTGTTCAAACCTGGGACGGGCTGTTCGGAAGTGGAGACGCCGGGAAGCAAAAGAAAAGCAATTAGGGCCACGGATGAACACGGATGAACACAGATAAGCAAGTCGTTTTATCCGTGTTCATCTGTGTTCATCCGTGGCCAATAGTTTTTTGGTTTTACGCCTTGATCGGTTTATCCGACGCCTTCCAGTGCTTCTCGTCCCAGTACATGACTTTGCCTTCGCGATAGGATTGCGCCGCCAGGTTGATGACGACTACTGCCTTCGCGCCGGTTTCCACATCCAGGTGCGGTTTCTCGCGCGTGCGCATGCAGCTCAGGAAGTTGCCGATGTGCAGGTCCATCATATCCGACTGATCGATCGGAATCTGAATTTCCTTGATGCCGAACTTCTTCTCGTACGCCTCTCCGCCGATAGCCTTGCCGCGGCTTACCTGTGGCTTCACCGTGATGAAGGGGACGTTGCGTTCGAACTGGCCGTGGTCCACCATGATGATGGTCCCTTCATGTCCGCGGATCATGCCGGGAATGTGGGTGTCGTTGGCCATGGAGGAACTCAGCACCAGCGAATGGCCCTTGGAGTATTCCGCCAGCAGGTGGAAGGTGTCCGGCACCTCGCGGTCCGGCTTGCCGTCGGGCAGTTTCTTGAAGACGTAGACCCCGCCGGTGGCCATGACCTTGGTCGGGAACTGCGGCTCATCCCAGCAGATGTTGAGCGGCGCGATCACGTGGTAGAACAGATCGCTGGCGATTCCCAGGGAATAATCCCAGTACTTGCGGAAACGGAAGTAGCGGTCGGCATCCCAGGGGCGTTTCGGAGCGAGTTTGAACTGGGAGCCCAGCCACATATTCCAGTCGATAAAGTCGTCTCCCTTGCCGTCCGGGCCGGCGGCGGCATCGATGGGCCAGTTCCATTCGCCCTCGACGCTGTTGCGGTGGTAGGAGCCCTGGCTCTCAATCATCTGGCCGATCATGCCGTCGGCGATGGCCTTCTTGGCCTTCCACCAGATGTCGGCGGAAGTGGTCTGGGAGCCCACCTGCAGGATCCGCTTGGTCTCTTTGACCGTGGCCACCAACTGCCGCGCGTCTTCGTTGGTGTGAACCATGGGCTTTTCGAGATAGACGTCCTTGCCCTTGTCCATCGCGTCCATGGCCATCTTGCCGTGCCAGTGGTCCGGAGTCGCGATGACCACCGCGTCTACATCGCTCTGGTTGAGGAGTTCGCGATAGTCCAGGTAGCCCTTCACGCTGTACTTCTCGGCCACCTTCTTCTTGCGCTTTTCATAGACGTCGCAGGCGGCGACGATCTGGCAGGCATTGTTGTGCCTCTTGGCAAATCCCGCGAACGCGTCGGCATCGTAGCTGCCCCGCCCGCCGCAGCCGATGACACCGATGTTGATGCGGTCATTGGCGCCGATCACGCGGCCCCCGCTCATCTTGCTGGCGGTCTTGGCGGCAATCGCGGACGTAGCGGCCGTGAGAGTGAGACCGGTAGCACTCACAGATTTCAGAAAACCCCGGCGATCGAGAGAATCGTTCGTTGACATGCGGACTCCTTATTAGGACGGGCGGACTTTGACGGTGGACACACGTCACGCCAGCTATAGATCCCGTATCACCTAATAAAGCTCTTTTCGCCCATTTTTGCAAGGGGGCACGAGGCTGGAACATGATATTTCGGACGCAATGGTATGATGCGGTTAAATCGCGGTTACATTCATGATCATTGGTGTCGATATTGGCGGGACCAAAGTGGCTGCCGGTCTGGTAGATTCCACTGGTGAGATTACGCACAAGGTGCGCGTGCCCATGATTGCCGCCCGGGACGCCGCCACCGGCTTCGCCGGCGTGGTGAATGCCGTCGAGGCGATCTTCTCCGCCATGCCGGACGCGCGCGGCGCGGTCACGGGCATAGGACTCTGCGCGCCGGGCCCGCTGGACCCCAGAACGGGCGTGGTGCTCAATCCGCCGAACGTGCCGTGCTGGCGGGGCTTTCCGCTGGCAGCCGAGACCGAGCGGGCATTCGCAGTATCCGCCAAGGTCGATAACGACGCCAATGCCGCCGGACTCGCCGAAGTGCTGTGGGGCGCGGGGCGCGGCTATTCCAACGTGTTCTACGCCACGCTCGGGACCGGTGTCGGCGCGGGAATCATCCTGGACGGCAAGATCCATCACGGGCGCACCGGCAGCGCCGCCGAAGGCGGGCACGTGACTATCGACTATCGGGGTCCGCGCTGCGCCTGCGGAAAATACGGGTGCATCGAAGCGCTGGCCGCCGGTCCGGCGATCGCGTTGCGCGCGCAGGGCAAGCTGGCCGGGGGAGGCGCTTCGCGCATCCTCGAACTGGCCGGTGGGCTGGAGCAGATTCGCGCCGAGCATGTGGGCCAGGCGTTTCGCGAGGGCGACGCGGCGGCCCGGCAAGTCCTGGAAGAAACGGCATTCCTGCTGACGGTGTGGCTGGGCAATATCGTGGACCTGCTGGAACCGGAGTGCATGGTGGTGGGTGGCGGGGTGGCGGAGATGATGTGTCCGTTCTTTGCCGAGATCTCCAGTAGTCTCCCCCGGTGGGCAATCAATCAGCGCGCCGCCGAGATTCCCCTGGTAATGGCACGCTACGGCGCCGACGCCGGCATCGCCGGAGCCGCCGCCCTTTGCGGGTAGGGCGGACCCCCTGGTCCGCGCGGGTCCCCCTGGACCCGCTTCTCGCCAACGAAATCAACGCGTCCGCACTGGGGTCCGCCCCACGCCGGCCACGGAGAAGACGGTATACTGCACCTTCGTCCCCAGATTTGACGCCGTGGCCCTCGCTCCCCAGATCGATTCACCTTCCGGATGGGCGCCCCTCCGCCGGCCGCTCTTTCGCAGTCGCTGGATCGCCTCGCTCGTCTCCAACCTCGGAAGCTGGATGCAGGATACCGCGGGCACCTGGCTGATGACCGCGCTCACCACGTCGCCGCTATTGATCGCCCTCATGCAGACCGCCGCCAGCCTCCCGGTACTCTTCCTGGGACTCCCCGCCGGCGCCACCGCGGACATCTTCGACCGCCGCCGCCTGTTGATCTTCTGGCAGGCCTGGATGCTGGCAACGGTCGCGGTGCTGAGCCTCCTGACCATGGTCGGAATCGTCTCGCCCGCCACCCTCCTCGTGCTCACCTTCCTGCTGAACATCGGCAGCGCCATGAATAATCCCGCCTGGCAGGCGATCGTCCCCGAACTGGTGCCGCGCGAGGAACTGCCGGACGCGATCGCGCTCAACAGCGCCGGTTTCAATCTGGCGCGCGCTGTAGGCCCGGCCCTCGGAGGCCTCACCGTGGCTGCCTTCGTTTCCGTCCGGATGGGCGCGGCCGTCGTCTTTCTGCTGAATTCCGTCTCCTTCCTGGCGGTGATCTTCGTTCTCTACGCCTGGAAGCGGACGCCGCTCTTCGAAAGCGCGCTTCCCGCCGAGCGGATCTTCGGGTCCATGCGCAGCGGCGTGCGCTACGTGCGCCACTCCGCGCCCCTGCGGGCGATTCTGCTGCGTGCGTTCCTGTTCACCGGGTTCGCCAGCGCCGTATGGGCCCTCCTCGCCGTGGTGGCGCAGCAGGACCTGCAGGCCGGCGCCATGGCGTACGGCCTGCTCAACGGCTGCCTGGGACTGGGCGCCGTCATCGGAGCGATTCTGTTGCCGCGCTTGCGGCGCAAGCTGCATGCCGAGTGGATGCTCGCCGGAGCGGGAACCGATCTTCACGATTACCCTGTTGACCCTGGCCCTGACCAGGAACGTCCCTCTTCTGGTCCTCTGGCTTGTGGCCGCGGGTTGCGCCTGGACCACCACCACTTCCACGTTGAATATCGCCGTGCAGCTTTCCGTCCCCGCCTGGGTGCAGGCTCGCGAGCTCGGCATCTACCAGATGGTGTTCGCCGGCGGAATGGCCGGTGGCAGCGCCCTCTGGGGGCTGATCGCTGAAAAGGCCTCCAGCCAGACGGCGCTGCTTGCCGCCGCCGTCGGCATGGCGATCGGCGTACCTGTGGCGCTGCGCTTTCCTCTCCTTCGTGGAGTTCCGCCGGACCTGTCGCCCTACCGCTTTCAGAGGACGCCGCAACCGGTTCTCGAACCCGATCCGGAAGAAGGACCAGTGCTGATCGTGATTGAGTATCGCATCCGTCCGGCCGACAAGAACTCATTCATACACGCTATGCATGCCGTGCGCCCGCTGCGCCTGCGCGATGGAGCCATACGCTGGGGCGTCTTTCAGGATACGGCGCAGCCCGAGCGCTTCGTCGAAACCTTCGTCATGGAATCCTGGCTGGAATTTCTGCGTGCTCGCGAGCGTATGACGGCTGCCGACCGCGTGATTCGCGACCGCGCTCGCAGTTTTCACCAGGGGAGCGAAGACCCGCACGTCTCGCGCCTGATCTACGCAAGGGAAACCGCGCCGTAGACCGGCCGGTCTCAACAGCGCGGCGAGATGATAGAGTGTTTCCCAAGGAGAAGGATGATGTCTCGATCCACCCGACGCGATTTCCTGGCCGCATCTTTCGGCGCCGCCGCCCTCTCCAGACTCGGCGCACAACCTCAAACGCGACTGGCCACCGACCTGGTCCCTCTCGGCAAGAGTAACGTGAAAGTCACCCGCCTCGCCCTTGGCACCGGCACGTTTGGCGGCCGCGTGCAGCGCAACCTCGGGCAGGAGGAATTCACCCGCCTGGTCCGCCACGCTTACGACCGGGGTATCCGCTTTTTCGAAACCGCGGAAAGCTACCGGGACATGCCCGAGATGCTCGGCATCGCGCTCAAGGGATTGCCGCGCGAGAGCTACACGCTGATGACCAAATACAGCACACCGGGAAATGGCAGTAGTCCGGGGCCGAAAATCGACGAATTCCGCCGTCAGCTGCAAACCGAATACATCGACATCCTGCTGCTGCACTGCCTGCGTCCACCCACCTGGGAGAATGATTATCGCAGCCTGCAGGACGGGTTTTCGGAGGCCAAGAGCAAGAAGGTGATTCTCGCCCACGGCGCCAGTGTCCACGGCCTGCCCGCGCTGCGCACCATTCCGGGGAACCAGTGGCTGGATCTCACCCTGATGCGCATGAATCATAACGGAACCCGCATGGATACGCCCGACCAGCGCGATGTGGATGCTCCCGGCAACGTCGATGAGGTGACCGCGCACGCGAAGAAGATCCATTCCCAGGGCATGGGAGTGATCGGCATGAAGCTGTGCGGCGAAGGGCGCTTCACAAAGGCCGAGGACCGCGAGGCCGCCATGAAGTATGTAATGAACCTGGGCTCGGTAGATGCGGTGACCATCGGCTTTAAGAGTCCGGCGGAGATCGATGAGGCGATCGACCGCATGAATCGCGTCATGAACGCATAGGCACCAGGCGAACGCTCCCTCACGGGGCGCGAAAGGAGAGGGAAGATGTTGGAAAGCTTGCGCCGTGCGGTCCGTGGATTGCGCCGCGATCCCGTTCTTTGGTTGACGGCCACACTCACGCTGGCTCTCTGTATCGGAGCCAATACCACCGTCTTCAGCCTCGTCAACTCGATCCTGCTGCGTCCCCTGCCGTTTCCCGATTCGGGCCGTATCTATTGGGTCAACGAGCGCATGGGCATATCTCAAACCGAGGTGGGTCTCGGCGCCGATTACTACAGCCTTCGCGAGGCCCATCGCTTATTCGACGAGGTAGGCGCCTTCGACCCGCTCACCCTGAATTGGAATGGCCGGGAAAAGCCGGAACAACTGGACGCCGCGCAAGTCACGCCTTCGTTCTTTTCCGTACTCGGCGCCAGGCCCATGATCGGGCGCTTTCTGGCGCCGGGCGAAGAAGGGCGCGCTGCGCCGGCCGTCGTTGTGGTCAGTTATCCTTTCTGGCGCTCGCGCCTGGGCGCAGATCCGCACGTGGTGGGTCAGACGCTGGCGCTGGACGGCCTGTCGCACACCATCGTCGGCGTCATGCCGCAAGGCTTCGACTATCCCCGCGGAACCCAGATCTGGCGTCCCCTGCCGATGGATGAATCCGGGCAGCGCCCGCGCTCCGCCATGCGCCCCATGCGCCTGGTGTACATTCTGGCGCGTCTGAAATCGCCGCTCACCGATAGACAGCTCCAGGCGCAGTTGCCGCAATTGACCGCGACCATTCGAGCCGAGTACCCGAAGGATTTCGAGACGGCCGGCTTCCTCGACGGCATGCGGATTCTGGCCACCCCCTTGCAGCGGCGCATCACCGGCGACCTGCGCCCGGCGCTGATGGTTTTGGGCGGAGCGGTGCTGCTGGTTCTGCTCATCGCCTGCGCCAATCTGGCGAACCTCCTGCTGGCGCGCGCGGCGGCGCGCGAGCGCGAAATCGCCGTTCGCATGGCGCTCGGTTCCGGCAAGGCGCGCGTGGTGCGGCAGATGCTCAAAGAGAGTTTGCTGCTGGCGGTCCCCGGCGGCCTCGCCGGCATCGCTCTCGCGTGGGGCGCCATCGGGCTGCTGAATGCCTGGAAGCCGCTGGTGCTCGATCGCTATCCCTCCATCGTGATGGACCTGCGCACGCTCGGGTTCACTGTCGGCCTGACCCTGATTACCGGGCTGGTGTTCGGCCTGGCGCCGGCCATCGGAGTCTCCGGCGTCAGAATTCAGGAGGCCCTGAAATCCGCCGGAGTAGGCTTCGGCGGCAGCCGCGGATCGGCGCGCTTTCGCCGCGCCCTGGTCGTTGTCGAACTGGGAGTGTCGCTGGTCTTACTGATTTCTGCGGGCCTGCTGGCCAGGAGCTTCCTCAATCTGTCCCACACCGAGCTCGGTTTCCCCGCCGCCAATCTGTTGACCCTCCGCGTCAACCTCACGGGGCCTGAATACGCCACCGCGAAGAGTCTGGATCGCTATTATGCGCAGGCGCTGGAACGTGTCCGTCAACTGCCCATGGTGCGTGCGGCGGCATTTTCGACAGATCTCCCGCTCACCGGTGACCAGTCGTTTCAAAACCTCGGTTTTCAAGTGGCGGGCCGAGTGCCGCTGCCCATGGCGCAACGGCCGCAGGCAAACATGACCAAGACCAGCCCCGATTTCTTCCGCACCATGGGGATTCCGCTGCGCAGCGGTCGCCTCATCGAGGTCCCGGAAAAGCATCCCGACGATGTCGTGGTGAACGAGGCCTTCGCTCGCAAGATTTTCCCAGGCGAAGACCCCGTGGGCCGGCGCATCTTGCTCGGACGCAACGACGCCACTCAGTGGACCATCGTGGGCGTGGTGGGCAGCACACGCGGCAACCAGTTGGGCGCGGAGCCGGAGCCGCGTATGTACCGCGATATCGGCCAGAGCGAGGACCGCTTTCTCTCCAGAATGCGCCTGTCGATGCGCACCACCGGCGATCCGCTCGCCATCCAGCGAGCGGTGGAGGGCCAACTCTACGCGGTGGATCGCAGCCAGCCAATATTCGATGTCAAGACCATGGAACAACGCGTCGCTGACACTCTGGCGCCGCAGCGCTTCCAGTTGCTGCTGATCGGGATCTTCGCGGCGATGGCGGTAATCCTGGCGGCCCTCGGCGTGTACGGCGTAATGGCCTACCTGGTAACCCGCCGCACCCGCGAAATCGGCATTCGTATGGCAATCGGCGCCCGCCCCGAGCAGGTGCGCGGGCAGATTCTGCGCGAGTCGTTAGCCCTGGCCGCAACGGCCGTCGTGGCCGGCATCGCCGCCGCCTGGGCTCTCACCCGTTACCTCACCGCCATGTTGTACGGTGTCACCGCAATGGATGGCACCACTTTCTCTGCCGCGGCCGTCGTGCTGGTCGCCGTGGCCCTGGCAGCGTCCCTCCTGCCCGCCCGCAAAGCGTCGCTAGTCGACCCCGTCATCGCCCTGCGCGAAGAATAATGGTGGGACAGACCCTCGCCTTCGTGGTCTGTCGTGCTTACGGTGGGGCGGACCCCCTGGTCCGCAGCCGACGCCCCCGTCGGCTTGCTTCGGGCACGTCGGCCGCTGCCCTTTCGAAGTAAAATGAACCACTGACACACGAAAATTAATCGCGATTGGTAACAAAATGCCGCACGACCACCAGGGCCGCGACCGACACGCGGGTCATTCCGTGGCCATGTTTCGCGACAAGTTCTGGTTGAGCCTCGCCCTCACAATCCCCACCGTGATCTGGTCACCCGAAGTCCAGCATTGGCTTGGGTACACCGCGCCGTCCTTCCCCGGTTCGAGATTCGTTCCTGCCATCCTCGGAACCGTCGTCTTCGTTTACGGCGGTCTCGTCTTCGTTCGTGGGGCACAGTCTGAGCTTGCCGCCCACCAGCCCGGCATGATGACGCTCATCAGCCTCGCCATCATCGTTGCGTTTGCCACCTCACTCGCCGCGACATTTGGCCTTTTCGAGATCGACGTCTGGTGGGAACTCGCATCTCTGATTACGATCATGGTTCTCGGCCACTGGCTCGAAATGCGAGCCATTTCTCAGGCTCGCGGCGCGCTGAACGCCCTCGCCACTTTGCTCCCGGATACTGCCGAGCGTGTAAACGGTTCGGAAGTTCAAACCGTCCCATTGGCGGAACTGCGCGTGGGCGACGTCGTCCTTGTCCGGCCCGGCACTCGCGTCCCGGCGGATGGTGAAGTCGTTGAGGGCGCTGCCGCCGTGGACGAATCCATGATCACGGGCGAGTCGAAGGCCGTATCCAAGGGACCTGGAGCCGCTGTGATCGCGGGAACCGTCGCCAGCGGCGGAAGCCTTCGTGTCCGCGTCACCGCGGTCGGCGAGCAGACCGCCCTCTCCGGCATAATGCGCCTTGTTGCCGCCGCACAAGCTTCCTCCTCTCGCACGCAGGCCCTTGCCGACCGTGCAGCCGCCATTCTGTTTTACGTGGCAGTCGCGTCTGGCGCGATTACTTTCACGTGGTGGTGGTTCCTCGGGGACAAAGAACATGCGCTCATCAGGACGGCAACCGTCCTCATCATCGCGTGCCCTCACGCGTTGGGGCTCGCGATTCCGCTCGTGATCGCCATCTCAACATCCCTTGGTGCGCAGAATGGTCTCCTCGTAAAGGACAGGCTGGCGCTGGAACGCGCCCGAATTTTGGACATGGTGATATTCGATAAGACCGGAACGCTTACTCGTGGTTCTCCAGTAGTATCGGGAATCGCGGCTGTGCCCGGCACGTCGGAATCTGAATTAATCTCTTTTGCCGCGGCAGTCGAGGCCAACTCCGAACACCCACTGGCGAAGGCGATTGTCGGGGAAGCCGGACGCACAAGCGTGCTCCCATTACACGCCTCCAACTTCGAGTCCCTGGCTGGTCGAGGCGCGCGGGCAGTTGTCGACGGCAAGGCCACTGTGGTCGGCGGACCGGCCCTGCTGGCCGAGGCCGAAGTAAGGCCGCCTGCGGAAGTTGAGAAGTCGACGAGTGTCTGGGCATCGCAGGGAAAGACAGTTCTGTATGTCGTCGCCGGAGGGCAACTGCTCGGCGCTCTCGGTATTGAAGATGAGATCCGTCCCGAGTCTCTTGAAGCCGTCACGGAACTTCATCGGCTCGGCATCCGGGTGGCGATGATCACGGGAGACTCCAAAGCAGTTGCCGATTCGGTCGCTCGACGCATCGGGATAGATGAAGTCGCGGCCGAGGTTCTGCCCGCCGGGAAAGCTTCGGCCATCAGACGCTTTCAAACCGGCGGAAAACGGGTCGCCATGGTGGGAGACGGAGTCAACGACGCGCCGGCCCTGGCCACCGCCGATGTCGGAATCGCGATTGGCGCGGGAACCGATGTGGCCATCGAATCCGCGGGAATCGTTCTCGTACGTAGCGATCCGCGCGACGTTGTCGCGGCAATCGAACTATCTCGCGCTACGTACCGTAAGATGATTCAGAATCTGATTTGGGCCACTGTATACAACGTAGTTGCCATCCCGGTCGCCGGCGGTCTCTTCGTCCACTGGGGTTTCGATCTCCCTATGAGTGTCGGTGCCGTCGCGATGAGCGTTTCCACCATCATTGTGGCTGCCAACGCGCAGATGCTGCGCCGGCTGAACCTCAGGCCGCCTGATAGAAAAAATGATTATTCTGCCTAACCGGCCCTGAAATCGTTCGTCCTATAATCAGATGGTCTATGGGAACAGAGAAAACGAAGGCCGATCTTCTGCCTGGCACACTGGACATGATGGTCCTCAAAATACTGACCCGGGGTCACCTGCATGGGTATGCCATCGCTCAACTGATTCAGCAATTGTCCGACGATCTGCTGCGTGTCGAAGAGGGGTCTCTCTACCCTGCTCTCCAGCGGCTGGAACTGAATGGCTGGATCGAAGGGGAGTGGGGTCTGTCGGCCAGTAATCGCCGGGCTCGCTTCTACAAGCTCACGCCGGACGGCCGGAAACATCTCAACGCCGAGGCCATCCGCTACCGGCAGGTGACCGGAGCGGTTGCCCGGATTATGGGGTTCGCCTAATTAATAAGGACGCTTCCGTCGACTGGCATTCCGCCGGTCCGGGAGCGCATCAGGAGACGGTATGGGATTCGGCACGACTTGGAAACGCTTCCGCCTGCGCCTGCGCTATTTGGCACGACACAGCGAGCGGCAGCAATTGCTGTGGGAGGAAATGGATTTCCATATCGAATCGATGGTGCAGGACTTGGTCGGGCGAGGTATGGCCGAGCAGGAAGCGCGCGCGGCGGCACACAGAAAGTTCGGCAATATGACCCGGAAATCCGAAGAAGCGCGCGCCACCTGGATCGCGCAATGGATGAATGATGCGGCGCAGGATTTGGCGCATTCGTTTCGCGGCATGCGCCGCGATGCTGCCTTCACCGCCTTTGCGATTCTCATCGCCGGCCTCGGCATCGGAGCCAGTTCCACGGTCTTCAGTGTGGTCAATGCGCTGCTGCTGCGCCCGCTCCCCTATCGCGATCCAGGACGCCTGGTATGGATTACCAACGGCGACGACTGGACCACCACCCAAACCGAACACTATTCAGATCTCCGCGAATTGAACCGGTCGTTCTCCGACCTGGCGGGCTTCGCCGGTTATGGTGTGGGCGACCGGCAACTCACCGGAAGCGGCGAGCCCGAGCGTCTCACGAGCGTTCCGGTGACCCGGAATTTCTTCACAGTGCTGGGTGTGCAGCCCGCGATTGGAAGATCGTTCACAGCCGACGAGTGCCAGGGTAGGTTTTCCGCTCCACCGGCCATGCTCTTGAGCTATACCTTTTGGCGTTGGCGGTTTGCTTCAGACCCCAACGTGGTGGGCCGGAAGCTGACTTTGAACAACCGGCCGGTGACCGTGGTGGGCGTGCTGCCTGAATCCTTCGATTTCGGGAGCGTCTTTGCTCCAGGCACACGGATCGATATCTTTGTTCCCTGGCCGCTGACGGACCAGGCAAAGCCGCATGGGAACACGATGAGGCTCGTCGGAAGACTGAAGCCCGGCGCGACCGTGCCGGGCGCGCAGGCTGAGTTAACGATGCTGGGGAAACAACTCGAAAGCGGGCATCCGGAACGGAACCCCATCGCTCCCCTGCTGGTCCCGCTTGAGAAACACGTCAGCGGACCCGTGAGTCCGGCAGTGTTCGTGCTTGCCTGCGCGGTGGGTGTCGTGATGTTGATTGTGTGCGCGAATCTTTCGAATCTGCAATTGGCGAGGTTAGGCGCGCGGCAAAAGGAAATGGCGCTACGCGCGGCGTTAGGAGCCGGCCGTTCGCGGCTCCTGCGGCAGATGCTGACGGAGAGTGTCGCGCTCTCGTGTTGCGGCGCTGTCTTGGGACTGGTCCTCGCACTGGCCGGTACACACGAACTGGCGCATCTCCAGGCATTCAACCTTCCTTTGCTCGAAAGCGTTCGGATCGACGGCAGCGCGCTCCTTTTCACTTTGCTGGCGGCGGTCGCTTCCGGTGTACTCTTTGGCCTGCTGCCGGCATTGCGCGTCACGGGCGTCTCTCTTCGTGAGGGCATACAAGATGCCAGTCGCGGTTCGAGCGGCGGCAGGCGGCATGCCTGGGTCCGCGATGGACTGGTGATTTCCGAACTCGCCTTCGCCTGCATACTGCTGGTCGGCGCGGGACTGCTGATTCGGAGCTTTCTCCGCGTCCTTGACGTCAATCTGGGATTTCAACCGGAGCGCGCGGCTGCGCTGCGGATTGACCCAAGTTTCCGGATTTCCGGTTTCGCGCAGCAGAACTCCTTTATCGACGATGTGCTGAGCCGCGCCCGCTCCGTCCCCGGAATTGTGGCGGCCGGGATTACCGACGTCCTGCCTCTCCGCGACGACCGGTCGTGGGGTGTCGCTGCCGCAGGTCAAGTTTATCCGCGAAACCACCACCCGGAGGCGTTCATTCGCGTCGTGAGTGACGGGTATTTCGAGGCGGCAGGAATTCCGCTGCGGTCGGGTAGAACATTCACACAGAGCGATCGTACATCCAGCGACCGCGTCGTAATGGTCAATGAGACGCTGGCCCGGGCGCTCTGGCCGGGCGAGAACCCTTTGGGTCAAACGATAACCACGGACGGGGGGCGGCGGGTCGTGGGCGTAGTCGCCGACGTGCGTCATTCAACTCTGGAATCGGCGGGCGGGTCGGAAATGTATTTGCCGATGCGGCAAACCGCGGACTACGCGGCCATGCAACTGGTCGTGCGAACCGCGCTTCCACCGGACAGTCTGGCGGCGGGGATCCGAACGGCGCTCCGGCCGATCGACCCGAATCTGCCGGTCCGCGAATTTGTGACGTTCCAGGATCTGGTCGACAAAGCGGTTTCACCGCGGCGGTTTCTGGTGCTGTTGCTGGCCGGTTTCGCGGCTTTCGCCTTGATACTCGCCTCGCTCGGAATCTACGCTGTGATTTCCTATTCGGTAAGTCAGCGAGTGCAGGAAATTGGAATTCGAATGGCGCTCGGAGCGTCCGCGAGGGACCTGCAGAACCGCATCCTTCTTCGTACGCTGGGACTGGCTGCCCTGGGGCTCGCGCTGGGAATGGCAGCATCGCGAGCTCTGACGGGTGCGCTCGAAAGCTTGCTATTTGGTGTCACACCCGGCGACCCGGCAACATTTGTCGGGATAGGAGCGATGCTGGTCCTGGTGGCTGCCCTCGCCGGGTATCTTCCCGCTCGCAGAGCGTCGCGAATCGATCCAATGGTGGCATTGCGAGCCAGTTGACACCGGTGGGACAGACCATCGTCTTCGTGGTCTGTCGTGCTTAGCTAAAAGCGCAGGCACTCACACGCTTACCCCGCCGCCCTGCCGAACGCGGCACGCCGGCTCACCAGGAACCATACCGGTACCGCGGCGATCGCGACCCCCATCAGCGCAAACAGCCATCCCGGCTGGGGCATGGTCGTCGTAGCTCCGTTGGGGAAAAACTTAGGCATCGCTCTTTGCAACGTCTCCATCTTCGCCTGCAGCCCCGGCGGCGCCACGTTGAGTATGCTGCTCAAGGCCGTCAGGCAAAAGTACACAATGGTTCCGATTCTGGCTTGTTCCTGCAGGTGCAGTAAACCCATGCCCAGGTAAATCTGTGCGCCGGCGAAGATCGTGTAAACTACCAGCCCTCCCCAGCCTGTAATCACCACGCCAAAGACAAAGGCGGGCAACCGAAACACCGCCATGACCGCCAGGAACAGCGAGCCGGCCAACAGAAACCAGCCGATCACCGAGACGCTCAACGGCCGGGTGCTCGGCTCACTCGGCCCGCCCGGCACGAAATATTCTTTCGTCGCGCTCAAATTGAACAACACCAGCCACCACACGCCGATCGCCGCCAGCACGCCGTAGAAGACCGCAATAGCCCACCGAACGGTGTCCATCAGATTCTGGCTGACTCCTCCCTGGCTCGGCAGCGCCGGCATGAAGAGAATCGCCAGGCCTGCACCCACGCCCATAAAGGTCAGCAAAATGGCGAAGACCACAATGGAGACGCGCGCCCATCCGCGCCGCCGAAAGATCCCGATCGCCGTGCAGATTCCCCAACCGCTCAAGCCTGCGAACAACAGCGCCATGACGATGCCGATAGCCGCCATGGGGAACGGCGGCGCCTTCGGCCCCGTCACGGGCCGCGGCGCCACCAGCAGGCCGAACAGCATCACACCACCCAACACCAAAGTGGCCAGGCTGCCCGCGATCGCGAGAACGGCGCTCGCCCGAATCCCAATCCAGCGTCTATGCATGATTGCCGATCAGTTTACTCGGGTGCCCGGTCGAGGTCCAGGGGTGGATCGCGTTCATTGCACACTCAGGCAGCACTCAGGCAGCGGCGGCTTGACAGATAGTTTCCTGGGAAAGTATATTAGTTTCTATGGAAACAAAATCATCCCACCCCGCACAACGGCCGGCGCCGGACCTCGAGCGTCACCTTGGCTACTGGCTGCGGCGCGTTTCCAATCATGTCTCGGGCGCATTCGCCCGGGCGTTGCAGGCGAGGCACACTTCCGTTGCCGAATGGGTTGTGCTGTGCCACGTCCGGGAACGGCCGGGGATGACTTCGGGGGAACTCGCCGAAGCGCTGGATCTGACACGCGGCGCTGTCTCCAAGGTCATCGACAAACTCGAAGCCAAGAACTGGATCGCGCGCTCGACCAAACCGGAGGACAGCCGGGTCCAGTTGCTTTCCCTGACGCGGCGGGGCGAGCGCATTCTCCCTCAATTGGGGGAGATCGCGGACCGGAACGATCGAGAGTTCTTCGATGGCCTGGAGGCCGGCGAAAGGGCTACCCTTCGGCGCCTGCTTGGCAAACTGGCCGAGTTTCACCAGATCGGGGACGTGGCGGTCCAGTGAGCCCGCGGAATTGAGACTGATTTTCACCCGCACTATGCACGAAAGAGAAACTTCTATGAGTAAAGCAATCGAAAACCTGCAGGCGGCCCAGAAACGGGCCCTGGCAATCCGACCCAAAGTCGGAGGCTTTCCCTACCTTGCCGAGACGTTGCGGCGCGCGGGTGTGACGCGGAACTTCTGGTTTCTGCCCGCATGCCAGAGCCTCTTCCTGACCAACGAGGGGCCCGTCGTGACCCAGGGCACGCCACTAGCGACCGGCACCATGGACGTCCCCCCGTTCAACCGCGAGGCGCTGATTTCGGCGTTGCGGACCGATCAGGCAGGGGAAAGCTCGTTTCCGGAATTCCTGGCGGCTTCGTGGCGCGCCGGTGTGGTGCGCTACGACGTCGATTTCACGGCGCGAACAGTCGCATATTACGGCTGCAATGGAGAGCAATACGTCGAAGCCTATCCCATTGTCGAAGTTGATTCGCAATGTTAAGTCGCCATCCGCCGATGTCGAGTGACACGAACATTTTTTAATCTTTCGTTTCATCTCAATCACTTAGCGCCTTGACCCCCGAATCCCGCGCCGCTCGCGTGCTAAATCGGAGTCATGGCAACCCCAGCACAAATCAACGCCAATCGCGCCAACGCGCAGAAGTCCACTGGACCCCGCTCCGTCGAGGGCAAGTCCGCCTCCCGCTTCAATGCCCTGAAACACGGCATGGACGCCGCCTCCATCGTCATCCCCGGCGAAGACCCGGAAGTCTACCGCTCTCTCGTCGCCCAATACCTCATCGAGTACGGC
This sequence comes from uncultured Solibacteraceae bacterium, assembly GCA_963805775.1. GTDB lineage: Bacteria > Acidobacteriota > Terriglobia > Bryobacterales > Bryobacteraceae > Solibacter. The sequence goes on along the minus strand of CAWDWK010000011.1, from coordinate 13,117 downwards.
CCTGAATCCGCCTCCGAATCCTTCCACGTCGATACCATGATCCGCGCCGATTGGCAGAAACGCCGCCTCGAAGCTGTCGAGGCCGATCTCTTCCGCACCATCATGACCGAATCGCCCGATAACTCCCTCGCCGCCGTCCTCCTCGCCGAAACGCCCGCCGCCAAACTCCTCCTCCGCATCCAGCGCCAGATCGCCGCCTTCGAACGCACCTGGCACCGCGCCAATACCGAGTTCCGCCGCGCCCGCGCCGAGGGCGAAACCGCCCCCGCGTGCACGTCCGGCCCCGCCGAATTGGCTTCGTTCCCGCAATCCGCCGACTGCCGCCCCGCGTACCCTCCGGCCACCCCTAGCTCCACCCCGAATTGGCCTCCCATCGATGAAAAGACCGGCCGCCCCGCATTCTTCGTCGGCTAAAAGTGGCATTGGGCAAGATTGCCTGCCCCATAAAGGGGTATTATTTTCCCGTAAGGAACTGTAATAAAATGGCTTAAATAACGGTTGAGCGATCTTGCTGTATTACTGTGCAGGATGTCACGGAATGATGAACAGGAGAGCGTTTAGCCGCGGTCTGACCGGTGGATTTCCACAGGTTTTTCCACGGAACAGTGGAAAAAGCGGAGTTCCTCCAAACCAACGGAGTTTAGGGTAGGATTGAGTGGTGATGGGGAAATTTTGTTTACTGCTGGTATTTGGCTGGGCGGTCTTGTGTGCGCAGACTGAAGATGCGGAGAAACTCGCCCCATACTACCCGACGCCGGAAACCATCGTAGACAAGATGCTGAGCCTCGGCCAACTGAAGGCCGGTGAGAAGATGTACGACCTGGGCTCCGGCGATGGGCGCATTGTCATTGTAGCCGCCCAGAAGTTTCACGCCGAAGCGGTTGGCGTGGAACTCGACAAGGACCTCTGCAAACAGAGTGCGGCGAAGATTCTCAAACTTGGGCTGGACAAGACCGCCCATATTGTGAATGGCGATTTGTTGAAACAGAACTATAGTTCCGCCGATCTGGTGACGGTATACCTCCTCCCCGATGCGGTGAATAATAAGGTTCAGCCGCTGTTGGACAGGCAGTTGAAGAAGGGCGCCCGCATCGTGGCCAAGGATTTCGATTTCCGAAACTGGACGCCGGAAAAGGTGGAGAATATCGCCGACGACGGCGAAGGCCGGAGCCACACTCTCTATCTGTACCGGAAATAAACTGTGTTATTTTCGCCACAAACAGCGTGGCCGCCCTACCTTTCATGGGTCCGTGTCCTGCTAGCGGCCCTTGCCCCGGCGGCCACTTATCTGCTTCTGCCCAGCGGGGTCCCGCCGATGTTCTACGGCGTGATGGCGCTTTACCTGACGTACGCCGTGGTGATTGCCCTGCGCGGTAGGAGTCATACCGGGATGGCCGGCTTGCTGGCCCTTTTCGGCGACACGGTCTTCTTCCTGATCATGGCCAGCTATGGCGCCGAGAACATGCTGTGGCTGGCCAGCGCATTCTATCTGTTTCTGCTGGGAGAGGCCCTGGCCTACTACAGCACCGTGGAAGTCGTGGTGATTGTGGTGGTGTGCGCGGTCTTTTGCGCGGTGTTGCCGTACGGCGCGCTCGCACTGGAGCGGACGGTCATCGTGGCGGGCGTGCTGGCCGGCGCGTTCGCGGTGAATAAGCGCCAGCTGGGAACGGAAATCGAGCGGCTCCGCGAGAAATTGCTGGAGGCGGAGAAGGCGGCGGAGAAGGCGCGCGAACTGGAGCGTATGCGGATCGCCAGCGATTTCCACGATGGACCGCTGCAGAGCTTCATCAGTTTGCAGATGCGGCTGGAGATTCTTCGCAAGCTGATGGATCGGGACCTGAACGCGGGGATGAACGACCTGAAGCAGTTGCAGGCGCTGGCGCAATCCCAGGTGCGCGACCTGCGCACCTTCCTGCACTCCATGCGGCCGGTGGACGTGGACGGCGCCAACCTGGTGGCCACGACAAGAAGGGCCGCCGAGAGTTTCCAGAAGGAGAGCGGCATTCCGGTGACGTTCCTGGGGACGAATTCTCCGGTGGGACTGCCGGCTGAAATGACGCTGGAAGTATTGCAAATGGTTCGCGAAGCCTTGCACAACGTGCAGAAGCACGCGGGCGCGACGCGTGTGGCGGTGGCGATGGAAAAGACGGACAGAGGCCTGGAGATCTCGGTAGACGATAACGGGCACGGTTTCGGCTTCGCGGGTTCGTACTCGCTGGAAGAGTTGGAACTGCTGCGTCTTGGTCCCGCGAGCCTGAAACGTCGCGCCCGAAGCCTGAACGCGGACCTGGTGCTGGAATCGAGGCCGGGCCGAGGGTCGGGCATCAAGTTCAGGATTCCGTTGACGTAGGAAGAGATTATGGCCGCCGATAAACGCCGATGAACGCCGATAAGCACTCATGTTTTATCGGCGTTCATCGGCGTTCATCGGCGGCCATAATATTTTTCCTCTTGGCCACCGGTTGCGGCAGGTACGCGAACTTCACGCTGCCCGAGGTGCGTGGCGGAGATCCGTCATTGGTCTTCCGGTTTATGCCCGATCCGGAGCCCGTGCTCGCGCGTGACCAGTTCCACGACGCGCTGAACCCTTCGGTGACGGGGCGAGTCAACCTCTACTCCGTGTACGACGGGCAGTGGCACACCGCGCTCGCGACCACCGAAGACGGAGTCCACTGGCTGAAGCAGGGAATCGTGCTGCGCGCTGCGGCAGGCAGCTACATTGCGGCTAACGGCAGCGCTCTGTCGCACGCCGGGCAGTTCTGGTATTGGTACGAGACGGGGGCAAAGGACCGTCTGCGAATCTCGCTGGCGCGGTCGCCCGATGCCCGCGCCTGGCGGGCGGAATCCACGCCCGTCCTCGACGTCGGGCCCGTGGGGGCGTGGGACGAGCGGGCAGTGGCCGACCCTTACGTCATCCGCATCGAACCGTACTTTTATATGTACTACCTGGGGCAGGACCGGGCAGTGCGCCAGCGCATCGGCGTCGCGCGGAGCAGCGACGGCGTTCACTGGGAGAAGCTGCGGGCAAATCCGGTGGTTGAGATGGATGAGGAAGAGGCCGGGATCGGCGAGCCGGCCGTCTGGCAATCTCACGGCTTCTACTGGATGCTCTATACGGTGCGCGATTTCGCAGAGAACCGCTTCCTGCGGCTGGCGCGTTCGACCGACGGAGTGCGCTGGACGAAGCTCGCGGTGGAGTATCGCGGTACGCAGCCGTGGAATTCCAAGGTGGTCTGCGACCCGACGGTGGTGGTGAATGGCGACCGGATCCTGGTGTGGTTCGGCGGCGGAGACGTGGCATCGCCTGATGAAAATCTGCACGGGCAGATCGGCTTTGCTACGCTGGCCAAGTGAACGTCGGTATCACTTGCTATCCAACCTACGGCGGCAGCGGGATCGTGGCGACCGAATTGGGAATGGAGTTGGCCGCGCGCGGCCACGAAGTCCATTTCATCACTTATGCGAATCCGATCCGGCTGGATCCGGATACGCCGCGCATACACTATCACGAAGTAGAGGTGTCGACCTATCCGCTGTTTCAATACCCGCCGTATTGTCTGGCGCTCGCCGGTCGGATGGCCGAAGTGGCGGAGAGCTACCACCTGGATCTGCTGCACGTCCATTACGCGATTCCACATTCGATCGCGGCGATGCTGGCGCAGCAAATGATGGCGCCGGTGCGGCGGCTGCCATACATCACAACGCTGCACGGCACGGACATCACGCTGGTAGGCGCGGACCCGTCGTATTTTGGAATCACGAAATTCTCCATTGAGAAATCCGACGGCATCACATCGATCAGCGACAATCTGCGTGAGAAGACGGTGGAGATCTTCGGCGTGCCCAATGAGATCCGGGTGATCAAGAACTTCGTGAATTGCGATTTGTACCGTCCGGACAACGAAAAGAAGGGTGCCGCGGCCTATGCGCCGAACGGCGAGAAACTGCTGATTCACCTGTCGAATTTCCGGCCGGTGAAGCGTGTGTTAGATTGCATACGGATTCTGGCGGAGGTCCGCAAGAACGTGCCGGCGCGGCTGCTGATGGTCGGCGACGGTCCGGAGCGCGGTCCGGCGGAGCATCTCGCACGCACCTTGAAGGTGGATCACGACGTAACATTCCTGGGTAAGCAGAATCACGTGGAGCGTCTGATTCCGCTGGCCCACGTGCTGCTTATGCCGAGCGAAATGGAATCTTTCGGCCTGGTAGCGTTGGAAGCCATGGCATGCGGCGTAGTGCCGGTAGCCACCCGCGTAGGCGGCGTTCCGGAACTGATTACGCACGGCGAGGACGGATTTCTGGAGGATGTCGGAGACATCGAGGCGCAGGCCGCGCGCGTCGTCGAGCTGCTCAGCGACGACGCACTGCATTGGAAAATGGCCAAGGCGGGCCGCTGGAACGCGGGTGAGCGATTCTGCACCGACCGCATCATTCCACTGTACGAAAGATACTACGTCGACGTCGTAAATGCGGTGTTATAAGGCCGCGAATTTGTATTTCGACGCACGCCGCGAGTTTGTTTTTTTGTAAAGGCTTCCCATAACCTTAGCTCTTGGTCCATACCACATTCGCACCTGAAGCTTCTAATTCTGGGAATTCGGCTACGGGCGTAACGACTGGGTATCGCTGGAACGTGGTGGCCTGCGGCCTCGCGCTCACGCTTTGCGCCGCCTTCACCGCCGGCTACGATGCGTTTACCAGCCTGGCCAAATACGACGACGAAGGGTACATGATGTGGACCGTCAAGAACTTCCTGGCGGGCCATGCCCTCTACGATCAGGTTGTTACCGTGTACGGACCGTTCTACTACCTGTACGAGTGGTGCATTCTTTCGATAACAGGCGCTCCCGCCGCGTCCGATTCGTTGCGCCTGATCTCCGCGGCGTTCTGGGTGGCGGCCGCGCTCGTCGCTTTTCTGTTGGCCTACCGGGCGACAGGCAGCCTGGTGCTGGCGGCCGGCGTTCACCTGCTGGCATTCCGCGCGCTAGGCTTCATCGGCGAGGAAACGGCGCATCCCCAGGAAGCCTGCGTCCTTCTGCTGCTCGCGCTCGGCCGAGCCTTTTATATCGCCAACCGCAAACTTCGTATGGTCATGATGGGCGTGCTCGGCGGCGCAATCGTCGCAACGAAAATCAATCTCGGGATTTTCGTCTTTGTGGCGCTCACCGTTGGCCTGACATATGCGCAGCCACGCGGATGGCGGCGCAACGCAGCCTGTGTCGCCGTTTCGTTCGGCGCCCTCGCGCTCCCCGCCGTGCTGATGTGGGATCGCCGCACCGAGTTGTGGGCAATAACCTACTGCGCACTGATTTCCTTCTCGCTTGCTTCCACCCTGCTCACCGTGTTGGGCCTGCCGTGGAAGGGCAGCTACCGCCCACGCGATGCGGCCATAGTCGCAGGCGCATTCGCCGGGACCGCGGCGGCCATCTGTTGCTTTCCGCTAACCCAGGGCAGCACGCTCAAGAGCTTGTTCCAGTGGCTTGTCGTGATGCCTTACCAATGGAGTCAGTCCTGGTCGCTGTCACCAAATATTCACCCCGGCGCCCTCATCTGGGCCGCGGCTGGCGTTGGATTTGCCTGGTACGTGTACAAAGGCCGGGTCGCCGACCGGTGGCTCGCCATGATCAAGCTTGCGTTTGGGCTGGCCGTGGTCCTGTTCGTCGCTACCGACCGGTACGAGGGGCTGCTCAACTTCGCGACGCCGTATCTGTGGCTGGTGGCCGCACGGCCCACGAACTCAGGCGGTAACTGGCCCTTCGCACCCACACGCGCCCTGCTTGCGCTGCTCGGAGTCATTCAGGCACTGTACGCCTATCCGGTCGCCGGATCCCAGGTCGGGTTGGTCGCCGTGTTCATGATCGTGGTTGCGGCGATCTGCTTCTGGGATGCGGTTTCCTGGGCGCGGAGCGGCGGGCTGCAAATGCGCTTCAACCGCAACCGCAGGTGGATGCCGCTCTCGGTCCAGGTGACGGCCGCACTGTTGATCGCGATCCTTAATCTTTCCATCGCCTGGAGTGCCCGCCGCAAATACGAATCTTTTGTTGCGCTCGGTTTTCCAGGCGCCATGCACGTCCGCGTGGAGCCTGAAAAGGCCGCCGCGCTGCGTGCCATCGTCAGCCGCATCAACTCATCCTGCGGCACGCTGATCACTGAGCCGGGGCTATTCAGCTTTCATCTTTGGACCGGCAAACCATCGCCTCCAGGATTGGACCATCAGGTCTGGATGTTGCTCGACGATGCCGCGCAAGCCGCCATCGTACGGGAAATCGCGCGCGATCCCCGCGCCTGTGTCGTCTACGATCAGGAGATCGTCGATTTCTGGACCCGTGGCACGAATGTCTCAGCCAAACCGGGAGTTCAATTCATACGCGAAAACTTCCAGACAGTCCTCGAAGGGTCCGGCTACAGTCTGATGATGCGCCGGCCGGCGAGTTGACTCACGCGCCGCGGTTGGCGAAGTTCCAGGCGTGGGCGATGATGGTGCGCAGGTCGGCGTAGTGTGGGGACCAGCCCAGGCGGTCCCGCAGTTTTTGACTGGCGGCGACCAGGGCAGGCGGGTCGCCTTCGCGCCGCGGACCAATCACGTAGGGAACCGGTTTACCCGTGACTTCTTCCACCGTGCGAATCATCTGCAGCACGCTGCTGCCGGCGCCGGTGCCGACGTTGAACTGGTCGCTCAGGCCGCCCTTCAGCAGGTACTCGACGGCGAGGATATGCGCCTGCGCGAGATCGTGGACGTGGATGTAATCGCGGATGCAGGTGCCGTCGGGCGTGGCGTAATCGTCGCCGAAAACAGTGAAGGGCTTGCCGGTCTTCACGGCGCGGAGGACGAGCGGGATCAGGTGCGTCTCGGGTTCATGCTCTTCGCCGAGCGCGGCATCAGGATCTGCGCCGGAGGCATTAAAGTAACGCAGGCAGACGCTGGTGAGCTGATGGATCTGGTCGAACCAGCGCAGCAAGGTCTCCACCATCACCTTGGATTCGCCGTAGGGGTTGATCGCCTGAATGGGGAAGCTCTCGAGGATGGGCGAAGTCTGCGGATTGCCGTAGACCGCCGCGGTGGAAGAGAAGACGATGTGCTTCACGCCGGCCTGCACCATGGCGTCGAGCAGAGAGAGCGAGCCGGCTAGGTTATTGGTGAAGTAACGCGCCGGCTCGCGCATGGATTCGCCGACGGCGATGAAGGCGGCAAAGTGGATGACGGCGTCGCACTGTTTCGCTTTCAGAAGGCCGGTGAGCGCGGCAGTGTCGGAGAGGTCCAACTCATGCAAACGCTCCGCGGGTACGTTGTGGCGATAGCCTTTGGAGAGGTTGTCGACAACGGTGACGTCGTGGCCTTGTTTGAGCAGAAGGCGGACGGTGTGGGAGCCGATATAGCCGGCTCCGCCGGTAACGAGTATTTTTCTAGGAGTCACGGGGGCTGAACTCGATTGTAGTAGCATGACGGTTCTATGCCAAATGGAGCCGAGCTGTTTGTGCAGGCGGCCGCCCGACTGGGACTGGACACGATCTTCACGCTGGTGGGAGATCATCTCAACGAAGCGCTGGCCGCGGCGGCGCGTGCGGGAATGCGCGTGGTGGACATGCGGCACGAATCGGGCGTGACGCACGCGGCGGATGCGTGGGCGCGAATTCACCGCCGGCCGGCGCTCTCGCTCGTGACGGGCGGTCCGGGACACACGAATTCACTCACCGGAATCGCGACCGCCTATCTGGCGGGCAGTCCGCTGATCGCGGTGAGCGGCAGCCGTCCACGCGGGCTCGCGGACCGGCAGGCATTCCAGGATATCGATCAGGTCGGCATGACGCGCCCGGTGGTGAAGTGGGCGGCGGAAGTGCCGTCGGCCGGGGAGATTCCGTTCTATCTGGGGCGGGCGTACGCGGAGGCCAATGCGGGACGGCGCGGGGCGGTGCACCTGACGATCCCGGTGGATGCGTTCACTGGAAGTGGTGTGGAAACGACGCTTCCAGTCCATGTGCTTAGTGCGGCCCGGCCTTGTCCCGACCTCAAACAGGCGACGGAATTGCTGCGGGCGGCGAAGCGCCCGGTGGTGATTGCCGGCAGCGGGGCTTGGTGGAGCGGGGCGGCGAAGGCGCTGCGCGAGTTCATCGAACGCACGCAGATTCCGCTGTACACCATTACGATGGCGCGCGGGACGGTGCCGGACGACCATCCGCTCTCCATGGGTTACGCCGACCCGGCGCTGAATTACGCGGTGCATACAGTTTTTCGCGAGGCCGACCTGTTTCTGGTGGTGGGCAAACGGATCGACTACCGGCTGGCGCTAGGCGGCGTTCGGCTGTTTCCGGTGGAAGCGAAGTTCATTCAGATCGACATTCACCCGCAGGAATTGGGGATGAATCGCGCGCTCGACGCCGCAGTCTGCGGGGACGCGCGGGTAGCGCTGGATGCGATTCCGGACGCCGGTCCGCCGCGCACGGAGTGGCTGGTGCGCGTCCGGGAACTGCGCGCGGAATGGGCAGCGCGGCTGGAGGCGGATGCCGCGGATGCGGCGGTGTTCTTCCGGGCGCTGCGCGAGGCGCTGCCGGAAGACGTGCTGTTCTCCTGGGATGGCGGGGATTTCGCGCACTGGGGGCGCGCGATCCTGCCGGCGCGGCACGCGGGCGGATGGCTGCGCCTCGGTCCGCTGGGGACGATCGGGTCGTCGCTGCCCAATGCGATTGCGCTGCAACTGGCGCACCCCGGGCGAAGGGTAGTGGCGATCACGGGCGACGGCGCGCTGGGGTTTTATCTGGCGGAGATGGATACGGCGGCGCGGTTCAAGCTGCCGATCGTGCTGATCGTGGGGAATGACGCAGGCTGGGGATTGGAGCGCGAACTGCAATCGTGGGGGACGGGCGGCGCGCCGACAGTGGCGTGCGAGTTGCAGGCGGCCCGATACGACCTGGTAATGAAGGCGTTCGGCGGGGACGGCGAGACCATCGAGCGGCCGGAGGAAGTGGGTCCGGCGATCGGGCGGGCGTTCGGGTCGCGTGTGCCGTACTGTTTGAATGTGAAGATCCGTGGGGCGCGCTCGCCGTTCACGGACTGGCAGATCACCGGAAAGAAGCGATAGGGATCGTATAACTCCCGCAGGAGGGCTGTTTCCGCTAGAATTAAAAGACCGCTATTCCCAGGAATAACCCTTGTCACGAAAGCCGCCACATGTGATTGCTCTGTACCCGGGATCCTTCGACCCGATTACCAACGGGCATCTCGACTTGATCCAGCGCGGCTCGCGAATGTTTGACCGGCTGATTGTTTCGATCCTGCGGAACGACGCCAAGCAGCCGCTGTTCAGCGTGGAAGAGCGCACGGAAATGCTTCGCGAGGTGCTGCACGTTTATCCCAACGTGGAGGTCGATTCGTTCGACGGGCTATTGGTGGAGCACGCGGCGCAGCGCTCGGCTACCGTACTATTGCGCGGAATTCGCGCGATTTCGGATTACGAATATGAATTGCAGATGGCGCTCATGAACCGGCGGCTGAGTCCGCAGATCGAAACGGTGTTCATGATGGCGCACGAGGCGTATTCCTTCATCAGTTCGCGGCTGGTGAAAGAGGTCTCTGGCCTGGGCGGGAATGTTACGGGGCTGGTGCCGCCGTCGGTGGAAAGCCGGCTGCGGGCCCGATTGTCGAAATCCAAACTTAAAGGGGCACAGTAAGCGAAATGCAAGCAGCAGTCAATCCGATCGCGGAAAGAATCTCCTCCATCAGCGTGTCTTCCACGATGAAGGTGTCGGCCGAAGCGGAACGGCTTCGCGGCGAAGGTGTAGACGTGGTCGATTTCGGGGCCGGCGAACCGGACTTCCCGACGCCGGACAACATCAAACAGGCGGCGGTCCGCGCGCTGGAACAAAACTTCACCAAGTACACGGCGGCGGGCGGTACGGCCGAACTGAAGAAAGCAGTTTGCGAACGGCACACACTGGATTTCGGCACGTCGTATAAGCCCAACGAGTGCATGATCACCGTGGGCGGGAAGCACGTGATCTTCAACCTGATTCAGGCCCTGGTCAATCCGGGCGACGAAGTGGTGATCCCGGTGCCGTACTGGGTGACGTACCAGGACGTGGTCAACTACGCGGGCGGCAAGTGCGTGTTCGTGAACACGGACGAAGCGCAAGGGTTTACGCTGACGGCGGCGATGTTGGAACCGCACCTGACGGACCGCACCAAGCTGGTGATCATCAATTCGCCCTCGAACCCGAGCGGGGCGGTGGTGGACCGCGAAGAATTCGAAAAGATCTTCCGGCTGACGTCGGCGCGCGGCATCTACCTGATGACCGACGAGTGCTATTGCAAGTTCCTCTACGACAGCGAGCCCTTCTCCATCGCGTCGCTGCCGGGCGCGAAAGAGACGGTGCTGGTGGCCGGCTCGCTTTCGAAGACCTACGCGATGACCGGATGGCGCATCGGGTTCGGCCTGGTACCGCCCGCGATCGTGCAGGCAATGACGAAGCTGCAGAGCCATTCGACCTCGAACCCGTGCTCGATTTCGCAGAAGGCGGCGGTGGAAGCGTTGCGCGGTCCGCAGGAATCGGTCGGGATCATGCTGGCGGAGTACCGCAAACGGCGCGATTTCGTGGTATCGCGGCTGCGCGCGATTCCGGGTGTGCTGTGCAACGAGCCGCAGGGCGCGTTTTACGTGTACCCCAACGTCAGCGTTGCCATCGGCAAGAGCGGTATCGCCAATACGCTGCAATTCTCCGAGCGCCTGCTGGCGGAGGCGCACGTCGCGGTCGTGCCGGGCGAAGCGTTCGGCACGGACCGGCACATACGAATCTCTTACGCGACCTCGATCAAGGAACTGGAGCGCGGGCTGGAACGCATCCACCAGTTCGTTGTAAAGAACTCCTAGGGGGTCGACCGGGCAGTTAGCGTTACAGTGGACGTCGGAACCTCCTTTACCGCTAACAAAACCAATATATAGCGATATTTTCGCGCCAAATTTCCTTGACATGCGGCGCGATACGCCCTATATTCAGCTTCAACAGTCTCGAATTACGGCAGGACCCGGCTCACAATGCGGTCCTGCGTTTGGAAAAGTGAGGTTCCATGAAGAAGCTCTTGTACCGCACTGCGCTTGCGTGCGTATTTGTGTGCCTGCTAGCCGTTGGTTCGGCCTGGGCACAGAGTTCCAGCGGCACGGTAGCCGGGCGCGTGATCGATTCATCCGGCGCGGCGATTGCCGGAGCCGACGTTCAGCTAACCGAACAGACCACGCAAGACACCCGCAAGGTGTCTAGCGCCGCTGACGGCGATTTCCTGTTCAGCAATGTGCAGCCGGGAACGTTCACAGTCACAATTCGCGCGGCAGGCTTCAAGCGACTGGATAAGAGCGACATCAACCTCACCGCTTCGGACCGCCTGGCGATCGGTGATCTGCGCCTGGAAGTGGGCACGATCACCGAAACGGTGGAAGTGAAGGCGGAAGGCGCGCAAGTCAAGACCGCCAGTTCCGAACATGCGGGCCTGCTCGACTCCAAGCAGATCACCAACCTGATGGCGCGCGGCCGTGACGTAATGTCGCTGCTTCAACTGTTACCCGGCGCGGTTGACGATAATACCGGCGGAGACACCCTGGGCCAGTTCTCCACGCCGACCATGGACGGGACGCGATCATTCTACAACGCGCTCAATATCGACGGGATTTCCGGCAATACGGCGCGCGGGCGCACGGCTGAATCGCCGATTAATATGGATGCGATCGCCGAGGTGAAAGTCTTGGCCAACACTTACACGGCGGAATCCGGGACCGCCGCCGGCGCGGTGATCAATATCGTCACCAAGAGCGGGACGCAGCAGTTCCATGGCGGCGCGTATTACTACAATCGCAACGAGGCGTTCAACGCGAACAACTTCTTCAATAATCGCCAGGGCATTGCCCGGCAGCGCTATCGTTACAACACCGAAGGATCGAACCTGGGTGGCCCGATCTATATTCCCGGTCATTTCAATACCAACAAGCAGAAGCTGTTTTTCTTCTTCTCGCAAGAGTACCTGCCCAATCAGCAGCCTAATTCGATAGCTAACTTCACCGTGCCCACGGCGCTGGAGCGCGCGGGCGACTTTTCGCAAAGCTTCAAAAGCAAGGGCGTGTTGTATGCCGTAAAAGACCCGACCACCGGCGCGCCGTTCCCGAACAACGCTATCCCCGCCAACCGGATCGATCCGAACTCGTCGAAGTTATTGAGCATTTTCCCGATGCCCAACGCGACCAACACCGCGATCACGAATTTCGCCTACAACTACCAGATCGCGGGCAGCGAAGACATTCCGGTAAAGAGCGAAACCCTGCGCGTGGAATACAACCGTTCTGAGAAGGCGCGGATGTGGTTCAAGGTGTCGGGATACAGCAGCAACAACACGGGACGCACCAGCGCGGCAATCAGCAACCAGTGGGGGCTGGCGGATGTAGGTTACGCGCAGACCATGCCCCAACTCGGCACCAACTTCACGTACATCTTCAGCCCGACGCTGATCAATGAAGCGACGCTCGGCATGAATTTGTGGACGGAAAGCCAACTGCTGAGCGACAAAGGACTGGCCGCGTATCAGCGCGCCACTTACGGAATCAACATTCCGCAGAGTTATCCGAAGGACAACCCGCTCGGCCTGCTGCCGTCGATGTCGTTTGGCGGAGTTAGCAGCCCGGCGCAGATCACCTACGACGGCCGCTTCCCCATGGTGGACGATTCGACGGCTTTCAGCTTCAGCGATAACGTCACCAAGATCTGGGGAGTCCACGAGTTTAAGGCGGGCATCCACCTGGAGCACGCTCTCTACAACCAGTATCACCAGGCAGGCGGCAACGGTTTCCCCGGCAGCTTCAGCTTCGCGACCGACACCAGCAACCCGCTGGATAGCGGTTATGCTTATGCCAACGCGATTCTCGGCAACTATGACACTTACAGCGAGGCAACCAATCGCGTGGATTATGCGCCGATCTCGCGCATTGTGGAATGGTTTGTACAAGATCACTGGAAACTAACCAGCCGCCTGTCGATGGACATTGGGGTGCGCTTCACTTACGCCCTGCCGCAGGTGCCGAACAACAACAATGCCGGGAATTTTGTTCCATCCACGTTTGTCGCCTCGCAGGCGCCGGTGTTG
>CAWDWK010000010.1:0-23183 GCA_963805775.1 uncultured Solibacteraceae bacterium | reverse complement strand
CGGGGACGTCGGAGACGAAGCCAAGGTTGTACTGGCTGCGGAGTTCCTGTTGAATGTCGCGGTAGATCTGCGCGATGCTGACGGTCTTGGATACCTCAAAGCAACGCCCGCCGGTTTCCCTGGAGATCCGCATGAGGACTCCTTTCCCGTCCGGACCGCCGCCGCCGAACATCGGGCCGAGCAAAGTTCCATACGCGTTGGCATCGGAGAACACGATGGAGTAGACCAGGGTGTCGGCACGCTGAGCTTCTTCGACGGCGGTGGCGAGGGGAATCTCGCTGCCGGTATCGACCCCGTCGGAGATCACGATCAGGGCTTTGCGGCCGGTTTGCGCGCGCATGACATCGCGCGCGGCCACGGCGATGGCTTCATAGAGCAGCGTGCCTCCGCCGCGCTGCAACTGCAACTGGTGCATCGATGGCGCGTCGACCTGGGCGAGGGCGGCTTCCAGTATGTGGCGCGAGGAGGTGAGGGGTTGGCGGATCTCGACGCCCATGTCGAATTGGACAATGAAGACGTGGTCCGTGGCTTCGCGCAGGACCTGGTCCAGGAAATCATAACTGGCGATGCGCTCGGCGTCGAGCACGCGCCGCTGGCTCATGCTGGTATCCACGAGCAGGCCCAGGGTGAGGGGCAAGTCGGTTTCACTGGAGAAATAGCGGATATTCTGGGGCCGGCCGTCTTCCGACAAGACGAAATCGTCCTTGGTGAGGCCGCGCACGATTTCGCCGTTTTTCGCATGCACGTTGGCCAGGACGTTGACCACTTTGACCTCGGTGGAAAAGGTTACGTCCTGAGGGCGAAGCAGGGGCGCGGACGCAAGCACTCCGGCGGCCGAGAGCATGAGGCGGCGCCGGGAGAGCAGGCCGGGGGAAGTTGTCGGATTGAGAGGTACCCTCACTCGCTCTACTTAGGACGTTTTGCGCGAGCGGGCGGTTTCGCGGTTCAACATCCCGGCGCATGCGTCGATAAGTTTTTTGGGTGCGACCGCTGTCGGAAGTGCGGAGGTCTCCAGCGGCAGGCGCACTGAGGAGGGTGGGGTGGAGCCTGGGCGCTCCGCCCCACTCAAGGAATGCGCCGGAGTGCGTGATACTCTGAAGATTCCTGATGTGGTCACCCGATTCCTGGCGGCAGAAGTCTGCCCTGCAACAACCCGACTACGCCGATCCCGCGGAACTGGAGCGCGTACTTGCCGACCTGCGTACGCTTCCGCCGCTGGTCACGAGTTGGGAGATTCTGCGGCTACGCGACCAGCTCGCTGAAGCCGCGGAGGGGCGCCAATTCGTGCTACAGGCCGGCGATTGCGCCGAGCGCTTCGTCGATTGCACTCCGGCGCGCATCACGAATACCCTCAAAGTGCTGCTGCAGATGTCGTTGGTGCTGGTGATTGGCGCGCGCCGCCCCGTCATCCGCATCGGACGCTTTGCCGGCCAGTACGCCAAGCCGCGCTCCGCTAATCTGGAAACCCGCAACGGCGTCAGCCTCCCTTCCTATCGCGGCGACAACATTAATCACGCCGAGTTCAGCGCCGAAGCGCGCCGCCCCGACCCGCAGCTCCTGCTGCGCGGCTACGAGCGCGCTTCGATGACGCTCAACTTCGTCCGCGCGCTTGTCAAAGGCGGTTTCGCCGACCTTCACCATCCTGAATATTTCGACCTCGACTGGGTCAAGGACTCGCCCCTCGCCCACGAATACCATCGCATGGTGCAGACCATCAAGGATTCGCTGCAGTTCGTGGAGAACGTGCTCGGCGTGCGTGCGGGCGATACCGATAAGATCGATTTCTTCACCTGTCACGAGGCGCTGCACCTGGGGTACGAATCGGCGCAGACCCGCCGCGTGCCGCGACGCCCGGGCCACTTCAACCTGCTTACCCATTTCCCATGGGTGGGCCTGCGCACGAATCATCCGGATAGCGCCCACCTGGAATACCTGAGCGGCATCGAGAATCCCGTAGGCATCAAGGTCGGCGCCGGTTGCGGCCGCGAACAGATTGTACGCTGGCTCGAAATCCTCGATCCCGATCGCCGCCCGGGCCGCCTGACTGTGATCCATCGCTTCGGCGCCAGAAAGGTTGCCGAATGCCTGCCGCCGCTGATCGAACACGTGCGCGCCGAAGGCGGCAAGCCGGTTTGGATCTGCGACCCGATGCACGGCAACACTCACACGCTGGCCAACGGCATCAAGACGCGCAAATTCGAGGATATTTACTCCGAGGTGGAACAGTCGTTCGATATTCACACGACGCTGGGGCAGCAGCTGGGCGGCGTACACATCGAACTGACCGGAGAGAATGTGACCGAGTGCATCGGCGGCTCCGGGGGTCCGGGTGAAGCCGACCTGGCGCGCGCTTACGAGAGCGAAGTGGATCCACGGCTGAACTACGAACAATCGATGGAATTAGCCTTCCTGATCGCTCGCAAGATGAAAAACGGAACGCACTAGAGGGGAAGTGGGACAGACGATCGCACTTTGTCGTCTGTCACTTTGGTTGGGCCAAGAATGACAGACCACCAAATGCGATAGTCTGTCCCACCGGAATCAATTTACATTTCGTTGGACGACATGCCAGAGTCTTCCGGCATCTTGGGGGTGGTAGTCTTCGGCGCTTTCTTCTTCGCGGCTTTCTTGGCGGCTTTCTTCGCCGGCGCTTTCTTGGCGGCCTTCTTTACCGCAGCCTTTTTCGCAGGCGCCTTCTTGGCGGCTTTCTTTGCAGGGGCCTTCTTCGCTGCCTTCTTTACGGCCTTCTTTGCTGCTTTCTTTACAGCCTTCTTTGCGACTTTCTTTGCCATTAACATTCTCCTCATCGTTGAATTCCCAATAAAGGGATAATTCATCTTATACCGAAAGGTCGCCAGCAGCTAGAGAATAACGCGCCAAATGCCGCGTCCGTATGTCGCCGCGGTCAAACTGCGGTCGCGATGTTGATAGACAAGATCCGAAATCATGGCATTCGGCAACGTGGTCGACACGTCGGTCCACGCCGACAAAATCATTAGTCATCCACACGCCGTAATCGCAGGCGACAAACAAGCGATAGGGTTCGTGCGTTTCGAACACCGCCGCGTGATAGGCCACATCCGGCATGCCGGGAGTATCGATGGGCCGCCACGTCACTCCGCCATCCTCCGACAGAAACACGTGCGCGATATTTTCCGTTCCGCTGGTGATGGAGATCGCGCGACGACGCCGTGCGCGAGGAATCGCGCGCGGGACCGTGCCCGTGCCGCCGATGGTCACCACCAATCGCGAGGCAGTCCGCGGATGGCTTTCGATCCGCGTGATGACGCGCGAAGGAATTTCGGGACCGGAAAGATCGCCCGACCAGGTCTCACCATCGTCCAGGCTGCGGAAGATGCCGCCGTTGCGCGTTCCGGCCCACACCTGGCCGGGCGCGGCAGTGGGAATTTCGATGGCGGTGACCGGTGAGCCGTCGAATTCCGGGGAAACCGGCTGCCACTCGCGGCCATCCCTGGCGGTCCGCCAGAGACGGCGCGAGCCTACCCACAGCGTTCGCGGATGCGCTCGGGTCGATCGCCAGCACGGCAATTGCATTCTGATGGTGCTCGCCCGGCTTCATATCCTGCCGGGCTGATCTCTTCCCAGAATTCCTGGCTCCAGTGCCGCGGCGCGGTGTGGCGGTAGATGTGAATGTCGGATAGCGACGCCAACACGTGGTTCTCGTCCGCGGGATCGATCACCATCCAGGCGCCATCGCCGCCCAGAACGTGCAGGAAGTCTCCCTCCTTTTCGCCCGCACCGGTCAACAGCGTGCCATTGTCCTGCGCGCCGCCACCGAAGACCCGGCCGTTGGTGGGGGCCACGTCGATATCGTAGAACATCGTATTGACCATTCCGCGTACGCGCATGGCCCAGGATTCGCCGAAATCTTCACTGACCGCGACTCCGCCATCGTTGGCCGCGTAGATCAGGTCACCGCCGGGGAGTACGATGGCGTGCTGGTCGGAGTGCACGTATTGGGCGCTGCCTTCGGCGGCGTCCCACTGGCTGGCGCGCACCCACGTCGCGCCGCCGTCGCGGCTGATGTGGAGGTCGTTGAGTCCGCAGACTACGCGATCGGGATCTTCGGGATGCACGGCGATGGTGTTGTTGTACGAGCTTTGGGCTTCGGCGGCGAAATGGGTCCCCCCGACCTCGTGCCAGTGCTCGCCCCCGTTGCGGCTGCGATAGACACCCAACACCTCGCCACCTAGCCGGTCGGCCACCAGCGCGTAGACCGTATCGGGATGCGAGGGAGCCATCGCCAGGCTGATGCGGCCGGTCTTGTCGCCGGGCGGCAAACCGGCGTGCAGTTGTTTCCAGGCGCCGCTGCCGGCGCGCCGCCAGATACCGGTCTGCGCGCCGCCCAGATAGAATCCGGCCAGGAGAAAGCCATCCGGATGTGCCACCAGTGAGTGGCATGTGTAATTGCTGCACGACGGATCGTTCTCGCGCAGCCAGGTTTTGCCGCGGTCCGGCGAAGCGTACAGGCCGGCGGGATGGCTTTCATCGAGCGTCAGCCCGCCCACGTACAGCATGGAGTGCGCACCCTTGCAGGGCAGCAGCACGCCGATGCGGCAGGGCAGGTTGTGGGTATCGGCGGCCGCCAGCAACTCCCAGTTCGCACCGCCATCGCGGCTGATGTAGAGGCCGGTGCCAGGGTAGCAGTCGGGCGAGATGTTGGCTTCGCCGGTGGCACAGTAAATGATATTCGGATCGGCGGGATCGAAGGCGAGCGCGCCGATGTTGGGACAGGCCCAGTGCGGCCAGCAGCTTTTCCAGTTCGCGCCGCCATTGGTGCTGCTCCAGACTCCGCCCGCCGCCGCGCCGGCCCACAGGTGGTGTGGATGGGTGGGATGCGCGATCAGCGAGGTGACGCGTCCGGCGATGTTGAAAGGTCCCATGCACTCCCATTTCGGGAGCCGGGAATGCCCGAGGGATTGCGCTCGCCGTTTCCAGAAATCTTCGAGTTCGTGCGCCGGAGTTTCGTGCAGCGTCGTGCTGGCGCGCTGCGAGAACCACGCGCTGTGGCGCTTGAAGGTGGAGAATTCGTCCTTGATCATGTCCGTGTCCTGGGGCAACCGCTCCCTTGACAGCGACGCAGGCGATCGGATCTGGCCTACTCACCACTTCATGCCGAACTTTTCGAAGTACCAATCGTCGCTGCGTACGCGGCGCGCCAGCATTTCGCGGCGGCGCAGGGAAATGTCACCTTGCACCAGGAGCTCCATGGCTTCGCCGAATGCCTCATGCTTGTGGAGCGCGCGGACCGCCTTGGCCAGGCGCGGCGCGGAGAGATGGGCGAACGCCAGGCGCAGGCGATTGTGCAGATACTGCGGCCAGCCCACGGGATAGGGCGAAGTGTCGCGGAAGCGGTGGCGCACCACCACCTGGGGAGCAATCAGCAGATCGTAGCCGAGCAGCCAAAGGCGCACCGACATTTCGTTGTCCACGCCGCCGCGATGCAACAGGCCGCCGTCCCAGCCGCCGGTGGCATCGAAGGCCGCGCGGCGCATCATCAGGCAACAACCTGGCAGGATGGGCGCCGCGAAGGGCGTGTCGGCTTTGCGGGGCAGCCAGCAGGCATCCAGATCGGGCCCGGTGAGCCGCAGTCCGAAACCGCAACCTCGAGTAGCCGGCAGATGAGTCACGCCGGGAGCCACGGCCGCGACCTGGTGGTCCTGGACGATATCGGTCAGCGGCTGCCACCAGAGTTTGTCCAGGCGGATGTGCCCATCGGCGAACACCAGAATGTCGCCCTTGCTGTGGGAGGCGCCGAGGTTGCGCGCGCGCGCCACCCCGATACCGGGAGCCTGGATCACACGTCGAAAGCGGCCGGTGGAACCATCGGTGGAAGCGTCGTCTACTATTACGATTTCTGAGCGCGCGGGCAGCGTGTCGCGCAGATTTTCCACTGTGCGGCGCAATTCCGCGCCTTCGTTCCGCGTCACCACAATGACGCTGATCTTCACGGCAGTTTCTCTTCGAGCCAGATGTTACCGGTAAGTTCGCCGAAGGAGAATACCATGCGGCCGGGGGCCACTGCAAGGCCGATCAGGCCGGTAGTACCTGTCAGGCGCTTGAGGGAACGGCGCGCGCGGTGAAAATGGAGCACCGCAAAGGCGTCTCCGGCGGGTTGCTTGCCGGGGCCATGCAGGCGGCGCGCCCAGATGCAGCGGAAGCCGTCGCGGTCGGAGAGGAAGTAGAGCAGTTCTCCGTTGGGGCTCCAAGCCGGTTCCATCTCCTCGCTGCTGCCGCCGGTAATAGCGATCCATCGCTCGCGCGGCACGGGAAGCGCGCCATCTACAGGTACGACGAAGACCTGCGCGGTGGTGTTTTTACTACGGGCGTGGAAGGCCAGCCATTTGCCGTCGGGGGAGAAACGGCCGTCGGTGAGCACGGCGTCGGCGGGGCGCCGGGCGACGGTGATGCGAGCCTTGCGGTCCACATCGTAGTAGGTCAGGTCCTCGGACGCCGCGGGCTCGTAGGTGACGCGTTTGCCATCGGGGGAGACCGCCATGGTGGTCCCGCATCCCGCGCAGAGCGTCTCCACGGCGCCGCCGGCGCGGGGCACGGAGAAGATGTTGCCGGAGCGATCGCTGTAGGCCACGGTGGCGCCGTCGCCCGAGATTCGCGGATTGAAGAATACGGATAGCGAAGTCACCAGGGTGGTGGCTTTGCCCGCTGCCAGATCGCGCACGCGCAGCGACCGGGAACCGAGGTGGTTGCTGAGGTAGACGAGAAAATGGCCGTCGCTCGAAAGCGAGGGCGCCATGGATGAGGGTTCGTCGCCGGTGATCGGGGATGGGGTCGCCTTTGGCGACGCCGCGGTCCGCGTCGAGCGCCTGGGTCCAGACTCCGGGCTTCCACTCGAGGCTGGAAAACGCCATGCGGCCACGGGTGCCGGACGCCGCGGTAGAGGCGTGCAACTGGTATCCGGGAGCTTGAGTGAGGCGAGTGGCGCGGCCCTGCACCTGTCCGCCGGGGATTGCGATCTCCCAGAGATTGCCGGCATCGCCCGGGCCGGCGGCGAACATGACGCGTCCCGATGCGCGCCATTCGAGCGGCAGAATATCGGTCAGCCATGCCGTGAACACCAGTCCCTGTGCGGCCAGCGCCGCGAAGGCCCCCGTCTGCCGCGAAGCTCCCGCCTGCACCGGGACTGCCCACCAGTCTTCGCCGCGGCTGGGGTGGCGGCCCAGCACGAGCACTTCATTGCCCGAGGGAGACCAGACCGGATAGAGCGCCGCTGCCAGGTCGGAGCCGATCTGCCGCGCCTGTCCGCCGCCGCTTTCGATCACGAAGACGCGCGCCGTGCCGGGCAGCAGGTCGGCACTCTCGCGGCCTTCCCAGTAGGCGATCCAGCGGCCGTCGGGAGAGAAGCGCGGGCCGCGGCCGCGGGGGGCCAGCAAGACTTCGTCCCCGCCGAGGGAGGGCACCACATAGATGCCGCCGCCGGCGCGTTCGCTGCGGAAGGCCACGTGGGCGCCGTCGGGGGAGATGGCCGGCTCGCTGTCGTCGGCCTCGTTGGTAGTCAGGCGAATCGGGTCGCGCCCGGCGATCTGCTGCACCCAGATGTCGAGGTTGCCGGCCTCGTTACGGTCGCTGGCGAAGGCCAGCAGGTTGCCGTCGCGGGAGAGCGACGGATAATCGCTGAGCCCGCCCGAATCGGTGACGCGGCGCAGCACCGGGACGGAGACGCCGGTGTCGGTGGGGCGCAACCACCACCAGGTGGCGCCGGCGGCCAGAAGCGCGGCACAGGCCGCGAGCCCCAGGACCGGCCAGGCGCGATACGCGCGCACCGGCGGCGCGGCAAGATCGAGATCCGCCTGGGCGGAGGCCAGCATCAGTTTGACATCGCTCATGGATTGCCAGCGCTCGGTGCGTTTCTTGCAGAGGCAGACATCGATGATGCGTTGCAGGGCCGTGGGCAGGTCGGGGGCGAATTGCCGTGCGGATGTGGGCTCTTTGGCAATTACGGCGGCCAGGGTGGCCAGATCGGTCTCGCCGTGAAAGGCGCGGTGCCCCGTGACCATTTCGTAGAGCACGCAGCCGAAGGAGAATATGTCGGAGCGCCAATCGATATCCTTGCCCGCGGCCTGTTCCGGCGACATGTAGGCTACGGTGCCCACCACACGACCATCCAGGGTAAGGGTCTGGGTGGAACTCGATTCAGAATCGCCGGCAACGGCAACTTTGGCGATCCCGAAATCGAGGATCTTCACCAAACCGCGATCGGTGACCATAATGTTGGCGGGTTTGAGGTCGCGATGCACGATGCCGGCCGCATGGGCAGCGGCGAGGGCATCGGCAATCTGGATGGCGACAGCGAGGGCCTCGCGCAGCGGCGGCCGGCGCGCAGCGTGGCCCAGGGTTTTGCCCTCGATGCACTCCATGGCGATGAAATCGACACCCGCTTCGTGGCCGATTTCGTAGACCGTAACGATATTGGGGTGATTGAGCGCGCTCGCCGCCTGCGCTTCGCGCATCAGGCGTCCACGGCCGGACGTGCCTTCCCATTGGTCGGGCGAAAGCACCTTGAGGGCGACCAGCCTATGGAGGCGCGTATCCAACGCCTGATAGACGGTCCCCATTCCGCCTACGCCCAACCTGGCCTGGATTTCATAGTGGCCCAGACGGCGCCCGGGATCCATGGTCTCCGCGGCAGTTGGACTGTTCATGAGGTACTAGGGATTGTACCCCATGGAGAGCGGGTCTTTTACAACTGATTTCCGCAAAAGGCGCAGTGCGTCCAGCCGGGCTGAATGGTGCGATGGCAGGCGGGGCAGGCAGGTTGGACGGTGGCACCGCAGCGCGGGCAGAATGCGTGGCTGGGCTGCACGCCGGCGCCGCAGCGGGAGCAATATGCCAGCAGCGGTTCGCGCAGGATGAAGTAGAGGATGATGCCGATGCCGTTGGTGAGAAAGATGGCCAGCAGCGTCCACATCACGTAGCGCATACCGCGCCGGCGGGCATCGCCATAGACATAGCCGACCAGCAGCGTATAACCTGCTATGAACAGCGGCGCGACAACAGTAAGCAGAAACCTCAACCACACCGGGGCATCGCTACCCGGGCCCAGGAAAATAATGCCCAGGGTGATGAAGCAGACCAGGAACACGACACTGGCGGCGATCCAGGCACCGAACGGGATCACTCTCTGAGGCGGAACCTGGCGGGGAATAACGGGCGTCATACGAGTCTCCTTTCAAGACGGCGGCGCGAGGCCAGCAACATGGCGGATGCCGTGCCCAATACGGAAGAAATCCCCACCCAGACCAGCCACAGCAGGACGGCGGAATCGCCCGCCAGCATGCGCAGGATCTGGGCAGTCAGCAGTACGCAAACGCAGGCAAAGATAGCTGCGGCGCCGGCGAAAATGGAGCCTTCGCGCCGGTCCGCCTCGGCGGCCAGTCAGCGCGGCGGTCCGCCGCACCAGGTCGGCGGATGGCTGGGGAACGGGCAGCGCGGAGAGTCCGGCGGAAAGCGCGGCGAACTCCTCCAGTTCGGCGGAGCAGGCGGTACACTGGCGAATGTGATCGCGCACCAGGCGCTCTTCGCCTGCGTCCAGCAGGCCGGCCGCACTGAGGGCCAGCAGTTGGCGAACCTGTTCGTGATCGCTCATAGGATGTCCTTCTTGGAGAGTTTTTGTTTCATGGCTTCCAGGCCGCGCTGCACGCGGCTTTTCACGGTGGAGAGCGGAGCGCGCGTGACCTCGGCGATCTCTTCCAGCTTCATGCCTTCTTCGAAGCGCAGCGTCAGGGCCTCACGGTACAGCGGGGGCAGCGCTGCCATAGCGGCGGCCAGGATGGCGGCCCGCTCGCCGGCCAGCACCGTGCTGAAAGCGTCGGGTTCGCGCGTTGGAAGTGTGAATTCGTGATCTTCCAGGCTCTCGCCGGGGCGCCGTCGCAGCAGATCCATGGCGGCATTGTGCGCGATGGCGAAGAGCCAGGTATCGAAGCTGCGCGTCGCATCGTAGCGATGGAGCCGGCGGACTACGTGCAGCCAGGTCTGCTGGAACAGATCGTCGGCGGTGGCCCGGTCGCGGACCAGCCGCAGGAAGTAACGATAGAGCCGGTGCTGATAGTGGCCCACGGCCTCGGCCAGCGCGGCGGGGTCGCCGCTGCGCAAGCGCCCGATCTGTGTGGGTTCCGCCACCGGGAAATTCTCGTCGATAGCCGCCTGGTAAATCATAACCGCATTGGGTATACGGGGGAGCCCGGCAAAAGGACGCAGCAATTCCAATCGAACGCCCTCTCAGGGTGATAAGATGAGGGGCTATTCTGAAACTGCGCTATGGATCATATCCTCTCGATAGTCCTGTTCACGCCACTGGTAGGCTTACTGGTGCTGCTGTTCCTCCCGGCGTCGAACCCGCGCGCCGTCAAGCTGTGGGCCAATGCGGTCGCGTTGGTTGGCTTCCTGGTTTCGCTGCCCCTGGTGTTCAACTTCGATCACACGAAGGACTACCAGTTCGAAGAAAAGGCGCAGTGGATTCCCTCGCTGGGCGCCAGCTACCATCTCGGCATCGACGGCCTCGGACTGCTGCTGGTGATGCTCACCACGGTGGTCGGGTTCCTGGCGATTCTCTCGAGCTGGAATGCCATCGAGTACCGGCTGAAGGAATACTACGCCTTCTTCCTGCTGCTGCAGACCGGCATGCTGGGCGTCTTCATGGCGCTGGATTTTCTGCTCTTCTTCGTGTTCTGGGAGACCGTGCTGGTGCCCATGTACTTCATCATCGGCATCTGGGGCGGTCCGCGGCGCGGGTATGCGGCCATCAAGTTCATGATCTACACGCTGATCGGCAGCGTGCTCATGTTCCTCGGCATTCTCACCTTGTACTATCAGCACTACGCGCAGTTCCAGGTTTACAGTTTCGACATCGCGGATTTGATGCGGACGCAGATTCCCCCAGGCATGCAGTGGTGGGTCTTCTGGGCGTTCTTCGTCGGCTTCGCCGTGAAGGTGCCGATGTTCCCGTTCCACACCTGGCTGCCGGACGCGCATACGGAAGCGCCCACCGCGGGGTCCGTGGTACTGGCCAGCGTACTGCTGAAAATGGGGACGTACGGCTTCCTGCGCTTCTCCCTACCGCTGCTGCCCGACTCGGCTAAAAACCCGGTGATCATCAACACCATGGGGATTCTGTCGATTATCGGGATTGTGTACGGCGCCCTGGCGTGCCTGATGCAGAAGGACTGGAAGAAGCTGGTGGCGTATTCTTCTGTCAGCCACCTGGGATTCTGTACCCTGGGAATTTTCGCGCTCAATCCGGCGGGCATTTCGGGGTCGATTCTGCAGCAGATCAATCACGGGATTTCGACGGGCATGCTCTTCCTCATCGTGGGCATCGTTTACGAGCGGCGGCACACGCGGCAAATCTCCGATTACGGCGGGCTCATGAAGGTGATGCCGGTATTCACCATCGTGTTCCTGCTGGCGGCGCTCAGTTCCATGGGCATGCCGCCGTTGAACGGGTTCATCGGGGAGCTCACCATATTGGGCGGGGCGTACCAGATGTCGTTCAACTGGGCATTCTGGGGAGCGGTCGGCATCGCGCTTGGCGCGGCCTACCTTCTCTGGCTGTTCCAGCGGACCATGCTGGGCGAGGTGAGGGAGAAGAATTCGCTGCTCAAAGATCTTTCGTGGCGTGAGATTGCGGTGTTCGCTCCGCTGATTGTGTGGGCATTCTGGATCGGCCTCAACCCGCAGCCTTACTTCCGCGTGCTGGAACGTCCGGTGGCCAAGATCGTGGAGCGCGTCCGCCCGGGATATTACGCCGAGCGGCACTCTGGTGAACCCGCTGGATAACGCATCGCCCGCGCCGAGCGCCGCGCTGCGGTAGGACAGACGATCGCCTTGCGTCGTCTGTCAACTGCGGAAAGAGAAGTTAGTTGACAGACCACACAAGGCGATGGTCTGTCCTACTATTTCTTGCGGCGGCCCGTGGGGTCGGCGCCAGGCAAATCGTTCGGATCGCCGTACTTCCAGTCCGCCGGATCGCGCGGCGGACGAAATTCGTTCGTGCTGAAGACGCGCCAATCTTCCCCGGGTCGCGCGACACCGAGAATCAGGCCCAACTCCGTACGCGGTCCCTGGAAGTAGGAGATCCGTATCTGGTGGATTCCACCCTTGAGCGTGACCGCGCCCATCTCGGTAGTCATGGGGTGGATGCCGTCATTATTGATCACCATCTTCTTGTCGATGTAGAGCTTGGAGCCATCGTCGGAGGCGAGCAGGAAGCGATACTTCCCCGGATTGTCGATATAGAAATAGCCGGTGTAATCGATGGCGAACCATTCGAAGCGCCTGGTGATTCCCGGGAAGCCCTCTTGAAAACTGCGGACAGGAATGTTGAGCGCGCTAGTGTAAATCGCGCCGATGGATTTCAGTTTCTCGAACTTGGGCAGCCAGAGGGTATCGGAAGGAAGCAGGTAGATTTCGCCGCGCAAACCGAACGGATCCACCACCGTGACGCCGAAGGTGGTGATGGGTGCGTTGGCAAAAGACGGAGTTTGCGCCCTGGCGAAGGAGACCGTCAGACAGCAGGCGGCCGCCAGCGTGTACCCTGTGCGCATACCTTAATGATAGGCACAGTGCAGGACGGAACGGTCAGTTGCGGCGCAGCACGGACAATTGAGTTAACAAAATGATGGCCAGGTTCCAACTGACGACGCCGGCAAACCAGTAATTCAGGAAGACCACGATGCGCGGGCGTTTGAACCGCATGGCCACCGTCACCAGCAGGACGGCCATGATCTTTGCGATCAAAAGCGCCGCCACTGGTCCGGCACGCATGAGGCGTCCCAGAAACATGCTGGCCTCCTGGGCCCCCAACTGCAGCCCCAACAGAGTGGTGAGTATGTCCAGCACCTGCAGAACGACAAACACCGTCAACGATGGCGCGGGCCATGGCCGCCGCAGGCTCAGGGGAATGGGAAAACTCATGTGGCTGACGACCATTCTGTTATGTCCGTCGCGGCGGGTCCACGTTATCTTTTGTTAAATACCGCTCACGCGCTACAATCGGCGCTGCATGGCAATTGATCTGGTGGCATTGGCGAAGTTCGATACGCCGACAATCTGTAACACCATCGAACTGTTTGAAGTGCGGCCGCGCACGGCCGGATACATGGACGGGCGCGTGCGAGCCTGTTTCCCCGAGATGGCGCCCGCCGTGGGATACGCGGCGACGGCCACTATGCGCTGCGCCGAACCGCGCCGGGAGGGCGATGTCTACGGGTCGCTGGACCAGCAGGTGGCACGCTTCGGCGAACTAGCGGGACCGCCCATGGTGGTATTCCAGGATCTGGACGATCCACCGGTTGCGGCTACATTCGGCGAGATTATGTGTTCCACGTACAAGGCGTTCGGCGCCGCGGGACTGGTCACTTCGGGTGCGGCGCGCGATCTGGACCAGGTGCGCCGCATAGGGTTCCCCGCCTTCAGCAACGGAGTGATCTGCTCCCACGGCTACAGCCACATCGTGGATCTGCACACTGCCGTGCGCGTGGGCGGCTTGACGATTCACGCGGGAGACCTAGTGCATGCCGACGCCAATGGGGTGGCCACGATTCCGCTCGAGATCGCCGGCGAAGTGGCCGATGCCGCGACGGAGTTCGTGGCGGCGGAAGCCATCGTGCTGGATTACCTGAGGTCGGGTTCGCCCAAGGTGCCGGCCTTCGCCGAAGCGCGTGGCGCCATGATGGATGCGCTCGGCGCGCTGTCCCGCCGCCTCAGGATAAGGTAGGACAGACGATCGGTTTGTGTCGTCTGTCAGCTACAGTGCTTTAGCGTGCTTTAGCGAAGCATGACAGACCACAAAAGGCGATGGTCTGTCCTACTGCGCTACCATTTCTATTATTCGATGGCCCCCATCCTGGAACTACGCAAGCTGGTGAAACACTTTCCCGGCCAGCAGGCGGTCTGTGACATCTCTCTCTCCATTCCGCGGGGCAGCTTCTTCTCCCTGCTGGGACCGTCGGGATGCGGCAAGACCACCACGCTGCGCCTCATCGCCGGCTTCGAGCAGCCCACTTCGGGCGACGTCCTGCTCAACGGCGAAATCGTCAATCAACGCAAGCCGTATGAGCGCAACGTCAGCACCGTGTTCCAGAACTACGCCCTCTTCCCCCACCTCACCGCGCGCGGCAATGTGGAGTTCGGACTCAAACGCCACCGCGCCACCGAGATCGATCGCCGCGTGCGCGAGGCCCTGGAACTGGTCGGTCTCACCGGCAAAGAAACCCGCCGACCCGCGCAACTTTCCGGCGGCGAGCGGCAACGCGTCGCCCTGGCGCGCTCGCTGGTGCTTCAGCCCGACGTCCTGCTGCTCGATGAGCCGCTGGCCGCGCTCGATCCCAAATTGCGCAAACAGATGCGCCTCGAGCTGAAGGCCATGCAGCGCCGCGCCGGCGTCACCTTTCTGCTGGTGACCCACGACCAGGAGGAAGCGCTCTCCATGTCCGATTGCCTGGCCGTCATGAACGAAGGACGCATCGAACAGGTGGGCTCGCCCGAGGACGTCTACCTGCGCCCCCAGTCGCGCTTCGTCGCGGGATTCCTGGGCGCCGTCAACTGGATCGGCGATTCCGGCATTCGACCCGAAGCGGTCCGCCTGCTCGCTCCGGACGAGACCACGCCAGATCGCCGGGCCCCTGGAGTGGTCACCGGCTCTGTCTTCCTGGGTGATTGCGTGCAGGTGCTGGTCCGCCTCCATAGCGGCGAAGATACCGTGGCGCAACTGCCGCGCCGGGCCGCGCCGTTTCAACCCGGCGACGCCGTTCAGTTCACCTGGAGCGCGGACGACGAGATTACCTTCTCATGAAGCTGCGCACCTGGTTCCTGATGCCGGCATGGCTTTGCATGGCGGTTCTGTTCGCCGCGCCCTTCGCCATTGTCCTGGCCTATAGCTTCCTGACGCGCGGCGTCTACGGCGGCATCGAACCGCCGTGGACCGCGGAAAGCTACCAGCGCCTCGTCGACCCGCTGTATCTCGTCATCCTCTGGCGCTCTTTTGCGATGGCTCTGGCCGCCACCGCGCTCTGCCTGCTGCTGGCGTTCCCCGCGGCGCTGTTCATCGCGCGCAGCGTGCGCTACAAAAACCTCTACCTGCAACTGGTCATGCTACCCTTCTGGACTAGTTTCCTGGTGCGCACTTACGCGTGGATTTTCCTGCTGCGCGATACCGGCCTGTTCAACACCGCGCTGCAGGCGCTCGGCATCATCCACAGCCCGCTGCCGTTGCTCTATAACGATGGCGCCGTGCTGCTGGGCCTGGTCTACGGCTATCTCCCCTTCATGGTGCTGCCCATCTACGCCACCTTGGAACGCCTCGACCCGGCGCTGGTGGAAGCCGCCGCGGACCTCGGCGCACGGCCGTTGACCACCATCCTGCGCATCGTCGTCCCGCTCTCGCGTCCGGGCATCGTCGCCGGATCGGTGTTGGTCTTCATCCCGTGCCTGGGCGCCTACCTGACTCCCGACCTGCTGGGCGGCGGCCGCACTGTGATGGTCGGCAACCTGGTGCAAAATCAATTCACCACCGCGCGCGATTGGCCGTTCGGCTCAGCCGTCTCCATCGCGCTGATGGCGCTGGTGACGCTGATCCTCGTGATCTTCTTGCGCCGCGAAAGCGAGCCCCTGGTATGAGGCGCTGGCTCGGGCTCTACGCCGTCGTGTTCTTCGCGTTCCTCCACCTGCCGCTGCTCACCCTGGCCTTTTTCAGCTTCAACTCGTCGCGTTTCACTAAATGGGAGCATTTTTCGCTGGACTGGTATCGCGCCATATTCCGCGATCCGCAGATTCTCGAAGGCACATGGAACAGCGTCGTCATCGCTTTTTGGGCCACCATACTCTCTACCATCATCGGGACGCTGTGCGCCTACGGCCTGTGGAAACGCAACTCGCGCACGCTCACCGGAGCGCTGTACCTGTCGCTGGTGACGCCCGAGATCGTCAGCGGCATCGCGCTGCTTGCGCTCTTCCAGTGGGCCTTCCGCTGGCTCCACTGGCAGCTCGGCCTGTACACCGTCGTGCTGGCCCACATCGCGTTTTGCATCGCCTACGTGGTGATTGTGGTCTCCGCGCGATTGCGCACCGTCAGCCCCACGCTCGAAGAGGCCGCGATGGACTTGGGCGCCAACCCGTGGCAGGCGTTCTGGCATGTCACCCTGCCCGCGCTCGCGCCCGGCATAATCGCCGCGGCGCTGCTCGCGCTCACCGTGTCCTTCGACGATTACGTCATCACCAGCATGGTGGCCGGCGTCGATTCGGAAACTCTCCCCATGGTGATCTACGCCATGGCGCGCCGCGGCTCGAGTCCCGTCATTAACGCCATCTCCGCGCTCATCACCGTGGTCTTCGGTATCGTGATTCTGATCTCCGAAAGGGTGCGCGAGACATGAACCGCCGTTATTTTTTCCTGGGGATGGCGGGACTGGCCGGCTGCGCGCGCGATCCGCGGCCGCGCCTCAATGTCTACAACTGGTCGGCATACATAGCTCCCGAGACTATTCCCAACTTCGAGGCGGAATTCGGTGTGCGTGTCCGCTACGCCACCTACGAGAGCAATGAGGAGATGCTAGCCAAGGTCATCACCGGGAATTCCGGCTGGGACGTCGTATTCCCCACGCATACGCGCCTCGAACCGATGCGCGCCAATGGATTGCTCGCACCCTTGCGCCACGAGTGGCTCCCCGGGTTGAGCCATCTCGACCCGCGCTTCCAGGCGCCGGCATGGGACAGCGCGCTCCAGTGGGGCGTGCCTTACATGTGGAACGGCACCGGCATCGTCTACAATCGCAGTCTGCAGCCGCCGCCCGCGCGTTGGGCCGACCTGTGGAGTGCCCGCCTCAAAGGCCGCCTCACCATGCTAGACGATCCCGAAGATATGCTGGGCGCGTGCCTCAAGAAGCTCGGGCTGCCCTTCAGCGCCACCGTGCCCGCGCAGTTGGCCCGCGCCGAACAGGAGGCTATCGCGCAGAAGCCGCTACTGCGCGCCTATCTCAACGCCGAAGTCCGCGACCAGTTGGTCGCCGGCGACGTGCTGGCCGCGCAGCTCTGGTCCACCACCGCGCAGCAGGCGATCGATGCCGCGCCCCATCTGGCATTCGTCTACCCGGCCGAGGGCTTTCCGTTATATTGCGATTGCGCCGTCGTCCTGCGCGAAAGCCGCCGCGCCCGCCTGGCGCATCAGTTCCTGGATTACCTGCTGCGACCCGCCGTCTCCGCCAAGATCGTGGAAGCTACGCGCACCGCCACCGCCAACGCATCCGCCCTCGAGTTTCTCCCCGAGTCGGTCCGCCACACTCCGAGTCTGTATCCTCCGCCCGAAGTCTTCGATCGCGGCGAGTGGCCGCGCACGCTCGACCCCGCCACACAGCGCCTGCGCGACCGCATCTGGACGGAAATCAAATCGGCATAGTGGAGCACCCGAGGAGATCTACTCAGTGCTTCCGCACTCGCGCCACCAGGTACAAAACGATCAGCACGTTGACGAACGCAACCACCAGCTTCGTCACCGTGAAATGCCGGGCTATTTCGTAGACTTCGAGCGGGATGAGCCCGCTGGTTGTAATGATGGTGAAATACTCCGCCCAACGCTTACGCAGCAACAGTCCCAGGCCTTCGGTTGCGAATAGACCCGCATAAAAGAAAGTGCCCACGCTCAACTCCTTCAACTGCTTCGGCGTTACGCGCAAGACCCTCACCAACATTCCGTGGACGAATCGATTGTCCGGATCCACGCGCAGTACCTCCGTCCAATGCATCAAGGTGCCGACAATGTCCTTGTGCAGGAATTTGATCGCGCCGATGCCTACCACGATCAGCAGGAGGGCCTTAAACAGCTTGAATATCCCGATGAGAATCAGAACGAACGATGACGATTTGGAGGATTGTCTCGACCGCTGCCTCTCGGCCGGCTTACGGAAACCCGTCACAACCCTATAGTACCTACCACTTCAAGCGTGCGCCCGCGCCTGGCTGGCATCCGGCTGGAAGCCCGTCACGGCTGAAAAGCGGCGTGGGCGAGGTGGGCCATCGGAACAGGCGCTGTTGCGGATCTTCGCTGACCGCGCGAATCCCGGTCAAGACAACTTTGGATAACGGGCCGTTGGGGACCGGGCTCGCTTGACACCCCTCCATGCACGCCAGTATGGTGATCAAGGGAATGTCACGGACTTTATGATTCGAAACTCGTTGATCGTGTTGGGACTATTTAGCGCGTGCGCGCTCTTTTCGGCATCGCGCAATCTGGAAATTTACTGGATCGACGCCGAAGGCGGCGCCGCTACTCTCATCGTCTCGCCCAGCGGCCAGTCGATGCTCGTCGATACCGCGAATCGTACGCCCGACGATCGCGATGCCAAACGCATCCTCGCCGCGGCCCAACAGGCTGGACTGAAGAAGATCGATATCCTGCTCACTACGCACTTCCACTCCGATCACATCGGCGCCATGGCCGCCTTGTCGAAGCTGATTCCCATCGACCTGTACCTCGATCACGGCGAGAGTGTGGAGATGAGCCGACCGCAGGTCGCCGCGGCTTATCAGGCCTACGTCGAGTTGTCCCAGGGAAAGCGCAAGATCCTGCAGGCCGGCGATAAAATTCCGCTCAAAGGGGTCGATATAGAAGTCTTGATGTCCGCCGGAAAAGCGATTACACACGCGCTGAAAGGCGGCGGACCCAATGCCGCGGTCTGCCACGATTGGAAAGACAAGACCACGCCCGAACCCGATCCCGACAACGACCAGAGCGTCGGCTATCTGCTCCAGTTCGGAAAATTCAAATTCCTATCGATGGGAGACCTTACCTGGAATTACGAGAAGCAGCTCGTGTGCCCTACCAACCTCATTGGCACCGTGGATCTCTACCAGACCACTCATCACGGTCTGGACCGGTCCAATTCGCCGCAATTCGTCTGGTCGATTCAGCCTCGCGTGGCGATCATGAACAACGGCCCACGCAAGGGCGGTCCGGGCACGGTGTTCGAAATCCTGCGGAAGTCCCCCGGCATCGAGGACATCTGGCAGGGGCATCTCGCCCTGGGCACGCCAAAGGAAGTCAACACCGACGAGAAGATGATCGCCAACCTCGGCCCCACCGCGGATTGCCCCGCCAATCTTCTCAAAGTCTCCGTGACGCCCGACGGCAGTTACACCGTCACCAATGCGCGGAACGGCTTCACGAAGACTTATTCATCGAAGTAAGTGGGCATAAGCCCAGTTACCAAACAAGCCGCAATTTCAAATCGATTTGTCGGTTCCCGAGCCGCTCCGGAGTAGAATTCGGCGCCAGCGAGGCCGAGCTGAACATGCCGGGATTCGGAGTCGAGAGGTTGTTATTGGGAATCGTGAAGTGCGGCGTATTCGTGACGTTGGAAATCTGCGCCGTAAATACAGCCTTCACCGTATCGGTAAACGCGTAAGTCTTCGACAGGCTGACGTGCGCGATGTGGATCGGGTACCCTTCCAGCGTGTTCATGCCGCAGGTGCCGTAACGGCCGGCGTTCGCAGGAGGGATGGCGAAGGCCGCCGGGTTGAACCACTGGGACAGAGTCGCCGCGCCCGTGTTCGGGTTGCCCACGCAATCCGGCAACTGCGTAACGAAGCCCAGGCTGGCGTTCGCCGGGTCGGGTCCGGTGAACAACGGCGAATAGTATTGGCCGGACGTGAGCGTGACGATGGTCGCAATCTTCCAGTCGCTGATCAGTCGCTCGACCAGGGGTGTAGTCGTGGAGGCGAAACGCTGTCCCTTGCCCAACGGCACCGGCGCGATCGCGCTCGCGGTGAGGTAGTTTCTCCGGTCGCTCGCGTCCCTGGTCCACTTATCCGTCACGTTGTAAGGGTCGGTCGTGTCGGCATAGTTGCTGATGTTGTTGGCCCAGGTAAAGCTCGAAGTGAAGGTGACCAGGCCAACGGTACGCTGCGCCGATGCCACCGCGGAATCGTAGTGCCACTGGCCGTCCGTCCGCGTCTCGTAGGCGCTGGCCCATATCGGGAAGGGCTTACGGGCATTGGTGAATGCGACGGTGCTGGCGGCGGGTTTATTCACGTCCAGCGTGTAGTTCATGTCGACGCCGCGCGCCCCGACGTAGGCGACCTTCAGCCCAAAGCCGTGCAGGACGGTTTCGAGCGTCGTGTTGAACTGGCGGATCACGCCTTCATCCGTCTTGGTGGGCAGCGCGGTGATATCCTGTCCCGGCAGCAGGGAGGAGGAAGGGCTGGTAGGAAAGGGCTTGGGAAAGGTGAGCGCGGGCACCCCGGCGGTGATCGAGTTGGTGTAGGTTTCGGTCAACGAATAGGGGTTGTTGGTGCTGAGCCGGCCGGCCACTCCGTAACCCTCATTTTCCGTGAACTCGCCGTATCCGCCGCGCAGCACCAGGTTGCCGGTCAAACGGTATGCCGCGGCCACGCGCGGACGGAAATTGGTCGTCTTCGCCTTAGGCACGGGATTCCCCAGCACCACGGTGGCTGCCTTGGGAAAGAAACTGCTGACAGCCGTGAGCGTTCCCGGAGCAACGATCACCTGACCCGTCGCCGGGTTCCAGTTCGACATGTAGCCATCGTCGTAGACAGGCGTGGTGTAGTAGTCCCAACGCACTCCATAATCCACCGTGAGCCGCGAGGTCACGCGGTAGGAATCGTTGAGAAATAGTCCGGACTGCGTCTGGTGCAGGGTGCGGTCCACCCTGCCTGCCTGGCGCGTGCTGGTGGACGGCAGTCCCAGCACAAAATCCGCGAACCCGAGTCCTGTAAACGCGCCCGTGAAAGTGAAGGCGCCGAAAACGTTTTGCGGGACGTCTCCCTGCAGCCACTGGTAACTCTGATATTGCCCGCCGAACTTCACGGAATGGCGCCCGTGAGACCAGGTAATCGAGTCCTGGAAAGTCTTAATCGTGTCGTTTGCCGCGACGTTGTTATTGTGGCCCCCGTCATAAGTCATCGAAAGGCCGGTGACCCCGCTGATGGATACCGAAGGAAACCCCATGACCGCGAAAGCGTTCGGATTCACTCCCTGGATGCCGAGGCCCGACACCACGGAGTTGCCTTGCAGCGGACTGAACTTAGATTCGGCCTCGCCCTGTTTGACGACCACCGCGGTACTGCCCACACTCATCTGGTTTACCAGGCCGCTGGAAACCGCCGAAACGCCGGAGACGATCCAGCCGCGATATCTCTGCGTCTGCGTGGAGTCCAGTTGTTCGCCGACGCTGCCCGACGCGATCGACGCAGTCTGATTCTGCATCCATCGGAAATATACCTGCGTGTTCGACGTGATCCGCTGGTCAATGCGCCCGAACGGCCAGTTCCCGATGTAACTGTCGGGACCGTAGGGATGGTTCCAACTGTAATTCTGCGTGAAAGTGTTGCCGGTGCCGGTATTGTAAACCGGGTAATACT
Source organism: uncultured Solibacteraceae bacterium (assembly GCA_963805775.1). GTDB lineage: Bacteria > Acidobacteriota > Terriglobia > Bryobacterales > Bryobacteraceae > Solibacter. The sequence goes on along the minus strand of CAWDWK010000010.1, from coordinate 1,775 downwards.
GGTTCAGATAACTTGACGCAACCGCGTTCAGGCGATTCGAAGGAATGATGTTATTCGGAAAGGGCGCGCCATTTCTAGGATCCCTGATCACGACAACCTTGCCATTCGGCGCCGTCAGCGGATTGAGGAACTGGCTGAAATCGAGCGTGCGCATTTGCGGCGTAGGAACGTCCGCGTAAAGCGTCTCGCTGTACGGCACCTTCTGGTACATAGCGCCGGCATAGAAATAAGTCCAGCGCGGAATCAGCGCGCCGCCGAGCTCGCCTTGCACTTCGCTGAGCTTATAAGACGATTTCTGTGTATCGAAATAAGATTTCGCGTTAAACGCGGAAGAGCCCCGCTTGTAATAAACCTGTCCATGCAGGCCGTCGCTGCCGTGCTTGGAAATCATATCGACATGGACCGGCTTGGCGGAATCCACGCCGGGATTGGCGATGGCCACCTCGGCGACGTCAACGAACGCCGGGTTGGCAGTCTGCGTGGTCGTGTCCTGCGCCACCCCATCCAGCGCCCAGGTCTGCTGGTTGCGCGAAGACACGCCGGAAATCACCAGGCCGGTCGGGCTCCCCTGCGTGGCGGGGGCCAGCGTCAGCATCGGGAACACTGAAGGGTGCAGGTCCACGAACGGAGAGTCCTGCCAGGCGAGCTTGAAATTGACAATGCCGGCAACCGCGCCGTTTTGCGATTGCACGAATATGGGCGGTTCCTTGACCTGCACGCTCTCGTCACGCGCTTCCGGCTTCAGCGATGCATCGAAGCGCCGCACCTGGCCCGGAATCAGCAGTATGCCGTCGGCCTCGAACGTCTGGAAATGATTCGCGTCAATTTTGACGACGTAAGATCCCGGCCGGAGGAACGGTACGTCGTAGGTTCCGCCCCCGCCCGTAGAAACCTCGCGTACCGACAGTTCCTTGCCGGTTTCGAAAATGACGAGTTGAACCCCTTCAAGCGGTGTCCCTGAGGAATCAGTAACGGTCCCGCGCAGCGTAGCCGTTTCCGCTTGCGCGAACAGCAATGCAGAAGGAATCAAGAAGAGCAGAAATCGATTAAACCACCGCAACATAACAAGCCTCACTCGTTGGCACCGCCGCGGGCGTGCGAGGCCGCGCGGCAAGGTATACTACTCCCTGCCGCGGCGGAACTGCAGTTTACCGCGCGGACCTGAATTAGTTTTCTGAATTATGACAGACTACTAGAGTACCTGAAATATGCTGAACAAGAAGCGACGATGTGTCGCCGCCCGAGTCCTAACCTCCGGCCCGGAAGCGTCGGGCCGAAATAGTGCGACGCGTCGACGCGAATCTGCGTTACCGTATTTTAAAACAGGAGTTGAAACGCTGGAAGACAAATGCGCGTCTGATTTGTTTCAGCGGCACGGCCCGGAGGATCTCTCTGCGGGCACTCGCTCCGTGAAGTTTTTGCGCCACACAGGTGTGCATTTCCGGCACGCTGTTATCGACGGCGCACTTGATTTCCGGAGCGATCATATAAACCGAGGTAATTGCATGAAACTACCGAATCACGGACGACGGGCAGTTGCGTTATTATATGGCCTCTTATTATTGACCGTGCCCGTTATCTATGGGCAGACTCCCACTACGGGCGACAAGAATACCCAGTCGAATGAACCCGCTCCGCGGCGATGGTCCATCGGCATTCGCGTGCGAACCCTGCCGGCTCGATCGCTCAGCGTCATGGACAACGGGACCACCATGAACACCACCACCGTGTCCAAGGTGAATTACGACTGGAATTACACCACTACTTCCAAGTCT
>CAWDWK010000009.1:0-89479 GCA_963805775.1 uncultured Solibacteraceae bacterium | reverse complement strand
CGGCATGAGCGTGGTGGGCGAAGATTTCAAGCACAACGTTCTGTATGTACCGGAAGTGCTGATTGCGGCGCGCGCCATGAAGGCAGGTATGGCGGTGTTGAGGCCGCTCTTGACCGCCAAGGACGGCTCCACCAATCCGGTGGGAGTTTTGCTGATGGGCACGGTGCGCGGCGACCTGCACGATATCGGCAAGAACCTGGTGTGCATGATGGCCGAGGGCGCGGGGTTTGAAGTTCACGATATCGGCGTGGACCAGAGCGTGGAGAAGTTCATGGCGGCGGCAGCGAAATGCAATCCGACGATTATCGGCATGAGCGCGCTGCTGACCACCACGATGACCTACATGAAGACGGTGATCAGCGGTTTTGAAGCGGCTGGACTGGGGCACATCAAGATGGCGGTGGGCGGGGCGCCGATCAGCCAGCAGTTTGCCGATGAAGTGGGCGCCGATGGCTACGGAGTGAACGCTTCCGCCGCGGTGGATCTGTTTCTACGCCTGTCGAAGGAAAACGCGAAGGTTGCGCATGGCGACGTATAAGGTTCTCTACTGGCAGGAGATTCCTTCGCAGATCAAAGCGGAAGACGAGTTGGACGACGTCACGGTGCAGATGCCGGACCGGTTCCAGGAACGGATCGACCTGATGGCGGCGCGGCGGGGACTACAGGACGCGGACGCTTACCTGGCGCAATGGAAGTGGAGCGAGGAGGAAGATCGCGAGGGTTCGGCGGAAGAGGTGGCGGAGGCGGTGAGAGCGGAGTTGGAGGCAAAGGCCGATTGGTAGCGGTCACCATCAACGGACAAACGGCCGAGGCGGCTGACGGTACCTCGCTCTTCGATTGCGCTGCGGGGATCGGCATACAGGTTCCCACGAGCTGCCGGAAGCAGGGCAAGTGCAAGGAGTGCATCGTCGAGGTCACGGAGGGCATTGACGCGCTTTCGGAACTCACGGAGCAGGAGCGGCACCTGAAGGGGAATTTCCGGTTGTCGTGCCAGGCGCGGGTCACGAGAGCGCGACCGGGGGGTCGCGCGCGGACGAGGGCGTCCGCCCCACCATCAGGTGCCACACTATGCGGCGCGCCAATATGCGGATTGAGCGGCTTGCGTTCGGGCTGCCCTTGGGCCGCGGAGCAACGCTGGACCCGGCGGTGACGCGCGACGGCGAGCGGATCCTGATCGATGGTGAAGAGGTCGCTCGCGGCACGGGACCGATCCATGGCATCGCGATGGATTTAGGCACCACTACCATCGTGCTGCGGCTGTTCGATCTGGAGAGCGGCGAGCAGATTGCGGACACTTCGTTCGAGAATCCGCAGCGCTTCGGCGGCAGCGACGTGATGGCGCGCATCAGCTACGATGGCGAGCACCGCGGCCTGTTGATGCGGACCTTGGCGGGCTATCTGACGCGCGCCATCGAGGAGCTGCCGGTAGACCCGCAACGTATCTACGAAATGGTGGTGGTGGGCAACTCCACCATGCGCGATCTGTTCTTTGGGCAAAGCGTTTATTCGATCGGGCAGAACCCGTACCGGTCGATCACGGAAATCGAAATGGCCGAGGGCAGGCGGACCACCACCAGCCTCACGTCCACCGGCCGGCGATGCCTGCTGCCCATCCATCCGCAGGCGCGGGTCTACGGCGCTCCGGTCATCAGCGGGCACGTTGGGGCGGACGCGGCTGCGTGCATGCTGGCGGTGGATATCGCGCACGAGGACCGTGTGATCGCGGTGATGGATATCGGCACCAATACCGAGTTGATCCTGGGCAACCGGCACCGCATTCTGGCGGCTTCGTGTCCGGCCGGTCCGGCGTTCGAAGGCGGGGCGATCGCGTGCGGCATGCCGGCGCTGGATGGCGCGATTGAAGACGTGGCGATGGCGAGCGACGGCGGATTCCAACTCGGCGTGATCGGCGGCACGGCCGCGCAAGGTATCTGCGGATCCGGCCTGGTGGATCTGACGAGTGAACTGCTGCGCACGGGCCGCATGAATTCGATGGGCCGGTTCGAGGACGACGGGCAGCGGATCACAGTGGATGCCGCCAACGATATCTTCTTCCTGGAAAGCGACGTCAACGAGCTGGCGCAGGCGAAAGGTGCGAACGTGGCGGGCCTGCAGGTGGTGTGCAGCCAGTACGGCATCGATTTCGACGAGATCGAGGTGTTCTACCTGGCCGGCGGGTTCGGCCGCCACCTGAAAGTGGACGCGTCGCGCCGTATCGGGCTGATTCCCAATCTGCCGGACTCACGGGTGGTACAGGTGGGCAACGCGGCCATCGAAGGCGCGTGCATCGCGCTGCTCTCGCGGTCGAGGCGACGCGAATTGGAAGAGCTGGTGACGCGCGTGGAGCACTGCCGGCTGGAAACGCACCCGTCGTTCTTCGATTATTTCGTGGATGGCTGCCAGTTCAAGGCGGTAGAATCGGCGAATCGGGTGGCCGGATGACGGAATGGATTGAGACTCATCCCGAGGTGGAAGTGCAGGCGGCCGAGTATCAGCGGCTGCTGGGCTATCCGCCGGGCTACGTGATGGAAGGCCGGGCGCTCGAGCTGACCGGCTGGGCGATGGAGTGGTACGCCGAACACGGGCGTCCGTGGATCTATGCGCGCGAAGCGGACAGTGTCGGAATGGGCGGCGCGTCGGTGAACATTGAAGGCGTGCGGTTTCACAGCGGCGTACTGCGGCGTCGATTCGAACAGGCGGCGGCGGATGGCGCGGTGCTGGCCGCGGTCAGCGCGGGCGCGGAGGTCGAAGAGGAAGCGCAGAAACTTTGGCGCGAGGAAAAGCCCGACGAATACTACTTCCTGGAAGTGCTGGGCTCGGCGGTGGTGGAGCGATTGACCACGATGACCGGCGCGAGTTTGTGCGCGTGGGCGGACGGTCCGGGAATGGCGGTGCTGCCGCACTACAGCCCGGGATATCCGGGATGGGACATCGCGGAGCAATCGCGGCTGCTGGGGTTGTTCCAGGGCGCGAGAACGCTTCCCGGAACTCTGGAGGCGCTGGAGTCCGGCGCGCTGCGGCCCAAAAAATCGCTGCTGGCGGTTTTCGGGTTGACGCGGAAGACCGAGAGTGTGCGGCGGCTGACGGAAGTGGTGGGCTGCGAGAGTTGTTCGCTGGCCGCGTGCCAGTACCGCAGGATGACAGGGAAACCATGAACGAGAGATTGCAGGATGTGATCCGGCGCCGTCCGCTGCTAGGCGATGGCGCGATGGGCACGCAGTTGATGCTGGCCGGATTGGAGCAGGGGAATTGCGGCGAGGCGTGGAACCTGACGCACCCGGAGCGAGTGCTGGCGATCCAGCGGCGCTACGCCGAAGCAGGGTCGGACTGCATTCTGACGAATTCGTTCGGCGGGTCGCGCATCATGTTGAATCGCCATTCCCACGCCGGACAACGTGGTGGAGATCAACCAGGCGGCGGTGGCGATTGCGCGCGAAGCGTTTGGCGGTCGCACGGGCTATGTGATCGGCGATATCGGGCCGTTCGGCGGACTGATGGAGCCATACGGCGATTTCACGGAAGACCAGGTGCGCGAGGCGTTCGGAGAACAGGCGCGGGCTTTGGTGGATGCGGGCGCGGACGCGATCCTGATCGAGACGCAGACGTCGCTGGAGGAACTGACGTTGGGAATCGAGGCGGCGAAACTGGCCGGCGCGGCCTGCATCATCGGCTCCATGGCCTACGACGTCACGCTGGATGGCTCCACATTTCGCACCATGATGGGCGTCAGTCCGGAGCGCGCGGCCGCATGCATGAAAGAGCACGGCGCGGACATCGTGGCGCTGAATTGCGGCACCGGAATGGATATGGAGCGAGCGCGGCAGGCGGTGGTGAGATACAAGCGCATCACGGAGCTGCCGGTGATGGCGCAGCCTAATGCGGGACAGCCAAAACTGGTGGAGATGAAAGTGGTCTACGATGAGACGCCGCAACAGATGGTGCGGGGCGTTGTGCCGCTGCTGGAGGCGGGCGTGAATATCCTGGGCGCCTGCTGCGGCAGTTCGCCGGATCACATTCGCGCGTTCCGCAGTGCGATGGACGAGTTCCTGAGTACCAGGGGGAGTGGAGCCGAACATGAAAACCAAACTGTGTGACGTGAACGCGGCCGCATTGGAGAAACTCCCCGCGCACACCGGCGACAAGAGCGGCGTCGGCGTGCATTACGTGGATGCGTACATCAAGCCGATGAATCTGAAACTGCCGGACGGCACTCCCGTCAAATGCAAGCGGCGAGGATTGAAGATCGTCTTCTCGGCGGGCGGCAAGAAAGGCGAGGGCCTGTTGCGGCGGTTGGACGCCGGTCCAGACCCTATAGTCATGCTCGATGCCGCTTTGCAGGAGGCTGCACGGACAGTCCGGGATCGCCATCAGCGTGGAAGACGGCGCGATCTTCCTGGAGTTGTAATCAACAAGACGCCGACGCCGACGCCGCCGGCTTGATGTTCTGGTTCACGTTGAAGAAGTTGCCGGGGTCGTACTTTCCCTTGATGGCGGCCAGGCGATCATAGTTGCCGCGGTAGGTAGCGCGGATGCGGTCTTCCCCCTCTTCCATCATGAAATTGACATACGCGCCGCCCGAACCGTAGGGGTGCAGCGCATCGTAGTATTCCCTGGCCCAGTTGGTGATGAGGGCTTTGTTGGCGGGGTCGGGGTCCACGCCGACAATCACCTCGCTCCAGGTTGCATCGCGATAGCTGAACGGAGTCTCGCTATTGCCCACTCTGTGCGCCGCGCCGTCGACCGGATAGAGGTGCATGGTGGAGAACATGGTCGGCAACTTCCCGGCGTGCTGGACGTGCAGAGCGATGGCATCGTCGGAGAGTTCCTTGAAGAAATCCGCCTTCCAGTACCATTGCAGGCCGGGAGGATAGAGGCCATCGAACATTCCCTGCAACATGGGAAACGGCATGGGAACGAAGAACTCGAACGCGGGCTGCCGGTAGCTGCGAACCGGTTCCAGAATCTGGTTGGCCTGCTCCATTGTGCCGGGGTAGCACCAGATGATGGCGCACATCTTTTTCAGGTGCAGCGCTTCCGGGAAGGGCGGCACGGGCGGCACGGTCATCACGGCGAAGAATCCGTTGATTTCCTCCGGCGCCTGGACAATGAACTCGCGATACCACTTCATCATGTCGGCAGTCTGATCCAGTTCCCAGAGCATCGGCCCGGCACAGACGGTGTGCACGGGGTGGGCCTGGAACAGGAACGAGGTGACCACGCCGAAGTTGCCGCCGCCGCCGCGGAGGGCCCAGAACAGGTCGCTATTCTCTTCGGCGCTGGCGACCACGAAACTGCCGTCGGCCAGCACCACGTCGGCGGAAATCAGATTGTCGATGGTGAGGCCGTACTTGCGCGTGAGGTGTCCCATGCCGCCGCCCAGCGTCAGGCCGCCGACGCCGGTGCTGCCGACGATCCCCGACGGGACGGCCAACCCGAAGGCGTGGGTGGCGTGATCGACGTCGCTCCAGCGGCATCCGCCGCCGACGCGAACGGTCCGCGAGGCCGGGTCCACGTGGACGTAGCGGATGGGGGCCAGGTCGATGACCAGGCCGTCGTCGCAAACGCCGAGCCCGCCGGCGTTGTGTCCGCCTCCGCGGACCGAAACCCGCACCTCATTCTCTCGCGCGAAGCGAATCGCGGCCATCACGTCGGCCACGTCGGCGCATTGTGCGATCAACCGGGGTTTACGGCTGATCATGGCGTTGTAAACCTGCCGGGCGCCCTCGTAGCGTGCGTCTTCCGGCTCAATCAATTCTCCGCGGAACTGGCCGCGAAACTGCGTCACTGCGTCTGCGTGTAACATTGTCCCCTCCTCTGGTGGGGCAGTCTTCAGGCTGCCGCCGCTTGCCTAACGGCCGCTGTTCGCAGCGGAGCCGGATTGCGCGCGTCCGAGCCGCGATGCGCCTCCGTCGCGACCGTTAGGAGCATTTCCTCTAAAGACCCAGCCCTCGCCAGGTACACTTTCAATTTGCCATTCAGGGCGTTCTGGAAGCGTTCTGCACGCGAGGGGAACCGGCGTTCTCCAGTTCGTGCAGACATGCCGCCGCGCGAAGTTCGTACATACGGGCGCCGGCGAGGCGCGCCGTGTCGAGGGAGCGCTGGTAGCTGGCCTTGTGCCTGCAGTGGGTTTTGGTTGAGCAGCAGCAGGTCGCCATGAATACGGTTCAGGTCCGCCGCCGCCCATACCTCGCCATTCTTGCTCTGGAATGCGAACCCGTTGGAGATATTCGCCAGGGCTTCGCCCAGTTGTCCGGCGCGGGCGCAGGCTTCGGCGAGCAGGCCATGGTAGAAAGGCAGGCGCAACTCCGCTCCCGACGCCCTGAACGTCTCCAGTCCTCCGCGAAGCCGCGCAACTCCAGCCTCCGCATCGCCGGACATCGCCATGGCCCAGCCGGCCAGAATCTCCGCCACCGACAGGTAATAGGTGAAACCGTGTTTGCGGCAGACGGCAACCGCCTCTTCGGCGCGCGCCAGCGCCCGGTCGATTTCGCGCTGGAAGACGTGGAGCATCGCCGCGTACTCCAAGGCAATCGCCATACTGAACGGGTGCGAAACCTGCCGGGCCGAGGCGAGCGCCTCCTCGCTCTTGCGGGCCGCCGCTTCGGCGTCTCCGAGGTGCCACAACACGTGCGACTGATAGGACCGGCAGAACACGCCGACATCGGGTCCGGCGAACATGGCCAAAGCGGGATGGGAACCGCCGCTGAAGGCGGCCAGCGCCTGGTCCAGGTGCGTTTTCGAACCTTCCAGCCGGCCCAGGTGGAAATTGCAGCTCCCCAGAACGAAATGCCCCATGACGGAGAGCGTCGGCACACCCTCGTGGTTGGCCAGGTCGAGGCACTGCTGCGCCAATTCGCGGGAGACTTCCAGTTGGCCGCGGACAACATGGAACACCCAGGCTCCGCTCAATACGGGAAACACATGCTCCTTCTCGCCCAGGCGCCGCGAGAGCAGCAGGGCGCGCTCGTAGAGTTCGCCGACTTCCGGCATGCTGTAACCCTGCGTGGTCACCAGCACCGGGCCGAGCGTGACCAGCAATTCCAGTTCCTGATGGTCGCGCCGGGCGGTCTCCGGGAAATTGCGGCACAGCGCGAGCGCGCGGCGGAGCAGGCCGGCCGCCTCGGCATCGGCGTACCGGTGACGGGCCTCCGCGGCAGCCGCCAGATAGTGCTGAATGGCCGGTTCGGCCATGCCGGCGGCTTCACAGTGGGCCGCCAGTTGACCGCTGATGGACTCCGGATCCGCCTGGTGAAGCTCTTCGAGCGCGCGTGCGATGCGGCGATGCAGAAAGCGCCGCCGCACCGGACTGAGCTCCGCGTAGGCGACCTCGCGCAGCCGGTCGTGGGTGAAATCGTATTGCGCCACGCCATGCTCCTCGCCCTGCCCTTCGATGATGCGGCGCTGCCACAATTCGTCCAGGGCGGCGGAGAGGCTGTCGTCGTCCCAGTCGGTGGATTTGGCGAGCAGGTCGAGCGTGAAGGTCTGGCCGATCGCGCTGGCCAGCCCGGCGAGTTCGTAGGCCGGCGGGGAGAGTTGCGCCAGGCGCGCGGTGATCACGGCGTGTATGCGGGGCGGCGCGGCGGTCGGACGGGTCCGCGCCCTTTGCACCGGGATTGCGCAACCCCGCGCGCACGCTTTCCACCACGAACAGGGGATTGCCTTTCGTCGCCCGGTAGAGGGCGCCCAGATCGGCGGCATCCAGCGGGCGTTCGGCCACCTGGGCCGCCAACGCCGCGGTCTCTTCGGCGTTGAGAGGCGAAAGGGGAAGCTCCACGGCTTGCCCGGACTGGCGCAGGTCGCTCAACAGGCCGGCGAGCGGGTGAGTCCGTCCGGTCTCTTCGGGCCGCACGGTGCCGACCACCAGGATTCGTGACGCCATGTCGCTGCGAAACAGCGAGTGCAGCCATTCGAAGGAGTCCGCATCGCACCACTGCAAGTCGTCGATCAGCAGGAGCAGGGGTCCGCGGGCCTTGCCGAACGCCGCGTTCAGGGCGTGGTAGAAATGCCGCCGCTCCCAACTCTCCGCCAGGGGCTGCGGCCGTTGGATGGCTGGGTACTGCGCCAGTATCTCCGGCATCACGCGCGCCAGTTCCGCGAGCTGCGCCTGGGCCAGTTGCGCGCAAGCGGCGCTCAAAGGCTCCGACCGCAGCCAGCCGGCGATGGGAGCGTAGGCGAGGCGGCCGTAGGCGGAGTAGCATCGCGCGCGCGCCACCGCGCCTTCCTGGTGCGAGCACCATTCGTACAATTCCTCCGCCAGGCGGGTTTTGCCGATTCCCGGCTCGCCTTCGATCAGCGCCAGGTGCTTGCCTCCGCGCACGGCACCGCGCCAGCATTCGAGCAGTTGCTCCCACTCCTTGCGCCTTCCCACCATGGGCGCGGGCGATTCCGCCGCCGTAGGCGGGAGTTCCGCGCGTGCGCCGGCGAGCGGTTCGGAGCGTAATACCTGATCGAAGAGCTCGCGAGTGGCCGCATCCGGATCCACGCCGAGTTCGCGCCGCAGAACCTGTTTGCACTGGTGATAGGCGCGCAGCGCGCTGGCGCGGTCGTGATGGCCGGCGTGCAGGCGGATCAGCACCTGGTGGTGCGCCTCGGCCAGGGGATCCAGCGCCACCAGGCGTTCGGCGTGGCGGATGGCAGCCGGATAGTCGCGCCGCTCTTCCAGCAGCAACGCCAGGCGGAGCAGCGCGTGCGCCAGTTGGCGGCGGTAATGTTCGCGCTTGGGGAGAAGCCAGTCGTCGTAAAGGCTGCGCAGCAGATCGTCCTGGTAGAGGCGCGCGGCTTCTTCAAGCGCCGCGCGCTCGCCATCCGCATTGCCTCGTTTGGCGGCGTCCGCCGCGCGCGCGAGCGCGGCATCGAATTCCACGACGTCGATGGTGCAGGCGGGGTCGCGGCGCCACTGCACGCTGTGGTTGTCCGCCTCCAGGTAGCAACATTCCGCCGGCAGCGCGCGGCGCAGGTGATGGAGCAGTTGACGGAGATTGGTGCGGGCCTGCGACTCGATGGATTCCGGCCAAAGGAGAAATGCCAGTTGTTCGCGCGGTTGCGGCGACTCGCTATTGAGGACCAGCCAGGCCAGCAGGGATTGCAGGCGGTTGGTGTTGACCGACAAGATGGGCTGTTGCGCGCAGGTGATCAGCAGATTGTTGAACAACTCGATGCGCATCGCCATCTCGCCGCCCCTCCGACTTCCGGTTACCCAGCTCGCCCGACCCAAACGGGCAGCCGGTCTTATCATCAGAGTTTACTATCACTCGACGGGAACGCTTACTGGGAGTTGTATCCGCAAACCTCCCAAGTTACCGTGCCCGCACTGAAGTTGGAGACTGTGCCGTCACCCAGCGGCGAGGACGCCTTGAAATTCAGCACCAGGTCGTAGGCGCCGGAGAGTTGCGGCGGATGGGGTCGTTCATACAGGACGTTATCGGGGGCGGAGTCGCTCTTGAGGGGGAACGGAGAAACGACATCGCTCCCGAAATTCGCTCTTCCCACGCCCACTACGAGGCCGCCGACGCTGTCCGAAGAGAATCGCCCGGTCTCCTGCACCAGCACGTGGTCGAACCGGAAAGTGCCCGACAAGCCGGTGAGGATCGGGACTTCCTGTGAAATCGACGGTGCGGTCAGCGAACCCGCGCCAACGGTTCCGCACCGGCAGGAGGCAGAGGATTGCGTCGGCGCTGGGCGGCGCGATTTAATCTGTGCGGCGATGTTTGTGAGATTGGGTGGCGCGCCTTTGGGCGCGGACGTGTCTGCCTTGGCGGCAACGGACGATGTCCTGGCGGACCGAACCGAATCCGCCGCAATCGCGTTGGAAGATCCGCACGGTACCGGTTGGGACTGCGCGAAAACCACGATCGCGAACAGAAGCACGAACAGCAGACTCTTCATGGCGAGATGTTCCTTACAATTATGGACCGTTGCGGCTGCTGATTGGGACGGCCCTTTGTTTGTCGCTCGCGCAGCCTGCTGATATTATTGTCACGGAGGATCGCCCGCAGGTGAAGTTGTCGCTTGTAATGCCGGCGAGGAACGAAGAAGGCTGCATTACGCGGACCCTCGAACGGTTCCGGGAGGTCCTCTCGGCCAGCGTCAGCGACTTCGAGATCGTGGTGGTGGACGACGGCAGTACGGACGGTACCGCCGACCTCCTGCGCGCGTTCAGTGCGCGGCATGTCCGAGGTGGTGCCGGTCACCAATACGGGACGCCACGGTTTCGGCATGGCGATCCGGTACGGATTGACACATATCACGGGCGACGCCGTCGCGGTCGTCATGGCGGATGGTTCGGACAGCCCGGAAGACCTGCTCAAGTACTATCGCAAGCTGCAGGAAGGCTACGATTGCGTGTTCGGCTCGCGCTTCATCCCGGGCGGCTCCGTCGTGGACTATCCCCGGCACAAGCTGCTGCTGAATCGCATGGCGAACGCGTTCATCCGGGTGCTGTTCGGGTTGAACTTCAACGACATCACTAACGCGTTCAAGTGTTACCGCCGGGAAGTGATTGCCGGAATTCAGCCCCTGATTTCTCCGCACTTCAACCTGACCGTCGAAATGCCGCTGAAGGCCCTGGTGCGCGGCTACACGTACGCCGTGGTGCCGATTACGTGGACCAATCGCGCCGCCGGCGTTTCCAAGTTGAAGATCAAAGAGATGGGCAGCCGCTACCTGTTCATCGTGCTGTATCTCTGGCTGGAGAAGCATCTGGCCCGGGGCGATTACCACCGCACGGTTGCGGTCCCCGCCGAGGAAAAGGTCACCAATCTCAATGCATGAAACCGTCCTGATCACAGGCGGGGCCGGGTTTGTCGGCTCCACCCTGGCGATCGCTATCCGCCGCGCCCACGCCGGCACCTCTGTCATCGCGTTCGACAACCTGCGCCGCCGCGGTTCCGAAATGAATTTGCCAAGGTTGAAAGCGGAGGGGGTACGATTCGTGCATGGCGACGTCCGCACGCTGGCGGATCTTGCGGCGATTCGTCCCGCGCCGGACCTGATTCTGGAATGCTCCGCGGAACCCTCGGTTCTGGCCGGCTACGGCGGTTCGCCGGAATATCTCATCCACACCAATCTGACCGGCTGCTTCCATTGCCTGGAGATTGCGCGCCAGGCCAAAGCCGACTTCCTGTTCGTCTCCACCAGCCGCGTTTATCCGGTGGCGCCGGTCAATGGCTTGTCCTTCGAGGAGACTGAGACGCGCTACAGTTTGCGGTCCGGGCAATCCTTCGCGGGCGCCTCGGAGTACGGCATCGCCGAGGAGTTTCCGCTGCATGGTGCGCGCTCCCTGTACGGCATGACGAAACTGGCTGCGGAGCTCATGGTGGCCGAATACGGAGACGCTTACGGGATCCGCTTCGTCATCGATCGCTGCGGCCTGTTGACCGGTCCGTGGCAGATGGCGAAGGCGGACCAGGGAGTGGTGGCGTTTTGGGTCGCCGCCCACTGTCTCAATCGCGGGCTGAAATACATCGGCTTCGGCGGCACCGGCAAGCAGGTTCGCGATTTTCTCCACATCGACGATTTTTGCGATCTTGTGCTGGACCAGATCGCCAACTTCGATGCCTACGCCGGGCGGCACTGGAATGTCGGAGGCGGCGTGAAGAACAGTCTTTCGCTGCGCGAAGCAACCGCACTATGCCGCGAAGTTACCGGCCGCACGGTGGAAGTGGTTGCCACCGACGAGAACCGTCCCGCCGACCTGCGTTTGTATATCACCGATCACCGGGCCGTCTCCGCCGTCCGCGGCTGGACTCCGCAGCGCGACGCGCGGCGCACCATCACCGATATCGCCGAATGGATCGAAGGCCATCGCGCGGAGTTGTGCGAAGTAGTCTTCGGATAGCTTACGACGCCCGGTGTGCGTCCACGATCTCACCGATAATTCGGGGGAGATCGTATTCCAGCTTCCAGTTGGGGAAGTGCTTGTAGATCTTGCTCAGGTCTGAGATGTAGCAGATGTGGTCGCCGACGCGGTTGTCGGGCTTGTAGCTATGTTTTAAGGTGTAGCCCATGCCGGCCAGCAGGTCGATAGTCTCCAGAATGGAAATGCTGTTGCCGCGGCCGCCGCCCATGTTGTACACCTCTCCGCAGCGGGGCGCCTTGTAGAATTCCATGAACAGGTTGGCCACGTCGTGTGAGTGAATCTGGTCGCGGACCTGCTTTCCCTTGTAGCCGTAAACCTGGTACTCCTTCCCGGTCATGGCGCAGATGATGATGTACACCAGGTAGCCGTGCAGTTCGACGGCGGAATGCTGCGGGCCGGTGAGGCACCCGCCGCGGAAGACGCCCACCGGCATCTTGAAGTACCGGCCGAACTCCTGGCACATCACGTCGGCCGCCACTTTGGAGGCGCCGAAAACGGAGTGCAGGCAGTTGTCGATCGACATGTTTTCGTCGATGCCGTCCAGGCCGTCGGCGTAATCCCAGCGCTTCTCGAGCTCGCGGAGCGGCAGGTAGTTCGGGCGATCGCCATACACCTTGTTGGTGCTGGTGAAGCAGAACGGAGAATCCTTGCAGTAATCGCGAGCGGCCACCAGCATGTTCATCGTGCCGACCGCATTGACGTCGAAATCGTCGTATGGGATGGAGGCGGCCTTATCGTGCGAGGGCTGCGCGGCCGTGTGGATGAAGAAGTCGGGCCGCTCTCCGGCAACCAGGTCGCGCACGCCCTGGCGGTCGCGTATGTCGAGATCGAAGTGGCGGTAGCCGGGAACGGACTCCACCAGGTCGCGCACTACGGCGCGCGTCGTGCCCGCCGGACCGAAGAACTGCTGGCGCATATCGTTATCGACGCCGACGACCTTCCAACCTTCGCGGGCCAGCAGGCGCGCGCACTCGGAGCCGATGAGACCGCCGGATCCGGTGACCATCACTTTCTTGGGAGCCAAGGACATAAATCTTATTATGCCTGTTGGCTCGGCGGTCCGCTGATCGCCGATCGATTATCATTTGGTGTGGTGCGTCAAACAAAAGTGCTGTTCGTCTTCGGCACCCGCCCGGAAGCCATCAAGCTGTGTCCGGTGCTGCTGCATATGCGGCAGCGCGCCGGCGAATTCTCCGTCAAGGTCTGCGTCACCGCGCAGCATCGCGGCATGCTGGACCAGGTGCTGGCGGCATTCCACGTGACGCCCGATTTCGACCTGGACGTGATGCAGGCGGGGCAAACGCTGGCGCAATCCACCGCGCGCATTCTCTCCCAACTGGAGCCCATCCTGGCCGCCGAACGCCCGCCTTAGTGTTGGTGCAGGGCGATACCACCACCACGCTCTCCGGTGCGTTGGCCGCGTTCTACCAGCGCATCCCCGTCGGACACGTAGAGGCCGGACTGCGCACCGGAGATCTCGCCCAGCCATTTCCGGAGGAGATGAACCGCGTGGTGACCTCGCGCCTGGCCGCACTGCATTTCGCACCAACTCCCCTGGCAGCCGGGCGTCTGGCCGCTGAGGGAGTGGCCTGTGCACGCATCTTCGTCACCGGCAATTCCGGCATTGATGCCGTGCTGTATGTGCGCGACGCGCTGGAATCGGGAGCGGTAACCGCGCCGCCATTCACGCAGCTCGACGCCGCGAAGAAGCTGATCGTGGTCACCGCGCATCGCCGCGAAAGCTTCGGCGATGGCTTCGAGCACATCTGCGCCGCCCTGGTCCGCCTGGCGCAGCGTGGCGATGTACAGATCGCCTACCCCGTACATCGCAATCCCAACGTGCTGGAACCCGTGCACCGCCTGCTGGGCGGGCAGCCAAATATTCTGCTGCTGGATCCGCTGGACTACATCCCGTTCGTGGACCTGATGCGGCGCGCGTCGCTGTTACTGACGGATTCGGGAGGCATCCAGGAAGAAGGCCCGTCGCTCGGCAAACCGATTCTTGTGATGCGCGAGAAGACCGAGCGGCCCGAGGCGGTGGAGGCGGGGACCGTCAAACTCGTGGGCACCGACGAGGAGAAAATCGTGAGCCAGGCATGCCTGCTGTTGGACAACGAAGAGGAGCGCCGGCGCATGTCCCGGGTGCATAACCCTTACGGCGACGGCCAGGCGAGCCGCCGGATCGCCGACGCCATCGCCGGCTACCGGCTTGGAGATTCCGAATGACCCGACGCGAGGTGCTGCGCCACGGCGCTATCGCACCGGCGGCATTTCTGCCGCAGGCCGCCATCCGGCGGGGTGGCGCCGGCGGTTCGCGGCCCAACATTCTGCTGTTGATGGCAGACCAGTGGCGGGCCGATTGTCTGGGCGCCGCGGGCAATCGCGCCATCCATACCCCGAATCTGGATCAATTGGCCGCGGCGGGAGTCCGCTTCACCAACGCTTATTCCGCCACACCGACGTGTACTCCGGCGCGCGCCGCCCTGCTTACGGGCCTCGCGCCGTGGAATCATGGCATGCTGCGCTACGCCGAAGTCGGTGGGCGCTATCCGCTCGAAATGCCGCGCGCCCTGCGTGACGCCGGCTACTACACAACTGCTATCGGCAAGCTCCACTACCATCCGCAGCGCAACCTCCACGGCTATCATCAGGCGCTGTTGGATGAATCGGGCCGAATCGAATCGACCGACTTCCGCAGCGATTACCGGAGCTGGTTCTGGTCGCAGGCCCCGAACCTGGATCCCGATGCGACCGGCATCGGCTGGAACGATTTCGACGCCAGGCCCTACGCGCTTCCCGAGCGCCTGCACCCCACCGCGTGGACCGGCCAGACCGCCGCGGCGTGGATCGACAGCTACCAGCGGCCCGAGCCGTTTTTCCTAAAGGTTTCTTTCGCCCGCCCGCACAGTCCTTACGACCCGCCGGAGCGTTTCTGGCGGCGCTACCAGGATGCGGATCTGCCTGCCGCTGTTGTGGCGCCGTGGGCCAAACGGTTCGCGCCGCGCAGCGGACCGCAAAGCGACGCCTGGCACGGCGATCTTGGTGCGGAACAAGTGCGCCGCTCGCGCCAGGGATACTACGGCTCGGTGAGCTTCGTGGACGAGCAGATCGGCCGCGTTCTGGAGGCGCTCTCCCGGCGCAAGCTGATGGAGGAGACGCTCATCATCTTCTTTTCCGACCACGGCGACATGCTGGGCGATCATCACCTGTGGCGCAAGTCATACGGCTATGCCGGCTCGGCGCGCGTGCCCATGATGGTTCGCTGGCCCGAGGGCATGCTGAGTGCGCGGCGGGGGTCCACGCTGGATCAAATGGTGGAATTGCGCGACGTGCTGCCGACATTCCTGGATGCCGCCGCCGCGCCGCCTTCACGCCCGCTCGACGGGCGCAGCCTGCTGCCGTTGATCGCCGGCAAGGACCCGGAATGGCGCAGTTTTCTCGATCTCGAACACGGCGTCTGCTATGGTCCGGAGAATCATTGGAACGCGCTCGCCGATGCGCGCCACAAGTACATTTTCCACGCGCTCGATGGCAGCGAGCAGTTGTTCGACCTGGCGCGCGACCCTGGCGAGTTGCACGACCTCTCGGCCGAGCCCGCGTCCGAATCGGTGCTGCGCGAATGGCGGCAGCGCATGATCGCCCACCTGTCGCCGCGCGGCGACCACTGGGTTCGGTCCGGCCGCCTGGTGCCGCGAGCGGACGACCCCGCCTACTCGCCGAATTATCCAAAGTCGTGACCCATTGGCGAAGAGCGGGTCCAGGGGGACCCGCGCGGACCGGGGGTCCGCCCTACCATTTTATGCAGAATGGCGGCACAGAAACGCTACGATTGCGAAGCCCAGCAACGTCAACCCGAAGCCCCAGTAGACCGATGCGGGACGATAGCGGAACTCGATCACGTGCCGCCCTGCACCGACACGCACTGCGCGTACTGCATCCAGTTCCTGCACCGGCCGGCGCTCGCCATCCACCCTCGCCCGCCATCCGGGATAGTAGGAGTCGCCGACCACCACCAGCCCCGGGCACGCCAGGTCCGCTTCCACCACTACGACTTCCGGCGCGCGCGACACTACTCGCAAACGGTCGGGCGCGCCGCACGGAGTGTCGCGCCATGTCCATAGAGGCTCGGCGATGTGCGGGTCGCGGTACACCCTCACGCCGCCCCGCGAATGGAATACCTCTTCCTGCGCCGGGTCCGACGGCCCCCGCGCCACCCGATAGCGGATGCCGAACAGGCGCGGCGTCTCCGCGTGCCCCAGCAGGCGGTGAGTCCGCACCGGCAATGACGCGCCCACGCCGCCAAACTGCTCGATGCCGTAGAAATCGCCGAAGTTGTACGGCACGTCGTTCTCTTCGAAATCCACGCGGAACCATCCGGGCTGCGCCTTGAGAAACTCGGCGATATCGGACTGCTCCGCGGATCAGGCCGGTGTACGATCCCGGCCGGTCGAATCGCGCCAGGTACGGCGCATCGTAGACCGCCTCGACGAGGAAGAGCCCGAGCGCCAGGATGCCAAACCACTCGCGCCGCCACGCGCGTCGCAACACATCCGCGCCAAGCGCCGCCAGTACGGCGATGCCGGTCTGGCAGATCACGATTGCCATCGCCGGTTCGCGCGCCTTCTCCACCATGGGCACGAACCGGTAGATCAGCCAGTAGAGCGGGAAGTCCTTGCCGAGCGCCAGCAGCAGACCGCCCGCCGCCACGAATGCGAGCCAGCGCACGCAGGCATCGCGCCGCCGGTACCAGAGGGCTGTCAAGGCCAACAATACCGCGACGAAACCGACGTGAGGATTGGCGTGCAGCGAGATCCCCGGCAGCACGATTCCGCCAACCGACGGCCAGCCGAGCGAATATTGCGCGTGCACGCTGTAGGGTACGGGCTGGCCCCACCGGAGCGGTTCGGGCGCACCCGCCCAGCGCAGCGATTGTTTGGCGTACTCGATGGCCGGCAGCACCTGCACCGCGGAGACCAGCAGCCACACCGCGGCAAAAATTGCGGCCTGTCCCCAGCGCGCCATGCTGCGCCAGTCCAGCGCCACATACACCAACCACATAGCCCCAAGCAGCACCGCAGTGAAGGTTGGCACCACGTGATACCCGCTGAGGAAGGCCATTCCGAGGGCGGCGCCACAGAGTGCGGCACTGGCAGGCGCCCGGTGGCCGCGCGCCACCCGGGCGAAGAACAGCAGCACCAGCGGTATCCAGATTGAGCACATGAGGATCTGCGGCCAATTGGTGTGTCCCACGAATCCTGCCAGCGCGAAGATGCAGCCGCCCAAGACAGAGGCCGTGTATCCGGCCTGCAAATCGCGGCACAGCGTATAGCAGAACACCGCGCCCAGCCAGTGGATCAGTACCCAATACCAGTGCAGTGTGGTGATCGGAATATGCCCGTCGCGTAGGGGCATGGCGAACAGAATCCAGTTCAGGGGATTCGTGATGCCGGGCTGCACCTGGCCGATCAGCGTGTGCCCCGCCCACTCGTAGGGGTCCCATAAGGGAAGACGCCCGGCGTGAAATTCGCGCGCCTCGAAGTCCAGCCAGGGGCGTACCATGTTGGCCACATCCGGACTCTCCAGGAACGTCCACTCATGAGAAATGGTGAGCTTCCAGTAAAGGGCCGCCGTGATCACCAGCAGCGCGAGGAGTGCACCCGCGGTGCGCCAACGCGGAGTCACACCCTCAATCCAGCTTCGCCTGTTCAAGCCTGGGCGAAAACAGGTGGATCACCGCGAGCGCGACCACGTACATCGATGCGGAAATCATGAACAGGATGGAGTAGCTGCCGGTCCACTGCACGATGTAACCGGCCAGCTTCTGCATCAGCGCGATTCCCAGGGCGCCCATGGCCCCGCCGATTCCGACCACGCTTCCCACCGCCGCGCGCGGAAACATATCGGAAGTCGTGGTAAACAGGTTTGCGCTGAAGCCCTGGTGTGCCGCCATCGCCAGGCTGAGTACCGCCACCACTTCCCACATGCTCGTCTTATTGGCGTAGGGCACGTAAAACACCGGAAGCGCGCAAAGGGCGCACACCAGCATCGCCGTCTTGCGCGCGGCATTGATGGTCCAGCCCCGGTTGATCAGGCCCGACGAAAGCCAGCCGCCGCCGATACTGCCGACGCTCGACGCGTTATAAATCACCAGCATCGGAAGCGGCAGTTGGGTCAGTTTCAGGTGGAAGGTTTCCTGAAAATACATAGGAAGCCAAAATAGATAAAACCACCAGACGGGGTCGGTCAGGAACTTGCCCAGCCCGAACGCCCAAGTCTCCCGCCTTGGGACCAGATGCTTCCAGGGGTATTTGGCGATACGGTCCGCGGGGTCGCTCTCAATCAGTTTGAGCTCCTGTTGCGATACTTTCTTGTTTCCCTGCGGAGGCCCATAGAGCAACAGCCACGCAACCAGCCACAGAAACCCCAGCGCTCCCGTAATCAGAAACGCGGACTGCCATCCGTACGTGACAGCCAGCCACGGCACCGTCAGGGGTGCGATCACCGCGCCGATGTTCGAACCCGAGTTGAAGATCCCGGTAGCGTGCGCCCGCTCCTTCTTTGG
This sequence comes from uncultured Solibacteraceae bacterium, assembly GCA_963805775.1. Classification (GTDB taxonomy): domain Bacteria; phylum Acidobacteriota; class Terriglobia; order Bryobacterales; family Bryobacteraceae; genus Solibacter. The sequence continues at coordinate 71,060 of CAWDWK010000009.1, read as the reverse complement.
AAACCACTCCGCCACGGTTTTGATGCAGCCTGGGAAATTTGCGGATTCGCCCAACCCCAGCAGAGTCCGCGCCACCCCGAACGTGAACGCGCTTGTAGCCCACGCGTGCATCATGGCGGCCACGCTCCAGACCGTAATCGCTATCGCAAAGCCTATGCGCGTACCAAACTTGTCCAACAGCCGCCCAGCGCCCAGCATGCCGCACATGTACGCGATCGAAAATGCCGTGGTGATATTGCTGTACTCGATGGCGGTCCAGCCGATCTGGATTTTGAGCGTGTCCGCCAGCATGCTCAATACCTGGCGGTCCACATAGTTGATCGTGGTGGCGAAGAACAGAAGCGCGCACACCGTCCAGCGGTAATGCGAACGTACGGGCCTGGCAATTGTCGGCGACATGGAAGCAACGATTATAGCCGCCATCGCTGAACCGTGTTTGCGGATCTTGTACACCACTCATCAGTGGGGCTATAATAGGATTTAGAGACCGGAAAAGGATATGCGAATCTCCCACGGGATCGCCAACCAGATGGAGCACTCCTCCTGGATCCGCCGCATGTTTGAGATCGGCGTGCAACTCCGGACGGAGCGCGGCGCCGAGAATGTCTTCGATTACTCCATCGGCAACCCGGATGTCGAGCCGCCGGAAGCGGTGATCGCCGCCCTGCGCCGTATCGTCGCGGAGAATCGCCCAGGCAGCCACGGCTACATGCCCAATGCGGGATACCCCGAGGTCCGCGCCACCATGGCGCGGCGCCTCGCCGAACGCTCGGGCATCCCGTTCACCGGCGACGACATCCTCATGACCAATGGGGCGGCCGGAGCCATCAATACCGTCCTCAAAGCCATCCTCGACCCGGGCGACGAGGTAATGGTGCTCACCCCTTACTTCCCCGAGTACCGCTTCTACATAGAGAACCATGCCGGCCGCGTGGTGACGGTAGAAACCGACAAGCAGTTTCAGCCTGACCCGGTACGTATCGCGAGAGCCCTCACGCCGCGCACTCGCGCGCTGATCCTCAATTCGCCTAACAACCCGACCGGCGTGATTTACAGCGAGGCCGTGCTGCGCGAAGTCAATCGCGTGCTGCCGGATCCGGTCCTGGTGATTTGCGACGAGCCTTACCGGCCGCTCACGTACGATGGAGCGGTCACGCCCGAGGCCGTGCGCATCTTCGACCGCGCGGTGATCGCCTGGAGCTGGTCGAAGGCCATGGCGATTCCCGGAGAGCGCATTGGCTATCTGGCGCTGCCGCCGCATCTCCCGGGCATCGCCGAACTGCGCGGCGCATGCACCGTGGCCAATCGCATTTTGGGGTACATCAACGCCCCGGCCATCTGGCAATGGGTGGTAGGCGCCGTTCCGGACGCCACTGTAGACGTGGCGCACTACCAGGAGAAGCGCGACCTGCTCTGCGACGCATTGCAATCCATGGGCTACGACGCGCCGCGGCCGCAGGGAGCATTCTACGTCTTTCCGATGACGCCGATCCACGACGACATCGCCTTCATCGGTCTGCTGCAAGAGGAGGGCATTCTGGCCGTACCGGGCGCCGGTTTCGGGCGCGGCGGCTACATGCGCCTCTCGCTGACGATTCCCCGCGACACAATCGAACGCTCGCTGACCGGTTTCGAACGGGCACTGAAGAAGGCGCAAACAGCAAAGGCGAAAACTGAATGGGCCGCCGATGAACGGCGATAAACGCCGATAGGCAAAACCAGTTTTATCGGCGTTCATCGGCGTTTATCGGCGGCCCATTCATTCTTCAGGTAGTACGATTCCGTGCGCCTTGGCTTGCGCCACAGCGTCTTCCAGCGCCTTTTGGATCTTCGCGTCGCCCGGCTCGCGCCGCAGCGCCTCGCGCATTTGCGAGATCCCCTCTTCCCATTGGCCTAATTTTAGAAGCGCCACTGCCAGGTTCACCCGGATCCCTACATGGTCGGGCAGAAGTTCCAGTGCGGCCCGGTACTTCTCCAGCGCACCGCGTATGTCGCCAGTCTTTTCAAGCTGTGCGCCGCGATTGTTGATCTCGAGCGCTGTCACCAGTTTCTGATCGCCCTCGTCCCTCTCGCGCAGTAATTCCGCTAGCTTCTTCTTTGCGGCCTCGGCCCGTTCTGTTTGGCCATCCTGCCGCAAGCCGCGCTGCAGGGCGTTGAGCGCCGACTGATTCTTGGGATCCAGGCGAACCGCAATGTCGAGGTGTTCGACGGCTTCGTGCGCCGCCCCGGTCTCCAGTAAAAGGGCTCCCAAACGGGCCTGCGCGACCGGGTCCTGCGGGCTCAACGCGATGGCACGGCGGAACGCGGACAAAGCACCCTTGCTGTCGGACTGGTTCTTGCGGGCATCTCCCAGATCGCTCCACGCCTCTGCAAAATCGGGACGCAATTCCACGGCCTGCTGCAATTCGGACGCCGCCTTGGCGGTGTCGCGTTCCTCGCTGTAGACCTTGGCCCGCAGATAGTGTGGCTCGGCCGCGTCCGGCCGGTGCCCGAACAGGTGGATGGCCTGATCCAGGTGCGGGACCGCGCGCGCGGCCTCGCCCTGTTGCAGCAGGATGGCCGCCAGGTTCACGTGTGCCTGCGCATGCCGCGGATCCAGTTCGACTGCGCGCTCGAACTCCGGCTGCGCCGCGCCTGTCTCCCCGAAGGCATTATAGGCTTCGCCCAGCGCATTGTGTGCTTCCGCCGATTTCGGAAGCAGCCGGACGGCCTCGCTGAGTTGCACAATTGATTCAGAGCGCTCGCCGTTTTCCATCAGGACGCTGCCCAACAGCAGGCGAGCGTCGGCGTTGCGGGGATCCGCGTGGATCAGGTCGCGCAGCAGGGTCACGGCCTGGTCCCGTTTGCCCTGGGCGAGCAACTGCCACGCGGTCTCCACCTCCGGCTTCTGCGCCATCGCCAGACTCACGCAGGCGATCGCCAGCGACGCTCGAAACCAGCACACCTTGTGTTTCATCATTTCAAGGTTGCGAACCGTTCGGCCTTCGTAATTCCCGAACCTTCCTTCACGAGGATCAACTGATCCACCGCAACCTTCTCCAGTTTCTCAATGCGCCCGAGCGGCCACCGGATCTCGATGTCCGCCATGGCCGCCGGACCGAGTCCGAAGTGCAGCCGGCTGTCGTTCGCTGACAAATAGGACGACTGGCTCAGCACTTCCTGCACCTGGATCTTATCACCGTAATGGACGGTAACCCGTGCGCCGATCGCGCTGCGGTTCGACTGGACCCCCGTGAGCTTGATCTTCAACCAGTGGTTCGCCCCGTCCACATCGTTGCGCAGCAGGGAAGGCGGCTCATTGTGATTGACCACCACGATGTCCACATCGCCATCGTTATCGAAGTCCCCGAAGGCGCACCCACGGCTCGAATGGAGCGCGCTCACACCGGGTCCGGCCTGCCCCAGCAGTTCCTCGAACCTGCCGTTGCCGAGGTTCCGGAACAGCACGCGGGGCGTGTTGTAGTCGTCTCGCAGCTCCGGATAGATGCCTCCGGTGACCGCGAAAATGTCGGGGTTGCCGTCATTGTCCAGGTCTGCGATGCCCACTCCCCAGGTGACGAAGCGGGTTTCCACCGCAAGGCCGGAGAGCAGGGTTCCGTCGCGAAAATTGCCCTTACCGTCGTTGAGGTACACGGCCGGCGTGTCTCCCGAGAAGTGGGTCTTGACGATATCGAGATTGCCGTCCAGCCGGATATCGCCTACCCCCAAGCCCATGCCGGCCTGCACCATTCCGTCGTCGCTCAGAGCGACGCCGGTCTCCAGCGCCTGCTCCGTGAAGGTGCCGTCATGGTTATTGCGAAACATCAGGCTGGGCGTGGAGTCACAGGCGACATAGATATCGGGCCAACCGTCATTGTCGAAGTCCGCGGCGACGACGGTGAGTCCGTAGCCGCCCGGCGTTTTGCCGATTCCGGCAGCCTGGGTGACATCGGCAAAGGTACCGTCGCCGTTGTTGTGATAGAGCGAGTGGCGCCCGTAGGGCAGCCCGCGCGGCCCGCAGAACAGCCCTTCGGTATTGCAACTCTTCGACTGGCTGCCGCGCGGCACCTTGTCGATGTCGAAGGCGAGGTAGTTGGCGACAAACAGGTCGAGCCGGCCGTCGCGGTCGTAGTCCACGAACGCGCAGCCGGAGCCGAAGCGGGATTGTGCGTCGATCAGCCCGGCCTCTTTGGTGACATCGGTGAACGTGCCGTCTCCATTGTTGCGGTACAGCGCGTTCTGCCCCCAGCCGGTGAGGAACAGATCCTCGAAACCGTCGTTGTTATAGTCGCCCACCGTTACGCCGTAGGTGTACCCGGTGCGGAACAGGCCCGCTTTGACGGTGACGTCGGTGAATGTGCCGTCGCGGTTGTTCTTGTAGAGGCGGGTGGAGGCGTCCGGCGGAGGGTCGCCGAATCGCGATCCCGAGAGCACCAGAATGTCGAGCCAGCCATCGTTGTCGTAATCGAAAAACGCGACTCCGCAGCTCATCGCCTCAGTCACGTAATCGGCGCGCTCGCGATGCCCGGCGATGACGGCGCGATTCAGTCCCGCCTGCGCCGCCACGTCGGTAAAACGCGAGTGAAAAGGGATGCCGGAGGGCTTGCCGCGAGGCGCCGCTTTGATGCCGCGAGATGCCATTCCCCCCGGACGCGCGGGTTCCTGCTGTCCGTAGAGTGTGGCGGCGGGGAGAGCGCACAGGCTGAGGATGCTTCTGCGGGTCATGTAGCGGGCGATTCGAGTCCCAGCACTATCATCTAACGAAAAACAGCGGCGGGGAAAATTCCCCCGCCGCTGCGTTTGGTCGTATTGGGGACAGCTAGCCTAGAATATTATCTTCATTCCCAGCTCAGCTTGCCTCCCGCTTTGGTTGCCGTAGGTAGCACCCTGGGCGCCAAAAATGCCGCCCGGAGAGCCCTGGTACAGAGCCTGGCCAAAGGTGGAACTCTGAACGCCCGTGTCCGGATCGCCCAGATTCAGTCTGTTGGTTGCGTTGTAAGCCGCGATCTTCAACTCCGCGTGGATCCTCTCGGTGATGTTGAAGCTCTTGGCGAGGTTGGCATCAAGGGTCCAGAACTTCGGACCCGTGAGGCAACTATACTGCAAGGGATTGGTCCGCAGCGTGTACGTGTTGGCGGGTACCGGAGCGAACGCCGCGGTGTTGAACCAGTGCTGCGGCGTGGGATTGGAGATGCAGGGGTTCCCGGTGACGATCGCGTTGCCGAACTGCGGGAAATCGCCCGACATGAACGTCCAGAGTCCGGCCAATTTCCAGCCCCCCACGATGGCATCGGCCGCCTTGGGCACCGTACCAAGAAGAGCCTTGCCCTTCCCGATCGGCAATTCCCAGGTGGCCGCGATGTTAAAGCGGTGGTGGGGTTGGTTGCTGTCCTGATAGGTAAGCGTATTCGAATACCATTGCTGATCGTTGAATACTCCGCCGTTCAGGAAACCGTTGGTCTGGGCTTTCTCGCGGATGTACACGTAGGTCACCAGGAAGTTGTAGCCCTTGCTGAAAGCCTTCTGCGCCTTCAATTCGACCGAATGATAACGCTCTGCGGCGCCCAACGCTCCGAGTTCGAACAAACCGCCGTACTGCGGATAAGGCACCAGCAACGATCCTAACGAAACCGTTTGCTGGTTGTACAGCGGACCGGGCATAACGGTCTGGTTCAGGTAGTGGTAAAACGGATTCGCCACCTGCGTGTTCAACTGGTTCTGATACTGCGTCTGCAACGCCGGGTTGATCTGGTTCAGCGCCTTGGTGTACTGCTGGTTGCCGATATTCAGGAAGTAGGTTCCGGAAAGCACAACCTCGCCGCGCATCTGGCGCTGGAAGGTGAAGTTGAAACGGTCGTTGCGCGCCTTTTGCTGGTCCGGGTTGTACCACAGCAAAGGCTGGCCGCCGCGCCCGAGATTGCCTCCGTAACCCTTGCCGAGGATGGGCAATAGCGGGTTGCTGTTGGTCGGATACGGGTTGTTGATGGTCTCCTGCGGCACGCCTTGCGCCGTGCCCAGTGTGTTCTGGTAACCCGTCATGCCCAGGAAGGGGGGCTCCAGGAATCCGACGGTCTCATATCCGGAGACCGGAGCCAGCGCGATATTCATTTCGTACGGAATCAGGTATCGCGCGTAGCCGAAGCGGAAAGCCGTCTTGTCGTCGATACGATACGCTATGCCGGCGCGCGGTTGCAGCGCCAGTTTTTGCGGATTGAACGAGCCAGGGTGGCTCGAGCTGGTGAACGACCATTGACCGGTCCACTGATAGAAGTTGTTGCCCACAATGTTGGTCGCCGCTGTCGGCATCTTCGGAGGACTGGCCTGCATCTCCGGGACCGGGGCCGCAAGGTTCAGCCCTTGGGAAAAGTTGTGCTGCGGATCGTAGAGCGCGGTTTCGTACTCGTCGCGCAGGCCCAGGTTCAACGTAATCTTGGGCGACAGTTTCCAGTCGTCCTGAATGTACGCGCCGTAGAACCTTACGTGCGGATCCGGTACGGGACCACCAATCATCTGCGAGGAACCGTCAAGGGCACCCAACAGGAACGTGGCATACGGGCTGCCGTAATGCAGGGTGTCCGGATTGTTGAACGTGTTGGCGGTCAGGGCCGAGTTGAAATAGAAGTTCGAAGTGCTCGATACGTAGCTGAGGCCATAGCTTTCGCGCTGTTCGAACCCGGCTTTGATATAGTGCGAGCCTCTCTGCTGCGCGATCTTCACGCTGGAGGCTTCGCCACCGGGAGCCTGATTCCAGTAGAAGCCGCCGCCGCCGAATCCGTTGCCGCCGATATTCATGTCCGGGAAATAGACCGGCGCACCAACGGAAGCGGTCTGATAGGGCGCATACCAGGCATTGTTGGTCCAGATGGAGCCCCATCCGCCGGAACCCAGCGGTGTGGAAACATAGGCATCCAGCAATTTGTGCCAGTCGCCGTGGAACTCCAGCACGGTGCGCGGGCTCATGGTCCAGATGGCATCGCCGCCTGCGTTCCAGGCCGCTCGCGATGTGCCCGTGGGGACGTAGAGCTCTGAAGTGCCGCCCGTCGGGTTGCCGGCGATATCGGTGGTGTTGTACCGGGCCAGGCGCCCGAAGATCTTCCACTTGTCGTTGATGTTGTAATCCACCCGGTCGGAGAAGTTGTAGTACCCGTAATTCTCGATGAACCCCTTGGTGTAGTTGTTCAATCCGGTGATGTTCGCCCCGGGATTGTTGGGCGCCCAGAACTGCTTGATGAGGGTGGCAGCCAGCGGATCGAAACGGTTCTGCGGGATCTTGTTCCCGGCGAAGGGCGCCACGCTCACGGACCCGTCCGCCTTCAACACCGTGGTCCACGGATCGAAAATCGTCCGCTGCCCACCGTCGATGTTTAGCGACTGCGAGAAATCGCCCGTCGCTTCCAGGGCGGTGGGAAGCGTGCGCTGGTAGGTGTTCGGATAACCCACCTTCCAGTCTTCGATGGAGAAGAAATTGAACAGCTTATTCTTTTTGATCGGGTTGCCCAAGGTTCCGCCGTACATATTCTGCCGCTGCGAATTTGAACTGAACCGGGTGCGGTCGGCTTCCGCGCTGAGCCATGGATAACGGCCCACGTAGAAACCGGTCCCATGAAATTCGTTGGTGCCGGATTTCGTGGTCATAGAGATCAGGCCACCCGCGCTGTGCCCGGATTCGGCGTCCGCGCTATTGGTTGAAACGATGACTTCCTGCACCGCATCGGTATTGGGCGGTGTCGAGTTCTTCTGGCCCATACCGATAGGCATGCCGTCCACCTGCAGGTCGTTCTTCAGGTTCGTCCCGCCCCCCAGGTCCACGCTGTTGGCAGACCAGGAGTGGTAAGGCTGCATTTCCCCGCGAGTGTTGACCGCGGACGGAGCGATCAGCGTCATTTTAAAAGGATTCCGATCGAAGCGCGGTATTTCCTCCACCAGTTTCGTATCGATCGTGAAGTCCTTATTGGCCGAGTTGAACTCTACCGCGGCCGGCGTGTCATTAACCGTAATGCTTTCTTGAACCGCCCCCGGTTTGAGCGTGGCGTTTACCGTAACGTCGCCGCGCGTCTGGACCGCAATATTCGACTGGATAACCTTATTGAACCCCGTGGCTTCAATAGTGATCGAATAGGTGCCGGGATCGACCAAGTCAAACACGTACAGGCCGGTGTCGCTAGTCTTGCGGACCACACGAATTCCGGTATTCACATTCAACAGCGTCACCGACGCGCCGCCGATCACCGCTTTGCTATCGTCAGTGATCAAGCCCTCAATCTTTCCTCGATAATCCTGCGCCATGCCGGTTGCGGCGCAGACGAGAAGCAACATCAATATCCACACCGTAGTGGGGGAAAATCTGCTCTTCATGTAGGACCCCTTTCTTGGTTCGACTAAGAACCATATAACGTACTGGAAAACACCAACTCCGACCGTGAAGCGTACCCCAACCCCAAACTGTCAGCCCCCGCACTGCTCCGCCGTGATCAGTGCGGCTAATACAAGAGTTCGTTTGTCTGAGAGGGTACCTTACGGTGCCGCTGGAAGGGAGAGAATTAACGGAGGATTACCGTTGCGTTTACGTTAATAAGACCTTGTTTCAATCATTTCGGGAGTGTAGAAAAAGTAGCCACTGCCCCTTTTCCACGTGCCGCGCCACGTGTTACAGTGTCTCCAGAATACGTTAAGCATCGGGGACTTTGATTGAATCGAGTTTCAAATCATGCCGAGGCGCCGGGCTTGGCTGAAAAGGACGACCGCTGGCCACTCGTTCTGCGCATTGCTGCAAGCCGCCAATTCACCAAGGCACCCCAGCTTCAGGACATTCTGATTTACATCTGCCAGCGCGCACTCACCGATGCCGCCGCCAGCATCAAAGAGTATGAAATCGGCTGCAACGCGCTTGGCCGCAAACCGGATTTCAACCCCAACGAAGATAACATTGTCCGCGTTCAGATCAGCCACCTGCGCAGGAAGATGGATGAGTACTTCGCAACGGACGGCAAAGACGAACCGCTGCGGATCACGGTCCCCAAGGGAGCGTACGTTCCTCGCTTTGAGCCGAGACCGGAAGCGGTCGTGGCGCCGGACTCCACTTCGGCTACTGTCGAACCTGCGTTGCCGGTTGCAGTGGTCCATCCGCGGGCCACACCGTGGATCCCTATTCTTTCTATCTCTACAGGCGTGCTGGCCATTGTCTGCCTCTCCGTGGCGCTGCGCCTTCCGTATGTACGACCCGGCAACGCGGCCGTTGCCCCGGCAACTGCACGGCAGGACCCGTTTTGGTCCCGGCTTTTCGGTACTGGCCAACCAGCGGGAATTGTGGTGGCGGATTCCTGTCTGGTGATACTCCAGGACGTCCTGCATACCGACATCTCGTTGGACAATTATCTAAGCCGGGAATATCCTGAAACGCTCCTGAACCTGGCGCCAAATCGGGAGTTGCGTTCCGCCCTGCAACTGATTATCGGCCGCCAGTACACTAGTCTGGCCGACTTGAATATCGCCACCAGGCTCGTGGAGTTGAGTGGCGAATTTGGGTCCAACCGCGCCCCTGTCCGGTTCTCTCGTCACTTGAACATTCGCGACTTCAAGACCGAGAATTTTGTTTTGATCGGCAGTCGCCGCGCGGTTCCCTGGGCCCAGCTCTTCGAGCCGCAGTTGAACTTTTCTTTTGAAGAGGACCGGGCCGCCCACCGGTTTCATTTACGCAACAAGCGGCCCAAGGCGGGCGAACCAGCCGTCTATGTCCCCACGGAGCGTGACGGCAGTCTCGAGTCCTACGCTGACATTGCACTTCTACCTAATCTCGGGAACAGCGGATCGGTCCTGATTCTCTCCGGCATCACCATGGAAGCCTCTGAAGCCGCGGGAGAATTGGTCACCGCCAAGGGCTTTTCCCAGCAACTGGCCCGGATGCTCGGGCCTCAAGCCGTTCGCGACCGCTACTTTGAAATCGTATTGAAAACCAGAGCTGTCGCAGGAGCATCCAGGAGTTCGCAGATTGTAGCGTACCGGCTGATTCAGCTTGGCGGGAGCGGCAATTAAACCAGGACGCCGACCGGCAATACGTCATGCTGCGATTTGCCCATTGCAGTCGGCCTATCGCGTCAACACTTTCCCCGGCAGGGCATTCGTCATCTTGCCCTCCTCGATTACAGGTACGCCGTTCACCAGCACGAACCGCATCCCCTCCGAAAGCTGATTGGGTTGGTCGAAGGTCGCCAGGTCGCGCACCGTTTCCGGGTCGAACACCACCACGTCCGCCCACATCCCGTCCTTGAGGACACCCCGGTCGCCGAATCGCATACGCTGCGCCGGGAGCGAGGTGAACTTGCGGACCGCATCTTCCAGCGTCAACACATTCTCTTCCCGCACGTATTTGCGCAAAATCCGTGGAAACGTTCCGAAGGCCCTCGGATGCGGATGCTCCTTGCCCAGCACGCCGTCGAGCGCCGAGCCCTGTGAATCGTTGCAGATGGAAACCCAGGGCTGGCGTATAGCCAAGGCCACGTCCGGTTCGTCCATGATGAACATGCCCACCATAGTGAACGCCTCGTCCTCAATCAGGATATCGAACACCGTGTCAATCGGGTCCTTATTCCACAGCTTCGCGATCTCGGCGATGGATTTCCCCTGCAGCGGAATCAAGTTGGGATTCTGCACCGCGCTCAGGATGAACGATTCGGGCCCTTTCACTTGCTGCCACTCGTTATTCCACGCACCGGAAGGCGTTTCCATTTCCTTGCGTATGCGCGCCCGCATCGCCGGATCCTTCAGGCGCTCGATCAACTTCTTGTCGCCGCCATCGTGGGCCCAGGGCGGGATCACCGCCGAAAAGGTGTTGAAGGCCGCCGGGTACGCGTAGGTGTCCGCCGCCACGTCCAGCCCCGATTTGCGCGCCGCCTCAATACGCGCCACGATCTCCGGCATCCGCCCCCAGTTGGACTTCCCTGCAGCCTTCAAGTGCCAGATCTCGACCGGGATGTTCGCCTCGCGCCCGATGCGGAAAGCTTCGTCCAGGGCCGGCATGATGGAGTCGCCCTCGTCGCGGATGTGCGAAGCATAAGTGCCGCCGAGTTTCGCCGCTTCAGCCGCCAGCGCGATCAACTCCCCGGTCTTCGCATAAGGCGCCGGGGCATACTGCAGCGATGTGGAGAGCCCGACCACGCCTTCCCGCATGGCGTCGCGCACCAGGGCCTTCATCCGTTCCAATTCGGCTGGATTGGGTGCGCGATCGTCATCGCCCAACACCATTCGGCGTACCTGCGTTGCACCTACATAGCTCGCCAGATTGATCCCCATACCCTGCTTGCGCAGGCGTGCGAAGTAATCGCGGAAAGTGCGCCACGTGGGCTGCACCCCATAGTGCTCCCATGTGACACGGTCAGCCTTGAGGATAGCGTCGTTCAGGGGGGCGATCGAAGACCCCTCGCCGGTCACCTCGGTGGTGATGCCCTGGAAGATTTTGGAAGGCAGATGCGGGTTGACCAGAATCGTCATCTCCGATTGCCCGAGCATGTCGATGAATCCAGGCGCCACCACCATGCCGCGCGCGTCGATGGTGTGTTTGGCCGGGGCATCCGTCAGTCGTCCGATCGCAGCGATCTTCCCGGCGCGAATTCCGATATCCGCCGCGTACCAGGGCGACCCCGTTCCGTCGATGACGTGCCCGTTGCGGATCACCACGTCGTAAGGCGCGGCGGCAGCGGCAAACAGAAGGATCGGCAGGAGGATCGGCATACGTGCAGTATAGTTGTGCCCCGCAAACTACGCTACTCTGTTGCCGATGGCCTCGCACACTTTCGCCCCCGTAGAACGCGCCGTGTTCCGGCGGCTGACGACTCCGGAGAAGATCCAGAGCTTTCTGGACGAGCTCGCCTACAACAAAGAGCACGATGGCGAAACCTGCCGCTCTCCGCGGCGCGTGCTGCGCGACCGTACGGCGCATTGCATGGAAGGTGCACTCTTTGCCGCGGCGGCGTTGCGTATGCTCGGCCACCCGCCCCTATTGCTGGATTTCGAAGCCGTGCGCGACGACGATCACGTGCTCGCCATTTTTCAACTGCGCGGCCACTGGGGCGCGCTGGCCAAATCCAACTACTCCGGCCTGCGCTATCGCGAGCCGGTCTATCGCACCCTCCGCGAGCTCTCTATGAGCTACTTCGAGCACTACTACAACCTCAAACGCGAAAAGACGTTGCGTAATTATTCGCGCCCGGTGAACCTGCGCCGCTTCGATTCCATTCACTGGATGACCGCGGAGGAAGACGTCTGGACGGTCCCCGAATACCTGTTGACCATCCGGCACACGCCGCTGCTGCGCGCCGGTTTGGCACCACGGTTGGGACGGGTCGACCCCCGCCTGTTTGCTGCCGGCCTCGTGGGCCTCGCCGGCGGTTAGGGACGGTCGGGAAATAAGGCGTTCACGCGGCTGACACCGCTCCCTCACGGTCGCGGCTCGGATAGCGTATCAGAGCCACGATCGTTATGCCCGAACAGTTCCTTAGTCCGCGATCTCGGCGGCCGGCGTAGCTGCCCGGCTGGTCAGCCGCATCACCAGGATATAGAGCGCGCAGAGTACAATGACGGCGCCTGCTATCCAGTGGGCTTCCTGCTGCATCATGTGCATCAGAGCTTCCGGGTCGTTCATCAGGTCAGGATGCGCTGCCGTGATTTTGGCGCCGAACCACGCCAGGGCACTGCACCAGAAGAACGCTCCGAGGACGGTCACCAGGCTGAAAACGCCGTAGGACATGCGTGCGATGCCGGCTGGAATCGAGATCAAATGACGGAGCACCGGCAGGAGCCGGGCGAAGAAAACGCCGCCGATTTCGTAGCGCTGCACGAAGTGCTCCGCACGCTTCAGGCTGTCTGGCGTGATGAATACAATTCGGCCCCAACGAAGAATCAGGGCGCGGCCAATCCACCGCGACACCCAGTAGGTAATTGTCGAACCCAACCACGAACCGAAGGTGCCGGCCAGGACCACGCCGCTGAAGCTCATCCGGCCCTGCGAAGCCCAGAAGGCCGCGGGGGGAATCACAATTTCACTGGGCACCGGGAGGATCGAGCTTTCCATCGCCATCAACGCGATCACGCCGAGGTATCCCCCGTCGCGGACCCAGCCGAACCACACTTGCAGCAAGCCGTGAAGCATCCTGTTCCCTCGTCCGTCCGGGTTAGCTCGTCCGATAGTTGGCGATCAGCCGGTTGATCACGTCCTGATGGATCTTGATCTTGCCCTGCTTGATCAACATGTCCTTCACGCCGCTTTCGAACAGCGTGTTCCGTTCACGCGCGCGCTGGCTCTTAATGTCGTCGCGAATGATGTTGCGCTGCGCCGGCAGTTGCGACATGTCCGCTGGGCTGCGAGAGATCACTTTGGCGACGATGGTGCCGCCATCCGGCACGCCCACCGGTCCAAAGATGGTGCCGTCGGGTCTGCTGAATCCCTCGGCAATATAATTGACCGTTCCGAGTCCTTCGATGTTGCCGGCGCGATCGACATAGTCGGAAGTCTTTACCTCCAAGCCCATCGACTTGGCCGCCTTGGCCAGATCTCCGCCCATCGCCTTTGCCTTCTCGATGAGTTCGTTCGCATGCTTCTGCACCGCCGCGGCCGAACGGTTCTGCACCATCACGTCGCGGATCTGGTTTTGCACTTCTTCGAAACTGGAGGGATGCGCCGGCGTCACATCGTCGACAACCGCCAGCGCCAGCTTAGTACCCGCGGTGACCGGTTGAGACACTTCGCCTTTCTTGAGGCCTGCCACAGCCTGGTCGAAATCCGCGCTCGTTCCCAGTTCCGGCACTGCCGTGCCGGCCGAGAAGCCGTTTACGTGAAACACCTGCATGTCGTACTCGGCAGCTACCTTTTCGGGATGCGCCGGATCCTTCTGCAGGGCGGCCTGGGCCTTGTCCGAAGCCTGCTGCATCAAATCGCTGACGCGCTGCTTCTTCCACTGCGCCGCCAGTTCGTTCTTGACTTCGGCAAAGCTGCGAATACCGGCGTCCTGGCGCGCCAGGGTCTGCACGATGTGATAGCCGTACTGGGTTTTCACCAGATCGCTGGTCTCACCCACCTTCAGCGCAAAGATCGCTTTGTCGAATTCCGGCACCATTTGCCCGTGCGTGATCCAATCGCCCAGATCGCCGCCGTTAACGGCGGAGCCGGGGTCCTCGGAATTTTCCTTGGCCAGTTTTGCGAAATCCGCGCCGCCCTTGATCTGCTTGAGGAGACTCTCTCCTTTGGCCTTGATCGCCGCTTCTTCGCTCGCCGGCTTGCCCTGCGTCTTGAGCAGGATGTGACGCGCTTTGACACGCTCCGGTGTGCGGAAGGCTTCCTGGTTCTGCGAGTAAAGGCGTTGCAGGTCGGCGTCGGTCGGATTCACGGCGGCTTCTATTTTGGCCTGGTCGGCTACCAACACCGTCAGGTTTTTCTTGTCGGGCGACATGTAACGGGTAGCATTGGCCTTGTAGAACTCCTGCATTTCCTGCACGCTGGGCTGCGATTCGGCCTTGTACTTGTCCGCCGTTAAGCGGACGAACTCCACCTTGATCTTTTCGTTCTTCTTGCGGAAGGCGGCCTCAATCTCGGGCTGGGTTACGATCGTCCCTTCCATCGCGATATCGCGCAGGCGGCTGATCATCACCTGGCGTTTCAGGTCGGTCTCGAACTGGTCGATGGTCATGTTCTGCTGTGCCAGCATGCCGGCGTAGGCTTCCTTGCCCGCGAACTTGCCATCGGGGAAAAGACTCGGCACCATTTGCTGGATGGTCTCGGCCACCTCGGCATCGGTCACCTGCAACCCAAGGCGTTCGGCCTCCATGGCCATGGCTCGCTCTGTCACCATCTGGTCCACCATCTGCGGAATGTAGGTCGGCAGAATTTCCACCGGCAACTGGCGGCCGCGGACCGTGGCCTGAATCAGGCGCTGCATCTCCGCCAGAGTGATCGTATCTTTGCCGACTTCCGCCACCACCATGTCCGACCCGGTCGATCCGTTGTTGTAGTTCGGCACCAGGTAGGTGAGCATGGAAAAGGCAACCACCAGCAGCAACCCTCCCAAGAGGATGCGCACGGCTTTATCTCGGCTTCGAAATAGGTCAAACATGTTAGGCAGAACTCCTGTGTTCTAAGGGGAAAACACCAGTATATCGAAAAAACCGGGGTCTTTGGAGAGGCCGCTGCTTCTCCTGTATTTTCTATCGTTTGCCGCGTGGCGCACGGCCTTCGGATGAGCCGAATGGGAACACCGGGACGGGCGGACGCATCCCTAAGCCGCACTCCGCATGCACCGCCTTCACGGCCTTCTCCACTCCGTCGCGGCGCACCACCACCGCGATGGTCAGTTCGCTCGACCCCTGGGCAATCGCGATGATGTTCACTTGCGCGCGCGAGATCGCCGTGAAGATGCGGCCCGCCAACCCCGGTTTGCCCTGCATGCCCTCGCCCACCGCCGCCAGCAGGCCCACGTTGCGGTCCACCTGAATCGGGTTCACGTAATGGTGCGCCAGTTCCAGCGCCAGGGCCGATTCCAGCGCCTGCAAAGAACGCTCCAGTTCGTCCTCGCGCACCAGGACGCAGAAGTTCTGCCGGTAGCTCGAACTGGAAACCACCAGGACTTCCACATCCACGCGCGCAATCGCGTCGAGCGACCGCGCCATCAGTTGGACCCCATTCATTTCCGCGCTCGCCGGCTCCAGCGACACCAGCGCCACATTGCGCATCGAGGCCACGGCCCGCGCTCCCTGGTGGATCGCCATGGAGGGCACGATTCGCGTTCCCGGCTTCTCCGGCGCAAAGCTGTTCTTGCTCCACACTGGAATTTTCTTTTCCACCAGCGGAGCCAGCGTTCTCGGATGCAGCACCTTGGCGCCGTTGTACGCCAGTTCGGCCGCTTCCGCATAGGTGATCTCTTCCAACACCTGCGCGTCCGGCACCAGGCGCGGGTCCGCGCTCATAATGCCATCCACGTCCGTCCAGATCCACAACTCGCTGGCATCCAGCGCGGCTGCCAGAATCGAGGCCGAAAAATCGCTGCCGCCGCGCCCCAGCGTCGTGGGCCGTCCATCGGCGGTAGCGCCGTTGAAGCCTGTGATCACCGGCAGCACGCCCTGCTCGAGATACGGCGTCAGTTTCTCCCGTGCCTTGATCCCGGTCGGCTCCATCAAAGGCGACGCATTGCCGAAGACCGCGTCCGTCACCACCAGGTCCCGCGCGTTCACCCCCACTGCCGGCGTGCCGCTCGCCTGCAGAAATTCGCTCACCAGGACCACTGACAGGCGCTCGCCCACCGCCACCGCCTCGTCCACCGAGCGCGGCGGACGCTCGCCCAGCATCGCCATGCCGTTCACGATGCGCTCGAATTCGTCGATCACGTCGTGCAATTTCGCCAGCACGGCGCCTTGCTCCGCCGCCGGCAGCAACTCGCGGCAGGCTTCTTCGTGGCGTTCGCGCAATTTCGCCACGTTGCTCTCCATGCCGCTGCGATTGTCGGCCTCGGCATGGCGCATGGTTTCCAACAGCAGGTCGGTGACCTTGCTCATCGCCGACACTACAATCGCCACCGGGCGTTTCTTCTGTTCCGCGGCGGCCAGCCCCGCCGACACACGCATGCGGGCGGCGCTGCCCACGCTCGTGCCGCCGAATTTCATCACCAGCAGATTATTCAACGGTATTCCCTTCCGTTTGTTAAACGCGAACGCACGATTTTGAGGATGCTCTCGATCACTTCCTCGATACCCAGGGCGGTCGAATCCAGGTACACCGCGTCCGGAGCCTGCGACAGCGGCGCGTCCGCGCGCGTGGAGTCGCGGTTGTCGCGCTCCTTCATCTGCGCCGCAAGCTGCCCTGCGTTGACCGCCTCTCCCTTGGCTCGCATCTCTTCACACCGCCGGCGCACACGCTCGTCGGGGTCAGCGTCCAGGAAGATCTTCACCTGCGCGTTGGGGAACACCACGGTGCCGATGTCCCGGCCTTCCATCACCACGCTGGTGCGCTCCCCGATGTCGCGCTGCTTGGCCACCATGGCTCGCCGCACCCCCGGAATCACGGCGATCTTCGATGCGCCGCTCGATACCTCGGGCGTGCGGATCGCGTCCGTCACGTCCTCGCCGTTGAGCGCGATGCGTCCGGGCGAAAGATCGATCCCGGCCGCGATCGCAAGCTGTTCCATACGGTGCATATCGCCCGGGTCCACTCCCTGCCGCACGGCCCACAGCGCCACCGCGCGATACATAGCCCCCGTGTCGATGTAAGTGAATCCCAGCCGCGACGCCAACCCTTTTGCGATGGTGCTTTTCCCCGCCCCCGCCGGCCCGTCGATGGCCACCACGATGCGCTTCTGTGTCGTATCCGCCAAAAGACAGAATAACAAGTGGTGCGAACCCTGCGGTCGGGCAATGACGATTGAAGAGACTTGGCAACCCTTCGCCGTGTCCCGTTTAAATTGCCGGAGCGCGGCCCCCTACCTTGCCTAGAACCGCAACCGCATCGCCAATTGCAGCCGCCGTGCGTTCGTGCCGTCCGGCGGCGTGGCGTCGTTGTTCGGCGCAAGGTAACCAACCGTGGGAGACAGCAGGATCGGCGCCGCCAGCGGTGTGGTGTTGGTAGTCGCCGTAGCGGTGTAGATCGTGGTGTTGAAGCCGTTATAGTTCGAATGGTTGAACACGTTGAACGCTTCGGCCAGTATCTCCATCCCCAGACGCTCCGTCAGCCGTATGGCGCGGGTCACGCGCAGATCCAGCTTGTAATTCGCCGGTGCGTCCACGCTATTGCGCGGGATAGTCGGCAGCAGGTTCCGATCCCCGCTCGTGCCCTGGCCGCGGATCCCGCCGAATCCGTTGTACGTGTTCCCGTCGGGGGCGAGGAACGGAATCGATCCAATGCTGATGAAGGATGCCACCGGACGTCCCGACTCGGCTGTCTCGATCGCGCTGAAGTGGAACCCGCGCAATACCCGTAAGCGGGTTGGCTCCCACACGACACTCGCCACCGCGCGCAGACGCTGATCCAGCGGACTGAGCCCCCGGTTACTGGCGAAATTGAACTGGTCGGCCGGGGTGCCGCCGTTGAATGCTGTCTCCGCCGCGGAGCCGCCCCCGTTGTCGTTGCCCGCCAGGCTTTCCGACTTCGCCCACGTGAACGCGCCATTCACCTGCACGCCCCTCGCAACCCGTCGGCGGAGATCCACCAGCAGCCCGTTGTACCAACTCTTGCCCTGCGACGTGTTGGTGTTGATGGCGCCCTGCGTGGGGTCGGGCCGCGCGGCGTTCACACTGACCGTGGCGCCCGCCGCCGTCTTGATAACACCCGCCGAAAACGGCACCTGGAACGTCGTGCCATCCGGCAGTTGAAACGTACGCTGGAACTGGGGCCCCGGCAAATTGCTGTCCACCACCACCTCCAGATGGTCGCCATATGTGCGAGCGTAGCTGGCGCTGAGAACCAGGCCCCACGGCAATTGCTGCTGGATGCCGATGGTGATGTCCTGCACCCGCGGCCGACTGAAGTTGCCGGCCAGGCGCGTGACCGTGGTGCTGAGACTCCCGTTCGTGGGCACCGACGGCAAAACGTTGGGATAAACCGGAGCATTGGCGTCGGTGGGTTGCAGGGTCAAAGCCACCAGGGCTTTCGAAGGATCCGTGAGCCCCGTATTCTGCAGCGCGTAGGCGATGATGCCGTTGGGGATGCGACCGTAGTACATGCCGTAGCCGCCCCGCACCACGGTGCGGCCCTTGCCGGTCAGGTCCCAGGCCACGCCAACCCGCGGCCCCACGCTGTGCCAATCGGTGGGGAAGTGCTGGGTTTCCGGGATGGCTGGATTCGGCGCGAACGGCACCGGCATCGTTTCCTTATCCCAGCGGAATCCGTAGTTGATGGTGACGCGCGAAACCGGCTTCCACTGGTCCTGCACGAAAAGCGCGAAATCGACGGTGCTGTAGTTGTACTTTGCCAATCCGAAGTCCTGCACGAAGTTCGTGTAGTTCCTCGCGCCGGGCGTGACCAGGTCGCGGCCCAGGGCGAGCGTGCTCGGATAGGTATAGGTACCGCCGAATTGCGTGGGGTTGTTGATGAAGTCGTTGACGCGGTTGGCCTCGCCGCCGAACTTGAACGCGTGACGCCCCGTGGTGTACGAGAAGTTGTCCACCACCTGTATGCGCCGCTCATCCGGCAGCGCGTACCGCTGCAGGAACGTGGCCAGGCCGAAAGAGAAGTTGCCGCTCCCGTTCGCATAAGTTTCGGGAGGCGGCGCATCACCGATTTCGTATTCGAAATCGCGGCTCCATTGGAAGCGGAGTTCGTTCACGCGCCGCGGACCCAGGGTCGTCGTGAGGCGGGCGTTGTAGGAATCGATGCGCACATCGTCGGTGCCATTACGGCCGACGTTGCCGAGCACGATCGGTGTCTGTATGGCGCGGTCTCCGTGCGACCGCATGTAGTTGAAGAACGTGGAGAGCGTGGTGGAATTGCTGACCAGATAGTCGATCTTGCCCAGCGCGATGTTGTTGCCCATCGTGCGGGACTGCAGATTGCCCGGCGCGCCGCCGGGGAATTGCTTGAGAACGAAAGCGACGCCGGCATTGAAGGCGGTCAGATCGGTGTTGTACTGCGCCTGCTGCGCGGCCGTCGGATTGGCGGGCAGCGTCGGCTTGCCCGACGTCAGCGCGCCCGTGAGATCTTGAATCACCAGGGGGAAGTTTCGAATCTGCTGGTCGTAGTTGACGAAGTAGAAGAGCTTGTTGGAACGGATCGGACCGGATAGCGATCCGCCCAACTGTTGCCGCCGCTCCGGCGGTTTGATGGCGGCCAGCGGGTCGCGCGCCGCGAAGCTCTGGTCACGGTAGTAGTAGAAGGCGTCGCCGTGCATGGTGTTGCCGCCCGATCGAAGCACCATGTTGACGCTGCCGCCGGAAGCGCGTCCGAACTCCGCCAGGTAAGCGCCCTGTCCCACCTGGAACTCTTGCACCGCGTCGGCGCTCACGGTGCTGGGCGCGCGATAGCGTCCGCGATTCTCGGAAAAGTACGCCTGGTTGTCGTCGTTGCCCTCCACCATGTAGTTATCGAAGTTTCCCGACGTACCGCGGAAACTCAGCAGTCCAAAGCGGCCGTCGCGCGCCACGCCCGGAGTGAGCAGCGCAAAATCGTAATAACGGCGCCCATTAATCGGCAGGTCGCTGATTTCCCTTCGGTCCACCAGGCTGGCGACATCGGTTTCTGCCGCATCGATGCTCGACGCGGCGTTCACCGTGACCGTCTGGGCGACGTCTCCGACAACCAACACGGCGGCGATACTGGCCGTCGCCCCGACATTCACCACGACACCGTCCTGTTCCTGCGTTGCAAATCCCGCTTTGGCGATCCGCACTCGGTAGGAGCCGATAGGCAATACCGGCGCCAAAAACTGTCCGGCGGCGCTCGATTTCATCGTGCGCTCGAGCCCGGTCTCGGATTGTGTGATCGTGATCTGCGCGTCCGGGACCGCAGCACCGGTGGCGTCCTGCACCGTGCCGGAAACCGCACCGGTGCCGAGTTGACTCTGGGCAAGAACCGTCGTCACGAACAAGGAAAGTAGCAGGGTATGCCGCATAGTCCTTGTATCCTACCTGCGGCCGGTTACAGCCTTATGTTGGCGGGGTTGCGATTTTATGACAGCCTAGTCCACTATCTGCGGACCTTGTCGAAGTCCCAGCCATTTAGCTTGCACATGACCCGCACGTGGCTCTCCCAGGTGGGCTCGTCCTTCGGGCGCCCGCCCGGAAAGCAGTCGACGCTGAGGTAGACAAGCTGATCCTTGCCGCTGCAGCGGATGCGGTGCAGTGTGTGCGGGGGGATGCGCACCAGATCGCCCACCTTCACTTTGAAACGCTGGGGATTGTCGGCTCCGATATACAGCATGCCGGCTCCGCGCACTACATAGAAGATCTGCTCTGTGTCGTGGTGGACGTGGAGCGGCGGAGCTTCTTTCGGTTCCAGCACCACCATGAAGGCCTCGGATGTCTCCGCCTGGGATCGATCCATTACCAGGTCATTCGTGTGAGTCGGGAATCGGTAGCGAATCGTCTTCTTCGTATTGAAAACATACTGTACCGGAGACGGTGGAACCGGAGCGGTCTTGGACTGAACTTTCTTCTTCATGCCTTCTCCAATCGGGACGCAAACACGACATCATTGTCTCATTTCGCACGGCGACTCGGGGACGTACCCTGCCCCTTCCCCTCCAGGCTGCGCGATATCACCCAACTCCTCACACTGGAGCCTCGTAAGCTGTTCATCCCATTGGGCCATTCTTTGGAGATCGGGATGCACTATTAAACCTCCAATCGAGGGCACAACCTATGTTTCGATTCGATCAGTTGATCCGCCGTGACATGATCATCCGTGATGTGAAACAACGTCATCCCGAAACCATCCCAGTATTTGAAGCGTTCCATTGCCGCCCTTCGTGCGACGACTGCGATATCGAAACGGTCGCTCGCAAGAATGGGCTCAATTCCCTGGACGTACTCGAGGCGCTCAATCAGGCCGCGTTCGGACCAAAGGCAGACATCGAAAATGCAAGCAACCAGTAAGCCCACAAAGAAGAAAATGAATCGTAAGCGAAAGCAGCCGCTTGATGTATTCTTCTCGCCCAAGACCGTCGCGGTCATCGGCGCCACCGAAAACCCCGGCAGCGTCGGACGCACCGTCCTCTGGAACCTTGTGACAAGCCCGTTTGGCGGCACAGTCTATCCCGTCAACCCGAAGCGGCCCAGCGTTTTAGGCGTGAAGGCATACGCCTCGATCTCCGACATTCCGGAACCGGTTGACCTGGCGGTGATCATCACGCCTCCGCCGTCGATTCCCGGGCTGATCCGCGAATGCGGCGAGAACGGCGTGCAGGGCGCCATCGTGATCTCGGCCGGCTTCAAAGAGATCGGTCCGGAGGGCGCGGAACTGGAGCGGCAACTGCTCGTGGAAGCGCAGAAGGCCAATATCCGGATCATCGGGCCCAACTGCCTGGGCGTGATGAGCCCCCTGTCCGGTTTGAACGCGACCTTTGCCACCACGGTGGCGCGACCCGGGTCGGTGGGCTTCATCAGCCAGAGCGGCGCGCTCTGCACGGCGGTCCTGGACTGGAGCATGAAAGAGATGGTGGGCTTCAGCGCCTTCATCTCGGTCGGCTCGATGGTGGACGTCGGCTGGGGCGACCTGATCTACTATCTGGGCAACGATCCGAAAACTAAATCGATCGTGATTTACATGGAATCCATCGGCAACGCGCGCTCGTTCCTGTCGGCCGCGCGCGAGGTGGCGCTCAGCAAGCCGATCATCATTATCAAGCCGGGACGTTCAGCGGCGGCGGCGAAGGCGGCGGCGTCGCACACCGGCTCCCTGACGGGCAGCGATGAGGTGCTGGAAGCCGCGTTCCGGCGGAGTGGCGTGTTGCGCGTCGGCACAATCGCGGACCTGTTCTACATGGCGGAAGTCCTTTCCAAGCAGCCCACACCCAAGGGACCGCGGTTGACGATCGTGACCAACGCCGGCGGTCCGGGCGTGCTGGCGACCGATTCGCTGATCATGGGCGGCGGCGAACTGGCCGAACTCTCGCCGGAAACGATGGCTGCGTACAACGCCGTGCTGCCTGCCACCTGGAGCCACAACAATCCCGTAGATATCATCGGCGACGCATCGCCAGAGCGCTACGCCAAGGCGCTCGAGATCGCCGCTAACGATCCGAATTCCGACGGCATGCTGGTGATTCTGACGCCGCAGGCCATGACCGACCCCACCCGCATCGCCGAGCAACTGAAGCCGCTCGCGAAGCAGGAAGGCAAGCCGCTCCTGGCCAGTTGGATGGGCGGCGTGGACGTGGCGGCGGGCGAGGAGATTCTCAACCGCGCCAATATCCCCACCTTCCCCTACCCCGATACGGCGGCGCGCGCGTTCAACTATATGTGGCAGTACGCCGACAACCTGAAGGCGTTGTACCAAACCCCCGAATTGCCGCAGGATTCCGCAACCTGGACGCCGGACCGCAATCTGGTGAAGAGCATCATCGCGGGGTCGCGTTCCGAAGGGCGCACCATTCTCACCGAGTTCGAAAGCAAACAGGTGCTGGCGGCGTACGGTATTCCGGTCGCCAAGACCATCATTGGCAAGTCAAGTGCCGAGGCTGTGAAGGCGGCCAACGAAATCGGCTATCCTATCGTCCTCAAGCTGTATTCGGAGACCATCACCCACAAGACCGATGTCGGCGGCGTGCAGTTGAATCTGGGAAGCGCTGAGGCGGTAGCCAAGGCGTTCGACGCGATTCAGGCCTCGGTCACCGCGAAAGTCGGCGCGCAGCATTTCCAGGGCGTCACCGTGCAACCTATGATCAAGCTGCGCGATGCCTACGAGTTGATCATCGGCAGCAGCCTGGACCCGCAATTTGGCCCTGTGTTGTTGTTCGGTACCGGCGGACAGTTGGTGGAAGTGTTTAAGGATCGCGCCCTTGCATTGCCGCCCTTAAATTCCACTCTGGCTCGTCTGATGATGCAGCAGACCAAGATTTTCAAGGCGCTGAAAGGCGTGCGCGGGCGCAAGCCGGTGGATCTGGCTGCGCTCGAAACGCTCATGGTGCGCTTCAGCGCGCTGGTGGCCGAACAGCGGTGGATCAAGGAAATCGATATCAATCCGCTGCTGGCATCGCCGGACGGGTTGATCGCGCTCGACGCGCGCGTCGTGGTACACGCTCCGGAGGTCACTCTGGATCAGGTGCCGAAGACCGCCATCCGCGCCTATCCCACGCGCTACGTGGCGGCCTGGACCATGAGAGATAGCAACCCGGTCACCATCCGCCCGATCCGTCCGGAAGACGAGCCGGCCATGGTGCGCTTCCACGAGACACTCAGCGAGCGAAGCGTGTACCTGCGCTACTTCCACCTGATGAACCTGGAACAGAGGACGCAGCACGAACGTCTCACCAGAATCTGTTTCATCGATTACGATCGCGAGATGGCGCTGGTGGCCGAACGGCGGAATCCCGAAACTGGCGAGAGCGAAATCTTAGGTGTGGGCCGCATGATGAAGATCCACGGCACAACGGAAGCCGAAGTCGCCGTGTTGATCAGCGACAAGTGGCAGGGCCGCGGTCTTGGTAAGGAACTGCTGGCGCGGTTGTTGATTGTCGGTGTGGACGAGAAACTGTCCAAATTGACCGCCGATATTCTCCCGGATAATCGCGAAGTGATGCGCATCTGCGAGAAGCTCGGGTTCACACTGAAGCATTCGCTGGATGACGAAGTGGTGCGCGCCGAATTCGTCCTCTAAATGGCGGGCAGGCCCGCCTCGTCCTACTCCCGGCCGGCGTAGAGTTCGTCGATGCTCTCGCGGAAGTTCTCCATGGCTCGCGCGCGCCGCACCTTCATGGTCGCCGTCAGTTCGCCGTTCTCGATGGAGAAATCCCGGCCGAGAATCCGGTGCCTGCGTACTTGCTCGAACGGAGCCAGTTGCTGGTTGACGCGCACCACCGCTTTTTGGATCTCGGCCGCCACCGCCGGTGCTTGGGCGATCACGGCCGAAGGGTGCCCCTTTAAGTGCTCCATGCCCTTCAGCGCTTCAGCGGCGGCAATGTTGATGGTGAAGAGTGCGATGAGGTAGGGGAGCCGGTCGCCGATCAGCAACACCTGGCTGATCAGCGGCTCCATCTTGAAAAGACTCTCCACGCGCGAAGGATAGATCTTTTTGCCGGTGGAGGATACGATCAGCTCTTTCTTGCGGCCCGTGATGAAGACGTAGCCGTCGCTGTCGGCGTGGCCGAGGTCGCCGGTATGCAGACGACCGTCACGCAACACTTCGGCGGTAGTGACCGGATCGTTCAGGTATCTGCTAAAGAGGCAGGGACTCTTGACCAGGATCTCGTTATCCTCGCTGAACGTGATCTCGACACCGGCCAGCGGCCTGCCGATGCTTCCGGGCCTGGGCTGTTCGAGCGGATTGAGCGAAACCACGCCTCCTTCGGTAAGGCCATAGCCTTCGATGATCGGCATGCCGATAGCCTCGTAAAACTCCCCAAGATCTTTGCTCAACGGCGCCGCTCCGCTGGCGGCAACGGCCAACCGGCCGCCAAAACGGCCGCGCACTTTACGGAAGAAAATGCGGTCGGCAATTGCCAGCGGTGCACGGATGCGCGCCGGTACGGGCTTGCCCTCACGGCGGTACCGCGCGGCGGCGAGTCCCAGGCCGAGCGCGCCGTAGAAGGCCTTGCGGACGGCAGCCGGGCGCTTGCGAAGATCGGTACAGATGGTGGAGTAGATGCGCTCCCACATGCGTGGCGGAGCCAGCAGTATGGTGGGCCGCACCTTGCGAATATCCTGGGGAAGTTTCAGCAGGCTCTCAAAGAAAGTCACCGGCATGCCGCATCGCATGGGAAGAAACTCCATCACCACACGCTGCGCGATGTGAGCGGAAGGCAGAAAGGCGACCGTGGAGTCCTTCGGTCCGATGGGCAGTACCGCGGGACCCATATCGATGTTCGAGACTACCGACTGGTGGGTGACCAGCGCCATCTTCGGTTCCCCTGTCGCCCCGCTGGTCAGGTAGAGGATAGCGATATCGGCCGGTGAGACCTCGCTGCATATGCGCTCGATCAGCCCGGCGTCGCCTGCCAGCGCCTCACGTCCCAGCTTGCGCAACGCTTCGAGAGTGATGGCGCCTTCCGCGTCCCCGGTGAGCAGGATCCAATGTGCGACCGGTGCCCCGCGCAGCGGCTTCAGTGTCCCCGGGTCTTCCACAAAGACGGCGCGCGCCCTGGAGGCTTCGATGGTGCGTACCAGATCCGCGGCCGGATAGCTCGGATACATAGCGGCAGCGATGGAACCGTTCGTGACTATGCCCAGATCTGCTATGTAGAACTCCAGGCGGGTTTCAGAGTTGAGGGCGACGATGTCACCTTTAGCAACGCCGAGCGTGCGCAGGCCGGCAGCGATTTCCTCGGCGGCACGCCGGTACTGGTTCCAGGAATAGACGGTGTAAGAGCCGTCTGGCGCCGGTTGGCGGAGGGCAGGGGCGTCGCCATGGATGCGCGCGGTTTCTGCGAGAACCTGGTACAGGGTGCGGGGGGTCACTAAGAGCAATTTATCACGGTGGGACAGACAGACCGCAGTCTGTCCCTCCTATTTCTCCAGAGGGAGTCCGGAGTCCTTCAGGGCGCGCCATCCGCCGTCGAGGGAGATGGCTTGGGTGTAGCCCATCTGCCGGAGGTTGTCGGCAACCAGCGCGGAGCGGAAGCCGCCGCCACAATACAACACCAGTTTCGTGTCCTTGTCCGGCACTTTCGTCTCGATATCGCGCTCGATGATTCCCTTGCTCAGGTGCACCGCGCCTGCGACGTGGCCGGCGGCCCACTCGCTTTCCTCACGCGTGTCCACCAGGACGTGCGGGTCACCGGCATCGCGCATCTCCCGGTATACGGCGAGATCGATCTCTTGGACCCGCGACTTGGCGTCGTTTACCAGCTTCAGAAATCCAGGATTATGTGCCATCGCTATTTACTCCACGCGCCGGATCTTGGCTCCCACGCCGGCCAGTTTCGACTCGATTTTCTCATAGCCCCGGTCGATGTGGTAGACGCGATCGATCACCGTCTCGCCCTTCGCCATTAAGGCGGCCAGCACGAGCGACGCGCTGGCACGCAGATCGCTCGCGATCACGCCGGCGCCGGTTAACTCGCGCGGACCGGCGACGATTGCCTGTTTGCCGTCGAGCCGGATGTTGGCGCCCATGCGCGCCAGTTCCTGCGCGTGCATGAAGCGGTTCTCGAAGATGGTCTCCACGATAATGGCGATACCCTCCGCCTGCGTCATGAGGGCCATGTATTGCGCCTGCAGATCGGTGGCGAAGCCGGGATACTCTTCCGTGGTCATATCGACACTACGCAGGCGCCCGGGTGCCCGGACGCGCAGCGAGGTGTTATCCGGCTGTGTCACTTCGACGCCGCATTGTTGCAGCTTGGACACGAGCGCGCCCACATGTTCCGGATTGCACCTGGTCACGGTGAGATCGCCGCCGGTGATCGCGCCCGCCACCAGAAATGTGCCGGCCTCGATGCGGTCGGCGATGATGGTGTGCTCGGCGCCGCCGAGGCCGTCGACGCCCTGTATGCGAATGGTGGAGGTGCCGGCGCCATCGATGCGGGCTCCCATCTTGATGAGGAGGTCCGCCAGGTCGGCGACTTCGGGCTCGCGGGCGGCATTGCGCAGCACGGTTTCGCCCTTGGCGAGCACTGCCGCCATCATCAGGTCTTCGGTGCCGGTGACGGTGATGCGGTCGAAATGCACGACCGCCCCGCGGAGTCCGTTGGGCGCCACGGCCTCGATGTATCCGTGCGCCTGGTTGATGGTGGCGCCGAGTTGCTCCAGGCCAAAGATGTGCAGATTGATGGGCCGCGCGCCGATGGCGCAGCCGCCGGGGAGGGAGACCCTGGCGCGGCCGGAACGTGCCACGAGCGGACCCAGTACGAGACTCGACGCGCGCATCGTCTTGACCAGCTCGTAGGGCGCCTCAGGGCTGAGGATGCGTTCCGTCCGCAGGCGAACGGTTTCGGCTTCCACGTCCACGGTGGTTCCGATGTCCACCAGCAGGCGCTCCATGGTGCGTATGTCACGCACGCGAGGCACGCGATGGAGGGTGACAGCTTCATCGGTCAGCAAAGCCGCCGCCAGCGCAGGCAGCGCCGAGTTCTTCGAACCGTTAGTCGGAATCTCGCCGCGAAGCGCGGCTCCGCCCGTAATTACGAATTTATCCATGGAAACCTTTCAACCTCCCGAGAAGCGGGTCCAGGGGACCCGCGCGGACCTGGGGGTCCGCCCCACCATTTCCGCGCTCATTCTCCCAATGCCTGCCGGATGCGCCCGCTTGATGCCGCCAGACGCCGCTCGGCTTCTTCTCGCGCGATGCCGGCCCTGCCCATCACAATGGCGGTTCGCACGCTCTTACCACTCTCCGCCAGTAGTTCCACGGCTCGCTCCGGTGAAAGGCCCGCTGCCTGGGCGATGATGCGGTGGGCGCGATCCACGAGTTTTTCATTCTTCGGTTGGACGTTGACCATCAGGTTGCCGTACACGTAGCCCAAGCGGACGAACGTCCCTGTGGAGAGCATGTTCAATACCAGTTTCTGCGCGGTGCCGGCCTTCATGCGAGTGCTGCCGGCAACGATCTCCGGCCCTACCAGCGGCGCGATCGGAAAATCCACTGCGCGCGACAACTCCGCGTCAGGGGTACAGCAGATTCCCACCGTGACAGCGCCTATCCCTTTGGCTTCCGCGACCGCTCCGAGCACGTAAGGCGTCCTGCCGCTCGCGGCGATTCCGACCAGCACGTCCTTCGCGGTGAAGTCGTGCGCAGCAAGATCGCGCACGCCGATGGCAGGATCGTCCTCGGTGGTTTCCGTGGCGCGGCTCAGGGCGGATTCGCCGCCGGCCATGATGCCCTGCACCATGTCCGGAGGAGCACTGAAGGTGGGAGGGATCTCGGAAGCGTCCAGCACGCCGAGGCGCCCGCTGGTTCCGGCGCCGAGATAGAAGAGGCGGCCGCCCTTTTCAAGTGCGGCGACAATTGCATCCACAGCGCGAGCGATCGCCGGGATTTCGCGCTCTACCGCCACCGCAACCTTTTGGTCTTCGGCGTTGATGATGCGAAGGGCTTGCTCTGTGGCCAGCGTGTCGATGGACGCGGAGGCGGGATTGGTCTGCTCGGTTAGTAATTTCTCCAGCATATTTCAGGCTAGCATTACGAGGGCGTGTGGACCCGGGACAGACAGGACTGACAGCGAATTTCCGGCAACCTACGTCGGAAATCCATGTCAGTCTTGTCAGTCCCGGGTAGACTCAAAGGGATGCCCCTTGCCATTCAGGCCGACGATGTGCGCGCCGCGGCCTTGCGGATTCGCCCCTTGGCGCGCAAAACACCCGTGTTCACCTCCGCTGGTTTCGACTCAGGAGCCGGCACTCGCGTATTTTTCAAGTGCGAAAACCTGCAGCGCGGCGGAGCTTTCAAGATCCGAGGAGCCGCCAATCTGGTGCTCTCCCTTTCGAGGGAATCGCTGGCGTTGGGCGTGGTGGCGTACTCCTCCGGTAATCATGCGCAGGCCACCGCGATTGCCGCGAAATATGTCGGTGTGCCATCGACGATCGTGATGCCGGAGGATGCGCCGCAATCCAAGATGGAAGCCACGCGCGCCCACGGAGCGCGCATCATCACCTACAACCGATTCAAGGACAGCCGGGAAGCGATCGCGCAGAGCATCCTCAAGGAGACCGGAGCGACTCTCGTGCCGCCCTTCGATCACCCCATGATCATGGCGGGGCAAGGCACTGCCGCGATGGAGTTGCTTGACGAGGCGGGCCAGCTGGATGCGCTGATCACTCCGGTGGGCGGCGGCGGACTGCTGTCCGGTTGCGCCACGATTGCGAAGGCGATGAACCCAGCGATCCGAGTGTTCGGCGCGGAGCCGGAATCTGCCAACGACACTTTTCTTTCGATGATGGCCGGGGAGAGGATCTCCGTTCATCCCGATACGATCGCAGATGGACTGCGTGCGCCGAAACCTGGCGAGTTGACATTCCCCGTGATGCAGCAATTGGTGGAGCGAATCCTGCTGGTGAGCGAAGACGAGATTCGCGCCGCGGTCAAGTTCGTGCTGCTGCGTTTGAAGATTCTGGTGGAGCCCAGCGGCGCCGTACCGGTGGCCGCGGTTCTGTTCCGGAAATTGCCGCCGGAGATTAAGACGGTAGGGGTGGTGGTCTCCGGCGGCAACGTGGATTTCGCGGACTTGGCAAAGATGTAAAAGGACAGGCCAGGAGGCCTGTCCTACTAGCGCTGGTTGGATTTCAGGACCTTTTTGCGGAGGCGGATGCTGATCGGCGTGACTTCGACGAATTCATCGTCGCGGATGAATTCGATAGCCTGTTCGAGATTGAGAATGCGCGGCGGCACCAGGCGTATGCCTTCGTCGGAGGTGGAAGCGCGCATGTTGGTGAGTTTCTTTTCCTTGACGATATTGACGTCGAGATCGGAATCGCGGGCATTTTCGCCGACGATCATGCCTTCGTAAACCTCGGTCCCGGGAGAAACAAAGATCTCTCCACGCTCCTGGAGGTTGAAGATGGCGTAGCCGGTGGTTTTTCCCGCGCGGTCTGCCACCAGCGAGCCGGTGGGGCGGGAAGAAATTTCGCCCTGCCATTCGATGTAGCCGTAGAAGAGCGAGTTCATGATGGCGGTGCCGCGCGTATCGGTGAGGACTTCGCTGCGGAGGCCGATGAGGCCGCGGGAGGGGACATGAAACTCGAGGCGCACGCGGCCGGACCCGTGGTTGACCATCTTGATCATTTTCCCCTTGCGGGCACCGAGCTTCTCGATCACCACGCCCAAGAAGTTTTCCGGGCAATCGATGATGAGGTGTTCCACTGGCTCACTTAGTTTGTGGTCGATGGTGCGCGTCAGGATTTCCGGCTTGCCGACCGCCAGCTCGTAGCCTTCGCGGCGCATCATCTCGATCAGGATGGCGAGCTGCAGTTCGCCGCGGCCCATCACCTTGAAAGTGTCATGTCCCAGTTCTTCGACGCGGATGGACACGTTGGTCAGCAGTTCTTTGTCGAGCCGCTCGCGCAGGTTCCGCGACGTCACCCACTGGCCTTCGCGGCCGGCAAAGGGCGAGGTATTGATGGTGAACGCCATCGCGATGGTAGGCTCGTCGATCTGAATCGGCGGCAGCGGTTCGGGAGTTTCCGCGCTGGTAACGGTCTCGCCGATGGTGATACCTTCGACGCCGGCGATGGCCAGGATGTCTCCCTGCCGGCCGATGGTTTCATCGACGCGCTTCAGCCCCTCGAACGAATAGAGCTTGGTGATTCTGGTGTTGTGCAAGGTGCCGTCGCGCTTGGCGATGGTCACGTTATCGCCGTATTTGAGCGTGCCGTTGACTACGCGCCCAATACCGAGGCGGCCCAGATAATCGCTGTAATCGAGGTTGGCGATGAGCATCTGGAGCACGCCGTCGGGGTCGCCGACGGGCGGCGGGATGTGCTTCACGATGGCGTCGAACAGGGGCCGCAGATCGGTGGCCTCCTCCTCCATCTTGACTTTGGCAACGCCAGTCTTGGCGATGGTGTAGAGCACCGGAAAATCGAGCTGCTCTTCGGTGGCGTCAAGATCGATGAAGAGATCGTAGATCTCGTCGAGGACCTCGGCGATGCGGGCGTCCGGCCGGTCGATTTTGTTGATGACGACGATGGGCGGAAGTTTGGCTTCGAGGGCCTTGCTGAGTACGTAGCGGGTCTGCGGGAGGGGCCCCTCGCTCGCGTCCACGAGCAGCATGACGCCATCGACAATCTTAAGGGCGCGCTCGACTTCTCCGCCGAAATCGCTGTGGCCGGGCGTATCGACGATGTTGATCTTCACGCCGTGATAACGCACGCCGGTGATCTTGGCGAGGATCGTGATGCCACGCTCGCGCTCGAGGTCGTTGGAATCCATCACGCGGTCAACGTGCTCCTCATGGGAGCCGAAGATGCCGCTCTGGTTGAGCATGGCGTCCACGAGAGTGGTCTTGCCATGATCGACGTGCGCGATGATGGCGATATTGCGAATATTCGGGTTGCTGCTTGTCATGTTGTATAGATGCCCAGGGCTCACAGCCCTAACAGGATGCGTAATCGATCTTCCACTTGTTGCATAACCGGCGACGACACTCTGCCGCGCCGCCGCTTCAGTCTCAGCTTGGAAACCGAGCGGATGTTCTCACACTGGATGAATTTCTCGGCGCCCAGGCCGCCTTCCGGAGAGGCTACCGAAACATGCCAGCGGATCTTTCCCTGCGTCCGCGTAATCGGCGCCACTACCACCATTTCCGCCGGACCTTCGTTGAAAATATCTTCCGAGAGGATCAGCGCGGGGCGCGTGCCCGGCTGTTCGTGTCCCGGGGTGGAATCGAAATGGAGATCCCACACCTCTCCGCGCGACGGCTCGGGGGTACTCACTTCTTATCGGTTCCGTCGGCCAGAGTCTGCTCCCACACTTGACGTTCCTGTACTTCCTGTTTCCACGCGCGCGGATCGCCCTTGAGGGCCTGGAACTCGTTGTTGGCTGCGCGCAGGAAACTCTCGCGGCGATAGCGTTCGATGGCCCGGTCGAGAACCGCCTGCATGGACGCCTGTTCCTCTTCCGCGAGTTGCCGCAGCAGTTCATGCGCGTGCGGGCTGATGCGGACGTTGGGCGTGCGGCTTTCGGGCTTCACTTAGGTATTGTAGCATGTGTGCGGTGGTGTATACGAATCTGTATACAAATTGTAATATTGTCATGACGAGGTGCATATGAATGACGCGCTATTCTTCGTGTACCACGTCCATGGGGTTCAGGCGCGCGGCCACGCGGGCGGGGTATAGGCCGGCCAGGACGGTGACGGACCACACCAGCAGCAAGGCGGAGGCGAGCAATCCGAACGGTGGATGAAACTGGATGGTCCAACCGAAACTCTGTTTGTTGACGACGAACACCAGCAGAAGCGAGAGAGCGAAGCCGAGCGCCAAGCCGAGCAGGAGTGCCAGCAGGCCCAGGAACGCAGCCTCCGCGAGTATCATTCCGCGCACCTGCGCGGCGGAGGCGCCCAGATAGCGGAGCAGACCGAGTTCGCGGCGGCGGTCGAGCACGAGCGCCAGAAGCGAATTTGCAGCACCTAGCATGGCCACCACGATGGCCACCGCTTCCAGCGCCCAGGTGATGGCAAACGTGCGGTCGAAGATCTCGATGGCGGAGCGGCGCAGCACCTGGTTAGGCGCGACGCTCACGCCGTAGGCCGCGGTGCGCAGTTGCACATCGCGCAGGACGCGCTCGCGGTCGGCGCCCGGAGCAAGGTAGATGGCAGCATTGGTCGCCGGCTGACCGGGCAGATACTTGAGCAGCGTGCCGCGGTCCAGAATCAGATAGCCCTGGCTGCTGGAGTACTCGTAGTAGATGCCGGCGATGGTCAGGGTGACGGCGTGGTCGCCGATGGGAATGGTCAGGCGGTCGCCCGCGCGCAGGTGGTGTTTGTTGGCGAAGGGTTCGCTGGCGATGGCGCGGTCGTGGTGCGGCAGGCTGCGCAGGATGGCGTCGCGGTCTTCGCCGGGCAGGAAGCGCAGGCGGCCGTAACGGCGCACGATGTCCATATCGCCGGCGCCGAGGGTGGCGCGCTCGCCGCGGAAATGCAGGGGCACGGCGTGGAAGATGTCCACCGCCGCGACGCCTGGGGTGGCGGTGAGAACGGAGGGAACTTCGGCGGCGAGGGGCGGGTAGTCGCCTGCCGAGGAAGGGCCCGCGGGCCGGACGTAGAGATCGGCGCGGAGTTGCGTGTCGAGCCAGAGGGCTACGGTCTCACGGAAGCTGCCCACCATGATGCCGACGCTCGCCATCATGGCGATGGCGGTGGCGAGCGCCGCGACTACGACGCTGGTTCGCGAGAGAGAGGCTGTGAGGCTGCGGCCGGCCAGCAGGCCCACGACGTGGGAATGCACCACGCGCCGGGTAGCGCGATTGACGGCGATCACCACTGCCGGTGCCGCGAGCGCGGCCGCGCCGATGGCGAGTAGCGCGGCCACGTATCCGCCCACCGGATAGCCCGACACCGGTTGCGCCTGCGATGTGGCCAGCGCGAGGGCGCCGCTTAGCACGGACCACAGCAGGCCGCGCCGCCAACGCAGGCGCGCACGATGTTCGAGCGCGCCTCGGCTCATGGCTTCGGTGGGCGCCACCAGCATAGCTTCGCGCGCGGGGGCAAGGGCGCTAGCGAAGGCCACCAGGGCCCCGGTGAGAGTGCCCGTCCAGGCTTCGAAGGCGGTTAGTTCGATGGGCGCGGGCCGGCTAGTGGTGTAGAGCGCATTGACGGTATCGGCGATCAGGCGCACCGCGCCGCCCGCCAGAATGCGTCCCAACAAAACGCCTAGCGCGGCGCCGATCATTCCGAAGAGCAGCGCTTCGGCGAGGAATAGCGCGAGGATGGTGGAACGTGCCGCGCCGATGGCGCGGAGAATGCCGATCTCGGCGCGCCGCCGGACTACACTCACGGAGATCGTGTTGTAAATGAGGAAGGCACCCACGACAAGGGAAATGTAGCTCAGCACGCGGAGGTTCCAGCGAAAGGCGCGCAGCATACGCTGGTTCTCGTCGCTGCGCGCGCCGGGCTTTTCGAGCAGGGCCGAGACCGGCAGCGTGGCGCGGATGGCTTGCACGA
Organism: uncultured Solibacteraceae bacterium; assembly: GCA_963805775.1. Classification (GTDB taxonomy): domain Bacteria; phylum Acidobacteriota; class Terriglobia; order Bryobacterales; family Bryobacteraceae; genus Solibacter. The sequence continues at coordinate 36,864 of CAWDWK010000009.1, read as the reverse complement.
CGCGCGCGAAATCTTCGTTGCGGCCGAGGGTCACGTCGATGCGGTCGAGTTTGCCGTAGCGATGGAGCACTCTCTGCGCGTCGGCAATATCGAGCACCGCGAATTCGCCCGTGGCATCGATGGTCTGCCCGATGGGAAAAGTCACGGGTCGCCCGGCCAGCGTGCCGGTGAGAGTTTTCGACGTGAGGCGAGCGGCGAGGGCTTTGGAGACGGCGGCGCCGGTCGGCGCGCCCGCGAGGTCGGCGCCGTAGAGCGGCACGGCACCGATGCCGGGCAGCTGGATCTGCGCTTCCATTAGGGGCGCGAAGTGGACGTCGAGCGGGAGGGCGGAGAGGGCGGCCATGTAGCGCTCTTCGATGCCGCCGGTGGCGATGATTTCGAGATCGGTCTTGCCGGTCAACGTTTGCATCGAAGAGCGGAAGCTCCCGGTGGCCGCGTCGCCGGCCAGATCGATCGCGACGACTACGGCTACGCCGAGGGCCACGGAAAGGATGGTGAGCGCGGTGCGCAGAAGGTCGCGGCGAAGGGGACGTAGGATGAGGGTACGCAGGAGCTTCATACGGGGGCTGGGTAGGGCAGAGGACTCCGCGGGTCCGCCCCACCGTTACAGCGTTGCGGAGGGTTGGCTGGCGGAAGCGCCTGCCCTACAATCAGGTGAGAGTTCATTTGGTTTCGATGCCTTGAATGCGGCCGTCGCGGAGGTGGACGCGCACGTCGGCGATCGCAGCGGCCTCGGCGCTGTGCGTGGCGATTAGAACAGTAGCGCCGAACCGCCCAGCCGCCTCGCGTAGGAGGGCAAGCACCTGATCTCCGCTGACAGTATCGAGATTACCCGTGGGTTCGTCGGCGATCAGCAGGTCGGGCGAGTGAACCAGGGCGCGTGCGATGGCGACGCGCTGCATCTGGCCGCCGGAAAGCTGGTACGGCATGCTGCCGGCCTTTTCCGGGAGTCCCACCCAATACAGCCTCTCGCGCGCCGCATCCGCAGTCCGGGTGGCGCCCGCAAGCAGCAGCGGCAGTTCGATATTCTCCAATACAGTCAGCGTAGGGAGCAATTGAAAGGACTGGAAGACGAACCCCACGCGTTTGCGGCGCAGAGCTGTCAGCTCCCCGTCCGAAAGGGACGCGGTGGCGCGTCCATCGATCAGAACTTCGCCAGCGGTGGGGAAGTCCATGGCGCCCGCCAGATTCAGCAGCGTACTCTTACCGCAGCCGCTGCGGCCCAACAGCGCGGTCACGGTGCCAGCTTCGGCGGCAAGCGAAACGGCATGCAGAACTTCGACGGGCTGCTCTCCGTTGGTGTAGGTTTTGGATACTTCGCGAAGTTCCAGGCGGCTGGAAAGCATGTTCACTCGGATCATAGCGCCCCAGGCTATTTTTTGCAGTGGCGACGGCAAGGGCGCACGCAGCGATACATTTACCGCAAAAAACAATTTGCAATAAAAATGTTTTCTGGTATTCTGAAGACGCTCTGGTAACTCAAACAACCGCGCAGACTATGGACACAGCCGCACAAGGGCTTCTGAGTCGCGATGAAATGGAGAGCAGGCGCCTGTTGGCCGCACAGGACCTGCAGACGGGGCTCTCGCAGTCCCAAGTCGCCCGCAAATTCGGGGTCAGCCGCACGACGGCATCCCGCTGGAACCGCTCGCTGAACGGTAAAGGTGTCGAGGCGCTTCGCAAACGCCGCGCGCCGGGCCGTCCCAGCCGCCTCACGGCGGAGCAACTACTGATTCTGACCGCAACCTATCAGGCCGGTCCGCGCGCAGCGGGCTTCGAAACCGATCGTTGGACCACCTCTCGTTTCGCCGATGCGATTTTCGCGCATTTCGGCGTGCGTTACGATCCCGACCACGCGGGGCGCATTATGCACCGGCTTGGGTCTCCGCGAGCGTCGCGGTTCACGGAAGCTCACGCCGGACGTGCTTTACACGTTTACGCCGTCTGCGGCGGAGTTGCCGGAAGTTCAAGCCGACGTGGCGTAGGACAGAAATGTCCTGACGGCCACAGAATGCGATGGCGCTGTCGGAAGGGACAGCCATGTCTACTTCGCTCCGGCCAGCTTCAGGACGTAGGCTTGGCGAGCCGGCAAACTGGCGGACACAACGTCGGGAATGCGAATTCGGAGTTGCCTGCCCTGGCGCGTGGATTCCAGTGTGTGACCGCCTTCGAGCAGCGTGACGCGCACGCCCGAAGGGGCTTCGATATCGTCCAGCACCACCTCCCGGACGGGGCGGCGCGGAAGAATCGCGTATACGGCGTCGGGTTTCGCGGTGTAGAATGCCTCGACGCGCGCGTAACCGGAGGGCGGAGTGTCCACCAGTTTCGTGATGTCGTAGTCCGACATGAACTCCTTCTCTTCCAGCTTCGGAATGTTACCCTTGCTCCACTGGCGCGGCGTTGGGCGCGCGTGCGTGCCGTAGATCGCTTCGGCGTTGGGGCGCAGGAAATCGCCGATCTGGAGGAGGCGCTCTTCCATCACCACGGGAATGCGCCCGTCGGCGGTGGGTCCGATATCGAGGAGCAGATTGCCGCCGCGCGCCACGATGTCCAGCAGCATCATCAGGAGTTCGCGGTCGCTGTGGTAATCGGCCAGTGTCTCCACGCGGTTGTATCCGTACGAGTAGCCCATGCCGCGGCTTTCCTCCCAGGGGTGCGCCGCCTGCTGCATGCCACTCGTGTATTCGGTGGTGTAGTAGCCGCCGTGTTTGTGCCGCGTGTCTTTGCCCCAGCGGTCGTCGATGGCCACTTCGTCGCGCACCGGCGATTCGTTGAAGAGCCAGGCCAGCAATTCGGGCGACCGCCATTCTTCGCTGGCGAGTTCCCACTCGCCGTCGGAGAAAATGATGCTCGGCTTGAGGTGGGTGACGGCGTCCTTGAACTGCGGGAACATGTGCTCGGCGACGTACCGTTTCTTATCAGAGAGCCACAACGGGTTGTACCACTCGTAGAGCGAGTAGTAGATGCCCATGTGCAGACCACGGCGGCGTCCGGCCTCCATGAGGTCGAGCGCGATGTCGCGTTTGGGTCCGATATCGACGGCGTTCCATCGGCGTCCCCAGGTCTTGTTGGCCTGCTCGTTGCGCCACAGGGTGAAGCCTTCGTGGTGCTTGGAGGTCAGGGCCACGTATTTGGCGCCGGAGCGTTGGAAGACGTCGGCCCAGTGGTCGGGATCGTAGAGTTCCGCGCGGAACATCGGTGCGAAATCGAAGTAGGGGAAGTTGGCGCCGTAGTTTCGGTCGTGGAATTTCCGGGTGGAGGAATTCGCCTTGTTGAGCGAGTTCCAATACCACTCGGCATACATGGTCTCGCCTTTGGATTTGACGGGAGCGTACGAAGGCACGGAGTAGACGCCCCAGTGGATGAAGATGCCGAATTTGGAATCGGTATACCAAGCGGGGCTGGGCCGCGAATCGATGGATTCCCAGGTGGGCTGGTAGCGATTCTGGCCGAAGGCGCGGCGGCCCGCGGCAAGGGCCAGAGGGGCGGCCGCGCAGGTGCGGAGAAGGTCACGACGTCGCATGTCGTTGGCCATGGTATCAGGTTGACAGGACGACTGGCGGAGCTTTAGTTGCCAAGACTTGCCGTGGAGCAGTAGAATTCTGGCATAGCGTGGGCTGGGTATTGCCGGGGAGATTCCATGGAATTCTCGATCAATGAACGCGCGGTGGATGCGCGCGGCTTTCCGGCGCACTACACGCTTCTGGACTTCCTACGTTCCCACGGACTGACCGGCACGAAAGAGGGCTGCGCGGAGGGCGAGTGCGGCGCCTGCGCGGTTGCGCTGGTCACGAGTAACGGCGCGGGATCGGCACTGCGGGCGGTGAATAGCTGCCTGCTTTTCCTGCCAATGCTGGCGGGACAGGAAGTGTATACGGTGGAAGGCCTGGCGCGGGACGGGCGCCTCAGCGAGCCGCAGCGCGCGATCGCGGAACATGGCGGGTCGCAATGCGGCTATTGCACTCCCGGCTTTGCGGTCAGCCTGTTCGCGGAGTATCACCGGCCCGGCCGTGTGGGCGCCTGCGACCCTCAGGCGATGGGAGGCAATTTGTGCCGCTGTACCGGATATCGTCCGCTGCGCGACGCTGCCCTGGAGCTCGGGGCGGCGCCGGACGACGAGTTTCAGCGCCGCTTGCGTCTGCCCTCTCCGCCGGTCGCGGCTTTTTCGCTGGCTCACGATGAGTTCGGGTTCGAGCGTCCGGCGAGTCTTAAAGAGTGCCTGGCGCTGCTCGAGGCGCGCCCTGATGCATCCCTGGTGGCGGGGGCCACTGATATGGCGGTGGAAGCTAATCTGCGCGGCCGCCGCTGGCCCCTGCTGGTGAGTTTGGAAGCAGTGCCCGAATTGCGCGTGTTCAATGATACGGACGGCGAGGTGGAAATCGGCGCTGGCCTGACGCTCGCAGAAGTTGAATCGCGGTGGTTGGATGCTCCGCCGGCGATGCGTGAGTGGTTCCACCTGTTCGCCTCGCCGCTGATTCGCAATCGCGCCACGTTGGGCGGCAATCTGGCGACGGCGTCTCCGGTCGGGGATGCGGCGCCGCTGCTGCTCGCGCTGGACGCCGAGATTAACTTGACCGGCCACGAGGGACGGCGGCGGATTCCGCTCAGCGAATTCTTCCAGGCCTACCGGCAAACCGTGCTCCGGCCCGGGGAAATGATCGTGTCGGTGTCGGTGCCGAAACCCTACCCCGAAAACACCGCGTTCTACAAGGTTGCCAAGCGCGCGCTCGACGATATCAGCACGCTGGCCGCCGCGTATGCCGTTACGCTCGACGCCGGGGGAAGGGTGGCGCACTGCCGCATCGCTTACGGGGGAGTCGCGGCCACCCCGGTCCTTGTCCACGAGGCTGAAGATGCTTTGATGGGACTTGCGTGGGGCGCGCCCGCGATACGCGCGGGACAGCGAGCGATCGCGGGCACGCTGCACCCGATGAGCGACCATCGCGGCAGCGCAGAGTACCGGCTGGCTGTGGCGCAAACGCTGCTCGAGAAGTTCTTCCACCAGACACGGCAGGCAGAGGCCGCATGAAGCGCACCGGCCAGCCACTGCCCCACGAAAGCGCTCGCGGGCATGTCACGGGAGAGGCGCTCTACACGGACGATCTGCTGGCACGCTTTTCCGGGCTGCTGCACGCCTGGCCCGTGCTCGCGCCGCACCCACATGCGGAACTGACGCACCTGGACGCTTCCGCGGCGCTCGCCACCCCTGGCGTAGCGACGGTACTTACCGCCGCCGACGTCCCGGGCGAAGGCGATTCCGGCCCGGTACGGCACGATGAGCCCATCTTTCCCTCCGAAGTGATGTTTCATAGCCAGCCGGTGGCGTGGGTGTTGGGCGAGACGCTGGAAGCCGCCCGCCTCGGCGCCCTGGCGGTGATCGCGGAGTACCAGCCCCTACCCCCGATTCTTTCCCTGGAAGAGGCAATTGCGCAAGAGAGTTTTCACAGCGGTCCGCTCCGCATCCGGCGAGGCGACGCCGAAGCTGAACTGGCGAAGTGCGCGCATCGTCTCGAAGGCGAGGTCCATATCGGCGGCCAGGAGCATTTTTACCTGGAGACGCAGGCGACCGTGGCCTGGCTGGACGAATCGGGCGGAGTTTTCCTGCACTCTTCCACACAGCATCCCAGTGAGACGCAGGAGATTGTCGCCCGCGTGCTGGGTGTGCCGCGCCATATGGTGACGGTGGAGTGCCTGCGCATGGGTGGCGCGTTCGGAGGCAAGGAAACGCAGGCCAATTGCTTCGCCGCCGCGGCCGCGCTGGGTGCGCGCAAGACAGGCCGTCCGGTGCGGATCCGCATTTCGCGCCGCCTCGATATGATGATCACCGGCAAGCGGCACCCCTTCCTGGCACGCTTCGCCGCGGGCTTCGACGGCGAGGGCCGCGTGCATGCCGCGCGCATCCACCTGTATTCCGACGGAGGCTGGAGCCTCGATCTCTCCGAGGCCATCATGGGGCGCGCCATGTTCCACGTCGACAATGCATACTACCTGCCGGCACTCGAAGTCACCGGGTTTGTCTGCAAGACTCACAAAACCTCGCAGACGGCGTTCCGCGGCTTCGGCGGACCGCAAGGCATGCTGGTGATCGAAGATATTCTGGACCGCGTTGCACGCACTCTCGAACTGCCGCCGCACGTGGTGCGCGAGCGGAATTTTTACCGTGAAGGCGAGTCTACGCACTATGGCCAGCCGGTGAAGGATGCAGAGCGGATCGGACGGATTTGGGTGAAGCTGAAGGAATCGAGCGGGTTCGCCTCCCGGCGAGAACAGGTGGATTCGTTCAATGCCGCGCACTCCTTTTGCCGGCGCGGAATCGCGATCACGCCGGTCAAGTTCGGCATTTCCTTCACCGCGACCCTGTACAATCAGGCCGGAGCGCTGGTGCTGGTGTACCGCGACGGCAGCGTGCAGGTGAACCACGGCGGCACGGAGATGGGGCAAGGCCTCTACACGAAGATCGGCCAGATCGCAGTGGACGCCCTGGGCGTGAAGCCTGAAGCGATCCGCCTGATGCCCGCGCGCACCGACAAGATTCCGAATACCTCGGCAACTGCGGCGTCTTCGGGCGCCGACCTCAACGGCGCCGCCGTGCTGGATGCATGCCGCAAGATTCGCGACACCCTGGAACTGGTAGCGGCCGGATTACTCGAGTGCCATCCTTCGGAAGTGCGCTTTCAAAACGGAGACATCTTCGCCGGCGAGCATCCGCAGCGCGTGCTCACCTTCGCCGCTGTGGTGGAGGCCGCCTATCGCCAGCGCCTGCCGTTGTACGCTTCGGGGTTTTATCGCACACCGGAAATTCATTACGACCCGAAGACCTGCCAGGGGCGTCCGTTCTACTACTACGCGTATGGCGCGGCGGTCTCGGAAGTGGAAGTCGACGCGTTCACCGGCCAGTACCGCGTGCTGCGCGCCGATCTGCTGGAGGACGTGGGCGAGAGCCTTTCGCCTCTGGCGGACCGCGGGCAAATCGAAGGCGGCTTTATACAGGGCGTGGGCTGGCTCACTTTGGAGGAATTGGTGTGGGACGCCGAAGGGCGACTCGCCACCAATGGCGCGTCGACTTACAAGCTGCCATCCTGGTCTGAGATGCCGCCGGAATTCCACGTGAACTTTCTGACGCGCGCGGCCGAGCCGGGCGTGGTGTTCGGCAGCAAGGCGGTGGGCGAGCCTCCGTTGATGCTGGCCCTCTCGGTGCGGGAAGCGATCCGCGACGCGGTGGCGTCCTTTGGCCCGGGCATCGTCGAAATGGACTCCCCGTGCACACCCGAGCGCGTCTTTTTCGCGATTCAGCGGGCACGCGCCGCCTTGGGAGTCACTACGCAGGCGGCAGTGGGAGCCATCGATTGGTGAGCCAGCACACAGGGCCGGAGATTATTCGCTCGACCATCCTGCACACGCCCCGCAGTCCATTTCGAGAACCCAATGCGCTCGAGTACTTCAGCGATGGCGCCCTGCTGCTGGCGGGCGGCATTATTCAAGCGGCCGGCGACTATACGGCCCTGCACACGGCCCACCCGTTTGTGACGGTACACGACCTGCGCGGCAGTGTCGTCCTGCCCGGATTCATCGATACGCACGTTCATTTTCCCCAACTGCACATCATCGGCGGACTCGGCTGCGGGCTGCTCGACTGGCTGAACCGCTATGCGCTCCCCGAGGAAGTCCGCATGGGGGAACCGGACTACGCCAATACTGTCGCGGGCGAGTTTGTAGCGGCGCTGGCGAGCCACGGAACTACCACGGCGCTGGTTTTCGGCTCGCATTTCCACGATGCCACGGCGATGTTGTTCGAGGCCGCCGCCGCGAAGGGGATACGCATTGTGAGCGGGCTGGTGCTGTCAGACCGCCTGCTGCCGGAGGCGCTGCGCAACACCGCGGCGGGCGCTTACGACGAGAGCCGTGCGCTGATCGAGCGCTTCCACGGGCACGATGGACTACGCTATGCGGTGACACCGCGTTTCGCCCTGTCGGCCTCGGAAGCCATGCTCGAGGTCTGCCAGGCGCTGATGCGCGACTATCCGGACGTCGGCTTCCAAACTCATCTGAACGAGAACACACAGGAGATCGCGGACGTACTGCGCGCCTTCCCGCAGGCGAGGCACTACCTCTCGGCATACGACCGGTTCGGCCTGGTAGGCCCGCGTTCCGTCTTCGCTCACAACGTACATTCCACGGAATGCGAACTGGAACGCCTGGCCGATGCCGGGTCCGCGGTGGCACACTGCCCGTGCAGCAACGCGGCGCTGGGCAGCGGCTTCTTCCCGATGAGCCGGCATCTGGCGGCCGGCGTTCGGTTCGCGCTAGGGTCGGATGTCGGTGCCGGGACGGGCTTCGGCATGCTGAAAGAGGCGCTGCAATGTTATCTGCTGCAACGCCTCATGCCTGATGGGTTCGCGCTGGCTCCAGCTCATCTGCTCTACCTGGCGACACGCGCCGGGGCAGAGGCTCTTGGGATAGAGGCGGAGACCGGCGATTTCACCCCCGGCAAGTCGGCTGACTTCGTCTGTTTGCGTCCGCCGCAGGGCAGCGTGCTGGCCGCGACGCTGTCACAGGCAGAGAGTCCGGAGCGCGTGCTTTCGGCTCTGCTCACGCTGGCCGGCGCGGAGAGCGTGCACGAGGTCCGCGTCCGCGGCCAGGTGGTGCACTCATGACGCTCGACGCCGTGAACCAGATGGATCGCGAGACCTTCGTCGCCACCTTGGGTTGGGCTTTCGAACATTCCCCGTGGGTGGCGGAACGGGCCTGGGCGCGCAAGCCTTTTGCCGGCGTCGAGGCACTCCACCAGGCGATGGTGGACGCGGTCGGCGAGGCCGCGCCCGAAGAGCAACTGGCGCTGATCCGCGCCCATCCGGATCTGGGTACGAGGGCGCGCATCAGTCCGGCTTCCAGCGGCGAACAGGCACGAGCTGGTCTGACCCACCTCACTCTCGAGCAATACCAGCACCTGCACCGCCTCAACTCGGCGTATCGCGCGAAGTTCGGGTTTCCTTTCATCTACACGGTCAAAGGCAGCACCAGGGAAGAAATTCTACGCGCTCTGGAACAGCGCCTGGCAAGCGATCCGGCTGGCGAACATGCCATGGTGCTCACCCAAATCTATCGAATTGCCCGAAACCGTCTCGAGGAAACTCTGCATGCATGACTTCGCCAGCGGCAAGAAACGGAATTACTACGGCAAGGCGGACGTCATCGCGTATCGCCTGAATCGCGATGGGCGCACGCCCGGCAGCGCGCTGCCTGTCTTTGGCGCCAACGTGACCTTGCTGATTTATGGGGACGCTTTCTGGCCCACTTACGAAACTGGCGACAACACCGGCCTGATCGCCACCGATTCGATGAAGAATTTCATCCAGCGCGAAACGCTCAACTTCCCGGGGTATGACCTGGAATCCTACTGCCGGTTTCTCGCCGGCCGTTTTCTGGAGACGTACCCGCACGTGGAAGGCGCGCAGATCAGCGCCACCACGATTCCGTACGAGCCGATCGCGGCGGGCAATGTGGCGTTCGCTCCCGGCGGACCCGAGGCTGCCACGGCGCGGCTGGAATTGCGACGTTCCGTTTCCGACCTGGAAACGGTGGAACTGCGCAGCGGCATACGGGGCTTCCGCCTGCTGCGCCTGGGCGGCAGCGCGTTCCACGGCTTTGTGCGCGACCAATACACCACGCTGCCCGACATACACAACCGGCCGCTGCACATGTGGCTGAGCCTGGACTGGACCTATAACGAACCTGGCGCCGGCTACTCCGAAGGTGAGGTTACGGCACAGGCGCGGCGCGTGGTGCAGGAAATCTTCCACGGGTTTGAATCCGGAAGCATCCAGCAGATCATCTATCAGATCGGCCGCGATATGCTGGCCAGAATACCCGTGATCGCGGAGGTGAGGCTGGAAGGTCAGAATCGAACCTGGGATACTGTAGCTGAATCTGGAGACGCGCTCGGCGTGTATACCGACGCCAGGCCGCCCTACGGCTGCCTCGGCCTTACCTTGCGGAGATAACTTGGCGCGAATCTCGACCCACATTCTGGACGTGTCGCGCGGCGCGCCGGCCGCGGGAGTAGGTGTCGAACTCTACCGCGTCACGGGCGGCACGCGCCAACTGGTGTCCTCGGGAGTGACCAATGCAGACGGGCGTACCGCGCAGCCGCTGCTATCCGAGCCCATTCTCCCCGACGGCGTATTCGAACTGGTCTTTCACGCGGGCCCTTACTTCCACTCTCTCGGAGTGCCGCTGACCGATCCGCCCTTCCTGGACCGTGTGGTGATTCGTTTCGGTGTCGCGGGCAAGGCCGGGAGCTATCATGTACCGCTGCTGCTTTCACCGTACGGCTACAGCACCTACCGGGGTTCGTGATGACGGGCGCTCAAATCATCGAACGCTGCCGCATCCTGGCCGGCATGAGCGAGACGCCGGACTCCATCACGCGAACTTACCTGTGTCCCGCCATGCGCGATGTACATCGCACGCTGCGCGCATGGATGGAAGAGGCCGGCATGACCGTGATCCTGGATGCGGCCGGCAACCTGCGCGGCTCTGCTTGCGGAGCTGTAAAGGATGCTCCTCTACTGCTGATTGGATCCCACGTCGATACGGTTCCGGACGCGGGTGCCTACGATGGCGTACTGGGCGTGGTGCTGGCCATCGCGCTGGTACGCGCGCTTGGCAAGCGTCGCCCGCGCGTTGCCATCGAAGTGGTAGCGTTCTCCGAAGAGGAAGGCGTACGGTTCGGCTTGCCGTTCATCGGTAGCCGCGCTCTGGTCGGCAGCCTGAATGACGATCTGCTGGTCCGCCGGGATGCTCGCGGTGTCTGCCTGGCGCAGGCGATTCGCGATTTCGGACTCGACCCGGCACGGCTGCCCGCCGCGGCGATCCGGCGGCGCCTGCTAGGTTACCTGGAGTTTCACATCGAGCAGGGTCCGGTGTTGGACACGCTAAACCTTCCGCTCGGCGTGGTGACCGCCATCGTCGGACAGAGCCGCTGCGAGGTGTCCTTCCGAGGCGAGGCGAACCATGCGGGCACCACTCCCATGCACCTGCGGCGCGATGCGCTGGCCGCAGCCGCGCGATGGACCTCGTTCGTCGAACGGACCGCGCGCGCCATGCCCGGCGTGGTGGCCACCGTCGGAGCGTTACATGTCCATCCGGGAGCCGCCAACGTAGTGCCGGGCGAGGCCAAAGCGACTCTCGACGTTCGCCACGCGGATGATGCCGTCCGCCACTCCGTCACCAGGCTCTTGCGCGGCATGGCGGAAAGAATCGGCGCACGCAGGAATGTGGCGGTCGCCTGGCGGCAGCAATTGGATCAGCCGGCCGTAGCGTGCGACACCCGCCTCACAGCCGTGCTGGCACGCGCCGTGGAGCGTTCTTCAAGTCCCGTCCATCGGATGACGAGCGGCGCGGGCCACGACGCGATGATTCTCGGCACGATCGCCCCCATTGCGATGCTGTTCCTGCGCTCTCCCGGCGGCATCAGCCATCATCCCGCCGAAGCCGTGCACGCCGCCGATGTCGAGGCTGCTCTCGCCGCCGGCCTGGTGTTTTTCGAGGAATTGGAGCGCCCTCATGTTTGACCTTGTAATCCGTGGAGGCTCGGTGGTCACTGGGACCTCCGTCGAGCCGCTCGATATCGCCGTACAAGACGGTCTCATCCGCGAACTGGGGCCGCAACTTTCGGGCGGACGCGAAGAATTGGACGCGCGGGGCTTGACTGTGTTCCCCGGCCTGATTGACGTTCACCTCCACTTCAATGAGCCCGGGCGCGTGGAGTGGGAAGGCGCGGCCACCGGCAGCCGGGCCCTTGCCGCGGGTGGCGGCACGCTGTTCTTCGACATGCCGCTCAACTCCTCGCCTTGCACGGTGGACGCCGCAGCATTCGATGCCAAACGCGCAGCCCTCGAACAATCCTCGGTCACCGATTTCGGCCTGTGGGGCGGGCTGATCCCCGGCAATCGCGACCAACTGGAGGAACTCGGCGAACGCGGCGCGGTTGGCTTCAAAGCTTTTCTGTGCAACTCCGGGCTCCCCGAGTTCCCGCGCGCGGACGACCTGACGCTTTATGAAGGTATGCGCGTCGCCGCCGCGCGCAATCTGCCCGTGGCAGTACACGCCGAAAGTGAAGAGATCACAAGCGGCCTCACGCGCCGCGTACGCGAATCCGGCGGCAGCGATGTTCGCGCATTTCTGGCGTCGCGCCCGGTGGTCGCCGAAGTGGAGGCCATACAGCGGGCCGCCCTACTGGCCCGGGAAGCGGGCGCCTGGCTGCACATCGTCCATATCAGCTCCGGGCGCGGAGTTGCCGCAGCGCTCGAAGCACGTGCTCGCGGCACCAATCTCACCATCGAGACCTGCCCGCATTACCTGTTCTTTAACGACGAAGACATGATCCGGCTGGGCGCGGCCGCCAAATGCGCGCCTCCCTTGCGGCCCGCCGCCGAGGCCGACGCGCTATGGCAGTATGTGCTGAAAGGCGATATCGACATAATCGCCTCCGACCATTCTCCGAGTTCGCCCGATCTAAAATGCGACGCCGATTTCTTTCGCGTCTGGGGCGGCATTGCCGGCGTGCAGTCCCGGCTGTCGGTGCTGCTGGAGGCCGGCTATCGTCAGAGAGGATTGACGCTACCGGCCATCGCGCAGCTCGCCGCGGACACACCGGCTCGGCGATTCCGCATCCGCGGCAAGGGCGAAATCGCAGCGGGCTGCGACGCGGATCTCACGCTGGTGGATCTGTCCGACGCCTCCACTTTGGCCCGACCGCATCTTCATCAGCGGCACCCGCTCACGCCGTACGCAGGCTGCACGTTTCGCGGCACGGTCCGCCGCACGCTATTGCGCGGCCGAACCATCTTCCGCGACGGCGAGATCATAGCCGGTCCGCCCGGGCGTTTCATCCGACCGCAAATCGCCCAGCAGCTAGCCCAGGAGACACCATGAATCATCTCGGACAGACGCGCAGCGTGGCGCAACGCAATCACGCCGTTTTCACGCCCGACACGTTTGTGCGCGCGCCGCTGCCGGGCATGGTCCGCGCCACTGCCATCGTGCACGCCGCACCTGCGTTGGGGGCGGCCTTCACACAATACACGGCCGAAATCGAACCGGGCGGCAGTCTTGGTACGACATCCGCGCAGCGCTTTGTGTACGTGTTGGAAGGCGAGATCGTGGTGGAGGATGGACGCAAGAAACATCGACTGCCGGCCGGTGACTATGCGTATCTGCCGGACGGCAATTCCGGTGTATCGGCGGCAGCGGCCAGCCGCATCACGGTGATCGAGAAGATCTATCAGCCGCTGCGAACCATCCGTCCGCCAAAGTTGCTGACCGGCGCCGAGGACTCCGTTCCTGGCGAGCCGCTGATGGGAGACGATTGGTTGGCGGTTCGCAAGCTTCTGCCCGAGGACCCCGCCTTCGATTTCGCCGTCAACACCATGACCTTCGCGCCCGGCGCCACCCTGCCAATGGTGGAAATTCACGTCATGGAGCATGGCCTGCTGATGCTCGAAGGCGGCGGCATCTACCGCCTCGACAACCACTGGTATCCGGTCACCGCCGGCGATTTCATCTGGATGGGCCCGTACTGCCCGCAGTGGTTCGGCGCGCTCGGCAAGACACCCGCGAAATATCTCCTGTACAAAGACCGGAACCGGCATCCACTTCCATGAATCTTTCTATTCAACCCGACCGCATTGCGGCAGAGCTCGAAACGCTGGCGTCCTTCTCCGCCACGGAACCTCCCGCCATCACTCGCATTGTTTTCTCCCCGGTCGACCTAGCCGCGCGCGAGTGGCTGAAGCAACGGTGCGCCGCCGCCGGGCTGGCAGTCCGCGAAGATGCCGTCGGCAACACGTTCGCCCGCTGGATGGGCGCCGAGCCCGCTCTACCGGCGGTCGCCAGTGGATCGCACATCGATGCGATTCCACATTCCGGTCGCTACGACGGCACCGTCGGCGTGCTCGGCGCGCTGGAGGCGATCCGCGCACTACAAGACGCGGGCGTGCGTCCACGGCGTTCCATCGAGCTGATCCTTTTCACTTCAGAGGAACCGACGCGCTTCGGGCTGGGCTGCCTGGGCAGCCGCCTGCTCTCGGGCTCGCTCGACCCGGCGCGGGCCGCAGCGCTTCAGGACGCGGAGGGCGCGATCCTCGAGGAGGTTCGCACTACCGCCGGGTTTGCCGGACCGCTGGCCGGCGTCGCACTGCCGCCCGATTCCTATCACGCCTTCGTGGAGCTGCACATAGAGCAGGGTCCGCTGTTGGAGCGCGGTGGCATCCCGCTGGGTGTGGTCACCGCCATCGCAGCCCCGGCGACGCTGCGCATCGAAATTGAAGGCGAGGGCGGGCACGCCGGAGGTGTGCTGATGCCCGACCGCCACGACGCCTTTGCGGCGGCCGCGGAGATCGCGCTGGCCGTGGAGGCGGCGGCCAAGTCCACCGGCGCGGTGGACAGCGTCGCTACGGTGGGCATCTGTGAAGTCTTTCCTGGAGCGGTCAACAGCATCCCGAGCCGCGTACGCATGACTGCCGACATCCGCGATATCGATCTGGCGCGGCGCGACGGAGTGCTTGGCACCGTCCGCGAGCGTAGTGCTGCCGTTGCTGCGGCGCGCGGCGTGACGATGCGCTGCGAAGTCCTCAACGCCGACGCTCCCGCGCAATCCAGCGCCCTGGTGATGCAGGCTGTCGAAGGGTCCTGCGAGGAGTTGCAACTCCCGTGCACTTTGATGGTCAGCCGCGCCTATCACGATTCGCTTTTCATGTCGCGCATCGCACCCACGGCGATGTTGTTCATTCCCTGTCGCGGCGGCGTGAGCCATCGCCCGGACGAGTTCGCCTCCAGTGAAGACATTGCGCGCGGCGTGCTAGTGCTGGCGCACGCTCTGGCAAGGCTGGCGGGCTGAGGCGCAGGCCGGATCGAACGGTCCGGCTGCCCGCTGGCAGTCCACGTGAAATTAATGAATCGGTGACCCGCGAAGTGGAATCGGGCGTCGTCGGTACGCATTTTGCGCGCGACGACTAGAGGTTCGAAAGGACTGAAACAATGACTAAGACTCACCAACAACACTCCGGGACCCATACCCACGAGCATGGCCCAAACTGCGGGCACACCGCCGTGAAACACGACGACCACACGGATTATCTGCACGATGGCCACTTGCATTACGCTCACGGCGATCATGTGGACGACCATAAGATCGAGGTGACGGCAGCGAACCCTGAGAAATGCACGCCGAACCACACCTGCGCGTCTCATGAGAAGTCGCACACTCACGGTCCTAACTGCGGCCACGAAGCGGTTCCGCATGGCGATCACGTGGATTACCTGGTGGATAGCCATCTGCACCATCAGCACGGCACTCACTGCGACGATCACGGCAAGCTGGAAGTCGTCACCGGCACCCCATCACACTCTAGAACGACTGGTTCATCGGCACGCGGTCCGGCTTGAGGCGCGGGCTTGCAGCCCGTGTCACGTCTAACTCCGTCGGGACCTGGGAATTGCGAGTGGGCAAGCGCACGCTTACGTCCTGGGATTGGTCAAGGAATTTCCGGGTCCATGCCGGCAATTGACTTCCTGTTGCGACTGTTCACAGCGCTGAGTCTTGGCGCCCTCGTGGGATTGGAGCGCCAGTGGCGGCAGCGTATGGCAGGCACCAGAACGACCGCCCTGGTCGCAGCCGGAGCCAGCGCCTTCGTAATGTGCGCGTTTCTCGTCAGGGACACATCGCGGAGCGAGGCGCAGATTGTCTCTTACGTCGTCTCGGGAGTCGGATTCCTCGGCGCGGGTGTCATCTTCAAAGATGGGGGCACAGTCCGGGGGCTGAATACGGCCGCGACCATCTGGTGTTCCGCCGCAATTGGCGCCATCTGCGGGCTCGGCAACTTGCTGTACGGCGCTTTCGTCGGAGCCGCCGTGCTGATTGCCAACCTGGCGCTGCGCCCCCTGGCCTACCGATTCTATCCCTCCCAACAAGCGGGCCTGGAGCAGGAAGTCACTTACGTTTGCGAGCTTGTGTGCAGACCCGAAGACGAAGCCCATATACGAGCGTTACTTCTGCAGGCCATTGCGCAAACCCCGCTCACCCTGACTGCGTTAAAGAGCGAAGATATTGAGGGCACGGGGAGGCTGAAGGTTCTGGCGCAGATTCGGGGTCTGGGGCGTCAGGATCAGGCTCTGGAGCAACTGATTGGTCGTCTGTCGCTTGAGGGCGGCGTGAGCTCGATCAGTTGGTCGGTCACGGCGCAAGTATTGGAGTGATCGAAGTTCGAGTTGCCCTCTGGTCATGATCCGATAGGTCCATAACCAAAGAGATGAACGAATTTGCGTAACGCTCCGCGGCGTCATCCGCACCAATCAGGCAGGAGATTAAACTGCGATGCTGATGACGATTCGATACCAGAGTGGGCTTAGGGCGGAGGCAGTCGTGCTGACCGCTGACCGTAAGCGAATGCGAGTAGCTGTCGATTCCCAAAGTGACGCCATGGAATTGCAGCAGGTTGATGCGTGCTGGCACATGGAGGATGGCACTGAAATCGAGATTGAGGCTCTCATCCCGATTACCGGAAAGGACGCTTCGGGCTTTGGAGCCGCAGTGCCGCTGACGAATGCTGCCGGGCACAGTTTTATGTTTGCCTGATCCTGGGACTCGTTGGAGGGAATTGGTGGACCTGGACGGGTTCGAACCGTCGACCTCTTCCATGCCATGGAAGCGCGCTCCCAACTGCGCCACAGGCCCTTCTTTGCGCCAGACCGGCAAGCCCCGGATCGAGAAACTCGACCTTGGCTGGGACACGCTCTCATCAAGCGCTCCAGGGCCACTGGTCCGTAACTGAATATAGCACATCTGGCTCCTGGGGTGGGAGCGAATTGACAGTCTGGTTTACACGCTGCCTACAATGAAATAATGCCATTCCGCCGCGTCCCGATTCCCCTGCTCGTAGTCTGCCTGCTGGCGGGTGGCTTTTCGTCCTGTCTGGCGCGCCGCCGCCTGATTGTGCGCAAAGGGGCAAACACCACCCAACCGCTGCTCACCGCGGACCGGCAGACGCTGCTGGACAGCGTCGTGCGGCAATACGACGCAGTGCACGACTTCAACGCCGAAGTCGATATGGTGCCCGCGCTGGGGACCGCCGAGAAGAGCAAGATTACCGAATATAAGGACGTCCGCGCCTACATTCTCTTCCGCCAGCCTTCGGATATCCGCCTCATCGGACTCTACCCCGTGGTGCGCGCCAAAGCCTTCGACATGGTCTCGAACGGCGTGGATTTCAAGCTCTACGTGCCATCCCGTAATCGCTTTCTGGTCGGCAAGAACGAGATCGAGCAGCCTTCCCCGAACAAGCTCGAGAACCTGCGGCCCCAGCACTTTCTGGACGCCATGATGGTGCGGCCGGTGGACCTGAAGACCGAAAAGGTACTGCTGATGAACCTGACCGATGAGGACAACGCGTTCTACATCATTCCCGTGGTGCGTGAAAACGACAACGGGCAGTTGCAGTTGATCCGCAGCATCTGGTTTAACCGCTATAACCTGACCATAGCGCGGCAGTTCATTTTCGACGACAAAGGCAATATTCTCACCGATGCACGGTACACCGATTGGAAGTCTTACGACAACGTGCCGTTTCCAAAACACATTGAGATCAACCGTCCAAGAGATGAGTACGCGGTAGTGATTGACGTAGTCAAGATGGACATCAACAAAGGCGTATCGCAGGACAAGTTCGCCTTGCCACAGCCCGAAGGGTCGATCTTGCAAGTGGTCGGGCAGCCGCCCGCCGCAGGCCAGACGGCGCCCGCTCCCCCAGCCAAAGGAAGAGTCAAGAAAAAGTGACTGGAAAGCTCGTTTTAGAAAATCTCAAGCACCGGCCGATGCGCAGCCTGCTTAGTATCCTGCTCATCGGCGTGCCGGTGACGCTAATCCTCTGCCTGGTGGGCCTCAGCCACGGATTCATTGAGGATTCGCAGAAACGCGCCCGGGGTGTCGGCGCCGACATAATGATCCGCCCCAAGAGCAGCTCGATGCTCTCGCTGGGCTACACCATGCCGATCGAACTGGTGGACTACTTTCGCAAGCAGCCGCATGTGAAGATCGCGACGGGAGTGCTCAACGCGACCGTCGAAGGCGTGACGCTGGGCGCGAGCGGAGTGGATCTGAAGGAATTCGATGCCATGAGCGGCGGATTTACTTTCAAATCCGGCGGTCCATTCCAGGGCCCGGACGATGCCATCATTGATGAATATTACGCCGATCAAAAGAACTATCACACCGGAAACAGAATCAGGATGCTCAACCGCGACTGGCGGGTCTCCGGCGTCATGGAGAGCGGTAAGCTCTCCCACATTGTGCTGCCCCTCGACAGTCTGCAGGCGAAGACGGGCAACACCGGCAAGGTCAGTCAGATCTATCTAAAGCTGGATGACCCGGCGAACACGAGAGCCACTCAGGATTACCTGGAGAAACTGCCCGCACTGGAAGGTTATCCCATCTACGCGCTGGAAGATTACACGTCCGCACTCAACGTGAACAACATTCCCGCCCTTAAGGGATTCACCATAGTGATCATGGGTATCGGCGTGGTGATCGGGTTCGCGGTGGTCTGCCTTTCGATGTACATGTCGGTGTTGCAACGCACTCGGGAAATAGGCATCCTCAAAAGCCTGGGCGGATCCAAAGGATTCATCCTGGGCATCATCATGACCGAGGCTTTCGTGCTGGGAATCGGCGGGACGATCCTGGGCATCATCATGAGCTACGGAGCATACTGGCTCATCCACACGCTGGTTCCCGCTTCCCTGCCCATGATCATCGTCTACGAATGGTGGTGGATTGCGGGCGCCATAACGGTTGTCGGAGCTTTGCTGGGCGCGTTGTATCCCGGACTTACGGCCGCGGCGCACGACCCGATCGAGGCGCTCTCCTATGAATAACGGCGACATCATCCAGATCCGCGATTTGTGCAAGACCTATCGCGTGGGCAAAGTAGACGTGCCGGCCTTGCGTGGTGTGGATCTCGACATAGAGAAGGGGCACTTCCTTTCGATCATCGGCCCGTCCGGCTCGGGGAAGTCGACGCTGTTCCACATTATCGGCGGGCTGACGCCGCCTACCACCGGAAAGGTCGTCGTAGACGATAAGGACCTGTCGGCGATGACCGACGCGGAACGCACCCGCATGCGCAAGCGCACCGTGGGATTTGTGTTCCAGAAATTCAACCTGCTGCCCAACCTCACCGCGCGGGACAATATCGCGGTGGCGCGCTACATCGGCGGCAGCGACGCGAAGCCGGAGCGCGAGTTCGAGGAGGTGCTGCGCCTGCTCGGTATCGGGGACCGCCTGGATCACAAACCGAATGCGCTCTCCGGTGGCGAGCAGCAGCGCGTGGCGATTGCGCGCGCGATCGTGAATCACCCGGCGATCTTATTGGCGGACGAGCCCACGGGGAATCTGGACACGGAGAATTCGAAAGCCGTGCTCGAAGTTCTGCGCGATCTGAACCGCCGGCTGGGGCAGACCATTTTAATGATCACGCACAATCCGGAGGCGGCGGCTTACGGCGACTCCACGGCCCATATGCGGGATGGCCGGATCACCGAGCGGATATAGGCGCAGCCTCTAGGCCTGTCGCGCCAGTTCTAAATTGCGGGCTTTCATCCAGCGCAGGCGGCTCTGGTGTTCCTGGTAGAGCGTCGTAAAGCCGGCCCAGTAGTAGCCAAAAACAAAGAGCGCCAGAAACGGAATCGAGAGGAAGTTGAACGTGGAGATGGCGAAGACCACCATACCCAGGAAGTACGTCCCGACGGCGATTTCCATGTACGGCAGCCAGCCGCTGCGGGCCCGGTACTGTTTGTTTTCCAGCTTCATGGGGCGCTCGCCGATGGCGAATTTCGGGGTACGCACAAAACTGGTCTCCACGCCAAACAGGGCTTCCAACACGGCGCGGGTATTGATGATGGTGAGACCCACTCCCACGGCCATCAGCATCGGCAGCATGAAAATCGAGCGCTTCCAGTTCTTGGGATAGAGCTCGCGCTGCGCCACCACATAAAACAACGAAATCGACCAGAATGACGCGATAATCAGCGGCAGATCCAGGAACATCATCTGCCAGACGCCCATATAGAATCGTACGATCATCACAGGCAGCATCAGCGCCGAGACCACAATCATCATCGGGTAAGTGATATTGGGCGTCAGGTGCATGAAGGCTTCCATCTTGACGCGGCGCGAGATGGGCGCTCGCAGGATGGCGGGCAGCAGTTTCATCGCGACCTGCGTCAACCCCTTGGCCCAGCGCGATTGCTGCACCTGGAAGCCGTGCATCTCGACCGGCAGTTCCGATGGACAATCCAGGCCGGGGACGTACATGAAGCGCCAGCCTTTGAGCTGTGCGCGGTAACTGAGGTCGGAATCCTCGGTGAGGGTGTCGTGCTGCCAGCCACCCGCGTCGGCGATCATGGAGACCCGCAGAATGCCGGCCGTGCCGTTGAAGTTGAAGAAGTATCCGGCGCAAGAACGCGCGCCGTGCTCGAGGATGAAGTGGCCGTCCAGCAGCATGCCTTCCACTTCGGTAAGGAAATTGTAATCGCGGTTGAGATAGCTCCACCGCGTCTGCACCACGCCGACCGTCGGATCGGTGAAATAGTGAATGGTGCGTGTGAGGAAGTCCGCGGGCGGAATGAAATCGGCGTCGAAAACGGCGACCATTTCCCCGGTGGCGGTCTTCAGCCCTTCCTGCAGCGCGCCGGCTTTAAACCCGTGGCGATTCGTGCGGTGATGATACTCGATGGGGTAGCCCAGTGTGCGATAGCGTTCCACCAGAGCGCCCGCAAAGGGCGCGGTGTCGTCAGTGGAATCGTCCAGTACCTGGATCTGGAGCAACTCCTTCGGGTAGTCCATCTTGATGGTTTCTTCGATCAGGCGTTCCACTACGTACCGCTCGTTATAGATGGGCAGTTGGATGGTGACGCGGGGCAACTGATCGAAGCGCTTCGCCGGCTGTGTGGTTTTCTTTTTCTTGTGTTTGAAATACGTGCGGATGATATCGTAGCGGTGCAGGCCGTAGATGGAGAGGATGAACAGAACGGTGAAGTAGGGGATGAGCATCGCCCAATCGAACCACGCAAGCTGATGGATTCCAGCAAACGGGTTGTTCAGAAGGTTCTGTATCAGCTTTTCCGTGGGAGAACGGTTTACCAGCAACGCAAGCAATAGACTTGACGACATAGGAAAAACCGGTTCGGGTCCGGTTATCGTGGCAAAACAATATTAACAAATCTCATACACCCGGCGGGGGTTAGTCGCCGGGTCTGCGATAGACCACACCCTCTTTCATCACAAAGCGTATGTGCTCCACCTGACGGATGTTCTCCTCGGGATTGCCCGGGCAGGCGGCGATATCGGCAAATTTCCCGGCTTCCAGCGAGCCAGTGCGGTCCGCCACACCCAGAAGTTCGGCATCCAGCGAAGTGCCGGCCTTGAGCGCGTCGATCGGCTTCATCCCGAGGTTGACCAGCAGGTGAAACTCCTCGGCGTTGCGGCCGTGGGGATAGACGGTGGCATCAGTGCCGACGACGACTTTCACACCGCGCGCGATCGCTTTGCGGACCGTGGCGTCGAGCGCGGCGATGGCCAGGCGCGCTTTGACCGCTACCACGGGCGGCAGGTAGCCATCGGTGAGGCGCTCCTTGAGGCCTTCGGCGGCCATCAGGGTGGGGACGTAGAATGTGCCGCGGGCTTTCATCATGTCGAGAGCTTCGTCGTCGAGGAAGCTGCCGTGCTCGATGGAATCGATTCCGGCGCGGATGGCGATTTTGGCGCCCGTGGCGCCGTGCGCGTGGGCGGCGGTTTTACGGCGCAAAGCGTGCGCTTCGGCAACCAGGGCGTCGAGTTCGGCCTGTGTGAGCTGGGGAGTATCGACATCGTCGGTCAGGGACAGAACCCCGCCAGTGGCACACGTCTTGATGACGTCGGCCCCGTATTTGATGTTGTACCGCACGGCCAGACGGGCCTGATCGGGACTGTTGATCACGCCGTCGGCGATGCCCGTCTCGCGGCCGAAGATATTCGGTGCGAATCCGGCGGAGGAATCGCAATGCCCGCCGGTGGCACCGAGGGCGTTGACGGCAACCAGCATGCGCGGACCCGGAATCTGGCCGGCGGCGATCGCGTTGCGCAGGCCGACATCGATGAAATCGCCGGCCCCAACATCGCGGACGGTGGTGAAGCCCGCCATGAGCGTGCGGCGCACGATATCGACAGCATCCAGTGTGCGCTCCGGAATATTCTTCTTGAGGTTGTTTAATTCCTCGACGCGGTAGTCGCGCTCATAGGGGTAAGTAAGGTGGGTGTGCGCGTCGATGAGCCCCGGGAGCAACGTAGCATCCCCCAGATCGATGGTCTCGGCGCCTGCGGGAAATGCCGCGTTTGCGCCGACGGCGGCGATCTTGCCGTCAATCACGACGACGAGACCGGGGGAGACCACGTGATCGCTTTTGCCGTCGAACATGCGAGCAGCTTTAATGACGTAGGTCTTATCCGTGGCGCATAGCGAAAACGAGATCGTCAGCAGCGCAAGAAGGGTTCGGTGCATTTGTAGATTCTAACGCGGGGCAACGGTGGCGAAAGCTCAAACCGGCTGCCCCACGACGGCAAACGCGTTACCAGTCGATGACGGATCCGTCGTCGGGGTCGTAACGGGTACGATACTGCTGGGGCTCGCCGACCTGCGACATCAGCTTGTCCTCGTCGATGGTGATGCCTAGGCCCGGCTCGGTGGGCAGCTCGCGATGGCCGTTCTTCACGGGCGGCAGTGGTTTCGCGAGGAGGTTGGTGTGCTCCGCATCGCCACGTTCCTGAATGAGGAAGTTGGGGATGGATGCGGCGACCTGCAGGCTGGCCGCCAGCGAGCACGGTCCCTGGGGATTGTGCGGCGCGATCGGCAGGTAGTAAGCCTCCGCCATCCCT
This sequence comes from uncultured Solibacteraceae bacterium, assembly GCA_963805775.1. GTDB lineage: Bacteria > Acidobacteriota > Terriglobia > Bryobacterales > Bryobacteraceae > Solibacter. The sequence goes on along the minus strand of CAWDWK010000009.1, from coordinate 13,898 downwards.
GCAATTAGCCGGAGCTCCGTGATACCGCCGGCGTAGCAGACATCCGGCTGGAGAATCATCGCGGCCTTCTTCTCGAGAATCTCGCGGAAGCCCCACTTCGTAAAGATGCGCTCACCGGTGGCGAGCGGGATGAAGGTCTTCTTTGCCAGCTCGGCCATCACGTCCACATTGAGCGGCTGCACGATCTCTTCATAGAACCAGGGATGATACGGCTCCAGCGCCTTGATGAGAAGTTGGGCGGTGGGAGGCTCCACGGCACCGTGAAAATCGAGGGCAATATCGACGCCTGGTCCCTGACGCTCGCGCAGCGCTTTGAAGCGCTCGGCGACTTCATCCACGAACTTTTGCCCCTCGATGTACTTGAAAGCGGACCGCGCTGCGCTGGGCGCCACTTTCATCGCGTTCACGCCGGTGGTCTGGCTGACCGTGCCGTAGACGCGGATCCGATCGCGTGTCGGACCGCCGAGCAGCTTATAGACAGGCACGCCGTAGACTTTTCCCTTGATGTCCCAGAGCGCCTGATCGATTCCGCTCTGAATGGCAGTCTTGACGGGTCCGCCACGATAGAACGATCCGCGCTGAATCGCCTGCCAGTGGAACACTACGCGATTGGGGTCCTGACCGACCAGGTAGCGTCCCACTTCGAGCGCCCCCGCGGCGCAGGCCCTGGCATCGTCTTTGAGCATCTCGCCCCAACCGACGATGCCGGCGTCGGTAGAGATCTTCACGAACACCCACGAGTTCTTGAGGACAAACGATTCTACCTTCGTGACTTTGATATTGTCATTCGGGCCTACGGCGGCCGCATTGGTGCGCTCGGCGGTAAACAGCGAGTCCAGGCCGAATAGCGTCCCCGTCGCGAGGGCGCCGCGCAGCAAGGACCGGCGATCGATTTGTGCAAGTGCCATGTTGGACATCCTTTCGAGGTAGATTCTATCCTATTGCTCTGCGTGATGAGGTCCTCTTGATAAAGGGACGTAGAACAGGCCTCCTGGCCACAGCTGTCCAAATTAGCTCGGACGGCTGATTGGCGGTGTTGATTCCATTGGACGAGTTCTGTCAAATCGCGTCTCCTGGGGAACGAGGTTGGGGATGCTGTCCAAATTAGATCAGGTAAAGGCTAGGGCCAACTGAGTCTCCAACTCGATCACCGCGGGTGGAGCGGAGAAGGGATCGTCGAGCCACTTGAATAAGTCGCGATAAACGAACAACTGCTGCCGCAGGATGGCCAAGAGGTTGGATAGAGACCAGCCGTAGCGGGCTTTCATCTTCAGCCATCGCAGCAGCAGCATGACAATCAGTGCGGTCCAAATCTGGGTCAACACGGCTTTTTCCGTGGTGCCCACAAAGGTTTTGATCTTGAGCAGTTGTTTGAGGCTTTTGAAGAAGGTTTCGATCTGCCATCGCTCGCGGTAAATGCGATCGATGGTGGAGGCCGCCAAAGCCAGGTGGTTGGTCACGAAGATGAAAGTCTCCTGCTTGTTCTCATCCCACACTTCGATTCGGCGAAGCCGCAGGCCCGGCGTACCGATTTGCCCGTAGCCGAGTAAGGTGATCTCTTCGTCGCGCCGCACCCGTTGGCGATGGAGGTGGGGAATCTCGCGGTGGGCTTCCGCTCGGTACAGGGCATCCTTCCGAAGACGGGTGACGAAGTAGACGTTCTGCTGGCTGAGACGCTTCCACCAGGCGTAGTCGGCGTATCCTTTGTCCATCACTACGATTGTTCCTGGCTCAAATGGCAAGGTACGAGCCACCGTGATGTCGTGCTTTTTGCCGGTGGTGATCACCGCGAATTTCGGTAAGTAGCCGTCGTGATCCAGCATCAGATGCAGCTTCACGGCTCCTTTGGCCCGCTGAAAGTATGCCCAGTCGTACATCGACACGCACAGCGCGATGGTAGTGGAATCCAGCGACACCAGTTTGTTGTGAAAACGGAATTTGTGGCCGGGAGATGCCTCCTGACGGCACCGTGCCAGGAGGGCGTAAAACTGGTCCTGGTAGACTTCCCAAGGCCGGTGCTCGTTGGCGTATGCCAGGGTACTCTTTTTGGGTGCATCCGGCAGGCCTAAATGCTTCAGCTTTCCCTCGCACGCGGCCAAACCTTGGCAGATTTCACGAAGGGAATGGGCTCGCGCCAGTTGGCAGAACATCATGGCCACGAACTGGGCCCAGCAGCTAAAACCGCGAGCATGCCGCTCCGCTTTATGGTCGGCGACGAAGTGTTCAAACTCCGTCCGGGGAAACAATTTCAAAAGCTGACTGAAAATACTGGAGAATCGTATCAAGGCGACACCTTTCCGCTGTGTAGCGTTCTTCTCAGGGAACCGCTACTAATCAGTAGCAGGTGCCGCCCCTTTTAGGATTTCCTAATTTGGACACGCGTGGCCTCCTGGCCTGTCCATCCTCGGAACGGTATACAATCGACGCATGCCGCGCTTTACCCGCCGTCAGATTTTGACCGCCGTGCCGTTTGCCGCCGCCGCAGCCGCTCCCGCCCGATTGCCGATCCGGAGAGCCGTCGAGTTCAGCATGCTGCCCGGGAAAATTCCCGTGCTCGACCGCTTCCAGATGGCGCGCGAAGCAGGGTTTGAAGCCATCGAGTGCCCCACCACGCCGGATGCCGGCGCGGCGGAAGAAATTCTTGCTGCCTCTCGCAAAACGGCGCTTCCCATACACTCCGTAATGAATTCCGAGCATTGGCGCAGCCCTCTCTCGTCGGCCGACCCGGCGGTGGTGGAAAAAAGCCTGGACGGCATGCGCACCAGTTTGCGTAACGCCAAAATGTGGGGCGCCGATACCGTTCTGTTAGTCCCCGCCGTGGTCAATCCCGAGACGACTTACGCCCAGGCATGGGAGCGCAGCCAGCGGCAGATCCGCAAGCTGATTCCGCTTGCCGAGGAAGCCAAAGTCATCATCGGGATCGAAGAGGTGTGGAACAAGTTCCTGCTCAGTCCGCTGGAATTCGCGCGCTACGTCGATGAGTTCGCGTCGCCGTGGATCCGCGCTTACTTCGATATCGGCAACGTCGCGATCCAGGGCTATTCACAGGATTGGATCCGCACGCTAGGCAAGCGCATCGTCAAACTGCACTTCAAGGATTTCTCGTTCAAGAAGGGGTTGGCCGAGTTCACACCGCTACTGGAGGGCGCGATCGATTGGCGCGCGGTTCATGACGCCCTCGCCGACGTCGGCTTCCAGGGAACGGGGACCGTCGAACTGTCGGGCGGCGACCTCGCTTACCTCAAAGAAGTGAACGCCCGCTTCGAAAAAATTCTCGCCGGGCAAGTCTGAGCGTTCTCAGACGAACTTGTAGCGGTATCAGGTTCCTCGGATCACCGGTTTGCCCAGGATAACCTCAGTTTACCTGTGGGCAACGCACGCTTCAGGAAGCCGGTACAAACACTCCACATTTCTCTGAGAACCTCTTGCGAGGTGCCGCACTAATATCTCTAAGGTAGTATGCGGCTCTCCATCTTTTTCGCCGTCGCGGTGGTGCTGGCGCCGGCACAACCGCGCGATGCGGCCCTCCAGGCAGCGGATCGCGCATACAGCGCTCTCCGCACGCACGATTACGATGTTGCGGTTCCCGCGTTTCTTGCCGCCATCCAGGCGGCGCCGGCCCGAGCGGAAATCCGTAAGGATTTGGCTTACACCTATCTGAAGATTGGGGAGCCGGCGCTGGCGCGCGAGCAGTTTCGCGAGGCAATGCGGCTGGATCCGGCCGATGTTCCTTCTGCGCTCGAGTACGCGTTCCTGTGCTACGAGACAAAACAGCAGGCCGAGGCGCGCCGCGTCTTCGACCGGCTGAGGCGCACCGGGAACGCTACCGCGGAGCAGGCATTTCACAATATCGACGACCCTTTGGCGGCTGGGATCGAACGCTGGCAAAAAGCGATCGCGCTGGGCGCCGATAATTTCAGCGGGCACTTCGAGCTCGCCACGCTGGCGGAACAGCGCGACGAACTGGCGCTGGCCGCAACGCATTTCGAACGGGCTTGGCGGCTGCTGCCCGACCGGCGCACGGTGCTGGTGGACCTTGGCCGCGTCTGGCAGTCGATGGGACGGACCGGTGACGCCGTGGCGGCGCTGCTGGCGGCTTCACGCGGGGGCGAACCGCGCGCGGCGGAAATGGCGCGCGAACTGCTGCCGGCACGATACCCGTTCGTGAACGAGTTCCGCCAGGCGCTGGAGCTGGACCCGGCCAATCACGAACTGCGCCGGGAATTGGGCTACCTGCTGTTGCGTATGGGCCGGGAAGGCGAGGCCGAAGGCGAGTTTCGCATCCTGACGCAGAATGCGCCGGACGATCTGCTCTCGGCGACGCAACTGGGCTTCCTGCTCTACGCCCGCGGCGACAAGACTGCAGCCCAAGCGTTGTTCGACCGCGTTCTGGCGTCCCAGGACGACGATCTCGCCAATCGGGTCCGCGCTGTACTACGCATGCCGCAGGTGCTGCGGCCGCGCGCGGGTGCCGTTCCCCAGTCCATCGACGCCAAAATCATGGCCGAGCGCAGTTTCAAGGCTGGATATATGAAGGACGCGCTCAAGTACCTCGAAGTGGCGCACGAGAGCGACCCCGGCGATTTCGAGGTCATGCGCAAGCTGGGCTGGACCAACAACATTCTGCACCGGGATAACTTGGCATGGCGCTGGTTCGATCTCGCGCGACGCAGCCCGGACCCCATCATCGCCGCGGACGCCGATCGGGGATACCAGAGTCTTCACGCCGCCGCGGAACGGTTTCGGACGACGGCCTGGCTGTTTCCCCTCTTCTCGACGCGCTGGCACGATTTGTTCGCTTATGGCCAGGTCAAGACGGAAGTCAGTCTCGGATTTCCGGTGCGCCCCTACGTCAGCGTGCGGTTCGTCGGCGATACGCGCGGTACCACCGGCACGCCTGTCCCGCAGTATTTCTCGGAAAGCTCCTTCATCCTGGCCGTTGGAGCGGCGACGCAGACGTGGCACGGTGTCAGAGCGTGGGGCGAGGCGGGTACCGCCATCGGCTATCTGAAGGGACATATGCTGCCGGACTACCGTGGCGGCGTTTCAGTAACGCGCGGGTGGCATCGCGAAAGAAGCGGGTGGCTGGTGGACGCCTCGCTGGACGCGCTTTACGTGAGCCGCTTCGCCAATGATTTTCTGGCCTACACGCAATCGCGGGCCGGGTACGATTTCGGGCCGGTGCAACTTCACTGGAACGGCAACGTCACCATCGACGCCAAGCGTCAGGATTGGGCGAATTTCGTGGAGACCGGTCCCGGGTTGCGGGTTCCGCTCGCGCAATCCATGTACTTGACGTTCAATCTGCTGCGCGGTGCGTATCTGATCGACAACCCGTCGCGCCGCGCCACTTTTAACGACGTTCGCGCGGGATTCTGGTATGCGATTACTCGATAGATATCACCAATCCCTTACGGTCGTGGCTCGGATTGGACCCTCTCCATTTGCGAGGCACCCATCAGAGCCGCGACCGTCAGGGAGCGGTTTTCCGTGCGGTCACAGACTCTTCCGCCGCGCACTTCTCACGTATGTGCTGTTTGCCACCCTGGCGGGCGCCGCTGAGCTGCCCTATTTCAGCGTGCTTTCTGAAGACACGGGGGCGTGGCCGCAGATTCTGGGGTCGATCGGGCTGCAGCGCCAACCCGCCGGAGTGTCGCGGGTTTTCGTTGCGCGCACGGGGTCGGCGGCCAGCGCGGAATGGCCGGCGCGCGTGGAGCGGGGCGCGATCCTGATCCTGGAAGGCGAATCTTCGCTGGCCGGCCTGTTCGGCTTTCGTCGCTCCCGCCAGGACCCGGTGCGTGTGCAGAGCCTCAGTGATGTGCACCGCCCGACGCTGCCCATCGTGTGGGAAAAGGGACTCGAACTGCCCGTGTTCGACATTCCCGAAGGCGCACAGGTGTTCGCCCGCGAACGCTGGACAGGCGCGCCGGTGACGGCGGGCTTGAAGCGCGGGGCGGGCGCTATCCTTTGGGTGGCCGCACCGCCCGGGGAGCGCGGCAGTGAACGTTTTCCTTATCTGCTGAATGCCCTGGCCGATCTCGGCCTGGAGCTTTCCTTCCGCAGCAACCGGCTGTGGGCGTTCTTCGACTCCGCCTACCGCACGCGGGTGGACGTGGACTACTTCGCGGCGCGCTGGCGCAAGGCCGGAATCGCCGCCTTGCACGTGGCCGCCTGGCACAATTTCGAGCCCAATCCGGAAGCCGACGCATACCTCGAGAAGCTGATCCAGGCCTGCCATCGCGAAGGCATCCTGGTGTACGCCTGGTTCGAACTGCCCCATGTCAGCGAGAAGTTCTGGGCCGATCATCCGGCCTGGCGTGAACAGACCGCGATGCAGCAGGACGCCCAATTGGACTGGCGCAAGCTGATGAACCTGACTAATCGCGAGTGCTTCCGCACGGTTAGCGAAGGAGTGCGCGCGCTGGTCGGCCGGTTCGATTGGGACGGCGTCAATCTGGCCGAACTGTACTTCGAGTCGCTGGAAGGCATCGCCAATCCGAGCCGTTTCACTCCGATGAATGCGGATGTGCGCGCAGTGTTCCGGCAGCAGTCTGGCTTCGACCCGCTGGAGCTGTTCGGCGCGCGGTCGGACGAGGCGTCTCGCCGGCTGTTCTTGGATTTCCGCGCCGGCCTTGCACGTCGCATGCAGGAGGAGTGGCTGGCCGAGCTGGATGTCACGCGCCGCGCCCGGCCGGACCTGGATCTGGTGCTCACCCACGTTGACGACCGGTTTGACAAGGGAATGCGCGATGCCGTTGGCGCGGACGCTGCGCGGGTCCTGCCCCTGTTGGACACGCGGAGCTTCACATTCCTGATCGAGGATCCGGCGACGGTGTGGCACCTCGGTCCCGAGCGGTATCCAGCGATCGCCGAGCGCTATGGGGCCCTGACGGCGCACAAGGACAAGCTCGCAATTGATTTGAATATCGTGGAACGCTACCAGAACGTCTATCCGACCAAGCAGCAGACCGGCATCGAATTATTCCAGCTCGTGCACCGCGCGGCAGGCAGCTTTCCGCGGGTGGCGCTGTATTTCGAGAATTCGCTGCTGCCGCCGGATCTTCAATTGCTGCCGGCGGCCGCGGCTTCGGTCTCGCGATTCGAGCGTATGGGCCCGAAGACGGTCATCGATTCCACCGGCGGCGCGGGCATACCGTGGAAGGGTGGCGCGAGGGTGGACGGGCAACTCTGGCCCGCGCAGGATGACGATATCCTTTGGCTTCCCGCCGGTCCGCATGCGGTCGAACCGGCTCCGCGGGCGGCCGGTCCGCGGCTGCTACACCTGACGGGCGATCTGAAGGCCGCGCGCGCAGTGGACGCCCACACGCTTGAATTCACGTACCAATCGGCCGCGCGCGCGATCGCGATCTTGAGCCGGAACCCGGTGAAACTACAAGTTGACGGGATGGACGAGACGCCAAAACTGGCCGGCCCGGTGACCCTCCTGCTGCCGCGCGGTCAGCATGTCGTGACATTGACCACTGACTGAGCTAGGATTACGAATGGAAAATGACAGATGTTGCGTTGCAGCCGACGCCGGAAATTCCGGATAAGCTGTACTTCAAAATCGGCGAAGTAAGCGAGCTCCTGGGCGTGGAGGCTTACGTATTGCGGTACTGGGAGACCGAGTTCCCGGTGCTCTCGCCGAAGAAGTCCGGCACCGGCCACCGTTTGTACCGGCGTAAGGACGTGGAGCTGCTGCTACGCATCAAGCACCTGCTCTACGATAAACGCTTCACCATCGAAGGGGCCCGCCAGAGCTTGCACAGTGAAGCCAAGGCTCCGAAGGCGGCGCGCGCGCCCAAGCGAGTGCAGGCCGAACTGTTTGCGACTGACCCGTTACCCGATATTCGCCGGGAGCTGCAGGAAATCCTACAACTACTTAAGTAGTAGTTAGGGTTCTCCCATAATTGTGTCGTAGATGCGGTCCAGGTCTTCGGCGGAATAATATTCGATTTCGATTTTGCCGCGTCCCCGCGCGCCTTCCTTGACGTGAATCCTTGTGCCGAGTTTCCGTTCCATCTCCTGGATGGCGGCTTTGACATTGGGGTCGATCTTGACCTCATCGACGTGCTTGGGCGTCTTTCCCGACGTCATTTTGGCGCAGGTTTGTTCGATCTGGCGGACCGACCAGGAGCTCGCGATGGCGCGCTCGGAAACTTCGCGCTGCAAATCGGCGTTGGGCAGGCTCAGCAGGCAGCGTCCGTGACCGGCGCTGAGTTTTCCATCGGAGATGAGCTGCTGGATGTCCTGTGGAAGTTGGAGGAGGCGCATCAGGTTGATGACCGTGGTGCGGTCTTTGCCCGTGCGCAGGCCGATTGTTTCAGCATTTAGGTTGAGTTCGGCCGACATCCGGGCAAAGGCGCTGGCGGTTTCCATCGGGTTGAGATCTTCGCGCTGAATGTTTTCGATCAGCGTGATCTCAAGAAGACGGTTTTCGGGGATCTCGCGGACCACAACGGGGACAGTGGCCACTCCGGCGAGTTTGGCGGCACGCCACCTTCGCTCACCGGCCACCAACTGATAGCGGCCATCGACGTGGCGGACCACCAGGGGCTGTATAATCCCGTTGGCGCGAATGGATTGTGCGAGTTCCGCCAACCGGTCATCCTGGAAGATGCGGCGGGGCTGCAGCGGATTGGGCTGTATGTCGTCGATCGCGATGTTTAGCGAAGACTCATGAGGCTGGGCCGGCATGTGGGATACGGGCGCGGGCGCCGGTGTGTGGGTGCGGGTGGGCAGGAGCGCCCCCATTCCTTTACCGAGCGCTCTGCGCGGATTGTCGGTTTTGTTCATGGTCGAGGATCTCTTTGGCGAGCTTGATATAGCTTTCGGCCCCTTTGGAGCGCGGGTCATAGGTCAGGATGGGTTTGCCGAAACTGGGCGCTTCAGCCAGGCGGACGCTGCGGGGGATCACCGTTCGGAAGACTTCGTCCTTGAAGAAGTCACGAAGATCAGCGGCCACCTGGCGGGTGAGGTTCGTCCGGTCATCGAACATAGTGAGCAGAATGCCTTCGATGGCCAGGGGGTGTTGGAACGCTTCGCGGATGCGGTCGATGGTGTCCATGAGTTCGGAGACGCCTTCCAAGGCGAAGAACTCGCACTGGATAGGCACGAGGACAGAATCGGCGGCGATAAGGGCGTTGAGGGTAAGGAGGTCGAGGGCTGGGGGGCAATCGATCAGGATGAACTGATAGTCGTTGCGGATCTCGGCCAAGCGGTCGTTGAGGCGGTACTCGCGGCGGTCGAGGTCGATGAGTTCCAGGTTGGATCCGATCAGGTTCTTGTCGGCAGTGATGACGTCGAGGCCTTCGAAATCAGTGGTCCGGATGGCGTCCTTGGGGTGGGTATCGCCAAGGAGGACGTGATAGAGACTGGGTTTGTCCGGATCCTTGGAGACCCCGAGTCCGCTGGTTGCATTACCTTGGGGGTCGGAATCGACCACCAGAACGCGTATGTCATTGGCTGCCAGCGAAGCGGCGAGATTGATGGCGGTCGTGGTTTTCCCGACGCCGCCCTTTTGGTTGGCAATTGCGAAGACTCTGCTCAAGCGTTCAGCCTAGCATGCTGTTTCACGTGAAACAAAATTGATGTTTCACGTGAAACACATCGTCCCTTTGTTTCACGTGAAAAACAGCGCCAATCACTAGCCGACTCAAGGCTCAAGTAACAATCCAAAACCGCTATCGCAGCAGGCGTCACGCCCGGGATTCGCCCCGCCTGACCCAGCGTCGCTGGCCGTACCCGCTCCAATTTATCCTGCACTTCGCGAGACAGTCCCGGAATGCCTTTGAAACCAAAATCCGCAGGAATCGGACGCCGCTCCGCATTCTTTAAACGCTCCATCTGCCGCTCCTGCTGCTGGATGTAGCCGCCATACTTGATCTCGGTCTCGATGGTGGTCAGCAGTCCCCGTACCGGAGATTCACCCAGAACTTCCTCGATCCACGGCACAATCTCAGTGATCGACGCCTCCGTGCGCTTCAACCACTGGCCATTGCGATGTGTTTCCAGGGCCTGTGTCAGAAGCTCGCGCTGGCGCTGCTTCCGCGTGAACACGTTCCAACGGGCATCGTCAACCAACCCGGCGCGCCGCCCGACTGCGGTCAAGCGAGTATCCGCATTGTCGATGCGCAGATGCAAACGGAATTCGGCGCGCGAAGTAAACATGCGGTATGGCTCATCGGCGCCCTTCGTGATCAGGTCGTCGATCAGGATGCCGGTGTATCCCTCGGTTCTGCCGACAATCACCGGATCCCGGCCGGACAATCGCGCGGCGGCGTTCAGTCCCGCGATCAATCCCTGGCACCCCGCCTCCTCGTATCCCGAAGTCCCGTTGATCTGTCCCGCCAGATAAAGCCCCGGAATCGATTTCACTTCCAAGGTATGGCCTAATTCCCTCGGATCGATCGCATCATATTCTATAGCGTACCCGGGCCGAATCATCTCAGCACGTTCTAATCCCGGGACAGAGGCCAGCATCGCAACCTGCACATCCACAGGCATACTAGTGGACATGCCGTTGACGTAGACCTCATTGGTATCCAGGCCCTCCGGTTCGAGAAATATCTGGTGACGGGACTTGTCCGGGAACTTGACGAACTTATCCTCGATCGACGGGCAATAGCGGGGCCCCACGCCTTCGATCTGACCACTATATAAAGGAGAGCGCGGAATGGCCTCCCGCAGGACACGAGCCGTCTCCTCCGTGGTATACCCTACGTGGCACTGAATTTGCGGCCGGTCGATCCGCTCCGTCATGAAGGAGAACGGCGTCGGCTCCGCATCGCCGGGTTGCGGCTCGAACTTGGACCAATCGATCGTTCGACCATCGAGCCGCGGCGGCGTTCCGGTCTTCAGCCGCGTCCAGTGCAGGCCCAACGTGCGCAACTGGTCGCCGAGCAACTGCGACGGCGCTTCGCCATTCCGCCCACAGCTATATGTCATCTCGCCGACATGCGCGAGGCCATTGAGGAAAGTCCCGGTGGTGACGATCACCGCGCCCGCTTCCACAGTTCGGCCGTCGCGCAGCAAAACTCCGGTGACCCGGCTGTCTTGGCCGATAGCCAGCGCCGCTACTTCGGCCTGGCGGATGCGCAGGTTCGGTTCCGCCTCCAGCACTTCGCGCATGCGGAAGCGGTACAACTTCTTGTCCATCTGCGCGCGCGGCGACCACACGGCCGGCCCCCGGGAAGTATTCAGCAGGCGGAACTGTATGCCGACCGAATCGGCGACTTCGCCCATCACCCCGCCGAGCGCGTCGATTTCCCGCACCAGGTGGCCCTTGGCAATGCCGCCGATCGCAGGGTTGCAGCTCATCTGGGCGATCAGGTCCAAGTTCATGGTGACCATCGCGGTGCGCAGGCCTATGCGGGCGCAGGCGCGCGCGGCTTCACAGCCGGCGTGGCCGGCGCCGATGACAACGACGTCGTACCGGTCGGGCATTGCTACCATTGTACGGTGTATGAAGATACTCGTAATCGGTAGCGGCGGAAGAGAGCATGCGCTGTGCTGGAAACTGGCACAGTCGGAGGGCGTCGAGGTGTATGCGTGCCCGGGAAATCCGGGCATGGCGCGAGTAGGTACCTGCGTCCCCGGCGACCCCTTGGATGCCGCTCTTCGCGTCGGCGCGGACCTCACGGTGGTCGGACCGGAAGTGCCGCTCGTTGCCGGAATAGTCGATGCCTTTCGAGCGCGCGGTTTGCGCATTGTCGGACCGAACGCCGAAGCGGCGCAACTGGAAGGCAGTAAGATTTTCGCAAAGGACTTTTTTGTGCAAAGGGAGTATCCCGACCGCCGCGTACACCACGGTCGAAGACGCCTCGCACGCTCGCATGGCGTTGGGACGCTTTGGCTTTCCCGTGGTCCTGAAGGCGGACGGGCTGGCTGCGGGCAAGGGCGTCGTAGTGGCACACAACCTGGCGGAGGCGGAAGCCGCCCTCGCCACGCTAGATGGCCGGCTGGTGATCGAGGAGTTTCTGACGCGGCGAAGAGGTCAGCTTCATCGCGCTGTGCGACGGGCGCGACGCGCTGCCGCTGGCCGCCACGCAGGATCACAAAGCGGTCTTCGACGGCGACCTGGGCCCGAACACGGGCGGCATGGGAGCGTATTGCGACTCGGGTATCCTCAGCGAGTCGGTCACGCGGATGGTGATGGACCGGGTGATTTATCCGACCGTGGAAGCCATGAACTTCACGGGCTTTCTCTATGCCGGCCTGATGATCACGGACGACGGTCCCAAGGTGCTGGAGTTCAACGTCCGGCTCGGGGACCCGGAGACGCAGCCGCTGATGCACCGCATGGAATCGGACTTCGTACCCGCGCTGATGGCCGCAAGCGAAGGCAAGCTCGCCGGGCAAAAGCTGGCCTGGAACGCGGGACCGAGCGTCTGCGTGGTCCTCGCCTCCGCCGGATACCCGGGAGCCTACGAAACCGGCAAGGACATCCGCGGGGTGCAGATGGCGGAAGCGCTAGGTGTAACGGTGTTCCACGCCGGCACCAAAATGGCGCATGGCCGCCTGGAGACTTCGGGAGGCCGCGTTCTGGGCGTCACGGCTTCCGGGGCGGATCTTCCCACCGCAATCGCCGCCGCGTACGAAGGGGTACGCCACATCGAGTTCGAGGGAATGCACTACCGCCGCGATATCGGCAGCAAAGGCCTGGTGAGAAGCCAGCCTTAACAGGCACCCTCAGGGTACAATCTTTATTGAGTGGGGACGTAGCTCAGATGGATAGAGCGGCCGCCTCCTAAGCGACAGGTCGGCAGTTCGAATCTGCCCGTCCCTACCAAACTTCTCACTCTCCCAGCGAAATAATCCGGGAACATTAAACCCCGCGTGACGTCTGAATACCATGCAATCGCTCTGGCAGGATTTGCGATACGGCATGCGCGGGATCCGAGGAAACCCTGGATTCTCGCTATTGGCGATTCTCACGCTGGCGCTGGGCATCGGCGCGGGCACCACCATGTTCAGCGTGATCAAGAACGTGCTGCTATCGCCGTTCCCTTATAAGGACGCTACGCGGATTGCCGCCTTCGACATTCACGATCTCGATAACGCGCGGCCTGGCGGCCGGACGGCCCTGAAGGCGGCGGAATACCTGGAATACCGCCAGCAGAATCACGTATTCGACGGGGACACCGGCGGCGGCAACCTGGACGTTCTCTGGACCACCGGCGTGGGAACAGAGCAACTCGATGGCGCCTACGTGACGCCCGACACTTTTCAGTTCCTGGGGGTGGCGGCGCAGGTGGGCCGCGGCCTTGTGCCGGAGGACGGAAAATCCGGCGCGCCCCCCGTATTCGTCATGAGCTACAAAATGTGGGAGCGGCGTTTCAGCCTGGACCCCACGATACTCGGGCGCACCTTCGTTCTGAACGGCACACCGACCACGCTGGTAGGCGTCATGCCGAAGCGTTTCACCAAGCGCGGGGCGGATATATGGTACCCGGTGGAACTGGACCGCGGCGACACCGACCGCTGGTTCATCTACCAGGGACGGCTGAGGCCCGGCGTCACGCTGAAACAAGTCGAGGCCGACCTGCTGCCCATCGCGCAGCGCTGGGCGAAGGACCATCCCAAGGATTATCCGAAGCGCTTTTCGATCGAGGCCAGCAGCTACGTGGACAGCATCGTGGGGCCTTTCCGAAAGACGCTCTTCACGCTGGGCGCGGCCGTGGCGCTGCTACTGCTGATCGCCTGCGCCAACGTGGCCAACATGCTGCTGGCGCGGTCCACCGCGCGCGATCGGGAGATGGCGATCCGCGCGGCGCTAGGCGCGAGCCGGTGGCGAGTGGTGCGGCAACTCCTTATGGAAAGCGTGCTGCTCGCGCTGGGCGGGACGGTGATCGGCTGCGGCCTGGCGTACACCGGCATCAAAGCACTGGTGGCGGCGA
>CAWDWK010000008.1:0-126674 GCA_963805775.1 uncultured Solibacteraceae bacterium | reverse complement strand
GCCCGACTGGGTGGCCAGCACCCACGCAACCGCGCCCATCGTCTTCGATACCACCTGCATCTCTTTGTAATCGATCTTGTCCGGCGTGTCCGTCGCACGGTGATAGTCCGGGTGCAGCCCCGTGGTAAAGAACGCGATCGGGATCCCCATCTTGGCGAAGTTGTAATGGTCGCTGCGGTAGAAGATGCGCTGGCCACGGGGTTGCGGCCCGAGATTGTCGTGAGTCGCGTCGGGCGCGGTCACATCGTAAAAATGATTCAGTGTCATTTTCTGATAGTTGCCGTTCACCGTCTCGATGGTCTTCTCCAGATCGTCGCTGCTGATGTTCGGACCCACCACCAGCATCTCGCCCGGGTTCACCAGCACGTGAGTGGTGTCGGAATCCGTGAAGCCCGGTCCTTTGGTGCGGCCGATCATGTCCATGTTCAGGTCGGCCACCACTTTGGTGAGATCGAGGAAGGGATACTCGGTGAAGTATTGCGAGCCCCACAGGCCTTTCTCTTCGCCCGCCAGCCACAGCGAAGACGATGCTGCGCTTGGGCCGGATTCCCTTGGCGGCGCCTTCCGCGTATGACGCGCGCGAGGGCGAGCAGGCCGGCGGAACCGGAGCCATCGTCGTCGGCCCCGTTGTTGACGTTATGTCCGTCGGGCAGCGGCGCGGCCAGCCCGATGTGATCGAGGTGCGCGCTGATCACCACGTACTCGTTCTTCAGCACCGGGTCGCTGCCTTCGAGAATGCCGATGACGTTTTCGCGCGTGATTCGGACTCGCTCTTGATCGCCACTTTCAGGCTGATTTTCTTCGCGGCGGACAGTTCGAAGGAATCCTGTTTGGTGTTGGAGCCGGCGCCGTAGAAAATCTGCTGTCGCGCTCTGTTTCTCGCCCTGGAAAATGCTGTTGGTCATCGCCAGTCCGGCGGTGATCGAGGGGACGCCGGCGCACGCCGGCGCCGAGCTGCAGTTTGGGCACCTGATAGGTCGGCCCGTTGAGTCCCGCGCGCCGTCCGCCGCCGCCGCCAAACCCACCGAAGCCGCGGCGGCGTTGGGATTGGCCATTGCGGCGAGCTGCTGGAAATTCGCGATCGTCACGACCGCCAGCGCGCCATTTTTCGCCGCGTATTGTTCAGGCGTCAGAAAATCGGTGCAAGCTTCGCCCAACGGATTGCGTCCGCCGGCACCACGCCGCTGCGCTCCGCCGCGCCGTCCCTCCGCGCCGCGCCCGCCCGCCGCCGCTGCCGCCTGCTGCGCGGCCAACTCGGCGGGCAGTCCGGCGACGACTACGATCTTGCCTTTTACGTCCAGGCCGTCGTACGGATTGACTTTCGTTTTGTTGATGACGTAGCCGTTTCCGGCGAAGACCAGATTTCCGGTGACGTCCAGCGCCTCGAGCGGCGGTGCTCCGCGGCCTCCGGCATTTACTGTCCAATCCTTGGTGTATTCGAAATCCGTGGTGCGCGGCGTTGTGGAGGCCGCTCCGCCGCGCGCTCCGCCGCCACCACCGCCGCCGCGCCCGCCGCGCCCACCGGCCGCGGGCGGCGCAGTGATCGACGCCTTGCTCTGCTCCGGCACTACTTGCTTGCTGACCAGTTCAAAGGGCATGAGGTACGGCTGCAGAGGGCCGACGGTGTTGGTCGTGCTGCCTCCGGGCTTGAGTCCCCACTCGGCCAGATGGCTGGCGACGTAGAGTGCCGCGGTATCGAAGCCACGCGACGGCAGGTTGCGGCCCTCGAGCTGATCGGAGGCCAGGAAGTAGAGATAAATCTTCATCTCTTCTTCGCTGATCGCGTCCATGTTGCCGTAACTGGGGGTCGCGGCGGCGATCGCTTTCGCGGCTTTCGGCTTGGATTGTGAGCGGGCCGGACGCACGCTCACCCATACGGTGAGCGATAGAACGGCCAGGAGAGTGGTGCTAATGAGGATACGACGCATATAGGAAGGGACCAAAACCGTAGTATAACGCACAAGAAAACACGGGACAGGCCAGGAGGCCTGTCCTACTTTGCCCGGCTTGCTACCGCGGCTCCGATTACTGCCATGTCGTGGCTGGTGGGCACGATCTGGAAGTAGCTGCCTTGCAGCGGGCTCATTTTTACCATTTCTTGCATGTACCCGCCGAGCAGGCGGATATCTACGAAATCGGCATTCGGGCCGGCGATGTAGAAGCGCCCTGGGCCGTCGAGGTGAATGCTGGTGGCGGTGCCCGCGGCGAGCGCTCGATGCCAGAGCTTCCAGAACTCGCAGGCGCGCTGATCTCCCTGGCGGGCGGCCACGAAGACTTCCTCCGGTTCCATATCCAGAAACCGCAGCCGCATGGCGCGATGGCCCATGATGCCTTCCAGGTGACCGACGCCGCCGCACCCGCAGTAGCGTTCCTTCGGATCGAGCGTGACTACGATGTGGCCCGCTTCCCAGACGCCATCGTTGTGCGGATGCCGTCCGTAACCGATGCCGTCGCCGAGATACCAGACGCGCACCAACTGTTCCATCGATTCGTGGCGCGCGGCGATGCCCGCGGCAAGCGCGTCGGCATCGTTGATCGCCACCACAGGTACATCGATGCCTTCGGCCTTCAGTGCCGCGCGCAACTCGTCAGCGACGTGGAACCCCTTCAACTGACCCAGATTCGGCGATTCCAGAATTACGCCGCCGCGAATCACGCCGGGGAAACCGGCGCCCACGCTCTCGATGGGCCCTTCCTGGGCTAGCTCGCGGATCTGGCCGCGTAGAATCGCGATTATGTCGCCGGCGGGCAGGCTCTTGAGATCGACCTGCGGCTCTCCGGGGCTGGGATACATTCTGACGTTCCCGAGTTCGACACCTTCCACGATTCCCGCCCAGAGATGTCCCGTGGCCAACACTCCGATGCTGCGTCCCATCAGCCCCTCCTAAAACCGCATCAGCTTATTGATGCCGTTGAATGCGGCAACTTTGTAACACTCTGCCAGAGTCGGATAGTTGAAGACCGTCTCCACGAAGTAATCGATGGTGCCTTTGAGAATCATCACGGCCTGGCCGATGTGCAGCAGTTCGGTGGCACCCTCGCCGATGATGTGCACGCCGAGAACGGCGCGCGTTTCCCGATGGAAGATCAATTTGAGCCGGCCGCTGGTATCGCCGCGGATCTGCCCGCGCGCCGTGTCGCGATAATACGCCACGCCGACTTCGTAAGGGACGTCGGCATCGGTCAACTGCTCTTCGGTCTGGCCGGTGAAGGAAATCTCGGGGATGGTGTAGATGCCGTACGGATAGGTCGCGGGGTTGGATTGAATTTTCAAACCCACCGCGTTGGCCGCGGCGAGACGTCCCTGCTCCATAGATACCGATGCCAGGCTCGGGAAGCCGATGATGTCGCCGGCGGCGAAGATGTTCGGCACCTTCGTGCGGTACTCGGGGTCCACCGCGATGCGTCCGCGATTGTCGGCTTCGAGGCCCGCGGCGGCGAGGTTCAACTCGTCCACGTTGCCCTGCCGGCCGACGGCATAGAGGAGGACGTCGCCGTTGATGACCTTGTTGCTCTTCATGCGCGCGACTACGCCATCGTGGCCCTTGTCTTCCACGGTAGCGACTTCTTCGTTCAGCCGCATGGTGACGCGGTGGTCGCGGAGGTTGTAGGAGAGCGCCTCCACCATTTCCGAATCGGCGAATTCGAGGAGGCGCGGGCGCTTCTCCACCAGGATTACGCGGGATCCCAGAATGGCGAACATGCAGGTGTATTCCACGCCGATCACGCCGCCGCCGACTACGATCAGGGTCTTCGGGATCTCTCCGATGTCCAGAATCTGGTCGCTGTTGATGATGGTGCGCCCGTTGAGCGGCACGGTGGCACTGGTTGCCGGCTTGGTGCCTGTGGTGATGATGATGGTGGGCGCTTCAAGGTCGCTCTGCCCGCGCGAGTTTTCCACGCGCACGTGCGTGGAGTCCAGAAAACTGGCTCGCCCGGTGATGACTTCCACTCCGTTGCGGCTGAGCTGGGCCTGGGTGACGTCCACTTCCGTTTTGATCACCTGGGTGACGCGGAAGCCCAGGTCCGCCATGGTGATCTTTTCCTTGACGTGATAGTTGGAGCCGTAGATGCCCTGGTATTGGAATCCGGAGAGGTGCATCACGGCTTCCCGCATGGTTTTGCTGGGAATGGTCCCGGTGTTGACGCAGGCGCCGCCGATGATTTCGCGCTGTTCGATCACCGCCACGCGGCGGCCGCACTTGGCGCCTTGAATGGCTGCTCGCTGGCCGGCGGGTCCGGAGCCTATGACGATGATGTCGAATTTTTGCATAAGGGGGAAAAGTCGGGTTGGCGCCTGCCAACCCGACTGGACAGGCCGGGAGGCCTATCCTACGAGTTGAAGCGGTTTTCGATTTCCTTCCAGTTGACTACGTTCCACCAGGCGGCGAGGTAGTCGGGACGGCGGTTTTGATATTTCAGGTAGTAGGCGTGCTCCCAGACGTCGCAGCCGAATACTACCTTCTTGCCTTCCATAACCGGGCTGTCCTGGTTCGGTGTAGAAGAAATCTCTACGCCGGATGCGGTTTTGAGCAGCCAGGCCCAACCGGAGCCGAAACGGCCCACTCCGGCGGCGTTGAATTTTTCCTTGAAGGTGTCGAAGCTGCCGAAGGTTCCGGTGATGGCTTGCGCCACGTTGCCTATTGGCGGGCCGCCCGCGTTCGGGGCCATGATCTTCCAGAACATGGCGTGGTTGATGTGGCCGCCGCCATTGTTGCGCACGGCGGTGCGGATGTTCTCTGGAACGATGGCGCAATTGTTCGCCAAAAGCTCTTCAATCGTCTTACCGGCCAGGGCCGGTGCCGATTCGAGTGCCTTATTCAGGTTGGTCACGTAAGCGTTGTGATGCTTGCCGTGATGGATCTCCATGGTCATTTTGTCGATGTGAGGCTCCAGCGCATCGGGCGCGTAGGGCAGCGGCGGTAGTGTGAATGACATAGCAGTCTCCTATTCTTTCCTCTGAACGTTTTCGAAGGCGCCGGCGAGCCGGAACATCGTGGTCTCGTCGAAGTGCTTCGTCAAAATTTGCATCCCCACCGGCAGTCCTTCGGCGGTATTGCCGCACGGTACGCTCATGCACGGTATGCCCGCCAGACTTCCGGTAATCGTAAAAATGTCGGAGAGGTACATGGCCAGCGGGTCGTCCACTTTCTCTCCCAGCTTGAATGCCGGGAAAGGAGAAACAGGCGCCACGATGGCATCCACCTCTTGAAACGCATTTGCAAAATCGCGCGCGATCAGCGTGCGCACTTTCTGCGCTTTCAAGTAGTATGCATCATAGTATCCCGCACTAAGCACGTAAGTGCCCAGCATGATGCGGCGTTTGCACTCGGCTCCGAACCCCTCTCCGCGTGTGTTGCGATACATATCGGAGAGCGTGTCGCTGGAGGCCGAGCGGGAAGTGTAGCGGACGCCGTCGTAGCGCGCGAGGTTGGAACTGGCCTCGGCTGTAGCGATGATGTAATAGCAGGCGATGGCGTATTCGGTGGCCGGCAGGCTGATCTCGCGGACTTCGCAGCCCAGGGCTTTCAACTGGTCTACGCCGCGGGATATCAGATCGCCGGTTTGGCTGGTCAAATCTTTTAGATACTCGACGGGCAGTCCAAGCTTCAAGCCTTTTACGCCGCCGGCCAGGCTTGCGGAATATTCCGGCACCGGCGCCTCCGCCGATGTGGAATCGCACGGATCACGCCCGGCTATGACGCTCAGCAAAGTGGCGGCGTCCCTGACATTGCGTGCGAAGGGACCAATGTGATCCAACGAACTGGCGAACGCGGTGAGTCCGTATCGCGAAACACGGCCGTAGGTCGGCGTCACACCGACGACGCCGCAGAAGGATGCGGGCTGGCGTATGGATCCGCCCGTATCGCTGCCCAGCGACACCACTGCCGTGCCCTGCGCGACTGCCGCCGCCGAGCCGCCGCTCGATCCGCCCGGTACACGGTCCCGCGCCACCGGATTGCGCACAGGTCCGAACGCCGAATTCTCGTTTGACGATCCCATGGCGAACTCGTCGCAATTCGTCTTGCCGAGAATCACGCCGCCGGCCTCTTCGATGCGCGTTACCGCGGTGGCATCGTAGGGCGGAATGTACTCCGCGAGCAGGCGCGAGCCGCAGGTGGTCTTCACACCTTTGGTGACGATGACGTCTTTGATGGCGACGGGCACGCCGCCGAGCGGGCCCGGGTCTTCGCCGCGCGCGATGCGTTCATCCACGCGCTGTGCGGCGGCCATGGCGCGTTCCGGACAGAAATGGAGATAGGCGCTGGTTTTGGGATTTTCAGCTTGGGCGTAGCGCAGCGCCTCGGCCGCGAGTTCGGCGGCGCTGAATTCGCGCGAGAGCAGGGCCTGCCTCACGCGATCGATGGTCAGGGAGGGAATGTCCATGCGCGTATTCGTATTAACGTTCGATGACTTTAGGTACCTTGAAGTACCCTGCCCCGGGTTGCGGGGCATTGGCCAGGGCTGCCTGGTTGCCCAACGGAGGCACCGGCACATCCGCGCGCAGCGTGGCGGTCTCGCCGGCTTCGAAGAGTACCTGCGTCATGGGTTCGACACCTGAGGTATCCACCTCATTGAGGCGATCCATGTGTTCCAGGATGCCATCGAGATCCGCCTGGAGTTTGGCGGTTTCGGCATCGGTAAGGGTCAGATTGGCCAGGCCTGCGACATAGCGAACTTCCTTTTCGGTGATTTTCACGCTAGTGCCTTTTTCCGCGAGAGCTTGTAGAGGTCGCGCATGACGGGGTCGGCGATGGCGTCGGCGTCGTCGAAGAGTGCCGGCACGGCCTGGCGTGCGATCGCAGGGTCACGACGCCGCGGCGCGATGCGGAACTCGAGGTCTTCGACGAGGCCGCGCCCGAGCGTTTTTTCGAGGTTGTTCAGAATGTGGGGAGTGAGGGCGAACAACTGGCGCTGCCAGGTGTGGTCCTCGACTTCGACGACGAGGCGGTTGCGCACCAATTTCGCCGGCCGGGTATGCGCGGAGATTTTCTTGCCGACGGCTTCGGGCCACGCCGCACAACAGAGCTGCTCGGGCGTGATCACGTCGCCGGACAGTCGCCGGATGAGCTTGCTGGCGCGTTCCATGGTTGGCAGGATCTTGATTTTATCATGGGTGGTCATGAGTTCACGTAGGGGGCGACTGCGCCGAAGATTCATGTCAGTCTCGTCTGTCACCGGGGGCGGCTCGCATTTTCGAGAGAGTCCCCAGTTTGCGGATGTCGTAAAGCGGCGAAAGACAGCGAGTTTCCGGCAAGAGGCGACCGCAACTTCATGTCTGTCCCCAGTTTGCTGACGGGGGTTGGCGGAACGAAGCCAATTAGGGGCAAAGTGGTTTGCGGTGAGTGGGTTAGGAAGGGTGGGGCCGGGGCTTCGGGCGGTTCGGGCGCGGGGGCGGCATCGGCCTGGAGTTGTTTGAGGGACTGGAGGGCGCGTTCGCGGGCGCGGCGCGTGGCGTCCATGCGGTACTGGAGTCTGGTGAAGGAGTTCGAATGTACTGAGGCGGAATATCCGAGGGGGAACTTCTGGGGACCGCTGAATGAGGTGTGATCCTGATGTTGCCACGATTCGGTTTCGGCGGCACGAAGGCGGCGGAGGCTCCATTCGCAGTAGATGAACTCGTCGACCAGGCTGCGGGCTTCGGGGGTGGTGGGATGGAAGCTGCGGTAGGAGTCCTCGACGAGTTCGTCTAGCTCGGCGGGGTTTTCGGACGGGAGGACGAGAGATTTGGCGTGGATGCCGGTTTTGAGGGCATTCATGGAGGAAGCGGCCTTGCCTGTGACAGAGGTGGGGCCGGTGGACTTTTGGGCGTTGCGACGATTCGCTTCGATTTGACGCAGAGTGGACATAAGGGGCTCCGGACACCGAGCTGCGCTCGGATGGACAGGCCAGGAGGCCTGTCCTACTTCACGGTAAAACGGCGATATCGGGGATTCGGGGGTGGATACCTTTAAACGATTGAAAAGAGAGGTGCGAATATTCTGGATGTTCGCGAAATGAAAAAGGTTTCTTGCGCCGGAACGCCGGAGTATACTTATGGCAACCGTGAGGAGGGTGTATGCGCGGAGCTTCGATTTACGTTGGGGTGGGTCTGCTGTTCCAAGGAGCGGCAAACGCACAGGATCCGAACTTCCAGTATAAGTACGGGGACATAGCCGTTCCAAAACCATCGATTGCGGAACCGCGTATCGCCAGTTTCACCGTGGCGCCGGCGCTTGATTATTTGGATAAAGGCGCGCTCGCGTGGGCCCGGGATCAGAAGTGCATCTCGTGCCACACCACCGGCACCTACCTGCTGGTCCGGCCTCAATTGCCATCGAAATTCGGCAAACCGTCGCAAGACATTTACGACTTTTTTCTCTCCCAGCTTGAGGCCAAGCGCGCGAGACCGCGTCAGCAGCTGCAGTTCGGTTCGCGGTCTGTAGAGATGGTGTATCTTGCCGCCGGACTGGCGGAGTGGGATGCTCACGTTGCCGGAACGCTCTCGCCCGTCACCGATGAAGCGTTGCGCCTCATGTTCGAGTTGCAACTGCCCTCCGGTACATGGAGGGTGAACGACTGCTGGCCGCCACTCGAATCGAGCTCCTACCACTCCGCGACGATTGCGGCGCTTGCCATCGCTACAGCACCGAAGTGGCTCGCCAACGTTTCCGGCGATACACTCGCTGCCGTTGGGAGGCTGAAAGAGTATCTGAATTCCACCGCGCCACAGAACGACTACGACCGAATCTCCCTACTTTGGGCGGCGGCTAAGATGCCCGCCCTCTTGACTAACGAGAAACGGCAGAGCCTGATCGAGATGGCGTTTCGGCGGCAGAGAACCGATGGCGGCTGGTCGCTGCGCTCTTTCTCAACGCCGGAGAAGTGGGGATCCGGACTTCGCGTCGAAAGACTTCGCAACGAGCCGGAAATCGACAATCCGCCAAGCGATGGGCATATGACCGGACTGGCGGTCATCGCGCTGCGCGAATCCGGCGTGTCCAAAGACGACCCGCGAATTCGGCGTGCCGTCGAATGGCTGCGGTCCAACCAACGCGAGTCCGGAAGGTGGTGGACCAAATCGCTGAACACGGATAACTGGCAGTTCATCACCTATAGCGGAACGGCGTATCCGCTGCTTGCGCTCTCGCTTTGCGATGCGTTGTAGTAATGATGCCCCGTGCCGGCGGCGTATGATACGCTAGCGGAAACCTGGGAACTCCGGTCTACGAATCACCCTCATGCGCCGCAGGCACTTTCTCACATTCTCCGCGACGGCCATCGGCGGGCTGCTGGTCTACACTCTCGACCGCCGGCCGATGCGAGTCCACGCCCAGGACGAACGCAAGATCCGCGTTCCGCTGCGATTCTTCAACGAACGCGAAGCGCTGGTTGTTGCGGCGGCGGCGGCGCGGATTTTTCCGAGCGACGAAAGCGGTCCCGGCGCGCCGGAAGCCGGTGTGGTTATCTATATCGACCGGCAACTGGGCGGCCCTTACGGGCGCGATCGCTACCGATATACGCAGCCACCGTTTGAGGACGGAGTAGCGGAACAAGGCTATCAGGGCAAGGCCACGCCGCGAGAGGTCTATCGCGAGGGGCTGCCCGCCTTGGGACAGGACTTCGACCGTCTGACACCTTCGGAGCAGGATGCCAAACTGCGGGCAATTGAGACGACCTACTTCTTTCGGCTCCTGCGTCAGCACACGATCGAGGGGATGTTCTCCGACCCCATGCACGGCGGCAATGCCGACCTCATCGGATGGCAACTGATCGGCTATCCGGGACCGTACATGAGCTGGAGCGAGCACATCGAGCAGCACCACGGGAAGGCGTATCGCCCGAAGCCTCGCAGTCTGGAACAAGTGGTGGGGCATAAGGTAAAGCCTTCGGAGGATGCCGAGTGAAGACGCTTCCGCGGGCGGATGTCGCGATTGCCGGGGGCGGCTGGGCAGGGCTGCTATTGGCGAAGGAATTGGGTGCGCGGACAGGCTTGTCGGTAGTGGTGCTGGAACGCGGCGGTCCGCGCAAGACGGCGGATTACTTCGAGGGGATGGATGAGCTCGACTATGCGATACGCCTGCGCATGATGCAGGATGCGTCGAAGGAGACGGTCACTTTCCGGCACACCGTTAAGGATCGTGCGCTCCCCGTCCGGCAATTCGCGGGCTTCCTGCCGGGGACGGGCGTGGGCGGCGCCGGGGAGCATTGGAACGGAACCACGCCGCGGTTCCTGCCGGACTGCTTCGAGGTCCGCACTCGCACGGTAGAGCGCTACGGCGCCGGGCGGCTACCAGCCAATCATTCGATTCAAGACTGGGGCGTCAGATATTCGGACCTGGAACCGTTCTACACTCGCGCCGAGCAACTGCTGGGGATTTCGGGAAAGGCGGGGCTGGATCCTTTCGAAGGTTCGCGTTCGGCGGAGTATCCGACCCCACCACAAAAGATGGCATACTTCCCCGCGCTCTTCGGCGAGGCGGCCCGCTCGCAGGGTTATCATCCGTTTCCGTCGCCTTCAGCCAATCTCAGTAAGACGTATCGGAATCCAGATGGAATTGTTCGTCCCGCCTGCGAGTACTGTGGCTTCTGCGATCGTTTCGGATGCATGGTGGGCGCCAAGGCCCAACCGACGAACACACTGATGCCGGTGATCGCGCGGCAGAAAGGTGTGACGGTGCGGGCCGGCGCGAATGTACGGCGCGTACTGTACAAGGGTGGGAAGGCGACCGGCTTGTCTTATGTGGATGCCAATGGAGAAGAGATAGTTCAGCCGGCCGACCTGGTGGTGTTGGCCTCGTGGACCCTCAACAACACACGCCTTCTGCTGCTATCGGGCATCGGTGAAGCGTACGACCCCGCAAGCGGCAAAGGCCAGGTCGGGCGCAACCTCACGCACCAGGCGAATTCCCGCGGAGTCGTGCTCTTTTTTGACCGTCCACTGAACCGGTTTATGGGCTCGGGGGCGAGCGGGGTGGCGATCCGGGACCTGGATGGCGACAGCTTCGATCATGGGCCGCTGGATTTTATACGCGGGGCGTACATACATGCGCCCGCGCTCGGCCATCGGCCGATCAATAACTTTGGAGTGGTACCCTCCGGGGTGAAGACAACCTGGGGGACGGAATGGAAAAAAGCTGCGATTCGCGCGTTCGATTCCACGGCGAATTTCACCATCTCGGGCGAGCATCTGGCTTATCGGACGAATTACATGGATCTGGACCCGACTTATCGGGATTCGAATGGCGATCCGCTGCTGCGCATGACCATGGACTGGAACGACAACGAGCACCACATGATCGCTTTCATGAGTGCGAAGATGGCGCAGGTAGGCCGCGAGATGGGAGCGAAAGAAGTGTCGGCGTCGCCGCTGCCGCGCCGCTATGATGTGAACACTTACAAGAGCACACACTTACAGGGTGGCACTATTATGGGTTCGAACCCGGGTAACTCGGTGGTGAACGGGTGGCTGCAGCACTGGCAGATGTCGAATCTTTTCGTGCTGGGCGGTTCGACGTTTCCACAGAATCCCTCGGGGAATCCGACGCTGACGATTCTGGCGCAGACGATGCGCACGGCGGACGCCATCGTCGATCGCTACCTGAAGCATCCCGGCATTCTCGCCTGATCGTGGTAGCCCGCTTCTCCAAGCAAAGTGGGACACACTGCTCATGCTCCATTAATATTAAATTATGCCCGATCGACAACACGCCGGCCCCGGACCCGCACCGCCGAGTGGACCCGAGCCATCCCTGGCTGAGCGCGCCCGTGCGCTCGCCTCGCTGGGTCGCGTGGGCAGCCTGTCCACGCATTCCCAGAAGTTTCCCGGATTTCCATTTGGATCGATGATGCCGTATGCGGTCGACCAACTCGGACGCCCCGTATTCTTCATCAGCAGCATGGCGATGCATACCCAGAATCTGCGCCGGGATCCGCGAGCCAGCCTCCTGATTACGCAGCCGGACATTTCCGGGGACTTGTTGGGCGCGGCGCGCATGACCCTCATCGGAACCGCCGTAGAGGTGCCCGCAGCGGAGGTTGGGGAACTCTACCTCTCGCGCCACGAGAATGCAAAGCTCTGGCAGGAGTACAGCGACTTTGCCTACTACCGCCTGGAGGTTTCGGGAGTGTATTTCATCGGAGGGTTCGGCGTGATGGGATGGGTTTCCGCCGAAGACTATGCCAAGGCGCAGCCGGGTCTGCCGGCGTGATATTGTGTCTGACCGGGGGCATACATGAAGACACTGATCGCCGTGACCACTCTCGCGATCGCCGCGTGGGGCCAGCAGGGATGGTATCCGCACGAAGGCGGGCTGATGAAGTACCGCGTCAACATACGCTTCGGCGAAGAGCCCGACACGATGCCCGATGGCTGGAAGTTCGGGCGCGTGTCCGCCGTCGCGGTCAATGCAAAGGGCGAGGTCTACGTTTTTCAACGCGGCCCCAAGGCCGACCCCATCGTGGTCTTCGACGGTAAGGGTAAGTTTCTGCGCGGCTTCGGGAAGGGCATGTTCGGCAATCCGCACGGTATGCGCTTCGACCACGAAGGAAACCTGTGGGTCACGGACAATGGCGACCATCAGGTCATGAAATTCTCGCCGCAGGACAAGCTGCTGTTCACGCTCGGCATCAAGGGCAAAGCCGGTACGGATTCCAAAACGTTCAACCGTCCCACCGATATCGCGTTCACGCCCAAGGGCGATGCGGTCTATATTTCCGACGGCTACGGCAACTCCCGCGTGGTCAAGGTCACGCCCGAGGGCAAGTACATCCTGGATTGGGGCAAGAAGGGCACGGGGCCGGGCGAATTCAACACGCCGCATTCCGTGGCCGTGGATTCCAAAGGCACGGTCTACGTGAGCGACCGCGAGAATAATCGCATACAGATCTTCGACCCGAACGGCAAGTTCCTGCGCCAGTGGACGCACCTGGGCGCGACGCAGAATCTGTTCATCACGCCCAAAGACGAGATGTGGATCATCACCCACCGCGACAACATTGAGAACCTGACCTACGACACGCTGGCCGGCCGCATCATGCATATCGAACTGGCGACGGGCAAGATTCTCGGCGCGATGGAAAGTCCCGGCCACTGGCTGCATGCCGCCCCGACCGGCGAGATCTTCATTGGAAGCCTGACCGGCAACGTATTCCGCTGGTACCCGGGCTGGCTCAATCAGGGCCTGGGCGCGACCGAGGGGTTGAAGCAGGGGAACTGAAGTCCCGCTATCATCGGCACCGCACGCTTGACGTATTCGCGGCGAGCCGCTTATTAAATAAACAGGTTAACTGGCAAGTCAAACTTGCAAGTTTACCTGTCTTTTGCGATCATGGAATTACCATGCCGCGAAAGACCCTCGACACCGCCGCAATCGACTTTGGCCACGCCATCGGGCTGCTGGTTCGGCGCATCCGGGCGGCGGCCGCCTCGCAGGAACTTTCGCTAACCGAGGCTGCTGTCATGGCGCACCTCATGAAAGACGGTCCCGCGACTACCGCCGACCTCGCGCGCGCCGAAGGCATGCGGCCGCAATCAATGGGAACCACCATTGCGGCTCTCGAGGAAATGGGCATCGTGGAGCGCAAACCGCATCCTACAGACGGCCGCCAGGTGACTATCGAGCTGACGGCCAAAGGCGCCGCGGTGAGGAAGAGCGCCAAGGATGCAAAACGGACGTGGCTGGCCCAGGCCATCGCCCAACTGGATAAAAAGGAACAGGCCACCCTGTTCGCGGCCGGCGAGATCATCAGGCGCCTGGCGGAATTGTGACAAGAAGTTCAAATACACAGGGGTCCGTGTCGCACGCCTGGCGAGCGTTGCGGCACCGCAACTTCAAGCTCTTCTTCTTCGGCCAGAGCGTATCCATGACCGGCACCTGGATGACGCGGCTGGCGACGACGTGGCTGGTCTATCACCTGACCCATTCGGCGCTGCTGCTGGGTGTCGTCAGCTTCGCGGGGCAGATTGTCGCGTTTTTGCTGGCGCCGGTTGCGGGCGTGTGGGTGGAGCGGCTCAATCGCCGCAAGATGCTGGTGTGGACACAGGCTGCCGCGGCGGTGCAGTCGCTCGCCCTGGCCGCGCTCACTTTGGCACATGTCATCACCCTCTGGGAAATCATCGCCCTCAGCGCGTTGCAGGGCTTGATCAATGCGTTCGACATGCCCGGACGCCAATCTTTCCTCGTACAGATGGTCGAAGACCGGAACGACCTCAGCAACGCCATCGCCATCAACTCCTCGATGGCAAACGGCGCCCGGTTGATCGGCCCGGCGATCGCCGGACTGGTGATCGGCGCCGCCGGCGAAGGCTGGTGCTTCCTGATCGATGGCTTCAGCTACTTTGCGGTGATCGCATCTTTACTGCTGATGCGCATCAGGCCCATGGAGATCCGCCGCAACGCGAGCAGCATGCTGGAACAAATGCGCGAAGGGTGGGACTATGTACGAACATTCCGGCCGATTCGCACCATCCTTCTGCTCTTCGCGTTGATCAGCCTGATGGGCTACCCCTACGCCGTGCTGCTGCCGGTGTTTGCCGGCCAGGTGCTGCACGGCGGCGCGACCACCCTGGGCTGGCTTACGGGAGCGACAGGAATCGGCGCGCTGGTGTCGGCGCTTTCCCTGGCGGTCCGCAAGTCGGTGGTTGGGCTTACGCGCATGCTTCAGGTCGCGGCCGCGATGCTGGGAAGCGCTCTGATTCTTTTCGGCCTGTCGCATACATTGTGGCTGTCGCTGGTACTGATGGTGTTCGCCGGCTTCGGCCTGATGCAGGGGGCGGCGGCCAGCAATACGATCATCCAGTCGCTGGTGCCCGAGGACAAACGCGCCCGCGCGATGAGTTATTACACAACCGCCTTCTTCGGCGCGGCGCCGTTCGGCAGCCTGCTGGCCGGCGCCTTGGCGCACCGGATCGGAGCACCTTACACGGTTATGCTCAGCGGTGCGTTCTGCATCTCCGGCTCGCTGTGGTTCACGTTCGAGCTGCCCAAGATCGGAACGATCATGCGGCCAATCTATCAGGGGATGGGCCTGCTGCCCGCGCTTGACGCAGAGCCGGTTTCCGACGTGCCGGAACCCGCAACATGGCCTCTCTAATAAATCCGCGACCTACCATCGAAAGTGACTCCACTATGGCACCCAAGCCTAAACCTTCCCTTCCCGTCTGCCGATATGTTGGCTATGAATCAACGGCGCGAACTGCGTATCGAGACGGAACAGGCCGTCTGGGTCACTATCTTTGGTGAACCCGACATCCACCTACCCGCTTGTATCAAGAACGTCTCCGCACGCGGTGTGGGGCTTGAACTCCAGGGCCCCGTCGCCGTCGGCGCCGCCTTGAAGATCGAACTCGATGACGCCCTCCTTCTCGGCGAGGTCATATATTGCCGGGACGACGGAGTCTCCTTTTATGTCGGGGTGGAACTGGAGCATTCGCTCTGCGGGCTCAGGGATCTGGCGCAGGCGCTGGGCGGCTGCCCGGATCCGACCTCAAGCCCTCAAAAGACTCA
The DNA here is from genome assembly GCA_963805775.1 of uncultured Solibacteraceae bacterium. Lineage (GTDB taxonomy): Bacteria > Acidobacteriota > Terriglobia > Bryobacterales > Bryobacteraceae > Solibacter. Next base: position 111,186 of record CAWDWK010000008.1, on the reverse strand, counting down.
CGCCGCGGTAGAACGCCGCTATGAGAACTAGCAGCCCGCATGAGATCGTGATGAATGAATCTCCGCCTCGCCCGTTTGGTATCGTGGTGTTTCTATGAGCAGACGCGCGGTAGTCTTCGGAGCCGCCGGACAGCTTGGCATCGAGCTGGTCCGCGAACTCCAAAATCGGCGATTCGATGTCATGGCCTGGGATCGCACCCAAGTCGATATTACCGACCCGGTCGCGGTTCAGAATGCCCTGGCGAACTATGACGCCGAGGTGGTCTTCAACGCCGCGGCCTATAACCAGGTGGATGTCGCCGAGAAAGAGCCGCAGGCCGCCTTTCTGGTGAACGCGCTGGCCGTGCGCAACCTGGCCCTGGCGTGCCGCCAGATCGACGCCCAACTGGTTCATTTCTCCACCGACTACGTGTTCGACGGCTCCGCCCGGCATCCGTATGTCGAAGAGGATCTGCCCCACCCGCTGGGCGCCTACGCGGTTTCCAAGCTCGCGGGCGAGCTTTACGCCCAAGCTTATCTCGACCGCGCCCTGGTGGTGCGCACTTCCGGAGTCTTCGGACCCGGCGGACTGGCGACGGCGCGGGGCAACTTCGTCGAGCTGATGCTGCGCCTCGCGGCTTCCCCGAACCCGATACGGGTGGTGGAAGACCATGTCGCCTCGCCTACCTTCGCCCCGCTGCTGGCCGCCCGCACAATCGACCTGGTGGAGCGAAATCTCTCCGGCCTGTTCCACATCGGAGGAGGCGCCCCGACGTCATGGTTCCAGTTCGCCCGGCTGATCTTCGAAGCCGCCGGACTCGACCCCGTGCTGCTGGCTACCAATGAACGCGAATATCGTACACCGGCACGCAGGCCCCGCTACTCGGCGCTCTCCAACGGCAAGATGGAGCGCTCCGGACTGGCGCCGATGCCGTCACTCCGCGAGGTCCTGGTGAGCTACTTCGCGCAGCGGCCGGCGGTGCTGGGGTCAAAGAAGGGTTGAGCTTATTTGGATTCCGGCTTGATTGCGTAGTACCCTTTGCGGGCCTGGGCCTTCAGATCTTTGTTCGACAGGCGCACTTCCAGGTGACGGTAGCCACCGTCCTTCACGTCGTTGGTGGGCGTATACGCAATCGAGTACTGGCTGCGCATCTCGTCCTGCAGTTCTTTGAACACCACGTCGAGGGGATGCTTGCGATCTACTTTATAGACGCGACCCCCGGTCTCGTCGCTCATCTTGCGGAGTTCGGCTTCGCCGCCTCCGCCGCCAAACCCGAAGGGGCCGTAGGCTCCCGGGTCGGAGTAGTCGACGCTGTAGATCACCGCGTCGGATTTCTGCGCCGCTTCGATCGCCTGGTTCCGCGTCAGGCGGCTTCCCTGGTCCACTCCATCGGTGATCACCACGATCACTTTGCGCCCGACCTCGCCCTTCAGCTTGTCGTTGGCTGCAAGGTAAATCGCGTCGTACAATACCGTACCGCGCGGCGAGCCGATGGTCGGCACCGGACCCGGATGGAGCCCGCTGACCCCGGAGGAGACGCGCAGCTCGCCCAGCCCTTCGGTGAGCAGGCGCGATGAGCCGGTGTAATCCTGCAGCAGTTCAGTTTCTTCCCCGAAGCTGATCAGGAACGCCAAATCCTTCTTCCTCAACACGTCACGGAAGAACTGCGACGCCGCGTTCCTTTCGATATCGATCAGGTTGCGCTGGCTCCCGCTGACGTCCACCAGCAGGCCGATGGTCAGCGGTAAATCCGTTTCCTTGGTGAAATACTTGATCGGTTGGGACTTGCCGTCCTCCAGAATGGTGAAATCTTCCTTCTGTAGGCCGGGGATCAGCGCGCCCCGCTTGTCCCGGACGCTGGTGAGGATGTTCACCAAGTCCACATCCACTTTAATGGAAGGCAGGTCCTGCGCCAGCAAGACACCGCTAAGTGTGAGCAAAGTAAGTGTTCTCATCCCGGTACAATAGGGGTGACGCGCCACGGTGCGTCTGTGTTTCACCATGAAGCAAGCCATAAACCACCTCCGCACCAGCGATCCGGTGCTCTCCGCCATTATCCAACAGGTGGGGGAATACGGTATTCAGTTTCGGCCGCCGGACTTCGAGACCCTGGTCAAGTCCATCGTCTACCAGCAGCTCAGCGGGCGTGTAGCCAGCGTCATTTTCGGCCGCCTGTCCGCCGCCGTGAAGGGCACAGTCACCCCGGAAACCATCCTGAAACTCCGCCCCTCCCGCATCCGCTCGCTGGGACTTTCGACACAGAAGACCGCGTATATCCGCGACCTCGCCCGACACACGCGAGCGGGCAGCGTGGTCTTCGAAGATCTTGCCGCCCTTCCCGACGACGAGGTGATCGTCCGTCTCACACAGGTCAAGGGCATCGGCATCTGGACGGCGCACATGTTCCTGATCTTCGCCTTACAACGCACCGATGTCCTGCCCACTGGCGACCTGGGTATCCGCAATGCCATTCGAAAGGCCTACAATCTGGGAGCCCTGCCCACTCCTGAAGAGATGGAGCAGATGGCGCTGCGCTGGCGCCCCTACTGCTCCATAGCGAGTTGGTACCTTTGGCGGAGCCTCGAAGGCGATGCGAATCTGTAGGCCTCCCCCCGATGAATCAGGTTTAATTTCCACGGCCCGTTGAAAATCACCGCACCGGTTCTATAATTGGTCTTAGGATATTGAGATCCCGGATGCGTTTGGTCCGAATGAGGAGATGACAATGCGCGCTTTGAAACTAGTGTTACCGGCCGCGTTTTTGATGACCGGATTCCTGATCTGCACCACCTCCACCTATGGCAAGCCGGAGTATGCCAAGAAGGAAAAGAAGTCCTGCACGTTCTGCCACGCCAAAATCGATCCGGACAAGGCGAACATGGCAAAGAACCTGAACGACGCCGGCACCTATTACAAGACGCACGATCACACGCTCGACGGCTACACCCCCAAAAAGTAGTCAGGTGTCAAACGGGAAGGTGGGGAACCGGGCAGGCGAGCGCCGCTCGTCGTCTGCCGGGCCCACCTACGCCGAATATTTCTGCTTCCACTTCAGTAAATCGCCCAGCAGGGCAGTCTTCACCGTCATGAACTGCGGGTTGTCGTACTGGTTGACCCTCTCGCGCGGGTCCACCTTTTCGTCGTAGAGCTCTCCAGGCCCCTTCCCATCGTTGCGCACGATCAGTTTGTAGCGGTCATTGCGCGCCATCGCGGTATCGAGATACTGGGCGAATACCGTCGTCGGCCAGGGTTGCTTCTTGGGCAGCGACTTGCCGCTGGCCAGTGCCAGATAGCTGCGCCCGCAGAGATTGCGCTCCGGGAGTTCGGCGGGGGTGATGTCGCAGATGGTGGGAACCAGGTCATAGGCGCTGACCGTCTCCGGCCGCGTGGCCAGTGGCACCACGTGCCCCGCCCAACTCCACATCATCGGCGGCGCGATCACTTCCTGGTACATGTTGATGGGGTCCGACGCGTCGCCGGAGCCCCACAGGCCGTGCCGTCCGAAGAGCGAGCCGCATGGCGAGGTGAAGACGATCAAGGTATTGTCCAGGAGCTTCTTCTGCGTGACCTTGGCAATCAGCGCGCCGATTTCGACATCGAGCGCCGTCGTGGCCGCCGCCACGCGCCGCAGGTTGGTCAGCAGGTTTGCCCCCAACATTTCCTTGCCGCGCGTCGCATTTTTGGCCGGCGGCTCCTGCGCGAAGGTGTCCAGCTTAGCCTGCGCGTAGGCGCCTGCATCCGGCAGGACGGCATAGGGGGTGAAGCCGGCGGTCAGAAAAAATGGCTTGGCGGAGCTTTGCGCCTCGATGAATGCCGTCGCCTCGGCACCGTTCGTGGTGGCGCCGCACGCGTACCCAATCGCCACCAGCAGTTTGTCCAGAGTGATTTCGCCCGTATCCTTGAGCTGCATGGTAGTGCGGCCGGTGAGCAGCGTGGCGCGCGCCTTGCCGGTCACCGGGGCGCAAGCGTAGTAGTTCATGAAGCGCGTGCCGGTCTGCGACAGCCGGTCGATATTCGGCGTGCGGACCTCTGTGTTGCCGTAGCAGCCCAGAAGCCACGAGGGCAGACCATCCACCAGGATCAGCAGGATATTGGGTTGCTCACCCAGCGCTTTTTTGGCGGCGAGCGCGGGCAGCACAAGGCTGCCGAAGAAAAAATGACGGCGCGATAGATTCATGGGCGAAATTTAAGTATATGACGGCGCCGGACAAACCTGAACCACGTGTCACAGTCTTGTTATAGTTGGGGTGGGCGATGAATCTTCCGAATGCGCTGACCATTCTCCGGATCTTCTTCGTGCCACTACTGGTGGCGGCGCTGGTCCAGGAGAACGTCGGCTTCCAGGTAGGCGGCGTGCAGGTGACCAACGACTGGCTGTCGCTGGCGATTTTCCTGGTTGCCGCGGGCACGGATCTGCTGGACGGATACCTGGCGCGGCGCTGGAAGCAGGTCACCACCATCGGCACGCTGCTCGACCCGATCGCCGACAAGCTGTTGGTTTCGGCGGCGCTGATCTCGCTGGTGCAGATTCGCGCGCTTCCCGGCTGGATGGCGGTGTTGATCATCGGCCGCGAGTTTGCTGTTTCCGGATTGCGCAGCATCGCCGCCGCCGAAGGCTACACGATCAAGGCCAGCGATCTGGGCAAGACCAAAATGTTCTGCCAGGTGGTCGCGATTTCGGTAATGCTGCCCAGCGTGCGGCAACCGGCCCTGAGACCCATCGGCCTCGCGCTGATGTGGGGCGTCGTTTTCTTCTCGCTGATTTCGGCGGTCAGCTATTTCGCCAAGTTCTGGCACAAGGTGGATGAGAGCGTCAAGAATCGCCGCAGGCGCGAACTGCTGACGCTGGAGCGCAAGCGGCAGCGTGCGTTGCGGCGTCAGAGACGGTCGAGCGGGTCGAGTGGCACCGCGGGCTTGGCCGGCACAATCTGGAAGCCGCCCGAAGTGAACTGAATCGTTCGCACCTGCCCCTTGGGTCCGGCAGGGCCGATGGGTTTGCCGTTCAGCGAAATTGTGACTCCGCCCGCGTTGCCCAGGCGCACCGTCACTTCTTTCACGCCTTCGACGTTACGCGTGGCGTGCGCGTCCATCGTGCCGGAAAAGATATATTTGCCGTCGGCGCGCGCCAGCACCCACACGGCTTCGTCCGCGGTGATCTCGACATGCACGGTGGCGGCGGGGTTCGGAGGGGTCAGGCCGGCTTGCACAGGCTTCGTCTCTGCCGGCTTCTGCTCGGGCGCCTGCGCGGGCGCTCCGGCCGGTGGCGCGGGAGACGACGCGGGCGGAGCGGTCACCACCGGCGGAGGAACGGGTTGGGCCTCCCCCGGAGCGGATGGTGGCGCCCCCTGCGTGGGGTTCTGTGCCACGTTCGGGGTTGGGTTATGTGCTGCGTTCTGGACAGCGCTTTGGGTTGGCGGATTTGCCTGCGCGGTCACCGTCGATTTGGGACGCTGAATCCAGGCGTAGACCGCCGAGCACACCAGCATCACCGCTACAAACACCGCCGCCGAGAGCCACCCGGACCATTGAAAACGCTTGTCGCCGACCGTCTCCCATTCATCCACCCTGGGCACCTGAATCGGCGGGACGGTCGCCGCCTTCGCCTTCTCGGCGAACTGCGGAACTTCCGGCGCGGGTCCCAGAATCTGCTGTACCTGGTCGGCAAGGTCTTCTTCATTGAGACCGAGCAGCCGCGCGTATTGGCGCACGAAGCTCTTGGCGAAGACGCCCCCGGGCAACTTGTCGTACTGGTCGTTTTCAATCGCCTGAAGGAAGCGCGTGGAGATCTTCAGATCGTGGGAGATCTCCTCCAACTCGAGATTGCGCTTCAGGCGTTCGCGGCGCAAAGACTCGCCAACCGGTGTCATAGGAGAAGTTCCCTACCTCTAAACTCATAATATAACAGGGAATAACTCCCGCGCTGGGGAAAGCGGATAAGCCCGGCGCCTGTTAGCATAAACAATTGATCTCCGTGGTGGTGGTGAACTGGAACCGGAAGCAATTGCTGCGCGCGTGCCTGACCTCGCTCGCCCGCCAGAAAAACGTCGATTTCGAGACCATCGTAGTGGACAACGGGTCGAGCGACGGATCGGCCGAAATGGCCGAAAGCGAGTTCGACGCGCGCGTGATTCGCAATCGCGAGAACCGCGGCTTCTGCGCGGCCAACAACCAGGGGATCGCCGCGGCGCGCGGTGAGTTTGTCGCCCTGCTCAATAACGACGCGGAGGCGGAACCCGACTGGCTCGCGGAACTGGAGCGCGTCTGCGGCTCGCGCCCGCAGGTCGGCATGGCGGCCAGCAAGGTGCTGGTGTGGGAGGATCCGTCGCGCATCGATAAAGTGGGGCACCTCATGTTCCCCGACGGGCAGAATCGCGGGCGCGGCAGCGGCGCGCTGGATCGCGGACAATTCGATCGGGAAGAGGAAGTCCTCTGGCCCGATGGATGCGCCGCGATGTACCGCAAGCCGATGTTGGACGAGATCGGCGGCTTCGACGAAGATTTTTTCGCGTATGGCGACGACGCCGAACTGGGCCTGCGCGCGCGCATCGCCGGGTGGCTGTGCCTCTATGCGCCGCGCGCGGTGGTGCGGCATCATCGCGGCGCCACGCTGGGGAGGGATTCAGGTTGGCGGCTTCAATTGATCGAGCGCAATCGCGTACTGCTGGCGGTGAAATTGTTTCCGTGGAGCCTGCTCGTGCTCAATCCGTTCTACTACGCCGCGCGGCTGTTGGCGGGCGCGGTGCTGGCGCACCGTAACCATGGCGACACTGCCCACTTTCCCGGCGCCGGTGGCAAACTGACGATAGTGCGCGCGCTGGCTGCGGGCGACTTGGCGGCGCTGCGCCTGGTTCCACGCATGCTCGGCAAACGCGCGCAGATCCGCCGTATACGGCGGCTCAGTCCGGGAGAAGTGCGCCGCCTGCTACTGGCGCACCGCCTGCGCCTCACGGAGGTGGCATGAGTGCCTGCCTGATGTGCGGAAGCGGCGATGCCACCGCGCTGTTCCACGGCTCGGACCGTTTGTATCACACAACGACGAAGCAGTTCCGCGTGGTGCGCTGCGACGCGTGTGGGTTGCTGCGCCTGGATCCGAAACCTCCGCCGGAGGAGCTCGGGCGCTACTATCCCGACAACTATTGGTTCGCGCCGGACCAGAGCGCGGCGAGCCATCTGGAAGAAGCTTATCGCCGCCTGGTGCTGCGCGATCACGTGCAATTTGTGGCGCAGGCGCTGGCCGATTCCACGGCGCGTGGTCCGCTGCTCGATGTGGGCTGCGGCGGCGGATTGTTCCTCGGCATGATGCGCGAGCGCGGCCTGCGCGTGGTGGGCCTGGACAATTCGCGCGAGGCGGCCGGCATTGCCTGGCGGCAGCAGCAGGTTCCGGCGCTGGCCGGCGATCTGGAGCGCGCCCCGCTGCGTGCCGGAAGTTTCGCGGGGCTCACCATGTTCCATGTGATGGAGCATCTGTACGATCCGCGGGCGTATCTGTGTGCGGCGCGCGCACTACTGGCACGGGACGGACGCCTAGTAGTGCAGGTGCCCAACGCCGCGTCGTGGCAGGCGCGGTTGTTAGGCCGCGCGTGGAACGGCGCCGACATCCCGCGCCACCTGACCGATTTCCGCGCGCGCGACCTGGAGAAGATGATGGAGTTTGCGGGTTTCGAAGTGTTGCGCCGCAAATATTTTTCACTGCGCGATAACCCTGCGGGCCTGGCGAGCAGCCTGGCCCCGTCGTTGGACCCGATGGCAAGGCGCGTGCGGCGTGTAGCGGAATCGGGCGGCGCACGGCTGGCGAAGGATCTCACCTATTTTGCGATGGTGCTGGCTTCGTTGCCCTTCGCCGTAGCAGAGGCGGCTTGCGGGGCGGGTTCGACGGTGATGATCGAGGCGCGGCCGAGATGAGTAACGGGGAAGTCTATTCAACGCAGAGGCGCAGAGACGGGGAGGTAAGCGCAGAGAAGGGCACGGAAACGTGCGAAGAATACCCCCCTCGAAGGGAGTACTGCAGACTGAAATGCCGCCCCACTCACGGGGACCTCGGAGAAGAATGTCCGAGCTTCGCTCGGATTGACAGGCTGAAGCCTGTCCCACCACGGATGGGTCGATGAGCTACACCAGTCTCGCCTACCGCCTGCCGCTCCCGTTGCGGCGGCACATTTTGCATTTCGAGAGCGAGATCGAGGACGCGGTGGCGGCGTTCGCACGCGGTTTGCCTGCGGGGGCGCGCGTGCTGGATGCGGGCTCGGGCGAGGGACAGTACCGGCATCACTTCGCGAAACAGCGCTATTGCGGTGTCGATCTCGCGGTGGGCGACGCGGCGTGGGATTACAGCCGCGTCGATGTGCTTGCCGATCTCACGTCGCTGCCGTTCCGCGCAGCGAGTCTTCGATGCCGCGGTCCACATTGTTACGATCGAACACCTGAAGGAACCGAGCCTCGCGCTGGCGGAGATCGCCCGTACGCTGGCGACGGACGGTTCGCTGCTGATCGCGGCGCCTCACGAATGGGAAGTCCACCAGGCGCCGCACGATTATTTCCGCTACACGCGTTATGGCCTCGCGTACCTGCTGGAGACCCACGGCTTCGAGGTCCGTGAAATGCGCGCGGCCGGCGGCTACTTCCGCCTCCTCGCCCGGCGCCTGCTCAACGGGCTACAATTCTTCACAGGAGGCGTTCGCTGGCTATTCTTTCTTCCAGCCGCGATCCTGCTGGTCCCTCCGGCACTGCTTCTGCCGCTGCTGGACGGTCTCGACCGCGACCGTAATTTCACGCTCGGCTATCTTTGCATGGCGCGTAAGCGCGCCCACTGCCTGCAAAAATGATCGCCGCATAAGGACAACATTGGACGGAGTCATCGTAATCGACAAACCCGAAGGCTGGACCTCGCACGATGTCGTAAACAAGGTCCGCCGCATCGCGCAGACGAAAAAGGTGGGCCATTTGGGGACGCTGGATCCGATCGCGACGGGCGTGCTGCCCCTGGTGATCGAGCGTGCCACGCGCCTGGCGCAGTTCTATACGCACAGCGACAAAATCTATGAGGGTGTGGTGCGATTCGGCTGGTCCACCAGCAGCTATGACCGCGCGGGCGAAGCTACCAGCGAGAAAGTGGAAGTCCACCTGACCGCCGAAGAATTGGAGGCGGCGCTCGAGCCGTTTCGCGGTGAGTTCGCGCAGCGCCCACCGGCGGTATCGGCCAAGAAGGTGGAAGGCCGGCGGTCCTACGAACTGGCGCGTAAGAACATTGCGGTGGAACTGGCGCCGGTTTCGGTCCACGTCTACGAATTGGCGTTGCTGGAACTGAACGGCTGCGAGGCGCGGTTGCGCGTGCATTGTTCGGGCGGCACCTACGTGAGATCGATCGCGCACGATGTGGGGCAGGCGGTGGGCTGCGGCGCGCACCTCACGGAGTTGCGCAGGCTGGCCTCCGGCGAGTTCGAAATCGATCAGGCAAGAACGCTGGAACAATTGGAAGCGTTGGCGGCTGAAGCGCGGCTGATGGACGCGTTCGTGCCGGTGGAGAACCTGTTGCCCGGTTTTCCCAGCATCTTTGTCGATGATCTGACCGCGGCGCAGGTGCGCAACGGGCGCAACTTCCCCGCGTCGCCCTTCCGGCCGGGACCGCCCTCGAAATATGTGAAGGCTGTGACGCGGACCGGTAGCCTGGTGGCGATCGGCGAAGTGGTGCTGCCGAATCTATATCATCCGGTAGTGGTGTTGTAGGCAAATTCCAGCGGCAAATTCCAGCGGTTGACAGGGTCGAAAAACCAGCATGACGCGACAGTTTCCGCACGAAGCAAGCCGACGGGGGCGTCGGCTGCGGACCAGGGGGTCCGCCCCACCATTGCACGTCCCACGTGCAGTTTTTCATGAAGTTTCGCGGGCGGAACGCCCATCCCAACAGACCACAAAAGCGATGGTCTTCCCACCTTACAGTTCCACATCGAGGCCGAAAGTTCGTTTCACGTTCGCGGCCCATTCCGCGTCCGTGCCCCCACCCCAGTTGACCCAGTCTTCATCGGTCATGGAAGCGCGCCAGGCGAGGAAGGGCGCAGCATCGGGTCCCACGGGGTAGCGCAATTGCCAGTTGTCGCTCTCCACGATGCCACGGATGGCTTCTCCGACTACGTAAGGCGACACCGGATTCTTGAGCGAGGCGGCGAACAGCGCGTTCAGGCGGCGTTCCTGCGGATAGAGCGAACTTTTCTCTCCCGGCGGTAACTTGCCGAAGATCGGAGTGGCAATCACCCCCGGCTCCACGATGGCCACGCGCACGCCGAAGGGTTTCACCTCCTGCGCCAGCGCTTCGCTAACCGCTTCCAGCGCCCATTTCGACGCCGCGTAGGGCGCTTGGGGCGCGCTGGAGAAACGTCCCGCCACGCTGGTCACGTTGACGATGCATCCGTGGCGCCGCTCGCGCATCCCCGGCACCACGGCCTGTATACAGCGCAGCGCGCCGAAGTAATTGGTCTCCATAATGCGGCGGAATTCCGACAGTGGGAACTCCTCCACCGAGCCGTGCCCGGCAACGCCGGCGTTATTCACCAGCACATCGATCCGGCCGCCCTGCGCCAGGGTCTGCGCCACACCGGTGCGTACGGAAGCATCGTCATCCACGTCCATGGGGAGCACCGTGACGGGCAACTTTTCCGCCTCCGCGATGGCGCGGATTTCGCCCGCGCCGCCGGCCGGATTGCGCATGGTGGCGAAGACGGTGTGCCCACCTCGCGCCAGGGTCACCGCGGTCGCCAGGCCGATTCCCGTGCTGGTGCCGGTTACTAATGCAATTGACACAAATCCCTCCTTAAGGTTGGCTGATTCCCTCGATAATACCGCGACCGCCATGCACGCCGGAGGGGTCTGGCCCCTGTAGTAATCTGGTTCGATGGAGCCTCGAATCGACTATCGGAAATTCAATCAGGAGCCGCCTCGCAATCTCATTGCGCGCGGTCCCCGGCCACTACCGGGCCCGCTAAGTTTCGCGCGCCTTAGCGAATCACGTCGAGGTCGTTTCCGTAGATCACTTCACCCTGCCAGTTCCGGCGGACCTCGCCGAGCACTTCATCAGCGGTTTGGCCCATGGGCAGCAGGTGATAGAGCACGAGTTTCTTCGGCCGGACTTGCGCCGCGACTTTGCCGGCGTCCGGACCGGAGGTGTGATAGGCCGCGTGATATTTACGCCATTCCGGGGTACGGCCCTCCCAGCCTATTTGCGAATACACCTCGTGCACCAGGATGTCGCATCCCTTGGCCGCGGCGATCAACGCGTCGCTATAGGTGGTGTCACCACTGATCACGATCACCTTGTCGGCGGCCTCGAAGCGGTAGCCGTAAGCGTGCTCCCACGCGCCGTGGGAGACGGCGAATGCGACCACCCGCACCTGCTGATCGCGGTAGACCTCGCCGGGGCGGACGTCATGCGCGATTACTGTGAATCCGCGTGGCTCGGCGGGCTGCGTGCCGTGCAGGCGAATGGCGAAATCTTCCCGGTACGCCTTAAGGAGGTTGGCGGTCATGGCATGCAATCCGGGCGGGCCGAAGACTTCGAGCGGCTCGTTGCGGCCGGCGTTAGGCGGGGTGAGGATGAGGTCGGGAAGACCCGCGGTGTGGTCGGAATGCAGGTGGGTAATAAACGCGCGGGTCAACTGCTCCATGTGGATTCCCGCCTGCGCAGCTCGGCGGACCACGCCGGGTCCGCAATCGACGATATAGACGCGGTCGCCCGACACCACGGCAACCGCCGGACCCATGCGGTCGGGTTCCGGATTCGGCGTGCCGGTACCCAGCAGGATGACGCGCGTGTCCTGCGTATTTTTGGCCGCTGCCGCCGCGCAGATCAGAAAGAAGGCCAGCCGTACAAGATGCACCAGGACATTGTAGATTGGAAGCGATGCCTTATGTTCTGAGAATTACCGCGCTTGCGTGTGCCGCCGTGCTGGCCGCCCCCGCCGCCGACAATCAACTCACCGCCGCGGAGAAGTCCGCCGGATGGCGCCTGCTCTTCGACGGTAAGAGTTACGCCGGGTGGGAAGACCCCACGAAGAAGGTGCCGCCCGACAATGGATTTACCATCGAAGACGGCTGTATCAAGTCGCTGCCGCACCAGACGCTCAACCAGGATCTTTTCACCCTGGATACGTTCCGCGATTTCGAACTGGAGTTCGACTGGAAGATTTCTCCGGGCGGCAACAGCGGAGTGAAGTACCGTATACAGGACCGCGTCATGCTGGATGACGAAAAGCTCGGGCAGAGGTTTGAGAACCGGGTGAACGCGTCGATGAATAACCGGCGCACCGACCGGCCGGTGAAGGGACAGGAGTACGTCATCGGTTTCGAATACCAGGTGCTCGACAACGAGAAGAATCCCGATGCGCGGCGCGGCAACAATCACCAGGCGGGCGCTCTGTACGATATGCTCCCGCCGTCGAAGGACGCGACGAAGCCGGTGGGCGATTTCAATCACTCGCGGCTGGTGGTGAAGGGCGATGCGGTCGAACACTGGCTGAATGGCGTGAAGGTGGTGGATGGCAGCCTGAATGCGCCGGAGGTAGCTAAGGGCTCGGCGGCGAGGTGGGGCACGGATTCGAAGGTGTACGAGTTGCTGGTGAAGCATCCGAAGAAGGATTGCCAGATCTCGATACAGAATCACGGCAGCGACGCCTGGTTCAAGAATATTAAGATTCGGAAATTGTAGGGGCGGCACGAAGGACCCCACCAGCGGATCAATTCGAGAAACGATTTGACAAGCCGGGACGCGCTCAACGCGGTAGGCACGCTGATCGCGAGCCCCACCGCCCAGTATTAGAACGCCGCGCAGAGCCATCCAAACCAGGGCGCCGCGTTGCCGGCTTCAACCAACGGCGCTCGAGCATTTGGCTGCGGACCAACGGACCACACTACTCAGACACTAATTCTCCGTCGGTGTTTTCTGCACACTGTCGATCACCAGCAGATCGACCGGACCCTTCCTCGCTTCGAGCCTCAACCCGAGCTGTTCCTTCAGCGCCGAAAAGATCGTGGCCGCGCCGCTCGGATCCTGCGCAGCGCCCTCCGGAGAATCCGTTCCCACAGGCAGCGGCCCTCCACCCATCGCCGCCATTCTGGCCTGCATGATGGAGGGATCGATAGCGAAATCCAGGGTGATATCGTACCTGCCGCTGAGTCCCGTCATGTCCATCACGGGCCGGTCCAACTGTCTCGCAAGCCTGTTCACAAACTCCCCGATGGTCACTCCGTTCGAGATCATTCTTATCTTTCCGCCCGGGGCCATCATCTGACCCTCTCCGATGATCATCGGAGTGCCTTTCGGGGTGCCGGGCGGCAACTGCGGCTTTCCGTCTTTGCCCATCATCCCGCGTCCCGGACCGTCCATCCCCTGACCGCCGGGCTGAGACGCGGCAATCGCATCGTCCGTTGATTCTTTGGCCGATTCCTTGAGCTTCGGCCCGCCCTTCGCAACCAGCAGCGCATAGATCGAGGACTCTTTCGTCGAATGATGCAGAACCAGCTTGAATCGATCGGTAAGGAGATTCTGCAGCATGACGTTGGACTGCGCCTTTGTCGCACCCGCCGGAACCTTGGCGGCCATATCGAACCTCGCCGACGACATCCAATCCGGGCCCGAGACCTGGTAGCTCTTCACGTCGTATGCCCGCTGCAAGATATCGGCAAGCGAAACATTGGTGAATGTCATTTGTCCCGGAGAAGGCGTCCCGGGACCTCCCCGCATCCCGATCATCATGCGGCCGTTCTCCATCGGCGCAGCCGGTTTGATAGAAGCAGCGACAAATTCAGCCGGCGCCTGCGCCCATAAGCCCACTGCGGTCAGCAGTCCGGCCACCATCAGTCTTTTTGCGATTGGATTCATCATTCCTCTTGCTCCTATAGCCCCTGCAGAGTCTTACTCTTGCCGCAGAGCCGCCAGCGGATCAATTCGGGACGCTCGCCTTGCCGGCGCATAGCCGGCGAGAATCGCGGCACTTACAAGGACCAAGCCGGCCAGCACCAGGGTTCCCGGATCATTGGGCTGGGTGCCAAACAGAAACGATTTGACAAGCCGGGACGCGCTCAACGCGGCAGGCACGCTGATCGCGAGCCCCACCGCCGCAAGTATTAGAACGCGGCGCAGAACCATCCATACCACGGCGCCGCGTCGTGCGCCCAGAGCCATACGGATTCCAATCTCGCCGGTCTGCCGCGCGACGCTGTACGACATCGTCCCGTAGAGCCCCACGCACGCCATCAGGAGAGCCAGAACCGCGAAACCCGTGCATAGTTTCGCGAACGTGAGTTCCCGGCTTATCGTCCGATCGATTTCCGCGGCCTGTGTGACCACGTTGGTGACGGGTATGCGGGAATCCGCCTCCCGCACGATCTCATGCACACTCTGAACAAACCTCAGCGGATCACCCGCAGTGCGCAGCGCGTAGGTCACTCGCTCCGAAGAAAACTGGCTGACCGCTACGAACACGGTCATGGCACTCTCCTCTTCATTTTTCAGACCACCGTACCGCAGGTTAGCCGACACGCCGACGATTTCGAGATCGCGATTCTCGTCCGGGAGCGTGATGCGCCTGCCCACCGGATTCTCGTTCCCGAAGTAAGTCCTCGCCAGTCGCTCGCTGATCACTGCAACCGGCCTGGAGCCCGGTTGGTCGCGGTCGTCGATCTCACGCCCGGCCAGGAGCGGAATCTGCATCGTCGTGAGGAAACGCGGTCCGGCGGCCATGACGCGTGCGCCATCGATGGTAACAGCGCCGATCTTCATTGGCCCCCTGATTGCCTGCCCGGCGCGGCCGGCGTTGATGATCGAGGATTGCGAAAGCGTCGCGCTGCTCACGCCCGGGATCGCTTCGAAGCGCTTGCGCAGGTCCGCGTAAAAAATGGCGATCTCCGCGCTCGCGTGCCCGGCCTGGCGCGCATTCAACGAGAACAGAAGGATGTTCTCGCGAGCGTATCCCAGTTGGACGGAGTGCAGGTTGTTGAGTGTCCGGACAAACAGACCGGCGGCGACCAGGATGAGAAATGACATCGCGATTTGGGCGACCACCAGCACGTGCTGCGCGCGGCGGCGCGGTCCGCCCCCGCGTCCATTCTTTAGCGCGGGCATGACGTCCGCACGCGTCGACTGAATCGCTGGAGCGAGGCCAAATAACAGGCCGCAAACCAGTGAGAGCGCCGCCGTCACGCCCAGCACGTGCCAGTTCAATTCCGCGTGCAGCGTAAAGTTCTCCTGCCCGTGGGAGAACAGAAACGTCAGCGACCGCACGCCCCAGATCGCAAACAAGACCCCGAATGCTCCGCCGAGCGACGCCAGCATCACACTCTCGGTAAGCAACTGCCGCACGATGCGGAGCCGTCCCGCTCCCAGGCTGAGCCGGACAGCCATTTCGCGGCGTCGCGCGGCGGCCCTTGCCAGCAGTAGATTGGCGATGTTCGCGCACGCGATCGCCAGGATCAATCCCACCATCGTCAGGAGTACGTACAGAGGCTTGGAATACTGGCGGCGCAAACTTCCCAGACCGGCGGCGCCGGGATTCAGCATCAGCGCGGGCAGTTTGGCGCGCTCACCGTCGGTGGTCGCGGTTGCGGCAACCCATTCATGGAAACGAGGAGCCAGCGCTGCCTGCGCCTGCGCCATGCTGACGCCGGGACGCAGGCGGCCCATCATTTCGATCCAGTAGAAGTTTCCGTCGGGATACATACGAGCCGCCCCGGCACTGTCCACGAGCAGATTCGTGTGCAACGGAAGGTAAAGGTCCGGCGCCGCCGCAGGGTCGACTCCGAAGAATTCCGGCGGCGCCACGCCGATCACCGTGAAGGGCACATTATCGACGAGAACCGGTTGTCCGATCGCACTCGACGGTCCCCCAAAGCGCTGCTGGCTGGTCGCAAAGCTGATGACCGCGACCGGCGCTGCGCCTGGGCGGTCGTCTTCGGAGTCGATCAGACGTCCCGCGGCCGGCGACACTGTCAGGCCGCGGAAATATTCGCCGGTGACGTACTCCGTGCCGGCGCTCGTGGCCTGCCCGCGGATGGCCAGGGTCTTATTATGTCCGTTGAAGTATCCGAAAAGCGTGGAAAAGACGGGATTCTCCTCGCGAAGCGTCTCGAACGCGCCGTATGGGAAGATGCCAAGGACCATGTCGCCATTGTTGCCGGGCCACGCCAAGCCCTGTAACGCGTGCATAACGTGGACCGACTCCTTATTGGCGTTCTGGGGCGGCCGGCTATGCCAATTCAAGACCACCAGCGACTCGGGATCGGCCACCGGCAGCGAACGCAACAGAATCGACTCCATCAAGCTGTAGATCGTAGTATTGGCGCCGATGCCGAGCGCCAGCGACAGAACGGCCAGGGCGCTGAATGCCTTGTTGGCGATCATGGTGCGACAGCCGTAGCGGACATCCTGGCCAAGTTCCGATAAAAACCGTGTCATCCAAATATCCCGTGACTCTTCCTGCTTCAGGCCGACGTTGCCAAATCGCCGGCGGGCTTCAGCGCGGGCGTACTCCGGCGTCATACCGTCTGCTTCGAGTTCCGCGGCTTTTTCCGCAAGGTGGAGTTCCATTTCCTCACGCAGCGCCTCGCTGCGCCAGGCGCTCTCCCTCCAGTACCTCAGCCGCCGTATCACCATGTCTGTCACTCCGCTCCCATCACACGGGCGATCGCCAGCGTGAGTTTGGCGTACTTCCGGGTTTCAACCGCCAGCTGTTTGCGCCCGGCCGCCGTGATCTTGTAGACCCTCGCCCGCCGATTATTCGACGTCACGCCCCAGACACCGTCGATCCAGCCGTTCAGCTCCAGCCGCTGCAGAGCGGGGTACAGCGAGCCCTCCTCGACGAGGAGCTCGTTGTCGGACGATTGTTGAATGAACTGGACGATGCCGTATCCATGGAGGTCGCGCCGTGACAGTGTCCGCAGAATCAACATGTCCAGTGAACCGGGTAACGAATCGTTCTTTTTCGCCTTGCGTCCCATACCAAGAATTCTTAGCTTATCCGGTAAGATGACGCGAGTCAAGTTCAGATTGGCTAGCCCTCGCGCCGCAAGATGGATCGCGGCTGGCCAGAAACTGTCTTCTCGCCGTATACCCCAAGACGATTAAGCACTCGCCAGCTATGCCGGATTACCGGGCGCGAATCAGCTTGGGAAGCAGGATCAGCGCGCCTCCGTAGAGCAGGAGCGAGAGGAATAGCGCGGTGGTGCGATCCTGGTGCAAGTCCACACCGATCATGCGGTAGGCGCCGAGAGCCATCACCGGGTACACCAGGCGCCCAAACTCCTGGCGGTCCCAGCGACCGGCGGCCCAGGCGAGCAGGAGCGCCACGGCCGAAAGCACGAAGGTGCGCAGGGTGGCGCAATAGGCGTGGGTGGCTTCGGCACCGAATGTCGCGTGATAGGCGGCAGTGAGCAGTCCGGCGGCAATGCCTGCCACCAGGCAGACTGCGGTTCCCGCCACCAGAATGCGCAGTGCGCGCGAACTCCAGCTGGGCGTTACCGCCGCGGCGTGGCGGGTTCCTATGACATAGCACAGGGTCGCCGTAAGCGCGCCGCTCCAGATCGCCCAGGGAGCGCCCCCGGGCCACGTGCGGGAGCCCAGCAGCAGGCCCGCCGCCTGTTCCAGCGCGCTCGAGGCGCCCAGGGCAAGGAGCAGGAAAATGGTGCCGTGGACCTTCAGCGTGAGGCGGAGGAAAATGCCGCCGACCCAGATAGCGGCCACCGCCAGCACGCTCCAGGCCACGGCCGCCGCGGCACCGGAAAGCAGAATGCGGCTGCCCGCGATGGTGAGTAGAATGCCGAAGGTGGAATAGGTGTGGAAGTTGCGGGTGTGCCGTTCGCCCCCGACGTCGAGCATCAGGAAGGAAACCAGGTAGCAGGCGGCCGCGCACAGCAACGAGAGCGTCGCCAGCGCGGGCGCGACGCGCGGATCGGCGCTGGTGAGTTGCAGGCCGCCGCCCACGCTGATGAGGAAGGCGAGCGCGCACTGCGCGGTCTCGAACCAGGTGAAGGTGAATCCGCGCAGCAGGGTGCGGACGATGGTGCTGGACAGATAAATGGCCAGCAGCGCAACCTGCGCGGCAAGCAAGGCCGAGTGCGGGATGGCGACATAGCCTTCCGGCAGTCCGCGCTCGTTGGTCACCAGCCAGGTGGCGAGCAGCACCGCGAGGTCGGCGGCGGCGGCGGTGAGCCAGCGCCCGCTCATCCAGTGATTCAGGCAGGCGGAGACTTCCATGGCCAGGGCGATGGCGAGAAGCACGAACGTGAAGGGCAGGACGTCTTCTGTGGCAAGCAGGAGGGCGATGCTGGTACCGAGTCCTGCCAGCGTGGCGAAGGTGGCCACGATCAGCAGATCTTTGCGCCAGGATACGGCGAGTCCGAAGAGGGTGAACGTCAACAGGAGGGCGCCCGCCGTCCACGTGGAGACGGCGTGGAAGCGCACGGTGGCCTCAAAGAGCAGCGGAGAGAGCACCAGCACGGAGGTCAGGCCGTGGAGCGCGGTTTCCAGGCGCCGCGCGGCCGGAGTGCGCGCTGCCCAGACCAGCCACAACATGGCGTAGACCAAGCCGATGGCTACGCCCATACGCGGCGAGAAGGTTCCGGCTTCGGTCAGCGCGCGCAGCAGGAAGGCGCCTGCCAGGCCGAGCAGCGCACGACCGATGACCGGGAGGAGCGAGATGGGAGATTCCAGGAGTGGGGGTGGCGGATCCGGCGCGGGAGACCGCTCGCTAACGCTCGCGGCTCGGATGGGACTCGCGGGAGACAGCCCCATGGCCGTTTCCATGCGGGCTACACGAGTTTGCAGGTCGCGAACTTCGCCGGCCAGCGCGTCCAACTCGGGTTGCGACAAGGCAACCTCCTCAGGCTTTATGAGCCTCGCTTTCCTGCCACGGAGGCAGGATCTTCACCAGCACGAAAAAGATGACAAAGGGCAGCAGCATCAGCGCAATTGCCGCGAGCAACCCTTCGCGGGTGACTAAGTCGACTTTGTAAGTGGTATAGCCCAGGAAACTCTTGGAGAATAACTGGCCGCCGATGACAATATTCCAGCGCATGGCGAAGATCCCGATCATGGTGAGCGAACATGCCGTCACGTACATCAGCTTCCGCCTCGCCTCGCTGAATTTCCAGAGTTGATTGGCGGCTAGGAGCGCGAGCGGAATCAGGGTGCCCAGGCCGATCTGCAGAATGACGTGCGAGTACCACAGGCGCGTATGCACCATGAAATCCAGGCTGCGGAAGCTTTCGTCGCTCTCGTAAGTGCGGTGAATCAGGTCCAGCATTTCCAGGGTGAAATCGATGACGAAAGTGTAGAACAGATACTTGGCGATGGTATCGATGCAGCGCATGTCGATGGGCGTTTTCTTCAGCTTCATGGAGCCCATGTAGAGTAACAGGACCGCCGCGATACCCGACACCATGGCGGAAAACAGAAATACGATGGGCATGAGCGGCGTGCTCCACCACGGGTTGGCTTTGATGGAGCCGAAGATGAAGCCGACATATCCGTGGAGCATGAATGCCGACGGAATGCCGATCACGGTAACCGCATAGCCTACCTTGTCGTCGATGTTGCGCGCGGCGGGACTGACGTTCATCGAGCCCAGGGTGAGCGCACGGTAGATCAGGCGTAGAAAGCCCTTGGAGGATTGCGCCAAGCGCACGATATCGGCGCGGTAGTCCAGCCAGATTTCCAATAAGAGTACGACGGTGAGATACCAGAGATAGACGAAACCGAACATGGCCATGGCCGACGAGCGGTGCGGCGTGGTGTACATCTCGAAGGAGCGCTCGGGGTGGCCCAGGTGCATTTGCAGCGGCAGCGGCGCCACCAGCAGGAACGAGAGCGCCGTGAGCAGCGCCAGGCGGTAAGTGGGGCGCACCGCTTCCACTTTAAAGACGCGCTCCAGCGACGCCAGAATGAAAGCTCCGGCTACCAGGCCGGTGACAAACGGGTAGAGCACGATGAGCACGCTCCACTGCAACTCCACCTCGTTCGGGTACATGAAACCGTCGACGCCAGGAATCATCGTTTCGCTCCTTCTATCGCACCGAGCCGTCGAGGTTCTTGTAATAGACCTTGGCTTCCGTGGCCATGTTCGGCTTCAACACGGAGACTTTGTTTTCACGCAGGAATTCGTGCACGGGGTCCTTGGGATCCTTGAAGTCCACCAGTTGGCGTGCACCGGTGGGACAGTTCTCGCAACACGCAGTGGTCAAACCCTGGGTAATGCGGTGGTAGCAAAGGGTGCACTTGTCCACGGTTTCAGTTTCGGGGTGCAGGTAGCGGCAGCCGTAGGGGCAGGCCTGCACGCAGTAGCGGCAGCCCAGGCAATAGTCCTTGTCCACCAGCACCACGCCATCCGGGCTGACGAAAGTGGCGCCCACCGGGCAGACCTGCACGCAGGGGGAATCCGCGCAGTGGTTGCAGAGCTTGGGTACGAAGAAGCTCTTGAGGTTGGTCTGTTTGGAGGGCGGAAAACCGTTAATGGCTCCCTGCGGGGAGCTGACGTGCGGATTGACGTAGCCTTCCGGGACTTCGTAACGCTCCACCCAGGTGCGGAAGTAGTCCTTGGGAACCTGATTCTCATTGGAGCAGGCGCGTACACAGTTGCCGCAGCCGATGCATTTATCGATGTCGATAATCATGCCCCACCAGTGGTCGGCCATGCGGTAGGTATCGGGGGGCGGTTCGGCGCCGGTGATCTGTTCGAAGGTTGCGCCCACGCTGGCGATCATCAGGAGTTTGCCGCCCACGCTCATCATGTCTCGACGGGTGATTTCCATAGATGCTCCTGTTCCTCAGAGGTGCGGATTGTGCGGCTTGTGACAATCGTTGCAGGCCATGCCGCCGGAGTGCTCGGCGGTGACCACTTGCGGAAACGTCTTGGGCTTCGCCGTGTCCTGTTCGTGGCAGCGTGCGCAGAGAGTGGCGACGGTGGGAAGTTTGGGGACGTTGGCGGCGGGATCGTCCGCATGCTTGGCCAGCGGCCCATGGCAGGTCTCGCAGGCCACGTGGGCATGTTTGCCGGAGGCGCGGACCTTCCCTTCTTCCTCATGGCACAGAAC
This sequence comes from uncultured Solibacteraceae bacterium, assembly GCA_963805775.1. Taxonomy (GTDB): domain Bacteria; phylum Acidobacteriota; class Terriglobia; order Bryobacterales; family Bryobacteraceae; genus Solibacter. Next base: position 90,137 of record CAWDWK010000008.1, on the reverse strand, counting down.
GCAGGTGCCCTGTCCAGCGTAGGAGATGGGATGCTGGCGGATGGCTGCCAGGGCGCCGGGACGGTAGTGGCCGTACTGACCGAAGCCCTTGGGAACTACAGCCGAGCGAATCACCATAAACAGCCCCAGGCCGGCCAGCAGCACGATTGCCGGCCGAATCAGGTGTCCCGAGTCCCGTAAGAACTTCTCCATGTTGGCGTGGGGCGAGCACGTAGAGGACCAAAAGGTCTTTTACACTTAAATTGGCTGGTTTTATGGAAATATTCAACAACTGGTCCCGTCAGGCGCGGCGAAAACTGGGTCATATTGCGCAAATTGGGGGAACAGGAGAGGCTGGATTTCGCTCAAACGCGGGGTAAGGGACTAGGGCGTTGGCCGGCACTCCGCGATGACGCGGCCCGAGGACTGGCGGCCCACGGCGGTCACTTCCAGTCCTGCCTCGCGAGCCATCTCGCGGAACTCGTCCAGCGTCCGGCCTCTGCCGCCCACCAGCACCATCATCAGCAACTCCGGCGATGCTTCCTCGCCAGGTCCCGCGCCGATGAACGCCACTACGCGACCCGTTGGCCGCGCTGCTTCCGCGCAGCGTTTGAGAATGGCAGTCGCCTCGCGATCCGGCCAGTCGCCGAGGACATTCTTCAGTACATAAAGGTCGCTTCCGGCGGGCAGCGGGTCGAAGAAGCTCTGCGCCACGGCGGTGGCCCGATCCGCCACGCCCGCCGCTTGGAACACCTTGGCCGACTGCGCCACCGGCCGCGGCAGGTCGACCAGCGTGCCACGCACCTCGGGCTGTGCGCGCAGGATCTCCGCGAGCATCGTTCCCGTGCCGCCGCCGACGTCCACCACCATGCGCACCGATTCCCAGTCCGCCGGATTCACCAGCACGCGCCAGTCCGGCAGGCCGTGCCCTGCCGGCCCCATCAGCTCATCGAACTTCGCGCCGATATCCGGGTGAGCATCCATATCGTCCCAGAACCCGCGCCCGAAGGCCTCGTGATAGGCCGGCTTGCCGCTGCGCACGGCGGAAAGCATGGTCCCCCAGGCGTGGGCCATGCGGCCGCCGAAAGAATCCAGGTCATATACCAGGCGGCCCGATTCCCCCAGGAGCCCGTGGGCAGTCTCGGTGAGTTCGAAACGGCCGGGCGCCGACTCTGTGAACAGGCCCTTGCTCACAAGGTGCCGCAGCACCCTGTGCAGCGAGTCGCGGTCGGCGCCTGCTGCCGCGGCGAGCGGACCAATCTCGGTAATGCCCGCCGCAATGTGATCGGCCACGCGCAGCGTCGCTACCACATGTACGCACCATGGCGTGCAAAGATCGCTCAGAGTCCAGAGATCCATCCCGCCATCATGCCACAGGCGGCTCTAACGGGAATTATTCTTGCGCGCCGCTTCGGCCCAGATCCGCTCCTCCTGCTCCCTGAGTTCGGGCGTGAGGGCTGGGCCGAAGTCCTCCGCTTCGAACACCTGCCGAATCTCGATCTCGGGTTCTCCGGCAGTGGGATTGGGGCAGCGCTTCACCCATTCGATCGCCTCTTCTTTCGACTTCACCTTCCACAGCCAGAAGCCGGCGATCAGTTCCTTCGTCTCGGTGAAGGGTCCGTCGATCACCGTCCGCTTCTGACCGGAGAACTTGACGCGCGCCCCCTTCGAGCTGGGATGGAGTCCCTCGCCTGCCAGCAGGACGCCGGCCTTTAACAGCTCTTCGTTGAACTTCCCCATTTCGGTGAGCAGCTTCTGGTCTGGCAGCACGCCGGCTTCGGTGTTCTTGTCGGCTTTGATCAAAATCATGAATTTCATCGTATGAATCTCCCTTTCACCGATATATCGAACGAGGGGCGGCCAGATCGACAAATGCCCGACAATTACTCGAGGGCGAATGCGATCACCGAATCGCCCATTTTGCTTTTGAGCTTGCCGTGTCCTCCGGCGCAGATCACTACGTATTGTTTGCCACTCCATTCGTAAGTCATCGGCGTCGATTGGGCGCTCGCGGGTAGTTCGATGGACCACAGTTCTTTGCCGGAATCGGCGTCGAACGCGCGCAGGTGCGCATCTTTCGCGGCCGCCGTGAAGATCAGTCCGCTCGCTGTCGCCATGGGCCCGCCGAGGCTGACGGATCCGGCCGGCCACCCGTCGCCCATACTGCCGAGCGGCGATTCCCAACGCAGCTTTCCGGTACCCAGATCGAATGCCACCAGGGCGCCCCAGGGCGGCGTGTTGCACGGCTGTCCGTTCGGCGCCACCAGCCACTCGCGATACATCGCGTAAGGCGTGCCGCGCTGCCGGGCAAACTCGCCGCCCCAGGAGGTTTCGGTTTCCTTGCTGTGGTCCACGGCGGCCTGCATGTCTTCGCGCGGAATCAGCTTCATGATGGCCGCCAGACGGTTGGTGTTGGCCAGCAGGAGATTGCGCACCGGGTCCCACGCGGCGCTGCCCCAATTCACGCCGCCGACATTGCCGGGGAACGAAATGGTACCGCGCAAACCGGGCGGCGTGAACAGGCCGTCGTTGCGCAGGCATCGATTTTCTGGCGGCACCACTGGCGCATTTCGGCGGTGGCGCCCCACGCATCGGCCGAAGGTCAATTTCTGCGGCACCATCGCGCTCCACACGGGAAACGGCTGGCTGGCCGACGCGTCTTCGCCGCTGATGTCGCTCTTCGGAACGGCGCGCTCCTCCACCGTATGCAGCGGCTTGCCTGTGGTGCGATCCAGCACGAAGACGTGGCCGATCTTGGTGGTCACCGCAACGGCGGGGCGGCCGCGGAATTCGATCAGCGCGGGTTGCGAGGCCACGTCGTAGTCCCAAAGATCGTGGTGGGCCACTTGGAATCCCCAGAGGAACTGCCCGGTGGATGCCTTCAGCGCGACAACCGAATTCGCCCACTTGTTATCGCCGGGACGCGTGCCGCCGTAATAATCGGGACTGGCGCTGCCAGTGGGGATGAACACCATGTCGCGCGCCGGGTCGGCGGCAAAGGTGGACCACGCGTTGGCCGCGCCGGTCCGCACCTGCTGCTTCTCCGCCCAGGGAATCGGGTCCCACGTCCAACGCAATGCGCCGGTGCGCGCATCGTACGCACGCACCACTCCGCGCGGCATATCGACTGCGTTATTGTCGGAGATCGAGGATCCGGTGATCACCAGGTCCCCGACGACGGCGGGTGCGGAAGTGACCTGGTAACTACCGCGGAACTCGGTCCCGTAGACCACGCCGCGAGTGAGGTTCACCGTGCCGCCGGAACCGAATTGCTCGCACAGCTTGCCGGTCTTGCCGTCGATGGCGATCAGCCGCGCATCGATGGTTCCTTCGAAGATGCGCAGCTTGCACGGCGCGTCGCCGGCGGCTTTGGAATCGCTCCAGGATGCCACCCCGCGAGAGCTCACCTCGGAATAATCGTGGGAGCGATCCACTCTCGGATCGTAGGTCCATCGCTCCGCGCCGCTCGCCGGGTCGAGTGCGATCACGCGGTTGAACGGCGTGCTGAGATAGAGCGTGCCTTCGACCAGAATCGGCGTCGCCTCGAAGGCTGCCTTCTCGTTGAGTTCGGTTTCAGGCTTCAGCGCGCCGGTGTGATAGGTCCATGCGGGGCGAAGCTTCATCACGTTTTCGCGGGTGATCTGTTTGAGGGAGGAATAACGTGTGCCGGCCGCATCGCCTCCGTAAACGCTCCAGCTAGTGTCGGCCGCAAACAGGGCCGTTGAAATCCACACAAGGGCAAGTGTGAGTCGCACAAGAATAAGTATAATTTGGCGGCGACCACGCTCGCGCTATCCTCTTCCTATGAGTCCCTTCCTGCTTCTCCTTCTCGCCGCGGCTTGTTTGCCGGCGGCCGACAAGAGTGCCCTGCTCCAAACTATGGATGCGCACGCCGCTCACTACGGCGATGTGTCGCGCAAAATCTGGGAGTTCGCCGAGGTCGGTTTCAAGGAAACTCAGAGCGCCGCGCTCTTGAAGTCCGAACTTCGTGCCGCTGGATTTTCGGTGACGGAGAATGTGGCCGGCATGCCGACCGCGTTCACCGCCGCGTGGGGCCAGGGTAAGCCGGTGATCGGCATCATGGGCGAGTACGATGCACTGCCCGGTCTCTCGCAGGACACGACGCCCGACCGTAAACCGATTGTCGAGGGCGGTCCCGGACACGGCTGCGGCCACAATCTGCTGGGTGCGGCGTCGCTGTTCGCCGCGGTCACGATTAAGGATTGGCTCGCCGCAAATAAGATTGCGGGGACCATTCGCTTCTACGGTACGCCCGCGGAAGAAGGCGGAGACGGCAAACTATACATGATCCGCGCCGGCGCATTCAAGGATGTGGACACGGTTTTGAGCTGGCATCCGGCCGACCAGAACGGCGCGTCGCTGAAGAGTTCGCTGGCGATTATTTCCGCCAAGTTCCGCTTCTACGGAAAGCCCGCGCATGCCGCGGCCGCGCCGGATGCGGGCCGCTCCGCGTTGGACGGCCTGATGATCATGGCCAACTCAATTGAGTTCATGCGGGAACATGTGCCGGATTCCACGCGGATACACTACATCATCACCAACGGCGGGAGCGCCCCGAACATCGTCCCGGATTATTCAGAGATGTTCCTTTACGCCCGCCATCCCAGCATGCCCACGCTCGACGGTATCTGGGAGCGTGTCATCAAGTGCGCGCAGGCCGGTGCGCTGGCCAGCGAAACCCGCATGGAGATGGAGCTGATTAACAGTTCTTACAACACGCTGCCGAATGACGCGCTGGCCGCGCTGGTGGATAAGAACATGCGCCTGGTGGGCGGTGTGACTTATACGCGCGACGAGCAGGCGTTCGCCGAAACGATACGGAAAACGTTAACCGACCGCACGCGTCCGATCGGCAGCCAGGAGACTATCGAGCCTCCGACGGAAGGCAGGGGCTCGGCATCCACCGATGCGGGAGATGTCAGTTGGACCGTTCCGATGGCGCAGATTTCGGCGGCCACGTTCGTTCCGGGCGTGCCCGCACACAGCTGGCAATCCGCAGCGTGTGCGGGCATGAGCATCGGGCGGAAGGGCATGCTGGTGGCGGCAAAATCGCTGGTGCTGACCGCGGTCGATCTCTTCAGCGATCCCACACAGGTGGCGGCGGCCAAAGCTAGTTTCGAAAAACGGCGCGCCGGATTTGAGTACCGGTCGCGAATTCCGGCCGACCAGAAGCCGCCCCTCACTTACCGTGATAACAAGTAATTCTTAATGCCAAAACCGTAAGCGTTCTTACGATTCTCGACGGGCGCTTCGCGAATCGCGCGTAACTTTGAGCATCAACTTCGAGTTTATTCCGTCAGAACAATAGCACCGGAAAGATAGCGGACTTGAAACCGAGCTACCGATGTGAGAGCTGCGCCCGGCAGCGTTAGAACATCTGGTGCAAAAGGAAAGGAAATTCATCGCCATGACTAGACGTGTCTCTACTTCGCTCAGAAACTTCGCATTCCTGTCGATCGCCGCGGCCGGTTTAACGTTCGCGCAAACACCGCCCCCCGGTACCATAACAGGAGCCTACGTCTTCTCCGAGATTGGAAACGAAACCGCCACGCTCGCGTCCCTGACCTTCAGCGCCGACGGTACCGCCAGTGGGACCGCGGTGGTACAGCAGGGTGTCCAGGTATCTACTTATGCGATCCAGGGTACTTATGTTGTAAACGCCGATAAGAGCGACACGCTCACCCTGAGCGGCACGAGTTTGGATACTCTTGACGCTAACGGCAATCCGCTGGTTTTCAACGAAGTGGTGATGGTGATCCCGGTTTCCAGTAATTCGTTCGCGACGCTGCGCACCGACCAGGGCCAGAATGTGGGCCAATTGATCGCGGCAGCGCAAACTCTCCCGGCTGGCAGTTTTCTGATCGGCGGCAGGCCGCTTACTCCGTCGAATGCGAGTGTTGAACTGGTCAACCTGGACTCTGCCGGAAATGTCGGTGGCCAGGAAGTAACCAACTCGTTTGGCCAGATCGTGCAGAAGTCGCTGAGCGGGAATGCCACTCTGACTCCGACGGGTTTCCAGCAACTCACCGTGAACGCTTCCTTCACCGATGCGAACGGCAACCCGCAGACCACGACGGAAACCTACCTGGCTCTCGCCACGCAAAACGGCGTGCAGATGATCCAGACCGGCGGCGGTTCGTCCGGCCTGTTGAGCTTGTCGAAGTAACGCGGCGCGCTTGATCAGGCCGGCGCAGTTCGCTAACGTAGGCGTGCCGCTATTCGGGAGGTGCGCCTATGAAGGGCTACAACGCGCGTTATGTCTGGATGATCTCCGCGGTTGCCGCGCTGGGCGGACTGCTGTTCGGCTACGACTTCGTGGTGATCGGCGGCGCCAAGCCATTCTATGAACGTTGCTTCCAACTCAACGGCGGCCACCTGGTGGGCTGGGCCAACAGTTGCGCGCTGCTTGGATGCCTGCTGGGGTCAATGGCGGCGGGCGGACTGAGCGAGCGACTGGGCCGCAAGAAACTTCTCATCCTGTCGGCGTTTCTCTTCGCCGTTTCCTCCGTGCTCACCGGATGGGCTCCCGCGTTCACGTGGTTCGTGGTGTGGCGCATCGTGGGCGGGGTGGCCATCGGAATGGCGTCGAATGTTTCCCCGATGTACATCGCGGAGGTCAGCCCGGCGGCATGGCGCGGCCGCCTGGTGTCTCTCAATCAGTTGACGATCGTGGTGGGGATTTTGGGCGCGCAGATTGTCAACTGGCTGATCGCGCAACCAGTGGCGGAATCGGCAACGGACCAGATGATCCGCGATTCCTGGAATGGCCAGTTCGGCTGGCGGTGGATGTTCACCGCGGTCGCCGTTCCCTCGGTGATCTTTTTCGTGTGCGCGTTTTTCGTCCCGGAAAGCCCGCGCTGGCTGGTAGGGAAGGGGCGCCATGCTCTCGCACACCGCGTACTGGCGCGTATCGGCGGCGATGCGTATGCCGATGTCGGCGTGGCCGAAATCCGCGGCAGCATCGGCGCGGAGACGCGAGTGCGGATTGGAGAACTGCTGACGCCGGGGATGCTGCGCATTTTGGGAATCGGCGTGGCGCTGGCCGTGCTGCAACAGTGGGCCGGCATCAACGTGATCTTCAATTACGCCGAAGAGATTTACCGCGGCGCGGGATACAGCGTCAACGGCATCCTGTTCAACATCGTGATCACAGGAGCGATCAATCTGGCGTTTACTTTTGTGGCGCTCGGATTTGTGGACCGCGTGGGCCGGCGCGCGCTGATGTTGGCGGGCTGCGCCGGGATCGCCGTGTCGCACGGCCTGCTGGGCCTGGCGTATTACTTCGGACTGAAGGGCGTTCCCGTGCTGGTGCTGACGCTGTGCACCATCGGCTGCTACGCGATGTCGCTGGCGCCGGTGACGTGGGTGCTGATTTCGGAAATTTTCCCCAATCGCGTGCGCGGCATGGCGGTATCGATTGCGGTTTCGGCATTGTGGATTGCGTGCTTCGTGCTGACCTTTACGTTCCCGATGCTGAATGCCGGGCTAGGCGCGTCGGGCACCTTCTGGCTTTACGGCGCGATCTGCCTCGCGGGTTTCGTTTTCGTCAAGCGATGGGTCCCGGAGACGATGGGCCGGAGCCTGGAAGAGATCGAGTTCGATCAGGTGCCGGACTTAATTTCAAAGCGGTAGCCCACATCGCGAATGGCCTGCAGATTAACGGGATTGTGCGGGGCGGCCTCAATTTTCCCGCGCAAGGTGGTGACGCATTGGTCGACGCTGCGCGGTGTCACCATCACGGAGTTGCCCCACACGGCGTTCAGAATATCGTTGCGCGCCAGGGCGCGGCCGGGGTGCGCGGCGAAATGCACGAGCAGGCGGAATTCCTTGGTGGTGAGTTCGACTTCGCGGAACAGTTTGTGCGCCGTCAGGTCCAAGGTAAACTCGCCGAAACGCGTGACGCCGTCCTGTTCCGATTTCCGCCGCCGCAGAAAGGCGTTCGCGCGCGCCACGAGCTCGCGCACCTTGAACGGCCCCTCGCCGGCCTTGTCAACGACTACGCCGCCATTCCTATGCCCGCCGCGCAGGTCTGATCCTGCTCGATATCATGCTGTCCAAAGTGAACGGGTAAAAGATCTGCCACGCAATCCGCGAGCACGGACTCGATCTGCCGATCGTCATGCTGACCGCCAAGGGCCAGGAAGAGGATATCGTACTGGGAATTTTGCAAGTGGCTCGTGTCACGCTCTTGCAAACCCGGCGGGAAATGTTTTCAAAGAAATATTATTTGTTTGTGTGACAGCGGGGCGCTGGAATGATGTACAATTTCGCCGATGCCTCTTAAATCGCACCTTCCGGCGCGCGTGGCGCGACGTTCTTTCCTGTCGCTGGCGGCGGCCGTTCCCGCGGCTCTGGCGCAGACGCAGCAGCGCGACTGGACCAACCAGCAGCCGGCGCGTTATCCGGATCAGGATATCGTGGCGCTGGACAAGAGCTTCGCCAAATATCAACTTTTCAACGCGGTGATCTACCGTCACTTCACGGGGACTAGATGGGCGGAGGGTCCGGCGTGGTGCGCGCAGGGACAGTACCTGTTGTGGAGCGACATTCCGAACAACCGGCAGATGCGGATGACGGAAGAGGACGGACACGTCAGCGTTTTCCGCAGCCCGTCGGGATACAGCAACGGGAACACGTTCGATTTCGAAGGGCGGCAACTCGCGTGCGAGCATGCGGGACGCCGCGTGGTGCGGTACGAGCACGATGGCAGCGTCACGGTGATCGCAGATAAGTATAACGGCAAGCCGCTGAATTCACCGAACGACATCGTGGTGCACCCAGACGGCGGCATATGGTTCACCGACCCGCCCTACGGGATCATGGGCAGCTACGAGGGTTTTCCGGCGCGGCAGGAGATCAAAGAGGCGGTGTACCGGGTGGACGCGAAGACGGCGCGGATCGAAGTGGTGACGGATGCGTTCGACAAGCCCAATGGCATCTGTTTTTCGCCCGATTATAAGAAGCTGTACATCGTCGATACCGGGACTCCGCGGAATATACAGGTCTTCGAAGTGAGCGAGAACAAGCTGAGAGGCGGGCGGCTGTTCACGGATATGAAGCTCAACGGCAGGGCGGGCGGGTCGGACGGGATCCGCGCGGACGTGGACGGCAATATCTGGGCGGGGGCCAGCGGCGGCGCGGGGTACGACGGGGTGCACGTATTTTCGGCGGAAGGACAGCGGATTGGAATGATTCTGCTGCCGGAGATCTGCGCCAATCTTTGCTTTGGGGGGCCGAAACGGAACCGGCTGTATATGGCGGCCAGCCAATCGTTGTACTCGGTTTATGTGGGGACTCGCGGGGCGCACGTGGCGTAGGTGGCAGATTGCCAGTCGGCCGCAGGCTGCCAGCTGCCACACAATCGAAATGTGCGTACGCCAGGTTAAGGGCGGAGCCAGTGGAGCATGTGGGGGTAGGGCCTGACGCCTAGCGGGAGGGCGTTTTTTTCATCGAGGCACAGGCCGAGCCACTGAAGCATGGGAACACCGAGGTAGCGGCCAGCGGCAAAGTTTTCGAGCATGTTCTGGCTGCCGCCGCGATAGCCGTGTTCGTGGAAGACTACGCCGGGGTCGAGTTGCAGATGGACCGCCGCTGCGTAGGACCAAGCGATGGCGCCGAGTTCTTCGCCTCCGCTGTCGCCCACGTCGCCCGTCACCTGGCTGCGCCGCTGCTGCGTGAGGAGAGCGAGATGTCCGGCCTCGTGCAGCAGATCACCGGGATAGGAGAGTCTGGACGGATCTACGCGCAGGACACCGGAATCGGCGTGGATTCCGGGGAGGAAGGTGGGATGGGGGATCTCAGCGATCTCCACGGGCAAGCCGATTTCAGCGAGAAAGGCGGCGATGGTGGAAAAGGTGCGGTCGGACAAGCTCACACGGTAGCATGGATCGATGACAGTGGCGCACTGGAAACTCCCAATGAGATTCGACGCCGGCCGGCTTCAGGCGGACTTGGCGAGAATGCGGGAGGAGGATTGGACCGCTCACTTTAATACCAGTTATTACGACGGCCTTTGGAGCGGAATTGCGCTGCGTACGACGGAAGGCGCGCACGTACCGTTGTATCCCGACCCGAGCAAAAGCACCTATGTAGACTTGGGGGTGCTGGAGCGATGTCCGTATATCGCCGAAGTCATGGCGGAGTTTCATTGTCCGCTGCAACTGGTGCGGCTTTTGAGGCTGAGTCCGGGCTCGAATATCAAGGAGCACAGCGATTACAACCTGAGTTACGAGGACGGCGAGGTGCGGGTGCACATTCCGATTCAAACTAATCCGGATGTGGAGTTCGCGGTGGAGGGCACGCCGCTGCCGATGGGCGAAGGGGAGTGCTGGTATGTCAATTTCAATTTGCCGCACCGGATTCACAATCGGGGCACGACGGACCGCGTCCACTTAGTCATCGATTGCGTGTTGAACGATTGGCTGCGCAGTATGTTTCCGCGATAAGGCCGCGATTTCTGCTGATCGCCTCAGTCGATCGATATCACGGTTAGCTTGTCGCCGTTCAACACTCCATTGGCTTTCACGTGGATCGCCTTACTTGCGGAGGCGGAGTCGCTCCACTTCTTGTGGGTCTTCATGGCCTCCTGCACGCGCGAATTTCCCACGTCGTCGAACCGCACTGTGTTGCCATCCTTCGTCTTCAGGGCGAACTGGGTCGTACTGCTGGCAACGGCGCAACCCGGATTGCTTCCGGATCCCGCGGAGCGGTCTGCGGATGACGTAGCAGCCGTGGAACCTTTGGAACCACCCGTCGAACCTGTGGATGAGGCCGAGGTCGTCGTAGCCGCCGAACCCGAGCCGGCGCACGACGCGTCTATGAGGGTCCCCGAGTACGTCTGAGTCTTCACTTCCTGCGGACGGTCGGACCCAGCCTTGGAAGGCGCGCCGCTTTCGGCGGGCTGCTTCGGTTGGACAGGCGGTGTGTCCTGCGCAAACGCAAAAGCGGCCAGGATCGGCATTGCAACCGTGTAAATTGGCAATCTCATTGGCATTTTGATATTACTCCCGAGTGTTTTTTTCCTGGTTATGTCGGGCGTAGTCCAGGACACAGGTTCGGAGCGCTTGCAATACCACTGAGAACATCAGCACAGTCATCGGCCGCGCGGATAATACCCCGAACGCGTTCTGACCGTGAGGTTCGGCACATTCACCTCGACGCGTATGCTCCGGAACGCGCCGGTGTTCGCACTGTTCTCCGGTGTATAGCCAATCACATACTGGTTTCGAATCTCATGGGCGATTTCGGGAGTAATCTTCTCGATATCGGCAATGTCGTTGGGGAACCACGAACGCCCACCCGTAGCCAGAGTTAGCTCGTCCATCAACGCCTTGGCGCGTTGCGCACTGGCCGGCCCCTCAGAGGCGAGAATGCCGATTCCGTAGATGATCACGTTGCTCAGATGTGCCGCGCGAACCAGGTTCTGCTGCTTCTGAATGCTGCTGTTGTCCTCGCCATCGGTGATCACCAGCAGCGCCTTCTTATCTTTCTTGGAGTGGGCCCGCAGGTAGTCCAGCCCTAGCGTCAGGGCATCGCGCATAGCCGTCTCGCCCCTGGATTCCATCTTGCGCAAGCTGCTCTCAAGCCGCGTCACGTCACTCGTGAAGTCCTGCGTTACAAACGCCTCTTCACTGAAACTGATCACGCAGACTTCGTCATCGGGGTTGGAAGCCTTCACCATCGCGAGCGCGGCCGAATTCACCCGATCCCGCTTGTTTAACATGCTGGCGCTCTTGTCGATCACCAGTCCCAGCGATATCGGAACGTCTTCCTGGCGAAAGATCGTGATCCGTTGTTTCTGGTTGTCCTCGAACACCGTAAATGCGCTTTGCGGGAGGCTCTTTACAACTCGACCCTCCTGATCGAAAACCGACACGTTCAACGAGACGAGGTTTGACTCGGTGCGAAACGTGGCGACTGGATTCTCCTGCGCGATGAACTGGGTGACAATCGAAAAGGCTACGAGCACGCGACGCCATGGCATAATCCGTGACGGCGGCACGTTGAATGCCATACCGAGGCCTAGCCGGCGCCCGGGTTGCGCCATCGTGTCGAGGTTTGCAGGCCGTCAGTCTTTGGTTGCGGTGCCGTCGGGCTTGACGAGCACTTCGAGTTTCTTTCCGGCCTTGGTGGTATAGGCGGCTTCGTACATGGTGGCGCTGCCTTTGGTCATGGTTTCGACCATGCCGAGTTTCCCATCGCCCACTTTTTTCAGGATTGCCGCTTTCGCCGGCGCCGGAATGCTGTCGATGGAGGTCTCTTCCTCCACTTCGACCAGGGTGCCTTTGGTATCGACGTTGAAATCCCGGTGCTTGCCGTTCGCTATGGTTTCCACTTCGTACTGCGTGACGCCCTTCTCGGTCTCTTTGGAAATGTTTTTGATTTCGGCGCCTTTGGCCTGCTCCTGGACGGTCTTTTGGACCGCGTCGGGCAGATCTTTCACCGCGAGCGACTTTGCCGCCATGACGAGAGCGCCGGCGACTGCGAAGGACAAAATCACGCGAACCGTTGCTTTCATGTGTACTCTCCTGTGCCCACGTTAGCAACCGCACCTGAAAATTTGGTGAAACCGCTCAAGACTTCAAGGCCAGCGAGAATCGTGCGCCGGCGCCGGGGGTGCTCTCCACCACGATTCTGGTTCCGTGCGCGGCGGCGATGGCCTGCGCGATGGCGAGGCCGAGTCCGAATCCGTTGCCGTTGCCATTGCCTCGGGCCTCGTCGGCGCGGTAGAAGCGCTCGAAGAGATGCGGCAATGCTTCCGCCGCAATGCCCTCTCCGGTGTCCTCGACGGCCAGGACAACGGAATCGCCATCCCAGGCGGACGATAGGGTTACAGTGCCGCCCGCCGGGGTATGCTTCAGCGCGTTATCGACGAGGATGAGCAGAACGCGGCGCAGTCCCGCGGCGTCGGCGGCCGCTACGGCGGGCTGGGCGGCGGTGCGGGCATGCAGCGCGACGCCCTTTTCCAGCGCCAGGGCCGCGTTCTGCTCCGCCACGGAATTCACCAGCGGATTGAGATCGGTGGCAGTCAACGCCATTTCCAGGCCATGTGTATCGGCGCGGGCCAGGGTGAGCAACTGCTCGGTGAGCGCGGTCATGTGTTCCGCTTCGGCGGCGACCTGGCGCAAGGACGCGCGGTATTCCTCAGGCTCACGCTCGCGGCGGAGCGCGAGGTCGGCTGTGGCGCGAATCAAGGTGAGGGGCGTGCGCAGCTCGTGCGAGGCGTCGGAGGTGAACTGCCGTATGCGCTGCACGGCGGATTCCAGGCGGTCCAGGACTTCATTCCAGGTTTCCGCCATGCGCTGCAACTCGTCGCCGGTTTGGGGCGACGCGATCCGGCGGGAGAGATTCTGCACGCCGATGGTTTTGGCGACGCTGGTGATGGCATCCACCGGCGCGAGGGCGCGGGAGCTGAGCCAGTAGCCGCCGACGCAGGCTAGCGCGAGTACGGCGGGAATCATCCACAACAGGAGGCGGCGAAAGTCGGCGAGGATGGCGCCCACTTCATCGAGCGAGAGGGCAACCAGCGCGGTGTAGGTTTCACCGGCGACAGTCAGGGAGCCCGATGCCACGCGAAAGCGCCGCCCCTGGATTTCGACGGCGGAGCGCCCCGGACGGAAGGACGGGAAGACCGGCTGCCCCGGCAAAGGCAGGATCGGAGCGCCCGCGAAATCGCGCAACTGGACGAGGCTGCCGTCGGGAACTTCGCGAACGAACTCCGAGAGTTCCTGGCGAAGCTGAGCGCGGTTTTTGATTTCGGCGTCGGGGCCAAGAGCGGTTTGCAGGCCCGCAATGCGCTGCGCGAGCCGCAGGTCTATGCCGGCGACGAGGCGTTGTTCCAGTGCGACCCACATGCCGGCACCGAACAGCGCGAGACCGGCGAGCAGGGCCGCAGCGTACCAGGCGGTGAGCCGCAGGCGGATGGAGAAGCGCATTTATCCGCGCTCCGCGCGCAGGCAGTAACCGACGCCGCGTACGGTGCGGAGCACGGGGGACTCGCCGGGGGTTTCGATTTTGGCGCGCAGCAGGCGCACGAAGGCATCCAGGGTGTTGCTCTCGATTTCGGAATCGCCGCCCCAGATGTTTTCGATCAGGCTTTCACGAGTCAGGACGCGGCCGGCGTTGCGCATGAGCAGTTCCAGGATGGCGTACTCCGTGCGGGTGAGTTCGATGGCGCGGCTGCCGCGGAAGACCTCGCGTGTTCCCTGGTTCAGGGTGAGATCGGCGGCGGTAAGCCATACGGGTTGGGCGATGGGGCCGCGGCGTCCGGCGGCGCGCACGCGCGCGAGCAGCACATCGAAGGAGAACGGCTTGGTGAGGTAGTCGTCGGCGCCGAGATCGAGGCCGTGCACGATGTCACGGGTGGAATCGCGCGCCGTCAGCATGAGGATGGGCGTGCGGTCGAGGCGGGCGCGGAGGCGGCGGGCGATCTCGAGCCCGCTGAGGCCGGGCAGCATCACGTCGAGGAGCAGCAGATCGAAGTCGCCGGGTTGCGCCATGGCGAAGCCGTCGTTTCCGTTGAGCGCCACGGTCACGACATGCCCGTCCTCGGAAAGCCCCTGGCGGATGAGTTCCGCCATGCGGGGTTCATCTTCGATACCAGAATACGCATGGACCGACCTCCATGGTAAGACGGGAATCTGAAAATTGGATGTAGCGTGGATCTGGAAGTAATGTACAAACTCCGGGCGTTGAGTGAGACTCGACGCGGCACGCATGAGTGCGTCGCACGAGTGCGTGCGCCACTGGCGGCTACTTGCGGGGGACGGCGTTGCCGGGGGTGACGTCGTCGCCGGTGAGGCGGAGGGCCCAACGCGTGGCTTCGAAATACATTTTCTGAATTTGCGGGTCGTCCCAGGTTTCGGGGGCGTGGCCGAAGGTGGAATAGAAGACGCGGCCTTTGCCGTACATCTTGGCCCAGGCGACGGGAAAATCCTTGTCTTCGCGGTGGATGTTCGGCTTGGTGTAATCGAGTTTGCTGGAATCGAGGCTGGCGAGGACGCGCACTTTGGCGCGCGAGAAATCCTTGTGCTGGTAGATTTCGTCCTTGATGGTGAAGCGGACTGGGAAGTGCTGCATGGCGGGGAAGGCGGGGTCTTCGACGATGACGGGGGCGTCGAAGGAGCTCCATGGGTGGCCGTCGAAATAGCCGCCGATCATTTCGAGGAACTCGGGCCATTCGAAGAAGGCGTCGTCGCCGGTGTGGGCGCCGACGAAGCCTTTGCCATCCTCCTTGATGAACGACATGAGGTCGGTCTTCTGCTGTGCATTGAGGGTGTCGCCGGTGCCGAAAAAGAAGATGGCGTCGAAGTAGTTGAGGTTTCGCGTATTGCGCGCGGGGGCGGGAACGGGCTGTTTGGTGATGAGCTGCGAATCGGTGCGGATGTACATTTCGTAAGCGCCGGACTCGTGGCCGAGGCGCTCCATGGTGGCCAGGGCGTGGGAGATGGAATCGTGCTGGAACGAGGTTAGGGTGTCGGCCCAGGCGAGGACGCGTTTGGTGCGGGGGCGCGCGGGTTGTTGCGGGGACTCGGCGGCGAGCGTGCCCAGCAGGAAGGCGCTCAGCGTGACCAGTGACAGGCCCAGGGCGTGGGTACGGAGCATATGCCTACAATACCGCCATTGCGGGCAGAAGCGCGTCCCTTTATGCTGGTAACCGTCACGCTATGACTTTACGAACTGGAATCCGCATCTCACTGGGAATCGCGGCCGTCGCCATGATGCTTTGGACCGCGGCCGCACAACAGCAACAATCGAAGCCCGGGGACCTGGGCTTCACCGATACGCCGATCCTGCCCGGCATGAAATGGCACGTACACGATCCGGACCGACCGCATCCTCCGGTGGTCACGCCGGGTGCGACGCCCTATGCGCCGCCCTCGGACGCAACGGTGCTGTTCGACGGCAAGGATCTCTCGAGGTGGGCGCAGATGGGCAAGGGCGCTGATGCCGGGAAACTGATCGCGCCGACGTGGCCGGTGAAGGACGGATATTTCGAATGCGCCGGCAACGGCGACCTGTTCACGCGGGAGAAGTTCGGCGATATTCAACTGCACGTGGAATGGAGCGAGCCGGCGGACGTGAAGGGAACCAGCCAGGGGCGCGGCAACAGCGGCATCCTGATCATGAGCCGCTACGAGATACAGGTGCTGGATGCCTTCCACAATCCGACCTACGCGGACGGGCAGGCGGGGGCGATTTACGGCCAGTGGCCGCCGCTGGCGAATCCGGCACGTCCTCCGGGGGAGTGGCAGGTTTACGACATCGTGTTCGAAGCGCCGAGGTTCGACGGGGAGAAGCTGGTGAAGCCGGCGTATCAGACGGTATTCATGAACAACGTGCTGATGCACAATCACAAGGAAGTGATGGGGGCGATGGTGTACCGCAAGGTGGCGACCTACACGGCGCATGGAGCGGAAGAACCGCTGGCGCTGCAGGACCATCACAATCCGGTGCACTTCCGGAATATATGGATACGGCGTTTGCGGCACTACGATGAGCCCGAGAGATAGGAAGAGCGGGTCCAGGGGGACCCGCGCGGACCAGGGGGTCCGCCCCACCATTGTGGCGCACTGCTGCCTCACGGTCTGGGCTCGGATTGGAGCGCCCGCACGCGGGCGAGGCAAGCTGAAGCATGCCCTACCACAGCTTCTCGGACTTACGGTAGCGGCTTTGATTGGGGTTAGGGCACTCGCGGCACAAAGCAACCATATGCAATCGAAACTGATCATTGTGGATCCGGGGCATTTCCACGCGACGCTGCTACAGAAGGAAATGTATCCTTGGGTGGACCCGCGGGTGACGGTGTATGCACCGTTGGGGTCGGACCTGCTGGATTACCTCAATCGCATCTCGCTGTTCAACTCGCGGGCCGACAACCCTACCCGATGGGCGCTCGACATACATACGAGCAACGACCCGATGGCGGAGATGCTGCGCGGGCACGCGGGCAACATCGTGGTGTTCACGGGGAGGAATCGCGGCAAGATCGATCGCATTCTGGCGGCGCTGAAGGCGGGTCTTAACGTGCTCGCCGATAAGCCGTGGATCATTACGGCGGCCGATATGCCGAAGCTGGAAGAGGCGCTGGCGCTGGCGCAGCGGAAGAATCTGGCGGCGTACGACATCATGACCGAGCGCTACGAAGTCACCAGCGAACTGCAGCGGGAGTTGGTGAACGATCGCGACGTGTTCGGGACGCTGGAGACGGGCAGCGCGCGGGAGCCGGCGGTGCACGCGCGCAGCGTACATCACGTGATGAAGGTGGTGGCCGGCACGCCGCTGCGGCGCCCGGCGTGGTTCTTCGATATCGATGAGTATGGCGAGGGACTGGCCGATGTGGGTACGCACGTGGTGGACCTGGTGCAGTGGACGGCGTTCCCCGACCGGGCGTTGGATTACCGCAAGGATATCGAAGTGCTCGCGGGGCGGCGCTGGCCGTTGAAGATGACCAAGGCGCAGTTCACGCGGGTGACCGGCGATGCCGAATTTCCGGCGGCGCTGGCGAGCCACGTACACGGCGGGGTGCTGGATTACTACTGCAATAACTCGGTGGCGTATACGCTGCGCGGTGTCTACGTGGATCTGGAAATTCTGTGGAACTGGGAGGCGGCGGAGGGCGGCGACGTGTACGAGGCGAGGTTCCTCGGCACGAAATCGCGTGTGGAGATCCGCCAGGGCAAGGCGGAGCACTTCGTCCCTGAGGTCTACGTCGCCGGGGCGAATGCGGAGGTCGCGGCGGCGGTGGAGAAACGCGTCGCGGCACTGCAAACGCGATGGCCGGGGCTGGCGGCGGTGAAGAGCGGCGAGGACATCAAGATTGCGGTGCCGGAGAAATTCCGCGTGGGGCACGAGGCGCATTTCGGACAGGTCACCAATCGCTTCTTCGAATACGTGACCTCGCCGAAGTCGCTGCCGGCGTGGGAGACTCCTTACATGATGGCCAAGTATGCGGTATCCACCAGGGGTGTTGAGAAAGGGAAGCCATGAAAAGCCTGATGTTGATTCTGATAGTGACGCTGACGGCGGCGGGGCAGGAGAGCCGGCACGAAGTCACCAACGCGGCCGCGAATCCGGCGGACGATAAGAAGGGCTTGAGCGATAACGTGCCTGACGTGTACGCGACCAACACCCAGTTCGACCGCGTGGTGGTGCTGCGCTTCAAGTTCGATACTGACCTGCTGGCGGGACTACAGAAGATGGTGAAGCAGGAGAAGATCTCGAACGCGATCATTCTGTCGGGGATGGGGTCGGTGCGCGGATATCAGGTACACCAGGTCAGCAATCGCACCTTCCCCTCGAAGAACATGTTCGTGAAAAACCCCACGGAGCCGGCTGATATTGTCGGAATGAGCGGGTTCATCTCCAACGGCACGATACACCCACATATTATGCTGGCGACGCCGGAGAAGGCGTTCGGCGGGCATCTGGAGCCCGGGACCAACGTGTTCACGTTCGCCTTCGTGACTATCGGCGTGTTGAAGGACGGCGTGGATTTGAGCCACGTGGATGACAAGAGCTACCGATGAGGCACGCGGCTGTGGTTGCGGTGTGCGCGGCGGCGCTTGTGTGGTGCGCGGACAGGAGGAGCGATGTGTGGAAGTTCGACAGCATCACGGAGATCGGCGGGCATGCGGTGAAGGCGGAGGGACATCCACGGGTGATTTCGACGCTGGCCGGTAAGGCGGTGGAGTTCGGTGGCGTGGAGGACGCGCTGTTTCTCAATGTGCATCCGCTGGCGGGCGCGGAGACATTCACGTGGGAGGTGATTTTCCGGCCGGACGTGGGTGGCGCGGCGGAGCAGCGATTCTTCCACTTTCAGGAAAACGGCACGGAGACGCGGATGCTGTTTGAGATCCGCGTGATCGAGGGCAAGTGGTGCCTGGACAGCTTCGCGCTGTCGGGCAAGGAATCGAAAGCGCTGCTGGATCGCGAGAAGCTGCACACACTGGGGGCGTGGCATCACGCGGCGGCGGTATACGACGGCAACTCATATCGCAACTACGTGGACGGCGTGCTGGAGGGCTCGGCGGAACTGCATCTGGCGCCGCAGGGCGCGGGGCAGACGTCGGTGGGCACGCGGATCAACCGGCGCGATTATTTCAAGGGCGCGGTGCTGGAGGCGCGGATGACGAATCGCGCGCTGGCTCCCGCCGAGTTTCTCAAAGTGCCGGCGGAGTTGACGAAGTAGGCTGCGCATGTCATCGGGGTGTTTCAGGGCCGCGTTGTTGCTGATGGCGACTACGGCCTTCGGCCAAAGCGGCGCGGTGCGCTTGACTCCAATCGGTGGGCGATGGCGGGCCGGCCACTCTCGCACGGCTCGAATATCCGATCTCGCTTGCGGTGGATGGATCGGGCAATCGTCTATATTGCCGACGAGGGGCTGTTGCGGATCCGCAAGGTCGGGCCGGACGGCGTCATTCTCGACGGTTGCGGGCACCGGGGTCTTTCAATCGGGGCCGGACGGTGCGCCCGCGGTTTCCACTGCCGTGTCCCCGAGGTGTGGCGGTGGATTCGCGCGTGAACGGTGTACTTTTCGGCCAGTCACGCGCTGGTGCGGAAGATTGCGGCGGACGGGACGCTGGCGACGGTGGCCGGGTTCACGGGTTCAGGGCAGGGAATCGGCGACGGAGGGCATCGGCGGCGGCGGCGAAGATCGCTCCCTGGGGTATCGCGGTCGACGGTTCGAACAATTTGTATATGCGCCGACGCGGCCTCTCGCGCGGGTCCGCAAGGTGACGCCCGACGGAATCATTCACACGGTGGCAGGCACCGGTCAATCCGGAGTACAGGGGCGATGCAGGTGAACGTTCGCATTCCGGCGGCGACTCAGTCTGGCATTGTCGCGCTCACGCTCAGCGTGGGCGAGGTCAGCCGCAACTTGGCGGCGAGCGGGGAGCCGTACAAGGGCGTGCAGTCGGTGACGATTGCAGTGAAGTAACTGCGGCGCCGACCGGTGAGGGTGTCTTGGCGGGGCAAACTGGGGACAGACAGGACAGTCCCCAGTTTGCGAATGTCGCTCGTTGGGCAAACTCGGGGACAGACAGCGAATTTCCGGCAAAGTGCGCCGGAAATTCATGTCAGTCCCCAGTTTGCGGCGGGCGGAATTATAATTACGGGACATGATCGACCGCATCGCTTTCGCCGCTGCCGTAGTTAGTTATGGCTTGCTCTGTTGCGCCACGCTGGAGGCGCGCGTGACGCGTATCGTAATCGAACAACGCGAGTCGCCGGCTTATCAGGGGCAGAACTTCGGAAAGGCCGGGCAGTACGAGATTCTGAGAGGGCGTTTCTACGGGGAACTGGACCCGAAGGACGCGCACAACGCCATCATCACGGACCTACAGATTGCGCCGCGCAACGCGCGCGGGATGGTGGAATACTCGGCGACGTTCGCGATCGCGAAGCCAATCGACATGGCGCATGCGAGCGGCGTGCTGTTCTACAGCGTGCCGAATCGCGGTAACGGCGCGCCGGTCGCTTCGGCGGAAGGACACGTCAGCGTGGTCAGCGGGTGGCAGGGTGACGTGATTCCACGGGCCGGCCTGCAGACCATCACCGTGCCGGTGGCGAAGAACACGGATGGCTCGCCGCTGACCGGGCCGGTATTCGAACGCTTCATTAATATGGCGGCGGATACGACCACGCTCGACATCGGCACCGCGCCGTATGTGGCGCTGACGTATCAGCGCCCGCTGACGCTCGATACGACGAAGGCGTCGCTGACGAAACGCGCGTCGCCAGCCGCGCGGGCGATTCCGATTCCGAGCAATGCCTGGGCTTTCGCCGATTGCACGAAGTCGGGTTTCCCGGGCACGCCGGACGCTTCGAAGATCTGTGTGAAGGACGGCTTCGATCCGAGGTTTCAGTACGAGTTGGTGTTTACTGCGAAGGACCCGCTGGTGCTGGGCATCGGCTTTGCGGCCACGCGCGACCTGAATTCGTTCCTGCGCTACGCCGAGAAGGACGATACGGGCGCGGCGAACCCGGTAGCGAAACAGATCCGATGGGCGCTCTCGCGGGGCAGTTCGCAATCGGGCAATTTTATCCGGACCTATATTCATCTGGGGTTCAACCAGGACGAGGCGGGGCGGATTGTGTGGGACGGAGCGAATCCGCATATCGCCGCGCGGCAGCTTGCGCTGAACTTCCGGTTCGCGGTGGGCGGGGGCGCGGCGGGCCTGTATGAACCGGGCAGCGAAGCGGTGCTCTGGTGGAGCGATTATGCCGATGCGGCGCGACACCGGCCGGCGGCCGGAATGCTCGATCGCTGCACTGCCACGAAGACGTGCCCGAAAATCGTGGAGACGTTTGGGGCGCTGGAATTCTGGTATCTGCGCGAGTCGCCCAATCTGGTGGGCACCGATGGGAAGGCCGATATCCCGCTGCCGGCCAACGTCCGACGCTACTTCTTTCCCGGGACGTCACATGGCGGCGGGCGCGGCGGCTTCACGAGCGTGACGCCCGCTCCGCCCAACGGCTGCGTTCTGCCCGCCAACCCAAATCCGGAGACCGAGACCATGAAGGCGCTGACGGTAGCGTTGGTCGATTGGGTAACGAAGGGGACGGAGCCGCCGCCGAGCCGATATCCGCGGTTGGATCGCGGCGAGCTGGTGCCGGCGACGAAGGCCGCGATGCACTTCCCCACGATCCCCGGCGCACCCTCGCCCGAGGGCCTGGTGAACATGGTGGCAGACCACGATTACGGTCCGGTGTTCCGGTCCGTCGATCTCTCGGGAATCATCACGAAGGAACCGCCTGTGGTGAAGCAGCTCATTCCGACGCTAGTGCCGAAGGTGGATGCGGATGGTTCCGACGTGGGCGGCGTTCCTTCCGTGCTGCGGCAGGCGCCGCTCGGGTCGTACCTAGGGCTGGAACGTGACGGCGGGAGGCTTCGACAAGGGGAAGCAGTGCACGCTGAGCGGCGGGTATATCCCGTTTGCGAAGACGAAGGCCGAGCGGCTGGCGGCGCGCGATCCGCGCTTGTCCCTCGAAGAGCGCTATGGCACACACGCAGGGTATGTGGCGGCGGTGAGGGCGGCGGCGGAGAAGGCGGTGCAGGAACGATTCCTGTTGCAGGACGACGCGGATCAGTTGATCGCGCATTCGTCGGCCAGCGACGTGCTGGCGGGACGGTAGACGGAAACGCTGCGTGAACTAATGCGAAACTTGCCTCCGGATGGACGGCTGCTTTTCGTGACGCGTTTCATCCGGCTGTTCTCGTACGGCGCGCTTTCCGTGGTGCTGGTGTTCTACCTGTCGTCGCTCGGGCTGAACGAAGCTCAGACGGGACTGTTGCTGACGCTGACGCTGCTGGGCGACACCGTGATTTCATTGGGCCTGACGACGCAGGCTGACCGGATCGGCCGGCGCCGCATGCTCATCACGGGGGCGGTGCTGATGGCCGCAGCGGGCCTGGCATTTGCGTCTACGAGGAACTTCCTGTTCCTGGTGGCCGCCGGCACGATCGGCGTGATCAGTCCCAGCGGAAATGAAGTGGGTCCGTTCCTGCCGATCGAGCAGGCGGCGCTGTCGCATGTGGTGGCGGCGCGCGAACGCACGAATGTCTTTGCGTGGTACGCACTCGCGGGCAACCTGGCGACAGCGACGGGATCTCTGTTTGCCGGGGTCGTCACACAAGCGCTGCAGAATGCCTCCGTGCCGGTGTTATCGAGCGAGCGGACTATTATCATTTTTTACGCGGCAATGGGCGTGCTGCTCGGGTTCCTCTTCCACCGCCTTTCACCGGCGGCGGAAGTGCGGCCGGAGGAAAGTTTCGGCTCCGGCTCGCGGACGCTGCTGGGAATCGGGGCGTCGCGCCGCGTGGTGCTCAATCTGGCCAGCCTTTTCGCCCTGGATGCGTTTGGCGGCGGGTTCATCGTGCAGAGCTTTGCGGCTTACTGGTTCTACCTTCGATTCGGAGTGGCTCCGGCAACGTTGGGCGGCATTTTCTTTGGCGCCAATGTTCTCGCCGGACTCTCGGCGCTAGTAGCTCCGCGACTGGCGGCCCGGTTCGGGCTGATCCGGACCATGGTGTTCACGCACCTTCCTTCGAACATTCTGCTGGTGCTAATACCGCTGATGCCGAATCTACCGCTGGCCGTTTTCACGCTTTTCCTGCGATTCAGCATCAGCCAGATGGATGTGCCGACCCGGCAATCGTACACCATGGCCATCGTGCGCGCCGACGAGCGATCTGCCGCGGCCGGGATCACGGGAGTGGCGCGGACGACCGGCGCGGCGCTGGCTCCCGTGTTTGCCGGGCTATTGTTTGCGCACCCTTCACTGATTAATTTGCCGTTCTTTATCGCCGGTACACTCAAGATCATTTACGACGTGCTGCTGTACAGGGCTTTCGTGCGCGTGGAGCCGCCTGAGGAAATTGGCTGAATGTCCGGGCGTCGAGTGAGACTCGACGCGGCACGCAGGAGTGCGTGCGCCACAATGGGGAACACGTCCCGGCGCTAGGCGTTCACGGGCGGAACCATCGTTTTCAGGAATTCGTGTGCCGTCCGGAAGCCCCGCTTGTATTGCTCCGTGAAATTTCCCTGATCGTAAGCGGGGTAGTAGAACGCGTCTTCGTTTTCGATGTTCATGGCGCCGGTGTAGCCGGTTTCGGCGAGGACGGCGAAGAAGCCCTTCCAATCCACCGAGCCCTGGCCGGGAATGCGGAAGCGCCACCAGCGGGCGTTGTTTAGAGGATTGATTCCGGTGCGCCGCAGGACGTGCCAGAGGATTTCGCAGTCCTTCAGGTGGACGTCGTAGATTTTGTCGGCGAAATCGCGGGCGGCCTGAACGGGGTCCATAAACTGCCAGACGAGGTGCGAGGGGTCGAATTGCAATCCCACGTAGGGGCTGTCTTTAAAGGACTTGAAGAGGGCTTCCCAACCGACCGGTCCGGTGCCGATGTTGGGGCCGCCGGCGTAGGGTTCCCAGAGGATGCGTACCTTGTTCTTTTGGCAGACCGGGAAATATTTTTCGGTGTAGACCTTGACGATTTCGTCGACCTGCTCCTGGAGGGGGCGGCCCTTGATGGTGCCGCTCTGGCCGCCGATATTAGGGATGCCGAGTTTGCCGCACAGTTCGAGGCAGGCAATGGTGTACTTATTTTGTTTTTCGCGCGCGGCGGGGTCGGGATCGATGTGGTTGCCGTCCACGGCCAGCGAGGATACGTAGATTCCGGAGCGCTGGATCTTGTCCTTGATGGAGGCAATGGCGGAATCGTCCAGTTTGGCGGGGTCGAGGCGCAATTGCATGCTGGTGAAGCCCTCCGCCTTGACGAATTCCAGGTTGGAATCCGAGAACTGGCAGAGAGTGCCGAGCCGCGGTTTCCAGTTAATCGGAGGGCGGCGTTGGGCCTGGGCGGCGGCGGCCGCCGATACGGCGGCGAGTACAGAGCGTCTTGTGAGGGTCACTTCCAGACTATATGCGGGAGAGGCCCCCGATGGCAAGCGTGCCCGATTCAAAAGAATCGGCGGACGGTCGATAAGGCTGGATGTGATCTCTTTGAAGAAGCTGATCGATTCGAATCAGGAGGAACTGCTGCGCTGTACGCTACAAGCCTACCGCGCTGCGCTGGAGGCCATCGGTAACAGCGGGGTGCAGGCATGCCCGCCCGCCGGTTCGCAATTGCAGCTCGGCCTGAGGAATCTGCAACGGCAACTGGCGGATGAAACCACTCCCCGACAAGTACAGGAAACCAATCAGCGCGTGGAAGTGGAGTTGCACCAATGGGGAGACCGGTCGGCCGAATATTATAAGGGCAAGACCGAAGAATTCAAGGAAATCATGATGATCATGGCGCGCACGACGGAGGCTGTCGGCGACCGTGACCAGCGCTATTCCAAACGGTTTGGCGAGTTTACGGCGCGGCTGCGCGCGCTTGCCAGCATGGACGACCTGACCACGATTCGCGACTCGCTGGTGTCCAGCGCCCACGAACTGCAGGCCGGCGTGAACCAGATGGCGCTGGACGGCGAGGAAGCAGTGGCGCGCATGCGCAGTGAATTGCGCCAATATCAGGAAAAGCTCGAAGAGGCGGAGCGGTTGGCGTCGATGGACTGCCTGACGGGGCTGCAGAACCGGCGGCGGATGGATGCGGTGTTGGAACAGCGGGTGGCGCAGCGCACGCCGTTTTCGGTGCTGGTTCTCGATTTGAACGGATTCAAGCAGGTAAACGACACCTACGGACACGCGGCGGGCGACGATGTGCTGGTGCAATTCGCCAAGGAGCTGCGGGCGGCATTCCGCGCGATGGATGACGTGGGCCGGTGGGGCGGCGATGAATTCATCGTGGTGCTGGATTGCGGCATGGAGGAAGCGCGACGGCAACTGGAGCGGGTGCGGAAATGGGTCTTTGGCGATTACGTCGTGCGCGGCGAGGGGCCGCCAGGCAAACTCCACGTGGATGCATCGGTGGGAGTGGCGACATGGCGGGAGGGAGAAACGATTGCCGAGATGTTCGCGCGCGCCGATGGGAAATGTACAAGGAAAAGAAGGCGGCGGGGCGGGCGCCTACGCCAGCTTGAGGTACGCGTAAATCACGGGCAGGGCGAATAACGTGGAGTCCACGCGGTCAAGGAAGCCTCCGTGGCCGGGGAGAATGGCGCCGCTGTCCTTCACGTCAGCGCCGCGCTTCATTGCGGATTCGGCGAGGTCGCCCAATTGGCCGGCGATGTTGGCCGTCACCGTAAGCGCGATGCTTGCCACAAGGGTACGCTGGGGATAAAGAGCCGCAGGTAGATTGTCCCTAACAAGGCAGAGGTGACGACGGAAGCGATGGAACCTTCCCAGGATTTATTCGGGCTGACGCGCGGGGCGAGTTTGTGCTTTCCGAAGGGACGTCCGACATAGTATGCACCGATGTCGCCCACCCAGTTGAGCGCCAGGCCGTACATCAGCCAGTGGGGACTGAGTTCGCGTAGCGGGCGCGCGCACCTCCAACAGCCGAAAACGTACAGGATGCCGGTGAGCAAGAGCGCGGCGCGGGGCAAGGCATGGGCAAGATTCTCCACGCGCATCACCATCACCAGGATCACCAGCGTGAGGATTACCACGGCGACCCACGGGACATCCGGCGCAAACAACAGGAGTAAGCCGGCACCGTAGCCGGCCACGCCCGGCTCACCGAATCCGTAATCGGCGGCGATGTCGTTGTACTCCCGGTAGCAGAGGCAGGCGACCGTGGCCAGCACGGCCAGGAAGATCCAGGAATTGGCCCACAGGACTACCCATCCGACCGTAGGGATCAGCGCTAACGCGGTAAGGACACGCTTCATGAGGTGCGGAGCGCTTCGATCAGGGATTCCTCGTCGGGCTTAACGACGCCGTCCACCGCCGTCCCGCTGAGGCCGCCATACCGGCGGTCCCGCTTTTGGTATTCCAACACGGCCTGCAACAGGTCCGTGCGCGTGAAATCCGGCCAGAGCGTCTCGGTCACGTAGAGTTCGGCGTAGGCGATCTGCCAGAGCAGAAAGTTACTGATGCGCATTTCGCCGGAAGTGCGGATCAGCAGATCGGGGTCGGGGCAGGAGGCGGTGTAAAGGCAGGTAGCGATCGAATCCTCGTCGATCTTGAGGGTTTGAATGCTGCCGTCCAGGCGCGCCATTTCGAGGATGGAATTGACGGCGTCGACGATCTCGGCGCGTCCTCCGTAATTGATCGCCAGGTTGACGAGCAGACCGCGATTGGCCGAGGTGGCGTCCACCGCCGCATCGAGCTCGCGGCGCACTTGCTCGGGCAGGGCTTCGAGGCGGCCGATGGCCTGGAGGCGGATATCGTTCTTTTGCAGGTCGGGGAGTTCCTGTTTGAGGTAATAGCGAAGCAGGCGCCACAGGGTTTCCACTTCGGCGCGGGGGCGTTTCCAGTTTTCCACCGAGAAGGCGTAGAGAGTGAGGGCCTTGACGCCGAGGCGCGCGCAGGTTTCCACGGCGGTCCTCACTGGGCCGATGCCGGCTTTATGGCCGGCTACGCGCGGCAGAAAGCGCCGGCCCGCCCAACGGCCGTTGCCGTCCATAATGATCGCGATGTGCGCCGGCAGACGGGCAGGATCGATCGCCTGCGCCAAATCCCAGTCCTGCTCGCCTGGCTGTAGCGCTTCGAGTAAAGCCTTCATTCAGTAATTCTTTATGGTACAACACGGCTTCACGAATCGCCCGTGCGATAGAATCGCAGGATCATGAGATTTTTGCTGATTCCTCTTCTCGCCCTGGCGGCACACGGCGCGGACTACCAGCTAAAGGCCACGCCCGGCACGGTGGCGTGGGGTTACTACTGGTCGGCGGCGAAGCCCGTGCTGCGCATTAAATCGGGCGATCGCGTGGAGATTCAGACCATGCTGACCAACAGCCCGGAGCGGTTGGCCGGGGCGGGGGTCAAGGCGGAAGACATCGAAGCGGAGTTGAAGGCGATCTATGCGGAGGTGAAGGACAAGGGACCGGGCGGGCACATACTGACCGGGCCGATCTTTGTGGAGGGAGCCGAACCCGGCGACACGCTGGAGGTGCGGATTCTCAGCATCAAATATTCGATTCCTTATGCCTACAACAGCTTCAGGCCGACCAGCGGCGTGTTGACGGCGGAAGATTTTCCGCAGGGCGCGACGAAGATCGTTCCGCTGGATACCAAGCGGAATGTGGCGAAGTTTTCGGACCACATCGAGATTCCCTTGCGGCCGTTCTTCGGCAGTATGGGAGTGGCGCCGCCGGAGGCCGCCGGGCGCGTGTCCAGTGCGCCGCCGGGAACGCATGCCGGCAACCTGGACAACAAGGATCTGGTGGCGGGGACGACGTTATTCATCCCAGTGCACGCGGCGGGCGCGCTGTTCGAGGTGGGCGACGGCCATGCGGGGCAGGGAAACGGCGAGGTGGATATTACGGCGCTGGAGACGTCCCTGGTAGGCACGTTCCAGTTCGTCGTGCGCAAAGATCTGCACCTCGACGCGCCGCGCGGTGAGACGCCGACGCACTACATCGCGATGGGGTTGAATCCGGACCTGACGGAGGCGCTGAAGATGGCGGTGCGCCAGGCCATCGCTTTCCTGGTGACGGAGAAACATCTTTCGCGCGAAGACGCCTACATGCTGTGCAGCGTGGGAGTGGATTTCAATGTGACGCAAGCGGTGGACGGGACCAAGGGCGTGCACGCCATGATTCCCAAGAGCATCTTTAAGTAAGACGGGCCTCCCGGTCTGTCTTGTAAGCGAGTTGCATTCCGCACGTCGGCGGATACTGCGTCATTTGCCTTGTTTCCAGCGTGTAGATTCGTATCGTCGTTTTCCAGTTGACAGTGAGTTGCAAATAGGTTCAAATAAGCTTTCGCGACGATATTGAGGATAATTCTATGCGATTCACTGCAATCATGCTGCTTGCCGCTTCTCCGATCTTCGCCGCCCTGGGGGGCAGCATCGCAGGCACAATTACCGACCAAAGTGGCGCGGCCATGCCGGAGGTTTCCGTGCTGGCGCGCAACGCGGACACCGGCGTGGAGCGCCGCGCCGCAACCAACGAGCAGGGCTTTTATGCATTTCCCGACTTAGCCATCGGTCATTACACGCTGGAGGTGGCGCACGGCGGCTTCAGGCCATATTCCCAGACCGGGTTGGAAGTGATTTCGAACGCCGCCCTGCGGGTGGATATCGCGTTGGAACTGGGTGAGCATAGCGAGGCGCTGACGGTGAGCGAGGCACCGACGCAGGTGGAGACGGCGAATACGCAGATGGGTGAACGCATCACGGCAAGCAAGATGTCCGCGCTCCCGGTGAACGGCCGCAGTTACACCGATTTGCTGGCCCTGCAGACCGGCGTGATCCCCGCCAGCTCGCAGCAGCCGAATGCGGTGGTGATGTCGGGATGCACCAGCGCACCGCCATCGGGCGACCTCAATCCGGGCAACATGTCGGTGAGCGGGCAGAGGGAAACCACCAACGGCTTTACGGTGAACGGCATTTCCGCGCAGGACGATTTCAACATGGGCGCGGCGATTGTGCCCAACCTGGATTCCATACAGGAATTTCATGTGCTGACAAGCAACTTCAACGCCGAGTATGGCAACTTCAGCGGCGGCCAGGTGCAGGTGGTGACTAAGTCGGGAACCAACGAACTCCACGGCAGCGTGTTTGAATTCCTGCGCGATACCAGGCTCGACGCGCGGAACTATTTCGCCGTCGAGCGGGCCAAATACGACCGCAACCAGTTCGGCGGCGCCCTGGGCGGTCCGATCCGCAAGAACCAGATCTTCTTCTTCGCCGACTATCAGGGATCGCGCATGACGCAGGGCATCGAGACCGGCGTCATCTCCGTGCCTTCGCTACAGAACCGGAACGGCGATTTCTCAGACATCGCCGGCACTCTTTCCGGTACGGTGAACGGCCAATACTGGGCCAACCTACTCTCCCAGAAGTTGGGCCACACGGTAACTCCGGGCGAACCGTATTACAAGGAGGGCTGCACGACCGTCGAGGCGTGCGTTCTGCCCAATGCACGTATCCCCGAGACTGCGTGGTCCGCGCCCGCGAAGGCGATTCTGCCGTACATTCCCGCGCCGAATCAGGGCAATAACAACTTCTCGACTTCGGCGAACAACCAGAATCTTCGTGACGACAAGGGCGCGCTACGCATCGACGCCAACACCCGTTGGGGTGCGCTTTCGGCATACTATTTCACCGACGATTACTGGCTGGATAACCCGTATCCCACGGCCCAGGGCGGTGCCAATGTTCCGGGCTTCCATGCGGTTTCGCTGGGACGCGCACAGCTTGCCAGCGTCGGGCTGACCAGCACGTTTGGTCCGGCGGCGATCAATGAACTGCGCTTCGGGTACATGCGGACGGCCAACGACGTGGGGCGGCCGGCAGGTGGAGTGGGCACGACGCTAGCTTCCCAGGGGTTCGTGGACAGCGCGGGGAAACCGGGGATCGTAGCGCTAGCGCCGCAACTGGAAGGCATCGAAAACGTCTCGTTCAACGACTTCACTGTCGGTGTGGACATCACCGGCGTGGCGCAGGCCAACAACACCTACCAGTGGTCCGACGATTTCTCCAGGGTGGCCGGAAAGCACATGTTCAAATTTGGCGCGGCGGTCCACCTTGACCAGGTCAATATTAATCCCAACGCGATGTACAACGGCTCCTTCCTGTTCCAGGGAACTGAGACGGGCTCGGATTTTGCCGACTTTCTGCTGGGAATTGCCAGCAGTTATGCCCAGGGCGACTCCCGCCGTTTTTACCTGCGCAATAAATATGCCGGACTGTATGCCCAGGACAGTTGGCGCGTGCGGCCCAATCTGACGCTCAACTACGGCTTGCGCTGGGACCTGTTGCCGCCATGGCGCGAGAAATACAACCAGCTTCAGACGCTGGTTCGCGGAGAGCAGTCCGTGGTGTACCCCGGTGCGCCCCGCGGGCTGGTTTTCCCCGGAGACCCCGGCATTCCCGACACGCTGGCGCCGGCAAGCCACACCAACTTTGCGCCACGCGTTGGACTGGCGTATGCGCCCGGCACGAAGACCAGCGTGCGCGCGGCCTACGGACTGTTCTACACGGCAATCGAAGGCCTGTCGGCGGGAATCATGAGCGCCAACCCGCCCTACGGATACGATTACGACAGCTTTGCGCCGCCGCTGTTTGCCACGCCGTTCATTACCGCGGCCAGCGGCCAGGATGTGGGACAGCGGTTTCCCGAACCGATACCGACTACCGTCGCCTCGGCGAAGAATCCGAACGCCTCCGTGGATTGGTCGCAGTACATGCCCATCACCGGTGTTCCGTCGTTCTTCCATCAAAATGTGACGCCGTACAGCGAGAGTTACACATTGTCGGTGGAGCGGGAAGTGGCTCGGGACACGGTACTGCGCGCCGGCTATATCGGCACCCAGGCGCATCATCTGCTAGTGCTCATCGCGGCGAACCCCGGCGACCCGGCCCTCTGCCTGAGCCTGAGCCGGCCGGAGAATGTGATGCCCGGTACGGCAACGTGCGGCCCGTTCGGCGAGAGCGGCACTTACACCACGCGTTCGGGCCAGGTGATTCAAGGCACGCGCGGACCTTTCGATTCCAACTTTGCCGCGATCACCAATCAAAAGACCATCGGCAACTCCAACTACAATGCGCTCGAGGTTTCGCTCCATCATGCCGGACCGTCGCTGGAATTGCTGGTGGGTTACACGTACGGAAAATCGCTGGATCAGTCTTCCAGCCTGTCCGAAGCCGTCAACCCGCTCAATCCAAGTCTGAGCAAAGCGCTCTCGGCGTTCGATATGCGCCACAACTTTGTAGCCAGCTACGATTGGAAACTTCCACTCGGCAAACTGCGCGGGCTGCGCGGCGCGTGGGGTAAGGACTGGTCGCTATCGGGGACCACGCGATTCAGCACCGGTATGCCGGTCACCCTGTTCAACAACAACGATACGTCGCTGCTCGGCACGATTCCGAACGGGATTAACAACAACGGCGTAGACACTCCCGATTACACGCCCGGCAATCTGGCGGTGAATACCGACCCGCGCAACGGCAAGCCGGCGTTCAACACATCGCTGTTCGGCATGCCGGATATGGGTCACGAAGGCACGGCTTCCCGCCGGTTCTTCTACGGACCGGGAATGGTGAATTACGATGTTGCCCTGCATAAGGACGTGCGGCTGGCCGATGCCCGTTCGGTGGAACTGCGCCTCGAGGCCTTCAACGTCTTCAATCGCGGTCAATTCTACGGGCCGGCAGCGGTGAATGGCAACATCTCCAGCGCGAGCTTCGGACAAGTTGTGAGCGCCGGCGCTCCCCGCCTGATTCAGATCGCCGCGAAGTTTCACTTTTGAGCGATTACGGCCGCAACCGGATGCGCTGCACGCGCCAGTTGGTGAGTTCGCCGACCAGCAGCTCATTCGGATTGCGGCAATCGATCTCGTTCACGGTACCGAATTCCTTGGGCAGCTTGCCCGCGGTGCCGAACTTGCCGAGCACGGTTCCATCCAGTTCCAGGCGATAGATTTCGCCGCCATCCATGGAGTTGGTTTCGTTGGAGTTCGAGCTGTACAGATACTGGTGGGCGCCCGGAGAGATACAGATGGCCCACGGCGCGCCGATGTTGGAGATCTGGCGCTGGAAGGCGCCTTCGTTGTCGAAGACCTGAATCCGCTGGTTGCCGCGATCGGCCACGTAGACGTTGCCCCGTGTATCCGTGGCGACGGACAGCGCCTGGTCGAACTGGCCCTGCGCCGATCCGTGCGAGCCCCAGGACTTGAGGAAATGCCCGTCGCGATTGAATTTCGCGATCCGCGCGTTGCCGGCTCCGTCAGCCACGAAGATGTTGCCCGACGCATCCCAGGCGAGATCGGTGGGCCGGTTGAAATTGTCGCCGGGGATGCCGGTGCCTGGGTTTGGACCGCGGCCGCCACCGCCGCGACCGGCGTCGGAGACCGCTTCGGGCTTGCGTCCCAGCGTCATCGCCACGCGCCCTTCCTGGTCGAACTCGATCACCATGCTGGAGCCGCGGTCCACTATCCAGATATGATCCTTGGCGTCCACCCGCACTGCTTGCGCGAAGAGGAAGCCATACACGCCTCCACCGATCTCACGCACGAATTTGCCGTTCCGGTCGAATTCGAACAGGCGCGACCCGCCGTGGGTGAACACGCGCGACGCGCCCAGGGTCGAGTTGGCCCCGCCGGTGCGTGTGTACACGAAGATGTTGCCCTTCGAATTCGTGGCGACTCCGGCCGCCTCGCCGAGATAAATGTGCTCCGGCAGTTTCAGCAGATCCGGCACGGAATCGTAGGCGATCTGCGCGCTCAGGGAACCCGCCACCACGAGCACGGCGATACCAATTCGTATTTTCATTGTGCCCTCCTTACCGGGTGCAGCGCCAGCTTCTGCACCCGCCAAGCCGTGATCTCGCTCACCAGTAATTCATTCTCGTTCCGGCAATCGATTTCATGCACCGTGCCGAACTCACCCAGTTTCTTGCCCGGGTGTCCGAACTTTCCCAGAATCGTTCCGTCGAGTTCCATCTTATAGATCTCGCCGGTCACCGCCTCGATCAGCGAATTGTTGTTGTCCGGGCTCGAGTTGGAGCTATAGAGATATTGATGCGGCCCGGGCGTGATGCACATGGCCCAGGGCGCGCCCACCTGGTCGTAGATGGCTTTGAAGTTGAGGTCATTGTCGAAGACCTGTATGCGGCTGTTGCTGCGGTCGCCCACATACACGTTTCCCTTGGCATCCATCGCCATCGTATGCGGCAGATTCAATTGCCCGGGTGCAGAGCCCTTGCTGCCTACCGACTTTAGAAATCGCCCGTTCTTGTCGTACTTGACCACGCGCGAATTACCGTAGCCGTCGGTGACGAAGATATTCCCCGCCGCGTCCCAACCTACATCCGTCGGACGATCGAACCGGTAGGGCTCGGGCGCCGTGGGCGCGGGCTCCGCCGGTTCCGGCCTTCTGCCCAGCACCATCACGACGCGCCCTTCGGGGTTGAACTTGATCACCATGTTCGAGCCCTCGTCGACCGCCCAGATGTTGTCCTCCGGATCTACACGGACCGCGTGCGCGAAGGCAAAGCCATAGAGCCCTTCGCCGATCTCGCGCAGGTAGGTCCCTTTCGCGTCGAATTCGAAAAGGCGCGTGGCCTGGCTGCGCGTGTAGACGAAGATGTGTCCCTTGGAATTGGTGGCGACGCCGATGCCTTCTCCCAGGTACAGGTTGGCCGGCAGCTTCAGAAAATTCGGCGCCGAATCGAACGGGATCTCCGGGACGTTCTGCGCTTTCGCCCGGGCATTGAGTTGCGCCTGCGTCAGGCCCTCCGCCGGCGTCTGTGCGAATTGGGGTAGCGCACATGCCAGCACAGCCCATATCAGACAGGTCTTCGTGTCCATATCACTCCTATTCCTCTTTGACCATCGAATCTTCTCACTAATCGCATACGATTGCAGCGCACCTCGCGGCGAGAGAGTTTCATAGCCATTAGTCCGGATAAGTCTCGTTCGCACGAACGATCCGTATGCGATGGTCGGTGAACTTTTGATGTGCGCCGGGCAATTCCAGGCGCGGCATGTGGCACGTCACGCAGTTCGCCTGCGACACCTTACACAACCGTGCCGGCGCTTTGCCGGCCGCGGCCGCTGCGCGCGAGTGGCACGCCGCGCACTTCGCATCGTACGCCGCGGCCGCGGTCTCCAATTCGCGGTGCGGACTGTGGCACGCGGTGCATTTGATCCGGCTGTCCTCCGCATCGTAGCAGCGGCTGTTGGTCAGGCGATACGGTTGGAAGCGTACGTTGGCGATTCCGCGCGGACCATTGAGCGCCACCCGCGACCACGTGCGATGACATTGCCCGCAGAAGTCCGATTGCTCTTCGGTGGTGAGCGTCCCCAGTTTCTTCATTGGTCCGAGCGCGGACAGGTGCGCCTCTGACCCGCCGTGGCAACGCTCGCATTGCACGCCGTCGACTATGTTTTCGACGGAGAGCGGCCCGGATTTGGCGACGTTGGTGGCATGGCAGTCGAAGCACAGACGCATTTCCGACGGCGGCGCTACGCGGCCGGCGGCCTCCGCCAGGCTACGCGGCGTAGTGGTCGCGCCCAGCGTCAGGTCGAGCCCATGAAGGGCGGCGAAATAGCTCACGCGGCTTTCGTACCATTTGCCGTCGAGTTGGAAGACGTAGGTCTGCCCACCTACGCCGTGTCCGAAGGCCCATTCCACCGGCACACGGATAGTCTCCTTGCCGTCCGTCACGGTGTAGACGGACTCGTTGCCCGCGCGCACGATTTCGTAAGAGTACGCGCCCAAGGTCACGGCCATCTTCGGATTCGCCCGCAGTATCGCGGCGTTGGCGCCGCTCTCCAGCGCGCGTGCCATCGCTGCCTGCGCGAATGCCGCGGTTTCCGCAGCGTGGCACGGCGCGCACGCTTCCGGCGATCTCTCGCTTCCCGCAGCCGATACCGCGGCCACCGCGGCCATCAGCACAGCCCGGCAGGTGCTCATTTCACGGTCACCCCCTGCTGTTGCCGGGACTGCGCCTGCGCATTCAGTTTCTGCACCGCGGCGCGCTCGCGGTCACCGTCCAGCTTGCGATTGAGGCGGTAGTAGACAGTCGCCAGAGTCACGTGCGCCTCGGTGAAGCTGGGCGATTCCTTCACGATGGTTTCCAGGTCGCGGCGCGCGTCATCCAGTTTTCCCGCGTGATATGCGATGGCGGCGAGTTGATAACGGGCGCCCAGATCGTTGGGCCGCACTTGCAGCGCGCGGCGCAGGCACATGATGGCTTCGGGATACTTTTCGTCTTCCTTCAACTGAACGGCGAACTGCAGGTTTGCGGTGTAGTCATAAGGATTGGCCGCCAGCGCCTTGCGAAATGCATCCGCCGCCGCCTCGGGGTCGCCGGTGCGCAGCAATGCCTGACCGTAATACGTGTAGACATCGGGAAGGTTGGGATTGAGCGCGACGGCTTTCGAAAGGTCCGACATGGCGCCCGCATCATCGCGGGCATTCAATTTGGTGGTGCCGAGCAGCAGCCAGGTTTCGGCCGAATCGCCGTTGCGCAGAATGCGATCGATCAGTCCCTGCGCGCGCTGCGGTTGTTGATCGCGTACCAGGGCGAGGCCCAGTTGGTAGGCCACTGCCAGGTCGTTGGGCCGCTGCTCCGCCACGGGCGCGAGCAATTCCACCACCTTCGTGTTTTCGCCCAGGGCCAGCCAGCAATCGGCCAGAAGCAGCACCGGCTGCAATTCCGCGGGCGCCTCGCGGTGCACCTTCTCGAGCGCCGCGGCGGCCGATTCGGTCTGGCCGGTCTTGTAGTAGGCCAGCGCCAGATTGAGTTCGACCGGCGCATTGTCCGGCTGCAATTTCAACGCATGGCGATACTGGACGATGGCATCCTGGTATCGCGCCATCCTGGCGTAGGCCGCTCCAAGATTGGAGAGCGCTCCGGCAGACTCAGGCCGCAGCGCCAGATACTTCTCGTACGCCTCAATCGCCCCGTTGATATCGCCCGACTGATGCAGGCCGATGGCGTGCTTCAGAATTTCCTCCGTGGCATCGGTCTGCGCGGTCAGACAGAACGCGCACAGTGCCGCGGCGGCGAGCAAACGTTGGATCAGGCGATTCACGTCATCCTAGAATATCGCGGGTCCAGGGGGGCAGGAGAGTGTCGGGTGCTTAGCCCGCTTGGGGCACACCACGAGAGTAGGAGCGTATCTTGCCGGTGGGCAAACCGGGGACAGACAGCGAATTTCCGGCAAACTGCGCCGGAAATTCATGTCAGTCCCCAGTTTGCGACGTCCGCAGAACGTCTCGAGGCCGTGTTCTATTCATTCCGGAGAGCGACCACCGGATCGACGCGCGATGCGCGGCGCGCTGGAACGAAACAGGCCAAGGCTGCCACCGACAGGAGAATGAGAGATACAACGACGGCAGTCGGCATATAGCCGGGCCGGAAGCCGTAGAGTAGAGCGGTCATTGAGCGTGCTGCGATCGCCGCCAGGACCAGGCCAATCGCGAGCCCGGTGATCGTCAATGCCAGGCCCTGCCGGCCGAAGGAGAGCAATATGTCGCTGGACGTGGCTCCCAACGCCATGCGCACGCCGATCTCGTTGGTGCGCTGTGTAACGGCGTAGGAGAGTACGCCGTAGATACCTAGCGATGCGAGTAGCAGCGCGAGCACGGCGAACGCGCCGAACAGCGCCGTGCTTTGCGAAGGCGTCGACAACTGGCGATCGACGATATCTTCCATTGTCTGGATACGAGCAAGCGGCTGATTTTGGTCTAGCGACCAGATCGAGTGACGAACCGACGCGACGATCGATGCCGGCTCGACGGCAGTGCGAACCACGATGCCGGCGCTCAGGTCGCCGATCTGGTCGCATTGTTCTTGCACGCGATAAACCGCGGGTTTGGCGTCTTGAAGAACGCCGCTCTCGCGGATCTGCTTCAACACGCCGACGATGGTGTACCAGTGGCCTTTCTGGTTGATCTGGCCGAATTGAAACCGCTTGCCCAACGGCGACTGGCCGGGGAAGTGACGATTCGCAAAAGGCTCGTTCACGATTGCCGCGGGAGAATCGGACTTTTGATCGGACGCGAGGAAGAGTCTGCCCTCGCGCAGATGCGCGCCGACGGTTGCAAAGTAATCACGGCTTACGTTCCGGATGAGTGCAACCTGGCCGGGAAGACTGTTCGCCGACTGGCCCTCGAACAAATAGAACGTCGCACCGGCGAAGTCGGTGAAGGGAATACGATTAATCGCTCCGGCGTTGATTACCCCAGGGATCGCACGCACCTTCTCCAGCATCGCGTTGAGGAAGGTCACGCGGCGGTCGAAGTCCTTGTACCGGAACAGCGGTGTCTCGAACGTCAATAGCCTCTCACGCCTGATTCCGAGATCGGTATTCCGCAGGTGGTGAAAGGTCTGCAGGAGCAGGCCGCCACAGGTGAGGAGGACAACGGCGAGCGCCGTCTCAACAATGATGAGCGAGTGCCTGAACCAATGGCTGCGCGAACCCACGGTGCCGCGCCCGCCGTGGCGGAGCCCTTCCTGCAATACAACTCCCGACCCTTGCAGCGCGGGCGCGAGTCCGAAGGTCAACGCGGCGGCGATAGCAACGACCGCGGAAAATGCCAGCACTCGCCAATCGAGTGTGAGGCTCGCCACCCCCATTGCCTCCGGTACAAGGCTTTCGAGAAATCGCATCGCGGGCAGGGCGAGAACGAGTCCGGCTAGCGTACCGAACGCCGCAAGCAGCAAACTTTCTGTAAGAAATTGCGCGACCAGTCTGCCGCGGCCCGCGCCAAGCGCTCTGCGTACCGCGACTTCCCGTCCGCGCACCGTGCTGCGCGAGAGCAAGAGATTTGCCAGATTGACACACGCGATCAACAGCACCGCCCCCGCCGCCCACATCAGTAAGACCAGCGCAGTTTGTGTTTTGCCCGTGATTTCTTCCCGCAGCGGCGCGACGATCACCGAATGTGGTCCTCGGAAATCCTTTGCCGTCACCTGCAAACTCAATGCCGCCATCGAATGTCTTGTCTGCTCCAGCGTCACACCGGGCTTGAGCCGCGCGATGATCTGGGCGTCGTGCCATGTGAAGTTCCTTCGCATCCAGGCAGGGAATGAAGCCGGCATCCAGACCTCTATCTCGTGTGACGGCATGAAATAGAAGCTCTTCGGCATCACGCCGATCACCTCGTAAGGCTCGTCGTTGAGCGAAATCTTGCGTCCGACGATACCGGGCGACCCGCCAAAGCGGCGCTGCCACAGGCCGTGGCTGATCACAACCACTCGCGCGCCTTTTAAGTCTTCATCTTCGGTGAAGACGCGTCCAAGCATCGGCTGGGAACCAAGCACGCTCCAGAAATTCCACGTTACCTTGCGCGCTGGGAGCTGTTCCGGTTCGCCGTCGCCAGACAGTGTAGGGGTGCCCGGCTGGCTGCATGCAAGGTCGGCGAATACGGTGTTGAGCCGCCGCCACTCGATCCACTCCGCTGGCGTTGGGTTGTGTCTTGACGTGACGTCGGTCTTGCCCATCTCGTCCCAGATCATCACGAGACGGTCCGCGCCGGCATAGGGCATCGGGCGGATCAGCACCGCGTCGAAGACGCTGAACATCGCGGCAAGCCCGCCGATGCCGAGGGCTAGAGATACAATCGCAGCCGTTGTGAACAGGGGACTCTTCCCGAGAAGGCGAACGCCGTGCCGGCTATCGCGAAGGAAGTCGGCGAGCCAGCGGATAGCGCTTTGATCGCGCACGGCTTCGGCCGCCTGCGCGGCGCCCCCGGAACGGATACGCGCCTGCCGCGCGGACTGTCCTCGTCGCAAGGCTTCCTCTTCCGCCATCTGCAGATGGAACTGAAGCTCCTCATCTGTCCCGCTCTCACGATGCCTGAATGTTCCCCACAACCGGCGCCACCATTCCCGCAGCATGAAGCTCATTTCGCCCCTCCTTCGAGCATGGCTTGCATGATGTCCGCCATGCGGGTCCATTCCGTCTTCTCAGCCTGGAGTTGGCGACGGCCGGCGGCTGTAATGCTGTAATACCTCGCACGTCGATTCGTCTCCGTTCTGTCCCACTGCGCGCGAACGAACCCGCGCTGCTCGAGCCGCAGCAGGCCCGGGTAGAGCGTCCCCATGTTCAGTTGAATCGCGCCGCTCGACACCTGTTCGATGCGTGCGGCGACGGCATAGCCATGCAGCGGTCCAAGTGTGGCGAGCGTCTGAAGGACCATCAGGTCAAGTGTGCCCTGAAGTACGCCGGTCTTTGGTTCATTAGGCATTCTAATAAAGAATGCCACCAGCATCATTAGGATGTCAAATGGAAATGCGCACGGTTAGGCGGGGCGTCCGCCCTCCGCCAATTCCGGCCTTCCCCCTCAGAACGTGAACGTCGCCGCCAGTTGCACGATGCGGTGGCCCTGCTTGGTGGTCACCGTCCCGAAAAGGGGCGTGTTCAAAATTCCAGTGGCGCCCGCGAAACCGAGATTCAGATTGCTCCCGTTAAAGCTCCACAGCGGATGATTCAGGAAATTGTAGCCGTTCATGCGCAGTTGCAGTCTTTTCCTCTCGGTGACCGCGAAGTTTTTGAACAGGCCGAGGTCCATGTTGAAAAACGCCGGTCCATAGATCACCGGCAGCGTGGTCGGGCCGTTCTGGCCGATCTGCGTCGGGAACGAGAAGCAATTCGGATTGATGTACTGATTTGGCGCCAGGTTCGACGTAGGGTTGCAGGTGAGAATCGGCGACAGCGTGATGTTGGGAGTTCCCAGTAACGATGTCGAGCTGATGTTTTGCGTGGTGCCCGGAATCTTCGCGCTGTTCAGCGCCAGGCCGAAAGTCTGGCCCCGTTGTCCCGTGAGGTTCTGCCCGCTCTGCAGTTGGGTGATGCCCGACACCTGCCATCCATTCACAATGCCACCCGCTACTTTGTTGCGCACGAAGCTCCCGAAGTTGTAGGAGTATGCGGCATTGAAGATGTGCGTGCGATTGGTGGACTGCACGGCGTAATCGTTGTTGAGGTTGAACTGGTCCAGCGTGGAGCTGACAATCCCCAGCGCCTTGCCGAACGTGTAGTTCACGCTAATCACCGCTCTGCCCTTGGTGCGCAGGTACTTGATCTGAGCCGAATTGTAGTTGGCGTAAAGATTGTGGGTCGCCAGGGGCAGGCTCGCGAAGCCCTGCAGGGGTCGGAAATTATTCGCGTTCAGGCCGTTCGGGTCCGCCCCGCCGTTCTTCGACGACAGCATCGCGCCCACCGGCACAAGGTTGATATCGCTGCCCACTCCGCTCTGGTTGAGCAGGTTGCGGCTCTGGTTGCCCACGTACGCCACCTCGAGGAGTCCCGAGCCGGGCACGCGTTGCGAAATCGTAAAGCTGTAGCTGTCCGTCACCGGGCTCTTGTCATCTTTGCTGTCGACTGCGCCGGTGGAAAGCGCCGAGGTATTGTAATTCAGCGTGTCCAGTTCGCTGGCCAGGAGCGGCGTATTTCCGCCCGTGCCCTGATTGTTGCTCAGCGTG
Organism: uncultured Solibacteraceae bacterium; assembly: GCA_963805775.1. Lineage (GTDB taxonomy): Bacteria > Acidobacteriota > Terriglobia > Bryobacterales > Bryobacteraceae > Solibacter. Next base: position 49,644 of record CAWDWK010000008.1, on the reverse strand, counting down.
ACTGTCTGCATTCCGGCCGACACGTTGAGACCGGTGGTGAACTGGCCGGAGTGATAGTAGTAGCGTCCCCACCCACCGCGCAGCACAGTGGAATCGGTCAGCGAGTACGCCACGCCGAAACGCGGCTGGAAATACGCGCCTTTGGTGGGGAATCCGCCCATCGGCACCGAGGGGTCGCGCTTGTTCCAAAGGAAGCCGCAATACTGTGTGGGCGTACAACTCGCGCTGTATTTCGAGTAGTCGAAGACAGAGAAACCGAATCCGAGGCTGTCTGCCCACGGAGCGAAATGCGTGATGCGCATCCCGAGTTCCAGCGTCAGGCGCCGGTTCACCTTCCAGGAGTCCTGCACGAACCCTTCGTAGGTGTTGTAGAAGATGTCGTTGACGCGATTGTACGAGGTTTCCGTGTACGAGTTCAAATTGCCCAGCAGCATGTCCGCATACGGATTGCCCACCGTATTGGAGTTGCTCACGTTGACGTTGAATTGCCCTTGAGTCGTGTTGTTGGCGGGCTGCGCGTTGCGGATCCGCTCCCAGAACACTCCAGCCTTCAGGGTGTGTTTGCCCCATATCTTCGAGACGTTGTCGCTGGCGCTGGGCATGTACTTGTTGGCGTACAACCCCTGTGTTGGTCCCCCCACCTCGAACCCGCCGTTCGTGCTGATGCTCGCTGCCTCGCCCGCTCCGGTAAGGTTCGGGAACTGCGGGATCCCGTTCTTGAACAGACCTTTGTACGCGTACCCGATCTGCGCGCGGTCCACTTTTGAAGGATCCTGGAACACGTTCGGGAATCCGATGAACGTGTAGCCGAAGACGAACTCATTCGTCATCGACGAGTTGAATACATGTGTCAGCGACGCGGTCACCGAGTCTGACCGGTTCTTGCCCTCGATGGGCGTAGGATACGGCAGCTGCTGTGTGGTGGCTGACGACCACAGGCCGATCGGGAAGAGTTGCACCTCGCGCTGCAGGTTGTAACGGACGAATAGCTTGGTGTTGTCGCTGACGCTGTAATCCACGCGCGACATCCACTGCGTGTTGTTCTGGTTGAAATGCAGGTCGTCCACCCAGTTGTACCCGCCGTTCGCATTCGGGTCCGCATTCGGCGCCGGGTACAGCTTCATCAGCGCCTGCATATTCGGGTCGATCGCGGTTTTCGGGATGATGCCGCCGGGATACAGCGCCAGGGACTTCGCGTTGATTTGTCCGGGAGCCGAACCGGAGGCCGTGATGTTGCCTTCCTTGGCGAGTTCCGCCGGTGAGAAGTCGCCGTTGCGTTCGCCCAGCGTCGGAACGGTGGAACGCAGCAGGCCGGTATCGAGCACCTGGTAAAAATACTGGTAGCCCGTGAAGAAGAAGAGCTTGTCGCGCTTGCGATTAAATTTAGTGAAGGGCAGCATCACCGGTCCGCCCAGCGTGAACCCGGGATAATAATATTGATTCTCGGGCCGTGCCACGCGCGAGTAATTGGAGAGCCAGTCATTGGCATTCAGCACGGCGTTGCGCGCCGAGATGAAGGCCGAGCCGTGAAAGTCTTTGCCGCCGCCCTTTGCGACCGAACTGATCACTCCGGGCCCCTTCTGGTTCTCAGCGCTGAAGTTCGACATGGTGATCTTGAACTCGGAGATCATCATGGAATTCGGATTCACCGGGGTGGCGCAATTGCAGCCCGGATCGGACACGTGCGCGCCGTCCGCCGTGATGTCGAGCGAATTGCTGGGCAGCCCGTTGTACGAATAGGCGGCGTTCAGCGGGCTCTGGTTTCCACCGTTGCCGTTGCCATTGATGCCGATGGTCTGCCCGTTGTAGTTCGCCACGTTCGACGTGCCGTTGGAAATACCGAACCCCGGCATCATCTTGATATATTCCGCGGCGTTGCTCCCCAGTTGAATGAAGTTCTCCAGTTCCTTCGTGGTGAGGCGGTTCGAATTCTCGCCGGAATCCACCGGGACCACCACGTCCACGGTCCCCGACACTTCGACCACGTTATTCGTATTGCCGACCCTCAGCGACACGTTGTAGTTCAGCTTGTCACCACCGCCGAGAGCGATGCCGGTCTGCTTGTGAGTCTCGAACCCCTTGGCGGCGACCGTCAGCTCGTATCCGCCCGGCGGCACGGACGAGAAGGTGTAGTAGCCGTCGGAGTTGGTCAGGGTTTCGCGCTGCGAGCCCGATTGCTGATCGCGTAGCGTGATCGCCGCTCCGGCGACTACTGCCTGCGATGGGTCGGACACGATCCCGGTCAGTGTCCCATAAATGGATTGAGCCGTCAGATTTCCAGACAGCATGGCGGCGAAGGCGATTCCGACAAGGAACCGGTTGCGGTACGACATAGACAGCACTCCCCTCAAAGCTGGTCCACTCGACGACGGCCCAGTGGTGGACCAGGCGCACCCGAATAGCCACTTTGGGCCACTCAGGTTTGTGCCAGTATACACCGAGGCGTCTTCGTTTGTGCCCGCGTTTGTGACGGCCGGCGCCGATTTATTTCCGTAACACTTGTTTCGACAGGCCCGATGGGGAACTTATTTCGCCGGGGGCAACCGGGGACAGACAGCGAATTTCCGGCAAACGGCGCCGGAAATTCATGTCAGTCGCGTTATGAGGAAAGGCTCATCCGGGGGAATGAAAATAGGGGGCCGTGAACCCGGTGACAGACGGGGCTGGCAGCGGGTTCCGCAAAGACGGCGGAACCCATGCCAGTCTCGTCTGTCACCGGGGGCGGCTCGCATTTTCGAGAGAGTCCCCAGTTTGCGACGTCGGGGTGGACAGGCACGCGCGTTTTGTGAATACTGGATTTATGGCCACTCAAGGGAATCTGGATCAGTGGGACGATTTCGTGGGCGAACGCTACGACCCGAATCGTAAGACAGAGGACTTCCGCAAATTCGACGAGTCGGCTCCCGCCGGTGTGCGCGAGTTTTACCGGGAGAATCACGCGCGGCAGACACGCCAGTTCGTCGAAGAAAAGAAGCGCCAGTACGCCGGCAGGACGAAGGGCGAAATGGGCATCTGGGAGGCCTGCGAATACCTCAACACGCTGGTGGATGAGAGCGACCCGGATACCGATCTCTCACAAATCCAGCACCTGATGCAGACCGCCGAGGCGATCCGCCGGGATGGCCATCCAAGATGGATGGTGATGACGGGTTTTCTCCACGATCTCGGCAAGGTGCTGTGTCTCTACGGCGAGCCGCAATGGGCGGTAGTGGGCGATACGTTCCCGGTGGGCTGCGCATGGTCGGGCAGGATCGTCTTTCCGGAATTCTTCGATGCCAATCCCGATAGCGGCGTCCCGGAATACCAGACGCGGCTCGGCGTCTATAAAGAAGGCTGCGGACTCTCCAACGTGGATCTCTCCTGGGGGCACGACGAGTATCTCTACCATGTCGTCAAAGACTACCTGCCCCTGGAAGGCCAGTACATGATCCGCTATCACTCCTTCTATCCGTGGCACAAAGAGGGAGCCTACGAATACCTGATGGACGACCAGGATCGCGCGATGCTGCCGTGGGTGCGTAAGTTCAATCCGTACGATCTGTACTCCAAGAGCGCAGCGCCTCCCAATGTGGCTGCCCTCAGGCCGTATTATGAGGAACTGATTTCGGAATTCTTCCCGGCGAAGATCGCCTGGTAGCCGGCTCGACTTCCGAAGGTACAATAGGGCGCATGACGCGATGCGCTGTGATGTTGCTGATGGCGGTGGGGCTGTGGGGGCAGGCCGCGCCGTACGACGTCATTATTTCCGGAGCCCGCGTGGTGGATGGGTCCGGTTCCCCTTGGTTTTTTGCGGATATCGGGATTCGTGGCGACACCATCGCCGCGATCGGCGCGCTCGGCAATGCGGCCGCCGGCGTGCGCATCGATGCCAAAGGCCTAGTGGTCGCCCCCGGATTCATCGATATACACTCGCACGGGCGGCGCGGAATCGCTGCGGTTCCGACGGCGGAAAACTATCTGCGCGAGGGTGTCACTACCATCGTGGAAGGGCCAGACGGGAGTTCGCCGCTGCCCATCGCCCCGTTTTTGGAGGGCATTCGGAAGATGGCGGTGTCCGTCAACTTCGCGACCTTCGTCGGGCAGGGCAGCATACGGCAGGCGGTAATCGGGCTCGCCAACCGTCCGGCGACCGATGCGGAGATCGGCAAGATGAAAGATCTGGCCGCGCAGGCCATGCGCGACGGCGCATTCGGACTTTCCACCGGACTGTTTTACGTGCCGGGAAATTTCACGCCCACGGAGGAGGTCATCGAACTCGCGCGCGTGGTGGGAAAAATGGGCGGCATTCACATTTCCCACATGCGTGAGGAAGCTTCTCACGTGCTGGACAGCGTGCGCGAGACGATTCGCATCGGCGAGGAGGGCGGATTGCCGACGCAGATAACGCATCACAAAATGATCGGGCAACCCAACTGGGGTAAGAGCGTGGAATCGCTCAAACTGGTGGAAGAGGCGCGCGCGCGAGGCGTCGATGTCACCATCGATCAGTATCCTTACACGGCGTCCAGCACGGGCATCGCCGCGCTGGTTCCGCAGTGGGCGCTCGAAGGCGGACAGAAAGCGACCGCCGAGCGCCTGGCCGCCCCGGACCAGCGTGCGCGGATCAAAGCGGCTATCGTGCAGAACCTGAAAGTGGACCGCGGCGCCGGCGATCCGAAAAATGTGGCGATCGTCAACTGCCCGTTCGACCGCACGCTGGCGGGCAAGAATCTCACCCAGCTCACACAGGCTCGCGGCGTGGAGCCGACCATGGAAAACGCCGCCGAGACCGTGATGGACCTGGTGAACAAGGGTGGCTGCTCGGCCGTCTATCACGCCATCGCCGAAGAGGACGTGGTGCGGATCATGCGCTCTCCGTTCACCATGATTGCGTCCGACGGCGAAATTCCCGTGTTCGGCCAGGCAGCGCCACACCCGCGCAGTTACGGCACGTTTGCGCGCGTTCTCGGAGTCTACGTGCGCGAGCAGAACGTGCTCACCCTGGAAGATGCGGTGCGCCGCATGTCCGCATTTCCCGCGCAGCGACTCAAGATCTGGGACCGCGGGATGCTGCGCCCGGGAATGAAAGCCGACGTCATCATCTTCGATCCAGCTACCGTGGCGGATCGCGCCCAGTACGACAAGCCGCACCAGTATTCCGTCGGTGTGCGCGATGTGCTGGTCAACGGAAAATTCGTATTGCGCCAGGACAAGGTGACTGCCGAGCGTCCCGGCCGCATTCTGCTGGGGCCCTCGGCGGTCCAGTAGATCACTTCAGCGACTGCAAGGCGGGCTGCAGCCAGGACTGCAGAAACCTCCCGACATCGGGCACCAGTGACGCCAGCAGCGTAAGTAAGGGCAGCGCGCCGAATGACGCCAGGCGAATCACAAAGTTTATGCCTAACTGGTTCGGCTTGGTTTCGCTCAGGCGGCTGAGCAGGGGATCGCGATCCATCTGCGCAAAGACGGTGGCCACGGTCGCGCCCGACACGACAAAGATGATCAAAATCGCCACCTCGATGTACAGCCTGCCTTCGAATGGATAGATGGCGAGCGCCATTACCAGCAGAATGAAGCCGTACATGATGAATTCGAGAAAGCCTCGCATGATACGCAGTGTGTACGAGATGTAAGTCACGAAGCGGAGTGCGAGGAACTCTTCAGCCGCAATCGGGACGGGGTCTTTTTTCCACTCCGGCGGCACGTCATCCTTCTTTTCCCGCGACTCGATGGAGTCCGACATCCCTTCGTGCCACGCGTTCTGGCGGCTCGACGAGAGCAGGCCGAACGCGGTGTTCAAGGCGTTATTGAGCCTTGAGACGTGATCGGGCACTTTATCAAACGAGCGGTCCTGCCTCTTGAGGGCCTGTAGCTCGGCCTCGATTTTCCAAGCCTGTTCTTCAACCTTCTCGTCGGGAATCATGCGCAACGCATCGAGTGAGCGAGCCGGCGTGATCAATTGCGGCCGCGGGTCGCCGACCCAGACCGTGGTCCAACTGAAACTCTTCGGCAACCGGGAGAATGCGTAACGCAGGGGATGGCGCTCGAGGTCCTGGAGGAGTTTCCGCATGGCGCGCCAGGTCACTAAAAATCGAACCAGCACCATGGCAAACATGAGGATTACGACGGACGAAAGGCCCGACAGGACCAAATCGTAGAAAGTGCCCTCGATTGTCGCCAGCGCCTTGAGCGGATGAAAGAAGGCCCACCACGCAAGCACTGCTGTGACGACCAGCATCCATTGCACGACGCCCAGCGGTTGTACCGCCTTGTCGGGAATGCACAAGTCCGGAAACGCCTTCGCATCATCGCCCTGCGGCGGTTCGGCGTGCCGCTCTTCGTGGATTCGCAGACGCGAGAGGCGGAGCCAGCAAAATAGATAGATGACCGCCAGCAGCGCGATCACGGGCAACACGGGCGACGCGCCGCTCTCGATGTGTACGGCACGGTATCCCGCGAATTCACGCGCGCGCCCGGCGGAATCGGAAAGCGCCGCGTAGCAGGTGCCGGCAATCTGCGCGATCGCGATGAGCGCCGCCGCGGAGAGCCAGAACAGCTTATAGCGGGTTTCTTTGATCCCCCAGACGGTCCACAGCGCCTGGGCGATGGCCGCCGCCCCCATCGCCGCGGCAACCGCAAGTTGTAAGTATCCCGCACCCTTCACGCCGCTCGTCCGGACCGCCAGCGCCAGCGCACAATACACGAGGGCCACCGTGAACGAAGCTCCTGCGAGCGTGACCCGCCGTCTCCGTTCCAGATCCGGCTTGTAGCGCCAGGCCAGGCGTCGCAAAGAGCGGTATTTCCACCACCTCACGGTTTTCCGATGCGCGAAGTTCAAGCAGTAGACCAGCGCAACGTGCATCGTGCAGGCTATCCAGGCCAGCCAGAAGAACATGGACCACGGCCGCGGACTTGCTTCCACCGAGAAATGCTCCGTATTGTGGGACGCCGGAGCCGGGCCTTCCAGAAGCCGGGTTTCCTTGCTGTTCACCGTGGCCGCGGCCACCGGCCACCACTCGTTGCGGCCCAGAATCGTCAACCACACGGAAGGTTTGTGCATGTGATCTGGTGCGGCGAACGGCGGCGCATAGTCTAGCAAATAGTCCTGCTTCGAGCTGTCGCCTCTTGCGATCTGGTTGGCGGCGCTGCAGGGCCGTGGGTCGTCGCTTTTCGGCGCTTGCAGCAGCATGCGGCGGCAGGCGTTGTATACGCCTTCCGCGGCGTCGTTGGCAAATTGAGTGCGTCTGGGATAGACCACGCCCTCATAGTATTGGTTGCGGGAAATCAACGGGTACGAGGTCACCGCCAGCACCCCACTGAGACCCCACGTGTGCGACGCGCGCGCGAAAAGCAGATCGGCGCTGAAGAGCACGATCCGTATGTTCGGCGCCAGCGAGTGTAGCGCGCGCGTGAGAAAGAGCGCGTCCAGCGGGTCCGTGGCTACGATACCCACATATCGGATTCCTTCGCGCCGCAGCGTGGCGACCAGTTCGAGCAGCACCGCTTCCTGCGAAACCGGGGTCTGCTGCTGGGAGAAGCCCGGCAGCGTGTCCTGCCCGGTGTCGCGTAGAACCAGCGGCAGTTCCGGATAGCTTGTGTCACCGGCCGGAGTCACCAGTCCCGGCAAGCTGTCCGCGGAGTTTCGGACACGCGCAATGCCGCGCGGAAAACGCAAGGCCAGAAGGTCTTTGCCGCCCACTACCCTCTGCAGGTTTCCATACTCCGTCTCATCCTCCCCGAGAATGGCGAAATGTTTCAGGAGTTCGCCGTCGGACTCCCAGAAGGCCAGCTTCGACAGGTTCACCAGCACTTGCCGTAAAACCTGCCACCGGTTCTCGTCGGTTTCGATGGTGGTGCAGAAGTGGGTATTGTCCGGCAGGTTCTTTGTGCTCGGGTCCTCGCCCGTCACAGCACCGCTGATCACAAATGACTCATAGCCCGTAGTGTGGGCCTTTTCGAGGACGAGCTTCAGTGAAGGCAGCGAACCTGTAAAGCTGGGTCCGACGATGGCGACGCACGATCCGGAGTTACTCTTGGCATTACGGCAGATAGGTAACTCCGTGCCGGCTAACTTAGTGGCATAACTCCAGGCTTTCTCAAATGCCGCGCGGTTGATGCCGGACGTCGGCGTTTCGCCCACCAGGAATACCAGAAGCAGATCTCTTTCCGGATGAGGGTAGTTCGCGTCCGGGTGTTGCAGGTTTCGCCGGAATAACAGAATTCCCGGCGTATCGGAACGTTTCTCCCGCTCCTTCTCCGCGGTCGTGCGCTTTTCGAGATCGGCCTCTTCCTTCAGATCGTTACGCCAGGGAAACCAGTAACTGTCGAACGAGTAACTCTCTTTGTCCAAATCTCCGTCATCGAGCGCCCAGGTAATACTCTCGACATACCGGTCGAACGACAGCGAGAGGTGCGTCAGTTCCGGATTGGGAACCGTCGCGATCAACGTAGACACGTGCAGGTCGTTGGACGCCAGGCAGAACTGCTCCTTCAGCTCTCCTTTCTGTACCTCTGCCTCCGTCGCAACCTTTCCCACGTACCGGCAGACCGGAGTCCAGGGACCCGGTTCCGCCGGGGCGGCAGCCGCGTCGCCTTTCACCGGCGCTGCCTGTTTGCTGCTGCCAGTTTGAGATGCCGCCAGCGCGTTCGAAGTGCTCTTGGATTCCCCAAAAAAGAAAATACTCGCGGTCATGAGAATCAGGGCCGCTATGCTTGTTTTGCTGTCCATCCCCTACTTCCCGTACCTGTAAACCTTCCCGCCCTTCATCACGAATGCCACGCGCCGCACCGCCGTGATGTCCGCCAGAGGGTCGCCCTCCACCGCCACCAAATCCGCCTGCATGCCTTCCGCAATGGTGCCGATCCGGTCCGCCATCCCCAACGATTCCGCCGCTACGCCCGCGCCGCTAGTCAGCGCGTCCATCGGCTTGTCGCCGCCTTCCTTCACCCGGTAGATAAACTCTTCCGCGTTCCGTCCGTGCGCGCCCGCGACGCCGTCCGTCCCCAGGACCACTTTCACGTGATGCCTCCGCGCCCGCTTCAACACTTCCGCCACCAGCGGCAGACCCTTCTCCATCGCCGCGAACCCTTCCTCGTTGTAGTTGCCGATGCCCAGGAACTTGGGTTTATTGTCCAGGTAATTGTGCAGCACCAGGAAATTCGGGTCGAAATAGACGCCGCGCTGCGCCATCAGTTCCAACGTGTCGTCGTCCAGGAACGTGCCGTGCTCGATCGATGTGCACCCCGCCATCACCGCGGCCCGCGCCCCGTCCGACGAATGAGCATGGACCACGCTCCGCAGCCCCTGCGCCCTGGCCTCCCCGCAGGCCGCCGTAATCTGCTCCGGCGTCATTGTCATCCTGCCGCCGTCGCGAATGCTTGCCGTGGCAAACAGCTTCACCACGTCCGCGCCGTCCGCTTTCATCTTCCGCACGTATTCGCGGATTTGTTCGGGGTTCCCGGTGTTCTCATTGATCTGTCGCAGCGAGGTCAACAGGCGCGGTCCCGCAATCGCGCCCGCTGCGATTTGCGCGCGCAGATCGCCGTCCAGTTCCGCCCCCACGCTCTGCACGGTGGTGAACCCGCCGATCAGTGTCGCGTAAAGATTTGCCGCCGCGTAAAGCGCCGCCTGTTGCGGCGTCGATTTCGACCCGCGTCCGCCCTGCTCGAGCCTTCCATCCTGATTGAAATACCACGTGGGATGCACATGCGTATCGATCCAGCCCGGCATCACGGTCATGCCCGTCAAATCGATCGCCGGCTTGCCGCTCGCCTGCGCAATCCGCGTGATGCGTCCGCCTTCGATCACCAGGTCCGTATTCTTCAGGACATGTCCCTTCCCATCCAGCAAGGTAGACGTGCGAATCACAACAGCTTGCCCATATGCCAAAGTGGCGGCAAAAACCAAAGTCCAGGAGCGCCTCATAGGGATCCAGCTTACCGCAGGTGTAATCTGGAGTTATGGACAAGAGACTCGCTAAGCGTCACAAACGTCAGGTGGCACGCGCCCGGGAGCACGTCAAACTCTCCGAACCCGACGTAAGAACTCACGAACAGATCGAAGCCGCCCGCCAGGTCAGCCGTCCCGACCTGAACCCTGACGGCAAGCCCGGCACGGCGCGCTGATCCCGCGGCCACAACCAGCACTCGGCCGCGGATCGCGCTACAGTAGGTTGTGTCCCCCCACTGTGCGCACTGTGGATCCGTCGAGTTCAGAGGCGTAGGCCCCCGCAACGCGCTGGAACATGCTATCCACTGGATCCTCCTCCCTTACCGGTGCGAACTGTGCGGCCGTCACTTCTTCCTGCTGCGATGGATGGCGCCCGAATCCGGCAGCGCCTAACCTGATCGCGCTCTTCTCTTTTCCCGGCTCCACTCACCCTCGTACCACAATCGAACAGGCGCCCACTCCCACACACACAATCCCAATAATTGACGCCCGGCATTCCAGGTGCAAAGCTACCCCACACGAATGTCCGTGCAAGCAGATCTTCAACGCCCGCAACAATCGCCTGCTTCCCATTACCTGGGTAATCCGCACCGCCGCCGGCTCGAACCCACCCACCGCCGCGGTGCAACGTGAGCTTCGCGAGCTCAGCGGCGGCCGCCCCCTGGAACCGGTTCGCAGCATGCGCGAAGTGGTCGCCGCATCTGCCGCGCGGGCAGGCTTCTACATCATGCTGCTCATTCCTTTCGCCGTGATCGCACTGCTTCTCGCGGCCGTCGGCCTTTATGGCCTGATCGCGTATTCCGTGCAGCAGCGGACCCAGGAAATCGGCGTGCGCATGGCGCTTGGCGCCGGGCCGGAAGACGCGCGCTTCATGGTGATGCTGCAGGGCATGCGGCTGGCATTTCTCGGCATCGTCATCGGCGTCCCCGCGGCCCTTGCCCTGACCCGCGTGATGGTGCACCTCATCTTCGGCATTCCCACCTGGGATCCGTTGGTCCTGGCCGCCGTGGTGCTCCTGCTCTCCGCGGTGGCCCTCTTCGCCACCTGCCTCCCCGCGATCCGCGCCACGCGAATCGACCCCATGGACGCGCTCCGCTGCTGAATCCGCCACTTCTATTCGTGCCGCAGCGCCACCATCGGGTCCACACGAACCGCCCGTCGCACTGGGACATATGAGGCGAGTAGTGCGACCGCAATCATTGCCCCGCCGCCGATCGCCAGCGGCAACGCGCTCTCCCATTTCAAATCGGAGAGAAGGCTGGTTGCCAGCGGTCTGCTCCAAAGCACCATCGACGCCCCGGCCAGCGAGTCCGGCGCACACCATCCCCAGGACGTCCCGCAGCACCAGCCCGCTCACGCTGCTGGCTGTCGCCCCCAGCGCCATCCGAATCCCGATCTCATTCGTCCGCCGCGCGACCGTGTAGGCCAGCAGGCCGTACAGCCCGATGCCGGCGAGCACGACGCCCAGGCAGCCGAAAAATCTCGGAGAGCGTTGCGATCAGGCGCTCGGGAACGATGTTCGAGTCCACCTGGTCGGCGAGCGTGGTGACCGTCTTCACCGGCACCGTCTTCAGGACGTCCCGCACCATCCGCCGCACCGTCCCGGCGACCGATTCCGGGTCCACGGTAGTGCGCAGTTCGAACTGATGCAGGAGGCGGCTCTCCTGGAACATGTTGAAGTAGATCGTGGGGTACGGAGCATCGCGAAGCTCAACTGCTTTGGCGTCCCCGACCAATCCGATGATTTCGTAAGGCTGTTCGCTGCCGAACCACCCGCCGGTCTTCGGGTCCCGATCGATCGCAACGTGCTTTCCGATTGGGTTGACGCCGGGGAAATAGTGGCGCGCCATCGCCTGATTGACAATCGCGACGCGCGGCCGCCCCACATCCCGGAAGGCAAAATCGCGTCCGGCGATCAGCGGTATGCCCAGCGTTTCGAAATACCGCGGCGCCACAAAAGTCACCGCTGGTCCGCTGCCGATCCTCCGGCCGCTCCACATGCCCTTCCGCCATCAGGTAGCGGCCTCCGGACCCGCAGCCTTGCAGCGGAGTGCAGCCGCTGATGGAGGCCGAGCGCACCTGCGGAATGGTCTCCAGCCGCGCCAGCAACTCCTGGTAGGGCGCGGCCAGTTGCTCGGGCTTGTACCCGCTGTGTGAGGGATCGAGCGTCACCAGAAGCACGTGATCGCTGCGAAAGCCCAGGTCGAAATTCCGCAGCCGCGCGAGGTGGTTCAGAAATACGGCGGCAGCGGTCACCAGGAAAATCGAGAGAGCCACCTGCGCCGCCACCAGGCCCTTTCCGAACCAGCGCCAAAACCAGGTGTCGCCGCCCCTTCCGGTCTGCCGCAAGGCCATTGCCGGCTCCGCCCGGAATGCGTACCATGCCGGCGCCAGGCCGAACAGCAGGCCGGTGAGCAGCGCGATTCCGGCGGTGAAAAGCACCAGGTTCAGGTCGGGGTGGACCTCGATTTCGATGTGCTCGAATGCGCGGCTGCTCGCCATGATGCGCACCAGGATGCCGATCCCGTAATACGCCACCACCACGCCGGCCGCCGCGCCCGCTCCGGAAAGAAGCAGCGATTCGGTCAGCATCTGCCTCACCAGCCGGCCGCGGCCGGCGCCCAGCCCCACGCGCACGGCCAGTTCCCGCTGGCGCCCCGCGGATCGCGCCAGCAGCATGCTCGCCATGTTGATGCACGCCAGCAGCAGCAGCAGTGCCCACCACCGCCGTCAGCAGCACCAGCGGTTTGCCGTACTGGTCGCGCACGCGCACCAGGCCCGCGCCCGCCGGCAGCAATTCCATCCTGGTTGCCGCCCGCGGATTCCTGCCACGCGAGGCGTCCTGTTCATGCAGCCCCTGGTACAGCACGGCGATTTCCGCCTGCGCCTGCTGGATGGTCACGCCCGGCTTCAAACGCGCCAGCATGGTGAGACCGAAGTGCGCCGCCGGAATCCAAAGGTCTGTCCGGGAGCCCACCCGCGGCCCCACGTACGCGCGCGGCGCGACGCCGATGATGATTTTCGGCGCGTCATTGTAGAAAATCCGCTTGCCGAGAATCGCCGGATCGCGATGGAACCGCCGGTCCCAGTACGACCAGCTCACCACCGCCACATCCCCGTCCCCGCTCGCCGGGACATCCTCCGGGCCAAACAACCGCCCGATCGCCGGCTTTAAGCCCGAGCACCTGGAAGTAATTCCCCGGCACGCTCTCCTGGATCAACGTTTCCGGATCGGAACCTCGGCATGCGCACCTGAGCCAGATTGTCGAACCCCATGCCGGTGATCCCCGAGAAAACGTGATTGTGATCGCGGAGGTACTCATACTGCTCCCATGCCCAATAGCCTGGCCAATGAAGCTCGGTCGGGGAGTCCCGCACCAACTCCACGAGCTGCTCGGGATGCTCCACCGGGAGTTGGCGCAGCATGATCGTGTAGAACAAGCTGTAGATGGCGGTGTTGGCGCCGATCCCGAGTGCCAGCGAGAGGACGGCCACGGCGGTGAAGCCGGGGCTGCGCCGCATCAGCCGCAGGGCGTAGCGGATGTCGTTCAGGAGCATTCCCATTAGACCGGCAGGGCGCGCATAAAGTTCCCTGCAGTGCCCGGCCTACAAGAACGCGAACACTGCCCCAGACTCTTAGTGAGGGATGTCGCCGTGGGGCTTCTTCTGCACGATCTCTTCCCAGGTGTCGCGGACTTGCGCGGCCAGGAAGGGGCCGGTCCAATTCTTGACGCTGCCGGGCAGGGTAAGTGAAGTTTTGGCGGGGACCACGTTGCCGTAGACGGTAGTGGTGCCCGCCGGCACCACGTCTTCGAACTTCTTTCCCTGTTTGATTGCGTCGTTTACGGCCTTGTGCAGTTCGGTCATGAACCTTGCCTGGCCTTCCAGAACCTCGGGGCCGCCCGACGGACCATGGCCGGGAAGCACGTAACGCACCGTTAACGTCTGCGCGGAGTGTACGACCTTCGGCCAGTTGCCGACGTTCGCGTCGGCCGTGAAATTGTACGGGCCATTGACCACTGCATCGCCGGTGCAGAGCACCTGGTCGCCGGGAATGTACACGAAGCCGTCGCCGCGCGTGTGCGCCCAGCCGAAGAAATAGAAGCGCACTTCGCGGGAGCCGTCCTTCAGGATGAACGGGCTTTTGTCGAAGGTCTGCTGGGGAGGTTCGGGGGCGTCGAGATGCATCTCGCCCACGTCGGGGCGGCCCTTGGCAGTGGCCTGCCAGCGATCGGGCTCGAAGCGCTTCATCTCTTCGACCACGCCGGAATAAGCGAGTGTGGTTGCACCGGCCTTGGTCCAGATCGGGTTGCCGTACATGTGGTCGCCGTGATGGTGCGTGTCGAAAACGTACTTCACAGGCTTGGGCGAGATGCGCCGGGCGGTATCCAGCACCAGTCGCGCGCCGCTGGGGAAGTTGGCGTCTACCACAATCAAGTAGTCCTTCATCTCGATGATGGTGTTGTTACAGTGGCCGAGGTTTTCGAGATCGCCTTCGCGGAACCAGACTCCGGGGGCGATGAGTTTGACCGAGCCGGACTGGGCCTCGGTGCGGGTAACCAGAAATGCCAGGGTGGCCAGAATGGCGAGGCCGGATAACGTGAGCCAGCGCAGTCTTTTCAAGAGTAAACTCCCTACGACTTCAGCGAAGTATACACCTATTTGCGAGAAAACGGGGCACAATTCTCCGCTTCCGTTTTGCAGTGCTAGTCTGTTGTAACTAAAGTTATTAGACGAGGCCGTTATGACGCGCGTGCTTGAGTGCCTCGATGGCCGCGCCGCGTGCGCCGGCGGTGTCGCCATTGGGCATCACGTAGATGGGAATGTCCGCCTGCTCTTCGCGCTGCGAAGGCATACCTGCGCGAATCTCGCCGGTAAACCATCGCCGGAACGTCTCGCCGGTTTCGATGGCGCCGCCGCCCACAATCAACGCATCGGGGTCGAAGGTATTCACCATCTCATCGAAGAAGAGTCCCAGGGCGTGGGCCTGTACGCGGAAGATGTCCACGCACATCGGGTCGCCTTTCTCGGCCAGGCCGCGGACCAGCTTGGCTGCCTTGTGGATGTCGCCCAGGCGGCCCAGGTCGTGGCCGGGAAAGCGCGCCAGGAAATACGGCAGGAACGACCGTTCGATGGCGGTCAGCGAGCAGACCGATTCCAGGCATCCGATTCGGCCACAGTTGCATTCGGGATCGAGGCCCTGGATGGCCGCGATGCTCTGGTAGGGAATCAGTACGTGGCCCAGTTCGCCGCCGAAGCCCTTGCGGCCTTTGACGACGTTGCCTTCCACGATGACGCCGCCGCCAAGGCCGGTGCCGATAATGGCGGAAAGCGAAGTCTCGCGGCTATCGCCGCCGAAGAGCGTGAAGTGGCCCCAGAGGGCTCCGGCATTGCCGTCATTGAGGTACGTCACCGGCTTGCCGAGGCGATTCTCCAGGTTCCGGCGAATATCGTAGCCCGCCCAATCGGGATGCACGAAGTTGGTGGAACCCTTTGCGCTGAGCACCCCGGACCCGCTGGCCGGACCGGGCGTGTCCAGCCCCACGGCCACGATATCGGAGACCGGA
Organism: uncultured Solibacteraceae bacterium; assembly: GCA_963805775.1. GTDB lineage: Bacteria > Acidobacteriota > Terriglobia > Bryobacterales > Bryobacteraceae > Solibacter. The sequence goes on along the minus strand of CAWDWK010000008.1, from coordinate 34,149 downwards.
ACGCCCGCGTTGGCGGCCGCGATCCGGAGGCCGTCTTCGATCTGTTGGAGGCAGACATCCGGCCCCTGTTTCGAAAGGGCGGGGTGCTCGCACAGGCCCTCGATAAGAAACTTTTCTTCCTCGTTGACTAACGTGTAGTTGACGGCGGTTCCGCCGAGATCCACTCCGGCCACGATATGCACGCGTTGTTCTCCGTTTTCGTTTTGAATGCCCGAACATCCAAGATTAGCAGGATCACCAGCGGCGCGGCCCATTTTCCGCGGGCTAAACTGAGAGGACACATGGACAACGACACGATCGGAATCGTGGTGCACGCTATCGGCTCAACCGGCGTTTTGCATCAGTTGACCGGGGTGATTGCGCGTCATCAAGGCGACATCACCTCGGTCGAAATCCTGGATAACCGCCCGGCCGAGGCGCGCACGTATTTCGAAGTGGTGCTGCCCGGCGGCTCGCAGGACCTGATGGACGACCTGCGCGCACTGCCGATTGTGCGCCGTGTGGAGACGGTCAAGACGCTGCAGGCGATCTACGGCAAGCGCATCATCATTATGGGTGGCGGCGCCCAGGTTGGGCAGGTGGCGATCGGGGCCGTGAGCGAGGCGGACCGGCACAACATTCGCGGCGAACATATCTCGGTAGACACCATCCCGCTGGTGGGGGAGCGGAAGCTGGCCGATGCGGTGCGCGCGGTGGCGCGCCTGCCCCGCGCCAAGGCACTGGTGCTGGCCGGTTCGCTGATGGGCGGCGATATCGAGACTGCGGTACGCGAAGTGCGCGAGCAGGGATTGGTGGTGATCAGCCTGAATATGGCGGGCAGTGTCCCGGATGCGGCCGATCTGGTGGTGAGCGACCCCGTGCAGGCCGGTGTGATGGCGGTGATGGTGGTGGCGGATACGGCCAAGTTCACGTTGGAGCGTTTGAAGCGGCGGGTATTCTAGGCAGGAAAGCATTTGGGCCACGGATGAACACGGATGAACACGGATAAAACAAAACTGCGCGTCTGCGTTTAGCGGCGTTCATCGGCAGCCAGTTTTTGGTTTTCCTGCTCTGTGCCGCCCACCCATTGGATGAGTTCCACCGATAGCGTGTTCAGGCTGTTGGTGACGCGGTCGGTTTCCACGTTGACCAACTCGTAGCGTTCCACATTGGAGGCTCCCGTTTGTACCAGCGCGCGATGGTCCTCGCGCAGGTCGGGGAGGTCGCCGGGGTGGACGGCGACGCCGCGCAGATAGGCGGCGAGGAAGTAAAGGGTGGAATCGACATCGTTGGCGAAAGTGGCGAAGGCCGGGCGCGCGGGGACCGGCCGGCTGCGGAAGAGGCCGGCTTCCAGCGCCATCACGGCGTGGATCAAACGGTGCGAGTTGGCCAGTATGGCTTGTAGGGTAGTGAGACCGTCGTCGGTCATGCCGGGCTCCAGCCGCAGGCGCGCGATGGAGGCTTCGAGGGTGGTGCGTGCCAGGCGGCAGGTCTGTCGAGCCTGGTCCAGGCGCAGTGCGACGGCAGGATCGTGCTCCATTCCCGGTTGCAGATAGGCGTCGCGTACCGCCTGGAAATAGGCGCGATACGCGTCCAGCAGGCGGGCCAGGGCTTCGGGCGCCTGGGTACGTTCCCAGGTGGGCCAGACGCGGTACGCGGTCAGCGCGATGGCTCCGCCTATCACGGTGAACAGGGCGCGGGTGGCGATCAGTTCGGCGGGCGCTACTCCAGTGCTCGCAAAGAGCAGCACGACCAGGGCGGTCAGCGCGGTCACCAGGACACCGTAATTGGCCGGGCCCGCCCAGCGCATCAGGAACATGAAGGCCCCGATGAACAGCACTTGCACAGGGGGCGGCGGCGAGATGGCGAGGAACAGCGCGGTGGCGAGCGCGAGGCCGGTGAACGTGCCCGCCAGGCGCAGGACGCCGCGGCTGAAGGTGGTGGTGAAATCGGGTTTGAGCACGATGGCCACGGTCATGGGCGCCCAATAGGCGCGATGCAAGCCGGTGCTGCGGGCGACCGCTTCGGCAATCACGACGCAGGCGGCCAGGCGGAGGGCGTGGCGGAAGGCGGCGGAATCCAGCGTGAGGTTGGCGCGCAGGACGGCCCAGATGCCGGCGAGGCGCAGGCCCCAGGGTTGAGCGGCTTCGCGGCGGTCGAACTCCCGGGTGCCGGACTGGCTGCTGTGCGCGGTGAGTTCCACGGCGGAGGCGAGCTGCCCGCGGAGGGCGTCGAGCTGGCGGCGGGCGTCGGCGCGGGTGACCTGCAGGGCGGCGGAGTCGTGGCCGGCGCGGGGGGCGCGCAGGCGCTCGGCGATTTCGGCGAGTTCGCGCAGGCACTCGGGATGGGGGTCGCCCTTGACGCCGGCGGCGAGCGCGGCGCTGATGGAGTTCAGCACGCGCGCGGTGAGCTCGCGGGAGCGATTGAGCAGCGCGGTATCGTCGTGCGTGCCGGGCTCGCGCGCGATGCGGACGTACAGGCGGCCGAGCGCGAGCAGCGCCAGACGAATGCGTTCGGCTTGGCTGAAGAGTGCCAGGTATCGCTCCGCCTCGAGGGAGCGGGCGGAATCGAGCGAGCCGAGCGCGGCGCGGGCAGCCAGCATGGAATCGGTGGCGGCCGGCGCTTCGGCTGCGGAAGCACTCGACGCGGCACTGCGCGCCAGTTCGGCATAGAGCAGGGCAAGTGTGCGGCTCTCGGGGAGGTAGCGCCGCACCGGCCACAGGGCAACGGAGAAGATGGCTTGCAGCACGCCGCCCGCCAGGGCCAGTAATCCCGACGAGAAGGCCTTGCCGAAGGAAGATGCGGGCGATGCGGAGAAGACGATCAGCGTAACCAGCGTGATGCTGCCGATATCGCCGGGGGTCGGGCCGGCGGCCACCATCAGGCCGGCGGCAAGGGCGCAGGCGGCTTCCAGCAGCGGGGCGAGCACGTGGTTGCCTCCGAAAAAACGTCCCGCGAAAACCGCCAGGGCGACGAAGAGGGCCGCGCTGACAATACGGCGGCCGCGGTGCAGGTATGGGTCGGAGCCGTCGGAGAAGGCGACGTTGAGCGCGCCTGTGGCGGCCATGGCGCCGCCCGGAGCATTGCCCAGCGCGATGCCGGCGGCGAGCGGCAGCGCCACGCCGAGGGCGTTGCGCAGGGCCATTGCCGGCTTGAGTTGCGCTCGGTCGAAACGCGTGATGGTGGACCAGAAGGCGGACGCCAAACTACTACAGGATAACCGGGGACGACCGCCTTTCGCTGGGGTGCTCCGAATCGTCCGAAAACCGCAATTATTGCGAGGCAATTATAAATATATACAGGCCTGATACACTTATTAGTATGAGTACGAGCACGAACCTTAACGAGGCGTTCGCCGGGGAGAGCCAGGCCAGCCAGAAGTACCGCGTGTTTGCCCGCAAGGCGGAACAGGACGGCTTGCCGAATGTGGCCCGCCTGTTTCGGACCGCTGCCGAGGCGGAACACGTTCATGCCCAAGGGCACCTGAGAGCCATGGATGGCGTGGCATCCACCACCGACAACCTGAAATCGGCGATCGCGGGCGAGACTTTCGAATTCACCACGATGTATCCCCCCATGCTCGCCGAGGCGCAGGCTGAAGGGCATCGCGCCAAGCTGATGTTCGGATTCGCGATGAAAGCCGAGGCGGTACACGCCGAGTTATATAAGCGGGCTCTGGAGGCGGTGGAGCAGGGTAAGGACCTGGCCGAGGCCGGCTTCTACCTGTGTCCGGTCTGCGGGAACATTGAATTCGGCACGGCGCCGGACGCCTGCCCGATCTGCGGCACTCGCAAAGAGAAATTCGTCGTCGTAGCGTAGAGCCCGCGCGGCAGGGTCCGGTATACTCAGGAATGTCCCGCCTGATGACTTTGTTCGCGCTCGCCTTCCTTGCGGGCGCGCAGCAACCTTACTCGACGCTGCCCCGAAACTATTCGCTGGCATTTGAAAACGATTGGGTGCGCGTCTCGCGCGTGAAATACTCTCCGGGCGATAAGCTGCCGGTACACTCGCACCCATCGATTCCCACGATCTACGTGTATCTCACCGACGGCGGACCCGTACGGTTCACCCACATCACTCCGAAAGTTACCATCGTGCGGGGGGACGTGAAAACGGGACAGGTGCGCTTCAATCGAAACGCACGGGTGGAAACGCATGAGACGGAATACCAGGGGGACGCCGCTTCCGAGTATCTTCGGGTGGAACTGAAGACCACGACTGGACCGCCGCATCTCGACGCGCGACTGCTCGAAGACGTTGATTTTCCGTGGGAGGATCCACAGGTGCGGATCAGCCGGTTCCATGGCCCTCCGCCGGAGTTGCCGCGGCCTTCGATTCTGGTGAACCTGTCGACGGGTAGCTTCACCTGGATCGATCCCAACGACAAGCGGCCGCCCGCGAAGTCCCATGAGGCGGACTGGTTTATCCTGTTGGAATTGAAGACGGGCCGCGCGGGCTAGTGGGTCTTTAGGAACAGCAGGAAGCGGCCGATCTCCATGGGCGGTCCGATTTCGCGGTAGAGCGCGATCTTCTGCTGGTTGGCGATGCAATCGGGGCAGAGCACCGCGCAGGGCGGCGGGGCGTTCGCCGCGGCATAGCGCGCCGAGGGGTTGGTCACGCCGGTGTGTACGAAGCGGACCCGTGGGTTGCGCTCACGGAGCAGTGCCTGGAAGGGGTACTCCAGTTGGTTCTCGCTGATATCGAGCCCGATCTCCGTGCAGCCGGACCGCGCCGTGCGGTCCACCGATTCCAGATACGAAGTCCGGTTGTTCCACTGTCCCATGTCGCGGAAATAGTCGTCGTCGCGCGCTGTTGCCCAAAGGCTGTGCTGGCCTTTGAGGGGGCGGGTCCAGTTTTCGAAGAGGACGGGACGCGCGTTGTTCACCAGGAAGAGCGCGAGCACCACGGCCGCCGCCGGGTAGCGGAGTCTCTCCACCAGGAATGCGGCCAGCGGCGCGCCCAGGACGAATAGCGGCAGCTCCAGGCGCGCCAGGAATGGCTGCCATTTCAAGTAGAGGCAGAACAGCAGGAACGCGGCCAGCAGGGCGGACGCGTATAACGTCCACTGGCGATTGCGGGTGGCCGCGGCGAAAATCGCAGCAGCGGCGATCAAGAGCAGGTGCCAGCGGTTGTTGGCGTTGGCTTCGTGGTTAGCATTCAACGGCGGGCCGTAGTGCGCGCCGGGCCATGTGGTGTCGCGATCCTCGGGGTCGAGACCAAGCGTGCGGTGAATGCGCACCACGGCGTCGTAGACCGACTGGTTCCAGCGCGCACTACGCGCGCCCAGTTGTTCGGAAGTGTGGCGCAGGACGTTGGAGACGGCCGGCTTCCAGGTCAGGTGCTCATTGCGCCAGCGGAAAACTCCGTTAGCCTGCGCGGAATCGAAGCCCAGCGGCGAACCGGAGAGCTGCATATTGCGCGCGTATTGCGGTCCGTTGAGGACGCAGATGGCGCCCGCGATCCACGCCAGTTGGCGGCGCGGCAGGACGATGGCGGCATACACCAACAGCGGCGGCAGGAAGAGGTACGCCGTACCCTTGGTGGCGAGCGCGAGGGCCGCGGAGAGGGCCAGCCACAGGGCGTCGCGGCGGACCGCGAAGTAGACCGCGCAAACCAGCCAGAAGGCGAGCACAAAATCGTTCTTGGCGCCCGAGGCTTGCAGGATGGCGTTGGGCAGCGTGGCGCAGAAGAGCGCCGCCCACACCTGGGAGCGAGTGATCAGGCCAAGGGCTCCGGCGATGGCCGACACTCCGACGATGCTGCCGGCGTATGCGGCGAAGGCGATCAGGTTGATCAGGTGGTCGCCGCCGGTGAGCAGGTACGTGTGCAGCATGAGGTATTCGGCCAGGGGCTGCAGCATGATCTGGTTCAGGTACGGGGTAGGGAAGAAGGCGACGCTGCCGGATTGCGCCCAGTAGACGACGCGCGGCAGGTGATACGCCATGGCGTCGGCGCTGTTGGGCGGGCTGAGGATGGCTGTCAGCGCGACCACGCCGCCGATCGCTGCGATGACTGCCACGAAGCCGGCTTCGACCGGGCGGATGCGCCACTTCAGCGGCGGACGCGGACCGAGGCGGGTCCACGCTGCCGCCGCCAGCAGCCATGCCACGGCGAGCGGCCAGCGGCCCAGCAGGTGGAACGGGCTCAGCAGCTCCGTGAGCACCAGGGCAGCGGTGCCTGCGAATACCGCACTGCGGAGAAGATAGTCGCGCAAAGCCCAGTGTACGTCGCCTGCCACCCCCGTCTTCACATTTATAATGGGTCCTTGGCTAACATATTCCCTTTCCAACCCTACCGCTATGCTCCGCAGGCGGGACCCTTACAGAACCTGGTCACCCAGCCCTACGACAAGATTTCGCCCGCCATGCAGCACCATTACCTCGAGGCGAGCCCCTACAACCTGGTGCGCGTCATCCTCGGAGAGCGCTGCCCCGCCGACAGCGAAACTGACAACGTCTACACCCGCGCCACCCGCACCATGCAGGAGTGGATCGCGAGCGGCGTCTGGGCGCGCGATGCCGAACCCGGCATGTTCGCCTACTTCCAGGAATTCGTCGTCCCCGATACCGGCGAGCGCCTCGTCCGCAAGAGCTTCATCGCCCTCGGCCAGGTGGAAGACTACGCGGCGGGCATCGTCTTCCGCCACGAGCAGACCCTCTCCGGTCCCAAGAAGGACCGCATGGAACTGCTCAAGCACACCCACACCCACTTCGAACCCATTTTCATGCTCTATCCCGACCCGGCCGGCGCCATCGACGCCCTGCTCGATCAAGCCGCCGCCGCGCAGCCTATCGCCGAAGTCACCGACGAGTACGGCGCCATTCACCGCATGTGGAAGGTCGGCGCCACTGCGCAAGTTCAGCAGCTAATGGCGGACAAGAAGCTGCTCATCGCCGACGGCCACCACCGCTACGAAACCGCGATGGCTTTCCGGCGCGACCACCCGCACCTGCCCGGCGCCGGCCGCATGATCATGGCCTTCGTCAACATGCACGCCGCCGGCCTAAAGATTCTGGCCACCCACCGCCTGGTGAGCGGCGTCGATCCGGCGGGCTTCCTCGCCGCCGCGGCACCCGATTTCGACGTGCGCGAGATCGCTTCGCTCGCCGCTCTCAAAGACGCTTGGGCGGCTGACGGCGACCGCAGCATCATCGGTGCAGCCATCGGCGATAAGCTGTACCAGTTGGAAGACCGCACCGCCCGCGGCGCCCTGGATGTCCGCATCCTGCACGAGGGACTGCTCGGCAAGGCGCTCGGCATCAGCGAAGAGGCTGTGCGCGACGAGAAGCATCTGCGCTACATCCGCGGCATCGATGCCGCCGTGGAAGAGGTGCGCAAGGGTGGCGCCCAAATCGCGTTCCTGCTCAAGCCCACCAGCGTGCAGCAGGTGGCCGACACCAGTTTCAACGGCGGCGTGATGCCCCAGAAGTCCACCGACTTCTATCCCAAGCTGCTCTCCGGCATGGTGATGTACAAACTGGATTAAGTCAACCGGTTAACACTCCGCTGCCACGAGGCGTCTTTCCGTCAGATTGAACCTGAGGAGGGCACAATCGATGCACAAGACAATCGTGACTTTGATGCTGGCCTGTGCGGGCCAGATGTTTGCAGGCGGCTTCTGGCTGCAACTGGGGAATCCGGAAGCCAATCCGGCTGCCGGCAAGATGGGCGCTGTGGTGCTCATCAAGGCCGTGGGCTGCCACGATCCGGCGGCCGCCAAGGTGACGGCCACCGCCGTCGGTGTAGTCAACGGAGAGCGGCGCTCCATCCCCCTGGAACTCAAACCGCTCGGCGAACCGGGCGCTTACGCGCTCTCTCAACAATGGCCCAGGGAAGGCAAATGGGTCATCCAACTGGTGGGCCGCAACGATGAGCAGTTCACCAACACGCTGTTCATTGCGGGTCCCGGCGGCATCGATCGCCTGCACGCCAAGTCGGACATGAAGGCGTTCGCGCCGTCGGATCTCGACGCGATGTTGAAATAACGTGGGACAGGCCTCCTGGCCTGTCCTGCACAACCGATATGATGCAACTGATGCTGATGTCGAGCGACACCGCCGCGAGGGACGCCGGGGCTGACGACGCCCTGGTCCTCGCCGCGGCGGAGGGCGATCGCGGAGCTTTCGGCGAACTCTACGTCCGCTACGCGCGCATGGTGCACGGCATCCTGCTGGCGCGCGTACCGCCGGGCGAAGCCGAAGATCTCACGCAGGAGGTCTTCCTCTCCGCCATGAAGCAGTTGCGCGGACTGCGCACCGCTGCCGCATTTCGCGGATGGCTGGGCACGATCGCGCGCAATCGAGCGATGGATCATTACCGCCGCACCCGCGAAACCGCGTCGCTGGGCGTAGTAGACCCAGCGGCGCCGCGCAGCGCCGCGCAGGACGCTTTCCTGGTGTTGGACCAGATTCGCAGCCTGCCGGAAGCCTATCGCGAAACCCTGATTCTTCGTCTCGTGGAAGGCATGACGGGCCCGGAGATTGCCGCGCAAACCGGCCTCACCCACGAATCCGTGCGCGTCAACTTGTGCCGCGGAATGAAAATGCTGCGCGAACTGTTGGAGGCGAAATGAACGACGACTATTTGTGGGATCGTTCCGGTCCCCCGGACCTGGAGGTGGCGCGCCTGGAACATACTCTGGCGCCCCTGCGCTACCGCCACCGTCCGCTCCCGCGTCCCTCGCACGCTCGCTGGGCCATCGCCGGAGCGTTGATCACCGCCGCCGCGGGACTCCTGCTGATGGTGACTCCGGCGGCGCAGAACAGTTCGTGGCAGCTGTCGGGTGCGACACTTCGCCAGGGGCAAATCGTGCGCACCGGCAATACGGCGGTGCGGCTGGACGCCGAAGAGATCGGACGCGTGGACCTCGCCGCCAACTCGGTACTCCGCGCCACGGGCGATAAACGCCTCGCCCTGCAGCGCGGCGAACTGCATGCTTTCATCTGGGCGCCGGCGCGCGAATTCGTCGTCGAAACGCCTTCCGCCAGCGCCGTCGATCTCGGCTGCGAGTACACCCTGAACGTCGATGACAAGGGCGACGGCGTCTTGCGCGTATCGATGGGGTGGGTGGCGTTCCAGGTGGGCGATCGCGAGGCCTTCATTCCCGCGGGCGCCACCTGCGTCACGCGTAAACACGGTGGTCCGGGAATTCCATATTTCGAAGATGCCCCGGAGGCGCTGCGCGGTGCAGTGGAACGCTTCGAGCACGGTGACGCCGCCTCACTGAGCGGACTCCTGGCCAGCGCGCGTCCCCGCGACGGCCTGACCTTATGGCATCTGTTGACGCGCGTCCCGGAGCAAGACCGCGCCGCCGTCTTCGATCGCTTCCGCGATCTGGTACAACTGCCGCCCGCCATCTCGCGAGACGCCGTCCTGCACCGCGACCCGCAAGCCATCGATCAATGTTGGAACGCGCTCGATCTGGAGAACACCGACTGGTGGCGCGGCTGGGAACGCAAGTGGAGCAAGTAAGACAGGCCTCCCGGCCTGTCTAGGCTCGTCAGGGACAGGCCGGGAGGCCTGTCCTACTCAGAAACTCCCAGATATTGTCCACCGCCATTTTCAGTCCCGCTTCTAGCGCCTCGGGTGTGATTCCCGCGCAGTGAGGCGTCAGCACCACATTGCCCAGCCGTGTGAGAGGATGCCGCGGCGGCAAAGGCTCGGCGGCGAAAACATCCAGCCCCGCGCCCGCGATGCCGCCGGTATCGAGCGCCTCGATCAGCGCCTGCTCATCCACGATCGCGCCGCGAGCCGTGTTGATCAGGATTGCCCCGGGCTTCATCAGCGCGAACTGCGCGGCGGCGATGAAGCTCTCCGTCTGCGGTGAGAGCCGCAAATGGACGCTCACCACGTCGCTCGTGCGATAGAGCTCGTCGAGTCCGACGAAGTCCACGCCCTCATAGTGTGCCGGATGCATCGTCCAGACGATCACGCGCATTCCGAGCGCCGCCGCCAGGCGCGCGAACTGCCGCCCGATGGCGCCGTAGCCGATCACGCCGCACGTCTTGCCGTACAGTTCGACGCCGCGTCCGCGCGGCCACGTGCCGAGTCGCGTCGCGGCGTCCATCTCCGGAATGCGGCGCGCCACCGCGAACAGCAGTGCCAGAGCATGCTCGGCAATAGAGCGCGCGCTCACTCCGGGCGTGTTGGTAACCGTAACGCCGTGCCGCGCGGCGCTGGCCAGATCGACGTGGTCGGTGCCCGTGCCCCACACGGAAAGCAGCCGCAACCCGGGACAGGCGGCGAAGACGCGCTCCGTGAACCGCGAGGAGGAGCGTATGTTGAGCACCGTCCCGGCCGCACCGATGCGCTCGATCAGCACGTCTTCGGTCCCGGGCAGAGTATCGTGATAGTCAAGCTCCGCGCGCGCCTGCAGGGCGGGGAAGACGGCGCTTGTGGCGAGGACCACCGGTGAATCGTCGGGGATGGAAATACGCGGCATAACTACGGATTATCGCTTCCTTTCCCCAAGCCGAAAAGTCCGTCCCGCTCGATCAGGGTCGCCGCGGTCGCCGGCACGAAGCTCTTCCAGGTATTGTCTCCCGCTTGGATCTTTTTCAGCACATCGCCGGGATTGATATCGAGCTGCTCGTGCGAGAATTTCCGGATGGGCTCGATAAAGCCATTCTCGAACAGGTAAGCGTACAGGTGTTCCAGCTTCGGACTGATGGCGATCTTCGCCGCCGTCTCCAGCTCTCCGGTTTCCCCCGAGAGTGTCGGATACGCGAATAGCTTGACAGGTCCCCGGAAGAGCCGGCCGAGGCCCTCCAGGATGCCGCCCTGCAATTCTTCGTAGTATTTCTCCTCGAAGATGGCGCGCAGCGTCGGAATGCCGACCACCATGCCGATCCAGTCTTGCGTGTACTGGCGCAAGTACGTCGTGACCGCGTCGAACCTGGTGTAGTTCGAAATCATGACCGTCTTGTCGAGTGCGCAGAGGATGCCGGCGCGCGCCAGGAAATCCTGATGGTCGATGTTTGGGCCGGACATCAGATTGTTGAGCGTCATTTCCATCACCACGGCGGGGTCCTCCGGAAAGCCGCCGGGATCCTGCCGGTGTTGTTCCAACGCGGCGTCCAGCATGTTCAGCGTGACGTTTGTGACCGGGCGAAAACTGCCGCGCTCGATCAGGACCGGGCGATGGTGCTGCACCTCGGATGGCTGCACCACCTCCCCGTTGGCGAGGAACATGGCTACATCCGTAAGCCCCAGTTCCACCAGTTGCAGGCTCATCAACCGATTGTCTACACCGTTGAAAACCGGGCCCGAGAACTTGATCAGGTCGACCTCTATCCTGCGCCGGTCCAGCCCATCCATCAGGCTCTTGATCAACGTAACGGGATCCTTGAGGAACGCATAGGCGCCGTAAATGAGGTTGACGCCGGCCAGGCCGACCGTCTCCTGCTGGCTCGCCGTGAACGCATCCAGCATTTCAATGTGAATAATGACCTCGGACGGTCGCGCCTTGGGCCGATCCTGAAAACGTACGCCGAGCCATCCATGGCCGCCGGAAGAACGCGAGGAGCCGTGCGTGGCCACGGTATCGGCGAAAACGAAGAAAGCCGTGTCCGCGCCCCGCTTTGCGTCCAGTTGTTCGATGAGTTGGCCGTACTCGCGATCCAGCATCGCCTCCAGCCGGGCCCGGCTGACAAATTGCGGTGCGGTGCCGTACAGGGCGTCGCTGACGTTTTTGTCGTATCCGGATATCGATTTGGCAACCGTGGATGAGGCTTTGCCTACGTGGAAAAACCAGCGGACCACTTCCTGGCCGGCGCCGATCTCGGCAAAGGTACCGAACCTTCCGGCATCCAGGTTGATCTCCAGCGCCTTCTCCTGGGCGCTGCGTACGTCCTCACTCATCGGCGATCCCTCCGTCCCTCGCGACTGATACCATCGTATGTTGTTTGGCGCGAGGAGGAAGGGATGCAGCGGAAACTGATTTGGGGCGCGCTGATCGCGATGCTGGCGCAGGCTGCTGTGGTAACATCGCCCGAGTGGAGCAGGCCGTTCCAGGCGCACCGTGTGGTGGGCAACGTCTACTACGTGGGCACCTACGACCTCGCCTGCTTTCTGGTGGTGACGCAGCAGGGCAACATCCTGATCAATACCGGACTCGCGGATTCAGTGCCGCTCATCCGCAAGAGCATCGCCGACCTCGGATTCAAGCTGGAGGATGTGCGCTGGCTGCTGACCACGCAAGCGCACTTCGACCACGTTGCCGCCATGGCGGAAATGAAGCGGCTCACCCACGCCCGGTTGCTGGCGAGCCAGGCGGACGCCGTGCTGTTGGAGGACGGTGGCAAGAGTGATTTCCATTTCGGGCCGGAGTATGGCTACACGCCGGTCAAGGTGGATGAGCGCATCGACGATGGACAGAAGCTGCGGCTCGGCGGGGTGGAACTCACCGCGTACGTGCACGCCGGGCATACCCGCGGAAGCATGTCGTATGCGCTCACAGTCAAGGAGGGCGGCAAGGATTATCGCGTGCTCATCGCCAATATCGGCACCATCAACCCCGGCGTAAAACTTCTGGGAAACCAGCGTTACCCGCGAATCGCGGACGATTACGCACGCACCTTCGAGAGGCAGAAAGCACTGCCGTGCGACATCTTTCTCTCCTCGCACGCCTCGCAATACGGCCTGCACAAAAAATATACCCCCGGCGCGCCGTACGATCCCCAGCGCTTCGTGGACCCCGAGGGCTACCGCCAGGCGGTGGCGGCCGCGGAAGGCAATTACCGCCGTCAACTGGCGGAAGAACGCGCGGGCAAACCATAAGAATCGCGGTAACGCCGCAAAAGATCTCCCGCTCCCCGCTCGCGTCTTAAATAGTGGGAGTAGAAAATATGAAGCGCGTTATTCCGAGCGTTGCCCTATTTTTCGTTGCCTCATTCGTGAGCGCGGGAGGCGCCCAGACATCCAGTCTGACCATTCCGGCTGGAACTCCGATCAACGTCAGAACCATCGATTCAATTAGCGTGAAAACAGCCTCGCCGGGCGCCAGATTCCGCGGCACTCTGGCGGATCCGGTGATGACCAGCGGCGGCCGGGTCCTGATTCCGCGCGGAGCGCCCGTGCAATTAGTCACAGTCAGCGTCAAGAGGGCGGGCCGGATCGAAGGCCGCGATCGCATCACTCTCAGGGTCGGTTCGATCACGTTCAACGGAAGCAATTTGCCGGTGACCTCTACCGTAGCGGAACAGAGGGGCAGCCGGATGGGCCGCAGGACACTCAAGGGCGCGGGCATCGGCGCGGGTGCCGGTGGTGTGATCGGCGCGATTGCCGGCGGCGGCACCGGATTGGCAGTCGGGGCGTTGGTGGGTGGCGGCGGTGGCACGGCGGTGGCGGCCGCGACCGCGGACCGGCATCTAATGATCGCGCCTGAGACCGTGCTCGCATTCAAGCTTCAGTCGCCATTAAAAGTGAAGTAGGGCTCGACGGCGGGCGCAATGGGTGATCTTTCGCACGCTTCACTCTCTGTCTGGCCATGATCTTTTTCGGCCGGCGAATAGCCCCAAAAATTAGCACCACCGTGGGCGAGGCGCAATCAGACTCTATCGTAAGGGGTCAAGCACAGAATTCATCAGGCATCTGTGTGAAGGACTCGGGGTTCGCCCCCGAAATCCACTATTTAGGAGTGAAGTAGAGACATGAGAAAGTTACTTGCGGTTATTGCCGCGGTCCCGCTTTTCGCTTTGGTGGCGGGTGCCACGGATTATTCCAAATACGAAACGTTCCTCGGTTACAACTTTGTTCGATTCAACCCGAACTCGGACTTCGTTCCGTCATTCAACGCGAACGGCGGAGGCGGCCAGTTCGCTTACAACATTAACAGATGGTTCAGCGGTGTAGTCGATCTCGGTGCTGTAACCAAGGGCACCCTCAACCACTTCGACGTCGATACCACCGTGGTCAACTTCGTGGCCGGGCCACGCTTCACCTACCGCAAACATGGACGGTTCATCCCGTTTGGCCAAGTGCTGTTTGGCGGCGCCTATTCGACGACCAGCACACAGATCGGCGTGAACGGGCCAGGTACTATTCTTCCGCCCTTTCTGGTGGGACTGAACCCGACATCGATCACGGCTCGCCTGGTCGCTTCGCGTACCGGGTTCGCCATGTTTGCAGGCGGCGGACTCGACATCAAGGTAAACAAGCACATGTCCTTCCGGCCTATTGGCGCGGATTACTACCTCACACGTGTGCCGAGCTTCCTGAGTACAGGAGAAACTACCAACCGCAACAACTTCCGTTACTCGGCCGGCGTGAACTTCATGTTCGGTGCACGGTAGTTGTTCTCACAAACAGCGCCGCTCCAGATGGGGGGCGCAATTTCGTACGGCGTGTAACGTAAGAAATTGAATATCTCCTCTGACCGGCGATTCCTCACTAAGGAGTCGCCGGTGTCTTCATTTTCCGCCTCGTCGAAAAATCTGTGGGTGAGGAGTAGCGTTTGACAAAACCGAGAGTTGCGGCTGTCGGGATCTTAGCGGTGGCCGCTATAGCCAGCGCGCAAACCGCGTCGCAATTAAGCATCGAAGATGCGGTCGCCCTCGCATTAAAGGGAAACCGCGAGGTGCAGTCCGCTGCGCTGGACGTCTTCCGTGCGAGGGAGGAGAGCGCCGCGCTTAAGACGACGCGATTGCCGCAGTTTCAGATTTACGCCCTCGGCGGCGAACTTCTGCGCCAGGTCACTTTCACCGTTCCGCAGGGCTCTTTGGGCAACTACGCGGCCACCGGACCGATTCCCACGCAGAATCAGACTGTCACCCAGCCACGGCAGTTTGCGGGTTTTGTGTTGGGGCAGGCTATGCAGCCGGTATCTCAGCTCTGGAAAATTCATCTGGCGTTGATCTCGTCACAGACACGTGAGGAGCTCTCGCGACAGAAACTCCGCCAGAAACGGCAGGATACGGCGCAGTCCGTCCGCGAACTCTACTATGAGCTTGTGCAAACACAGGCTCAGATCGAGAGTACAGAGGCGAACGTGAAAACCCTGCTCGCCCTGCAACCTGAGATCGATCGGAAGCTGGTGGAGCTGGCTGTTCTGAAGTCGGATAGTCTTGCTGTCCGGGCCGGACTCAGCCGGCAGCGATATCAATTGGTTAAGCTTCGGGACGCAAGCAAGACGCAAAGGGAATCGTTCAACCGGCTGCTGGGCCGCGATCTCAAAATCGATTTCTCCATAGAGGTGGAGCCGCTTCCCTCAGTCGAGGAGATCGATCTGGCGGCAGCGCAGAGCCTGGCGCTTCGCCAGCGTCCCGAAATTCAGGAAGCCCGGCTACAGACAAGGGAGGCTGAAACGGAGGTGCGACGCCAGCGCGCCGAGTACATTCCCGACATCAGCGCGGGTTTCACATACGCCTCATTTCCGAATGTGAGCTTCCTCCCGCAGAACTTCATGAGTACGGGGTTTCTCGTGCAATGGGAGCCCTTTGACTGGGGCCGAAAGCGTCATAAAACGAAATCGCTGCGCGCCGCAACCAAACAGTCCGTGCTCGCCGAGCACGACACAGAACAGCAGATCCTCCTCGACGTGAACAAGAAATTCCGCGCCTTGGCCGAATCCCGGATGTTGCTGGATACCATCGCGCTCACGCAGCAGGAGCAGCGCGAAAAGCTGCGGGAAACGATGAACCGCTATGCGGAAAAGGCCGTGCTGCTCTCAGACGCACTGCAACAGCAAGGCGCCATGCTCCAGGCTGACTCAGAGTATCAAAGCGCTCTGGCGAGTTTCTGGAGGGCAAAGGCGGACTTCGATCGGGCGTTAGGGAGGGAATACTGATGCGACGCAAAGTTTTCCTGGCAGCAGCGGCATTGTTCCTTGCGAGTTGCAGCAAGCAAAAGCAGGTTGAACCCGTGATCCAGGTGGTGCGGGCAGGCGTGGTGGAAGAGATCCGCCCGGGCCCCGAGGAGCGGTATTCCGTTAGCATTGAACCCTTCGAGAAGGTTGACCTGGCATTCAAATCCGGTGGAATCGTGGAGCGGATTCTCCGGGTGCGCGGCGCCGATGGACGTATGCGCAACGTTCAGGCGGGCGACAGAGTCGGCAGGAATGCCGAACTGGCCCAGGTTCGTCCGCTCGATTACCAGCATGCCCTCGAGCAGGCCCAGGCGCAGCATGCGCAGGCGCAGGCGCAATGGGCGCAGGCGCAGGCGCAACGGGCGCAGGCGCAGGCGGAGCTTGCACGGGCGCGCGCAAACTTCAACACCGCCCAAGTTGAATACGTACGCACGAGTAATCTGTTCCAATCGGCGAGCCTGGTCAAGCAACAGTACGACGAGGCGAAGGGACGCTATGAAGCCGGCTCCGCGGCTGTAACCGCCGCCGAAGAGGGCGTGAAAGCGGCGGAGGACAGCGTCAAAGCGGCGGAGAACGGCGTGGCCAACGCAGCCGCGGCAGTTAAAGAAGCCAGGCTCTCGCTCCGGGACACAGCGCTGCACGCTCCGTTCGCCGGCTGGATCTCGGCACGAAACGTCGATCGCGGAAGTCTCGTGAACGGCTCGACCATTGGCTTCACCATCGAGGACACTCATCTGGTCAAAGCGGCCTTTGCAGTACCTGATTCCACGCTTTCGGGCATTCGCCGGGGGCAGAAGCAGTCCGTGATGCTGGAGTCCCTTCAGCGCACTGCGACAGGAGTGATCACGTCGATCTCACCTCATGCCGATCCGCAGAGCCGCGTTTTCACGATCGAAGTGACACTGGACAACCCGCGTGAAGACATCAGGCCCGGTATGATCGGCTCCCTGATCCTCGGGCGAACGCGGGATTCAAGGCCGCGGCTCGTCGTGCCTCTCACCGCTGTGGTGCGCGCGCCCGGCGATCCAAACGGCTTCGCGGTTTTCCGCTTAATCGAGCGCGACGGAAAATCGTGCGCTTCGGCGCAAACCATCGAGATTGGCGAGACCTATGGCGATTCGATCGAGGTGACGCACGGCCTTTCGGCCGGGCAGAAGATCGTTTCCCTCGGCGGCGCGCAACTGCACGACGGTCAACAGGTGAGTGTGATCCCGTAAGGTGTTCCATGCCGCATCTGAGCGATCAGGAACTGATTGAACACACGCATAACACATCGCGGTTCTTCGTCGAACACCGCCAGATCGCCTGGGCGGCCCTGGTCGCTGCGGTCGCGTGGGGCGTCTACGGGTATTTCTCCATGCCCCAGCGCAAAGATCCAGATATCCCGGTGCGCGTCGCGGTCGCGTCCTGCCGGTGGCCCGGCGCGACCGCCCAAGAAGTAGAGCAGCTCGTCACGCGGCCGATCGAGCAGACTATCGCCGAAAATAAGCACATCCACTCGGCCACCCCCGACGAATACGGCATTCGATCGATTTCGCTGCCGGGCATCTCCATCGTCTACGTCCAGCTCGCCGAAAATGTCTCTGATACTCGGGAGCAGTTCAGCGATATCAATCTGAGGCTTCATGCGCTTACTCCGAAGCTGCCAAGCGGTGCAACGGGTGTCCAGTTTCAGAGCGATTTCAGCGATACGGCCGCCCTCATGATGACGGTGGCGAGCCCGCCGAGCGATGACGTCGAAATCCAGATGCGCTCGCGATCCGTGGAGGACGCGATCCGGTCGGCGCGCGCGGAGGCAGGCCCATCGAAGCCCCCACGTATCAGCATTGTCTTTACCTTTCCCCTGACGCTTTCGAAAACCGGTGTGGCCCAAGCGACGGAAGCTATGCGGCTGGATGCCGAGCGCGCCGGTGTGCTCCGGCGGTCCCGGCTGATCGCCGGCCGGGGATTTATGGCCATTGACGGGGAAACCGATCTCAACGACGAGTGTATTGAGGCATACGTTCGGGACTTTGCCAGGACTCACCTGCACGAATCCGAATTCGATCCCGACGTATCGTATCCGGTCATCATTCACGATGCCCCGGAGACGCAGCAGAAACTGGCGACGATTGCGACCCCGAAATATACCTACGCGGAGCTTGACGATTTCACGGACCTCATTGGCCGCGCGCTGCTCGGAGCGCCGCAGACTTCGAGGATCGAACGCAAGGGCGTCCTGCCGCAAGCCGTTTATCTCGATTATTCGCAGGAACGGCTGGCATCCTACGGTTTGCAGCCCGCCGATTTGAGCCGCATCCTGAATGCCCGCAACATCACCCTGCCGGGAGGCTCCATCGAGGCGGGCGAGCGGCGGATTCAGATTGACCCATCTGGCAAGTTCGAGGCCGCCCGCGCTGTGGGCGATGTTCTTTTAACGCCGCCGAAGGGCGCGTTGCCCCTATATTTGCGCAATCTGGTCCAAATTAGCCGCGGCTATCAAGCTCCGCCAGACTACCTCAATTTCTACACGACCGTTGGCAAGGACGGAAAGCAGCGCCGTTACCGCGCAATTACGCTAGCGATTTACATGCGATCTGGAGAGCAGATCCGGGAATTCGGTGCCTCCATCAACGAGAAATTAAGCCAGGTCCGCGCCGTTCTCCCATCGGACCTCATCATCGCGCGCACCTCGGATCAGCCGCTCCAGGTGAAAGAAAATATCGACCTGTTCATGGAGGCGCTGTATGAAGCCATCCTGCTGGTAATCCTCATCACGCTGATCGGTTTCTGGGAATGGCGATCCGCCCTGCTGATGGCGTTGTCGATGCCTATCGCGCTCATCATGACCTTTGGCATGGCGCATCTGGTGCACATCGACTTGCAGCAAGTCTCGATCGCCACTCTGATCATCGCGCTGGGGCTGCTTGTGGATAATCCGGTAGTCGCGAACGACGCCATCAAGCGGGAACTGGCGGCTGGGAATCCCCCGGCAGTCGCCGCCTGGCTCGGACCTACGAAGCTCGGGCGCGCCATTCTCTATGCGACGCTGACCAATATCATCGCGTATCTACCGTTTCTGATGCTCACCGGCTCGACCGGCGATTTCCTGCATAGCCTGCCGATCGTCATGGCGGGGGCGCTCATCTCCTCGCGGATGGTTTCGACAATGTTCACGCCCCTGCTGGGCTATTACCTGCTACGCCCCCCGAAGCGGCCGGAACCATCGATCGAAGAACGGCGTACGCGCGGATTCTACGGCGGGTACTACCGGCTCGCGCAAGGTGCGATCCGCTGGCGATGGGCCGTGATCGGCGCATCGCTGCTTTTTCTCGCATTGGGCGTGGTCGTCGCTTCCAAATTGAAGAGCCAGTTTTTTCCGGATGACGTCCAGTACTGGTCATACGTTGATGTCTGGCTGCCTAATAACGCGGCGCTTTCCGCCACGGATAACGCCGCGTCCAAGGTCGAATCCATCGTGCGGCGCGTTTCCGGCGAGTATGCGCGCGCCCACCCGTCCAAGGAATCCGGAGAGCTTCTCGAATCGCTCACGACGTTCGTAGGTGGCGGCGGGCCGCGCTTCTGGTATTCCGCTGCTCCCGAATTGCCCCAGCGCAACTATGCACTGATCCTGATTCGGCTACGCGATAAAGAAGCCACTCCCGAACTCATCGGACCGCTGCAATCCGCCGTGAGCAAGGAAGTGCCGGGCGCGTACGTGACCCTTCATCAACTGCAGACGAATCCGGTCGAATATCCGGTGGAAGTGCGAATCTCAGGAAAGGCAGATGTCGATCCGAAAGACGAACCGGCCGACATCGAGACTCTTCGCAACCTGGCAGGAGCCGTCGAAAATATCTTCCGGCCGCTCCGCGGGGTACACGTGGTGCAGAACGACTGGTTCGCGGAGAGTCCTGAGGTGAAGCTGAGGGTCGATCCGGACCGGGCCAATCTGGCCGGCGTCACTAATCGCGATGTCGCTGATTCCGCGGCGACGGCCATAGAGGGAACCGCCGTAACCACACTACGCGAGGGCAATCAGCAGATTCCCGTGATCGCCCGCTTAAACGCCCTCGAACGCGGGCAGCTCTCCGATGTGCAAAATCTCTACGTCTATTCCTCCTCCCCGGGATCGCAAAAAGTCCCCCTGCGGAGCGTCTCGTCGGTGGTCAACCGAATGACGACCGAGCGGATCCGCCGTCAGGAGCACTTCCGGACGATCGGTGTCCACGTCTTCCCACAGGCCGGCGTACTGCCGTCGGAGGTTCTTCAGAAGGCCGGCCCGCAACTGACCGAGTTCCAGAAACATATGCCACCGGGCTATCACATGCAGATCGGAGGGGAAAAGGCCAAGCAGCAGAGCGGATTCGCAAATTTGACGGCAGTTCTGATGATTTCGATCCTGGGAATCTACGCCGCGTTGCTGGTGCAATTCGGCAATGCGGTAAAGCCATTGCTGGTCCTCGCGGCCGCTCCTTATGGAGTCGTAGGGGCACTGCTCTGCCTCGCGGTTATGGGAGCGCCATTCGGCTTCATGGCATTCCTGGGAATTATCAGCCTGATCGGCGTCATCGTCAGCCACGTCATCGTGCTGTTCGATTTCATCGAAGAGATGCACGAAAAAGGCGAACCGTTCGAGCAGGCGGTCTGCGACGCGGGAATCCAGCGGCTGCGGCCGGTGATGATCACGGTGGCGGCTACGGTTCTGGCGCTGTTTCCGTTGGCGACTCATGGCGGTCCGCTGTGGCAACCCCTGTGCTACGCGCAAATCGGCGGTCTGGCCGTGGCCACGTTCATCACTTTGTTGTTAGTGCCGGTGTTCTATAGCATCGCGGTTCTGGATCTCAAGATCGTGAAGTGGACTAGAGCGAACTGAGGATGCACGCCTTGGAGGGGCAGTCGCATGGCAATTGATGTCGGGCAAGCGGAGGTTCAGGGAGTGTTCCAGAAGCACAGGGTGCGTTACGAAGTGCGCCCTTATTACGTCTTGTTCGAGAAACGTCCGCCGGGCGCTCCGTCTGTCGACCAAAGGATACCCGCCGGGTTCGACGTGGATCTCTTCGGCACGTTGGACAAAATGGAAGTGCCGCGCCTCCTCAGAGAGGAAGGCGACACAGTCGCCGGTTATTTCGACGCCGTCGCGCGCGAGGTTCAGTCGAAGGTTGGACAGCGTTGTACCGTCGAGGTCATGCGCTACCCCGATTCGCTGGTCCTCGATAGCCACTTTCAGCCCCAAGCGATGGTACGGATCCGGATCAGCCATTCCCGCGGACTGGACCGGGCGGAAGGTGCGCCGGAGGAACAGGCGCTGGAAGCCATCCGGGACACGCTTCATGCGCTGGGCGTCAGAGAGTCGTAAGAACCGGTGCAAATGTGAAATGGGTCAAGATTCTCTACAGAATTCAGTACAACAGATCGGCGACGAGCGGCGACGCTTCCTCGAAATCGTCAGGGAGGTGTCGGAGACGATCGGCGCCGAGTTTTTTTCCACGCTCGTGACGCATTTGCGGCGGGCGATGGGCGCCCGATGCGTGTATGTCTGCGAATTCGTGGGTCGTCAAAACGAGCGAGCCCGGACGCTCGCCGCCTCCATGGAAGACGACGGGATGGAGACGTTCGAGTTCCCGTTGGCGCACAGTCCTGATGCCGAAGTGGCACGGTGCCATCCGTGCATATACTCGAGCGGAGTACGGAAGGTGTTCCCCGCGGACGACCGGTTACGCGATCTGGAGGTGGAGGCATGGGTCGGAATCCCCTTGAATAATGTGGAAGGGCAGGCGTGCGGGCTGATCGCGGCCCTTTACACCCGGCCGCTGGACCATGAGATTGACTTCGTCCAGTCGACGCTGACGATGTTCGCGCCACGCGCCTCCGCCGAACTGAACCGGAAACGGGAGCTGGAAGCGCTTCAAGAAGGCGAGCAAAGGTATCGCGCCTTCATAGCGCTTAACCCCGATGGTTTTTGCCGCATCGAGTTCGAGGAATCGATTGACACGACCCTGCCCGAAGAAGAGCAACTGGATAAGATCGAGCGCACCGGCTACGTCGCGGAGTGCAACGATGCGCTAGCCGGGGTTGTGGGACTGGAGCGAGCAGACCAACTGATCGGCGCCCCAGCCTCAGCAGCTGTGCTAAACCTGGAAACAGCGCGCAGCGGCACGCGTTCTCTGATCCGTTCCGGGTACCGGTACAGCACAGTCGAGGAAGCACCGGTGGACAATGAGGCTCATCGCAAGTATTTCTTGCGCAGCCACTGGGGCATTGTGGAAAAGGGCAGGCTGCAGCGGGTCTGGGTATCAATCCGGAACATCACGGAATTGAGGGTGCTGGAGGCCCAGTTTCGGCACGCGCAGAAGCTGGATGCCATCGGGAAGTTGGCCGGGGGAGTCGCTCACGATTTTAACAACCTGCTCACCATCATCCAGGGATACAGCTCGCAACTGCTCGAGCGCACCGAGAAGGCAACGAATGACTACGTCGCACTGACAGAGATCGTGAAGGCGGCCGAAAAAGGGGCCGCCCTGACCAAACGGTTGCTCGCCTTCAGCCGCAAGCAAAACGTTCGGCTGGAACCGCTGGACCTCAACGCCATCGTTACGGAGGATGAGCGGATGCTGCGGTGGCTGATCGGCGGGAACATCGAGCTGTCGACCGACCTGGAGCCGTCGCTCGGGTTGGTGCTCGCCGACGCCGGTTTTGTACACCAGATACTGCTGAACCTGGCGGTGAACGCACGGGACGCAATGCCGAACGGAGGCAAGCTGTCCGTCGCTCTGTTGAACGTTGACATTGGCGAGACCCGCTCTCCGCGACTGGCCGCGGTACAGCCCGGCTCCTACGTGGAATTGATCGTAGCCGACACTGGCGTGGGCATGAGCGAGGAGGTGCAGGAGCACCTTTTTGAGCCGTTCTTCACCACTAAAGACGCGAATCACGGAACCGGGCTGGGACTTTCCACCGTCTACGGCATCGTCCGGCAGATCGGCGGCCACATCGTCGTGGACACGGAACTGAATAAGGGCACGAGGTTCGAGATTTTGATGCCAAGAGTACAAGCGAATGAACCGAACCGCCGCAGCGCAACTGTGCCCAAATCCTGAGCCGGGTTCGCAATAAAGAAGCGACTCCTGAATCTTGTTCCAAAATCTTTTTTCCGCAATGTCGAGAACGCGCCGCGTGCTCCGACTCACTGATGAAAGCGCACAAACCAGTGCGAGAATCTAAGGGAGCGGAAGACGATGAAGTACATATTGATGATGAACTGCCCCAAGACGGGCTATGACACGTTTGGCGCCTGGCCGAAGCAGGACCTCCAGGCGCATATCGGGTTCATGATAAGTTTCGACAAAGAGCTCCGCGAAGCCGGAGAGCTGGTGTCCGCCGAAGGACTGGCGAGCCCGCACGAGGCGAAAGTCGTACGCGCCGGCAAAGACGGCGCGCCGGTCACGGACGGCGTGTTCCCGGAAGCCAAGGAATTCCTGGCCGGCTACTGGATCGTGGACGTCGAGAGTCCGGAGCAGGCGTATCGGATCGCCGCCCGGGCTTCGGCCGCGCCAGGACCCGGCGGATCCCCGATGAATATGCCGATCGAAGTGCGGCAGGTGATGAGCGGGCCGCCCGACGACTTGTTGTGACGGGAAATGCAGTGACGTCGAAGTCGCTGGATGCCGCTTCCGAGCATCTGCTGCGCGAACTTGCGCCGCAAGTGCTCGGCGCGGTCATCCGCCGTTTCCGCGACTTTGCCGGAGCCGAGGATGCCGTTCAGGAGGCGTTGGCCGCCGCGGCCGTTCAGTGGCCGCGGGACGGCCGACCCGAAAATCCGCGCGCCTGGCTGATCCAGGTGGCCTCCCGCCGCATGACCGATCACCTGCGCCGCGAGGCCGCGCGCCGACGCCTGGAAACCGCCGCGGCCGCGCGACTCGAACCTGTGATGCCCGCGGCCGACTTGGAAATTGGCAGTGAGCCCGATCAGGACGACACGCTCATCCTGCTGTTTATGTGCTGTCATGCCGCGCTCACGCCGTCATCGGCCATCGCGTTGACGCTGCGCGCGGTGGGCGGTTTGACCACGGCCGAGATCGCCCGCGCGTTCCTGGTGCCCGAGGCGACCATGGCGCAGCGCATCAGCCGGGCCAAGAGCAGCATCAAGGCCTCCGGGGTGCCCTTCCGCCTGCCCACCAGCCAGGAGCGCGTCGAACGGTTGCGCGTCGTGTTGCACGTGCTCTACCTGATTTTCAACGAAGGCTATACCAGCAGTGCAGGCCCGCAATTGCAGCGGCTCGAACTGTCCCATGAGGCGATCCGGCTGACGCGGGCGGTGCACAATTTGCTCCCGGACGATACCGAGGTCGCGGGATTGCTGGCGCTCATGCTGCTGACCGATGCGCGCCGCACGGCGCGGACCGGACCCGGCGGCGAGTTGATCCCGCTGACGAAACAGGATCGCAGCTTGTGGGACCGGGATGAGATCACGGAGGGCATCGCACTGCTTACCGCGACCCTGGGGAAGGGGTCGATCGGCGCGTACCAATTACAGGCGGCCATCGCCGCCGTGCATGACGAAGCGGCCCGGGCGGAAGATACCGACTGGCCGCAGATTCTGGCGCTGTATGACTTATTGAAGCGCATGTCCGACAATCCCATGGTGATGCTGAATCACGCCGTCGCCGCGGCCATGGTGCACGGCCCGTCCGCCGGACTCAAGCTGCTGAGTGCGCTCGACGCCGATGGCAGGCTGGCGGGTCATCATCGGCTGGATGCGGTTCGCGCCCACCTGCTGGAACTTGGCTGGAGATCATCCGGCCGCGATCGCACATTACCTGGCCGCCGCTGATCGGACCACCAGTCTGCCGGAGCGGAACTACCTGATGACGCAGGCCGCGCGGCTCAGGGAGGTAGTGCCGTGCCCACATGGCAGCAAATAATTTAATGAACCGCTGGCGGATCATTTTGCATCTGGGCGGCAGGGCATATTTGAATTGGGGCAGAAATCGGCTGGGTACGGTAGGGCGAAACCCCACAAATGTGGTACGCTGGACAATCGGGTGACGGGAAGTCCGGAACTGGCGCATTTGGAAGTCCAGTTGCGTTCTCCCTTACACTTGAGTTAATATTTAAGAGTTTCGCGAGAAGAAGCTTTCTGCCCTTGTGCTACCACCCGTCTGTAGGCGGGTCCGGCCGGGGGTGAGGCCCCGAGGTTAGCCAGGATTTCTCCTGGTTTGAACATGGGCCTGTCCATAAAAGCAAGGTAATCCTCGCAGTTGCGACTTGCGGATTTTCTGGGATTCGCGTGCGAATCCTGGTCGTAGTGGGTTGCTCCACATATTTTTTGATTTACTTCGCGAAGAGGAAATCGTGCCAACGTTTAATCAACTTGTGCGTAATGGGCGGAAACCGCCACGCTGGAAGACTTCGAGCCCGGCGCTGGAAAGCTGCCCGCAAAAGCGTGGAGTTTGTACGCGTGTATACACTTCGACTCCCAAGAAGCCGAATTCGGCGCTGCGGAAAGTGGCGCGCGTGCGCCTCACCAACGGAATCGAAGTGACCACCTACATTCCCGGAGTCGGACACAACCTGCAGGAGCACTCGATCGTGCTCATCCGCGGGGGCCGTGTCAAGGATCTTCCGGGTGTTCGCTACCACGTGATCCGCGGCGCGCTGGATACAGCCGGCGTGGCCAATCGCAAACAGAGCCGTTCGAAGTACGGGGCCAAGAGGCCCAAATCTTAGGTTAAAGTATGCCACGCAGACGAAGAGCTGAAATTCGTGAAGTAGCGCCGGATGCGGTCTACAATTCGACCCTGGTCGAGAAGTTTGTGAATTCCTTGATGTGGCAGGGCAAGAAGAATACCGCTCAGGGAATCTTCTACGAAGCCATGGAGAAGATCAAGGAACGCACCAGCGACGATCCGCTGAAGGCCTTCAAGAAGGCCGTCGAGAACGCCAAGCCGATGCTCGAAGTGAAGACGCGGCGCGTGGGCGGCGCCAACTACCAGGTGCCGATCGAAGTGCCGCAGAACCGGCGGACTTCGCTCGCCATGCGCTGGATCATCACCAACGCCCGCACACGTCCTGAAAAGGGCATGGCGGAAAAGCTGGCCAATGAACTCAACGACGCGGCCAATCTGCGCGGCGGGGCAATCAAGAAACGCGACGACGTCCACCGCATGGCCGAGGCCAACAAGGCCTTCGCGCATTACCGGTGGTAACGATTCAGGACACAACAGGAGCTAATTCAAAACTGCATGGCTAGAACGACCCCGCTCGAGAGGATGAGGAATATCGGCATCGCAGCTCATATCGATGCCGGTAAGACCACCACGACTGAGCGGATTCTGTATTACACGGGTAAGTCCCACAAACTGGGCGAGGTTCATGAAGGCACCGCCGTCATGGACTGGATGGAGCAGGAACAGGAACGCGGCATCACGATCACCTCGGCCGCGACCACCTGCGAGTGGCGCGATATCCAGATCAACATTATCGATACGCCGGGTCACGTCGATTTCACCGCCGAGGTGGAGCGCAGCCTGCGCGTGCTGGATGGCGCGGTGGCGGTATTCGACGCCGTCGCCGGCGTGCAGCCGCAATCGGAAACGGTCTGGCGGCAGGCGGACAAGTATTCGGTTCCGCGGATTTGCTTCATCAATAAGATGGACCGCGTGGGCGCGGATTTCTACCACTCCGTGGAGACCATCGTGGACCGGCTGAAGTGCCGTCCGGTGCCGATTCAAATCCCGATCGGGGCGGAAGAGAAGTTCCTGGGCATTGTGGACCTGGTGGAGATGCGCGGCATTGTGTGGCGCGACGAGACCCTGGGTTCGCAGTACGACGTGGTGGAGATTCCGGACGACCTGAAAGAAAAGGCCAAGGAATACCGCGCGCTCATGATCGAGGCCATCAGCGAGCACGACGAAGCGCTGATGCACAAGTTCATCGAAGGCGAAACCGTCACCAACGACGAGATCCGCGCGGGCATCCGCAAGGCGACCATCGCATTGCAGATTTTCCCGGTAATCTGCGGCACGGCTTTCAAGAATAAGGGTGTCCAGACCATGCTGGACGCGGTGGTGGATTACCTTCCCTCTCCGCTGGACGTTCCGGCCATCGAAGGCCACGACGTGGACGACCACGACAAGATCCTGGTCCGCCACGCTTCCGACAGCGAGCCTTTCTCGGCGCTGGTGTTCAAAATCATGACCGACCCGTACGTCGGCCAACTGGCATTTTTCCGGGTATACTCGGGCACGCTGAAGAGCGGCGAGCACGTTTTCAATGTGGCCAAGAGCCGCAAAGAGCGCGTGGGCCGTCTGCTCCGCATGCACGCCAACAAGCGCGAAGAGATTCAGGAGATCGTAGCCGGCGACATCTGCGCCGCGGTCGGTTTGAAGACGGTTTCGACCGGCGACACGATCTGCGACGACGAGCACCCGATCGTGCTCGAATCCATCGATTTCCCGATGCCGGTGATTCAACTGGCGGTCGAGCCGAAAACCAAGGCCGACCAGGAAAAGATGGGCCTGGCGATTCAGAAACTGGCGCAGGAAGACCCCACCTTCCGGGTCAATACCGATCCGGAAACCGGCCAGACCATTCTTTCGGGGATGGGCGAACTCCACCTGGAAATCATCGTGGACCGCATGATGCGCGAGTTCAGCGTCGGCGCCAATGTCGGCAAGCCGCAGGTGGCGTACCGCGAAACGATTCGCAAGCATGCCGAAGCCGAAGGCCGCCACATCAAGCAGACCGGCGGTCACGGGCAATACGGCCACGTCAAGATTCGTGTGGAACCCCTGCCTTCGGGCAGCGGGTTTGTGTTCGAAAACGAAGTCACCGGCGGCAGGGTTCCGAAGGAGTACATCAACCCCACCGAGACCGGTGTCAAGGAAGCGCTGGAAGGCGGAATTCTCGCCGGCTATCCCGATGTCGGATATCAAAGTAACGCTGTACGACGGCAGTTACCACGATGTCGATTCTTCGGAAATGGCCTTCAAAATCGCCGGCTCCATGGCGATCAAGGAAGCGGCCAAACGCGCCAAACCGGTTCTGCTGGAACCCATCATGGCGGTGGAAGTGGTGGTCCCGGAAGATTACATGGGCGACGTGATCGGCGACCTGTATTCCCGCCGCGGCCGCATCGAAGCTACGGAGTTGCGCGGAACCACCCGCATTATCAAGTCGATGGTACCGTTGTCCGCGATGTTCGGGTACGCCACCGAACTGCGGTCGCGGACGCAAGGGCGCGGCAGTTTCACGATGCATTTCGGCAAGTACGAGGAAGTCCCCGCCGCGCAGTCTGAGGAAATCGTCAGCAAGGTCCAGGGCAAGACTACGAGATAAGGAGCTCATTCTCTCTTATGGCAAAAGAAAAGTTTGACCGCAGTAAGCCGCACATCAATATCGGGACGATCGGACATATCGATCACGGCAAGACGACGCTGACAGCGGCGATCACGAAGGTGCTGGCCAAGCACAATCCGAAGAACAAGTTCCGGAGCTTCGATTCGATCGACAACGCGCCGGAAGAAAAAGCACGCGGGATCACGATCGCGGTGGCGCACGTGGAGTACGAGACCGCCAAGCGGCACTACGCGCACGTGGATTGCCCGGGTCACGCGGATTACATCAAGAACATGATCACCGGCGCGGCGCAGATGGATGGCGCCATCGTGGTGGTGGCGGCGACCGACGGACCGATGCCGCAAACGCGCGAGCACATTCTGCTGGCGCGGCAGGTAGGCGTGCCGTACATCGTGGTGGCCATGAACAAGGTCGACATGGTGGACGATACGGAACTGCTGGACCTGGTGGAGATGGAAGTCCGCGAGCTGCTGAGCAGCTACCAGTTCCCGGGCGACGATCTGCCGGTGATACGGGTGAGCGCGCTGGGCGCGCTGAACGGCGAGCCGCAGTGGGAAAAGACGGTCGAAGAGCTGATGGAAGCGGTCGATAACTACATTCCGATGCCGGAACGCGTGGTCGACAAGCCGTTCATCATGCCGATCGAGGACATTTTCTCGATTCAGGGACGCGGCACGGTGGTCACGGGACGCATCGAGCGCGGGATCTGCAAGGTTGGCGAGGAAATGGAGATTGTAGGATTCCGGCCGACGCGCAAGACGGTGGTCACGGGCGTGGAAATGTTCAAGAAGCTGTTGGACGAAGGGCGCGCCGGGGACAACGTGGGCTTGCTGCTGCGCGGTGTGGACAAAGACGACGTGGAGCGCGGGCAGGTAATCGCGAAGCCGGGTTCGATCACGCCGCACACGACGTTCAAGGGCGAAGTTTACGTATTGAGCAAGGAAGAAGGCGGACGGCACACGCCGTTCTTCAAGGGATACCGGCCGCAGTTCTACTTCCGCACGACGGACGTGACGGGAGTGGCGCAGTTACCCGAGGGCACCGAGATGGTGATGCCGGGCGACAACGTGCAACTGACGGTGGAACTGATCACCCCGGTAGCCATGGATAAGGGGTTGCGCTTCGCGATTCGCGAAGGCGGCCGCACCGTGGGCGCCGGAACCGTTAGCGAAATCATTAAGTAGGCTTGGTTTAAGCAGGAATATCAATGGCTCTGAGAGAACGTATTCGAATCCGTCTGAAAGCGTACGATCACCGCATTCTGGATCAGTCGACGACGGAGATTGTGGATACCGCGAAGCGGACCGGCGCAACAGTCGCCGGTCCGATTCCGCTGCCTACGTCGCGCACGATCACGACCGTGTTGCGGTCGCCGCACGTGGACAAGAAATCGCGGGAACAGTTTGAAATCCGGACGCACAAGCGGTTGCTCGACATTCTGGAACCGACCCAGCAGACGGTGGACGCGCTGATGAAGCTCGATCTGCCGGCCGGTGTGGATGTCGAAATCAAGGCGTTTGGAAAGTAGTTGAGAAATTTCGGGGCCGCCAGCCGCATTAGCGAGCTGTGCCCCTCAAGGAAGTTGACATGAGTCCAGGAATCCTTGGCAAGAAGATTGGAATGACGCAGCTGTTCCGGCCGGACGGGCAAGTGGTGCCGGTCACGCTGCTGAAAGCCGGCCCGTGCATGGTGGTGCAGCGCAAGACGCCAACCACCGACGGTTACGACGCGGTGCAACTCGGCCTGCTCGAGTTCATCAAGCCGCAGCGTATCAATAAGCCTACCGCCGGCCGTTTAAAGAAAGCCGGTATCGAAGGCGCGAAGTTCATGCGCGAGTTCCAGCTCGGTCCCGGGTCTGACGATTTGAAAGCCGGCGACCAGGTGCTGGTGAATCAGTTCAAACCCACCGACAAAGTGGATGTCGTCGGCATCAGCAAGGGCAAGGGATTTGCGGGCGTGGTCAAGCGCCACCACTTTCGTGGCGGTGAAGGCTCGCACGGATCGATGTTCCACCGGGCACCCGGATCGATCGGCGCATCCAGCTTCCCTTCGCGGGTTGTGCCCGGCATGCGCATGGGCGGACATCTGGGCAACACCCAGACCACGGTGCGCAATCTCGAGGTGATCGAAGTCGACACCGAGGACAACGTGCTGGTGGTGAAGGGCGCGGTTCCGGGTCCGAATGGCGGATACGTGCTGGTGCGGAGGTCGAAGAGGTAACTGCCATGCCGACAGTCGATGTAGTGGATTTAAATAATCAGAAGGTCAGCGAAGTCGAACTGGCCGACGACGTTTTCGGGGCGCCGGTCAACCAATCGCTCTTGTACGAAGCGGTGCGGCAGTTCCAGGCGAGCAATCGCGCGGGCACGCATGCGACGAAAGTGCGCAGCGAAGTTGCCGGTTCCGGCAAGAAGCTGTGGAAACAGAAGGGCACGGGCCGGGCGCGTGTCGGTTCGGTGCGGTCGCCGATCTGGCGCCACGGCGGCACGGTCCACGGACCGCAACCGCGCGACTACAGCTACAAGCTGCCCAAGAAGATGCTGGTGGGCGCGCTCAGAAGCGCACTCTCCGCCAAGCTGCGGGACGGCGAGTTGAAGGTCGTGCAGGCGTTCAATTTCGGCGACAACAAGACCAAGAACGCGATGAACGTCCTGGCCAAATTGGAAGCCGGGCGCACGGTTCTGGTATTGGATAACGAAGACAACCGCAACCTGGAACTGGGATTGCGCAACCTCAAGGGCGTGACGCTGCTGGCCACGCGCGAAGTGAACCCGTATCACCTGCTGGGCCACAAGAGCGTACTGATCAGCGAAGCCGCCGCGCGCAAGTTCTCGGAGGCACTCGCAAAATGAACCTCTATGAAGTAATTCAACGCCCGCTCGTCACCGAGAAGGGCGTCGCCAAGAAAGACAACGAGCGTACGCTGTGCTTCCAGGTACACGCCGAGGCCAACAAGACGCAGGTTAAGGCCGCGGTGGAGAAGCTGTTCAAGGTCAAGGTGGATGAAGTACGCACCGCGACGTTCGAAGGCAAGCTGCGGCGGCGCGGCCGTTTCGCCGGGTACCGCTCGGACTGGAAGAAGGCCTACGTGAAGCTGAAGGCGGGGGAGAAAGTCCCCGACTTTGCGGAGATTTAAGGGGAATCGACCATGCCTATCAAGACTTATAGACCCACGACCCCGACCCGGCGCTTCGCCACGTCAGTTTCCCGCGAGGACATCACTAAAGATCGTCCCGAGAAATCGCTGGTGGAAAGCAAGAAGCGCTCCGGCGGCCGCAACAGCACGGGCCGCGTGACTTCCCGGTTCATCGGCGGCGGCGCCAAGCAGGCGTACCGGGTAATTGATTTCAAGCGCGACAAGAGCGGCATTCCGGCCGTAGTCGCGGCCATCGAATACGATCCCAACCGCTCGGCGCGCATCGCGCTGTTGAATTACGCGGATGGGGAGAAGCGCTACATCCTGCAGCCCGACGGCTTGAAGGTGGGCATGAAGATCATGAGCGGCCCGACGGCCGACATCCTGATCGGCAACGCGCTTCCGCTGAAGAATATCCCGGCCGGCACGGTGGTTCACAATATCGAACTGAAGGCCGGCAAGGGCGGGCAGATGGCCCGCTCGGCGGGTTCGCAAGCCCAGCTGGTATCGCGCGAAGGCGGCATGGCGCTGTTGAAGCTGCCTTCCGGCGAGATCCGGCGCGTGCTGGTAGAGTGCATGGCGACGGTGGGCCAGGTGGGCAATGTGGAGCACGAAAACGTTTCGCTCGGCAAGGCGGGACGCACGCGGTGGATGGGCAAGACGCCCCACAATCGCGGCGTAACGATGAACCCGGTGGATCACCCGCACGGCGGCGGCGAAGGTAAAACTTCCGGCGGCCGTCACCCGGTGACGCCGTGGGGCCAGCCCACTCGCGGTTTCAAGACGCGCAACAACAAGCGCACCGACAAGTGGATCGTCAACCGCAAGAGCAAGAAGAGGTAAGGGAATGGGCAGAAGCGTAAAGAAGGGACCGTTTACCGATACTCACCTGGAAGCCAAGCTGGCGGTGCTGGCTGCGACCAACGAGAAGAAGGTGGTGCGCACCTGGTCGCGGCGATCCACCATCCTGCCGGAGTTTGTGGGGCACACCGTGGCGGTGCACAACGGGAAGAAGTTCATCCCGGTGTATGTGACCGAAAACATGGTGGGGCACAAGTTGGGCGAGTTTTCGCCTACCCGCACCTTCAAGGGGCACTCGGTGAAGGCGGCTACCACGGAGAAGAGTTCGAAGCCGGCTTAAACAGCAGTCGGCACAGAGGATAGCATGCAAGCAAAAGCGGAAGCACGATATATCCGAATCTCCCCGCAGAAAGCGCGGCTGGTAGTGGACCTGATCCGCGGCCAGCAGGCGGGGGCGGCGTTGACCACGCTGCGCACCACCAACAAGCGCATTGCGCCGACGGTGGAGAAGGTGCTGCAAAGCGCCATCGCCAACGCGACCAACCGAAACGAAGACGTCGATGTCGACCAGCTTTACGTAACCGAGGCGTACGTCAACGAAGGGCCGCGGATGAAGCGGGTACGCCCGGCGCCCATGGGGCGCGCCTACCGGTACCAGCGTCGTTTGGCACATATCGTCATCAAAGTGACGGAGAAAGAAGCATAATGGGACAGAAAGTTCATCCGTACGGATTCCGGCTGGGCTTCAACAAGCCGTGGCGGTCGCGCTGGTTCGCCAAGCAGGGCTACGCCAAGCTGCTGCAGGAAGACCTGGAACTGAAGACGGCGCTGACCGAGAGGCTGAAGAGCGCCGGCGTGAGCTCGATCGAAGTGGATCGCCCGGGCAACAAGCTGCGGGTCACCATCCGCACGTCGCGTCCCGGCATCATCATCGGACGCAAGGGCGCGGAAATCGAAAAGCTCAAGCAGGACATGGCGAAGAAGACCAAGCGTGAAGTCTTCATCGACATTCAGGAAGTGCACAAGCCCGAGCTGGACGCGCAACTGGTGAGCGAATCGATCGCGCTGCAGTTGGAAAAGCGCGTGGCCTTCCGCCGCGCGATGCGCAAAGCGGTGGATTCGGCGCTGCGCTTCGGCTGCAAGGGCATCAAGGTGCGCGTGAGCGGCCGTTTAAACGGCGCGGAAATCGCGCGCAGCGAATGGTATCTGCAGGGGCAGCTTCCGCTGCACACCCTGCGCGCCGATATCGATTACGGTTTCGCCGAAGCGCACACCACCTACGGCGTGATCGGGATCAAGGCGTGGTTGTACAAGGGCGAAATTCTCGACCTCACCAAGCGGCGCAATCTGCTGCCCGAACCGGAACCGCGGCGCGAGATGCGCGACCGCCGTGACCGTGGCGATCGCGGAGACCGTCCCGTGGCGGCGACCGTGGCGGCGATCGGGGACGAAGCGATCGTCCGCCGGTGCATACGCCTCCGCCGGTAGAAGCGACGGGTCCGGCGGTCCAAACCGCCGCCGAGCGACCTGCCGCGTCCGGCAGCGCGTCCGGTGACGCCGATTCTGCCGCCGTTGATGTCGCCGCAGCAGCCCTCCTGGAAACAGGAGGTCCGTCAGGAAACTACACAGGAACCCGAGACCAAGCCGGCTGTCGAACCGAAGCCGGAAGGTTCGGGCGAAAACCAGTAAGGGATTGAGGGCATACCGCCATGATGATGCCAAAGAAGGTCAAGTACAGAAAGCAGCAGCGCGGTCGCATGGCCGGGAAGGCCTGGCGCGGATCGTCGATTTCGTTCGGCGAGTTCGGGCTCAAGGCCATGGAATGCGCGTGGATCACGTCGCGGCAGATTGAAGCTGCCCGCGTGGCCATGACGCGCTCCATCAAGCGCGGCGGCAAAGTGTGGATTCGATTGTTCCCGGACAAGCCGATCACCAAGAAGCCGGCTGAAACCCGTATGGGTAAAGGTAAGGGCGCGCCGGAAGAGTGGGTGGCAGTGATTCGCCCCGGGAAGATTCTTTTCGAAATGGAAGGCGTGGACCGGGCGACGGCGCTGGCCGCCATGCGGCTGGCAGCTCATAAACTGCCTATCAG
>CAWDWK010000007.1:0-94495 GCA_963805775.1 uncultured Solibacteraceae bacterium | reverse complement strand
TACCCTTCGCACGCACCCGCTGTTGGCCTTAGCCTTAGTGAATCGCGATGTCCACCTGATCGTGGTAGGCGTTCGGGGTCTGGAGGGCCAGCGGCAGATTGCCGGACGTCTTCGGGAGTAGCGGCAGGGTCACGTTGAGCTGGTAGAGGCCCGGAAATCCGGGGGCCTGGCCCTTGAAAACGACCGTCCCCTGCTGGCCGCCTACGTAAACCGTCACATTCGCGTCCGAGGTGTGGAGCGCGGCGCCTGTGCCCGCTGTTCCATCGGCGACGGCGGGAGTCACGGTGCCCAGGCCGGTGAGGTAAATCAGCACGGTCTCGCCTCCGGTGGCGGGGTTCGCCGCGTTCACCAGGCTGTAATCGGCGTGGAGGATGGCTCCGGCTCCGCTGCCGCTCTGGTCGAGTGAGTAGATGCCGGGCGAGGTAGCGGCTACCGGCACCGTCACCGTGTTGGAGTTGACGCTGCCGTTCTGCACCACGATGGTCGCCGTGGGTCCCGTGGTGGCGAAGGGGACCAGCACATTAAGTTGTACCGGGCTGACGAAGTAGAGGGGAGCGGGTTTGTTATTGATAAGGACGCTGACGCCGTTCAGGGTGGGCGGGTAGGGCGGCGTCGCGGTCTGCTTGCCGTTGGCAAGCCCGGTGCCGAACAGGGTCACGAACTGGCCGGGCGAGATCGGGTTCCCAGGCGGCGCGAAGCTGGCCGCGTTAATTACTCCCAGCGGGTTCAGAAAGACGCCGGTCCCGCTCAGGGCCGGGGTCTGCACTCCGAAATAGATCTCATAGGCCCCGGGATCGGTCGGATTGATGGCGGCGCCGGCGAACGCCTTGCCGGCGGCGCCCACAGCGATCTGGGTGAGATCGACGGTTCCCGTGCCATCGGCAGTCAACGTATAGGAGTTAGTCCCGGTGTAATCGAAAGCACCCGCGCCGAGCGCTTTGAAGCGCTTGGTCCACGTCAGCTTGCCCTTTCCACCTGCCGAGAGCGCGCCCGAGTATCCGCTCACGGCGCTCGAATCCACACGCAGTCCGGCACCCCAGAAGGTGGCGTTCCAGGTGGCGTTCGTGCCGCCGGAGACGGGCTTCACGCCAATCAGGATGTCGTGGCCGCCAGGCGCGGTGGATCCGCCGAGCAGGATGTTGCCGGAGGCCGAAAGGTAAAGTACCCGGCTGCCGCTGAGCAACTGCGCATTATTGGCGGCGCCGGCGGTGAGACTGCCCTGGCCGTCGGCCCCCATGGTATAGGTGGCGGCGCCCGCGGGCATCTGCTGCGTCACGGGGCGCCCCAGCGAAATACTCGCCGCGTGGCCGGACACTGGGAACGGCTGCAGGGTGCCGAGCGCCGACTGATTGAGCGCGAACTGCACGCTCCGCATATTGGCGGTCGAGCCGCCCGGAAACTCCAGGCTCATGCAGTTATAAGGTCCGTTGAAAATTGCCCCACCGGCCGGGGCCGGGATCGCGACGAACAGATCGTAGGTGTTGTCGGGGGATTCGGTGCTCGACCCGATGATCGCCTCCGTGCCGAAGCGCGCGTTGATCTTGGCGCCGGCGCGCAGTGGGCTGTCGAGCAACAGGAAACCGCCGGGATCCAGTGAATAAATACCCTTCCCGGTCTGCGAGACCGCCGCACTAATTCCCGTTAGCTGTTGGCCAAGATAGCTGTAGCCGCCGCTGCCGTCGAAGGTGATACTACCAAAGAGACTGCGCGCGTCGGTCAGGTTTCCCGGGCTGACGCCGTCGGTTCCCAGCGACACGTGCCGGAAGTAATAATTCCCCTTAAGATCTTTATTGCTTAGAGTTTGCGCGAAGACCGGGACGGTGCCCAGAAGGCCCGCAAGCATCACCCAACTCCACCCCGCCGCTTTGGTCATGGTGTCATCATAAACCCGGACGCCAAAAAATTTTGGAACTCGTGGCTAGTACGAGGGTTTAGAATTGCATAAACGGCGCATGCCTCATGCGCTCGGAGGATTCCATGTCTGCGTCACGGGTGATTTTGTTTGTCAGCGGCATCGCGACCTTGAGCTGTTCCGGCTTGCTGATCGGCCAAACCGGCGAACCCGACTGCCCGTTCTTCGGGCCGGATCGCGAACGCTTCTTCACCGACGCGCTGCGCCGCACATCCGGCATGGGTCCATCGCACCGCCTGAGTGCGACCACCGAAGCCGCCGTCAAGATGATGGGCTTCGTTCCGGGCGGCAGCCGCACCTACAACTTCGACCAGGCACACGCCCCCGGCTCTATCGACTCGTACATCTTCGCGGACTTCCAGGCCAACGGCATCACTCCCGCGGCGAAGACCACCGACTGGGAGTTCATCCGCCGCATCACGCTCGACCTGACGGGTCGTATTCCGACCAGCGACCGTGTACTCACCTTCGTCGCCGACACGACTCCCGACAAACGCGCCAAACTGATCGAAGAGCTGATGGCCAAGCCCGAATGGATCGATAAGTGGACCATGTACTTCGGCGATCTGTACCAGAACACCACCAACAAGGCCAGCACCAGCCTCAACCGTTTCGCGCAGGGACGCAACGCGCTGTACGGGTGGATCAAGGACTCCCTTACCAGCGGGAAGCCGTACAACCAGATGGCCACGGAGCTGATCTCCGCCTCCAACGCCAATACATACAACGACGGCCCCTCCAACTTCCTGGTGGGCTCGGTGGTCACCATGGGCCCCACCCAGGACATCATGGACCAGATGACGGCGAGCACGTTCGACACCTTCATGGGCATGACCCACGTCAATTGCCTGCTCTGCCACAACGGCCGCGGGCACCTGGACGCGGTCAACCTCTGGGCCGCAAGCACCACACGCTATCAGGCGTGGCAACTGTCATCTTATATGTCGCGCACCAGCACGGCGCGAACTCCGGTGGACCCCAGCAACACCAATATTTACTACTGGTCCCTGCTCAATAATCAGAAGAACTTCACCACCGATTACACCCTTAACACGCTGACCGGCAACCGTCCGGCGCGAATTGCGCCCGCCGGGTGCAAGGCCGGACAGCCCTGCTATACAGTGCCGCCGCAGTACATATTGAATGGCACTTCACCGAAGCCCGGCGCGGATTACCGCACCTCGCTGGCGGCCAGCATCACGGGCGATTTCCAGTTCGCCCGCGCGACGGTGAACTACCTGTGGGCTTACTTCTTCGGTCAGGGAATCGTGGACCCGCCGGATACGTTCGACCCTGCCCGTCTCGATCCGGACAATCCGCCGCCCGACCCGTGGACGCTCCAGCCGAGTAATGCACGGTTGCTCAACGCGCTGGCACAGCACTTCATCGCCAGCAACTACAACGTGAAGGCGCTGATGCGCGAGATCGTCAACAGCGACACTTACCAGCTTTCCAGCGCCTATCCCGGGCAGTGGAACGCTGCCTGGCAACCCTACTTCGCGCGCAAATACGTGCGGCGCCTGTGGGGCGAGGAGATCATCGATGGCATCGTGCAATCCAGCGGCAGCCTCCCCTGCACGACCCAAGCGTCGGGCGCCTGTACCGTTCCGGGCTACACCGTGACGGGCTGGACCGAACTCAGCATGGGCCGGCCATCGTACACGATGCAGTTCCCCGACGTGATCAATACGGAAGGCACCACCAACGCCTTCCTGGACAGCTTCCTTCGCGGCAACCGCGACGATCAGCCGCGGCGCTACGACGGCTCCATCCTCCAGGCGCTCAACCTGATGAACGCGAGCCTGATCGAGGGCAAGCTGGCTCTGACTGGCGCCACCGCCAGCCAGTTGATGGTCGCCAGCGTGGCGCTCAACAATACCGACGCGATCAACAAGCTATTCCTCGCCATCCTCTCGCGCTACCCCACTGCGACCGAAATGAGCACCGCCATGGGAAGCCTGCCCACCACGACCGGGACGGCGCGAAACAGTGCGCTCCAGGATCTGGCCTGGTCGCTCTACAACAAGGTCGATTTCGTTTTCAATTACTAGGCGAGGGCAAACGTCATGAGCAATGAACAGGAAAAAATCAATCGTTGGTTTAAGCAGCATCCCTGGAACCACCAGACGTTTTTCAATCGCCCTCATGCCACGCGGCGCCACTTCATGGAACTGATGGGCGCGGGCGTCACGGCATCGTATTTGGCGGGACGTCCGGCGAAGGCGCTCGAGGTGGCTACTGCGGGAGTGACCACCAAGAACACCGCGCAGAACGTGATTTTCATCCTGATGGCCGGCGCCCCCAGCCACACCGACACTTTCGACCTGAAAGACGCGAGCGTCAGTACGGCGCCGGCGGGTTTACATAAGCCCGAGACCGTGAACGGCATATACTTCCCGACCGGACTGATGCCGAAACTGGCCAACCTGACGGACAGTTTCGCCATTGCACGCAACGTGCAGGCGCACGCCGTGGTTCACTCGGTGTGCCAGACCTGGGTGCAGATCGGACGAAATCCGCTGGCCGCGCTGGGAAATATCGCGCCCAATATCGGCAGCATTGTAGCGGCGGAGAAGTTTCCGCTGCGCAAACCGTCCGACATTTTCCCCACGTTCCTGGCGCTGAACTCCGCGGGCGGAGTCAACCAGGGCTACCTTTCAGGCAAGTACGCGCCGTTCAAAGTGGTACCCGCCACTTCGGGCATCAGCAACACCACCAACAGCGCCAGCGGCGGGCAGACCCGCTTCGAGAGCCGCTTCAAGTTGCTCAACTCGCTGGACGCCAACCTGCGCACCAACGCTCCCAACGGCGCGCCCATGAGCGATTACAACGAGTTCTACATCGACGCCAAGGAGTTGATGTACAACCCGACGGTCAATCAGTATTTCGGCTATCCAAGCTCGGAGAGCGCGCGCTACGGCTCCACGGGGACGGGCAATGCCATGCTGGTGGCGTCGCAGGTGTTGAAAGCCAACCTGGGCACGCGCTTCATCCAGATCACCAGCAACGATGGCTGGGACATGCACTCCAATATCTACTCCGCCGGCAACCTGCCTGCGAAGGCCAAGATCATCGACGACGGACTCTCGGCGCTGATCGGCGATCTGAAAGGCAACGGGCTTTTCGACCAGACGCTGATCGTGATGTACGGCGAATTCGGGCGGACCGTGGGCCCGATCACGGCGCAGCTCGGCCGCGATCACTGGGCGCAGCAGTTCTGTTTCTTCGCCGGCGGCGGCATCAAAGGCGGCACGCTGGTGGGCCAGACCGACGCGCAGGGACGCGACACAATCGATTACGGCTGGTCGCAGAATCGCTACGTGTACCCGGAGGATATCGAGGCGACGATCTACTCGGCGCTCGGCATCGACTGGACCACGGTCCGCCACGACGACCCGCTGGGACGCGGTTTCGAGTACGTTCCCACGACGGGTCCGTTCCCCTTCATACCGGTCCACGAACTCTGGGGGTAGCCGGTAGGACAGACGATCGCTTTGTGTCGTCTGTCAACTATATTGGTTTGCGAAGCATGGCAGACCGGCAGGGACAGGCCGGGAGGCCACGCGTGTCCAAATTAGGAAATCCTAAAAGGGGCGACACCTGCTACTGATTAGTAGCGGTTCCCTGAGAAGAACGCTACACAGCGGAAAGGTGTCGCCTTGATACGATTCTCCAGCATTTTCAGTCAGCTTTTGAAATTGTTTCCCCGGACGGAGTTTGAACACTTCGTCGCCGACCATAAAGCGGAGCGGCATGCTCGCGGTTTTAGCTGCTGGGCCCAGTTCGTGGCCATGATGTTCTGCCAGCTGGCGCGAGCCCATTCCCTTCGTGAAATCTGCCAAGGTTTGGCCGCGTGCGAGGGAAAGCTGAAGCATTTAGGCCTGCCGGATGCACCCAAAAAGAGTACCCTGGCATACGCCAACGAGCACCGGCCTTGGGAAGTCTACCAGGACCAGGTCTTGGGGCTGAGCCTCTTCGAAAAAACGCCCATTTTACAGCTATTCCAGCACGAATCTCCTGACTCGCAACTTTCCACCCCATCTAACCAACTCACCCTATTGGACTTTTAACCGGACAGTAGTGGGACTCTCTCGAAAATGCGAGCCGCCCCCGGTGACAGACGAGACTGGCAGGGTTCCGCCGTCTTTGCGGAACCCGCTGCCAGCCCCGTCTGTCACCGGGTTCACGGCCACACGGCCACTCTGTCCCCGGTTTGTCCCCTTGTAAGATACGCCGCTTCCACGAAATCAGTTATAGTGGCGGGCGAGCCATGAATGCCTCCCTCACCGCCACAGCCCCACGGAAAACCGGTCTCGCCCTGACCGTCGTCACCACGGTTTTCTTCATGTGGGGTTTCGTTACCGTCCTGAACGATATCCTGGTACCCCACCTCAAGGCGCTGTTCGAACTGAATTACACGCAGACCATGCTGATTCAGTTCACCTTCTTCTCGGCATACTTCCTGATGTCGGTACCCTCTTCGCGCATCCTGGCGCGCGTCGGCTACCAGAAGTCGATCGTGCTGGGCCTGACCGTCATGGGATTGGGAGCCCTGATGTTCTATCCCGCGGCCGCGGCCAAATCTTACGCCCTGTTTCTCGGTGCGTTGTGGGTGCTCGCTTCCGGGATCACGCTCTTGCAGGTAGCCGCCAACCCGTACGTCGCACAACTCGGGGCGCCCGAAAAAGCGTCCAGCCGCCTAAACCTCGCGCAGGCCTTCAACTCGCTCGGAACTACCATCGCGCCCTATCTCGGCGGACTCTTGATTCTGTCGGAGACGGCCGGAAGGGCTGACGCGCGCGCCGTTCAGTTGCCGTATATCGGGATCGCGCTCACGCTCTTCCTGCTCGCCTTCGGTGTGTCGCGATTCCATCTGCCGTCCCTGCCCGATATCGAGGAAGGCCACGGCGTCCTGGCCGGCGACAGCATCTGGCAGCACCGCCACCTCGTTCTGGGCGCCATCGGCATTTTCGTCTACGTGGGCGCGGAGGTTTCCATCGGCAGCTTCCTGGTCAATTACTTCACCCAACCGGATATCGGCGGCCTCACGGAGCGCGTCGCAGCAGGCTACGTTTCCTTCTATTGGGGCGGTGCGATGGTCGGGCGCTTTATCGGCTCCGCCGTTCTGCGCGCCACGTCGCCGGGTAAAGTGCTGGGCGGCGCCGCGGTTGTCGCCTCCGCATTGGTCTGGATCTCGGTCGCCACCACGGGCGGAGTCGCGATGGGCAGCATCATCGCGGTGGGACTCTTCAACTCCGTCATGTTCCCCACCATCTTCACACTGGGAATCAACCAACTCGGCCCCCTCACCGGAAAAGGTTCAGGCCTGTTGATCATGGCGATTGTCGGCGGCGCGATCCTGCCCCTGCTTCAAGGCGCTCTCGCCGATTCCATCGGCATTCACATGGCGTTCGTAATGCCGGCGCTCTGCTATCTCTACATCGTCTACTACGGTTTCATCGGTTCCCGCGTACTGCGTCCGCGCAGTTAATCAGAACCGCCCTCCAATCAGAGCCGCGACCGTGAGTACCTACGTAGTTCGGTTCTGGCCGAAATTGGCATAATTTCTTCTCCGTGGTGGGACAGGCTTCAGCCTGTCAATCCGAGCGCAGCTCGGACTGTTCTTTTCTTCTCTGCGCTCTCGGCGTCTCTGCGTTGAAGCGGTCTTCTTGTTTGGTTCCGGCTATGCCGGGTTAGGGAGCGCTTGTCCCCCCTACGCCGAAACCTTCTTCCCGTTCACCGTCACATTGTCCAAAGTCATGCCCTCCACGTTCTCCGTCACCGCAGCCTTCGCAGCGATTTCAAACGTGCAGTTCTTCAAGCGGACGTTCGTGATAGGTGCATTCTTGAAGCCGCGCAGCGACCAGGCACTGGCGCACTTGTTGACTACCAGATTCTCCACTACGACATCGCGCACTACCGGAGTGAACGGCCCCTTCGCCCCCTCTTCGTAATAGAAATCGACGTCGATCGCAGCTGTCGCCACTTGCCCGCATTTCACGTTGCGCATATAAGCGTGTTCGATCACGCCGCCGCGGATCGCATTGTTCTTGAAGCGAAACACGCGGTCCAGGTTCGGACTGTCCATCTGGCAATCTTGTGCGAACACGTTGCGGATGTCGCCGGAACATTCACTGCCCATCGTCACCCCTCCGTGACCGTCCTTCATAATGCAATTCTGCACGATCAAATTTTCACTCGCCGCGTGCAAGCGCCGGCCATCGGCATTGCGCCCGCTCTTGATGGCGATGCAATCGTCGCCGGTATCGAAGGTGCATCCGTCAATCAGCACATCGACACTCGATTCCGGGTCGCAGCCGTCGTTGTTCGGACCGTGGCTGTTGACCGTTACGTTGCGCACCGTGACGTTTCGGCAAAGCACCGGATGCATTTCATACATGGGCGAATTCGTAATGGTTATGTCCTGAATCTGCACGTTGGTACACCGGTAGGGCTGCACGAACATCGGACGCAGATAACTGCCTTCACCGAACTTGCGGTCCGCCACGGGCACACCTTTCTCCACCATCTCGATGAGGGCGGCCCGGGCCTTGTTCTGGTTCTTGTCGTCGCCCGTACCCGCACGTCTGCCCTTCCACGGCCACCAAGCCTCCGCGTTGGCCTGGCCGTCCAAAGTGCCGCCGCCCGTAATTGCGATATTCTGCTGGTCCAGCGCGTAAATCAGGGGCGAGTAGTTCATGCACTCCATCCCCTCGAATCGCGTCAGCACCACCGGATACATTTTCGGATTGGGGTCGAAGCGGATCGTCGCGCCTTTCTGAACCACCAGGTTCACGTTGCTCTTCAAGTGGATCGCGCCGGTCAGGCAGATGCCCTCTCTCACCACCACGCGCCCGCCACCCGCGCGGCTGGCCGCCTCGATGGCCTTGCGAAAAGCGTCCGTG
Organism: uncultured Solibacteraceae bacterium; assembly: GCA_963805775.1. Classification (GTDB taxonomy): domain Bacteria; phylum Acidobacteriota; class Terriglobia; order Bryobacterales; family Bryobacteraceae; genus Solibacter. The sequence goes on along the minus strand of CAWDWK010000007.1, from coordinate 85,678 downwards.
CAATCCATTTTGCCGTCCGTTTTGGCGCCGTAGCGGGTCACGTCGAAATCCTTGTTCGGGAACTTCGGCGGTTGTATGCGTTTAAGGATCTCCGGGTAGACCGTGCTCCAGGGGTCTGTGGCGGCCCATGCGCGGGAACCGGCGAAAGCGGCCCCAGCCATGGCTACGAGGGCATGACGGCGTGTGTAGTTAGACATCTGAACCGATAGTATGGCCGGGCTGTAGCTGCGTCAAGCGAAGAATCGTTTAGTGGGGCTAAACGTATCGTTTTCGGAATGCCGTATCCGCTATTGAATTATAATTTGGAAAGATCTCATCATGCTTACCCTGGAAAAATTCTCCGTCGGCGTAGGGGACCGTTTCGCGCACCAAGCCAAGGCCCAGTTGCAGGCTTGCGTGATGGCGGCGGCCCGCGGTGTCACCGTCATTCCGGTCTGGAACAAATCGAATCGCGAGCACACCATCGTCGGCTCGGAACCCGCCAGTGTGCGTGCGGCCGCCGATGCAGCCGTCCATCAATCCGGCTGGAAACAGCCCTACCACGTGGACGCCGATCACATCAACCTCGGTACCGTCGATCGCTTCATTGACGCCAGCGATTTCTACACCCTCGACGTAGCCGCGGCCATCGGCCAGGCGGCCGGCACGGACCGCGTGGACGCCTTCATCAAACGTCATCCCGAACTTCAGGGAACTGTGAGCATCCCTGGCATCGACCAGCCTTTCACCATCACTCGCGATGCCATCGCGCAAATCGCCTGCAAGTATCTGGCAGCCGTGCAGCAGGCGGGCGCCATCTACCGCCACGTGGACCAGAAGCGCGGCGGCCGCGAGTTCATCACAGAAGTTTCGATGGACGAGACCGATGCGCCGCAGACCCCTCCCGAACTGCTCGTCATCCTGGCCGCCGTCTCCGACGAGAGAATTCCCATCCAGACCATCGCCCCCAAGTTCACCGGGCGCTTCAACAAGGGCGTCGATTACGTCGGCGATGTCGTCCAGTTCGAGAAAGAGTTCTGCGAAGACCTGGCCGTGATCGCCTTCGCCACCCGTCAGTACGCCCTGCCCGCCAACCTCAAGCTGAGCGTGCATTCAGGCAGCGATAAGTTCTCCATTTACGCCCCCATTCGGCGCGCGCTCCAGAGGTTTGGCGCCGGAGTCCATCTCAAGACCGCGGGCACCACCTGGCTGGAAGAGTTGATCGGCCTTGCCGAAGCCGGCGGCGAGGGCCTCGACCTGGCGAAGCAGGTGTACGCCAAGGCTTTCGAAAACCGCGACGCACTCTGCGAGCCTTACGCCACCGTGATCGACATCGATTACGCGAAGTTGCCTGACCCCGCCACAGTCAACGATTGGAGTTCCGGGCAGTACACATCCGCGCTGCGTCACGATCAGAAGAATCCAGGTTTCAATCCGGACCTGCGCCAACTCCTGCACGTGGGCTTCAAGGTAGCCGCCAAGATGGGCGACAAGTACCTCAAGATGCTGGATACATGCGAAGCCAGCATTTCCCGCAACGTCACCGAAAATCTCTTCGAGCGCCACATCAAACCGCTGTTCTTAGTGGCATAAATGGGATCGCACAAAAGTATCCTTATTATGACCGCGTTCGGTCTGGCGCTCGCCGCCCACGCACAGGACACACGCAATGTTACCGAGCCGGCGATTCCGCCGGGTTGCGTAGTGCTGACCGCGAAACTCGCTGCCATCGACAACGATAAGACGCTGTCCGCCGCCGACGAAGCCAAGCTCGATACCGGCCGCATCCAACAGGCGATGGACACCTGCCCGAAGGGGCAGGCAGTCGTGCTGAAGGCCGCCGGCACTCTGAACGCGTTCCTCACCGGACCGCTCGATCTCAGACCCGGCGTGACACTGGTCGTAGATTCCAAAACCATCCTCTTCGGCTCGCGGGACGCCAAAGTCTACGAAGTGAGCCCCGGCAGTTGCGGCATCGTGTCGCAGGCCGGTCGCGGTTGTCGCGCCATGATCAACGGTACCGGCGTCCCAGGCGCCGGCGTGATGGGCGATGGCGCCATCGATGGCCGCGGCTGGGCCAAGGTGCTCGGCAAGAATGTCTCCTGGTGGGATCTCGCAGAGGAGGCGCGCAAGGGCGGCAACCAGAATTGCCCGCGCATCCTCGTGCTCAACCGTTGCGATAATTTCACGCTGTATCGCATCACCCTCAAGAACTCGGGCAACTTCCACGTCTCCTACAGCGGCGGCGACGGATTCACCGCCTGGGGCGTGATCATCGATACGCCGAAAAACGCGCGCAACACCGACGGCATCGACCCCGGCTCTTCCACCAACGTCACCATCACCCACTGTTTCATCCACACCGGCGACGACAATGTGGCCATCAAGGCCGGCGGCCATTGCTCGCACATGACCATCGCGCACAATCACTTCTACACCGGACACGGCATGTCGATCGGCAGCGAGACCAACGGCGGCGCTGACACCATTCGCGTGACCGATCTCTCCATCGACGGCGCCGACAACGGCATCCGCATCAAATCCAACTCTGGCAGAGGCGGCAAGGTGACCGGCGCCGTCTACGAAGACGTCTGCATCCGCGACACCAAAAATCCGATCTATATGGATTCCGACTACGCCCACTTCGGCAAGACCGGCGACAAACTCCCCTGGTTCACCGGCATCGTGCTCAAAGATGTCCGCGTGCAGGGCGCGGGCAAAATCACCCTGCAAGGCTACGACGCACAGCACCGCCTCGGCATGACGTTCGACAACGTGCAGTTCGATTCCCTCAACGACATCAAAGTCATCGCCGAGCACGCCGATCTGAAGTTCGGACCCGGGGCCGTAAACCTGAACGTCGCCGGCGACGATGTCGCCATCACCGGCTCGCCGTCCAATGGCAAACCTAACGCCTGCACGGACAAGTTCGTCCCCATGCCCAACCGTTAACAGTAGGACAGACCATCGCATAGCGTGGTCTGTTGGGATGGGCGTTCCGCCCGCGAAACTTCATGAAAAACTGCACGTGGGACGTGCAATAGTGGGGCGGACTCCCTGCGTGCCGCAGCCGACGCCCCTGTCGGCTTGCTTCGTAGCGGAAACTGTCGCGTCATGCTGGTTTTTCGACCCTGTCAACTCAACCTTCCGTCCCGAACCTTACCGCGCCGGCACCGTGCGATCGAAAGCGACCTTCCCGCCCACAATCGTATACACCACATCCGTAGCGAGAATTTCGTCCTCCGGAATCGTCATAATGTCCTTCGAAAGCACCGTGATGTCGCCCAATTTCCCAACCTCCAGCGACCCTTTCAATTTCTCCTCGAAGGCGGCGTAAGCATTGTTGACGGTGTAAGACTTCAGTGCCTCCGCACGCGACATCCGCTGGTCCGGATAAAACACAGTGCCGTCCTTGAGCTTGCGGCTGACACTGGCATAAAAACTCGCCAGCGGACTCACATCTTCCACGGGAGCATCCGTGCCGTTGCCGACCACCGCGCCGCTCTTCATCAGTTTTTGCCACACATAAGCGCCCTCCTCCGCACGCTGGGCGCCCAGCCGTAGCAGGACATACGGAGCGTCGCTCGTGCAGTGGACGCCCTGCATCATAGCGATCACACCGAGTTGTCCGAAGCGCGGGATGTCGGCGGCGCTCAGGTGTTGCGCGTGCTCCACTCGCCACCGCAAATCTCTTTTGTCGGGGTGCGCTTTAAACGTGTCTTCGAAAATGTTGAGTGTCTCGCGGTTGGCGCGGTCGCCGATCGCGTGGACGCAAAGTTGGAATCCGTGCTGTATGGCAAGTTCAGCCGTCTTGCGTATGTCGCCCGGGTCGTCCGTATTCAGGCCGCTGCTGTCTGGCTTGTCCGCATAAGGGGCCAGCAGCCACGCGCCGCGCGGCCCCAGTGCGCCATCGATCGCTCGCTTGATGGCACGCACCGTGAAGAAATCGCCGCCCGCGCCAATGATCTTGTAGCGATCGAGATTAGGCGCGAGCTGCTCGTTGGACGTGCGCAACATCATCCAGATCCGCATCCGCAGTTCGTGTGCGTCGGCCATCTTCTTAAGGATGTCCACCGTGGCGAACGGAGACCCGGCGTCCTCAAATGTGGTGATACCTTTGGAGAGCGATTCGTCAATCGCCAGGCGGATCGCCTTGTTCGTTTCGGCCAACCGGTCGGCCGCCGTGCGTTTAGCTTCGTAATCGGCACGCGCCCGGCTGACTACACCCTGCGCACGTTCGCGCAGTAGCCCTGTAGGCGCGCCTTTAGCGTCTTTGAGAATCTCTCCGCCCGAAGGGTTTGGTGTCTCGCCGGTGACTCCGGCCAACGCGAGGGCCTTGCCGTTGATGAAGGCGGCGTGCCCACTGGCATGGGTCAGGATCACTGGATTATCGGGCGAAACTCTGTCCAGCGACGCGTGAAGCGGAAAGCCCTCCACATTCGGAGTGGGCGGGGTGCTCCACTTGGACTGGTGCCACCCGCGCCCGACAATCCATTCCCCGGGTTTGGCCTGTTTAACCGCGCGACCCACCTGCGCCACGATATCGTCCCACGTGCGCGCTTCGCGAAGGTCCAGCCCCATCCGGAATTCGCCGACGCCGGTGAAATGTCCGTGCCCCTCGATGAATCCCGGAATGGCCAGCATGCCGTGAAGATCGATCACCCTGGTATTAGGCCCGATCCACTGCGCAGCGGCACTGTCGGAGCCAAGCGCCGTAATCTTACCCGCCCGAACCGCAATAGCCTGTACCCCCGGAGCAGCCGGGTTCATAGTAACGATTTTGCCGTTGCGCAAAACAAGGTCCGCGGGCTGAGCCGCAAGCGGCACCGCGCAAACGGCGATCATAAAGGGTATTAATACACGCATGGAGTCCAGGATACAGCGTCAGATGTACTAAAATCTCATCCGTAAATCTTCAAATTTCTCCACCACCAGCAGTCGGCCCTTCCCGGGCATCAGGTCCTGCTGCTCCAGCACCCATGTATGCGCGTGCGGCACGAACACCGCGTTTAATCCCGCTTCCAATGCCGGGTTCACGTCCGATTTCGGGCTGTTGCCGATCATCCACGTCACCGCCGCGTCCATCCCCCGCTCCGCCACCAGCCGCCGGTACGCCGCCGCGTCCTTCTCCTTCACAATCGCCGTATGCTGGAAAAATCCGCCCAGGCCGCTCCGGTCGATCTTGAGCTTCTGTTCGTCCACATGCCCCTTCGTGAACAGCGTCAGATCGTGCCGTTCCGCCAGGTAGTTGAGCGTTTCCCTCACCCCCGGAATCACTTCCATCGGGCACTCCAGAATCCGCCCCGCGAAGCCCATCACGGTCTCCAGGTCGTCCTCCCGTATTTCCCGCTCCGTCAGGTGCCGGTAGCACTGCGCCAGGTTGCGGCCGAAGTTCAGCGAGCCGTACCCGTGGATCCGGGCATTGGCCTGTTCCATCTCATCCAGGATGTCGCGCACCTCCCGCGGCCCCATCGACGAGTGGTCCAGGAACGCCACAAACTCCTCGAACGCGCGCTCGAAGTAGATGTTGTTTTCCCAAAGCGTGTCGTCGGCGTCGATGATCAGGTTCTGGCGGTTCATTGGTTCAGGCGCGGAGCCAGATGGAAGGGTATCTCGAAAATGGCGTCCACGTCCACCGGGACTCCGTCGCGCAGCGCCGGTCCGAATTCCCATTTCGCCAGCGCTTCCTGCGCGCTGCGGTCCAGGCGTTCGTCCAGTTGACGCAGCAGCGCGATCTCGCCCACATGCCCGTCTCTTCCGATCACTCCGAACAGCCGCACCGTGCCCTCTACCCGCTCCGCTGCCGCCGCGGCAATGTATTTGGGATCCACTTTCCGTACCACAACCGGCGCCCGTATCTGCGGCGGAGCCGCGCCCTGCACCGGTTCGCGCTCTGCGAACCACACCAGCCAGCTCCCCGAAAAGCTCGTCACATTGGGCATCTGGATGGCGATGCTGTACACCACCCGCCCGGCAAACCTCGGGTCCGGCGCCACCACGCCCGACAGGCGCGCCCCCGCCGCGGCCTTTGGCGCCCCGCCCATCACCACCCGCGCCGCCGCCAGCAGATTCTCCCTCGAGGTCGGCGAGAAATTCGTTGCCAGTGTCGGCTGTGTGTCCTTGGCCCCGCCCTTCACCACCAGCCCCGGAACGTTCAGCAGGGCAATAGAGTTCGCGCCCGTCCCCCCGTCCGCCCGTGGCTGCTCGCCGGCCGAAAAACCCGCCGTCCGCGAACTCGGCGGTGGCGGAACGTCGATAGTCTTTGCCGGATTCAATCCCACGATGGCCATCGAAGCCTCTGCCACCCCGGGACCTCCCACCGCGGGAGCATCCGCAACCGCCGGAGCCGCCGCCATATCCAGCGCCCCAATCCGAGCCGCCACCGTAAGCGAGCGGTGTTGCTTCACCTCGGGAGCCTCCGCCAGCGTCGCCACCTTCACCGCCGCCCGCTTCTCCGCCGGAGCCACGAACCCCCGCACCGGCCCGCTCGTCACCACGGGAGCTCCCATCAGAGCCGCGACCGTAAGGGAGCGTTGCTTCACCTCCGGAGCATCCGCCAGCATCGCTACCTTCACCGCCGCCCGCTTCTCCTCCGGAGCAACAAAGCCCCGCACTGCCCCCCGCGTCACCACCGGAGTCCCGCAGATCCGCGAGCGTAAGCGATCGTTTGTCCTCCACCGCCGGAGCATCCGCCAGCATCGCCACCTTCGCCGCCGCCCGCTTCTCCTCCGGAGCCACGAACCCCCGCACCGGCCCACTCGGCACCACCGGAACTCCCGAGATCCGCGACCGTAAGGGAGCGTTGCTTCACCTCCGGAGCATCCGCCAGCGCCGCCGTCTTCGCTACCGTCCGCTTCTCCTCCGGAGCCACGAATGGCCGCACCACTTTCGGCACCGCCGCCGCCACCACATTCGGCAGCGGCACCGCTTTCGGCGCAGCCAACTCCGGCTCCGGCGCCCAGATCAACGTAGCGGCCTTCGCATCGTCCCGCGCGCCCGCCACCATCGTCTGCGCAGCCTTCACCCGCGCACGCGCCGGCCGTGGATCCGACTTCGTATCCGCCGGCCCGATCTCCGGCAGTTTCTCCCGCAGGCTGTACCACACGATCTGCTTTTCGTGCCCCCGTATCTCCTGGTCGTAGATCGATTGCGCCCGCGGTTCCGCCGTGCCCCCGCCCGCCAGCACTACCCAAGTCAACACGCACCCGTGCACGCAGCCCGACACCGCGAACGAAAACCCGCCGCGTACTCGGGGCATCGTTCCGCGGTAAGTCACCTTCATTCGCTACAACCCCGCGGGCTTGGGACCGTGCCCGTTGGTCGGCGCCAGCGCCTTCATCCGCTCGATGGCACGCTGCCGCGGCAGATAATCCGCCAGGTATTGGTTGAACTGGCGCAGCCGCCCGCTCTCCGAGCGCTCCTTCAGCATCACTCCCAGGAAATCCAGGTCCGGCACCGCCTGCGCCACCTGAAAGCTCACCTGTTGGTCATCCAGGTCCGGGTCGCTGTGTCCGCGCGCGCTTCCCAACCGCCGCAAAACCTTGTAATTGGATAACGCCAGTGCGCGCAGCTCCTCAGGCACCGGTGCCAGGTCGTTGTCGTCGAAGAACTCGACCTCGGCTTGCAGATATGCTTTCTCTTCGTTCAGGCTCACAATCTCGAACCGCCGCTGCCCGCGCGTCAGGATGTCCATTCTTCCGTCGGGATACATCTCCAGTACCTTCTCTACCATTACCGTACAGCCGGCGTTCAAAATCCCGTCCTCTTTGGCTAACACAATGCCGAATTCCGAGCTGTCCCGTATGGCATCGCCCACCATCTCCTTGTACCGCTCTTCAAAAATGTGCAGCGGAATGTGGGTCCTCGGAAAGACCACCAGTTGCAGCGGGAATAGCGGAATCAGCCGCTTCGACATGGTACTATTATGACGTTTCCGCGCTCCCACAGGCAGCCCTGCGCAGGTGCGATCCCATGCGAATTGACGACAAAGTCGTACTCATTACCGGCGCCTCCGAAGGCATCGGCGCAGCCTGCGCCCGCGAGTTCGCCACTTCGGGAGCGAAGCTCTCCCTCACCGCCCGCAATGAAGAAGGTCTGCACCGCGCCGCCTCTCCCGATTCCCTCATCACCCCCGCCGACATCACCAACCACCAGGATCGCTGCCGCGTCGTCGACCGCACCCTCGAACGTTTCGGCGCCATCGATATCCTCATCAACAACGCCGGCATCGGCATCTATCAACCCTCCTGGGAAATGCCCATGGACGAAGCCCGTTACCTCATGGAGCTGAATTTCTTCGCGCCCCTCGCCATGACCCAGCTCGTCGCCCCGCATATGCGCGCCCGCCATTCCGGCATGATCGTCAACGTGGGCTCCATCGGCGGTAAAGTCGTGCTCCCCTGGATGACTCTCTACAGCGTCACCAAGTCCGCACTCGGCGCCCTCACCGAAGGCCAGCGCATCGAACTCATGGGCGATGGCATCCGCACCATGCTCGTCTGCCCCGGCTACGTGAAGACCGGATTCCAGAAGAACGTCCGCGCCGGCCAGGCACCCGAAAACGTACAGAAGGCACGCCGCTTCGCCATCACCCCCCAGCGCTGCGCCGAAGCCATTCGCCGCGGTGTGGAGCGCGATGCCCGCACCGTCGTCACGCCCCGCTCCGGCTGGCTCCTCGTCCTCGCCATGCGCCTCTTCCCCTCCGTCGTGGAATCGCGCATGGCATCCATCAACGGAACCGCATGAACCTCAAGCTGAAGCGTACGCCCGGAATCTACGTGGTCGGCTTCATGGGGGCCGGCAAGAGCACCGTGGGCCGCCATCTCGCCCATCGCCTGGGCTGGAGCTTCTTCGATACCGATGCCGAGATCGAAGCCGCCGAAAAAGTCGCCATCTCCGACATCTTCGAATCCCGCGGCGAGCCCGAATTCCGCCGCATCGAAACCGCCGTCATCCGTCAGCACGTCTCCTGGATCGAACACGGACGCCCCGCCGTCCTCGCCCTCGGAGGCGGAGCTTTCAGCCAGCCCGCCAACCGCGACCTGCTCGAAAACAACGGCATCACCGTCTGGCTGGATTGCCCCTTCGAAACCGTGCAGCGCCGCATCGGCCACACCACCCACCGCCCCCTGGCCCGCGATCCCGAAGCCTTCGCCGCCCTCTTCGAATCCCGCCGCGACCACTACCGCCTCGCGGACATCCACCTGCCCATCACCACCGACGACCCCGACCAAACCGTCGCCGCCCTCCTGGCTCACCCCCTCTTCAAATGACCTCCCTAGCTTGCCCTTCCTTTTCCTCCCCTTCCCTCCATCCAATTCACTCCTCCTCCGTGGTGGGGCAGGCTTCAGCCTGCCAATCCGAGCGAAGCTCGGACGTCCTCTTCTCCGCTGTCTCCGTGCTCTCAGCTTCTGACCTTCTCTCGTCTTCTCTGCCTCTTTCTCAGCGTCTCCGCGTCTCTGCGGTGAATCGAATCCCGCGAACCACAACCGACCCACCTATGACCAAAACCCTCCGCCGTCACGCCCAATCCATCTTCCGGGCCTCCCTCGCCGCTGCCGACCCCGCTGCCGCCGTCACCCGCCACCTGGCCCGCCGCAACTTCACCCGCTTCCGCAACATCTACGTGATCGGAGCCGGTAAAGCCGGAGCCTCCATGGCGCAAGCCGCCGAGCGTGTCCTCGGCCCGCGCATCACCGCCGGCCTGATCAACGTCAAGGACGGCCACCTCGCCAAACTCCGCCGCATCGAGCTCAACGAGTGCGGCCACCCCGTCCCCGATGAGCGTGGCGCCGCCGGCAGCGCGCGCATCGCCCAGATCGCCGCCTCCGCCGGACGAGAAGACCTCGTCCTGTGCCTGATCTCCGGCGGCGCCTCGGCGCTCATGCCCTTTCCCGCCGACGGCATCACGCTCGCGGAAAAGCAGGCCACCACGCGCCTGCTCCTCGCCTGCGGTGCCACCATCCACGAGATCAACGCCGTCCGCAAACACATCTCGCGCATCAAAGGCGGCCAACTGGCCCGCCTCGCCGCCCCCGCCCGCGTCGAATCCCTCCTCCTCTCCGACGTCATCGGCGACAACCTCGACGTCATCGGCTCCGGCCCCACCGCGCCCGACGCCTCCACTTTCGCCTCCGCCCTCGCCATTCTCGACCGCTACGAAATCCGCCACCGCGTGCCGCCCTCCGTCCGCAATCGCCTCGAGCAGGGCGCGCGCGGCGAAATCCCCGAGACCCCCAAGCCCGCCGACCCGCTCTTCGCCCGCGTCCGCAATACCATCGTCGGCGGCAATCGACTCGCCCTTGATGCCGCCGCCAGTGCCGCCCGCCAACTCGGCTACCGCACCCTTATCCTTTCCAGCACCATCGAAGGCGAAACCCGCGAGATCGCCCGCATGCACGCCGCCATCGCCCGCGAAATCGCCGCCTCCGGACGCCCCGTCCGCCCGCCCGCCTGCATCATCACCGGCGGCGAAACCACCGTCACCATCAAAGGCGATGGACTCGGCGGCCGCAACCAGGAATTCGTCCTCGCCGCCGCCCTCGACATCGCCGGACTCGACCGCGTCGTGGTCTTCAGCGCCGGCACCGACGGCAGCGACGGTCCCACCGATGCCGCCGGAGCCATCGCCGATGGCCGCACCCTCGCCCGCAAACCCGACGCGCGCCTCTACCTCGACCGCAACGATTCCTACCACTACTTCGAAGCCCTCGGCGACCTCGTCATCACCGGCCCCACCAACACCAACGTGATGGACGTCCGCCTGCTTCTGGTAGGATCGGAAAAGTGAGTTTCTGGCGCAAACAAATCATCGACTTCGCCCTCGATCGCGAAACCCAGTCCGCCATCGAAGAGCAGCGCGCCTGGATCCTCCGCGAACCTGCCAACCCCAAGCCGTATTACCATCTGGCGCAGTTGTACCGCGTGGCCTTCAAACCCGACGAAGCCCTCGGCCTGCTCCTCGAAGCCGTCCGCCTCGACCCTGACTTCGCCGGCGCCCACGCCTCCCTGGCCGAAATGTACGTCCTGCGCGACGACTACCCCGCCGCCTGGCGCCACGCCCGCCTCGCCGAAGCCAACGGAGTCCCGCGCGTCGTGGAAATGCTCGTCCGAAATCGGGTGACACCAACATAAAAAATATTTCGTACCCCAAACTCCCCTAATCCTCAGTAACTTACAGCGAATCCGCTCTTCCACGCACCCCGGGTTCCCGGAACCCCGTGTGACAAGATGAAAACAGAAGGGGCTCGTACGCGTTGGACAAGCCCTCGTGCCGTTGTTGAAAAACTCGTCAAAGCGGGACACACGTGTCCCGCCTTGACGTAGTTAAGCCGTGTAATTTCAGTAAACGAAGACCCGAAAGCGGGACACGCATAGCCCGCCGGGGCGCCTTCATCGCCGCAGTAGCCACATCACCAGCGAGGCCACCGCGCTCAAAATCAGGCAGGTAGTCAGCGGAAAGTAGAAGCTCGAATTTTTCCCCTGAATCCGTATGTCGCCCGGCAGACGCCCAAACGGAATCGGCGACCGCCCCGCCAGTGTCACCACCACCCCCGCCGCCACCAGCACCAGCCCCAGAATAATCAGCATTCGTCCAAGAGGCATAATCTCAGTATGCGCCTCCTCACTACTATTCTCGCCGTTCTCCCCCTCTGCGCCCAATCCCCGGACCACACCCTCGCCCGCGACATCTTCCAGCAACTCATCGAAATCAATACCACCGATTCCTCCGGGGACAACACCCGCGCCGCCGAAGCCATGGCCGACCGCTTCCGCGCCGCCCGCTTCCCCCAAAGCGAGATCCACGTCCTTACCCCAGTCCCGCGCAAGGGCAACCTCGTAGTCCGCCTCCGTGCAGCTGGTGTCACCAGCCCCATCCTCTTCCTCGGACACCTCGATGTCGTCGAAGCCCGCCGCGCCGATTGGGACACCGACCCCTTCATCTTCCGCCAGGATAGCGGCTACTACTACGGCCGCGGCACCGCTGACATGAAGGGCGACGACGCCGCCCTCGTCGCTGCCTTCCTCCGTCTGAAGCGCGAAAACTTCAAGCCTGCCCGCGATCTCATCCTCGCCCTCACCGCCGACGAGGAAGGCGGCTCTTCCAACGGAGTCGATTGGCTCGTCAAGGAGCATCGCGATCTTATCAACGCTCAATTCTGCGTCAACCTCGATGCCGGAGGCGGTCACATTAAGAATGGCAAGCCCATCTACATGGCCATGCAGGCCGCCGAAAAGGTCTACGTCAGTTTCAAGCTGGAAGTCGCCAACAAGGGCGGACACAGCTCCGTGCCCACCCGCGACAACGCCATCTATCAACTCGCCGACGGTCTTTCACGCCTCGCCCGCTACGATTTTCCCGTCCACCTCTTCGATGTCACGCGCGCCGCCTTCGAACGCGGCGCCAATATCTACCCCGGACAACTCGGCGCCGACCTCAAGACCATGGTGCAGAATCCGAACGATGCCGGCGCCGTCGCGCGCCTCTCCGCCATTCCCTTTTACAACGCCCAGATGCGCACCACCTGCGTGCCGACCATGCTCTCCGGAGGCCACGCCGAGAACGCGCTCCCGCAACTCGCCAGCGCCGTTGTCAACTGCCGCCTGCTGCCCATCGAAAAGCCCACCGACATCAAACGCACTCTCGAACAGGTCCTCGCCGATCCCAGAATCACCGTCACCGAAATGAACCAGCCCATCGCCACGCCTTACACCCCCATCGACCCCAGGGTGTTGGCCGCCGTCACCGCCAGCACCAGCAAGCTCTGGCCCGGCATCCCCGTAATCCCCGCCATGGACACCGGCGCCAGCGACGGCATCTACCTGATCCGCGCCGGCATCCCCACCTACGGAGTCAGCGGCATCTTCAACGACGAAGACGACTACCGCGCCCACGGCCGCAGCGAGCGCATCCTCGTCAAAAGCTTCGACGACGCCGTAGACTTCATCTACGACCTGATCACCCGCCTCGCATCGTAGGACAGGCCTCCTGGCCTGTCCATCCTACAGCCCCGCAATCTCCGAGCAAATTCCCTTCAAAGCCGGGTACATCGCCTGATAAATCTTATGCCTCTTCGCATAAAACGCCGCTTCACCCGCCCCCGGAGTCACCGAGTCCGTCTCGCGGATCGCCACCCGACACATCTCCGGCACGCTGCCATACTGCCCCGCCAGCGCCAATAGCGCCGCGCCGTACGCCGACCCTTCCTGCGTCTCCAGCGTGACCACGCGCTTATTCAAAATTCCCGCCAGCAGTCCGCGCCAGAACGCGCTCTTCGCCCCACCGCCCGACGCCCGCACATCGCTCACCGTCACGCCCAACTCTTCGATGATGTCCAGGCAATCGCGCTGGCTGTACGACACGCCTTCAATCACCGCGCGAATCAAATCCGCCCGCGTATTCCTCGCCGTCAGCCCGATCCACCCGCCGCGGATCGTCGCGTCCAGGTGCGGAGTCCGTTCGCCCATCAGGTAAGGCAGCCAGAACAGCCCCTGCGCGCCCGCCGGCGAGTGCGCCGCTTCTTCCGTCAGCGCGTCGTACTCCACGCCCGGCGCCAGTTGATTGCGGAACCACTGCAAGCTCAGCCCCGCGCCCTGCGTCACGCCCATCACGTGCCACTTATCGCGCACCGCGTGGCAGAACGTGTGGACCCGACCCGCCGGGTCGTACGCCACCTTCTCCATATGCGCGAACACCACGCCGCTCGTCCCCAACGTGCAGGAAACAATTCCTTCCTCCACGATGCCATTGCCCACCGCGCTCGACGCCTGATCGCCGCCGCCGCCCACCACCGGCGTCCCGGCCTGCAATCCCGTCAGCGCCGCCACCTCCGCCGTGATCGCGCCCGTCACCTCGCTCGATTCATAACATCGCGGCAGAATCGCGCGATCCAGTCCGAGCCCGTCCATCATCTCGTAGCTCCACCGCCGGTTCACCACATCGAACACGCTCGTCCCCGAGGCGTCCGACACCTCGGTCGCGAATTCGCCGGTCAGCCGCAGGCGCACGTAGTCTTTGGGCAGCAGCATGTGGCGCACGCGTTCGAAATTGGCCGGCTCGTTGTCCCGCACCCAAAGCAGTTTGGGCAGCGTGAAACCCGTCAGCACCGGGTTCGCCGTGTAGCGCAGCACGTTCTCGCGCCCGATCTTCGCGTTGACGAAATCCACCTGCGCCTGGCTCCGCTGGTCGCACCAGATCAGCGAAGGACGAATCACGCGTTGCGCTTCATCGAGAATCACCAGCCCGTGCATCTGCCCGGAAAGCCCGATGCCCTTCACGTCCGCGCCGCTCACCCCCGCCCTGGCCAGTACGCCGCGGATCGCGTCCACCACCGCGTCCCACCAGTTCTCGGGCCGCTGCTCCGCCCACTGCGGCCGCGCCATCTGCATCTCTTCGTGAAGTGCGGTGTATCCCGCGCGAACGCCGCCGCGCTCATCCACCAGAAGCGCGCGCGAACCTCCGGTGCCAACGTCTATGCCAAGCCACATGCCGACATAGTATCAACCCTCTGTTGCCTGCACGGTGATAAAATCCCACTTCGCACTCCAAATGTCCGCCATCATTTCCGTCTCGCCGAAATTTCGCCCGCCGCTCGACCCCGAGTTCCTGCCTGCCTCGCTCTGGAACCGCGCCTATCGCGCCCTGGCGCAGATCGGCGGTGCCGATCCGCTGGCCATCGCACTGGAACGCAGCGACGGCGGCGTCTCCGTCTTCCGCACCGCCATCCTGCCGCATGAAGGCGATAACGTCGCCGTCAACCATCGCTACACTGAGCGTCTGCTCAAATATCTCCTCTGGCAGAAAGGCGGCTGCCGCATCACCATCGCCGGCGAACCGCGCATCGCCGATTACCTGCGCACCGTCTATTCGCCGGAAGGCCCCCGCGCCTTCGACTACCGCTTCATGGGCGACCGCGTCTACGGCCGCCCCATGACCATCGAGAGCGTGCCCTACGATTCCTGCCCCGAAGAACGCGAATCCGCCGCGCCCCTGGGCCGTCACCTGGATGGCTGCCGCATCGGCTTCGACCTCGGCGCCAGCGACCGCAAGTGCGCCGCCGTCATCGATGGCAAAGTCGTCTTCAGCGACGAGGTCCCCTGGAATCCCGCCGTGCAGTCCGACCCCCAGTATCACTACGACGGCGTCCACGATTCCCTGAAGCGAGCCGCCGCCCACCTGCCGCGCGTCGATGCCATCGGCGGCTCGGCCGCCGGCGTCTATGTAGCCAACGAAGTCCGCGTCGGCTCGCTCTACCGCGCCGTGCCCCAGGACAAATTCGACACGCGGATACGCCGCCTCTTCTTCGACCTGCAAACCGCCTGGAACGGTATCCCCTTCGACGTGGTCAACGATGGCGAAGTCACCGCCCTCGCCGGCTCCATGGCACTCAACGACAGCGCGGTCCTCGGCGTCGCCTTCGGCAGTTCCCTCGCCGCCGGGTTCGTCACCCCGCAGGGCAACATCACGTCCTGGCTCAACGAACTCGCCTTCGTTCCGGTCGATTACCGCGAAGACGCGCCCGTCGACGAATGGTCCGGCGACCCCGGAGTCGGCGCGCAATACTTTTCCCAACAGGCGGTCGGCCGCCTGCTCGCGCCCGCCGGCATCGATCTGCCCCGGGAGATGACGCTCCCAGTCAAGCTCGAACAGGTGCAGAAACTCATGGCCGCCGGCGACCAGCGCGCTCGCAAAATCTACCAGACCATCGGCGTCTACTTCGGCTACAACATCGCCACCTATGCCGATTTCTACGAGGTGCGCAATCTCCTCGTCCTCGGCCGCGTGCTCACCGGCGAGGGCGGCGATCTGATTCTTTCCACCGCCACCGAAGTCCTCAAGGCTGAGTTTCCCGAAGTTGCCGAGCGCATACGCTACCACATCCCCGACGAGAAGGAGAAGCGCCACGGCCAGGCTATCGCCGCCGCCAGCCTTCCGTCCATTCCAGTTCAGGAGACCCGTTAAATGCAATTTCATAAATCCACCGCGGACTTCTTCGTTCCCGACGGCATCGCCAATGACGCCGCCCTCGCCCGCACGACTCACATGTGCATCTCCGCGCACCAGGACGATATCGAGATCATGGCCTATCACGGCGTTGCCGAATGCTTTGGCCTAAAGGACAAGTGGTTCACCGGCGTGGTGGTCACCAACGGCGCCGGCAGCCCGCGTGCCGGCATCTACGGTGACTACACCGACCAGGACATGCAGAAGGTGCGCATCCTCGAGCAGCGCAAAGCCGCCTACGTGGGCGAGTATGCCTGCCAGATCCAACTCGCCTTCACCAGCTCCGAAGTCAAGAATCCGAAGGAGACCGTGGTGACTGCCGACCTGGTGAAGATCCTGGCGGCCGCCAAGCCCGAGTACGTCTACCTGCACAACCCCGCCGACAAGCACGATACCCACGTCGGCGTGACCATGCGCTGCATCGCCGCGCTGCGCGCCGTGCGCGATCAGGTGAAGCCCAAGAAGGTCTACGGCTGCGAAGTCTGGCGCGACCTCGACTGGTTGCCCGACGAAGACAAGCAGGTGCTGCCCGTGAGCACGCGCTCCAACATCGCCGCGGCCCTGGTAGGCGTTTTCGATTCGCAGGTGTCCGGCGGCAAGCGCTACGATCTGGCCACCGCCGGCCGCCGCCTGGCGCATGCCACCTATCACGCGTCCCACGGCACCGACCAGGAAAGCGCCTTGAACTTCGCCATGGACCTGACCCCGCTCGTCGAAGACCCGTCGCTCAACGTTACGGAGTACGTCCTTTCGCTGGTCGATCGTTTCCGCGCCGACGTGGTCCGCCGCGTGAATTCCGTCGCCTGAGCAGTTTCACCGTGTAGCCAACGTCGGTTCCTGTGCGGTGGGTACGTGACCATGGTTCGGCGAAGCACTCTCTAATGAGAAGTAAGCCTGTGTAGGTACGGCGAGGGCGGTCCCGGCTGCCTGGATTGCATCGAGAATCCGCAATAGCAACTCCTGTTGAATCTGGAGAAA
This sequence comes from uncultured Solibacteraceae bacterium, assembly GCA_963805775.1. Taxonomy (GTDB): domain Bacteria; phylum Acidobacteriota; class Terriglobia; order Bryobacterales; family Bryobacteraceae; genus Solibacter. Next base: position 68,718 of record CAWDWK010000007.1, on the reverse strand, counting down.
CTCATCGGAGTTCGAAGTCAGGACGTAGGTGGCCACTTCCAGGTCCAGAGAGTAGGTACCCACGCCAACGAACCGAACCGGGAGCGTACCTGTCTCAATTTTGCGATGGTCGTTCAACACCCGCGTGATCGATTCGAGCAAAGTTCGGACCTGGTCGGGCCGGGTATCACGCCGCAGATTCAGTGTGATGTGAAACCACATCTTGTCCCGCTTGGAAAAGTTCTCCAGTGTCATGGCCGAGAACTCAGCGTTCGGAACGGTGACTATGGTGCGGTCCGGCGTTCGAATTCGAGTGGAACGCAATCCGATATCTTCCACCGTTCCAACCAGGTTCCCGAACTTGCAGAAATCGCCGACTGCCACAGGCCTATCCGTGATGACGGCCACGCCGCCAAAGAGATTCTCGACGGTCTTTTGCGCCGCCAGCGCAATTGCCAGGCCGCCAACCCCCAGCCCCGCCAAAATGGTGGTCGTGTTGTATCCCCAACTGCTGAGAATGGCCGCGATGGTGAGAAGGAAGATCGTGATCTTCAAAGAGCGGGAGACAAGCGGCATTGCCGAATACGAGAAGGTCTGGTGCCTGGATTCGAGGACGGTACGAAGATGCCGAATGCACACATCCACAAGAGCCATGCAGAACCGTGCTAACGCGAAGTAGAAGAGAAATGTGACGATCCGCTGCAGGTATAGCCGGAGCAACGCCGTTGGGCCGATCCACTCGATACCGGCCCGAAATACGGCGATGCACAGAAACAATCGAAGCGGCGCTACGAACGGCTCGAGCGCGGTTCGATCCACAGGAAGGGCGAAACGCTTGGAGAGCCATTCGGCCAACAGAAGTACAGGGCGGGAGACCAGTCTGGACAGCGGAACTAGCACGGCTGCCAGTAGGGCCAGCGCGATCCAGCGCCAGATCGGAGTATCGATCACCTTCCAATCAACTAACGGCTGGGGGAGGTGCCTCTCGATTGGCGAGTCGCTCTCCAACCTGGCGAGTTGCGGGATCAGTGCAACGCTATCGGAGGAGAAAAGCCACACGCGGAGCCCGGATTTCAGAGTCACGCGCTCCATTCCCAATTCAACTTCCCGGCCGTTTAACTCAAACGAGTCGACCCGTTCTCGATTGGGCGCAAGCCCGTCCGTCTGGTCGCCCTCTTCCTTTCCGCTCAGCGATGCAACGTCGAACCGGACGTCGCGGTCAAGCACCTGCTCTAACTCTTGCGCGAGTTGCGGACCACCTTTCGACCGTTGCTCCGGAGGGGCGTTCCGAAGGTCGATGTACCTCCACGCTTGCGCGTAGTTGCGGGCGTGGCAAGCCGCCAGGAAGGAATAAACGGAACTCTGCGGCGATTCACGATGCAGAGGGTCTTGGGACTTTGGCGGAGCGCCACCCGTCACGGGAGCGGCGGCGGTTACCTGCGCAACTCCATGCGGAGTGAAACCCAATAGCAACGCCATCAAGACAATGAGCACGTTCATAGTCTGACTGAGGCACGCAGAGTGCCAGCATGCCGCACAGCACACTTTGGCCCGTCAAGGCTATCTGAAGCGTCAGCCCATACGCCACGAGGTCAGAGTCGCAACTCCTTCCTTACGGGCTAGATCCGGTTGTATGGTAAGTTCCAGGACCGAGACGGCTTCCAACTCAACCACATAATCTTCGATTTCGGTCGTTGAGCCTGTAGGGCTGAAATTCCATTGTTGGCGTACAATTTCCCTGGACTGCCCACCGTCGGCAGATGACCATCGAATCGTGAACTCCTGCGTTCGCTCGCGCTCGGCTTCATCGAAACGAAGCTGGATCCGGTGCAGCGACGCAGGTTCATCAAATACGATCCGGATCTGCTGCGGACCTTTCTGAGACGCGCGCCAGCCGGTCCCAACCCTTGAGCCGAGTGCCGATTCAACCGGGAAACCGGGATCTTCTGACGTCACCTCTACGGTTGCGATCTGTTCCAGATCAAGCCAGCCCTGCTCCGATTCGCCGCCTGCCTCGGAACGGTGCGACCCCACGATCCTCTTTCGCATAATACAAGTCTCTCGCAAAGACGCATGGACCGCAAAGAAGACATACCGGAGTTATACTGTGCTTCCATGAAACCCCTTGCGCTCTTGTTGGTGTCGTTCACTCTGTCCGCGGCGGAGAAGGTCGAGATTCTGCGCGACGAGTTTGGCGTGCCGCACATCTACGCCGCCACCGCCGCGGGGGCCGCGTTCGGCTCCGGCTACGCGCAGGCTGAAGACCGCCTCGAAGAATTACTGCGCAATTACCGCAAGGCCGAAGGCACCATGGCGGAAGCGTTCGGCCCCGAGTTTGTCAGCCACGATTACCGGCAGCGCCTGTGGCGGCATCGCGATGTAGCCCGCCAGCACTATGCGGAACTGGCGCCGAACCTGCGCGCCATTTGCGAGGCATATCAGGCAGGCATCAAGAAGTTCATGCAGGAGCATCCCGAGCAGGTGCCGGCCTGGGCGCCCAAACTCGAGCCCTGGCAGATCATCGCGCTGGGACGCTACATCATCTGGAGCTGGCCCGAAGGCGAGGCCGGGGGCGACCTCTTGCGCGGCGGCGTGCAGCCCGACCCGATGGTCTACCATGGCTCGAACGAAATGGCGCTGGCGCCTTCGCGCACGGCGCAGCACGTCCCCATCGCCGTGATCGATCCCCACCTCACCTGGTACGGCGAAGTGCGCTTCTACGAAATGCGCATCTACGGCGGCGACCTGGCGTTCTCCGGTGCGGCGATCCTCGGACAGCCCTTCCCGTCGCTAGGGCACAGCCGGTTCCTCTCCATCGCCATGACCACCGGCGGCCCCGACACATCCGACATCTACGAAGAAGAAGTACGTGACGGCAAGTACAAGTTCAAAGACGAGTGGCGGCCGCTCGAAGTGCGCACGGAGCGTATCGCCATCAAGACCGGAAATGAGATGAAGTACCAGGACGTGCGCTTCGAATCGACTCACCACGGTCCGATTGTGGCCCACAAGGACGGCAAGGCCTACGCGGCCGCGATTCCGTATGCCAACGAATTCCGCCTGCTCGACACGGCGTGGAAAGTGGCCACGGCGCACAATCTGGCGCAGGCCAAACAGGCGCTCGGCGGGCTGCAATACATGGCGCAGAACATCATGATTGCTACTGTGGACGGCGACATTTACTACGTGCGCAACGGCCGCGTTCCCGTGCGGCCTAACGGCTGCGATTCGTCACGCCCCATGTCCGGTTCCGCCGGCGCCTGCGAGTGGCAGGGGATACACCCGTTCGAAGACCTGGTGCAGATTGCCAATCCGCCGCAAGGCTACATGCAGAACTGCAATACGTCGCCGTTCAACATGATGAAGAACTCCCCGTTGATCCCGGAGAATTGGGCGGCGCATCCGTATCTCTACAATGAGGCGCGCCGTCCGCCCAGCCAGCGCGCGGCCATGGTGCTGGAGCTGCTCGACGCCGCGCACGACGTCACCGCGGAACAGGCCGTCGGCATCGCTTTCTCGACGCAGGTGTGGCATGCGGAACTCTGGCAGGAGCGCATTCAGAAGGCCGCGCCCGATCACGAGATGGCCAAACTGATCGGCGGGTGGAACCGCCGCAGCGACGCCGATTCGCGCGCCGCGCTTGCGTACTACGCTTTCAAGATTGCGCTTGGCGGCGCGGCGGCGCGCGCCACGGAACCGCCCGCCACGCTGACCGACGACGCCATCCGCGTCGCGCTAGATCAGGCAGGGCAGCGGCTGAAAACCGAGTTCCCTCCCGATGCGGTTTTCGGCACGTTCTTTCGCGTGGGGCGCAGGGATGCGACGCGCACTTTCCCGGTGGGCGGCGGCACGCTCGCCGAAGCGGGGATGGCGACACCGCGCGCCATCAGCTTCAGCCCGCGCGGCAAGGAAATGGTGGGGCACACGGGACAGACGTCCACACAGATCGTGATATTGAGTAAGCCGCCGCAATCCTATATGGTGCTTCCGCTGGGCGAGAGCGATCACCCCGATTCGCCCCACTATGACGACCAGGCGGAAAAGCTGTTCAGCAAAAGCCGCGCGAAATCGACTTACTTTTTGAATCGGAAAGAGCTGGAAAAGCACGTTACGACGACGAAGGAGTTGAGTTACTGATTGGTTCGACCCAGGGCAGGCAGGCTGCGCCGTACAAACCGGCCAGGTTGCCCAAGGTAGCCTGCTCGATGCGCGTCTCCTTCGCTGTTGCGCGGAAGGTGTACGACCGCAGCATGGCCACGCGCATCATGTGGGGCGCGAAGAATTCCCACGCGGGCAGCACCCCGCCGCTGAGCAGATACAGGGGAAAGTTGAAGGTGTTGATCAGCGCCGCTAGTGCCATCCCCAGCGCTTCGCCGAACTCTTGCCAGATCCTGCGAGCTTTTTCTCCTACCTCTCCATCCTTCTTCGCCAGGTCATAAACATCTTTTGAGGTGAGACCCTCGCCGAGTTGCATCAAGTGCGCCATCGCCGATACCGCAGTGGCGGAGGCGTGCTTTTCCAGACAGCCCTGATTGCCGCACCCGCACGGATTGCCGTTGGGCACGACCGAAATGTGCCCGATCTCACCCGCCATCCCCACATACCCGCGCAAGATGCGTCCTCCCGAGATGATGCCGCCGCCGACCCCTGTACCGAGGGTCAACAGCACGAGGTCGTCCACGCCGCGTCCGGCGCCCACCCACTGCTCGCCGAGCGCCGCGGCGTTGGCGTCGTTCTCCAGAATCACGCGAGTCTTGAGTTTTGCGCTGAGCACGTCGCGAACCGGCACATTCTCGAGGTACGGCAAGTTGTTGGAATTCGTGATCAGGCCTTCCTTCATGCGGATGAATCCGGGTACGCCCACGCCGATGCCGCTCAACCCGGCGGCGCCGTGGGTCTCACGCAGTTTGGAGATGGCCGCCACGATGTCGGAGAGCACCGCTTCGCGGCCCTCCTCGAACTTCGTCGCGCCGGAGATTTTGTCCAGCAGCTTGCCAGATTTATCTATTGCCGCGGCCCTCAGATTCGTGCCGCCCAAATCGATTCCAATCGAGTATTCCGTCATGTGCAGGGGCATCATATCATTTCAACGACCGTCGTTAGCAGATGATGCGTGCTGCTGCCAAATGGGCCTCATAAAATGTTTTTAATCGCGCAATGGGCTTTCCCGTGCTACATATTGAAACAAAGGCGACCCTGTTCGACGTCTTATAGAACAGGAAGGGGGTTGCGATGAGCGAGCAACGATACGTGGAGATCCCGGGGAGCCGGACTCACGAGCTTCCTCCGTTATTGCTGCACTGCGTCACGGAGACGGCTGCCGACCTGACTTCGGTCATGTCGGAAGCAGAGGACATGCTGGCTTCGACCGATGTCGATCGGGAAATTCTCGAGCAGCGCAAACTGGATCTGGCCCTGCAACTGACGAAACAGTATAAGGGACTGGTCTCGCACTGGCTCTGGGGCGATAGCGTGATCGAGTGGATCCGGCAGTGTGAGATCACGTTTGAATCCGAAGGCGTGCTGCGGAAATTGCTCCACCCCGACGTCTGGCCGCATGCCAGCCGTGCGAGCTTTGTGGAGCTTCTGCGCGAAAAGGCGATCCCGACCGGTGGTGTCGCGCTGGATCGGGCGGTAGGGCTGCGGCTTACGTTCCGGCAACCGCCGCCGATCGATTGCTTCTCGAGCGAGTTCCTGTTCTATTTGAACGCGAGCGTGGCCGATACGGCATACCACACGTGGTCGCAGTGCCCGGCGCTATTTCCACCGGACCGCTTCCACTTCGATGTGCTCGATGTGAGCTGAGGCACCGCTCCCTAACGGTCGCGGCTCGGATCAGAGCCGCGACCGTTAGGGAGCGGTGCTTATCTACGCGAGCTTCCAGCCTTTGCGGAAGTTTGGCTTCAGATACTGATTCGCCTCGCTGTTGTTACTGAACTGCTTTTTCGTGGCGTCCCATTCCAGCTTGCCTTCCACCTTCATGGCGATTACGCCTAACTGCATCCATTGCACGAAGGGAGCCGCCACGCTGAAGTTGGAGCACGAGGGGTCGCCGCCCTTGCAGGCGCGAATCCAATCGGCGTAGTGGCCCGGCGACCGCGTGAGCAGCGGCGGAGGCATTTTGTAATCCTTCATTCTGGCATCGGGCATCAGGCGTGTGCGCTCGCCGTAGCAGCCCGTAGTCACCATGCCCTTGTCGCCGATGAAAAGGCTACCGTTGTTGTCGTCATCGCCGATCAGTTCGCCGGACGGTATGCCGTCGAATTTGAGGAACTCCTTCAGGCTGTCGTGCCAGAAGATTTTGACCGGAGGCATGCTGCCGCGTTCCGGAAAATCGAAGCGCAGCACAGTCTGTTGCGGGAAACAATATTTACTCGGGCCCACCTTCTTGACGCACTCCACGCTGGTGGGCGCGCCCAGGCGCATCGCCATGTTGGGCGTTCCCATAATGTGGCATGCCATGTCGCCCACGGCTCCGCAGCCATAATCGGGGAATGCCCGCCAGGCGCGCGGAAGGTATGCCGGACTATACGGCCGCGGGATGGTGCCACCCTGCCAGATCTCCCAATCGAGCGTCGATGGGACCGGGGCTTCCTTGGGCACGACGTCGGGACTCTGCGGCCAGTACTTGCCGGGGCGGTCGGTCCACGCATGCACTTCCGTGACGTTGCCGATGTCGCCGTTCCAGATGATTTCGCAGCACTCGCGGGCGCCCGGGTTGGAGTATCCCTGGTTGCCCATCTGCGTCGCGACGCCCGACCGGGCGGCGGCCTTCTCCAACTCCTGCGCCTCCCAAACAGTTCGCGTGAGCGGCTTTTGACAGTAGACATGTTTGCCGCGAGCCATGGCCCAGAGCGCGGCGGTGGCATGCATGTGATCGGGACAGGAGACCAGCACGGCGTCGATGTTCGGGGTTTCCTTGTCGAACATGCGACGGAAATCTTTGTACCTCGGAACCTTGGGATAGAGATTGTAGCTGGATGCGGCGTTCTTATCGTCGGGATCGGCGAAGGCGACAATGTTTTCAGCCTTGCAGCCGGCGATGTCCGACCGGCCTTTTCCGCCCGCGCCGATGGCGGCGATGTTGAGCTTTTCGTTGGGCGACTTATAACCCAGGTGTCTCAAGGAAGGGGTGCTGCCGAAGCCGCCGGCGGGCACGGCTCCCGCCAGCAAGGCGCCAAAGAAAAACTGCCGTCTCGAAGTTCCGTCGTTAGCCATGCTGATAGCATAATCCCCGGCGCTGTCAAACGTATATAATTTCTGCATGTACTCGCCTACCCGACGCGATTTGCTGGCCGGCTCCGCGCTGCTCTTTGCCCGCCGCCTGAGCGCGCTTCCGCTCGCCGACCTCAAACTCGGCATCACCACCGACGAAATCGACGACGACGTCCTCACCGCCGCCAAATTCCTGCAACACTACAACCTGCACTGGGCCGAGATCCGCAACATCTGGGGCCCTTACAACACGGCGCAGCCGATGGACAAAATCCGCGAAGCCGGAAAGATTCTGGACGATCACGGCATACGCGTCTCCATCGAAGGCACGGGGTTTTTCAAAATTCCGCTGCCGCCCGACACTCCGGAGGGCCAGAAGAAGCTCGACGCGCAATGGGAGCTGCTCACCGCCTCCATGGAGCGCGCCAAAGCTTTCGGCACCGATAAAATTCGCGGCTTCACCTTCATGCTCGGCAGGGGCGAGACTAAGAACGAGGCGGCCTACGCCCGCATCTGGGAGCTCACCCGCGAAGCAGCGCGTCGCGCCAGGGGGTTCCGCCTTGCGATGGAGAACATCGGCGGCGGGTATGTTTCCACCGGCGCCGAGGCCGCGATGCTATTTAAGAACGTCAAGGAAGATAACATCGGACTTACGTGGGACCCGAACAACGCGGGGGAGAGTGGCGAACAAAGTTTCCCCGATGGCTACCGCAAACTCGATCCGGCGCGCATCTTCCACGTACACCTGCGCGACTACAAGCACCAGGACGGGAAGGTGGTGTGGGCCAGGGTCGGCGACGGCGAGTTCGACAATCTGGGCCAGATCCGCGCCATGCTGAAGGACGGTTATAAGGGCACGTTCACGCTGGAGACCCACTGGCGCGACCCGAAGGGCAAAACGTATTCCAGCGAGCAGAGTTTGAAGGGCCTGCTGGAAGTCATTGCGAAAGTGTGATTGGTATGTCCACCAGCAGACGAACTTTTCTGGCCGCGGTATGCGCCGCACCGCTGGCCGCCCAGTATGTCCCGAAGCAATCGGACCGCCCCGAGCCGCCGACCGGCGACGAGGCGGGTTTCAAGCCGATCTTCGACGGCAAGACGCTGGACGGATGGGAAGGCGATCCCAAATACTGGCGCGTGGAAGAGGGCGCGCTGGTGGGCGAGATCACGCCCGAGACCATCATCAAGAGCAACACATTCATCATCTGGAAGGGCGGCGCTCCGGCCGACTTCGAGTTGAAGGCGGACTACCGCATTACCAGCGGCGGCAACAGCGGCATTAACTATCGCAGCGTGGTGGTGCCGGACACGGTGACGCAGACTAATAAGTTTGCGATGCGCGGGTACCAGTTCGATATCGACGGGGCAAACCGGTATACGGGGCAGAATTACGAGGAGAAAGGGCGCCTGTTTCATGCGCTGCGCGGGCAGGTGACTCACGTGGTGGGCGGGCGGAAGCCGATCATACTGTCTACGATCGGCGATTCGGCGGCGCTGGCGGAGTTCATCACGAAGGACTGGAACTCGATACATATGATCATCCGCGGGAATACGCTGATTCACATGCTGAACGGGCATTTGATGAGTGTGGTGATCGATGACGATGCCAGCGGCCGCGCGATGAAAGGCGAGATCGGCGTGCAGGTGCACGTGGGTCCGCCGATGAAAGTGGAGTACAAGAATTTCAGGCTGAAGGAGTTGTAGGTGGCGCAAGAGCGCGACCAGGGGGTCGCGCGCGGACGAGGGCGTCCGCCCCACTAATTACTTGCAGGATCCGCAATTGGCCAGTAAGAGCCTGCATTACATCAGGGTTAGGGGGTCCACGTCGATGACTAACGCGGTGGCGCCCCACTTGTGCTCGATGGCGAAATTGCGGATCTTCTGCAGCAGTTCGTTGAGCGACTTGCGGCTGGCCGCCTTGATGAGGAATTGGTAGCGATATTCGTTCTTGAGGCGCGGCACGGGCGCTTCCGCGGGTCCCATGACGCGCAATTTTTCGGGCGGCGGATTGAGCAGGAAACCTAACTCAGTGCTCATGCGCATGGCCATTTCTTTTTTCTCGCTGCGCACCAGTACGTTGGCCATGGCGGAGAAGGGCGGGTAGTGCATCATGCGGCGGAAATTCAATTCCTTTTCGTAGAAGCCCTGGTAATCCTGCGCCGCTGCGAGGCGTACCGCGTAGTGGTCGGGATTGATGGTCTGCACCAGTACGATGCCGGGCAGACAACCGCGCCCGGCGCGCCCCGCCACCTGGGTCAAGCAGTTGGAAGGTACGCTCCGCCGCGCGGAAATCGGGCATGCCGAGCCCCATGTCGGCGGCCACTACGCCGACCAGGGTCACGTTCGGAATGTCGTGTCCTTTGGCGATCATCTGCGTGCCCACCAGCATGTCGTAATTGGCTTCGCGGAAATCCTGCAGGATAGTCTCGTACTGGCGCTTGCCGGTGACCGTGTCGCGGTCGAGCCGCGCGATGCGCGCGGCAGGAAATGCGCGATGGAGTTCCTCTTCCACGCGCTCGCTGCCGATGCCCAGAAAGTAGATATGCTCGCTCGCGCACTTTGGGCACTGGCTGGGGACCTTCTCGGCGTAGCCGCAGTAGTGGCAGAGCAGGCGCCGGTCCCGCTTGTGATAGGTCAGGGTGAGCGAGCAGTTGATGCACTGCACGCGCTCGCCGCAGGCGCGGCACGCGACGAAACTGGAGAAGCCGCGCCGGTTGAGCAGGACGATGGTCTGCTCACCGCTCTCCACGCGCTGCCCGAGCGCTTCGATCAGCTTGCGCGAGAAGGTCTCCTGTTTGCGGGTTTCCAGAAATTCCTGGCGCATGTCGATCAGGTCCACGACCGGCATGGGCCGCGATTCGATGCGCCCGGGTAACTCCAGCAGCGTGTACTTACCCTTCTCGGCGTTGTACCGGCTCTCCAGGCTGGGCGTGGCCGAGCCAAGCACCACGCACGCCCCCGCGCCCTGCGCGCGCACGATGGCAACGTCGCGACCGTTATATCGCGGATTTTCTTCCTGCTTGTAACTGCCGTCGTGCTCTTCATCCACCACAATGAGGCCGAGGTTCTGCACGGGCGCGAATACACCGGAGCGTGTCCCCACCACGACGCTGGCGGCGCCGGAGCGTATGCGGCGCCACTGTTCGGTGCGCTCCACGTCGGTGAAGGCCGAGTGCAGGATGGCCACGCGATCGCCGAAGCGCGAGAAAAACTGCCCGGCCATCTGCGGCGTCAGCGCGATCTCCGGCACCATAAGCAGCGCGCTGCGTCCTTCGGCGAGCGCCGTTTCGATGGCGGTGAGATACACTTCCGTCTTGCCCGATCCGGTGACGCCGTGGAGCAGAAACGTCTGGAAGCGTTTGGCCTGTATGGCCTCATGAATCTGCTGGAACGCCGCCTGCTGCGCGGGGTTCAGTTCGTGACGCGCGCGGATGGCGGCCTTCATGGCGATGGTCTCTGGCTTGAGCGAGACCACGCCTTTGCGCGCGAGTGAGCGTGCCGCCGCGCTGGCGTGCTTCACCATGTCTTCCAACTCTTTCAAGTTATGCGAACCGGGATGCAACTCGAGAAAGGCACGCAGTTCGCGCTCCGGCTTGTTGAACTTGGGCTCCGGTCCTTTGGGGGCTGCGGCGAGTTCTACACGCAGGCGATCGGAGGGCGCGCGCAGAGGGTCGCGCTCCACCTGCACCTCTTCGGCGACGATGAAGCGTTTGCGCTCCAGCGCGCGGATCGCCTTGTCGGCCAGCGGCATGGATTTGGCTAGATACGACGCGGAGAGCGGGCGCTTTTCGAGCATGCGGAGGATCTGCAGCAGCGGATCGTCCGGAGAGGAATCGAGGAGCAGCTGGCGCGCCGCATCGCGCCCGGCATCGGTCAGGGTCCAGATCTTGCCGCGGCGGATTTCCGAGGAGAGGGGGAGCATGCCACGGAGCACGTCGCCGAGCGGGGAGCAGTAATAGCCGGCGATCCAGCGTCCGAGCGCCATGAGCTCGGCGCTCAGTACGGGTTCGCTGTCGATCAGGCGGAGGGCATCGCGCGCGGACACCGTGGGCGGATCGTCGTGGCAGCGCAGGATGACGCCCGTCAGTTTGCGTGTCCCGAAGGGGACGATCAGGCGGCTGCCCACGCGAACGCGATGGCGCAGCGTCTCGGGCAGCGAGTAGGTGAACGGCTGATCGAGCGGCACGGGCAGACTGACGTCGCAGTAGAGGTAGGATCCCTCGGGCATGGGAGACCTCCAGGATAGCGTGACGGCACCGCTCGGAGCGTCGAGAAGAGTCTCGACGCGGCACGCACGAGTGCGTGCGCCACGACTAAGACACGATTTTCGGCTTGATGACGGCTACTCCAATTGATTTGCCGGCGGCGGTGAGTTTGGCGAACATAGCTTCGTCATCATAGGTGCCTACGATGGCGCCGCCGGACCCGGCGAAATTCGCGGTGGCGCCGGAGGCGCGTGCCATATACACCATTTCGAGATTGCCCGGATCGATCTGATAGATTTTGGCGCGCAGGTCGAAGTTCGCGTCCACCAGTTGATGCAGCCTTGTGTAGTTCCGTTGTAAAAGGCAGGAGCGTCCTTCGGCGGCATAGCCGGCCCACGTCTCCATGGCGCCTACCACTTCCGCATCGCCACGCAGCCAGCGCTCGCGGAGGTTATTGTGAAACACTTCGGTCCCTTCGCTGAGCGACGTCCGGTAAGCTACAAACACATTGGGCAGCGTGGACACGTCCATACGTTCATACTCGCCGTAACCACGCGCCTGCATCAGGGCGCGCGAGAAATCCATATACACTAACCCCTGATAAGCCTGTACGACGCGATCCTGCAATCCGGCGGGAACGTTCAACTCGCGCGTCTCGGTTTCGAGCGCCAGGTTAGCCTGAACCGGAAGGGGAATCTCCAATTCGTAATACTGACAAAGCGCGCGCAATGACGCGGTGATGATCGCGCTGGATCCACCCAGGCCCAAACGTTGCGGTACGTTCGATTCATACTCCAGGGTGAAGTTGCGATCGGGCAATTCGACGCCTTGCTCGCGGCAGTAATCCACCAAGCGGACAATCAGTGCTTGGATTATCCGAATTCCACCGTAATAGCCGCGCCACCGTGTAATCCGGTATAGTTCATCGACATTTTCGAAGACCGGCAGATCCACCTTGGAAGGTTTGATCTCCAAACGTCCGCTGGGGTATAACAACACCCGCGCACGAAAGTTCGACATGGCAAAGGAAAGCGTTTTACCAAAGTATCCGTCACTGGGGTTTCCCAGAAAACCGGCTCGCGCATAACCATAGGTTTCGATCATTTCCTGTTCCAATCCGCCGTATCCATAAGGATAGTTACCGGACCCTGGTTGACCAGATGCACTTCCATCATGGCTTGAAATACACCGGTCTGCACGGGTACGGGACCGGCGCGCAGCTTCTCCACGAGATAATTATATAGAGCCTGGGCCTGCGCCGGGGCCGCTGCTTCATCAAAGCTCGGACGCCTGCCTTTGCGGCAATCGCCATACAGCGTGAACTGCGACACGATTAACAACGATCCACCGGCCTCGACAATATTCCGGTTCATTTTGCCGGCATCATCGGGAAAAATTCGCAATCCCAGGACCTTATCCGATAGATAGTCTACTTCCGTTTGAGTGTCGGTTCTCGACATTCCGGCTAGTATCAATAATCCGGTACGTATAGATCCGACAGTGTTTCCGTCAACAGTTACGCTGGCTTCGCTTACTCGCTGCAATAGCAATCGCATACGTAGTCCTATACACACTGGGTTCGAAAAACATTGTCACTTGCTTGACGATGTACTATTTTCCTGTAATATTAAGTTCGGGAGCAAACATGGCACGAGGAAAGTCCACGGAAGATCTTAGCACCCTGCAAATGGCCTTGGTCGGCTATGAGATCGAGAAACAAAAGATCGCAGACAAGATCAGCGAGATCCAGGCAAAGCTGAAAGGCAAGACCGTTACTGCCAAAGCGGCTGCCGAGCCGAAGGAAGCGAAGGTCAAGCGCGTTCTCAGTCCGGCCGCGCGCCGGCGCATCGCCGCGGCGCAGAAGAAGCGCTGGGCGGAGCACCGCAAGCGTCTCGCCCAAGAAGCTAAGGAAGCGTAAGTCCCCGTGTGGCGCCCAGGTCGTCGTCATCCGGCCTAGATGGTACGGGGCGCAATGAAGTCCCATTCATAGCGCTGCGCCATCTGTTCCACCGATCCCTCTTCCGCAATCACTCCGTTCATAAAGAATGCCGCGCGCGAGCATAACGCTCGCGCGAAAGGCATATCGTGTGTAATCAGGATCTTGGCCTGCGGCAGGGCGCATAGTAACTGAGCCAGCGCCCGCTGTCCGGGCGGGTCGAGAAATGTTGTGGGCTCATCCAGGACAAGGATGTCGGGCTCTACGGCTAATATGCCCGCGATGGCCACGCGTTTCTTTTCCCCTGCGCTCAGGTGATAAGGCGCCTTGCCGGCGGCCGCCGACATACCGACCTGCTCGAGCGCAGCCATGGCACGCTCCGCAGCCTTAAGCGGGCTTAGTCCATGATTGAGCGGTCCGAACGCCACGTCTTCGAGAACGGTGGGCATGAACAACTGACTTTCGGAATCCTGAAACACCAGGCCGATCTTTCGCCGTACCTCCGGGAGGTTCTTGGGGTTCACGGGCAAGCCGCAGACTTCCACCGTACCCTGTCCGGAAAGCAACCCGTTCAAGTGCAGGGCAAAGGTGGTTTTTCCGCTGCCGTTCGCGCCGAGGAGCGCCACCGTCTCGCCCGCGTCCAATTGAAAGTCGACACCATTGAGCGCCAAAGTACCATCGTCGTATTGGTATCTTAGGCCCCGTACCAGTATTAGCGGAGACATTATGCCGCCCTCTCGATAAGTAGCCGTAAGGCCACCGGCGTTAACACTCCATAGGCCAGAAACACGACGTCGCCGCGATGAAAGTGTAACTCGCTCAGAGGCCGGAAGTATCCCGGAAAACTACGCGCCAGCATGGCCCGGTGAATGTCTTCGGCGCGTCCGTAGGAGCGCGCGAAGAGCACCGCCAGCGCTCCCGCGGCCGCACGGAAGCGCGCGGCGTTGCCGGCCAGTCCGCCCACGGTGGCGCCGCGCGCCATGGCTGCCTTGCGCATGTGCTGCGCCTCTTCGGAGATGACGAACAGGTACCGATAGAGAAACTGCGCCACCATCAGCAGGAAGCGCGGCGCGCCGGTCATTTCGAAGCCGCGGAGTAAGACCGGCAGCGGCGTGGTGGACACGAGTAAGAGTACGGCCAGCGCCGAGAGATAGCTCTTCATGACCAGCACAGCGCCGCGCGCGGGATCGCCGGCCAGCCAACTGACCGCGGCGAATACGGCTGTGAACGGTAACACGACGCCAGCGCGCGCCAGTGCGGCGGCCAGCGGCAGCCGCGCCTGCCGGGCCGCCGCGCATAAGATGGCCAGGAACGCCGCACCTAACCAGATCAGGTCGCGATGTGCCGTGGCAAGTACCACGAGAAACGTCAGCACCGCGGCGATCTTGACTCGCGGGTCGCGACGGTGGAGCGGGCTCGCGCCGCGGCTCCATTGATCCAATGTGACGTGGTGCACCGAGCCCTACCGCTTCCGCCCGATCAGCACGCAGATGCCGCCGACCAGCGCCAGTCCCGCCAGCCCCGCGCCCGCCTGCGCGGGCCAGCCGGCGCCCAGCCACGAAGCCTCGTAATTCTTGAAGGGGGTCGAAATCAGGGTGTGGGCGTGGGCGGCGATCCCGGTTTGAATCGCCAGCTGCTCGATGCCGTCGGGCGCAGTGGACGCAAACACGACTCCGCCGGCCGCCAGCAGGACTGCGACCAGGGCCACCGCGACGAGCGCGTAACGCCGGCCCGCCGACGGCTGGCGCACGAAGTTCGGCTGAATAGCTTCGAGCGCGCCCATCACGGTCATAGTGATGGCGCCTTCGATCAGCGCCGACACAGCAAACAGTGCGAGGGAAACTCCGAGCACCGAGGCCGGCATGCGCACGCCGGAAATCAATAGTTCGGCCAGCGCGAGCAGGGCGCTGACGGCGACGGAGAGCGCGCCCCCGGCGAAGATGGCCGCGCGCCGGCTGCGTCCGCGACCCCACAGGTGATACGGCAGGTAGCCCGCCAGCACGCCCACAATCGCCATGTTGATGACGTTCGCACCCAGGGCGAGGATGCCGCCATCCTGAAATACGAGTGCCTGGATGGCGAGGATGGCGCTCATCACGACGCACGCGGCCGCCGGCCCGAGTGTGCAGGCCAGGAGGGCGCCGCCCACTAAGTGTCCGCTGGTGCCGATGCCCACCGGAAAGTTGATCATCTGGGCGGCAAAGACAAACGCTCCCATGACGCCGAGCAGGGGCACTTTGGAATCGTCAAACCCGCGCTGTGCGACGCGCACGACGTAGGCGACGGCGGGCGCTGCCGTGGCGTCCAGCGTGGCCCAAACAGGCGTGGATAGAAAGCCGTCGGGTATATGCACGTCGCCTTCAAAGTAGCACGATTTGATTATTCGTGCCACTGCTCTAAGATCGCTTACAGACCGCTCCCTTACGGTCGCGGCTCGGATTGGAGCTTTCCCGGATGCTACTATGTTGTACGCATGAGCGCCCTCAGTCGGATTGGCGTCGCCATCGATAGCGGCCTTCTTGAGAAGTTCGATAAGCTGATCGGCCGGCGTGGGTACACGAACCGTTCCGAAGCTTTCCGGGACCTGATCCGCGATGAGTTGGTGGAAGAGGAATGGGAATCGCCGGACGCGCAAGTGGTGGGGACAGTCACGCTGGTGTACGATCACCACGTGCGGATGCTCAGCGAGAAACTCACCGGCATACAGCACGATTTTCATCACTCCATTCTCTCGACGCTACATGTCCACCTGGATCACGATAACTGCCTGGAAGTCCTGGTGGTGCGCGGTAAGTCCGCAGTGGTGCGGAGGGTGGCCGATGTGCTGATCAGCACGAAGGGCGTCAAGCACGGTCGCTTGACCATCACTACCACTGGACAGGAGTTGAAGTGATTGTCGGCACGGGTGTGGACCTGGCGGAAGTCCCGCGCATCAAGGCATCGATCGAGCGTTACGGAGAGAAGTTTATTCGTCGCATCTACACGGCGGGTGAGATCGCGTATGTGGAACGGAAGGCCAATAAGTTCGAGCGCTATGCGGCGCGCTTCGCAGCGAAAGAAGCGGGTATGAAGGCGATCGGCACGGGATGGCGGCGCGGAGTCACGTGGCAGGACTTTGAAGTGGCTAACCTGCCGAGCGGAAAACCCACGCTGCGCTTCCATGGCGTGGCGGCCCGGTTTGCCGCGGCTCTAGGCGTGAAGAATGTTTCGCTTTCGATTACGCATACGGCGGAGCTGGGGATGGCGCACGTGATTTTGGAGGATTGAGGATGGACAGGCCAGGAGGCCACGCTGTCCAAATTAGAAATCCTAAAAGGGGCGACACCTGCTACTGATTAGTAGCGGTTCCCTGAGAAGAACGCTACACAGCGGAAAGGTGTCGCCTTGATACGATTCTCCAGCATTTTCAGTCAGCTTTTGAAATTGTTTCCCCGGACGGAGTTTGAACACTTCGTCGCCGACCATAAAGCGGAGCGGCATGCTCGCGGTTTTAGCTGCTGGGCCCAGTTCGTGGCCATGATGTTCTGCCAGCTGGCGCGAGCCCATTCCCTTCGTGAAATCTGCCAAGGTTTGGCCGCGTGCGAGGGAAAGCTGAAGCATTTAGGCCTGCCGGATGCACCCAAAAAGAGTACCCTGGCATACGCCAACGAGCACCGGCCTTGGGAAGTCTACCAGGACCAGTTTTACGCCCTCCTGGCACGGTGCCGTCAGGAGGCATCTCCCGGCCACAAATTCCGTTTTCACAACAAACTGGTGTCGCTGGATTCCACTACCATCGCGCTGTGCGTGTCGATGTACGACTGGGCATACTTTCAGCGGGCCAAAGGAGCCGTGAAGCTGCATCTGATGCTGGATCACGACGGCTACTTACCGAAATTCGCGGTGATCACCACCGGCAAAAAGCACGACATCACGGTGGCTCGTACCTTGCCATTTGAGCCAGGAACAATCGTAGTGATGGACAAAGGATACGCCGACTACGCCTGGTGGAAGCGTCTCAGCCAGCAGAACGTCTACTTCGTCACCCGTCTTCGGAAGGATGCCCTGTACCGAGCGGAAGCCCACCGCGAGATTCCCCATCTCCATCGCCAACGGGTGCGGCGCGACGAAGAGATCACCTTACTCGGCTACGGGCAAATCGGTACGCCGGGCCTGCGGCTTCGCCGAATCGAAGTGTGGGATGAGAACAAGCAGGAGACTTTCATCTTCGTGACCAACCACCTGGCTTTGGCGGCCTCCACCATCGATCGCATTTACCGCGAGCGATGGCAGATCGAAACCTTCTTCAAAAGCCTCAAACAACTGCTCAAGATCAAAACCTTTGTGGGCACCACGGAAAAAGCCGTGTTGACCCAGATTTGGACCGCACTGATTGTCATGCTGCTGCTGCGATGGCTGAAGATGAAAGCCCGCTACGGCTGGTCTCTATCCAACCTCTTGGCCATCCTGCGGCAGCAGTTGTTCGTTTATCGCGACTTATTCAAGTGGCTCGACGATCCCTTCACCGCTCCACCCGCGGTGATCGAGTTGGAGACTCAGTTGGCCCTAGCCTTTACCTGATCTAATTTGGACAGCATCCCCAACCTCGTTCCCCAGGAGACGCGATTTGACAGAACTCGTCCAATGGAATCAACACCGCCAATCAGCCGTCCGAGCTAATTTGGACAGCTGTGGCCAGGAGGCCTGTCCTACTGCCGGGTGGGGAGGCGCAGTTGGGCGTCCTCCAGGAGCTTGGCTTGCTGGAAGGTGTAGATCATGCGGTGGATTACAGTGACATTGGAGAGCACCGCGATTACCCATAAGACGGCGGCCATGCGATCGAAGAGCGCGCCGATGATGATTAGCACCACGCGCTCCGGACGCTCCAGGAAACCTACTTTACACTTGGGAATGGCATTCTCCGCGCGCGCCCGGGTATAACTGATCATCACCGACCCCATCATCACGATGGCGGTCAGTACGATGTAGAAGAAGCGGTTGATGCTCGCGTAATAAACCAACAGGCCGATATACAGGGCCAGGTCTGAGTAACGGTCCAGCACGGAATCGAAGAAGCCGCCGAAGCGGGTCACCTGACTGGTGGCGCGCGCCACGCGGCCGTCCACCATATCGAAGATAGCGGCCCCAGTCACTACCACGCCCGCCCAGCGGAAACTGCCCGCGGCGAACAGCCACGCGGCCCAGATATTGATTACCAGCCCCAGGAACGTAAGCACGTTGGGGTGGATCTTCGACAGTGCGAGCCATCGAACGATTGCATTGATGATCGCACCGAAGAACAAGCCGATCGCGCGCGTACCAGTCATATCTTCAAACTATTTCATGAATGGTAGTGAGTTTGCGGATCTCCAACTCTTTGGTACCGCCTGGACTCACGACCTTGACCTCGTCCCCTACTTCCTTATTGAGCAGGGCGCGGCCGATAGGCGACGTGGTGGAGACCTTGCCGTTAGCGGCATCGGCCTCTTCGCTGGTCACCAGATAGTAAGTGATCTCTTCGTCGCGTTTCACATCGAGCACAACTACAGTGGAACCGAGCCCCACCTTGTTATGCGGAATTTTGGAGAAATCGACCATCGACATCTCCGCCAGCCGCTTCTTCAATTGGCCGATGCGCGCGTTCAGGAAACCCTGCCGGTCCTTGGCCGCGTGATACTCCGCGTTTTCGCTCAAGTCCCCGTGGGCTCGGGCCTTCAGGATTTCCTTTGGCAGTTCGACCAGGTACTCGTACTCGAGCACGCTGATTTCATCCTGGAGTTTTTTCTTAATGTCGGTCATCGAAGGGGAACGGCTCCCAAGGTCACATTATAGCGAAGTAGGGACGGGACTTTGGTTAGTGTCGTCACTGTACGACCACGTTCACGGTAACGTCCTGGCCGCCGACGGAGAGCTTCAGGGGTTGTGTCCCGGTGGGCGCGTCAGGCGGCAATTGCACGTTCACCTGATACAACGCCACGCTGCCCGGCGTCAAGCCGCTGAAGATGAATCCCGCCGTGCTGCCCCCGATGGTAACGGTGGGTGTCGCGGTGGTGCTGACGAGTTGCGTTGTGGATGCCGGATCGCCCGATGATTGAGGCGTATTAAGGGGTCCTAACCCGTTGGCATAAATCACGATGCTGCCGCCGCGTTTGGCGGGATTGGACGTGGGACTTGACGGCGTCCAAATTACCGCATTACTAGAGCCATCCGTGACGGCAAATATGCCCGGCGAATAGTTGGCCAGCGGCACCGTATACAGGGCTCCCCACAGGTAGCCGTAAAGGGTTACTTTCATCTGAACCGACGATTGTCCCTGAAACTCCCACGGAATTTGCACATTGATTTGCGTCGGGCTGACGAAGTGGATGTGGCCCGGCAGACTCTTGCCGCTGCCGTCGAAGCTCACGGAAACCTGGGCCAGCGAAACGGGCAGCGACGGTGTGCTTTCCACGAGTAAAGGGGCGTCTGAAAGGTCAGTGCCGAAAATCGAGATGTAGGACCCCGGCTGCAAACCCTGACCCACCTGGTAGGGGGGCGCGGCGTTCACCACGCCGCTGTTCTTGATGGCGGGCAGGCGCCGCACATAGCCGTCGAACTCCTGTGTGAAGCCGGCCACAGTACCGGTGAAGATGTAATCTCCCTGAGTCGGTCCGAGGTCGACGAACACGCCGGCGTTGCCGAGCGCGTCGGTAGTCTTGTCGCCGCCGGCCGCGTCGATCTTCCCGCCGGGCGTCACTGCGCGGAAGGATACCGGGGTGTTGGCCACGGGCACACCGTAAGGGTCCACCACGCGGAAGGCGAGGCGCCAGCCGAAATCGTTGGGGATGCCGGTGAACGAGCCGTTCTGCATAGGAAAAATGTCGTAAGGGACGCCGATGCCGACCACGTAAGAGTAGGGAAGATGCAACGTGGGAGTGCCGGGGCTAGCGACGTCGATGAAGCCTTCATAGGAGCCAATGGACACAGGTTTGTTGCCAATATTTTGGAGCGAAACGGTGATCTGCTGGCTCTGTCCCGCCTGCACAATGGCGCTGGTCTGGCTAACGGTCACCTGCGCAATGGTGTCTGTGGTGAGTTGGCGCACGGAAAGCGTAAACGTGGCAGCCGCGCCGGTCACGTTGGTCAGAGTGAGGTTGCGATTGATCGGCAACGCTGTGATGGGCCCGAACGAAATCGCCGCGGGTTCGAGCGTGGCGGCCACGTTCACCGCATCGGCGGCATTGAGTTTGCCGGCGCCGACGTCGGTGACGTGAAGGTCGCCCAGAAGATCAGTGGTCGCGGTATTCACGACCGCGGATTTCAAGCGGCCCGAGGCGTTTTGCTGTTTCAGGTTCGGATTCTTCGCGAGTGCCATCGCCGCCACGCCGGCCACGAAGGGTACGGCATAACTGGTGCCGTTCACAGTGGTGTATCCGGTGGCGTTGTAAGTATCGGAATTGGGATCGAACTTCTGGGTCGCGGTGTAGATGTTGGTGCCGGGCGCCGCCAGTTCGGGCTTGAGGCCGAAATCGCGGGTCGCCGCGAAATTTCCAATGCTCGGTCCGCGTGAGGAGAAAGGCGCCACCGTGTTCACCTGCGGATTATCGGCCGCTGAGAAGGTGGGGTCTACCGTGACGGCGGCGCCAGGATTGATCCCGAGGTAGACTTTCAGCGCGGCGCCATCGGTATTGCCGATCTGTATCGCCGGGATGCCGGTATTCTGCACGTACATGCGCGTGGTCACATCGTCGATTCCATCCGACTGATAGACAACTACGCCGATGGCGCCGGCCGCCTGCGCGAAATTGATTTTGTCGCTGAAGAAGCAGGTGCCGCGCTGCACCAGGGCCCATGCGCCGGTGAGCGAGCCCGCGGGCAGCGCGGCGCAGGCCAGGCCGTCATTGCCCAGCGCCGCCACGTCCTTGATGGGCGCGGTCACCGGCGAACTGATTTTGGGTCCGTCGCCAAACAAGCCGCGGAGATTCCCCAGGCTGCTGCCGTTGACGCGAACGGTCTGGTACACCAGGTGACTGTTCGCCGACGCCGCCACCGCGATTGCGCTTGGCGCTACTCCGGGCGAGTTCACCGAATTGTGATTCACGCTGCGGTACCCGATATTGCCTCCGTTGCCGGCCGCCGCGACTACCAGGGTCCCCATGAGGGAGGCGTTTTCCACGGCCTGGGAGCCGACGTCGCAGACCGGATCTCCGCACACTCCCGTGCCTTGGTCGAGGGGCCCGAAGATGGCGGGGTCACCTTCGCCGAGCGAGAGCGTGACGATATCCATGTGATCGTTGACGGCGTCGGTGAGCGCCTGGATCCAGGCGGAGCGGTAGGTGTACTCGTTGACGCCCGGTGAGCCGAATACCTTGTAGTTCCCGAGAAACGCTTTCGGCGCCACGCCGGTGATGGTGGCCAATGGGCCGGAATTTTGTACTCCCGCGGCGATCATGGCAATGGCGGTGCCATGGCCCTGGCGGTCGCGCGGCGACAAGTCGTCAGGCGTGGAGATAGTGGGATCGGAGGAGTTCTCCAGCATGGAAACGTAACTTCGCGCCACGATCACCTTGTTGTTGGTGAAGTTGGGATCTCCCACGGGGAATCCGGCGGGCGGCGTGAAGCCGGTATCTTTAAAGCCGGGATGATTCTGGTCGATGCCGGTATCGATGATGCCGATACGCACGCCGGCGCCGGCGTTGGCGCTGCCGCCGACGGTACTCCAGGCAAACGGCACTCCGATCAGGTTGACCGCCGCGTTGAGGGCGGGCTTCGACGGCGGCAGGTACTGAATCCACTTCACGCCGGGGATGTGCTGGATGGCGGCGACCTGGTCCTGCGTGACGCGGACGAAGATGGCGTTGACGAGAATCTGCGACGTGGAGCTGACGCGCACTTTGCGCGCGGCGAGTTCTGTGAGTACGCTGCGCTGCGCTCCGCGGACTTTCTGCAAGTGCGCCTGCGCTGCGGCGCTCTGAAGGGCTGCTCGCGACTGGGCCTTTTGGGCTACCGGGGGGTCTTCGAGGATGAGGGCATATTCTGCCAGACGGCTGCGCGTTTGTGTGAACGCTGCGGTCACCAACAGTAGAAGAATCGATACTCGCTTCATGGCGACTCCTGGTACAGCTAGGGCAAGCTAAAGCATGCCCCACCGATGCAACCGGGGCAGGCTTTGCAATCCAACCTTTAAAGATACTCGGTAGAAGAATCCGTTACCAGTATCGAACGGCTACTCGGTGCGGCAGCGCAGAATCTCGTCGGCTACGTCCGTTGCCGCACGCATTTCGCGCACGTCGTGGACGCGGACGATGTGAGCGCCGGCCAATACCGCGGCAGTGACTGCGCCCGCGGAGGCGAACTTCGTTTCGTCGGGGTCCGGGTGTGCGAGGAAGCTCTTGCGCGAAGGCCCCACCATGATCGGCAGTTCGAGTCCGTTCAACTGGCCCAGGCGCGCGAGGATCACGGAGTTGTCTTCCTTGCGCTTGCCGAAGCCGAGGCCCGGGTCGATCACGATGCGGGTTTTCTCGACGCCGGCGCGGCGCGCGCGGCTGATGGTGGCTTCCAGATCTCGCGCGATGGTGCCGATGGGGTCGGCGATGGGCCCGAGTTTGGCCCAGGTTTCGGGCGTGCCGCGCATGTGGTTCAAAATCAGACCCGCGTTGAACTGCGCCACCGTGCGCGCCAGCTGCGGCTCAAAGGTGAGGCACGAAGGGTCGTTGATGATTTCGGCACCGAGCTCGAGGGCGCGCTCGGCCACCTCGGCCTTGTACGTGTCCACCGAAATCGGGATGGTGAGTTTGTCTTTCAGGCGCTTGAGGACTGGGATCAGGCGCCGTATCTCTTCGGCGGCAGAGATGCGGGCCGAGCCGGGGCGCGTGGACTCCCCGCCGATGTCGATGATGTCGGCGCCCTGTTCTTCGAGTTCGATGGCGCGCGCAAAGGCGCGGTCTGGGTCGGAGTACTTGCCGCCGTCGGAGAACGAATCGGGCGTGACGTTCAACACACCCATGATTACGGTGCGTTCACCCAGCCGGATCTCGCGCTGCTTCAGTTTCCAGAAAAAGAGTTTTCTCACCGTATTATCAGATTCGCACTTTCCGGGGCGGAGCGGGGACAGGGTTGAAAAAACAAGAAAGAAAAAGTTAGTTGACAGACCACGGAAGGCGATGGTCTATCCCACGCGCTTCCAGTTTTTCCCGACCTGAATCAGTAACTCCGCGGGCGGGTCTTTCAATAACAGTTCTTTCACCTTTTCGCCGTTGATCTGGACGGCGCCGGCCTTGATCTTGCGTACCGCGTCGCTCACCGATTCGGCGAGCCCGACGCGCGCGAGAAGCTTGTCCACTCGAATGGCCCCGTCCACGCGCAGGCCCGGAGGTTCGGGCACGGTGGCGATATCCAGGGGGACTTCCTTGCGGCGCACTACGGCGTTGAAGACCGCGGCGGCGGCTTCGGCGTCGGCCGCCGAGTGGAAATCGGTGACGATGATCTTGCCGAGCGCCGCCTTGGCGTCCATCGGGTGCATCGATGCCTGCATGGCAGCGATGTCGGCCAGGCTGCGGTCGGTGAGCAGCTCGTAATAGCGCCACATCAGCACGTCGGAGATCTGCATCACTTTACGGAACATGACCTCGGGCGGCTCGGTGATGCCGATGTAGTTGCCGAGCGATTTGGACATCTTGTTGACGCCGTCCAGTCCTTCGAGGATCGGTACCATGGCGACGATCTGCGGCGGTTGGCCGTAATCGCGCTGCAATTCGCGACCCACCAGGAGGTTGAATTTCTGGTCGGTGCCGCCCATTTCCACGTCGCATTGAAGGGCGACGGAATCGTAGCCCTGGGCCAGCGAGTACATCAATTCGTGAAGGGAGATGGGCGCGTTGGCGGCCATGCGCTTGGCGAATTCGTCGCGTTCCAGCAGGCGGGCGACGGTGTACTTGCTGGTGAGGTGGATGACGTCTACCCACTTGAGCGGCGCCAGCCACTGGCTGTTGAAGCGGACTTCGGTTTTTTCGGGATCGAGGATTTTGAAGACCTGCTGTTTGTAGGTCTCGGCGTTGCGCTCGATGGCCTCCGTGGTCAGCGGAGGCCGGGTGACATTTCGGCCGGTGGGGTCGCCGATCATGCCGGTCATGTCGCCGATCAGGAAGATGACGGTGTGGCCGAGGTCCTGGAAGTGCTTCATCTTGCGCAGGAGCACGGTGTGGCCCAGGTGCAGGTCCGGCGCGGTGGGGTCGAAGCCGGCCTTGACGCGGAGTTTGCGGCCCGTTTTGGCGGCCTCGACCAGGCGTTCGCGCAGGTCTTCTTCGCGGATGATCTCCGCCATGCCTTTCCGCAGGTAAGTGAGTTGTTCGTCGATGGTCATGTGCTCAGCGCAGTGTTGAGATCTTCAGAGAATTTACGGATGGCTTCCACCTGATCGGGAGTCGCCGGGGTTTCGCTGCCCTTGGCTGCGAGAAAGGGTTGGCCGTCGCGCCATACCAGGTACGCCAGGCCCTGCTCCGTCATCATTCCCGTGCTGCCCTGGTTTCCAGCACCCGTGCTGCCCACGGCCGCGATGCAATTATCGCGCACATAGATGGAAACCGCCGGGCCTTCCACCATCAGGCGGATGTTCAGGTCTTCGAGCCGGCTCACATCTTATATCGGCCGAGATCCTCGTCGTTGAGGCCTTCCAGCCAGCGGCGCAATTCCTCGTTGTTCACCTTGTCGGAAACGGTGGCCGCGAGTTTCGACGATTTGAGCACGGTTTCTTCCACGTAGATGGGGCAATCGAGGCGCAGCGCCAGGGCGAGCGCGTCGCTGGGGCGCGAATCGACGCTGATCAATTCACCGTCGCGGTCAAGCCAGATCACCGCGTAGAAGGTATCGTCCTTGAGCTCGGAAACCACCACCTTGCGCAGTCCGGTGTTGAGGCCCAGGAGCAGGGTTTTGATCAGATCGTGCGTCATGGGCCGCGGAGTCGAAACCTTTTCGATTTCGAGCGCGATTGCATTCGCCTCGTACACGCCAACCCAGATGGGGAGCACGGTATTGCCATTGATATCCTTCAGGATGACAATGGGCATGTTGGTCACGGGATCCATCATGAGTCCGCGAATTTTCATTTCGACTTCCATGTAGCGCTCCTCCCCATTCTGATTACACCACGAATTACACAACCGCTGCGCTTTCACCCACCAGCGAGTTGGGGCCGGCGCGGGTGACGCGGACAGAGAGGTACGTGCCCGAAAGATCGTTTCCATTTGTGTCGGGGTGGGAGAAGTTAAGAGTACGGTTGCAGGAGGTGCGGCCGATCCACTGGCCGAGCGCCTGATTGCGGCCTTCCACCAGCACCTCCTGGATGGTGCCGATGAGCTCCGCGTTACGCCGGATCTGAATGGCGCGCTGCTTCTCCTGGAGAATCAGCAGGCGGCGCTGCTTTTCATCGTCGGGGATGCGGTCTACCATCGTAAGGGCTGCGGTGTTGGGCCGCGGCGAATATTTGAAGCTGAAGAGGGAATCGTATTGGACTTCATCGAGCAAATTGAGGGTCTGCTGGAAGTCGTCATCGGTCTCGCCGGGGAAGCCGATGATGATGTCGGTGGTGAGGGAATAACGACGCTTCGCATTACGGATCCAGTCGATGCGGCGCATGTACTCGTCGCGGGTGTAGAGGCGGTCCATGGCGGCGAGGACGCGGGAGGAGCCAGACTGCACGGGCAGGTGGATGTGATCGCAGATGACGGGGTTGGCGTCCATGGCATCGACGATGCTACGCACGAAATCGCGGGGGTGGCTGGTGGTGTAGCGGACGCGGCGCATACCGGGGATCTCGGCGACGCGTGAGAGCAGCGCGGCAAAATCCCAGCCGGCGGGCGAAGGGTCGCGATAGCTGTTGACGTTCTGGCCGAGCAGTTGAACTTCGGTATAGCCCTTTTCGGCGAGTCCGCGGGCTTCGGCCATGACGCTTTCGCTGGTGCGGCTGCGCTCCGGTCCGCGGGTGAAGGGGACCACGCAGTAGGCGCAGGATTTGTCGCAGCCTTCGATGATGGTGAGGTAGGCGCGGTGGGGATTATCGCGGCGGGTGAACGGAGTGTCGAAGGCTTCAGCGTTGTCGAAGCTGAGTCCGGTGACGCGGCGGTTGCCGCTTTCGAGCTGCACCAGCATTTCGCCGAGGCGGGTGTAGCTGGCCGAGCCGGCGACGAGGGAAACGTGGGGCGCGCGTTCGAAGATCTTCTCGCCTTCCTGCTGGGCGACGCAGCCCAGGACGCCGAAGATCTTGCCCTTCATGCCCTCGCGTTTGAAGTTCTGCAGGCGGTTGAAAACCTTCTGTTCGGCCTTATCGCGAATGCTGCACGTGTTGTAGAGTACGAGTCCGGCGTCGTCGGGGGAGTCCACCTGTGAATAGCCCTCGGACAGCAGGGTGCCGACGACTTTTTCGGAGTCGTGGGCATTCATCTGGCAGCCGAATGTTTCGATGTAGAAGGTTTTCCCAGGCACTGTAGTTCTATTGTACAGGGTGTTGGAATCGGCCCAATAATGGCTTTAGCGGAGGAGTGTCAGGCGGCTCTTTGCTTTACTTCGCGGAGAATCTCGTAGTTCTCTCCGGACGGGGCTCCAGGAATCCAGCGAATCTCAAATCTCCGCCCATCCGGTTGCTCCATCACGTTGAGACCTTCGTCGTCGAGATAGAAGACTGGTAGGCCGGCTGCGAGCGTCTCATCAAAGGCCCTGCGAGTTGCGGCGCGCACAGCGTCGTCAAATTCCTTACTCGCGAATTCGTAGGCGGCCATACTTAGATTGTACACACCAGGGCGGTGTGCCGGAATTCGCGCGCGGCGCGCGGTGTAAACTGAAATTGAAGGGCTCGGAGGGGACGTGAAATTTTTTTTGGATACGGCAAACCTGGATGAGTTGAAGAAGGGCGCGAGCTGGGGGATTGTCGATGGGGTGACGACGAACCCGTCGCTGATCGCCAAGGAAGGGCGGCCGATCGAGGAGCAGGTGCGCATGATCTGCGACATCGTGGATGGCGATGTCAGCGCGGAAGTGGTTTCCCTCGAAGCGGGCGCCATGATTGCGGAAGGGCGTAAGCTGGCCAAGATTCACAAGAATATCGTGGTGAAGTGCCCGTTGACGCGGGAGGGCATCAAGGCGACCTCGGCGCTGGCCAAAGAGGGCACGCGGGTCAACGTGACGCTGTGCTTCTCGGCGGGGCAGGCGTTACTCGCGGCCAAGGCCGGGGCTTATATCGTGAGCCCGTTCGTGGGGCGGTTGGACGACGTGGGTGCGGTGGGCATGGACTTGATTCGCAGCATCACGCAGATTTACAAGAATTACGGATATAAAACGCAGGTGCTGGCGGCATCGCTGCGGGGACCGACGCACGTGATCGATTCGGCGCTGGCGGGAGCGCATATCGGCACCATGCCGTTCAAGGTGCTCGACATGCTTTTCAATCACCCGCTGACGGACAAGGGGCTGGAGCAGTTTCTGAAGGACTATAACAAGGTCTTCGCGGAGACGCCCGCCGCACGATAACAGTGCGGTGCGATAAATGCAGGGATTGATTACCCATTACACGGCCATCGAGCTGATCTTAGTCGCACTGGCCGTGATCCTGGTGGCGTTGCTCGGGGTCATCGGATACCAGGCGTGGCAGCGTTCGCGCATCACGGCGGAAGAACGCGAGCGGCGGCGATGCGCCCATCTGGTCGCGATGGGCAAGATCACCGACGCGACGCTGGTAGAGGTCCGCGACAGCCTGGTCTTCTATTCGTACGGCGTGCGCGGCATCGAATACACGGCATCGCAGGATCTGGCGCGATTTCTGGGTGACACGGAAGCGGATTTCGCCGGCGTAAGCTCGATGAGCGTGAAGTACGACCCGCGCAATCCGGCAAACTCGATCGTGGTGGCCGAAGAGTGGAGCGGGCTGCGAGGGGTGTCGCGCCTTTTGCCCGAGAATCATCCGAGCCGTTGATCCCAAGCAGTTGATTGCGGGCGGCGGCGAAAGCAATTACGTTGTTGGTGTGATCCGAAAAATCCGGCTGTTGCTTTTCTGCGCCGCCACGCTCTCTGCGCGGACGGTGGACCTGAACGGGGTTTGGGACTTCCGCTACGATGCGGAGTCGCGCGGGGAGGCGGGAGCCTGGTATAGCTCCGACGCGGGTCCGGCGTGGACGAAGATCCAGGTGCCGGGGTCGTTCGACCAGGCGTTGCGCAACGATGTTCTGTATCAGGGGAAGGCGTGGTACCGGACGTGGTTCGATGCTGCGCCGGCGGCGGGCGAACGTGCGCTCTTGCATTTCGACGGCGTGGCGATTCGTAGCAAGGTCTGGGTCAACGGGACGCTAGCGGGCGAGCACCTGTTTCCGTACACCGGATTCACGCTGGATGTCACGGGTCTGGTGCACGAGGGCTCGAACCGCCTGGTAGTGCTGGCCGACAATCAATTGCTGCCGGACGCGATTCCCGACACGCGATGCACCGGATGGTGGAACTACGGCGGGATCAATCGCAAGGTGTGGCTGGAAACGGTGCCGCAGGTGTATGCGACGGACCTCGCCGCCACGACGAAGAGGAATGCCGCGGGCGGGTGGGACTTGGCGATCGGCGCCACGGTCCAGGCCCCGGCGAACACTGTGCTGAAAGCCGTGCTAACTGACGTGCACGGACGCACGGTGTGGACGGGCGAGTGGACGCAGCCCGTGGGAGCCACGAAAACCACCGGCGGCGGCGCGGTGCGCAATGTGGACGCGTGGTCGCCCGACCATCCCGCGCTGTACCGGCTGAAGCTGAACGTGCAGGCGGGCGGAGCGACCTTCGAAACCACGGCGCCGGTGGGATTCCGGCAGATCGAAGTCAAGGGCACGAAGATTCTGCTGAATGGCGAGCCGGTGTTTTTCAAGGGCGTGAATTATCACGAGATGTATCCGGGTGCGGGGATGACGCTATCGCGCGAGCAAGTGCGGCGCGACCTGCTGGACATGAAGGCGATGGGCTGCAACTTCGTGCGCCTGGCGCACTATTCACACGACCGGCAAGTCTACGAGTTGGCCGACGAATTGGGACTGATGCTGTGGAGTGAGATTCCGGCGTGGCAGACGCGCGCGGAGACGCTGGGCAGCGATGCGGTGTGGAACGAGTACGGCGCGCCGCAGTTGAAGGAGATGATTGCGCAACGGCGGATGCATCCGAGCGTGGTGGTGTGGAGCGTGGGGAACGAGTTTCCGAGCGATCGCGAACCGGTGGCGCGGTATGTAGCGCGCGCCACAGCGCTGGTGCGGGAACTGGACCCGACGCGCCTGGTTACCTTCGCGAGCGACCGGCGGGAGAAGGACATCTCCTTCGACACGGTGGATTTCATTGCGATCAACGAGTACTTCGGGTGGTATTACGGAGCGATTCCGGATTTCGCGGGCGCGCTGGACAAGGTGCACGAGAAGTGGCCGGGGAAGCCGATCGTGGTGAGCGAGTTTGGATCGGAATCGATTGTAGGGTGGAAGAACGCGGCGCTGAAGGACAGCGGCATGGACTACTCGGAGGACTACCACATGAAGCTGGTCGGGACGCACCTCAGCTACATCTTCGACCCGGCGCGCAGCGCGTACATGAGCGGGGCGCTGTTGTGGGTATACGCGGATTTTCCGAATCCGAGCGCGTTTCAGCGGCTGCCGGCGCATCCGCCGGTGGCGGCCTATATGAATCTGAAGGGCCTGGTGACGGACGACCGGCGGCATAAGCGCGTTTGGGCGGTGGTGCAGCAGGCGTTCAGGAAGTAATCCTAACCTTCCGGCTGCGCCCGGCGTCTAAAGCGCGAGGCCGGCTATGGAAACCATCCTGCAAGACTTGCGTTATGCCGTGCGAACGCTGGCACGCCAACCGGGATTCGCCATTGTCGCGGTACTTACCCTGGCGGTCGGAATCGGCGCCAACACGGCGATTTACAGCGTCGTGAATGCCACGCTGCTGCGTCCGCTTCCGTATCGCAATCCCGACCAACTGATGCACGTCTCGCTGATCATGCCCGCATTCCACGGGCGCCCGCCGGCGGACGATATGGTGTGGTCGTACCCGAAGTACGAGGGGTTCCGCAAGCTGCAGAACATTTTCGAAGATGCGGCGATCTATCGCGGGTCGAACTTCAACCTGACCGGGGCGGGCGAGCCGGAACAGATTCGGGGCGAAATCGTGACCGCGACCTAT
Source organism: uncultured Solibacteraceae bacterium (assembly GCA_963805775.1). GTDB lineage: Bacteria > Acidobacteriota > Terriglobia > Bryobacterales > Bryobacteraceae > Solibacter. The sequence goes on along the minus strand of CAWDWK010000007.1, from coordinate 38,238 downwards.
TTTCCAGTGCTCGGGATCGCGGCGGAAGTGGGCCGCACGTTTCTCCCCAGCGAAGATGCGACGCCGGAAAAGGATATGGTGGCGATGATCAGTCACCATCTCTGGGTGACCCGCTTCGGCGGAGAGGCGGGCGCTATCGGCAAGACCATCAATCTGGATTTGAAGACGTACGAGATTGTGGGCGTGCTGCCGGACGGTTTCCGGCCGCTCGGCGGCGGGGCGGATGTCTGGGTGCCGCTGCATACGCTGACGGCGCGATCGCTCGGCTTTGCGCAATCCCATTCTTACGAAATGGTGGCGCGGCTGAAGCGTGGAGTGGACGCCGCGCAGGCGAAAGGCGAAGTGACGAGACTTGGAGCGCGGATCGAGGAGGTCTATCCCGACAGCCGGATTAAGGGTTGGGGAGCTAAGGCGCGCACGGTGGGCGAGGCGCGAATCGACCCTTCGCTCCGCACCGCCGTCCTGGTATTGTTCGGCGCGGTGAGTTTCGTGCTGTTGATCGCGTGCGTGAACATCGCCAATCTGCTGCTGGCGCGGGGCACGGCGCGCAGCCGCGAGATCGCCATACGTCTCGCAGTGGGGGCCAGCCGGGCGCGGCTCGTGCGCCAACTGCTCACCGAAAGCGTCCTGCTCGCGACGGCGGGCGCGGCGGCAGGATTAGGGATTGCGTTCGTGGGGGTGCGCGCGCTGAGCGCGATCAATCCGGCTAACGGCACTGCGTTTGGAAGACGCATGGGTGGACTCACCGTGCTGGGCCTGACGTCGATCCGGCTGGATCTGAACGCGCTGCTGTTCACGGCGGCCGTCGCGTTGCTCACGGGGGTGGTATTTGGCCTGGCGCCGGCGTTGCAGAATTCGCGGACAGGCGTGGCGGGCGGAATGGGGCGTGCGAAGACGTTCACCGGGCGAAATCTGCTGGTGATCAGCGAGATGGCACTGGCCATGGTGTTGCTGGTGGCCGCCGGTCTGATGATCAAGAGCTTCGGCCGGCTGATGGCCACGCGGACGGGTGTAGACCCCGAGAACGTTCTCACGGTACGGATCAACCTCCCGAGTTCGACGCCGGAAGCAACGGCGACGGCATTTTTCCAGGAATTGGAATCGCGAGTGGCGGCGTTGCCGGGTGTCCAGTCGGCGGGGCTGGGCGACTGCTTCGCGCTGGCCGGAGGGTGCAGCGGCACCTCCATTGTGCTTCGCGATCGACCGCCCGTACCGCAGGGAATGGAGCCCTTCGTAGGCGTGCATTGGGCCTCCCCGACCTACTTCCGCACAATGCGGATTCCTCTGTTGCGCGGGCGTTGGTTCAACGAGAGCGACCGGAAGGGCGGGCCTAAGGTGATGTTGATCAGCGAGACGGCGGCGCGGCGATTCTGGCCGGGTGAGGAGGCGATCGGGCACCTGATCGGTGTCGGACAGGGCGGGATGGATCAGGCGGAAGTGATCGGGGTAGTGGGCGATGTGCGCTATGGACAGATGGACGAGATGCCGCAGCCCGACGTGTACATCTCCTACCTGCAATCCCCGCGCTGGGGCATGCTGGTGAATGTGCGGGCGGATGGGAATCCCACGGCCCTGACGGAGGCGATCCGGAGGGAGGTGCACGCACTCAACCGGGACCTGCCGCTATTCGATGTCAAGACCATGGAGGAGCGCATTCGCGAAGGCACGGCGAAGGCGCGGTTCAGCGCGATTTTGCTGGCCGTGTTCGCGGGAATGGCGCTGATTCTCTCGGCGGTGGGGATTTACGGAGTGATGGCGTACGTGGTCACGCAGCGCACGCGGGAGATCGGGATCCGGATCGCGCTGGGCGCCCGGCCGGCGGATGTGCTGGGTCTGGTGGTGCGTCGCGGCGGAGGGCTGGCGCTGGCGGGAATTGTCGTGGGGATCGGGGGAGCACTGGCGGCTACGCGGGTGCTCACTACGCTGTTGTACCAGGTCCGGCCGTCCGATACGGCAACTTACGCAGGCATTGGCTGTGGCCTGTTGGCCGTGGCGCTGTTGGCAAGTTACATTCCGGCGCGGCGGGCGGCGGCGGTAGACCCCTCGTCGGCGCTGCGGGCGGATTAAGACGCCGTGCGTTAACCTAAACTATTGTCCCGACATCCTCTCTTCAAGCCGTATCTAGCACTGGTCGCGGTGTGTTTCTTCTGGGGAACGACTTACCTCGGGATTCGCATGGCCCTGGAATCGTTTCCGCCGATGTTGCTGGTGTGCGTGCGGTATGTGATCTCGGGGAGCATCACGCTGGCGTTCTCGCGGGCGCGGGGGCTGTATCTCCCGAAGGGAAGGGAACTAGCCTGGGCCTGCTTCAGCGGACTGCTGACGCTGGGGATTGGAAACGGGGCGCTGGTGGCTTCGGAGACCCTGATTCCGAGCGGAATTGCAGGACTGATCGTCACCATCTCGCCGTTTTGGATGGTGGGCGTGGAGGCTCTGCTGCCGGGCGGCGACGGCCTTCACGCGCCGACTATCGCCGGGATGGCCGTGGGGCTGGCCGGAGCGGCGCTGCTGTTCACGCCGGACCCGGGGGCGGGCGCGATCGATCACAAGCTCGTGGTTGGATTTGTGCTGCTCCAGTTCGGCATGGCTGGATGGAGCTTCGGCTCGATCATCCAGCGGCGCAAAGCGGGTAAGGCGCACCCCGTGGTGGCGGGCGGGGTGCAGCAACTGGCGGCGGGTCTCGCGATGATCCCGGTGGCGCTGGCGTCGGGGAACCTGACCGTTCACTGGAGCACACGCGGAGTGTCGGCGATCCTGTACCTCATTACGTTCGGGTCGCTGGTGGGATACAGCGCGTTCGTATATGCCATGGATACGCTGCCGGTGGCGATTGTGTCGGTCTATCCGTATGTGAACGCGGTAGTGGCGGTGGCGCTGGGGTGGTTGTTCTACCGCGAGCCGTTCGGGTGGCGGGAGACGGGGGCGATGGTGGTGATCTTCGCGGGCGTGGCGGTGGTGAAGCGGTACTCGCAGACTCCCGCGGCGCGCGTGGCGCGGTCCGCGGCTAGTGATTCCGGCTGACGAACTTGGAGCCCAGTGCGCCGCCAGCCATGCTGAGTAGCGTGATGAACACGAACAGCATAAAGAGCATGACGAGCAGTATGGCGGCCAGTCCGGGAGTAGTTTCGAGCATGCGGAGAGCCTCCTGGACGTTGGGGTCGGAAGCGTTATTTTTCAACTGCTGCCGGAACAGGGCGGCGATACCGCCATTGGCGGCCAGGGGTACCACCGTCAGGGTGAAGATTACGGTGGTAACCGCGAACATGAGCACCCCGGTGATCCAGCCCAGGCGGACACCCGAACGAATGCTGAGGGGGACGCCAGTCCGCCGGCGGTGGAAGTAGACGGCCAGGAAACCGGCGGCGATCCAGAGGAGCAGGTTCAGTGCGGGGATCCAACTGAGCAGGAACGCCACGGGCGCAAACACAAAGGCAATCCGTACGGCAACCAGATTATGGAAGTTGAGCGGCGGCGGTTGCGGCGCGGCGACGACGGGCGCGGGAGGTGCCGGGACCGATTCGTCGATGGTCCCCGCTTCCGGCTCCGGTTCAATCACGTCGCGCTGCGGCTTGCCGCATTTGTGGCAGAACAGAGAGTCGGGAGGCAGCTGAGCGCCGCAGGTGCAGAATTCCGGCATTTTCTACTTCAAGTGTAGCAACTGGCGCGGCGTTGGCACGCGTTTGTGTATGGTAGGCTACAGCCTTGGAAGAAACCAGGGTGCGGCGCCAACTCGGAGTGTTCGACGCGACGATGCTGGTGATGGGCGGCATCGTGGGGTCGGGGATTTTCATGAACCCGAGCGTGGTCGCGAAGCAGGTCCACACGCCGTTTCTTATCCTCGGGGTTTGGGTGGCTGGTGGAGCGCTGGCCCTGCTCGGGGCATTCATCTGGGCGGAACTGGCGACGCGGCTGCCGGGGGCCGGCGGACAGTATCTCTATTTGCGCGAGGCGTACCATCCAGCGGTAGCGTTCGTCTACGGTTGGGTGCTGCTGCTGGTGACGCAGACCGGCGGGATGGCGGCGGTGGCGGTCACGTTCGCGCGCTATTACCGCGAAATCAGCGGGGTCGCGTGGAGCGATAGCGCGATTGCGGCAGCGGTGCTGCTGGGGCTGACGGCGATCAATTGCCTGGGCGCGCGCGCCGGAAGCAATGTGCAGAGCGCGCTGATGCTGCTGAAGATGGGCGCGATTGCGGCGATGGTGGTGGCGGGGATCGCGCTGGGCGGGGGAACGATTCATCCGCTGCCGCTGTTGGACCGGCCCGTGTCGTTGGGACTCGATGGCGGCGATTGGCGCGGCCTCGATTCCGGTGGCGTTTGCGTACGGCGGATGGCAGACCGCGACATTCGTGGCGGGAGAGATGCGCAATCCCGCGCGCGATCTTTCACGCGGCCTGGTGGCGGGTGTCGCGGGCGTGGTGGTTCTCTATCTGTCGGTGAACGTGGTGTGCCTGATGGTGCTGGGGCCCGAGGGACTGGCCGCCACGCGCACGCCGGCGACGGCGGTGATGCGGTCGGCGATGGGCGATCGCGGGGCGTGGTGGATCGCCCTGGGGATTGCGGTTTCCACGCTGGGGTTCCTGAGCCAGGGGATGCTGACGGCGCCTCGCGTCTACAATGCGATGGCGCGCGATGGCCTGTTTTTCGAGAGCGTGGGCCGGCTCAGTTCGCGTACCGGCGCGCCGGTGACGGCGATCGTGCTGCAGGGCATCGCTGCGACGGCGATCGCGTTTTCGGGGAAATACGAGCAGATTCTGAATTACGAAGTATCGGTGGACTTCATCGCGTTCTCGCTGGCGGCGGGAGCGCTCTTCCTGTTCCGGCGGCAGGGACGCGGAGACGGCAAAGTTTATCGCGCGCCGGGACACCCGTACACCACGGCTTTGTTCGTCGCGGCCTGTGTGGGAATTGTGGCGAGTACGGTGATTACCGACCCGCTGAATAGCGCGCGCGGGTGGGGGATTATGCTAACGGGAGTTCCGGTGTATTGGTATTGGAGCGGCAGGCGCAGGGCGCAATGAGACATAAAGAATCGGAGTACATGCATTGGGCGAAGACGCAGAGTCGCGCCCGGTTCAATCTGGCGACCAGCGGGGTGGGCGCGTTTCCGCTCAGCGAGTTGGGGGAATTGCCGCCGCTGGAGATCAATGGCGATAACAGCTACGGCTACGCGCCGCTGAAACGTGCGATCGCCGGCCGGTATGGGGTGGACGCGGATTGCGTGGTGACGGCGGCGGGGACTTCGGGAGCGAACTACCTGGCGTTCGCGACACTGCTGCAGGCGGGAGACGAGGTGTTGATCGAGCATCCTACGTATGGGCTGCTGGTGGACGCTCTGGAATACGTGGGTGCGGTGGTGAAGCGGTTTGCGCGCACGCAGGAGGGCGGGTACGCGTTGGATGCGGAGGCGGTGCGGCGGGCGGTCACGCCGCGGACGAAGCTGATTGTGGTGACGAATCTGCACAATCCATCGAGCGTGCTAACGGGGGAGAGCGTGCTGCGCGAGATCGGGGAGATTGCGCGCAGCGTGGGCGCGCGGGTGCTGGTGGACGAGGTCTACCTGGACGCGGTGTACGAGAACACGCCGCGAACGTCGTTCCACCTGGGTGCGGAGTTCGTGGTGACGAGCAGTTTGACGAAGGTGTACGGGGTGAGCGGGCTGCGCTGCGGCTGGATTCTGGCGGAGCCGGAACTGGCGCGCGCCGTGTGGCGGATGAACGATGTGTTTGCGGCGACGCCGGTGCACCCGGGGGAACTGCTGAGCGTGGCGGTGTTCGAACGTTTGGACGCCGTGCGGGAGCGGTTCCGGCGGATCGTCGAGGCGGATCGAAAGGTGCTGGCGGACTATCTGGATCGCACGTCGGCGGTAAGCGCGGTGCGGACAAGGTGGGGGACTACTGCGTTCCTGCGGCTGGCGCACGGCAACGCGGACGAGTTCCTGGCGCGGCTGCGGGCGGAGCGGGAAACGTCGGCGGTGCCGGGGCGCTTTTTCGGAGGGCCGGACTGTTTTCGCGTGGGGATGGGCGTGAACCACGAGATGTTCGCGGAGGGGCTGCGGCGGGTCGAAGAGGCGCTATGAAGCGACGGGTCGCGAGGTGGGCGCCGCTACTTTTGGCCGGATTGGCGGCCACCGCGCAGCTTCTGGCGCAGGACGCGACCGTCTCGCCTGCCCCGGCGCCGAAGCGGTCGATGTTCTGGAAGGTGTCCTCGGGAGAGCACGTGGCCTATCTGCTCGGGTCAATTCACTTCGGTTCGAAGGACATGTACCCCCTGCCGAACGAGATAGAAGAGGCCTTTGACCGGTCGGCGGTGCTGCTTGTGGAAGCGGACCTCAAGCATCTCGATTTACAGAAGATGAAGGCGCTGGCTGAGTACGCGGGCGGCGATACGCTGTGGAATCACGTCAGCAAACAGGTCCGGCAGCGGCTGGAGGAGTTCTGCGGCAAGTACGGGTTTCGGCCGGCGGCGATATCCAGGTTGAAGCCGTGGGTCGTGGCGGTAATGGTGTCGACCGTTCCGAAGGCCAGAAACGGCAGGGAGGCCGGCCTCGGCATCGACAAATATTTTCTGGACAGGGCGGAAAAGGTGGGGAAGCGCGTGGTGGAGATCGAGTCGGCCGAATCGCTGGCGAGGGTGTCCAGAATAACCGGAAAGATGTTGGAAAAATCTCTGGCGGCTTCCGCGGGCCAGGATGCCGAAGAATCCGGCCGGCGGACCGAGGAGATCTGGATGAGCGGAGACGCCGAACTGCTGGACCGGACCTTGCGGGAAGCCATGTCGAAGGATCCGATCGAGGTGGTCGAGGCGAATCTGGAGGAGCGGAATCCGCATATGGCCGATGTGGTGGAACGGTTCCTCAAGGGGCAAGAGCCGGCGTTTGTGGTTGTGGGTACCGGCCACATGGTGGGCCGGATCGGGTTGATCAAACTGCTCGAAAAACGCGGGTACCAGGTGGAGCAGGTAGCGATCTGGAGCCGGTGAGCCTTGGCCCCCTATGGTTGGGCGACCAGGAAGGCGCCGATGCGTTCGAGGATGCGTTCCGGTGTTTCGTGGGCGGCGGTGTCCACCACGCCTACTGTGAGTTGCACCACGGGGCGGACGGTCTTGCCGGCCTTCAGGCAGGCGTAGGCGCCGGCGAGATTTTCGTTGATCCACTTGGCGGAGGCGAGGGCCTCGGACCTTTTGACGACAAGGATGGCCACGAATTCCTCGGGGCCCCAACGGCCAATGACCGCCGAGTTGGGTAGGCCGTTGCGCAAGCGCTTCGCGAAAGCGCCGGCCAGCGTTTCGCCCACCTCTTTACCGTGCTGGACTTCCGCGCGGCGCAACCCCCGGGCGCCCACCAGCAGCAGGCAGTATTGGCCCGCCGGTGACGAGCGTATATGTTCCGTTAGTTCCTCGCGGGTAGCGAAGCGAGTGACCTCATCGATGGAGGCGGCGGCTTCCAGGGCATCGACCCGCTTATGCAGCATGCGGATTTCCACCAGGAGCTGGGACGTGGTGAGCTGGTGTTGCTTGCGCACCTGTTCCAGGCTTTGTTCGATCGAATCAGCGGTGGTGGAGATCACAATGCCCAAGGCCGAATGGCCCGGGACGGCGGCGACCTGGCGCAGTTTGGCGAGCGCGGTGCGAATGTTGTTTTCATGATCTCCGTCAGCCTGACCGAGGTTATCCAGGACCTCTTCCAGGGTGCGCGCCGTTACCATCAGCTCGTCGCGCAGATTGGCGACAAACTGACCTGCCTTGTCCCGGTAATCGCGCAGCAGCCCTCGCAGGGTGGCGCGGCTGTCCGACAGGGCCTCTGAAGTGCCGACAGAGACGTCGTCGGCCAGACTGGCCAGGTACTTACGATGGGCGATGGTAAGCTCGTCATCCAGTTCGACTGCGTAGTGGGCGATATTTTTGATGGCCAGGACATAACAGTCGAGGACAACGGCACGTATCTGATGTGCCCGCTCGAGGTCGGTCAGCGAGGATTGAATTGAGATCATGTGGCGTGACTCACAGAACAAGATCGGCAACTATCGAGCCTTTCTTTAGGGCGAGGTCGCGGGTTAGTGGAAGGGCTGGTTTCCCGCCTGCGGGGCGCGGCCCGTGAAATTCTCACCGGGAAGCTATTTCGCTATTGCCTCTCGTTCAAAAAGGGGTATTCTATGGGTGATTGCGCGTTGACTACAGGAGGCCCGCTTAATGTTTGATCGCCCGATCATCGCTCTGAAGGACGAAGAAGAGATGGAAGACTTCCACGACTACGACGACGAAGAGCAGGAAGAGATGGACTCAAAACTCGACGATTACGAGGATGACGAAGAGGACGAAGACGACGATCTGGAAGAGATCGCGCCGCCTCCCGTAGCCGAAACGGTGCCGGCTGCCACTGCCGAACCGACTCCTGTTCCGATATCTCTTCCGGAAGAGGCTTCGGAAGCCCCGCCCAAGAAGCCCGTGAAGCAGGCGTCCGCGGCCACCAAGGCTCCCGCGAAGAAAGCGGCGGCGAAAGCTGCGCCTCTAGCGAAGGCCCCAGCCAAGAAAGTTGCAAAGGCCGCGCCGAAACCGCCAGCGAAAAAGGCTCCGGCAAAGAAGGCTGCAAAGGTGGCGGCCAAACCAGTAGCAAAGAAAGCTCCGGCAAAGAAGGCGGCGAAAAAGGCTCCGGCCAAAAAGGCAGCAGCCAAGAAGGCCCCCTTGAAGAAAGCCACGAAGAAGGCTCCGGCCAAGAAAGCTCCAGCAAAGAAGGCTCCAGCAAAGAAAGCTCCTGCCAAGAAAAAGAAATAGCAGGCCGGGCCCGGACCATCTCATACCAAACCCCGCGCCGTCCGCAATCGCGGCGCGGAAGTTGGTACTTACGCGTCCTTACTGACCGCTTTCCGGCAGCGATCGAAAAGTTCCAGCAGGTCTTCGGCGAGCTCTTCCGGCGAGCGGGTTCCGGTTTTCGGCGAAAACCCCGCCCCGGTCTGCCCCGACTTCCCAAATCCCGTGCTGACGGCGATAAACTTCATCAGCTCTAATGCGACCTCGTCCTTGCTGCGTCCGGCGCCGGATCCGCCTTTGGCGTCCGCCGCGTCGGGTGCATTGTTGGTGGGAGTTCCTAGTTCGGCCATGGGTATTTTGTCCTCCGTGTGCTAAAACTCTAGGGTACTGCATTTTCATTCTGATGCCCCTTACCGCGGTCCGGCACGTGAGAAAAATGCGCGGAGGCGCCCAAGCCCATCTGCTGGAGGCCGACGATGGTAAATGGTATGTCGTCAAGTTTCGCAACAATCCCCAGCATCGCCGCGTCCTGGTCAACGAAGCGCTTTGCGCCACGCTGCTGCGCTACCTGAAGATTTCCGCGCCGGAGACTGCCCTGATCCAGGTGGGCGCCCCGTTCCTGGCTGCCAACCCCGAATGCAACATGCAGCTCGGCACACGGCGGGTGGAGATCGAGCCCGGCTGGCAATTCGGCTCTCAGTACCCGGGCGACCCGGGCCGAATCGCCGTTTACGATTTTCTGCCGGACGCCCTGCTGTCCCAGGTGGCCAACCTGGAGGATTTCCGCGCCATCCTGGTGTTCGATAAATGGGTCGGCAATGCCGACGGCCGCCAGTGCGTTTTCTACCGCGCCATGGTGCGGCGAACGGATTCCGGCGGCGGGCACGCCAGCTTCGTGGCGCGCATGATCGATCACGGATACGCGTTCAACGGTCCCAACTGGGACTTTCCGGAATCGGCGGTGCAGGGACTGTACGCCCGAAAGCTGGTCTACGAAGGTGTGCGCTCGCTGGACGATTTGCAGCCGTGGCTGGACCAGGTGGTGCACTTCCCCGAAGAGGTCATCGACCTGGCATGGAAAAGCATCCCGCCGGATTGGATTGAAGGCGAGGAAGACGCACTGGACCGCCTGCTGGAGAATTTCTTCGAACGGCGCGCCCGCGTGCCGGCCCTGATCGAGTCGTGCCGCGAGGCGCGGATCAACCCGTTTCCTAACTGGACGGTGGGATAAGGGAGCGATGCCTCGCCGCTTCCGCCCTTTCGCGCACCACGCTAGAATTGGGGGGTGCTGCACCAATTCGTACTTCATAATGACCAGATTCAGAAATCCACCGACCTTTGCCTGGCTCCAGGACAGGTAGGGCTGCTCTCGGGTTGGGGCGTCTTCAGTACGCTGCGCGTTGCCGGAGGCGTCCCCTTTGCGTGGGATCGCCACTGGGCGCGCCTGCAGCGCGATGCTGCGGCGTTGCACGTCCCGCTGCCCGCGGATTCAGAGCAGGTCCGGCGCAAGATGCTGGAACTGGTGGAAGCCAATCACGCGCCCAATTGCACGCTGCGCATCGCCATCGTGCGCAACGGCGGCGGTATGTGGGCCGGCCCCTCCAATGGGAGGCCGAGCGATCTGATCGGGTTGACCGCGGATTCGAAAGATTGGGGCGAGGGCGTCAAACTGGCGTATGTCCGCGAAGCGCGCCACGCCGCAAGCCAGTTCACCGGTGCCAAAATCCTGTCGTGGGCCATGAATCTGACTTGGCTGGAATCGGCGCAGGCACGCGGTTTCGATGAAGTGATCCTGCTCAACGAGCGCGGCGAAGTGGCCGAATGCACGTCGGCGAATATCTTTATCTCTAACGGCAGCCACGTGTACACGCCGCCGCTGAGTTCCGGCTGTCTGCCAGGGATTACGCGCGAGGTGCTGCTGGGTGAGATCCGCGCCCCTGGAATTCGAGTGGAAGAGAAGTCGCTACAACCCGGCGATCTCGAGGCGGCTGACGAAGTATTCATCACTTCGACGACGCGCGACCTGCTGCCCGTATTCCAGATCGAGGATAAGAAAGTCGGCCGCACCGACCACACGCGACAGGCGCTGGCCCGCGCATTCTCGGAATATGTAAAGAGTTATGTCGCTGCCCGCAAGGCAGTGGTTGCGTAACGCGTGGCGGGGGCCTGCGGGTTGTACGACATTCTCAAATGGTTTGCGCCTGCGTCATTCACTTGACTACCACGTGGAGCGTCTCTCCGAACCCGTACCCAAAAACGACCGGCATCGAACCACCCACCTTCAGCGGCACATCGAAACGCTGGCGGTCCAGCGGGCCGTTTGAAATCCCCACTCTCAGGAGGCCGTCGGTAGTGGGTGTGAGTTGCCCCAGTAAGGAGCGGCCTAGAGTCACACCACCGGAAGTCGCAACAGCGAGGCAATCCACCTCGCCTGGTCCTCCTCCACTTAGCGCGATGTATGCAATGTCGGTTGACGAATAACCCGCGGGATCCCAGGTAATGGCCGTGTCGTTCGCGCGTGAGATCGTGGCTAATGAGGCGCGGTTGGTCCACGTCAGCTGTGGCGGCAGTCGAAGTGCTTGCTGGAAACCGTTCACAACTGTGTCGCCCGTAACGCTCAGCAACCAGGTACCCGCCGAAAAGAATGGCGGCGGCAGTTGATCCGGCGACGTCGCCGATTCCAGCGAGCCGGTACCTCCGAAATACTGGCCGTCGTATCCAATCACATCAAGTTGCTGGCCGGTGGGTCCGGTAAGAAGGAGCGTGCCGGAGCGTGCCCCCCCTCCGATGATGAAGTCGATCGTATATCCGTAGAGGGCCCCGCTCGCCATCTGACAAACCGGATAACCCGGTTCCGGAGATTGCGGCTGGGCCAGCAGGGCGATGTCTGGTGCGCTTAACTGCCCGAACCGCCCTATTACTGAATCGTACCGATAGTAGCCTCGGTCCGTGGGATCGAAAGAGACCGAGATACCGCCCGATATGGATGCCGAACCAAATGAAATCGAGCCGCCGTCATCGAGAGTTTTCAAGTCGCTCGCGGAAAGTCCCAGGGGGTGAGTACACGCCCCCGCGGAGGAGGCTTTCGCAATCGTAACGGGATTGCTGGCGATTCCCGCAGCCCGCAAGACGACCGGAACATAACATCCGTCAAACGCGTCGGCCGGAATGCGGAAACTGACCTGATCCATGCCCGGAAGGCCAGGGGAGTGGCCGGCGAAATAGGCCGGGATTGGTTCACCGGCGAGTTCCACGGTCACGTCGCCGGTGGTCAAATTGCCGAGGCCGGTTCCCCAAAGGTTGACGTATTGGCCTGCCAGGGCGGGATTCGTAAGGCGATTTAACGAAGGTGTCCCGAGGCTGTCCAGATTCTGCGCCAGTGCGCCTGCGCCATTCGAAAACTGATTGACCGAAAACAGTGCCGGCGCTGAAACAGCCAGCGTGACGGGGGTCGAGGGATAGACATCGCCTTTGATGGCTAGCGTGATCCCGGCGGGCCCAGGTGGGACATCAACTGGCAGCACCGCCCAGACTGCGTTCGGTCCGGCCGTCAAAACCAGGCACGCAAACACTTGAGTCGAGCCCTGGGGCTGCACACCAACCCTGACGAACTGCGCGTCGGACACGTTCGGTCCGTCGAGGTAAGCGAGCGCGATGATCGAGCCTGGGGCTAAGCCGGCACCGCCCGATGCAGGGTTGTACGCCACAGGTGGCTCCAGGGCAAAACCGCCAACGCTGAAGAACAGAAGAAGACAGGCCGCACCATGGCACGTCATCCCGACATTCTAGCCGAAATCAGACCCATCTATCCCGATAATTGGATGTGCGCCGTGCAAGGTACCAAAAAAAGTGGTTCCAAGTGATCGGATTTCCAGCCTGGCTCACTACCGGCATGCACGGCATTGAGCTGCGCAAACAAGAGCGCTGGACGATTCGCCTCTCCGCTCCCCGATGGCTGTTTTCTCCAGCCGCCGGATCAATGCTTCCTGGCTCGCCGCTTGCTGCCTCCTGTCCGGAACCGGTTGCTCGTAACGGCTTTTCGCTCGCCCGCAACAGTTGCCGCCTCTCGGCGACCTCCATTCCGGGGTCAAAGCTCTCAGCCTGCTACTTCGCTTCCTTCCAAGTCGGTTTTCATGCCCGTTCGGCCCTTCGGCTCCACTACCGCGTCCCGGATTGCGCCGGTTGCGGCGGTTTCATTGCCTGTGGCCCGTTGCACTGCCACCGCTCGGTTCGGCCTGCCGCGCCTGCGATCTCCACTCCCCTCCGGGACTTTTGCCTCCCTCGGGATCAAAGCGTTCAACCGCGTTTGCTGCCTGCCGGTCCGCCTGACGAATCCGCCCGATTTCCTCTCGCTCCCCGCCGCCCGTCCTGATTAAAGTTTGGGCTGCGGATCATCGTTCCAGGTCCGCTACGTTTCCGCCGGCTTGCTGTTCCTCAAACCTCTTGGAACCTCATTCACTATGCTCTCCAGAGGCTTTTACGTCAACGCCTTTTTCGCGCGAAACAGAGCTTTTTCCTCAACATCTATTCAGCTTATTTTCTAATTGGTTACAGCATTGTAACCGTGAAAGTTCTGTGGATAAGACGAGGTTTGCGAAAAATGTTTTACCGCAGTTTGAGGATCATGCCATTATCCGTGGCCAGCCACAGATTCTGCTCATCGGCGCCGGACAGAATCACCCGCCGGGCGACGGCCCGGTAGTCCACGGCCATCTCCGTCCAGGAGCTCATGTCGCTGCTCTTGAAGACCTTAACATTCCCTGGCGCGATGCTGCGCACCTGTCCCGCCATTTCGATGCCCGCCAGGTACGACGTTCCATCCTTGGTGAGCCATACATCGGTGACAGCGTACCGTTTGTTGCGAAAGATGGTTTGGTTTTTCCCGGTGGTCCAGTCCAACTTATAGACCTCGCTCGGATAGGAGGCGGAATCGCCGTATTCCAACAGCCCAAGTCCAGGACCATTGGCCGAAAACCGCGCGCGTGTCACTTGTCCGAACAGCGAGGTCGACCCGGCCCGCCAGGTCTGGCCACCGTCGCGCGTCACCATGGTGTACGAGAGGTGCGGTGTCTCGCGGCGGCTCAATGCATCTTCGGGGTCCATCCAGGCTGGGAACCGGGATCCCCAGCGCATGGCTGGCTGGTTGAATCCGAAAATGATGCCGTAGTTGCGATTGGCGAAGGTGATCCAGGAGTAGGCCGAACGATCGGCGGAACCGGGCGGATCGGCAGCCGCTTTGACGGGCTCCCATTTGCGGCCGCCATCGTGCGTGACCAGCACTGCCTTCTTATTGCAGGCGGCCCAACCGTTGTTTTCGTCGGCGAAATAGACCCTGAATGGGGATGCCGGCGGTTTGGGTAGCTTTTTCCACTCTTTGCCGGATTCGTCGGTTTTCCAGATGCCTTTCTCGGTCACCATCCAGCCCACGCTGTCGTTCAGAAAGAACAGGGAGAGCGGATTCTCTTCGAGTTTCACTACCTCCCAATGGGCCCCGCCATCCGTGGTCACCACGGCTACCGGTTTGCGGCCGCCTTTGCTTTCCTGAATGCTGCCGATGGCCACGCCGCGCTGCGCCGAGGGGGTTTGTATATCCTGGATGACCAGTTCGGATTTGGCCTGGTCGTAAAAATACTGGAGCTGCCATCGAGGGGCTTGGGCAGAGGCTGTCGCGGTTGCCAGTAAACTCAGCGCGCATACCTGCCAGGCAAATTGATTGGTCACGATGTACCTATTGTTTCATGGCGATTGGGCCTGATGAAAGCACCAGTTCCACGTGATTGGCAGATTCCAGCGCGGCCGGCGACATGCGTGCCAGAACCAGCACGCAACCTACCTGCTCGCCCACCGTGGCCAGTACTTCCATTTCACTGCCGGTATGCTGGTGGGGCAAGCGGTGTTGCACGTTGATGACGCCCACTACGCGGTTGCGCGCAATCACGGGCGCCGAAAGGAAGGCGTCGTAGCTATCCTCGGGCAGGTCTGCGAACGTCTTGAAACGCGGATCTTTATACGCCTCGCGCGAGATCGCCAGCAGGCGGCGTTCGCGCGCCACCCAGCCCGTCAGGCCTTCGCTGGAGCGCAGGCGCAGCTTGCCGATAGTGGAAGGGTGCGGCGTGTTGGACGCGCATAGCACCAGGTCTTCCCCATCCAGCAGGTAGATCAGGCATGAATCGCAGTGGGTGTACTCCACCACCAGGGAAACGATGCCCTGTAGAACGTCGGACAGGCTCAGGTCGCGTACCATGAAACGGCTAATCTTCTGGAATACGTTGAGTTGCTGTTCGGTCCTCTGCAGACGCAATTCGAGCTCTTTGGCCTTGGCCATTCGCTTCCATTATACCGACGGCTTGCCAGCGGAGGCGCAGGATTGACAGGAAGGCAGCCCATTACCACCTCCCCCCATTGAGGGGATATCTTTTGGGGGATTTTCCTGTTCCAATACAATAACCGATGCCTTGGGCTGAAGCTGAAGCAGACAGCCGAGCCTCGAAGGATCTGCCATGATCGACGACTCCAACCATCTCCCTACCGGGGACCCCCGCCCCACCGACATCCCCGGAGTCTTCCACAAAAACCAAAGACTGCTGGTCGCCTTGCTGGAATCGGCGTCCCAGGCGATCATCAGCATCAATCGCTCGGGACAGATTGTTCTGGCCAACCGCCGCGCCGCCGAGATGTTCGGATACACTGGATCGGAACTTCTGGGCGCGCGTATCGAAATCCTCCTGCCGGAGTCAAAGCGCGCCACTCACGGGCGCCAGCGCGACGAGTACTTCCAGCGGCCGCGCGCCCGCCCCATGGGCATCGGACTCGATCTTTGCGGCCGGCGCAAGGACGGCGTGGAATTTCCGGTGGAAGTCAGCCTGAGCACCGTTGAAACCGAAGAAGGCACCTTCGGCATCGCTTTCGTGAGCGATATCAGCGTGCGCAAAACGCTGGAAGAGCAGTTGGTACACGCACAGAAAATGGAGGCAGTGGGCCGCCTGGCCGGCGGCGTGGCGCACGACTTTAACAACATGCTCACGGTGATTGCGGGTTACAACCGCATGATTCTGGATGAGCTTTCCCCGATGGACCCATTGCGCGGCTATGCGGAAGAGATTCTCAAAGCTGCGGACCGGGCCGGCGCGCTCACCAATCAACTGCTGGCCTTCAGCCGCCGGCAGATCATGCAACCGCGCATCGTCAACCTTACCGCGGTGATCGGGCAGACCGAAAGAATGTTGCGCCGCCTGATAGGAGAAGATATACAGCTTCTAATGAGCTTGAGCGCGGATACCGGCAATATCAAGGCCGATCCGAACCACATCGAGCAGGCGATTGTGAACCTGGCGGTAAATGCCCGCGATGCCATGCCCCTGGGCGGCCGGATCACCATTGAAACCTGCAATGTCGAGATCGATGAGACTTACGCCAAAACCCACATGGGGGTGAAGCCCGGGGAGTTCGTCATGATCGCCGTCAGCGACACGGGTCACGGAATGGATTCCGCCACGCGGCAGCATATCTTCGAACCGTTCTTTACTACCAAGCAGCGCGGAAAAGGCACCGGACTGGGGCTGGCCACGGTCTACGGCATGGTCAAACAGAGCGGAGGCGATATCTGGGTATATAGCGAGCCCGGCCAGGGCACCACATTCAAACTCTACTTCCCACGGGTGGCCGAGCCCGTCTCACCGGGCTGGAGCGAGGAAGTGGAGCATCCGCAGCGTGTCGCCGGCGAAACCGTGATGTTGGTGGAAGATGAGGCCCAGGTCCGCGAACTTGAGATGAGAATGCTCAAGCAACTCGGCTATACGGTCCTGGCCGCGTCCAACGGGGAAGAAGCGTTGGATTTCAGCCATGCCCACCCGGGCGAGATTTCCCTGCTGGTGACCGACGTGGTGATGCCGAACATGAGCGGCAAGCAGGTGGCGGATGCTATGCGCTCTCGCCGGCCGGACATCAAGATCTTATACTTATCCGGCTATACCGAGAACACCATAAGTCACCACGGTGTATTAGATTCCAGCGTGGACTTTCTGACCAAACCCTTCAGCCGCGAGACTCTGTCGCGTAAGATCCGCGAGATCCTGGCGCGCTGAGTTATCCAAAGTTAGCAGGCGCGTGGTTTCCGAATGCTGGATATCTCGCGCCACATCGGATCGCCTACAATCAAAAGGAGCAACAGCCTCCTTATGACAGAAAGCGGGACCGACGGCACATTAATAACTTGGAGCGTGCCCGAGTGTCCTTTCACGATCGAATACCCGGCGCAGGTTTTGGACGATATCCGGCTGACGGTAATGGACGCGTTTTTCTCTCTGCCGCGCGGAGGCGCGGAGATCGGCGGGATCCTGCTGGGCAGTTTCGACAACGGCCGTCTTGTCATCAGGGACTATGCCGCGCTCGATTGTGAGCATGCCAACGGGCCGTCCTTCACCTTGTCTCCGCGGGATGAAGCGCGGCTGACCGAACTGGTTTCCGCCCACGCGAACGATGCGGGAGGGCGGCGTCCGGTGGGGTGGTATCACTCCCACACGCGCAGCGAGATTTTTCTATCCGAAGCCGATCTGGCGATCCACCGTCGCTTTTTCCCGGAATCGTGGCAGGTTGCGCTGGTCATGAAGCCGCACACCTTCCAACCCACGCGCCTCGGGTTTTTCTTCCGCCAGGCCGATGGCAGTATACAGGCCGATCGACCCTGCCGGGAAGATAGCCTGGACGCGCTGCCGGTCCGGCAGGTGCCCGTGGGGATGCCTGCCGCACCGCCGTCGAACGACTATTCGGCGCGCCGCCTCGGCCCGGAACCGGTTACCGGACGCATGACGGAACCCGCTCCGGTGGCGGCGGTGGCGCCGTCTGTACCGGCGCCACTCGTAACGCCCGGTGCGGCGAACCCCTTGCCGGAACCGGCCGCTGCCGAATTGTCCGCCCCCAAATTCCTGATCGAGAGCCCGGCCGCCGGCCGCCGATGGATGGTGGTGGGGATTGGCGTCGTGGCCATCCTGGGCATACTCGGCGCCGCTTTTCAGATTAGGGATATGTGGCTGCCGCAGGTACTCTCCCTTCTACGAAGGGCGCCCGCGGCTGCTCCCGCTCCGGTGCCCCCGCCCTCACTGGGACTCAGCACGATCGATCGCGAAGGACAATTGCAGATTAGTTGGAATCGCAACTCCCCGGCTGTGCAGCACGCGCCCGACGCGGTACTCGAAATCACCGAGGGCGGACCGCTGTTGACCGCCATCCAACTCGATACCGCGCACCTGCAGGCCGGATCCTTTACCTACGCCCGGACGGCCGAGAAGGTGGATGTCCGCCTGATTGTCCATCAGAAGGATGGTCCGGATTTCCGCGAGGTCACCAGTTTCCTTGGCAAGTTACCCGAACGCAAACCGGTGGAAGATCCCGCGGCCCAGGAGCAGCGCGATGAGATGGCGAAGCAGGCGGCCAAATTGAAGGCCGATCTGAATTCCCAGGCGGCGAAAACCAAGAAGCTGGAAAAGGACGTTCAATCCATGCGCGAGGAAATGCGCAAACAGCAACTGCGCCGGCTAAACAACCAGGTCCCCGATAAACCGTAGGACAGGCCTCCCGGCCACAGCTGTCCAAATTAGCTCGGACGGCTACAGCTGTCCAAATTAGATCGGACGGCTGAGTGGGATACCGGTCTTCGGTGTAGCGGCCATTCAACACAATGGTGTGATCGGAACGTAAACCTGTCGAGGCATCGATGGGATGCGAGTAGCGACGCCGACATTGCAGGTTCTTCCAGGCCCGGGTCACAAAGAAACCGCCCGCCTGATGTAAGCGATACAGCCGGCCGAAGTCCACGTATCCGCGATCCATTACGTAAAAGCTTCCCGCCTCCACCGGCAGATGATCCAGCATGCTGACATCACTGGTACGCCCGTGTGTTATGCGAATCACGCTGGGGATCTTGCCGCGCAGATCTAACAGCGTATGCAGCTTGACGGCCGCCTTGGAACGTTGAAACGGAGCCCAAGGAAACAGCGACAGACACAAGTCGATCGTCGTGGAGTCCAGCGCGTAAACGGTTTCCTGTAGCTTCACCGTCAGCGCTTCGTCGTGATAGAGTCTGCGGGCCATCGCGATCAGGACCTGCGCAAAATCACCATACATGCGCCAGTCTCTATGTTCATTGGCGTCGGCCAGCGTGGAACGTGAAACCTGGCTGCGGATCCCCAGGTGATAGAGTCGAGTGGCGGGCAGGGAACGCAACGCGCTCTCGATATCCCGCAAGCTCTCCCGTTGCGTGCATTGTGCAAACACCATGCACAAGAACTGATCCCAACAGGAGAAGCTCTTCACGTAGCGCTCGGCGTCATAGCGAGCGACACATCGGCGGAATGACGATGAGGGCAGGTGCGCGCAGAACTGCGAAAAAACCGTTCGTCCGTCGTTCATGAACCATTTTGGTTCAAATCGTGACCAGCCTCGAAGCCGCTTAAACTCCACTCATTCAGTTAGATGGCACCGAATCGCCCCCGATTCCCCGGACAGTAGTGGGACTCTCTCGAAAATGCGAGCCGCCCCCGGTGACAGACGAGACTGGCATGGGTTCCGCCGTCTTTGCGGAACCCACTGCCAGCCCCGTCTGTTACCGGGTTCAGGGCCCACACGGCCCCTATTTTCATTCCCCACGGATGAGGCCTTTCCTCATGTCTGTCCCGGGTTTGCTCCCGGCAAGACACGTATAAATAAATCCAATCCGATCCATAGAAAGTTCCATCTTAAATGCTCTGGCGCCGGGAGGGACAATGGCTAAAACTGTCTCAAAATTAGGATTGGTCCCACGATGAACCTCCTGACAAAAATTGGCGGTCTTGCCCTGCTCGCCGCTCCGTGTGCGGCGTGGGCGCAAGCCGCTCCCGATCTCAACGCCAGACTCGCGGCCATGGAAGCCGCCACCAAATCGGCCCAAAGCGCCGGCGATAACGCCTGGATGCTGGTCACTGCAGCCCTCGTGCTGATGATGACCGCTCCCGGACTGGCGCTTTTCTACGGCGGCCTGGTGCGCCGCAAAAACGTACTCGGCACCATGATGCACAGCTTCATTCTGATGGCCGTGGTAACCATGATTTGGGCGCTGGTCGGCTACAGCCTGGCCTTCGGCGGATCTTCACCCTATCTCGGCAATTTCCAGTTCGCTTTCCTTCATGGCGTCGGCGCCGCGCCCAATCCCGATTACGCCGGCACCATCCCGCACTCCACTTTCATGGTGTATCAGTTGATGTTCGCCATCATCACCCCGGCGCTGATTTCCGGCGCCTTCGCGGAACGCATGAAGTTCAGCGCCATGCTGCTCTTCACCGTACTCTGGACCCTCGTGGTCTATTTCCCCATGGCGCACATGGTGTGGGGCAAAGGCGGCCTGCTCAACGCATTTTCCGGCGGCCGTATCCCCTGCTTCGATTTCGCCGGCGGCACGGTGGTGCACATCACCAGCGGCGTCTCGGCCCTGGTTTGCGCCATCTATCTCGGTAAGCGAATCGGCTTTCCCAGCAACGCCTCGAAGCCGCACAACCTCGTGATCAGCACCATCGGTGCCGCCATGCTCTGGGTCGGCTGGTTCGGCTTCAACGCCGGCAGCGCACTCGCCGCCAACGGCCTCGCCAGCAGCGCCTTCGTGGCCACCCATTTCGGAGCCGCCGCGGCCACCCTCGCGTGGATGGCCGTGGAATGGATCGAAGCCGGCAAGCCCAGCATACTCGGCGCCATCTCAGGCTGTGTCGCCGGACTGGTAGCCATCACCCCCGCCTCCGGTTTCGTCAAACCCTTCCCGGCCATGTTGATCGGCGCCTGCGCCGGCGTGATGTGCTATTTCATGGTCACCCGCGTCAAGCGCCGGTTCGCGTATGACGACGCCCTGGATGCTTTCGGCGTACACGGCGCCGGCGGCACCCTGGGCGCCCTGCTCACGGGTATCTTCGCCACCAGCGCGATCAACGACGGGCTGAAGGATGCTGCCGGCAAAGTACAACCCCTCGGTCTGGTGGACGGCAATGCGGGCCAGGTACTGAACCAACTAGGCGGCACCGCCATCGCCTGGGGACTTGCCATTGTGGGCACGCTGGTCATCCTCAAGATCGTCGACACCACGGTCGGCCTGCGCGTCACCAAGCAGCAGGAAAGCGACGGCCTCGATCTCAGCATGCACAACGAGGAAGGCTATGTTTTCGAGAATTAGTGCGCTTTTTTGCGTTACCGTGGGCATATGAAGAAAATCGAGGCGATCATCCAGCCGTTCAAACTGGACGACGTGAAAGAAGCGCTGAAAAGTATCGGCATCGACGGCATGACTATCGCCGAGGTCCGCGGTCACGGCCGGCAGAAAGGTCACAAGGAGGTTTACCGCGGGCAGGAGTACAACGTGGATCTGCTGCCCAAGGTCAAACTGGAACTTGTCGTGCCCACCGATCGCATGGATGAGGTTGTGAACGCCATCGCCAGCGCGGCGCGGACCGGGAAGATCGGCGATGGCAAGATCTTCGTCTACGACGTGCAGGAAGCCATACGGATCCGGAATGACGATCGCGGAGAATCAGCCATCTAACAGTAGTGCGTCGCGCATTCGCCAACAATTCCTGGCGACTGGCGACGCCCTCACCGCCCTTGCCGAACGCACCGCCGAAGTCGACCGCGTGGTGATGGATGCCGCGCAACGCTTGCTGTTTCCCGGCGTCGCGTCCAACGTAGCGCTGCTCGCGGTGGGCGGCTACGGCCGGCGCCAACTCTTCCCTTACTCCGACATCGATCTGCTTCTGCTCTTCCCCTCCGATCGGCACATCGCGGCCGCCAAGGAGTCCATCTCCGCCTTCCTCCAGCACCTTTGGGATGCCGGCCTGCGCATGAGCCATTCCGTACGCACCCCCGACGAATGCGTCGAGGTGCACGATTCCAATACCGAACTCAACATCAGCCTCCTCGATCAGCGTTTTCTCGCCGGCGACCGCATCCTCTACGCCGGTCTTGCCAACCGCCTGCCGCGCTTCATCCACGCCAATCGCGATGCCCTGGTTCGCAACCTCGCGCAGCTCACGCGCGACCGCCACACCAAGTACGCCGGCACGTTCTACCATCTTGAGCCGAACGTCAAAGACACGCCCGGCGGTCTGCGCGATTACCAGCTCGTCTGCTGGCTCGCTCAGTTGCGCGAGGGCTCCGCCGAGCCCGCCGCCGATTTGCGCGAGGCCTATCACTTCCTGGCCCGCCTGCGCTGCTATCTGCACATCCAAAGCGGCCGCGACAACAACCTGCTCACTTTCGATGCGCAGGATGCCCTGGCCGAACACTGGCATCTCCCCGGCGCCGCACAATGGATGCGCGAATACTACCGCCACTCGCGCGCCATCTACCGCGCCGCCATCCGCGCCCTCGAAGCCGGCGAAGCCCAGACCAGTTCCCTGTTCTCCCAGTTCCGCGATTTCCGCTCCCGTGTCTCCAACGCCGATTTCAGCGTGCTTCGGGAGCGCGTTCATTTCCGCGCGCCCCAGCGCCTGGATGTCGAGCCCGAACTCGCCCTCCGTCTGTTCGAATTCGTGGCGCGCCACGGCGTGCGCCTCTCCTCCGAGGCCGAGCAGCGCATCGAAGCACGCCTGCCGGGCCTGCGCGACCATTTCACCAACACCCAGCCCCTGTGGCCGGTGCTCAGCCAGTTGCTGTCGCTGCCGCACACGCCCACCGCCCTGCGCTCCATGCACGAAACCGGCGTGCTCACCGCAATTTTTCCCGAGCTCGAACAGATCGAATGCCTCGTCATCCGCGACTTTTTCCATCGCTACACGGTCGACGAGCATACCCTGGTCACGCTGCAAAATCTCTGGAGCCTGCGCACCATTAACGACCCCTGGTGCCGCACTTACCGAGATCTGCTGGCCGAGATCAAAGAACCCGCCGTCCTCGCCTTCGCGCTTTTGTTTCACGACGCCGGTAAGGGCTCTATCATCGAAGGCCACGTGGACGCTTCGCTGCGTCTCGTACAGGAACCCATGACGCGCATACAGATGCCCTGGCAGGATCGCGACATGGTGCTGTTCCTGATCGGCCGGCACCTGGACCTGTCCGCCGCCATGTATTCGCGCGACGTCTTCGACCCGCAGACCATCCGCGACGTCGCCCACCAGATGGGCACAGTGGAGCGCCTCAAAGTCCTGACCCTGCTCACCTACGCCGACATTAGCGCGGTCAATCCCACCACCATGACCCCATGGCGCGCCGAGCAGCTTTGGCAGCTCTACCTGATGGTCTATAACGAGCTCACGCGCGAACTCCAGTCCGAGCGCATCGAAGCCATACCTACCGGTTCGCCCGAGCGCATCGCCTTCCTGCAAGGCTTCCCCATACGCTACCTGCGCACCCACTCGGAAGCCGAGATCGACGAGCACATGGCCCTTGAAGAGAAGAGTCACAAGCGTAGCATCGCGGTGGAAATTCGCCGGCTGGATTCGGCGTGGCAGCTCACCTTGATCGCGCACGATCGCCCCGGCCTGTTCGCTTCCGTGGCCGGCACCCTCTCCTCCTTCGGAATGAACATCCTCAAGGCGGAGGCCTTCGCCAACCTGCGCAGCCTCGTGCTGGACACCTTCACTTTCGCCGACCCGGCACGCACGCTCGATCTCAACCCCACTGAGGTCGACCGCCTGCATGCCACCGTGGAGCGGGTGCTCAGCGGCAAGACCGACGTGAAGGAATTGCTGCGCAACCGCCCCAAACCCGTATTGCCCAGCCGCAAGGCCGGCATTACCCCGCGCGTATCGTTCGATTCCGAAGCCAGCGGCAGCGCAACTCTCGTCGAAATCGTGGCCGAAGATCGCCCCGGCCTGCTCTACGACCTGGCCACCGCCATCTCCGCCAACGGTGGCAACATCGAAGTCGTCCTCATCGACACGCAGGCACACAAAGCCATCGACGTCTTCTACGTCACCTCCGACGGCGGCAAGCTCAACGCAGCCATCCAGGCCGCCATCCGCGAAGCCGTGGAAAAAGCCGCCGGCGTTTCACGAAACTAATTTTTATCTTCGCCCTCTTATCAGCCACTTACATGAATCACGCGATAGGCAGCTAACTCCTGCATGCTACTTTCAAGTTGGAAAGAGGTCGTGCGCACCACTCGCGCGGCCCCAACAGTTTTTATCCTGGCCAGGATACGTTGCGTTATGTGGTGGTGCTGACTTCCCGTAGGCCCTTAAAGCCTAACGGTGGTTCCCCTACGTGGAGGAGACCGGCGGGAAGATCTTCCGTTCGAACGGATAATCGCCGGTGGATGTTCGGATAGCGTTGATCGCCGAACCACTGGATACAGAGGTTGTGAATCGAAACGAGGGGACGCTCGATGTGCTCAAGGTAATAAGCACGGTTCCTACGTCTTCGTAGATTCCAGCCAAATCACTGGCGGCCGGACCACGCCCGGCAAACACCCGGAAGCCCCCGGCCGCCGCAACGTTTCAGAAACACCCTCAGGTAAAGCCAAAAGTGTCTCTCTGTAGGAATTACCCACAACCTTGAAGCCTAAGGTAATGAGAATAATAGACGATATAGATATTTGGAACAAGATCGTGATGGTTTCATGCATGAAATCAGCGTTGAGCGGCGAGACTTCGTGTTATGCTCGTGCTGTTAGGGTTGAGGAAGATATGGCGCTGATCACTTCACATGCGGCTACACAGGTGTCGCTCAACGCGACCGCAGAAGTCGCTTGCGAGAACAGCGCCTTTGACGATCGAACTCCCAACGCGGCACTTCCGCCTCTTGCTCTGTCACTTCGAGACCGAGAGGCTTACTTTGAAGCGGTGCTAAATCCGCCTCCTCTCAGTGAGCATTTGCGCGCCGCTGCCCAGCGTTACGCAGAGCTTCTGAATCGACAGGAAGCGGATCTATCTCTACCTTCACGGTAACGGACTCCACGCCCGCATGTGATCGCCAGAGCTTCACTTGCTCAAATCAGTCTCTGACTGAGTACTTCCGTAAACACATTAATCAAGATCGGAAAAGGAATTTAAACGTCCCTTACATTTGGCTCGAAGGGGACACCAAAGCACGCGGGTATTACACCCTCTCGTGTTTTTCGGTTTCAACCAAGGATCTCCCGCCCTCACTTGCGAAGGCAATACCCTATCCGGTCGCACCAGCGATCCTCTTGGGACGACTGGCGATCCACGAAGAGATCGAAGGGAGAGGCCTCGGGTCGATCCTGCTGGTCGAGGCCCTCCGGAGATGCCACGAGTTGAGTCAAAAGATAGGCGCAACCGGAGTGATTGTCGATGCGATCGACGAAAAGGCCGTAGCCTGGTATCAACGATTCGGGTTTATTCAATTTCCCGAATCACGGAATCGACTATTTTTGCCTATGCGAACCATCGTGGAATCGATCAACTCTATTTTGCCGGGCAACCGTCTCCGCTAATCGACTCCGGCGATGCCAGTCGACATACGTCGTGGTGATCGCGTCTGTCGCCGCATAGCACGAACATCGCGGGATCTTCAAATCTGAGTGCAACGATCCGCGACAGCAGTCAAGCACCCTACCTTCCAAACACACCCGCCAGCGACGCCGAACCCAACACCCAGATCGCCCAAGGCAGGAACACCGCCGTCATCGCCCCGCCCATCGACACCTGCCGTCCACCCGCAGCCTTAAGTCCAATGCCGATGAGCACCAGCGTCCACAGCCTGAACAAATCGATCGAAGAACCCAGCGAGTACAGGAATTTGGAAGTCGTCGTCTGGTCCATGAACGCAGCTGGATTGAACACGAGCGGGTTCTGCAGATTGAAGTCCTCCGGAGGCTTCATGAACATCACCGCGATCGCCAGTAGCGACATGATCACCCCCGGAAGCGAGGCATAGCAGATGATCGCGAACACCTGTTTGAGCCGCACTGGCGCGGACATCATACCTTTCACGATGGCCAGCAGCACGGCCGCCCAAACGAGCGTTCCAAGGGGAACCAGGATCAGAATGGCCGCGTACGTTATGATGGGTGCGAACTTCGCCCCCTGCTGGATCCGGGTCTCCTTTTGTTCCGGCGTCAATTGCGCCCCTTGCGAGCTGGAGTCGATCTGCTTGCGGATCATGCGCTCCCAGCCCACATGCTGCCCGTACAGCACCATGTAACCCAGGGCGACCACGATCACCAGGATGAGCGGCGCCCAGAAATTCGGCCGCGCTGCCACATCCTCAAAAGTCTTGGCGGGTTCAAAGAACACGCCAGTCAGCCGCGAGCCCTCTCCCAAACCCTTGGGCTGGGGCTCCGAGTCCGGTAGGAGTTCAGGAGTCATATCAGGATCGATTGTACTCCTATGACCCCCCACGCGCTCGGGTATCATGAATGCTCCATGGGAAAATGCGCAAACCCGGCGCTCGCGCTCTTCGTAGCGCTGCTCGTAACCTCCGCCTGCAAGGCGCCCGAAGAGAGCCACAGCAAAGCCATCATCGGCGCCGTGCTGATCGATGGCTCCGGCGGACCACCCATGACCAACTCGATGGTCGTGATCGCCGGCGACCGCATTCGCGGCGTCGGTCCCGCATCCACCGTACCCATCCCGGCGCAAGCCGACAAGATCAACGGCGGCGGCAGGTTTCTGGTCCCTGCTCTGGTCGTCGTAACCGCCAACATCCAGGGCCGCGACGAAGCCGCCCTTGCCAAAGCCCGCGAGGCCGGATCGCCCGCCATCGGCCGCATCGCCACGCTGGCCGACGCGCAATGGATGCTCGACCACGGCGCCACCGGATTCGTCGGCATGATCCGCGACACCGAAGCCCTCGATCACGAGTTTCTGGCCAAGCTCCGCGACCTGCGCATTACTGTCGCTCCCGCATTGACCGCCACGGGCTCCGGCCTGGAAATCGCCAAACGCAACACCCTCCGCCTATTCCAGGCGGGCGTCCCGATCGCGCTCGCTGGCGACGGCACTAACCCATTGCGCGAAGCCGAACTGCTGGTCGATGCAGGCATCCCGCCCCTCGACGTGATCGTCGCCGCCACCCGCAACGGCGCCGTCGCGCTGCACGATACCGACGCCGGCATCATCCAACCGGGCAAGCGTGCCAACCTGCTGCTGCTCTCCGCCAACCCCGGCGAGGACATACGCAATCTCGCCCGAGTGGACATGCGCCTGGTCAACGGAGAAATCGTGCCCTGAATGCCCCATCAGAGCTGTGACGCCCCAATCGGAGCCGCGACCGTGAGGGAGCGGTAAACCAATTCAACCGACGAATCCCAAATTGCGATTACTGAAATTCGCCAGATTGGGAAACACCGAATTCATCGCACTATCCGGAATCCCGAACCATGAACACAGCGTCGCCCCGTATTGATCGATCGACGTGGTGGGAATCCAACGGCCCCGTGTGTCTGTATCGTCGGGACCGCCGAGTTCGAACGTCGGGAACTGACCGTAGATCTGTCCCCCGTGCACGGCACCGCCCAGCACCAGGTGATGTCCACCCCAGGCGTGGTCGGTGCCGTCCCCCGAAGTGGGTTGGAACGTCCGATTGAAGTCCGATTCCGTAAACGTGGTGACGTTCTGCGCCATGCCGAGTTCCTGCGTAGCGGTATAGAAAGCCGACAGTCCCTGACTTAGTTCGGGATACAGAGCGTTCAACGTGGGCAACTCGCCCGTATGCGTGTCGAAGCTGCCGACCGAGCAGAAGAAAACCTGGCGCTGCATGCCGAGAGCGGACTGCACCTGAATGATCTGCGCCACCTGCTGAAGTTGCTGGCCCAGGCTGTTAGTGGCGAACTGGGTCTTCAGCGGGGCGGCCTTACCGAGCGCCGCGGCTAGCATCTTTGCGTCGGCGATGCTCATCGACATGGTGGAGTTGGCCGCCTGCGCCAGCGATACGCCGCTGTTCAACGTCAACAGCCGCGTCAGTGCATTCAGCCGGGCTTCCGAAGCGGCCGAGTTGCTGAAGCCGGCAAGCTGCAGCGATTGGCCGGGCGCAATCGCCAGCATCTGCGTCTTCGTCCCGGAACCTTCCAGCGTGTTTCCAGCCACCGACACGAACGTGGGGAACTTGGAGGAGTTGAGCCCCTGCGCCGCGATGTAGTCGGCCACCCGGCCGCCCCAACCTGTGGGACTGTTGCCCTGCGCCATGGAGCTTTGCCATTGCTGCTGCTGGTCCGCGTGCGAAAAGAGATTCGACGGGATGGGCGTCTGCGCCGCCTGATACTGCCTGCGTGTGATCGGCTGCACCAGGGAACCG
This sequence comes from uncultured Solibacteraceae bacterium, assembly GCA_963805775.1. GTDB lineage: Bacteria > Acidobacteriota > Terriglobia > Bryobacterales > Bryobacteraceae > Solibacter. Next base: position 10,285 of record CAWDWK010000007.1, on the reverse strand, counting down.
ACGTTCGCCACCACAGCCAGTTCCTTACTTGAAAACATGCTGGCGATCTCGGCAAGCGGCGAGAAGAAACCGTACGGTGCACCCGCGGCGCTTTGCACCTGGGTCAGCGCGCTGCCAGGCAGGCCGAGGACGCCACGTGTGGCCAGATAAGGCTTGTAATGCGCGTCGTCCATGGGAATGATCGTGTTATTCGAGTCGTTGCCGCCGTAAAGGAATACGCAGACGAGGGCCCGATAATCCGACGCCGTCTGCGCCAGTGCGGGGATTTCGGCGAAGCGCCGCAACACCATGGTCCCGAGCGAGGCCGTACTAATGCGAATGAAGTTTCTTCTCAGCATCTCGTCTCTCCTACTGAATGATCTGGTACTCGCTCGAGGTCAGCGCCACATACAGCGTGGCCTGCGCTTGTGCCTTAGCCCCGGTCGCCGCGGTGGCCGCGCTGATCGCGGCCGATTGCAGATCGCTGGACATCGCATGATGCAGGAATATCTGGCTGATGTAATCGACCATGGAACTTATATCGCCCCCGCTCGGCAGGAAGGGGGTGAGATCGATCGTGGTGCTCTTATCCAGTGCGCCATATATAACGGTGTTGATGATATCCGCGCGATTCGCCGCGGTCTGCGCGGAATAGATTTGAAATTCGGGAGCCGGCTCGCCATCTTCCAGCGTGTATAAAGGTGAAAAGTAACTGAACACGGTGGCCGGATAGAAGATCTGCTCTCCCAACTCGGCGGAATAGTGGTCGATCGCACTCGATGATCCGAGCGTAGCATTCAGGCCTCGCAGGATATTCGCCATGAACAGGACCGGCTCGCGCAGGTGGCCGAAGTTGGGGTTCGACGGCGCGCCCGCCGCGTCGCCGGCGCGCGCTTCGGTGTCGGTCAGAATCGCGATGATCACGGCTTTCATATCGCCCCGGACGCCCGCGCCATTATTCAGGAATACGGCAGAAACGCGGCCGATATAAGCCGGACTGGGATTGCTGGTCACCAGATGCTGAATCAGTTGCTTGCACACGAATGGCGCAATCGTCTTCTGGGCCATCAGCGCGTCAAGCACACTCTCGAGATCCTGCGCCGCGGTTTGTCCCGCCGGAATGGTTGCGCCTCCAATGATGGTCTTCGAAGTGGTGTCATGTTCCGCCTCCACCGCGAACATCTGGCCGACGTAGTAAGCCGGATTATTGTCCCTTGCCTTGGCATTGGGTGCGGTGGGATAAGTCCATCCGGTAAGTGCCCTGGCGGTGTTGGTTACCACGCTCTGGTCGTAGGTAGGTACGGGGTTCTTACTCGCATCCACTACGGTGCTGCCGTCGGGATTGAGCTGCGTCAGGCCGAGAGTGAATAACTGCATGAGTTCCCGCGCATAATTCTCGTTGGCCGCCGTACCCTGAGCCGCGTTGCCCTTGTTATTGTTCGCCATGTTGAGATAATTCCCCATGGCCGGGCTGAGCGTAACCGCCTTCATGATGTCGCGGTAGTTACCGAAGGCATTGTCTCGAAACAGACGCCAGTACGGCGGGAACGCGTAAGCGCTCTTTGTGGAAACGGCCGACACTACCCACAGTTGCGAGAGCGCGAAGGCCACGCGCTGCCGGAGCTGGTCCTGGCCGTTGAGTGCATTCTGAAAGAATACCGCCTGCACCGGCGTCAGGTCGCGGTTGAGTTTGCCGTCCGCACCGAGGATCGGCTGGTCCGGCAGGTCCGACGTATTCAAGACGAATTGGGACTGGAGCCAACTGGCGATTCCCACCTGCTGCAACTGCGCAATGGCGGCCGCCGTTGGACCCCACGCCGCCTGGTCGAGGAATCGCGCGGCGGCCCGGTCCGTAATCAGTGCGGAGGTTTGTGCATCCAGGCACTGCACGCAGAACGTGGCCGCAAGCACACAAAAAAAGGAAAGTTGCTTCATGAAACCCCCTGTCTTCAAGACCGCACGATGGGACAAACCCAGTGCTCGCGCGAAAGTTGTAGCCAGATTCGATGAAGGAACAATTAAACCGCGCGTTAAAATGAGAGGTTGCCCACGCCAACCGACGCCCAATCGTTTTCCGTCAAGCGCTCGCAGGTGGAGTTTCACAACTTCGCGTCGTTGGGCGACACGGACCGCGCCATCGCCCACTACCTCGACGAGAACACCCGGCGCGCCGCCATCATTGAGGCCCATCGCGAATTCATCGGGCCCATGACGCCCTTCCTGGAGATCGGCGCCAACGCCGGGCACACCAGTTACATGCTGGCCAACCAGTTCGCGGGCGAAGGCTTCGCGCTCGATCTCTCCGCCGATGCCCTGCGCCACGGTGTCGGCCCTGATGGACCGGTGGCAGCTTTCCCGCGCGCCCGTTCGCATGGCCGGTGACGCCGTCAACCTGCCCTTCCGCGATGGCTCCATCCAATTCGTGATGGCTTGCCAGATGCTCAGCCAGTTCATGAACATCGAAAGCGTCTTCCTCGAAGTCAAGCGCGTGCTGGCTCCCGGCGGCGTCTTTCTGTTCACCGAGGAGCCGCTGCGCCGCCTCCTCAGCCTGCGCATTTATCGCGTCCCCTACCAGAGACGCATGAAGCCGTGGGAGCGCAAACTGTTCGATTGGGGACTGCTCGGCTACCTGGCGCGCGACGTGATCGGCGCCGAACAGGAAGAGAGTTTCGGCATCCGCCAGAATCACAAGATGTACCTCAGCGACTGGCACCGCCTGATCACCAGGCACTTTGCCGAACACCGCTACGAGACGCTGGTCCCCGAGCGGGGTTGGGCCGAACGGATCGTCAAACGCGCCGCGCTCAACGACCGCCGCGCCGCGCGCCTGCTCGGCGGCACCCTCGCCGCCATGTGCAAGAAAGCCGGCTCATCCCCGCCGCTTCCCCGCATCGATCGCTTCGAGACTCTCCTGCGCTGCCCCGATTGCCGCGGCGATCTTGCCCGCGACGCCACCGGAACGCTGGTCTGCGCCTGCGGCTATCGCGCGCCCAACGAGGGCGGAGTTTACAATCTGCTGCCGGCCGCCCTGCGCGCCGAACTCTATCCCGGCGACCGCCCCGACGTCATCGATTTCTCACTCCCCAGCCACACCGGCCGCCTGGGCAACGGATGGTACGAGTTGGAGGGAGACTACGGCAACAAGTTCCGCTGGATGGGTCCGCGGGCCGCTGCCGTGCTTCGCCGCGCTCATCCTGGCCCGCAGAGGTTGCGCATTCGTGGGTTTGCGCACCGAATCCAGTTCACTAAAGGCCAACCGGCGGTCGAAATCCGCGCCAACGGCGCGCGCGTGGCACAGCAATTGCTGGAGCGCGTCGGATTGTTCGTCATCGAGGCCGACCTTCCCGAAGCGGAAACCTACAATATCGAGATCACAGCCGCGCCCGCCTGGACCGTTCCCGACGATGACCGGACCTTCACCGTCAACTTCAGCATGATTCGCCTGGTAGACGCAGAATCGTGAAACTAATCGGAGTCTTTGAGCGTAATAGGTTGATCGAGGGCAAACTATGCGCGCCAAGCTTATTCTTCCGGCACTTGCCGCGGGACTCGTCGTGCTCGCCGGCTGCGACTACGAAGACTTCGGCGGTTTCGAACGCTACCACGAAGATTTCCATTACAACTACCCGCTGAAAGCCGGCGGCCGCCTCGCCGTGGACAGCTTTAACGGCTCGGTGGAGGTCTCCGTGTGGGACCAGGAGACCGTGGACATCAGCGGCACTAAATACGCCCGCTCCCAGGAGGAAACGGCCGACCTGAAAATCGAGATCGATCACACCTCGGACTCGGTTTCCATCCGCGCCATCCGGCCCAGCATGAGCATGCGGCACGGAAACTACGGCGCGAAGTTCGCCATCAAGGTGCCGCACGGCGTGGTGCTGGATCACCTGACCACCTCTAACGGCGGCATACGCACCTCCGATGGCGTCGGACCGGCGCGCCTGAAGACCTCTAACGGCCACGTCGAAGTGAGCCGCCTGAAGGGTCCGCTGAACGCCGAGACCAGCAACGGACCCGTCGAATTGCAGGACATCGATGGCGCGGCGGACGTGCACACCTCCAACGGGCACATTCGCGCGGAAGGCATTCGCGGCTCGCTGGACGCGACCACGTCCAACAGCAGCATTCATGCCATGCTGGAAAAGGTGGATGGTTCGGTGCGAGCGCAAAGTTCCAATGGCTCAATCGACCTGACGCTGCCTCCGAGCACGCAGAGCGCGGTGCGCGCCCACACCAGCAATAGCGGGATCACGCTACACCTGCCCGGCGAAGTCAATGCGCGCCTCTCGGCAGGAACCAGCAATTCGTCGATCACTACCGATTTCGAGATGCGCATGCGCGGCGAAATCAGCAAGCATCACATCGAAGGCACTCTTGGCAACGGCGGCCCGCTGATCGACCTGAGCACCTCCAACGGACCGATCCGGATTCTGAAGTAGAAGAAAGCAGTTTCTCGCCAAGACGCCAAGATCACTAAGAAAGACCAAAGACAAAGTTCTGCTTCTTTGCGAACTTGGCGCCTTTGCGAGAAACTGTTTTTCCTACTGCGCGGGAGGCGCGCCCGCACGAATGGCCTCGGCGATCTCCGAGGCCCGTGCACGCGCGGTGTGCATGTAGGATTCGTTCTTGATGATGCGGTCCAGCGTGGGCAGGTATTGCTCCAGGCCCACCACCCGTTTGCGCTCGATGGCCGAGCCAAGCAGGTTCAGCGCCTTCATCACGCCCAGCTTGTCGTACTTGGCGGCGCGGTCCAAGGCGATGCGGTGCTGGGCCGATTCGGTCAGGCGCTCGCACCAGTCCCAAAGCAACTTGGCGTTCGCGTCCTCGGAATAGTTGAACTGTACTTCGGTCTTCTCCGCGCCCTTTTCCAGGCGGAAAGTCTTGGTGCCCATGAACGCCACTTTCAGTCCGGACTCCACGGGGTGCTTGAAATAATCCAGCTTCTCCACCAGCGCGTAGACCTCGGCGGTCTCGGCTTCGGTGAGTTTGAACGTCAGCGGCAGGTCGTCATCCGGCGCTTCGCGATACACCGCCTCGCCATTCTTCTCGAGCGTCACCTGCACATAGGCCGGAGTGCTTCCCGGGAAGGACTTGGAATAGAAGAATCGCTGCGCATCCTGCGCAAACAGCGAACCGGCGAACAGCAGAATCAGCGACCACTTCATACTCACCTGTCAGGCCAGCCTGCGGCTGGTGGCTTCGTGCGTGGCGTGGCAAATGGCGATGGCCAGAGCGTCGGACGCGTCTTCACTGGCGATCGCTTCGGGCAAATGCAGCAGAGAGCGCACCATCACCTGCACCTGACTTTTTTCCGCCCGGCCATACCCCACCACACTCATTTTAACTTCCAGCGGAGAATACTCCGCGAACTCCACTCCTGCCTCCGCGATGGCCAGCAGGGCGACCCCTCGAACGTGCGCCAGCTTTAACGCCGTTTTCGCGTTGGCCGCATGGAACACTTCCTCCACCGCTCCACATTCGGGAGCGTGCTCCCGAATCAAACAACGCAGGCCGGTGGCAATCTCCAGCAAACGCTTCTCGAATGGCCATTTGGGGCTGGTGCAAATTACCCCGGCGGCCACCATCCGGTGTTCCGCCCCGTCGCTATCGATTACGCCGTAACCGGTGCGTTGCGAGCCGCAATCGATTCCCAGGACGCGCACTTTACTACGAGAGCGCCTCCAACTCCTTCTCGTCGATATCGAAGTTGGAATAGACGCTCTGCACGTCGTCGTGATCTTCCAACGCGTCCTGCAGGCGCAGCATGCCGGCGGCGTTCTTGCCCTCCAGCTTGATCAGGTTCTTGGGAACCCAGGCGATGGTCGCGTCCTCGTAGGGGATGCCGTTGGCTTCCAGCACCTTGATCACGCTCTCGTGACTCGCCGGATCGGAGAGAATCTCCCACTGGTCGCCCAGGTTTCGCAGATCGTCGGCCCCGGCATCCAGAATGATGTTCATCAACTGATCTTCGTTGGCCTTTTCGCCGGGAACGAAGATCTGGCTGCGCCGTTCGAACATCCACGCGACGCTGCCCTGCTCGCCCATGTTTCCACCGTTCTTGGAGAACGCGTGGCGGATGTCGCTGACGGTGCGATTGCGGTTGTCCGTGGCGACGTTCACCAGGACGGCAGCGCCGCCCGGCCCGTAACCCTCGAACATGACCTCTTCGATCATGCCGCCTTCCAGTTCGCCCGTGCCCCGCATGACGGCTTTCTTGATGTTGTCGGAAGGCATGGAAACAGCCTTGGCGGCAAGGATGGCGGTACGCAAACGCGGGTTGCCATCCGGATCGCCGCCATTGCGGGCGGCGATGGTGATTTCTTTGATAATGCGCGTGAAACTCTTGCCGCGCTTGGCGTCCGTGGCCGCCTTTTTGTGCTTAATGGTTGCCCATTTGGAATGGCCTGACATGTGAACCTCTCAAGGTAGGCCCGGCAGCACGCCGGGATAGCTATGTTGTTATGAATTCAACCTATTGAGGATAGCAGAATCGTGATATCCGCTCAAGGATGTTTCACACGGTGAATTCGCGTTTCAGCGCACCGCCGCGGCGGCTTGCCACCGCATGGAGACTTTCTGAATCCTGGCCACGGCTTCCCTCAGCTTCTCCAGCGAGTTGGCGTAGCTGAAACGGATGTAGCCATCGCCGTACTCGCCGAAGCATCCGCCGTTGAGCCCGGCGACTCCGGCCTCATACAGCAGGTAGTCGGCGAGTTCCCGGGAACCGATCCCGGTGCCGGTGACATTGGCGAAGGCGTAAAACGCGCCGCCCGGCAGCGCGCAGCGGAATCCGGGAATCTGATTCAGCCCGGCGACAATGGTGTCGCGGCGGCGGCGGAACTCGGCCACCATCGCGTCGACGCAGTCGCGCGGTCCGGTGAGGGCGGCGATGCCGGCCCGCTGCGTGAAACTCGCGGTGCACGAATTGGAATTCACCATCAGCTTGTTGACCGCGTCCACCAGCCACTCCGGCATCACGCCGTAGCCCATGCGCCATCCGGTCATCGCATAGGTCTTGGAGAAGCCGTCCAGGATGATGGTTTTTTCGAGCATGCCCGGGAACTCCGTGATCGAAGCGGGCGGCTCGCCGTAATAGATCTCCGAATAGATTTCGTCGCTCAGCACCATCACGTCGCGATCGCGCAGCAGGTCCGCGATCACCTTGAGATCTTCGCGCGGAATCACGCCGCCGGTGGGATTCTGCGGCGAGTTCAGCACCACCATCTTGGTGCGGTCGGTCAGGAGGTTCGCGAACCGGTCCAAGTCGAAGGAAAAGCCGCGGCTCTCTTCGAGCGGCATGGGCACGGGCGTCGCGCCGCAGAAGCGGATCATGGATTCGTAGATGGGAAAGCCGGGGTTCGGATAGATGACTTCGTCGCCCGGCTCGAGCAGCGCCAGCATGGGGAAGAAGATGATCGGCTTGCCGCCGGGGACTACCGAGACGTGCTGCGGGCCCACCTGAATGCCGCGCGTGCGCGAAATGTGCGCGGCGATGGCTTCGCGCAATTCGGGCTGGCCCTGCGTGGGGCCGTAGTGCGTCCAACCTTCATCGAGCGCCGTCTTGGCGGCTTCGATGACATGCGGAGGAGTCGGGAAATCGGGCTCGCCGATTTCCAGGTGAATCACGCTGCGCCCTTGCGCTTCCAGCGCGCGGGCGCGCACCAGGACGTCGAAAGCCGATTCGACGCCGATGCGGGACATTCTTTCTGCCAGCTTCATATTCGCCACACTTTCCTGAACTCCCCCACAGCTTAACTGAAAGCACCTCCGGGTGGGGGTGCTGGGACCTCCGGCGACGACCCGGGGACAGCCAGCCCTGGCAGCGAAATCCGACAAACCGCACCGGAAATTCATGCCAGGCGTTTCACTCCCCCATTGTCACTCCCCGGGGGGTAAAATAGCCTTAACGCGGACCATCCGCTTTCCTATCCACGTTTTCCGGATTTTGGCGTCATGTGTGGTAGGAAGCCAGTGGAAATTGCCGTTTGTACACAGATGAGCGAAGTCGTCGAGCCAGGCCTGGAATTGATAGACCGGCAGAACCGCTTTGTTTCCGAACACTTGCGGCGGATCTTCGTGCAAATTTACCGGATTGTGGACAACGTGGCGGACGCCCAGGATCTGACCCAGGAAACCTTCATCAAAGCGCTGCAGCACCAGGAACAGTTCAAAGACGAACAAAAAGCGGCGCACTGGTTGTCGAGAATTGCCACAAATACGGCGATTGACTTCCTGCGGCGGAATTCCCGCGCCACATTTTGCGAAATCGACGAAGCACCGGAGAGCCATACCGAAAGCCCTGAACAGGAGTTGCTGCGCGGCGAGCATCGGGAATACCTGGAAGACGGATTGCGGCTGTTGAGTCCGCGCGAACGGCAGGCATTGCTGTTGCGCGACGTGGAGGGCTTGCCCGCGGAAGAAGTGGCGCGCATACTGGATTGCTCCAAGGCCACGGTGCGTTCGCATATAGCTAACGCGCGCATCAAAATGCGCCGTTACATGGAAAGAAGGAAGCGGTAGCCAAATGAAGCACCCGAGTCAGGAAATTTTGGCATTGCACGCGGGCGGCGATCTGGGCTGGGTGGCGCGGTGGAAGACCGCGCGGCACCTGGCGGATTGCGAACGCTGCCCGCGAGAAGTTGCCGCCTTCGGCGAACTGCGCGAGGTCCTGCCGGAATTGAATCAGATCCCCGAAGTACCGTGGAACCGCATCGCCGCGGAGATGCGCGCGAATATACGCCTGGGGTTGGCCGCCGGCGAGTGTGTGCGCTCAAGCGACCGGCCCCTGCGCGATACCCCATTCTTCAACGGTGCGCGCGCCATGCTAGCCTTGGCCAGCGTGCTGGCGCTGATGGTGACGGGCCTGATGTTGGAAGGGCCCGCGCCCGGTGGCGCAATCGAACGAGCCGGTGGTGCAGGCCACGGAGAATGGAATTCAAAGGCGTTCCGGAGATCAGGGATTCGGCCTGATGCACTCCGGCGCAGCAGCGTGACCTATACGGTAGGCGCGCAGGGAACCTTGGGAGCTCGTTACACGGATCCGGAAACGGGCAATGTACGATGACGAAAGTATATGTGGAATAACGTGAAAACACTGACGGCGGCAATCGTGCTCCTGGGCGCGTCCAGTTTGACGGCGCAGGATGCGGCGATCCCACAGGGTGCCGTCAATTTCAATTTGCCGGACAATTCGCCGCTGGAGCTGAGGTCGTTCACCATGGCCGATTCGCGCGCCACGGCGCGCGGCGCGGCGCTGGCGCTCGATCTGCACATGGCGGCCTCGCTGCGCAACAAGAGTTCGAACCGCATTCACGGCGTGACCTTGCGCGTGGTGGCGCAGGAAGTCACGCTGGGCGGCAAAGGCTCCGTCACGTATCCCAGTCTCAACGTGGGCCCGGGCGAAACCTTCCAGGTGCGCATCGATATGCAGCTGATGCGGCCGTCGCAGGTCACCGGAGCACCGCTGGTGCAGGTGGATCTGGATGGCGTCCTCTTCCAGGATCTGAGTTTCTTCGGCCCCGACCGGCTCAATTCGCGTCGCACTATGACGGCCTGCGAGATGGAAGCGCAGCGCGACCGCGAACATTTCAAGCGCGTGCTGGCGCAGTCCGGGAAGGCCGGATTGCAGCGCGAAATGCTGGAGAGCATGGCTCGCCAGAGCGAAATCTCGCAGCTCACGGTCAGCGTGAAGCGCACGGGCCGCGCCGTGACCAGCGCCGCCACGGTCCCGAACACGACGCCGAGTTCGCCTTTCTGCAATTCCCGGATTCCCCCGTGGAGCCGATGAACGGGTCGGCGCGGATCTCCGGCAACGAAGCGCGCACGCCGCGGATTGAAGTGCGCAATAAGAGCAGCCGGCCGGTGAAGTATGTGGAGATGGGCTGGATTGTGAGCGACCCGTCGGGCAAGCAATACATGGCCGGATCGCTGCCATCGGCCGATTCCGATGTGCTCCTGCCTCCCGGGCACAGCGCCCGCCTGTTGCAGGAGACTACGCTCAACTTCTCCGCCAAGGGCCAGCCGGTGAACGTGCAGAAGATGGTGGGCTTCGTCAATCAGGTGGAATTCGCCGACGGCAAGATCTGGGTGCCCAACCGCCAGAACCTGGACAACGCGCTTCTGCTGAAAGTTCTACCGCCCTCCGCCGAAGAGCAGCGCCTGACCGACATCTACCGCAGGGGCGGTCCCGACGCGCTGGTGGCGGAGTTGGGGAAATTCTAAGAAAGCATTATTGGCCGCGGATAAACGCGGATAAACACGGATAAAACAGGAATGCTTATCGGCGTTTATCCGCGTTCATCGGCGG
>CAWDWK010000006.1:0-67291 GCA_963805775.1 uncultured Solibacteraceae bacterium | reverse complement strand
TTGGCGCACCAGTCCCATAATCTGTTCGTACTCTTGCGGCGTACCCTGAATCAGAATCGTGTTGTCGAACGGATTGGGAATGATGTGCGGCAGGCGCTGATTGTTCTGTCCGCCGGCGGGTGCGGCGCCCAGGTAATTGCCGGTCATATCGGCCGCACTATTAGGAGCTGCGGCGATACCCATCGCCACCTGCGGTGCCCCCGCTTGCATCTGGGGATACCCGGTCATTCCCTGGTTGCCGTAACCCTGGTTACCATACCCTTGGTTGCCATATCCCTGGCCCCCGTACCCCATGCTGTTCATGCCGCCCATCATCATCGAGTACGCGCCCATGCCGCCCATGCCGCCGCCCATACCCATGCCGCCGCCCATACCCATGCCGCCACCCATACCCATGCCCATACCGTTGCTGGCGCCCATGCTCTGCTGATTCATCATCGCGCTCATCGCCATCATCGCGAATGGATTGCCGCTGTAGAGCGCCATAATCGCCATGGCCACGGTGTCCGCGCGCGCGTATTTCAGCCGGTAGACATAGCTGTTGACCGATCCAGACGAGACCTTCACCGCGATATCCAGCTTGTTGATCCAGCTTTCCACCTGGGTGAAAATTCCTGGATTCGGGGCCACCGCAATAATCGTATTGATGCGGTCCACCGGAATGAATTTCACCGAACTAGCCGCCTTGTCCGAAAGCGCGTATGCCTTGAAGACAGAATCCAGCTCGTGCTGCAAATCGCTCGGACGGCTGTTCTCCAATTCGAACAATCGCACGCGCTGGCCGGCGAACTGATCGCTGTCGAATAAGGCGATCAAGTCCATGGTGCGCTTCATACTGCGCGCGTTATCTTCGATCAACAGCAGATTGGCCGGTTCGTACACGCTGACATACGCGCCCTCTCCCAGAAAAGGCTTCACCAGGTTTTGGATCTCCCCCGCCGTGGCGTATTTCAGGAAGACCATGTTCATCACCATCCGCTCATCCACTGGAAGCGTTTTGGGGTCCGCATTGACCATCGGCGAGAGCGGCAGTTGGTTGATACGGTTTACCGGCACGATGCGGTAGAGATCGCCTACTCTCACCATGGCGCTGCCATTCACCCGCAGGATGGTTTCCAGCAGCGGCATATAGTCCACGGGCTTGACTTCCCCATAAGTGAAAATGGAGACCGTGCCTTTTACAGCCGGGTCGATAATGTAGTTGATCTTCAGCCGCTTGGCCAGCAGGTCTATCATCTCCGTCAACGACGCGTTAGGCATGATGAATGCCCCGCTGTCAGTCAGCCGCGGTGCGTCGGTGGCAGGTGCGTTTTGCGCCTGGGTGCCCGGCTGAGTACCTGGCTGTCCGGGCTGCTGCTGCGTCGCCGGCTTGGGCGGCTCAGGAAGATCCGGCGGTCCCATCACCCGGGACGGAGCTATCTGTGCCGAAAGCGCGGCGCCGGCGACAAGCGTCACCAGGATCAACCGAAGATCGAACGAAAAACGCATCATTAGTCCTGTTTGGAAGCTGTCTTGCTATTGGCTTGGGAATTCTGCAGGGCGGCCTTCTCATTCTCATTCAGTTCGGACTTTTTCTTCTCCCACTTCCAGACGCCGAATGGTCCCTGCCGCTCGAACCGCACCTTGTCTCCATCTTCCGTGGCCTTGATACCGGCACCGTCGGGGGGCTTTCGCGGTTTCGAGTTCCCCGGTATCTTCCCTGCGCGACATCCCGAAAGGCGTCTTGTGGTAGATCCACTTCTTGCCCTGGGTATCGGTATAGTGGTAATCGCCGTCGTCACCCTTCACCGCACCGGCCGGAATCGCGGAGGGCTTGGCGGTGTCCGACGCCTTTGACGTTGCACTGGCGGACTCCTTCGAAGTATCCTTCTTGGCCTGCGGGTCCGCGGCCGAAAGCGCCAGGGCGGAAACGAAAACTACAAAAAACAGTTTCATATGCCTCTCTTTTCTTAGTCCTACTTCACCGGATCCCATATGCAGAATGCGCCGAACGGCGTGCGCCCTACGGTCTTCTTAAAACCACCAACCACAGTGCCGGCCGGCATATTGTCGTTCGGGTCGCAGAGCTTGGTGCCCTGCGGCGTCAGTTCGCCCGGTCCGATCGCCGACTTAATCGCCGGCGCCGGGGCCGGAGCGCTGGCTGCCGCCGGGCGCGCCTCCGGAGCGGCGGGCGCCGCGGTGTCTGCCAACTCGCGCAGTGAACGCCTTGCCAGCTCGCCATTGAAGTTCCATGCAAAAGTGATCTCATTAGTATTGACGTCCACCAGCTTGAATTGGCCGATGGTCTCTCCCGGTTTAATCGCCTTTCTCCGGCATTCCCGCCTTTTCCACCAGCAGCGCCATCGGTCCGTCCCCGAGATTCATCTGCCCGTGAAAGAGCGGCAGGGCCGGCATGGGCGGCGGGGGTGGTGGAGCCGGCGGTGGATCCAGCGGCACGTCGGGGTTGCGCGAAGGATGAAATAAATCCTTCATCGCCACGTCCTTATAGCCCGACGGCAGCACCGGTGCGTCGTTGGGCAGCGGAGTGAAGATGGGCGCCGGCGCCGGCGAAATGCGGGCAGCGCGCAACGCTGCCTGGCGCGCTTTCGCCGCCCGGTATTCATTGCGCAACTGGACGCCGCCGTAGATCGCCACCAGCAGCAGCACAGCATTCAACAACACCAGTTTGCGATTCAAAACGTGCCCCCGGTTTTCTTCTCCAGAGCCAGCTTCTTTGACACCACGCCGGAGAGAGTCAGCCGCACCTGGATAACTTTATTCTTGTCGGCGCTGCCGTTGATCACGGTTTCGTTAGTGGAGAGCAGTTCCGGCTCGTTGGCCAGCGCCGCCAGCAGATTGACTAGTTGCTCGATCAGGCAACTGAAGCGCACCGTTACCGAAGCCTCTCCATAATCGTTGCCAAAGGGTTTGATGCGCGCATCTTCCACGCCGCGGATGTCGATTCCGTTAGACGCGCCCACCTTGTGCAGCAGATCCTGCAACTGGGCCTGCGCCTGCGCACCCGTCTCCGCTTTGAGCATTCCCTTCTCGCGCGTTGCCAGTTCGCCAGCGGCCTCTTTCATGAGAGTTTCCTTGCCCGGGACCGTAGCCGCAATCTGGCGCAGCCGCTGCAGTCGCTTCTCCGCCATCGGCACGGATTCGGAGACCGCGACCACGCCCGGCGAGCGGTCGGCCAACACCACGAATCGCAGGATCAGGATGACAGCCAGGCAGGAGATCCAGAGGATGGCGGTCTTGCGGTCGAGCGTTCCGAAACTCATTTGCCCCTCCGCCGGTTGGTACGAATCTGGAAAGTTTCCCCGCTGGCGCGGGGAGCGGACATCTGGATTTCCGTCTTCTCAAAAAATGCCGACGCATCCAGGATCTTCAACAGCGGGGCGGTCTGCGGCGCCTCGCCCGAAAGCCGCACCGAGTCTCGCGCCAGATCGATGTTGTTGCTCCAGGCGGGTGGCTCCATCAGATGGGTCAACTCGTTCAGCGCGTCCAGGTCCATACGGGTCTGCTTGCGAAACTGGTCAAGCAATTGCGCCCGGGCGCGGGCGCGCTCGGTTTCCTTGTCCAGCAAATCGGCGCGCTTGTGCAGTGGTTCCAGCCTGGCGATTTCGGCGTCGATTTGCTTGAGGTACTGCTTCTCGCTCCACGAGCCGTACGCCGCCATGGAACCGGCCACCAGGAGAAGGAGGGCGGCCAGCACCATAGTCGGAACGAACACCGCGCGTGAGTTGAAACGGCGGTGCTCCGAGGGCAGTACATTCGCCGCCGGAGCAAACCGGGGACACGCCCCGGACAGGGCCGTCGCATACGGCAGCGCATTGCGCGAAAGATCGTTTTGTATCGGATTGACGGCCGGATTGGGCAACATCTCTTCCAGCATGCGCGGTGCGGTATCCGCCGCCAGGCGCAATTCGGAGAGTGCGAGCGTAGCCGCGCGTTGCGGGGCCAGGTCGAATTCCGCGCTGAACAGCGGGCGCGACGGGCTTTCGCCGTAGACCTCAACGGCGCCCGTGGCAGAGCGGCTGAGCGCTACGAATCCCTCGCCGGGCAATCCATTGCCATTGAACCGTATGCCGGAATGAATCGCCGCCGCCGAAAACGTGAAACTGCGCGCCGCGACGCCGGCCTCGGCGAAAAGGGCGACATAGCGTTCGATCGTGCTGCGCAGAACAATGCCCACCAGTACGCCGCCATACGCCAGCGGCGACCAGCCCCACACGACATCGTCCTCGCCATAGGGGTGCAGCGTGTCCAGTTGGAAGCGGATGGCGCCTTCGATATCCTTCGCGGCCACACCGGGGAGCGCGATCTGGCGCACGATCACTTCCCGCCGCGGCAGCAGGACCGTGGCGCTGAGGCGTTCCGCCGCCGATGCCTTCAGGAATCGCGCGTACTCCGCGCCCCACTCCGCCGCCGGACGCGTAGCGTAATCTTCGATGGTAAGGCGGCCCAGCACCTGGATCTTGTTGGGGCGTACCCGCGTGACCGCGACTTCGAGATCCGTCGCGCCGATTTCCAGGCCCACGCCGGAGCCGAACGCGAGCAATTTCCGGAAGTCTTTGGCAATCGCTAAATCGAGGGGCATGGCCTGGCTAGTTGCTCCACGTGGTGTCGTACCAGCGCAGGATATGTATGGGGGGAGTGTATCCCTGGGGCATGTATTTGACCTGCGCGGCCACGGTTCGCTTCATGTCCGAAAGCTGCCCGTTAGCCAGCCGTACACGCGCCGTGGCGCGCATGGTGATGATTGAATTGCCCTCCAGCCGCAGGAGTTGGGCGGCGGGACCCAGCATGGGACCGAGCTGGTTGAGGCCCGCCTGAGTGAGCGGCGCCTCCCGCCGCAGCCGCAGGAGGAACTGGACGGCATCGGGAGTCATGCCGAGCGCCGTCAGAACCGCGGGATCGGCGGTATTGGCATCTACCTGGCCTTTGGAGCCGAAAACCGACAGACATTCCACCAGCCCGCTGCGCCGTATCAGGCGAGGTTGGCCCGGCCCGGGGTCGCCCTGGGCGGGGACATAAGTACCGTAAAACAGCTCGGGGGTAATGCCTCTCACCGAAAGTAATTCCTCTATCTCTTGGAAAGACGCTCCCGCCACCGGAAAAGACGAACCCGGCGCCAGGGAAAACGCATCACCCCCGCCACTCCCCGGACCGCCACCGGGAGTCCTCCGTGCGACGATCGCGCGCGTGATCTCCGAGGCCTGGCCCTGTTCCACGCCCAACGCCATCACCAGCCGCATCAAACGGTCCGGCGGAACGAAGTTGACGTCCAGTTTAGCCGTTTCCGGGATCAGTTCGACGTGCGCCACGCCTTCGGGAAAGGTGTAGTCCACCCAGGCCGCCCCCTGCTTGATTTTGCGCTCCCCGCCGAAGGTGACGCTCCACAGCAGTTCGACCGCGGCGCGGTCCACCGCCCCGCTCGCCAGATAATAACCGCGAACTTCGTCGATTTGGGTGGACGTGCGGTCGGTTTCCCCGCGGACGGTGTTGGCCAGTGAGAAGGCGACGGCCGCAAGGGCCGCCGAGATCCACAGCACCATCAGCAGTGCGCTGCCGCGGGTGGCAGTCCGGCCAAGAAACCGCTCCCTAACGGTCGCGGCTCTGATCGGAGTTGCGATGCACCAATCCGAGCCGCGACCGTGAGGGAGCGGTGCTTTTGGACTGCTAGTAATCCCCATAGGCGATCTCCGGACTCCGTAATACGCGGATTGGGGCAACGATGCTGATGGGCTGCAGACGCGAGGCGTCCGGGTCCATCGGCGCCATCTCGATGCGTACCCCCTGCGGCCATGTCGGGGCGGCGGCGAAGCGTGGAAGCCAGCGCAGGGGCACATTTAGATCCTGCGGCCGGTCCAGGTAGGCGAAGCGGCAGAAGGCCAGCTTGTCGGCGAGCACAAAAGAATCCGGCCCGGCGTTCGGCGGGAAAAATTTCCCCGGACCGAGGCACATGTGGCCGGCCGCCTGCGGCCCCTGATAAGGGATCTCGTTGACCACCAGGCGCACACCGCGGCCTTCGGCGCCAGGAATGACGAAGATTTCGAGAATCTGCGTCCGTCCCCGCCACGCGCCTTGCAGCGAGAACGTGGACACCAGCCGCATGATCTCGGGCTCGCCCTGGAAGAATCGGACCGGAGTCCCACCGCCCTCGGTCCCCACGCCGCACGGGGCCACCACCGGCACCAAGCCCTCCAGTTCCTGCTCCAGAATGCGCTGCGCGCCGGCCACGCGGCGGTTGTCCATCAGCTTGGTCTGCGTCTTCGAGTACGTGTTCAATCCGATCCGCAAGGCGAACAACAGCCCGACCGAGAGCAGGCTCAACAGCAGGACCGCAATCAACAACTCCATCAGGGTCACGCCGGCGGTGGAGCGGTGTCTCATCGCAGCACCCCATCCACAAAATCCTCCGGCCCCAGTACGCGCCGCCGGTATCCGTTGAGCGGGAAGCTTCGCCGCTGCCCGCCGGACATCCACCAGATTTCCAGCTGAATCCGCTCGAATACGTAGTCGCCCGCGCCTGGCGACGGCGATTTTTCCGCCACGCTCACCTGTGCGCGCCAGCCGCATTCCAGGCCGCCGGTGATGGCCGGGTCGAACAAACCTTGCTGCATCGCGTGGCCCGGAGGGGACGAGTCGGTCAGCAGACTGTTCATCCGCAAACGCGCCAACTGAACTACGCGGTCGTAATCGCGCAGGCGTGCGGCATTGCGCGTGGAACTGGAGATGCCGCTCATCAGGCCAGCCACCGCGATTCCCATGATGGTCGTCGCGACGATCATCTCCAGCAGCGTGAATCCGCGCTTGCCCGTCACTTTACCTCAACGCTTTCCACGCGCGGAAAGCCGGTCATCGGGTCGAGCCGTACCACTCGATGCGCGCCACGGCGGTTACCCAACTGGATTCCGATGGCCGGAATGGTGGCCCCCGGAAGGAAAAGGATGCGGCGCGGTTGCGCGGGGTCGCCCTCTTGCATGGGCAGGACGCCCTCGATTCCGACCCCCTCCGGCATCTTGAGCTCGCGTGTGAAGCCGGGCTCATTGGAGTACAAAGCGAGTCGCGCTTGCTGGGGAAAGATGACCAGTTCGATGGGTTGCTGGTGACGTTCGGCACGGTTCACGGCCGCGTTGAGGAAGGTAGCAACGGAATCGCCGGCCGACACCATGCGCACGTTGTCCAGCCCGGCCGAGGCCGCGGGGAAGCTGAGGCCGACAATCAAAGCAATGATGGCCACCACCACGACCATCTCCACCAACGTGACGCCCCGCCGGTCGCGACACTTCCAATCAGAGCCGCGACCGTAAGGGAGCGGTAGCTTACTTATTCTTCCAACTGAGGATGTCGGCATTGATCCCTTCGCCGCCCGGTTGGCCATCGGCGCCGAGGCTGACGATCTCCGGTTCGTCGGCCTGATGTTCGCCGGGGAAGCGGTAGATGAAGTCGCGGCTCCAGGCATCTTTCGGGATGTCCTTGGGCATGTAGGGACCGTTCCACTGGTTGACATCCGCGGGCTTCACGCGCAGCGCCTGCAAACCCTGCTCGGTGGTGGGGAAGGTGCCCGTATCGAGCTTGTACGTTCCCAGCGCCGTCATGAAATTATCGATCTGGGAACGCGTTACAGTGACTTTCGCCTCATCCGCCCGCTTGAACAAGCTGGGCCCGACCAGGGCCACGAACAGCCCGATGATGGTCACCACCACCAGCATTTCGATCAGCGTGACACCGGCTTGACCGGAGCGTTTTCGATTGCGTTTCTTAGTTTGCGCCATGGTTATATCGCCACATCGTTAATGCTCGTAATCGCGAGCAGCATACTCAGAATCAGCGCGCCGATAAGCACGCCCATCACCAGGATAACCACCGGTTCGAAGATCGCGGTGAAGCGCCGGATCGATGCGCGCGTATCGGTTTCGTAAATCTCGGCCATGCGGCCGAACATCTGGTCGAGATGGCCGGTCTCTTCGCCCACGGTCAGCAGGTGCGCGGCCAACGGCGGAAACACTCCCGCCTTACGCATCGGTGCGGCGATGCCTTCGCCGCGTTTGACGCCCATGGCGACACCGGCCAGGGCGCCGGAGATGGTCTTATTGTTCAAGGTGGCGGCCGCGATGCCCAGCGATTGCACCAGCGGCACGGAGTTGCCCACGAGCGTTCCCATGGCACGCGCGAAGCGGGCCGTCTCTGCCTTTAATAGCGCGTCGCCCAGCAGCGGCAGTTTCAGGCGCGCTCCGTCCCACCACAAACGCCCTTTTACGGTGCGCGTGTAAACCCGCCAGATGATCAGGACGGCGGCCAGCGCTGCGGCGCCCACCCACCACCAGGCCGTCACCACGTTGCTCACTTCCAGCAGCATTTTCGTTGGCAGCGGAATCTTCATGGTGGAATCGCTGAAGATGCTGGCGAAGCGCGGCACCACGAAAGTCAGCAGGAGCACGATCGAGGCGAGACCCACCCCGGCGAGTAGCGCCGGGTAGATCATCGACGAGATGATGTAGTTGCGCAGGTCGTCGCGCGAACGCTCGAAGTCGGAAAGCCGCTCGAAAATCACGGCCAGGGCGCCCGACGCTTCGCCGGCGCGCACCATATTGATGTACAGGTCGCTGAAGTAGTCCGGGTGCGTGCCCAGGCTGTCGGCGAGCGAGCGTCCGCCTTTGAGCACGCGCAGAATGTCCAGCACGATGAAGCGGAAACTGGCATGCTCGGTCAGTTCCGCGGTGATGCTGAGGGCGCGATCCAGCGGGACCGTAGCGTTGAGCAGGGTGGAAAGCTCCTGCGTGAAGAACAGAACGTCGCGGCGTCCCTTGCCGAACGAGGGCAGCTTGAATTCGAGGGCAGCTTTCCGTGGGGCGACGCCGACGTAGATCGGCGTGAGTCCCTGTTTGCGCAGTTCGCGGGCAATCAGCTTCTCATCGTTGCCGGTCAAACTACCGGTGCGAATCTTGCCGTCGCTCGCGACAGCACGGAAAAAGAAGGTGGCCGCCATCAGCGGACCTCGTGAGGGAGGACAGTTAACAGCCGCCGATGAACGCGGATGAACGCCGATAAGCATCCTGCTTCTATCGGCGTTGATCGGCGTTCATCGGCGGCCATTTGTTTTTTCCGCATCTAAAATTCCTGCGTCACGCGCATGACTTCTTCCACCGTGGTCACGCCGTCCTGAATCTTTCGCCAACCATCTTCGCGCAGATTGCGCATGCCGTTCTTGCGCGCCGTGCGCGTCAGGACGCTGGCATCCGCGTTATTCATGATCAGCTTGCGGACCTCGTCGTTGACATCCATCATCTCGAAGATGCCCATGCGCGAGCTGTAGCCGCGGCCGTTGCACTCGGGGCAGCCCGCGCCGCGATAGGTCAGCACGCTTTCGCCTTCGGGAGAGAGCACCGTGCCGTTGGGCCGCTTGCAGTTCTGGCAGATTACGCGCACCAGGCGCTGCGCCAGCACGGCCACCAGGGAACTGGTGATCAGGTAGTTTTCCACGCCCATGTCGGTGAGGCGCGTGATCGCGCTGGGAGCGTCGTTGGTGTGCAGCGTGGAGAACACCAGGTGGCCGGTTAGAGCCGCGCGTATGGCGACGTCGGCGGTTTCGCGGTCGCGGATTTCGCCCACCATGATCACATCCGGATCCTGGCGGACAATGTGCCGCAGCCCGCTGGCGAAGGTCAGCCCGATCTGCGGATTGACGTGGATCTGGTTGATCCCGTCCATCTGGTATTCCACCGGATCTTCGATGGTGATGATCTTCTTGTCCGGCAGGTTGATGCGTTTGAGCGCGGAATAGAGCGTGGTGGATTTGCCGCTGCCCGTGGGGCCCGTCACCAGGAAGATGCCGTGCGGCAGGCTGGTGAAGTGCTCCATCCGCGACAGCATGTGGTTGTCGAAGCCCAACCGGCGGAGGTCGTAGAAATCGCCCGCCGAGCGATCCAGCAGGCGCATCACTACGCTCTCTCCGTACAGAGTCGGCAGCGTGGAAACGCGCAGATCGACTTCGCGGCCCACCACCTTGATCTTGATGCGGCCGTCCTGCGGCAATCGCCGCTCGGCGATATTCAGCTTGGCCATCAGCTTGAGGCGGCTGATGATGGCGGCCTTGAGTTCGCGCGGCGGTGCCTCCTGGTTGAACAGCACGCCGTCCACGCGGAAGCGCACGCGGAATTCCTTCTCGAACGGCTCGATGTGAATATCGCTGGCCCGCGTCTCGATGGCCGCGGTGATCATGGCGTTCACCAGGCGGATGACGGGCGCCTCGCTAGCCATATCGCGCAGGTGCTCGAGGTCGGCGCCCGCCTGCTCGTCGTCGCCCTCGCCAGTATAGGTGCGCTGTTCCGTCTCGCCGTAATTCCGGTCGATGGCGTCGAGGATTTCCTGTTCCGCGGCCAGCGCGGCGCGGACCTGCAGGCCGCTGAACGCACGCACGGCGGCGATGGTCTCGAAATCCAGCGGATCGGCCATCGCGATGGTCAGGACGTGGTCCGCCAGGGCAACCGGGATGGCGCGGCACTGCCTCAGAAAGCGATGCGACAAGTCCTTCGATTTCAGGAGCCGAGGGCGGAGCGCCATCCACGGCCACCAGGGGAACGTCGAGCTGATCGCTGAGCGCGGCGAGCACATCGCGGTGTGCCACCGTGCCCATGTCCACCAGGATCTTGCCCAGCTTATCGCCGCGCTCCAACTGGAGTTCCAGCGCGCGCTCGATGTCCTCGGCCTCGATCTTGCCGCGCTGCAGCAGAATCTCGCCAAGCCGCAAATTACGCGGACTGAGGACTTCCCCGGTTTCGGGATCGGGATGCGGGGGCGGGACGGCAGCCACTATCGTTCTTCCGTTTCGACTTTGCCGGCGGCTGCAGCAGCGTGGTCCGCGCGCATCATGACTTGCGCAGGCATGCCCGTGGTATCTTCCCACGGGCCGTAATACAGGCGAACCACCAGCACCATTTGCTGGCTGGCAGGAAGCTGAGTCAACGCCGCCGCCATATTACGCATCATCTCCAGCATGGCCGCCTTAAGGAGCGGCAGGCGTTCCACACGAAGCTTGTGTACCCGCGCCGCCACTTCCGGAGTGATCTTCTGGCGAAAAGGAGTGATCGTCGGCGTAATCACCAGGCTGACTTCGCTGGTGAAGACGACCCCGTAGTCTTCGAGTTGGACGCCGCGCGTGTCACCCAGCAGGTCCAGTGGCTCGTTGACATCCGCCAGGGAAATCAGGCGGTCGTTGAACGCCCGTTCCAACCCGCGGATGGTTTGGGCGGGTATCCGGGCCGCCCTCGGTGTGGGCAGCGTCGGCGAGGTCAGGGCTGCCGGCTTGGCAATCTGGCACCACGCCGGGGCGAGCCATAGTAAGAGAACGGCGAAGCTGCGCTTCATTTGACTTCCCCGTTTTCGCCCGGCTGAACCATAGCCATTTTCCGGCTGAGCTGATCGCGCTTGTGCGCGGTATCGTATTCGCCCGCAAACCAGCGTATGCTCTTCAATGTCTCGTCGTTGCGGTGTTCGAAATCAGCGGCCAGTCGCTTATTCGTCTCGACCTGGCGGGCTTCCACTACAGCCACTGCCTGGGCCACGGCCTGATCAATCTGCTGTTGGATCTGCTGCGGAGAAGGAGACACGGTGGCGATGGTAGTCGCCACCGTGCGTCCCGGCGCGGGAGCCGGGCGAGTTGCAGCAAAATAGAAAATCGATGCGGAAAGCATCAGCGCGGAGGCGAATCCCAATCGCGCCGTCGATCCCCAGAAGCCGCTGAACCACCGCCGCACGGGCGAAGGCTCGAAAATCTGGTCGCTGACGAACGCAATGCGCTGCGGAATTTCTTCGTCGCGCAAAGAGAAGAGTGCCGCCTCGGTCAATTGCAGGCGCTCCAGCTCTTCGCGGCAGGTAAAACAGTTATTGACGTGAGCCTCCACCTGGACCCGCTGCGGGGACGGCAGTTCCCGGAGGAAGTATTCCTTCAAATCGAATGGCGAGCAACTCATGACAAACCTCTTGCCTTCATGGGAGCCAGCTCGGTCTTGAGGAGTTCGAGCGCGGTGTAGAGGCGGGACTTGATGGTGGAAACCGGACAGGAGAGAATCTCCGCCATTTCCTCAAACTTGAAGCCCTGGTAAATTTTGAGCACCACCGCTTCGCGCTGGTCCGTGGAAAGGCGGTCCAATGCACTGGCGACGGCCAAAGAGAGTTCGATGGGGAAGACCGGGCTTCCGCCGACGGTGATCTTCGTTTCCGTGGCTTCGGGCTCCATCTCGTCCACATCGGTTTCCGGCCTCCGCTTGCGGAACATGCTGTAGGCCTCGTTGTGTGCGATGCGGTACAGCCAGGGAGCAAAGCGCCCCGGGTCGTCGAGCTTGCGGAGGTTTTGATAGGCTTTCAAGAAAGCGTCCTGCGTCAAGTCCAGAGCATCTTCCCGGTTGGCCGTAATTCGCAGCAGGTAGTTGTAAACGCGCTTCTCCCACCGGGAGACGAGAAGGTTGAAGCTCTCCACGTTACCCCGGGTTGCCTGGCGAATCAGGTCGGCATCTTCGACCGCCCGAAAAATCAAATCTCTGGCTCCTTGTGACTAGACGCAGTACGCCCGCAAAAAGTCGGACGGGATATCTATAGTTTAGCGGGAATTGGAGGGAATGGGGCCTAAGAAGTGAGAAGATCGGGTAGCTGGGGCCACCAGACAGTGATGACCCGAATTTGGCTGGCGCTGGCGGTCCTGTGTGCCGGGACGGCCCGGGGAGCAGGCCCATCCTACTCCGCTGACGGCATTGTCAACGCGTCTAATTTCACTTCGGGGCCGTTCGCGCCCAATTCCGTAATCTCCGTCTTTGGGGCAGGCTTGGCGCGTTCCACGCACGCGCTGGTGGATGCCGACTTGGTGCCCTGTCCCGCATCGCTGTCGGGACGCTGTCTTCCCGTGGAGATGAACTACGTCCGGGTATATGTCCAGGATCAGCCCGTCCCGCTGCTCTTCGTTTCTGCCACCCAGGTCAATTTCGTCGTGTCCAGCACGGAAACCGCGGGTCCGGTCAAGGTCCGCGTGGTGACGGAGGGCATCTCGGGTCCGGAGATCATTGTGACGCTGGTGGATGCGGCGCCGGCACTGTTTTCCATGACCGGCGGATACGTGATCGCCCAGGACGCGAAGGGCAATCTCCTGACGACGGACACCCCGGCTCACGGCGGAGACATCGTGGTAGTCTACCTCACCGGTTTGGGACGGACCACTCCCAACCCGGCAGTGGGCGAGATTCCGAACTACGCGGCCCCCATGCTGGCGCTGGCATCGCTAAAGGTGACGGTCAATGGCGCGCCCGTGGACCCGGTGCTGGTCAAATATGCCGGATTGACACCTGGCTCGGCGGGGCTCTATCAGATCAATCTCTTCATGCTGGAAGGCACTCCAAACGACCCGGAGATACAGGTCACCGCCGGGGATCTGCCCGCGCAAACCGGCCTCAAATTGCCCCTCCGCTAGCGGAATCCGGCAACTTTCCCGCCCCAGAGCGCGTTAAACCATATAGGCTGGAAGGATTAGGAGTGTTTTGGATGTCGATACGGCCATTTCTGGCAACCACTTTCGCTGTCGCGGGCCTGTTGTGCGCCCAGGAGGCTGTGCCCCAAACGGCCGAGTTCACGGTCGTAACCGGGACCAAGGTACCATTGAGCCTGATCAACAGCGTTAGCACCAAACACTCGGCGGAAGGCGACCGCGTCTACCTGGAATCCGTATTTCCGGTGCTCGTGAACGGGCGCATCGTGGTCCCCGTAGGTAGCTATGTCGCCGGCACGGTGACCCAGCTCAAGAAACCGGGCCGGGTGAAGGGCCGCGGCGAACTGTACGTGCGCTTTGATTCGTTAACCTTGCCCAACGGCGTCACGCGCGATTTCCACGGCCGCATCGGCAGCATGGACGGCAATGCCAAGGACGAACTGGATCGGGCCGAAGGCAAGGTGCGCAGCGAAGGCAATAAGAGCGGCGATGCGCGCACGATAGGCGAAGCGACCGCCGCGGGCGCCAGCATCGGAACCATCGCGGGCGGCGCGGCAGGGCACTATGGCATGGGCGCGGGCATCGGCGCAGCCGCGGGCGCCGCGGCCGGCATGATCGGCGTATTGACTTCGCGCGGTCCGGACGCTGTCCTGGCCCGGGGAACCACGCTGGAAATGGTGCTCGACCGGCCGATCAGCTTCACCGAAAACGAATTGAATTTCGGCAACTACCAGGCACCGCGAGCCGCCATCGCCGGCACACCGGACGGCACGGACGCCGGACACTCCACCCTACCCCTGCCACGCCGACGGTAAGGTCACACTCGATCACCTTTCGGAAGCCGGCGTGCGGAGTGCATTTCCTAGAATTTTTTCGGCATCCTTCAAACAGTCCTCGATATCCCCAAGATCCTTGATTTCTGCAGGATTAACCTTTTTCAGTGTATTGGTAACCGCTTGAAGCTTTAACCGGCTGTCTGTAATTCTTTCCTTTTCAACTCGCTTAAGTGCCATCTTTCATCCCTCTTCACAATGGTGGGCTTCAATGTGCGCAATTAGTGCATACTTGGCAGCGTCCTTTTTTTCATGAGCCATGTGGAGCAGCACATCGAAACGTGCGAACGCCGGGTCCCAGTCAATCACGGCCTCGGCCTGCTTGCCCAAAAGAAGGGTAACCCCCCGTATAGCGTTAAGAAACTCATCTAGCAGCCGTTGCTTCTCTTCACAAAAACCGATTTGCGGTATATGCGGCCGGCCCTGGGGAGACATAGCTTTACCGAGACATTACACACTACGCTCACCATGGGACCAGCAATGTACTAACCATCGTGAAAGAGCGGACAAACTATCAGTCGGTGAGCCGCATGCCCGGGTGGAGGTTGCCTCGACGATTCCCCGAATAATTCCAAGAACTTGAGGAGTCAATTCCAGCCACACGCGCGGAGTCACCAACAATAACGGCAGCCGCGTCAATCGGCCCCGTTCCAGAAACTGAAACAGAAATAGTGGCGCCAGTATTCGTGCGCGCGCAAACGGATCGTCCCACGCAAAGTACGTCAGCGTCAGTGCGAGGCAAGCAAAAAGGAAGCACGCATTGAGAATTGCATCGCGGCCCACCGAGCGCACGCGCCAAAATGCGATCGAGAAAGCGAGCAGGTTGCCGGCCAGTTGCAGCCAGTCCAGCACACGTATGACGGCCACCTCCGGCGCCGAAAAGGGATACGAACGCGGATGCAGCGCCGCTTCCACCATGCCCCACAACGGACGTATCGGCGGTATTCCGAACGCATCCCCACGCGGTATGGCGGAGCGCACCCACATTGTCCACAGCAAGCCGGGCAGGATCGCGGTGGCGAAGATCGCGATCTGACGATAGCGGCGCAGCCACACGAGGCGGATTACGTAGCCGCCCCACAGCAGGAATCCCATTTCGCGGCACAGCGCTGCGGCAACCAGGATGATGTACAGTTTCCACGGCGATTCCGGCTCGAGATACACCGCGAAGCCCAGCGCCAGAGATGTCAGCGCCAGATCCACCACCATGCGATCCAACGAGATTATCGCCACTGGGACCACGCAATACAAAGTGGCGAACAGCGGGTGCACGCCGATGCGCTCCAAAAGCAGTCCCAGCCAGTAGGCACCCAATCCCAGAAACAGCAGGTTGCACAGCAGGAAGGAGACATCAATCCATTCGGGCCGGCCCAGCGCGAGCAGGTGAGCCATCGCGGGAAGTAGAATCCGCGGGTAGCGCAGCGAAGGGTCGGGAATGGCGCGGCCGATATCGGTGCGGTCGAACAGATCGTGCGCCATGTAATGGTAGCTTTGCCCGTCGTAGCCGCCGCTGTTGGGGAAAACGTAGATGTGCTCGCCGGCCAGGCTCGGCGGAAGCGGATACTGCGACCCGTGGCAGAAGAGCGCGGTCAGGTTGCCGCCGTAATTGAAGTGCACCGTAAGCAACTGCCAGCTCAGGCCGAGCGCGCAGCACAATAGCGCCGCGGCCAGCGGACCGCGCTTCATTTGTGACCGGGCATGAATCGCTTGATGAAATTCGTGTCGAAGCGTCCCGCCTGGAACTCCGGGTCGGCAAGGATCCGCTGTTGCATCGGGATCGAGGTATAGATCCCCTCCACAATAAACATGCTGAGCGCGCGCTGCATGCGGCGGATCGCCTCCGCGCGATCGCTGCCGTAAGTAATCAGCTTGGCAACCAGCGAATCGTAGAACGGCGGGATGACGCAATCGGTATACGCCCACGTATCCACGCGCACGCCGACCCCACCGGGCAAGTGGAACCCGGTGATGCGGCCGGGCGATGGCACGAAGGTCACGGGATTCTCCGCGTTGATGCGGCACTCGATAGCATGGCCGCGCAATTCCACGGGTCCAGGCAGAATGTCAGCCAGGGTTTCGCCTTGTGCGATGCGGATCTGGCTCTTGACGATGTCGATGCCGGTGACAAATTCGGTGACCGGATGCTCCACCTGCACGCGTGCGTTGACCTCTATGAAATGGAGTTTGCCGTCCTCATCCATCAGGAACTCCACCGTGCCGGCGTTGGTGTACCCCGAGTTTGCGATAGCGTGGCGGAGCACCGCGGACATCTCGGCGCGCTGCGCATCGGTAACGGCCGGCGAGGGTGATTCCTCCAGCAGTTTCTGGTGCCGGCGCTGCACGCTGCATTCGCGCTCGCCGAGGATTTCCACGTTGCCGTGCTCATCGGCAAGAATCTGAAATTCAATGTGCCTGGGAGCGCCGATGTATTTCTCCAGATAGAGATCGGGGGAGCTGAAGGCGCTGCCAGCCTCGTTCTGCGCCTGCAGGAACAACGAGGGCAAATCTTCGGGAGCGTTGACGATACGCATACCGCGCCCGCCGCCACCCGCGGACGCTTTCAGAATCACGGGATAGCCCACCTTGGCGGCAAGTTCCAGGGCTTCCTCAGGAGTAGCAAGCACGCCGGCCGAACCCGGCAGTATGGGGACGCCGAGATCCTTCATGAACGCGCGGGCGCGTTCCTTGACGCCCATCATGCGGATCACTTCCGGCCGCGGCCCGATAAATTTGATTTGCGACGCATCGCAGACTTCGGCGAAAGCTGCGTTCTCGCTGAGGAAGCCGTATCCCGGATGTATGGCGTCCACATCCGTAATCTCCGCCGCGCTGATAATCGAAGGAATGTCCAGGTAGCTGCGCGCGCTCTTGGCCGGCCCGATGCAGATCGATTGATCGGCGAAGCGCACGTGCGAACTGTAGCGATCCGCCTCCGAATACACTGCGACGGTCTGAATTCCCAGATCTTTGCAGGCGCAGATGACGCGAACGGCAATTTCGCCGCGATTGGCGATCAGTATCTTCTTAAACGGTACGGACGGCAAACAGAGCCTCCCCGTACTCTACCGGCTGCCCGTTCATAACTAGCTTGCTTTCGATGATGCCGCTGGTTTCGGATTCGATCTCGTTCATCAGCTTCATGCTCTCGATAATGCAAAGCACCTTACCGGGCTGTACGCGCTCGCCGACGCGTACAAAGGGCGGGGCCTCGGGCGAGGCGGCCTCATAAAACGTTCCGACGATGGGAGACTTGACCAGGACCAGGTTGGGATCGTGCGGCTTCTCGCCTTTCTCCTTGGGCGCTTCGATCGCGGGCTGCGCGGAGGATGGAGCGGGGGCGCTGGATGAGTGAGTGGGCGCGGCGGCATACGAAGGCGCAGCGACCACGATCTCCTGCGGAGCGGCGTACGAAGCGCGCCGGATGCGCACGCGGTTGTCCCCGCGCTGCACTTCCAGTTCGGCTACGCCGGATTCCGTCGCGAGGGCGATCAGTTCACGGATTTCATCGACTGTCATCAATGGATTAGCTTAACAGAGGTGCGGTCAGCCTGCTTCAGCCATTCCCTTTGAACACCGGCGGGTCACTTCGCGTATACTCCGATGAATGTTGGAAGTCACAGGACTGCATAAGCGTTATGGGGACCTGGTGGCCGTCGAGGAAGTTTCCTTCGTGGTCCGGCCGGGGGAAATGGTGGGGCTCCTGGGGCCTAACGGCGCCGGGAAAACCACTACCGTCTGCATGATCGCCGGGTTGTTGCCGCCGGACCGCGGCGAGGTGCGGATCGAGGGGGGCGTGGTGCGCGGGGAAACCGACCCCGTGAAACTGCGCCTGGGGCTGGTGCCGCAGGAAGTGGCCCTCCACGACGAACTTTCGGCGCGCGAAAACCTGGCCCTCTTCGGCGCCATCTACAACTTGCGCGGCGCTCCCCTGGCCAGCGCCATGGACTCGGCGTTTGAGGTGGCAGGGTTGGCCGACCGTGCCAAAGATCGCGTCAGCACGTTCAGCGGCGGTATGAAGCGCCGCCTGAACCTGGCGGCCGCGCTGTTGCACGGACCCCGGATCCTGCTGCTCGATGAGCCTACAGTTGGCGTAGATCCGCAGAGCCGCAACCAGATATTCTCCAGCCTCGAGGAACTCAAGCGTCAGGGGAAAACGCTGGTCTACACCACACACTACATGGAAGAGGCTGAGCGCCTCTGCGACCGGATCATCATCATCGATCACGGCAAGGTGATCGCAAACGACACGCTGGACGCGGTGCGCCGCATGGTGCCGAGCGTCAATGTCATCGAAATCGGCGTGGAGAATCCCGGGCGGGATGGCTGGCTGGACGGCTTACGCGCGGTCTATGGCGTGTCCGAAGCCGGTTGGGACGGCAGCACGCTTCGGGTCACGGTCCACGATCTGCTCGAGAGTTCGCCGCGCGTGCTGGTGTGGTTGAAAGCGCAGGGCTACCGCTGCAGCTACCTGACCAGCCAGCGCGCCGACCTCGAAACGGTGTTCCTGACCTTGACCGGAAGGAGCGTTCGCAACGCATGAGCTACACGGCATTCCAAGCCCTGGTGCGGCGCGACCTGCGCCTTTTTTTTCAGGACCGGCGCGCGGTGACCATGAGCTTTGTGGCTCCCATCGTGATCGCCTCGTTCTTCGGGTACATCTTCGGCGGTGCCACCCAGGACCGCCCGCCGTCGAAGATCGACGTGACGGTGGTCGATCAGGATAACAGCGACGTTTCGCGCAAGCTGACTGCCGCCATGTCGGCGGATCCGGCGCTGGAAGTGAAGAGCCGACCCATCGAGGAGGCGCGCGAATCGGTGCGCGGCGGCAAAACCACGGTTGCGGCGGTGCTTCCGCCAGGCTTCGCCGAGCGCGCCGGAAAAGCCTTCTTCCGCGGCAATGACAAACCGGAAATTCAATTACTCTACGACCCTTCCCACGGCACCGAAATGCAGGTAGTTCGCGGCGTCCTCACACAACATGTCATGGAAGTCATCAGCCGGGAAACCATGAGCGGCCCGAGTTCGCAGCGCCTGCTGGACGACGCCCTGCGCGACGTCGACAAATCCACCGGCCTGAAACCGGCGGACCAGGCCGCCCTGCGCCGCATGCTGCAAGGCGTGGGCGAGTGGAACCAGCGGCAGAACGCCAATCCGCAGGTGCAGGCCGGTGCCGGCGGTTTCAGCATGCCGTACACCGTGAGCCAGGAGGCCGTCACGGCCCACAAGGGAGTGCAGTACAACAGCATGGCGCACTCCTTCGCCGGAATGTGCGTGCAATTCATCCTGTTCATGGGGATCGATGCCGGAATGGTAGTGCTGCAGCAGCGGCGCAGCGGCCTGTGGAAGCGTCTGCAGGCGGCTCCGCTCTCGCGCTACGTGATTATCGGCAGCCGTGCCGCCAGCGCGGCGATTGTGGCGATGGTCATCATGCTGACCGTGTTTGGTTTCGCGCGCGTGGTGTTCGGCGTCAGGATCGAAGGCAGTTTCCCGGGCTTCCTCGGGGTGTGCGTGGCATTCGCGATGATGACGGCGACGTTCGGCCTGCTGGTGGCCGTGCTCGGCAAGACTCCGGAAGCCACGCGCGGCATCGCGATCCTGGTGACCCTCATCCTGGTCATGCTGGGCGGAAGTTGGGTGCCCGCGTTCATTTTCCCGCAATGGTTGCAGCGTGCCAGTTTTGCGGTGCCGACACGCTGGGCGGTGGACGGGCTGGACGCCATGGTGTGGCGCGGTTCCGGCTTCGATGCCGCCGTGGGGCCGATCGCCGCGCTGCTCGCGTTTACAGCACTGTTCGGCATGATCGCCGTATGGCGCTTTCGCTGGGAATCCGAGGGGTAACTCTTACATCCTTCGAGGCTCGATCTCCGCGGACCGCACCTGGCCATTATCGAAGTTCACCGAGCAGGAGAATCGATAGCGCCCTTCCGAGAAGTCGCGCCCTCGGAAAACTTCGATCGTGCCGATAACCCAGTCATTGCGGCCCGGATTATCGTCGATACGGGTATTCAGAAATTCCACTCGGCGCTCGCGGAAGCGGCCTTCCGCCTGCCTGCGGACGGCATCCTGGCACACGTTTACCGCCTGCTCAGTCGTAAAGCGGCGGGAGGGACGGTCGCGGTTTTCCACCGGATCGATCTGAACCGATCTCACCTGGCCGGTATCGAAGTTCACGGAGCAGGAGAAGCGGAAGTGTTCCTCAGCCACCGGACCGCGGAACACATCGATCATGCCGATGACCCAGTCATTGCGCCCTGGATTGTCGTCGATGCGTGTATTTAGGAATTCCACCCGGCGCCCGCGGAAGCGGTCTCCCGCCTGGCTGCGCACCGAATCCTGGCACACGCTGACGGCCTGCTCCGTCGTGAAACGGCGCGACGGACGCTCCGGGATGCGGACCGGTTCGTTGACTCCACCCCAGATGAGGTCGAAGGTGTAGCCTTCCGCGCCGCCTTGCGGATCTTCAATGCGGACGACAGCGACGCCATCATTGCGTGGATCGCCCACCAGTTGCTGCCTGCCGCGGCCGTCGACACCAGCGAAACGGAAACCAGCCGGATTGCGGGGCAAAGGAGCGCTGCATTGGAAGCGGCGCCACTCCGCCGGACGGCCGGAGATATTCCGGATCACTCCCTGGTCGCCTCGGATCTCCACCTCGGCGGATCCGTCTACCACCACTTCAATGGTGCACTTGCCCCGATCCGGGCCGCCGCCGCCGACCATGGTGGCACGGCGCTGATACTGCTGGGCGCCTGCGGGAAACGCCACCACGAAGGCTGCCGCGAACACTGTGAATAAACGAGTCATTTTCTATCACCCCAAAACACATTAACAGCAATCGCAAGGCCATAGAACAAGCCATCTTTGGTGAACCCCGAAAAAACCACCGTCGACTGCGCACTACTGCGTGTCGAGTCTCACTCGACGCCTCTTACTGCTTTATCAACTCTCCTCGCGGCACTCCGCCAAAGCGCCGAGCACCCCTTCCGCGGTGGTGCGCCAGGAAAACTCCGCCGCCCGGACCGGACCCGCAGACGCCAGCCGCCGGCGGAGTTCGTCATCCGTGACTAGCCGGTGCATCGCTTCGGCGATAGCCGGGGGGTCGCGCGGATCGAATTTCAAGGCAGCGCTGCCTGCGATGCTATTCATCGGCTCGATCTCCGAACAGGCGGTGGGCACGCCCGCGGCGAGCGCCTCCAGAACCGGCAAGCCGAAGCCCTCGAACAGGCTCGGATAAAGAAATGCCGCGGCGCGCGAGTAGAGGTTGTAAAGTTGTTCGCGCGGAATCCAGCCCGGGAAGTCCACGCTATCCGCCAGATGCAGGCGATCGCGCAGAGCGTGCAGTTCCGCCGAGAAGAACCCATGAAGGCCGCTGACCACGAGCCGGTACTCGGGATGCCGTTCGCGGAAAGCGGCGAACGCGCGCAGTAAGCCATCCAGATTTTTGTGCGGGTGGAGGGTCGATACCGCCAGCAGGAACGGCTCGCGGCGGCGAAGCGCGGCAAGCTCGAAGAAGCGGGGATCTACGCCTGAAGGCACGATGCGGATTTTTGCGTCCGGCAGCCGGTACCACCGCCGCAGATCGTCCGCCGTGGCGCCCGAGACGGCCACGATCATGCGTGACACGGTGAGGCTCCAGAACAGAAAGAAATTCCAGAACGGCAAATCGAACCATCGGAAGTACTCTGGGTGGCGCTTATGTTGCAGATCGTGAAACACCGTGACCTGCGGGCAGCCGCAAAGCATCGGTGCGGTGAAGCCGGGGTTGAAGAGGACATCGAGGCGGCGGCGTGCAACGGCCAGCGGCAGCACGGTCTGTTCCCAGAGTATGCGCGCCGGCCGGTTGGCGGCGCGCACCCCCTGCGGCGCGTGCGTGAAATTAGTCTCCGCGGGAACCAGGTCCGGGCCGGTCTCCCGATTGGTGAACACGAAGTAGTGGTTGTGGTGATCGATTTCAGCCAGTGCGGCCAAAAGGGAGCGGAGGTAGATCTCAGTGCCTCCGACGCCGCCCGGAATCAGATAGAGCGCATTCACCCCAATGCGCATGTTCAGCGGCCGCTCAGGCGCAGTTGGGCCGTGACGAGGTCCTGCCCGCGCGGCCGCCAGGTTGGTGTCGAGCGCCAGCGCGTGCTGGAATTCCGCGACCGCGGCGGCGGGCTGATTGGTCGCCAGGTACACCTTCCCCTTATACATGTAGGTAATCGCGAAGTTGGGATCGAGCTTCTGCGCGGTATCGAAGGCTTCCATCGCCTCCTTCCACTGGGACTGTTTCGCGTGGATGTAGCCGATTTGCGTGTACGTGTGTGCCGAGGGTTCCAGGGCCGCCGCCTGCCGGAACTTCTCCAGCGCCTTATCCGGCTGGTTCAGACCGTCGTAGGCCAGTCCCCAATCGACCAGCAGATCCGTGGTGGGAGGTTTGCGGCTGGCGGACTTCTCAAATTCGGAGACGGCGAGATCAAAACGGCCCTGGTCGAAGTAGGCGAAAGCGAGTTGGAAATGGGCGCGGACCTTGTCGGGTGATTTAAGGGCGGTATCCTGCCAGAGCAGGACGGGGTCGCTCCAGACCGCGGCGCGGGCGTGCGTGGCAAGAGTGGCAACGACGATCAGAACCGCCGCGCCCATGGCAAGCACCTTACGCTCTACCTTGAGGCGGCGCAGCAGGTCTATGGCGATCAGAATCAGGCCGAGCATCGGCAGGTACATACGGCGGTCCGCAATCGGGTCTTTGATCGGCAGGATGCTTGACGTAGGTGAAAGCAGCAACAGGAAGACGAAGTAGCCGTAGCCGGCCAGGGGAAAGTTGCGGCGGTAGCGCCAGGCCACCGCGGCCAGCGCCAGCAATCCGGCAAGTCCCAAAATTGCGCCGCGATCGAAGATCGTGCGCGAGATGGGGAAATCCCAATCCACATTAAGATTGACCGGCAGCAGGAAGTTGAACACGTATGCGAAAATCGCGCGAAACTGCGTGAACAGGTACTGATACCAGGCGAAGTCCTTCATACCGAAACCGGCGCTGCCGCCTGTGCCGACGCCGAGGATCATCCTCCAGAAGAGCGCCAGGCCGGCAGCCGCCCCCGCCGCCAGCACCACGTACAGCTTCCAATTGGCGCGCACGGCCTTCAGCGGGGATTCCATGTTCCACCAGATATCGGTTAAGACAAATAGGGCGGGCAGCACCACAGCCTGTTCCTTGGTGAGTAAGGCGGCGCCGAAAAGCGGGACTACCGTGGCCACACCGGCCCATGAAATGGCGGGAGAGCGACGATAGAGAAAAGCCGCGAAAGAAGCGCAGGCGAACATCCCGCAGAGCGACTCCGAACGCCCGGAGATATACGCCACGCTCTCCGACTGCAACGGATGAAGCAGAAACAACATTGCGCCGAAAGCCGCGAACGGGGTACGGCTCGTCTTTTCGATTCCTGCCCACTCAAGGAGGCGTCGAATCACCAGGAAGACTAAGATGCCAGCCAGTGCGTGGATCAGGACATTAAAGAGGTGATAGGAAGATGTGTCCTCCATCGAGATCCGGGTATTGATCCAATAGCTGAACATTAACACTGGGCGCACCGGGCCGATCCAACTCGAAAGCGGAGCCGACGCCGTGGGTCGGGCAAACTGCTGTGCAACGTCATCAAACAGGAATGGCGCGTGCATCGCCGGGCCGTATGCCCACAAAAGCGCCACAAGCGTCGCCAGCGCGGCGCCGTACCAAATCCATGGACGCGACGTGGGGGCAGGGGCTTTTGCCCGCGCGGAATCAGGCTTCCTGGTCTTCATGACTCCTGAGGTTTTGCAAGTGGTATTCCAGAATGGCTACGCGCTGCGCCAGAGCGATGTTGTCGTCGCGCAGGTGCGAAGTGATCACCGAGAAGCGGAAGAACATGATCAGAAAAACGCCACCGGCAAGCAGGAACAGTGTCAGGGGCGAATCCGGCAGTCCGATCAGGTTGCGCACCGCATCCAGCAGCGGGTGCGCCCGCGACAGAATCAGCATGGCGGCGGCGGCCAGCAGCCAGCTCACCGAATACTCCACCCGGATGTGCGCCCGCCGTACGCTGACCAAGACCATGACCAGCAGGATGACGCTCAAAACCGTGGTGACGTTCAAGAGGCGTTCCATCTATCCTCCAGTGCCGCGCTCGCGCTGCGCGCGGTGATAGCGGCGATCGAATTTCAGTACGTTCACAAATACTCCGAGCAGCACGTGCACGACGTAGTAGAGAGACTTGAGAGCCGTGATCGAAGAGCGTCCCGTGGTGCGCGGCCGCATCTTGCAGGGAACCTCTTCGAAACGGAAACGGCGGCGCTGCAGCACCACAAGGGCCTCGATCTCGGGATACTCCAGCGGGAAGCTGTCGCGAAATACGTTCAGCGCGCGCCGGTTGACGCCAACGAAGCCGGAAGTCGGGTCGCGTACCTCCTTGCCCAGCACCGGCCGCAGCACCAGGCGAAAAAAGAGGATGCCGAGGGAGCGCACCGCGCCGGTCCGTGAACCGTTGTCGCCCACGAAGCGCGAGCCGATTACCATTTCGCAGCCCGTACGCTTGAGCTTTTCGAACACACGGGGGATATCGCGCGCGTCGTGTTGCCCGTCGCCATCCACCCGGATCACGTATTGGTACCCGAGCTCGTAGGCCAGTTTATAACCCGCCTGCACGCAGCCGCCCAGACCGAGATGATGCGGCATGGGCAGCACTTGAGCGCCGGCTTCGCGCGCCACCGCTTTGGTCCTGTCCAAAGAGCAATCGTCGATCACCAGCACCGGAACACCGGGAACATGCAGATGAATATCGCGGACTACAGAGCCGATCGCGGCCTCCTCATTGAGGGCGGGCACGATGACCAGCAGGGAGTCTGGGCCCGGCGTCATCACAGGGCGGCCATCCTCCTGGCGCTGATAGCGTGGCTGCGCAATAGATGGCGGAAGATGGCGGGAGTGATGCGGGCGCGCTCACGGATCTCCCGCCGCTGCCGCCACAAGCGCCCCAGATTGCCGAGCAGGGCGGCGTGCGCGCGCACCACGTACCAGAGCATCCTGGGTCCGGCATTACCCTCGGCCCGGAATCGCGCGGCGCTTCCCTGTCCCTTCAGAATGTACCAGGCGTGCCACAAATACCGCGCCAGGGCGACGAAGGGCGCGGCCACCAGCATACGGCCCGGGAAGTTCTTGACCAGCACGAACAGGCGATTGCGTTCCACGTAGTATGCCTTGACCGGCGAGGCGCGGCCGGCGGAATGCGAGTAATGGTGTTCCACCACGGCCTGCGGGACATACAGACATTTCCAACCGGCCCAGCGTGCGCGCAGGCCGAGATCGGTGTCTTCGCAGTAGAGGAAGAAAGCGTCGTCGAAGCCGCCGATATCTTCCAGCATACTGCGCCGGTAGAGTGCCGAGGAGCCGCTGGCCAGCAGGACTTCCTCCGGCACCGGGAAATCCTCGGGAAGCCGCCCATGACCGCGCTGCTTGCTGCTGCCGTCGCGCGCCACCAGCATACCGGCGGAATCCAGGCGCGGTTCACCGAACAGGCGGACCTGCGAAGCGCACATGCCGGCGTCCGGGCGGCTGTCCAGGGCGCGGACGAGCGCCGCCAGCCACTCCGGGTGAGCCACGGCATCGTCGTTGAGCGTGGCCACATAAGGCGAAGTGGAGGCGCAAAACCCCTGGTTGATGGCGCCACCGAAGCCCGCATTGCACGAATTCTCAATCACGCGCGCGCCCGGCGCCGTGCCATTGCGACGTACCAGGCCGCAGCCGCTATTATCGATGATCACCACTTCGAAATCTGGCTTCGTCTGCCGGGAGAGGGACTGCACGCACTCCAGAAGCCTCGAATCCGCAGCGAGGGTGGGGATTACCACCGTTACGAGGAAATCAGGCAATTCTTGATTCTACCAATCCGTAACGTGGCGGGGCAGGCGCCTTCACCTGATGTGGGTCGGGTTGTGAACCAGCGGCCGATTGGCAATCAGATTGGTAATCGGCCATCCGACCGAAGCTCGGACATCGGTATGCTACATTAGGGCGAAGTGCCCAACCTCTCTGCCGTCTTACGACACTTCCCCGGCCAAAATATCCTGACTGTCGGCGATGTGATCCTGGACAGGTATTGGTGGGGAGAAGCCTCGCGCCTCTCTCCCGAAGCCCCCGTCCCCGTGGTCCGCAAGCAGCGCTCTACCGTACGGCCCGGCGGAGCGGCGAACACCGCGGCGAACCTGGCCACTCTCGGCGCCTCGCCGCACCTGGTGGGTGTGGTAGGAATCGATCGCGAAGCCATGGAGCTCCAGGGTGCCCTGCTGGAATGCGGCGTCGCGGTGGATTTCCTGATCTCCGAAAGCGCGCGTCCCACCACCACCAAAACCCGCGTCATCGCCTCCCACCAGCAAATCGTGCGCGTGGACGAAGAGGACACCGGCCCCATGCCCGCTGCGGCCGAAATTCGCGCGCGAGAGATGATTGCCGAACGCCTCGAGCGCACTACTGCCGTTGTCATCTCCGACTATGCCAAGGGCTTCCTTACGCCGTCCCTGCTGAGCTTCGTAATCGATGCCGCGGCGCGCTCCGGCAAGCGCGTTTTCGTCGATCCCAAAGGCGCTGACTACACCCGCTATCAGGGCTGCTTCCTCATGAAGCCGAATCGGCTGGAACTCAGCATCCTTACCGGTTTGCCGGCGCGCAATCACGAGGAAACCGTGACGGCGGGCAACCGCTTGTCCACTCTCATGCCCGGCACCATGATCCTGGTCACCGAAGGCGCCGACGGTATGACCATGTTCGCGGATTCCAAGCCTGTCGAGTACCTGGCCTCCGCGCCCCGCCAGGTGTATGACGTCACCGGCGCGGGCGATACCGTCCTGGCCATCCTCTCCCTGGCGATTTCCGCCGGGGCATCGTATCGCGATGCCATGGAATTGGCCACCGAGGCCGCTTCCATTGCCATCAGCACCATGGGCACCGCCACCGTGCAATTACCTCAGTTAGAATCCGCACTGCACGACCGGATGCAGGCGGATGCCAGTGCGGTAAGGTAACAAGAGGCGATGGCAAGAGCGGCTTTCGATGACTACCTCAAGGAGATCCTGCACCAGCGCGCCATCTGGGAGAAAAAGCCTGTGGTGCGCAAGATGTACCACCACCGCTACGAAAAAGTCGTGCGCGCCCTTTCTCCGCTTCGTCCCGTGATCGAAGTCGGTTCCGGATCCGGAAATTTCAAGGAATACTTCCCCGACGTCGTCTCTACCGACGTATTTCAGAGCGGCCCGTGGATCGACCGCGTCATGGACGCCCACGATCTCGACCTGGCCGCGGGCGAAGCGGGTAACCTCGTGGTATTCGACTGCATCCACCACCTGCAGCGCCCCTTGCACTTCCTGCGCCGGGCCGCTGCCGCGTTGCAGACCGGCGGGCACCTCATCCTCTGCGAACCCGCCATCACCATCTGGTCGCGTTTCATCTGGACCAATTTCCATCACGAACCCATCGATACTGAATGGGACCTCTTCGGCCTCGATTCCCAGCCTCCGGACCCCGACCCCGGCCATACCTTCGCCAACGGCGGCATCCCCGAAATTCTCTTCTGGAAGAACCTCGGCAAAACCCTCGAACTGCTACCCTCGCTTCGTCTGGTGGAGGCAAGTAAATTCGGCTTCTTCCTCGGCCCGGCGACCAGGGGTTTCAGCGGTAGTTCCCTGGTACCGGACTTCGGGTTTTCCGCCCTGCTCAAGCTGGAAGACGCCCTGACCCGCCCGTTCGCGCGGTGGCTCACTGGAATGCACATGGTGATCGTCCTGGAGAAGGTTTGATGTCGCAATCTCTACGGCCGGTCCCGTGGCGGGCCTGTATCTTCGTCTTCGTGGTCGGCCTCTTGGTCCGCTTCGGATGGGTTGTGGCCACGGATCAGATCCATCTCTTTCCCCGTAAAGAGATGGTGAGAATCGCCATGACCTTCGCCGAGCGCGGCGAACTGGCCGATCCGTTTGCCGCGCCCACTGGCCCCACCGCCCTCGCGCCTCCCATTTACCCCATCTTTCTCGGACTGATCTTCCGCACGTTCGGCACTGGAGTGGCGGCGGAAGTGGTGAAGTGCACCCTGACATCGACGGTTTCCGCACTCCGCTGGGCCATGCTTCCGTGGCTGGCGGTCTGCCTCGGCTTGAGCTTGCGGACCGGCGTGATCGGCGGCCTCCTGGGCGCCTTCTATATCGGCGCCCTCGCTACGGACATCAAGGGCGATTGGGCAGAGGCATACGTGGCCACCGCGCTGTTGGCATTCTTTTTTGTAGCCATCCGCATGTACGGAACCCCCAGGCTGAATCCGCGATCCGCCGCCATTCTGGGTTTCTGGTGTGGCCTGGCGCTGCTCTTGTCGCCCGCCGTGGCCTCCATCCTGGGCGCCTTCATTTTGGTGGGCGCGCTTCGTTTTCTCCGCGAGTCGCCGCGCCAGTACATCCAGTTTGTGGCCGTCCTGGGCCTTGTAGCCGCGCTCGTCATTTTGCCCTGGCCCATCCGCAACGCCATCCGCCTCGGAAGCCCCATCTGGGCCAAGGACAACTTCGGCATCATGCTGCTCAATTCCAACCATCCCGGCGCCGGTTGGGACGTGTACGGTAACGAGGTCTTCATCGAACAGACCACGCCGTCCTGGCAGCCTGAAGTGGCGCTGAAGCTCAAAGCTGTAGGCGAAGTCGCCTATGACAAAATGCAGTCGCAGGAAGCCATGCAGTGGATCCGCTCCAACCCGGAAACCTTTGCACACCTGGTGGGTCTGCGTATCTTTCATTTCTGGTTTCCCATGGGACGCACCTTGATGCACACGGCCCTCGAGTGGAGCCTCACCGTCCTGGCCATCATCGGCCTGTACCTGCTCTATTTCCGGCATCGCGCCGCCGCCCTCCTCATCCTCGCAGCGTGGCTCCTCTACCCGCCGGTGTACTACATCATGCTCTGGTCGTCGCGCTATCGGTATCCCCTCAACTGGACGCTGATCCTCACTGCCGCCGTCACTCTGGAGTTCGCCATCTCCGCCGTCACTGCCCCCCGGAATCCCGCCCCGCGAGGCGCCCGGTGAATCTCCGCGTCAAACTGCTGGCCGACTACTACATCGGCGGCACCCTCCAGGCGATCCTCAAGCCGGCCACCGTCCTGCTCGGCAAGATCGTGCGCCGCGACCACAGCCTGGCGCGCTGTTCTTCCCTCACCTTCATCAAGATGATGGGCGGCGGCAGCCTCGTGATCGCCTATCCCGCGCTGCTCGCCACCAAACGCTCGCCGCAGGTCAAGCAACTCCGCCTCGTCACCACTTCCGCCGTCAAACCCTTCGCCGAGATCCTTGGTGTCTTCGACGAAATCATCGTCATCCGCGACGATTCAGCCCTCACCCTGATTGGCGATTCCCTCACCGCCATCCGCAAGGTCTTCCGCTGCGACGCCATCGTCGATCTCGAGGTCCACAGCCGCTTGACCACGGTCTTCTCGGTGATAACCTGCGCCGTCAACCGTGTGGGCTTCTATACCGGCATCTCTTTCTGGCGCCAGAAACTCGCCACCCACTTGCTGTTCTGCAACATCTCCAACGGCATCTACTATTTTTACGACCAGATTGCGGCCCTCTTCGGCGGCCAGGCGCCGGACATGGAACTCTGTGTCTCCGCATTTCGCAAGCAACTGGGCGTAGCGCAGCGAACCCAAGATCCCGCCAATCTGCGCATCGCGCTCGCCCCTTGCTGTTCCGAATTAGGCCGCGAGCGCATGCTCCTGCCCAAGGAATGGGTGGAAGTGCTGGGCCGCCGTTTCAGCCGCGAGCACTCCGGCCGCCAGATCGAAATCCGCCTGATGGGAGCGCGCGGCGATCAGGCCGCCTTGGACCAATTGTCCGACGTGATCCGCATGGCGTTCCCCGGAGTCGTAACCGCCAACTACGCCGGCAAAACCTCCCTGGCCGAGTCCGTCCGCGGATTGTCCGAAGTCGACGAATTGATCTGCATCGATTCCGCCCTGCTGCACTACGCGCGCCTCCTCGCCATTCCTACGATTTCATTTTGGGGCCCCACCGATCCGGCCTCACGCTTGCGCGCCTCGGACGTCAACCACGACGAGATCCACTACCACAAGCTGCCCTGTTCCCCCTGCGTGCACGTAGCGCAAGAACCGCCCTGCCGCGGAGACAACCTGTGCATGCGCTTCGCGGTGGATCCCGATCGCGCCCTCGAAACCAATCCGAAATGGATGCTCGCCGCCGACCCCATCGACCGTTTCTGGCGCAAAGGCTCCCCATAAGACTGTTGTTCACCGCAAAAATTTAGATCCCGAACTCCCCATATCCATCTGGAGTGATGACTATTGGGCTGGTTATGTGGATTGTACGGCTCGCACTCCGCCGCCCCTACACCTTCATGGTTATGGCCATCCTGATCGCCATCCTGGGGGCCCTTTCTATCGTTACAACACCCACCGATATTTTCCCCTACATCAATATTCCGATGGTCGGCGTGATCTGGACCTTCAGCGGGATGAGTCCGAACGACATGGCGAAGCGCGTCCTCATCGTTTCCGAGCGCGCCATGACCACGACGGTCAACAACATACAACGCATCGAGTCGACCGCCTACAACGGTGTGGGCCTGATCCGCGTCTATATGCAGCCGGGCACCAATGTGGATCTTGCCGTCGCGCAGGTAACAGCCATCAACCAGACGCTGCTTCGGACCCTGCCCCCTGGCATTTTCCCCCCGCTGATCGTGCAGAGCGACGCGTCAAGCGTGCCGATACTTCAATTGGGCCTGAGCAGCAATACCCTCACTGAGCAGCAGCTTTATGACTACGGTCAGAATTTTGTTCGTACCCGGCTCTCGACGATTCCGGGCATCGCCATTCCTCTGCCCTACGGCGGAAAAGTCCGTACGGTTATGGTCGACCTGGATGCCGACGCGTTGTACGGAAAAGGACTTTCGGCTTCGGACATCTCCAACGCCTTGAACCTTCAAAATCTGATCCTTCCGACTGGCACAGTGAAGGTCGGCACGCGCGAATACCTGATTCAACTGAACAGCAGCCCTGAATTGGTCTCGGCCATGAACGACATGCCGGTCAAGACTGTCAACGGCGCACCCGTGTATTTCCGCGACATCGCGCAGGTCAGGGACGGCTATCAGGTGCAGACGAACATTGTTCGCATTAACGGAGGTCTTTCGTCGCTGCTGACCGTCTTGCGGCATGGTGGCGCATCGACCCTGGCAGTGGTGCAGGGCGTCAAGAACCTGCTCCCCGCGGTACAGGCCACTCTGCCGCCGTCGCTGAATATTACCCAACTCTTCGACCAGTCGCTATTTGTGCGGGCGTCGGTTTCCGGCGTGGTTCGTGAGGCGAGCATCGCCGCGCTGCTGACC
Source organism: uncultured Solibacteraceae bacterium (assembly GCA_963805775.1). Lineage (GTDB taxonomy): Bacteria > Acidobacteriota > Terriglobia > Bryobacterales > Bryobacteraceae > Solibacter. The sequence goes on along the minus strand of CAWDWK010000006.1, from coordinate 35,620 downwards.
GCGCTCATGATTCTCCTGTTCCTCGGCAGTTGGCGCAGTACACTGATCGTCTGCATTTCGATCCCGCTTTCGATCCTCACCTCCCTCATCGTGATGGGGTTTCTCGGGGAGACCATCAACGTGATGACGCTGGGCGGCCTGGCTCTCGCCGTCGGAATTCTGGTGGACGATGCGACGGTAGAGATCGAAAACGTCCATCGCAATATGGGCATCAGCGGGAAGACCCTGGTTCGCGCAATTCTGGATGGCGCCCAGGAGATCGCGGTACCGGCCTTTGTCTCCACGCTCTGTATCTGCATTGTCTTCGTGCCGGTGCTCATGCTCTCTGGCGCGGCAAAATTCCTCTTCACCCCGCTGGCGATGGCCGTGGTGTTCGCAATGCTGACGTCCTATCTGCTTACCCGCACGGTGGTGCCGACGCTAGTTCACTATATGCTCCCGTCGGAGATGGCGCTCTACCAGGAAGGCGAACAAGCCGAGGAAGCTTCACGATCCGCGGGCGTGATCTGGCACGTCCATCAGGCTTTCGACCGAAGATTCGAGAAATTCCGCGAAGGCTATCACGGCCTGCTCGAATGGGTGCTCGTACATCGAGCGATCACCGGCGGAGTCTTTATCGTCTTCGCGCTGGCATCGATCGGGCTGATAGGGTTCATCGGCCAGAATTTCTTCCCCTACGTTGACGCCGGACAGATGCGGTTGCATGTGCGCTGCCCGACCGGGACTCGCATCGAAGAGGCCGCCGCCGTTTTTGCGTCAATTGAGGCCGAGATTCGCCGAATCGTTCCAACCCGGGAACTCGATTCCATACTCGACAATATCGGACTGCCGAATTCCGGCGTCAATCTGGCATTCAGCGACAGCGTTACCAACGGCAACGGGGACGGCGAGATTCTGATTTCGCTCAAGCCGGATCATCATCCGACGGTCGACTATACCAGGACACTTCGTAATATCCTTGCTACAAAATTTCCCTCCGAGACCTTCTTCTTCCAGGCAGCCGACATCACCAGTCAGATTCTCAACTTCGGTTTGCCGGCTCCCGTGGATGTTCAGGTGACCGGGAATAACCTCGATCAGAACTCTCAAATCGCCCTTAAACTACGGAACGAAATTGCCGGCCTGCCCGGAGCTGTCGACGTGTTTATCCGTCAGAATCCGGATTACCCGACGGTGAATGTCAATGTCGACCGGATCCTGGCGAACGAAGCCGGCCTAACGCAAAAAGACGTGGCCACCAGCCTGCTTATCTCGCTATCGGCAAGCGGCCAGATCGCGCCGAATGAGTGGCTGGATCCGAAGAACGGCGTGAATTACCAGGTCACAGCACAAACGCCGCAATACAAAATCGACACTTTTGATGCGATGCGGCGCACTCCAATTACTGCGTCCGCGGGCGGGATGAAGCAACTCCTCTACAATCTGGCGGCGTTGAACAGGACGAACTCACCCGATGTTGAGAGTCATTACAATATTCAACCCGTCGTCGACATTTTTGCGAGTCCGGATCAGCGCGATTTAGGAGACTTCGCGGCGGACGTGGACCGGATCATAGCCAAAATCCGCCCTACACTGCCCAGGGGAACCACGGTCGATCTGCGCGGCCAAGTGGACACCATGCGGACCTCCTTCACTCGTCTGGGCTTCGGAATGATCTTCGCCGTCGTGCTCGTCTATCTGGTGTTGGCCGTTAACTTTCAATCCTGGCTGGACCCCTTCATCATCCTGATGGCACTTCCCGGGGCGATGGCGGGCATGCTGTGGATGCTATACCTGACGCAAACCACTCTCAGCGTTCCGGCGCTGATGGGCGCGATTATGGGCATCGGTGTTGCGACGGCAAACAGCGTCCTCTTGGTCACGTTCGCCAATGACGAACGCGTACTGGGGAGGAACGCCGTGGAGTCCGCTCTCTCGGCCGGGTACACGCGAATCCGGCCGGTCACGATGACGGCGCTGGCGATGATCATCGGTATGCTTCCCATGGCATTTGCCCTCGGCGAAGGTGGCGAGCAGAACGCCCCCCTCGGAAGAGCGGTCATCGGTGGGCTGTTGTTCGCGACGCCCACCACGCTGTTCTTCGTCCCGATTATCTACACGCTGCTTCGCAAAAACGCCCCGGTAGACATGGATCGCCAGATCGCCGAAGAAGCCGGCGAGATTTCCCAGTCATGACCGAGAGCAAGGCCGGCCAAGTCAATCGCGGGCCCTGGCGCAAGTTGCTGGCCCTGATCGCCATCCTGGGCGCGGCCGCTGCGGTTTACTTTTTCGGGTACTTGCCGCGTCAGCGGACGACGAAACAGATCGAGGCGGCCGCCGCGCTCCGCAGGGTCACACCACCGTTGGTGAACGCGGCCATCGTCAAGCGTGCGGCTCCGAGCTCCGAATTGCTGCTGCCGGGAAACGTTACGCCACTCACCGAAGCGTATGTCTTCGCGCGCGCCGCCGGATATTTGAAGAAGCGGTATGTCGATATCGGCGATCGCGTACACGCCGGTCAGAAACTGGCGGATATCGACGCGCCGGACCTGGATCAACAGGTATCCCAGGCGCAGGCTGCGCTTGCGCAAGCGCAAGGACAGCTCGGCCAGGCCCAGGCCACGCTCGAGCAACTCACCGCGACGCGCGATCTGGCGGAACTCACTTGGCAGAGATACAAGGTTCTGACCGCGAAAGGGGCCGTGTCGCGGCAGGACGGCGATAATCAGTCGACTTCAGCCAAAACATCGGCGGCGAACGTCGTTGCCCAGCAAAAGACCGTCCGCGCCGCGGAGGAGTTCGTTCGGGCGAGTAAGGCGACGTTGGGCCGCTTATTGACGCTTCAAGGTTACGAGCAAATCACCGCACCGTTTGATGGGGTCATCACGGCCCGGAACGTCGACGTCGGCGCGCTCATCTCCTCTACCGGGTCCAGCCAAGGCCCTGCGCCATTGAACGCCGCCGGCCCCTCAGATGTTCCCCGGGGAGGCGAGATCTTTCGCCTGGCGGAAATCAGCAAGCTTCGGGTCCTGATTTCAGTTCCTCAAACCAATGCGCCGGGCGTCCGCGTGGGCCAGCCCGCAACGGTTACCGTGCAGCAGATTCCCAATCAGAGTTTTAAAGGTCAAGTCACACGCACATCCAGTTCTCTGGACGCTCAATCCAGAACGCTGCTGACCGAAGTCGACGTGGACAATCCGCAGGGATTGCTGCTGCCGGGAATGTACGCATTGGTCTCGTTTGTTACGGATCGCGCCGATCCTCCATTCCTGGTGCCGGACGCGGCGCTGGTCGTCAGGTCGAGCGGCACCGTATTGGCCGTGCTTCAGCCGTTGACTTCGGAGGAGCAGGCGAAGGTCAAGGCTGAAGGAGTCGATCCCGCGATACTTGCCCGTGTCAGGCGTGTCCACTTCCAAACAGTCGACCCAGGCCGCGACTATGGTATCGAACTGGAGATTCCCAACGGTCTCAAGGTGGGCCAGGAGGTGGTCGTAAGTCCCAGCGATGCGGTGCAGGAGGGCGCACTCGTTCAAATTGCGGCTCCTGATTCAAATCAAAAGGGGTAGCGGGATGAAATGCTGGTTGCAGGCCGCGGTCCTGTTGGTGATCGTTTCTGTACTCGGAAACGCACAAACCCGTTTCGTGCAGAACGCGTTCGTCCGTCCATACCGGGTGAAGCCCGTCCCGCCGGTAGATTTCCGGAATTCCGATCGGATTTTCGAACTGATACGCGCCGGCCAGTTGTATCTTTCATTGGCAGATGCCATCGCGCTTGCGTTGGAGAACAACCTCGATATCGAACTGCAGCGATATCTCCCGCGAATCGCGCCCACCGATGTTCAACGAGCTAAAGGCGGCGGATTCCTGCGCGGATTGAGCCTGCTGGTCAACGAGGCGCCTCCCGGAATCGGCGGACCGAACGGCCCGCTGCTTACGAGTCTCACCGCCAGTTCGACACCGGCGCCGGTGGTAAATACGAATTTTTCAGACGTCGCGCTGATCACGCAGCAGCAGAACGATCTATCCGTGACGGGCCTGATCCCGCTCTCGCCCGGGCCGGCGCTTCCACAATACGATCCCGTCCTCTCGGGGCTGATAAACTGGCAACATCTAAGCACTCCGGAATTCAGCCCCGTCATCACAGGCGGATCGAACTGGCTGGTTACAGACAATTTCAACGCGAACGTGATTTGGACTCAGGGGTTCTCGCCGGGCACGCAGCTCAACATGACGTTCGACAACATACGATTAACGTCAAACGCGATCCGCTACAGTTTTAATCCCCTTCTCAATTCAAGCCTGGGATTCACCGTCACCCAACCGCTGCTGCGCGGCTTCGGGACCGCGCTGAATCGCCGATACCTGCGGATCGCCAGGAACAACGAGCAGGTAGCCGACCTGGTGTTTCAACAGCAGGTTATCGACACGGTCGCCGGCGTCGCCAGACTCTACACGGATCTGGTGAGTCTGAACGAAGACGTGAAGGTGAAGCGTGAAGCCTTGGTGCTCGCCGAGCGCCTGTATCAGGACAATAAGGACAAAGTTGACCAGGGCACGCTTGCCCCGATCGAGGTGACACGGGCGCAGGCTCAGGTGGCAGCCAATCGGGGAGCCTTGATCTCGGCCACAGGTCTGGTTGAGCAGCAGGAATTGATCGTTAAGACGTTCATTACCCGCGGAGGCCTGGCCATTCCTGTAATCCGCGCGGCCCATATTATCGCGACAGACACGGTGACGGTTCCCGACGTCGAACCGGTGGTACCCATCCAGGAGTTGCTCGCCGAGGCCGTGCGAAGCCGGCCCGATTTGGCGCAGGCCGGCATACAAGTTGAAAATTCCCAGATCAGCCTGAAAGGCTCCATCAACGCTCTGCGGCCGGAACTCGATGTGGTCGGCATGGTACAGAACGGCGGCCTTTCCGGTGACATAAATCAGATTGCGGCGCTGACCCAGGGCGTGCCGTCTTTTCCCGGCGGTTACGGAAACGTCCTTGGACAAATTTTCAGGAATAACTTCCCGTCGTATAGCATTGGCCTCCAGTTGACGCTACCATTGCGGAATCGCGTGGCTCAGGCGGATGCCGTTCGCGACGAGCTGCAGGTCCGCCAGAGCGAGGTGCAGCGCCAGCAGTTCGAGGATCAGGTTCGCCTGGAAGTCGCCGATGCATATGTCGCCCTGCGGCAGGCTCGGGCAGCGTACGAGGCCGCGGTCCAAAGCCGCGTTCTTCAGGAGCAGTCCGTAGAAGTGGAACTGGAGACCTTTAAGGTCGGACTCGCGACGAACCTTACGGTAATTCAATACCAGACCTTCCTGGCCCAGGCGCAGTCGACCGAAGTCGCCGCGAAGGGAGCGTACGCCAAGGCAAAGATCGCGCTCGAACGGGCCCTCGCCAGGACACTTGACGTAAATCACGTTACGCTCAATGAGGCCTATCGGGGTCAGGTCCGCCGTTCACCCCAACCCCTTCCCAACCGCTGAGGGATCTCCCCGCAGCCGCTCGAGCGATTCCCCGAAGCTCAAAGGATGCAGACCCAACCGCGCCAGATCGTCCGCCGGATCGAACCCGTGCAGATACTTGATGCCCAGTAGATTGTCCGACGTGATCGGCAGCCGCATCCCGATCCGCTCCAGCATGCGTATGCCGAAAAGCGCCAGGTCCCCGGGAAAAGGGCACACCTTCAACCGGATTCCATCCATCCTGGCGATGCCCTGATAGAACTCGCGCATCGGCGTGCTGTCGGGATGCGCCAGCACCACCGTTCCGGCTGCGCCGCGCTCCACTGTTCGCACCAGTGCCTGGCACGCATCGTCGATCCAGATGGTCTGCAGCCGGCGGTCGGCGTAGAACAACGGCAGCACCGGCAAGCGGCGAAGCATCTCCCGGGTTCTTTGAAAAACGCCGCCGTTGCCTACAATTGTGGCCGGCTTGATTACCGTGTCCGCCGCCGCGTCGAACACTTTCTCCAGTTCGAATTTCGTCTTACCGTACATGGAAGCGGCGCTCTCATGCGCGGCCATGGAAGAGACAAACACCAGCTGCCCGACGCCACTCTTTCGCGCCAGGCGGACCAGCGCTTCGGTCCCCGCCACGTTGGTCCGTCGGGCCTGCGCCGCAGTCGCTGACCGTGTCTCGTAAGCGCAATGGATCAGGGCGCGCGCCCCGCCCTCCATGGCGTGTTCATCGATCGCGTCCGGCAGATCGCAGCAGAAAATCCCCCCCTTCGCGATTGGCCGCAAGTCGCCTGCCGCCGCTGGGTTCCTCACGAGAGCGTGTACCTGGAATCCGGCCGCGGTGAACGCAGCGCAAGCCGAGCGGCCCAGGAACCCTGCGGCACCGGTGATCAGCACGGTCTGTTCGCTGGACCTCATCGCGACGACCCGTCCTCCGCCGCCAGATCGCGCAGCGCCTGCGCGGCCACCCGGCGCGCGTTGGCCATCAGCGTGAGCGTGAGCCCTTTGGCTGGCATGAATCGCCAGCTCGCTCCGTCGGCGACGTAGACGTTCGGCGCCTGCCGCAGCCGTCCGTCCGGCGCGGTCGTGTACGGCCGCTCTTCCACTGAGTAAGGCAGCGTCCCCGCGTAGTGTATGCTGGCGCCGTGAAGCGGCCGGTTGACGCCCATCGGAATGCAGCGCAGGCCCGCCAGGAAACGCAGCATGCGCGCTTCGTGCCGCTGGATCCACGCCGTTTCGTCGGCCGAGTAGCTCGTGCTGGCACGTAAGACATCCCCCGAGTCCCGGGCTTCCAACTGGATCCAGCGATCGGCGCTGGGATAGTCGGGAAAATGAATATTGACGCAGGTGAATGCCGTGGCCAGCAGCCGCAGGAACAGGAGCCCTAGTCTGGGCGGCAGCGGAATATCTTTCAGCAGCCGGAACAGAAGCAGCGATCGATACGAGTAAATCTGCGCCAGTACGTAATCCGGTCCGTTCGATTCTGCGCGCATCAGGACCGTTAACTGGGACAGGCTGTGCCGCCGGTCGCGCGCCGGCTTTCCGAGCATCGAGAGATTGGCCGCCGCCACCCAGTGATTGGGATTGCATAGAATGGGCAGCCGCGACTGGTAATCGCCAAACGACGCGAGCGCCAGCCGGCCGCTATTGATGGCTCCCGCGGCCAGCAGAAGCTTGCGCGCCGTGATCGCTTCCCCCGCGCAGCTTTCGAGATTGCGGCATTCCAGCGTGACGCCATCCTGCCCTGCCCGAAATCGTTGCGCGAGCCGCCCGGTGAGGTGCGTGAAATTCGAACAGGCCTTGAGCTTTTCGATGGTGTACCGCGGCCGGTACACGCTGCGCCCCGCATCCGCCCAGAAATCCATATCGGTCTGCGCGTTGGCCTGCCGCTCGCCCAGGTTCTGCGAGAGCATCGCCAGCAGGCTCTGCCCCAGATAAATGCCCGATGCCTTGTAGCGGTCCTCCTTAGCTAGGTAACGGCGCAGGATGGTCTCCGCATTCGAGTCCAATGGCAGCGGCGGCTGGATCACCCGGCGATCCAGGTTGGCGATCAGCGGAGTGAGCGCGTCATCGGTCCGCCCGCTGATTCCGGCCTCCCCGGCGGCACTGGTATAGTACCCCGCCATCGCCGCCGCGTTGATCCCGATCCGCTCCAGCTCATAATCCTCGAGCGCGAAACAGTTGGCGCCCCAACTGACGCCGAGCCCGCCCAGACCGGAGCTCTGCAGCGGCAGGAACGTGTCCGACTCCAGCGGGAAAAGCTGGTCCATGTTGCGGATCATGTACTGCCGCGCCGGCGTAAGGTGCGGGCCCGCCCGTCCCTGATTGCGCAGCACCGTGACCGGGTTGTCACCGAGAAAATAAGTGTGCTGGTTGGGGTCGGTGCGGCGGATTTCGGAAAACGTCTTCGACGGGTCGAATCTCTGCGGCTGGTCGTCCGAATAACCGATTTCGACCAGCGCGACTTTGCGCCCGCCCGCCACCGCTTCCATCGCGGCATTCGACCCACTGGGGCCCGAACCCACTATCAACAGATCGAACTCTGGGGGCGCGGACATGTTATCAGCCGTGGGCGCCGCCACGCGAAAACACTCGCACCAGGGCTCGCCAAACCATGTAGGCCGCGGCCATTGCGCCCAGGGCGCCCAGGCAGATCACCGCAAAAAGAAAGCCGCGCGCGATGGGTTCGAACTCGGCCGCGTACTCAGGCGAGGTTTCGCGCTGCGCAATCCCGAGGACCGCGGCTTCCGCTTCGGAGACGGGGTTCGACAGAGACAACCCTCATTATAGCCGCGAATCCCCAGTTCAACGCTTCTCGCCTGCGGCCGCTGGGGCCGCCGGCGCCGCCTGTTCCTTCGCCTTCCCCACCACGTCGGGCGGCTTCGATTCCCGCGTCACCCGACCGCTCAAGCCCTCCGCCATCGACACGTGATTCCGCTCCAGCGTGTCGCCCAGCGTCTGGTCCAGCGACACCTGCGCGTGCGCGTATGCCGCCAGCGCATTCACTTCGGAAATCTGCCCGGTCACCAGCGCCCGCTGGTCGTTGATGATGTCGGTGAACGTGGCCATTCCCGACGAGAACTTCTCCCGGTCCGCATCCAGCAGCTGCTCCTGCAGCGTCCGCGTATTCAACGCCGCCGAATAGCGCGCGCGCGCCTGCCGCAGCGCGCTCATACGCGCCGAAATGTCCACCACGATCGCGTTCGTGTCGCGCTGCGCCGACACCTGCGATTGCCGGAATTGCAGTTGGTCAATCCCGTAGTCGCCCTGCGACGTCCGGTTCCCGAAAGGAATCGAGAAGGAGACGCTGCCCGAATAGTTCGGGAAATTGCGCCGCAAAATCTGCCCGAGCGCGGTCCCGTATCCTCCCACGAAATACGGGTTCGCGACGCTTCCGCTGTTTGCCTGCGGCGTTCCCGCCACGCCCCGGTCGTAGGTTTGCCCCGTCACCTGCAGGCTTGGCAATAACGGATTCTGGGTCCCCAAGAGCGCAATCTCCGATGTCTCATCCCGCAACCTCGACACCACCACATCGGGCCGATTGGCCATCGCACTCGTCACCAGTTGCCGCAGCGGAGGCAGCTCATCCGATTCGGGAATCTCGATGCGGTCCAGCGGGATGATCTCCGCCGCTTCCACCGCCGGGTCCGGCGTGCGCACCAGCAGCGCTTTCAACGCGTCCCCACGCTGCCGCAGGTTGGCCTGCGAAACGATCAGGTCCTGCCGTCGCGCCGCCACTTCGGCCGCCGCCCGCGACAGCTCGACGCGCGGAAGCCCTCCCGCTGCGATCTCCTTCTGCGTGTCCGAGTAGAATTTCTGTGCGTTCTCCTGCGCGCGCTGCCGCGCCTTCGATTCGTCTCCCGCCGAGGCGAGATCCCAGTAGTTGTTCAGAACGTTCGCCACCAGATCCAGCAACTGCGACCGGAACGATTCAAGCGATGCCCCCGTGTTGATCTTCGCGATTCGAATACCTCGATCGTTGAGCTTGACGCCGAAGCCTTGCAACAGGTTTTGCTGGATCGCCAGGTCCATGTGCGGGCCCACCGCCGGATTCAGCGTGTCGCTCGGCGCATTTTCCTTGAAAGACTGCTCGTAATTGCGGAACTGTACTATGCCCCCGGTCAACAGCCCCATCTGCACAGTCGAATTCGTAGTGCGTATGGATTGCACCAGCGCGCTCGTCTGGCTCAATACCGTGTTCGCCTGCGGCTGCGTCAGGTGCGCCTCCGTGGTCGTGCTCTGCAACACCGGATCGAGATTCGGCGTGATCGCGCCCACCTGCTGAATCGTCGCGTTGCCTCTCGATCCTCCGTTGCCGCCTCCTCCACCGCTGCTCAATCCGGCACTCTGTGTGCTGCCGTTCACGCCGACGCCGGCATTCACGCTGGAGACCTGCGCGCTCGCACTCGGCACCCCGCGAATCGGCCCTCCGGCCTGCGCCCGCTCCAACGCCGATTGCGCCAGCAACGGCCCATACCGATCGATCTCCAGGTCAAGATTGTTCTCGATCGCCAGCGCAATCGCGTCCTGCACTGTCAGATAAAGCTTCCCCGCACGCAGCAGGCTGTAGATCCGGCTCGAATTATTCAGCCGCACCCTTGGCACCGATTGCACCCGGTAAGGACGCAGGATCGCGGGCCCTTGCGGCTGCTGAACTGTAAATGGCAGACTCAGTTCCTGACCCTCCGCCGCCACGCACGCCGCAAGCAGCATGCTTACCAGCCCTTTGCCGATCATTTCCCCACCCCCTGCGCCCGCGGCGCCGGCAGCGTCGTCGGGATGTTGGACTCCCTCTGTACCTGCCCCGCCAGCGCTTCCTCCATCGAGATGTGGTTGACGTCGAGCGTACGCCCCATCGCCAGGTCGAACGCGATCCGCGCGTGAGTGTAATTAGCCATAGCCTGAACTTCGCTGTCCTGGCCCGCGGCCAGGTCCTTCTGCGCCTGAATCACCAGCGCCACCGTGGACACGCCGTACTTGAACCGGCTTTGCTCGGCCTTGAGGCTCTCTTCCGCCAGGGTCCGCGTATCCACCGCGGTCTGGTAGCGCGCCCGCGCCTGTTCCAGCCCGATCAATGCCGTCTTCACATCCACCCGCACCTGATTCATTGCGCGCTGCAACTGTAGTTCGTTCTGCCGCATCTGCAATTGGTCGGTCACGAAGTCCGCCTGCGACGCCCGGTTACGAAACGGAATGTTCAGCGAGAATCCTGCCGAGTAATCCGGGAAATTGCGCCGGAAGAGCTGCGAAATGGCGGTCCCGTTGCCGCCGATGAAAAACGAGTTGGGGTCGCCGCAGCAATTGTTGTACAGCGGGTTCGCCGGGCCGGCCAGCCCGTGGTTAGTCAACTCGGCAAAGGCCTGCAGATTCGGCAGCAGGCCGTTCTTGTCGCCCTTCAGCAGAATCTGCGAACTGTCGATGTTGATCTTGCTTCGCTCAATCTCGAGCCGGTTTTCCTGCGCTTCCTGAATCAGGTCCATTACCGGCCGGATCTCCTCCGTCTTCGGAATCTCAATGTGATCCAGCGGAATAATGTGCACCTCATCCAGCCAGGCGTTCTGCATGCTGTTGCGGTTCAGCGCGCTCTTCAACACAATTTCCTGCTGCGCCACGTTCGTCTGCGCAATCAGCAGATCTTCTTTGCTGGCTGAGACCTCCGCCGCCGCGCGCGTAATTTCGATCGACGGCAACGCCCCAATCTCCACCTGCTTCTTGTTGCCGTCGAACAGCTTCTGCGCCGTCTCCAGCGCCTGCTCTTTGATGCGCACGGCCTCGTTGAAACTCACCAGGTCCCAGTACAGGTTGAGCACAGCGCTGATCGTCGTGACCACCTGCAATTTCATCTGTAGATTGCTCACCTTCAGATTGTTCTTCGCCACCCGAATGTTACGGTTGTTCACGCCCAGGCTTCGCCCCTGCAGCAGGTTCTGATTGATCTGCAAGTCAAGATACCCGCTAATTGAAGGATTGAACAACGGCGTGGAGCTGTTGAGCAGGCTGCGCGAGTTGACAAATGTGAAGTACCCGCTGGTCCCGGTCGCGAATTGCTGCGAGTACTGAAACACGAACTGCTGGTAACTCTGCGTCAAGGCGGTGGTTTGATTCAGCAGCGTGTTGGTTAACGGCGTGGTGTAGTGTCCCGCGCTCGCGCTCAGGTACAGGCTCGGATCCAGATTTGGAGGCACCGGCCCGATCTGGCTGACAATTCCGCCGCCGCCGCCCAAACCGCCGCCCCCGGCCAAACCGTTCCCGTTGATGCTGACTCCCGCCGTACTTACGCTGGTCGGGCCGGCGGCCACCGGTGTGTCCACCTGCCGTAGAAATCCGCCGCCTTCGGCGCGCCGCAGAACTTCGCGCGCCAGGAAGGGACTGTAACGCTGAACTGCGATATCCAGGTTATTTTCCAGCGCCAGGGCAATCACGTCCTGCACTGAAAGATAAAGATTCCCTCCCCGCACCAGCGATTCCAACCGCGCCGAGTTGTTCAGCCTCGCCGGCGCCACCACCCGTTTATCCAAATGGAATGGCTTAAGGAATCGACCCACGTACTTGGGCGGCGGTGGCGATTGAATCGAAACTTCCGACGATTGTGCAAATATGGTCGAGCCTGAGACAAGCAGGACCACGGCAACGGCATTTCCGAGATGGCTCATTTTTTCCCTGAAGCTGAACCCGGCTACCGTGCAATTGCCCTTCCATAGAAGCTTTTTCGCTTCGATGGAAGAATATAAGGAGCTTTTGACGAGGCGGGGCTGGGCCGGTAGTCCCGGGATGTCCGATTTCGAAAACCCGCTGTCCGTTTTCAAAACTCTGACGCCAACTGGCCGAGAGCTGAGACCCTGTTACATTCCTGGCTGGACACAATTTGACCTATCCTGCATGTGGGGCGGGTTGTCAACCCGCGGCCGATTGGCAATCTGATTGGCAATCGGCCGTCCAAGCGAAGCGCGGACACTCCGAGCGCAGTCCCTAGCGCCGAGCCCGCTCCGTGCGGCCCATCTGCACCCAGGCGCCCATCAAAGCGATGATCGACCCCACAATCAGATAAATCGCCGTGCGAAACTCGCCCGGCGTGAAGCGATAGCCGCTGAAAATGTAGCCCTTCACAAGCAGAATCGTCACCACCAGGCTCCACACGAAAAACAACGGGCGCACCATGCCCTTGATGGCCAGAATCACCGTCAGCAGCCCTAACAACGCGCCAAAGAACATCGTATAAAGCAACGTGGACCCCGTCCAGGGAAGCATGCCCAGTTGCAGCGTCTGGACGCCCGCGACCAATGCCAGGCCGGACATGGCGACCAGTATCAGGCACAACAAGCCATGAAAAACGTAACTCAGAAAGCTCAAAAGTGCCTTAATTACCTCCAAGCGAACCACCTCCAGGTGAATGAAGGAAGTATTTTAGCATCGCGCCCCATGAGGACGTGGGACAGCCGCCCTAACAAGGCTTAAAAAACCAATTCCAAAATTCTTGCTCACCCAAACCGATCCGATATCGCGGCTCAAAACCGCACTCCGACGCCATGAGCACGATCTGTTCCTCCGAGAACGGAACACCAACCCATGTATCGTCCGGTTTGACTTCTACCTTCATGTCTCCTTGAACCTGAAATTTGAACAAGGCTCCGGGCCGAAGCAAGCGGTGAACTTCCCGAACGTAAGTCTGGATGATCTCCCGGCTCGGAATGTGCTGGAACACATAACATGAGAAGGCGAAATCAAATAGTCTGGCAGGAATCACCGACAGATCCATTCCGTTGTTCTGGTAGACAAATGCATTTGGGAACTTGTCTACCGCATTTTGGGCCTGACGAACCATCTCTCCGCTGACATCGACGGCGTGTACCTCACCAAAAAAATGTGCCAGCGAACGTGTGACTCTGCCGGCACCACAACCTATCTCGAGTACACTCATTTCCTTCGGAGTCCTACCTTGACAGATGTTCCCCTGATCGGTCAGAATGTAGCGCTGGATTGCGTCTTCCCCGGAGGCGTAGAACTCTTCATCGGTCCAATGTTCAGAGGCCGTGTTCACGTAAAAACGGGCGTTCTCCGATGCACGGGCGTCCCAATCGTTCCGCATTCTGGCAAGTTGCTCGTCTAGCGAGATCGTGGCAGGACTCGCTTCTGCTGTTTGTTGAGTGTCCGGGTTCGTTGATTCCGGATCAGGGGCTGGTTCGGGTTGCATTACTTTCAAAGACCGTTATGGGGCTTTTCCAACTACAGACGGGAGAATTTTTTCGGAACAGGTGCTCCACATTTCAGATTCTCTGCACCCGCCGCAGGGTGTAGAGCTCCGACTTCATATTCTCCTGCTCGAAGCGTTTCCAATCGTCATTCACGTGGATCAGCTTTCCGCTGATGTGATTGCTCCGCTCGCTCGCCAGAAACAACGCCAGCGCAATCTGCTTCTCCGCCGGGATGCCGCCAGTCACCCGCACCTTCTCCGCGTCCTCAATCTCCTTGCGCCCCGCCCTCTCTTCCCCCGCCAACAGAATCTCATCGGTCATCGTCGAGTAAGCCGCGCCCGGAGCGATGATGTTCACCTGCACGTTGTGATCGCTGACTTCCGCCGCCAAAGTCTCGCCGAATCGCACCACCGCCGTTTTGGACGCCCCGTAAGCGCTGAAATTCGGCCGGGCGTAAGCCGAGCCGCCGCCCGAAATCAAAATGACCTTGCCCGACCGCCTCTCAATCATCGGCGGCAGCGCCACCCGGCAGGCATTGGCCACGCCGATCAAATTGATTTCCACCGTCTCGTTCCATGCCTTCGCCTTGGTCGACAGGAACGGTCCGATCGGCCCCTGCACCCCCGCCGCGGCAATCAGGACGTCCAGCCCGCCGAAGGTATTCCGCATCCGTTCCACCGCATACGCCAGCTCTTCCGGATCGCGCACATCGGCGCGCAGGCGCAGCGCCGTCCCGCCCACTTGTTCGATCTCCAGTTTTGCCAGATCGAGTTCCGATTGACTGCGCGCCAGCAGCCCCACTCGCGCGCCCTCGGCCGCGAATCCCATGGCCAGGCGCTTGCCGATACCTCGGCCCGCCCCGGTGATCAAAACGCTCTTCCCTTTGACAGTGTTCAAGCTTCAGTCCTCTACTTTCGTGGTAAAGGCGCCGGTCAGCACCCCGCCACCTCGCTTCATCTGCACGAAGATGCGGTACGTGCCGGGCTTCGGAAATCCGTACGGGAAGGACACCTCGGCGGGTAGTCCCGCGCCCATCGCCATGTGCTCCGCGTGTGGATTGGCGGGCCCTTGCGCCAGTCCCAGCGCCGCCATCGGGACCGAGCCCGAGGGGTGCACATGCGCGAACACGCTGCCGTCCGTGGCCAAGAACGCCGCGTGGCCGAGCATTCCCATGTACAATTCCATATCCGCCGGCGCGCGCCCCCCGGCATCCTCCAGGCGGAAGCGGAACGCGTACGGCCGCCGAGCATGAATCGCGTCACCGCCGCCCTCCCAGATCATCCGATACCCTCCCGGCAATTCCGACACAACCGGATTGTAATTCGCTTTCACGTCCAGCGCTTCACTTCCCGCATCGTCGCCCTTAAGTTCACCTCCGTGAATTTCCGGCAGGTCGATCTGCGCCGTCACAGTCTCGCCCATCCCATTGGCGTGCACGATATCGCCGTACAGCGCGTAGCGGCCCCCCGCCATCGAAGGCAGCGCCTGGCGGAACGTCCCATCCTCCGCACGCTCCGGATGCAGGTGCCAGACACGCTCCATCGCAGGCAGGCGGATTACGTAAAGGTGCATCAAGTGATTGTGGTCGGGCAGCAGATCGTCGGTCCGGCGATTGAGCCAGCCCGGGTCGTCGAGTTGCAGACACCAGTTGTTTTCCACCCTCCACCGAGGGCTTCACCGCGAGCGGCTTGTATACGTGGGTGGCATAGTCTCCGGCCGCCGATTTCCACCACTCGGCGCCGCCCCACAGGACGCCGCCCAGTACCGCCGCCGTCACCAGCATCGCCCATCGCGCACGCCGCACGCGACCGGCGTCGGGCCGCGCACCCGGTTCCAGTTGCGCCTCGCGCACGCCCGCTCCCACCACTGCCACCAGGCCGAAGACCAGCAGCAGCCCGAGCGGAACCAGAACCGCCCCCACGGTCTTCCGCATGCCTAGCACTCGCGTGGAAATCGCCGGCACCGGTACCGAGAGCGTCCCCGTGCCGCGCGCCCCATCCACATCCACGCGTATCTTCCACGAGCCTGTCGCCATCAACCACAGGCTTCCCGTGTAAAACCGCGGGTCGTCTGTCGAGACGCGCGCCAGGTCGGGCACGGGCGCGAACTGCTGCGCCGCCGTCAGCCGTAAAGGCACGATGTGAATCTGCCTCACGTCTGCCGCCAGACAGCGGATCTCGATCTCCGCAACGCCTGGAACCACTTGCGGCGGGCGGATCGTCACCAGCAACTGGTACGGACCCGCCTGCCCTTCGAAAAACACGTCCGGACTTCCCACGTGCGCTCCCAGCGGCGCTGCCGCCGCCAGAAGTAGTGCCGCCAGTATCTTCATGATTATCGTTGGATGCGCCGCATCCAGTTGCCCGCCGCAATGCCCAGTCGCGTGGTCAGAATCGCGCCCGCCAGCGCCAGCCCCAGCTCCTCCAGGAAGAGAGCGCCCGTCTCGCCGGCGAAGAATCGATAACGCACATACATCGACGTGGACGGCGCGAAATATTCAAAATATTTTGCGCCGAAGAACCAATTGCGCGCCCAGGGCGACATCAGGAAATCCGCAAACGGCCATTGCACCGCGGCGAATACCGCCAGGAAAATCGCACCCGAGACCAGCGACTGCCGCCATGCGCCCCAATCCGCCGTGCGCTGCCACAGCAGATCCAGCGCCAGAGCGGGCACAATCAGTAGTAGCGGGAATTCGGGCGGGATGAACTGCGTGACGTGTTGATACACCGGACCCAGTTTCGGCTGCGCCGCAAACAGCGGCAGCATCCAGCCCATCAGCAGCAGGAACGCGCTATAGACGCCCGTCACCGCGGTGGCCGCCCATCGATATCCGCTGCCGCGCGCCGCCGCCGCCAGCACCACGGGCACGACCATCGCCACTACACGATAGAAGTGCACCGTGTGCATCAGGCTGCGGAATGTCAGCTCCATCAACAGCACCGTGAGACAGACCAGAATCATCCCGCCGACGTACAGGTACAACATCCTCAATCGCGCCTGCTCCGCGCCCTGCGCGCGGTTCATCCGCCCCAGAATCAGGATCAGCGCACCCAGGTGCACCGCGATCATCCCAGCCGCCAACACCATGTGCGGCGGACTCAGAATCTTCACGTCGAGCCCGTAGGCGTTGTGCCACCAATCGTCGAACGGCGCCGAAGTCAGCATCGCGACTCCGCCCCACGCGGCCACGAATGCTCCCAACGGCCCGCGGAATCCCCATAGCGTCACCGACGACGTCCGCAGCGCCGAACTGGCTTGCAGCGTTGTGGAGAGAATCAGGTATCCGCATGAGATGCCCGCCAGTACGCCGCAGAAGTAGATGTCGATGTGCGCCGGCGTCCAAAAACTGTCGCGTCCGATCGAGCGGTGCCACGAGATATCCCAATGCACGCCCGTCATGGCGCACGTCACCGCCGCCACGGAACACCAAACGTACCAGGGCACCGAAACCGAAGATTGCGCGGAAACCGGAACTGAACCAGCGGCAGGCAAACCCAGACCCTCGACGTAATTATAGAACGCCCCGCCCAAAGCCAACCCAACGGAAGAGTACATTGGCGCGCGCCGTGCAACAGAATGCATGTCGGCTCCAAGGAGAGAGCATATGTCAGCAAAGAATCTCGCAGCATTCGGCCTTTACTCGGATCGGGCTCAGGTAGAGCAGGCAGTCGATTCCCTGCTCGCGGCCCGGTTCAGGAATGAGGACATTTCCGTACTGTTCCCCGGCAACGAGGGAAGCAAAGACTTCGCGCACGAAAAGAATACCAAGGCCCCCGAAGGCGCCACTGCGGGAGCAAGCGCCGGCGGTGCCATCGGCGGTACGCTGGGTCTCCTCGTGGGGATCGGTGCCCTAGCCATTCCGGGACTCGGCCCATTTATCGCGGCCGGACCCATCATGTCCGTGTTGGCCGGCATGGGTGCCGGCGGCGCTGTCGGAGGGTTGGTCGGTGCTTTAGTCGGTATGGGTATCCCGGAATACGAGGCCAAGCGGTATGACGGCCGTGTAAGAAAGGGTGGCATTCTGCTTTCTGTGCACTGCGACAATTCGGAGTGGGTCACCCGCGCAAAAGATATTTTGAAGCAAACCGGCGCCGAAGATATCTCCTCCACCAGTGAGGCAAGCTCAGACTACGGGAAGACGGACCGGCCTCTCACCCGTGGACCGGTCTCCGATCGCGACCGTACCCTGGCGAATCCGCGCACACGCACCGGTGGCGGCTCGCTCTAAAAAGGAGAATTCGATGTTTCTGATACTATTTCTGGTTCTGTTATGCCTGTGGGGTGCGTGCTTCTTCGCATTCCACGTAGCTGGCGGGTTGATTCACCTCCTATTGATCATCGCCGTGATTTCCTTGATCGCCCACTTCTTTTCGGGCCGCAGAGCAGTCTGATACCCAAGGTGGGGCAGGTGCTTGCGGGTCCGCCGCCCGGAGGCTTTGCCCCATCGGATAGAATGTAGGGCATGTTGATGCTGGCAGCCCTGGTCGCACTCCATTTGCCGGCGGTATCTCCCACCGAGCCGAACCGGCAGCCACAACTGGCGGTCGGCGGCGGGACCGTCGCACTCGTTTTCGGGTCGGGCGAAACTATCTGGCTGGCGCGTTCACTGGACAACGGTCAGAACTTCGCCGCGCCCACCAAGGTGGCGCAATTGCCGAAGATGTTGCTGGGTCGGCATCGCGGTCCGCGTGTGGTCACCAGCGGCGATACCATCGTGGTCAGCGCCATTGCGAGCGAGCCCGGCGACCTGATGGTGTGGCGATCCACCGATCGCGGCCGCACCTGGTCGCCTCCAACTGCGATCAACGACACGCCCAAGGCGGCCCGTGAAGGATTGCACGCGATGGCCGGCGATGCGGAAGGGCACATGGCCGCCGCTTGGCTGGACGACCGCGACGGTAAAGGCAAGCGCTTGTACGGCGCGTTTTCCAACGATTCCGGGCGCACGTGGTCTCGCAACGTCCTCTTGTACGAATCGCCCGACGGCACCATCTGCCAGTGCTGCGACCCTTCGCTGGCCGTCATCGGGCATGGCGAGTTTGCAGTGATGTGGCGCAACGCCCTCGGTGGATCGCGCGATCTCTACACCCTGCGCCTGCGCGACGGCAGTCCCCTGGGCCCCGCCGTGAAGCAGGGCGACGGCACCTGGAAACTCGATGCATGCCCGATGGATGGCGGAGGCCTCGTCGTGCGTGACGGCCAGATCGCCAGCGCCTGGCGCCGCGAGCACGATATTTATCTCGCCGCGCCCGGCAAGCCCGAACTCAAACTCGGCAGCGGCCAGGACGTCGCCCTCGGCGCTAACGCCCACGGACTTTACGTCGTGTGGAGCACGCCCTCCGGCATTGTCCTGCACGCTCCGGGCGCGGCCGCGCCGTCTCAGATTTCGAGTGCCGGCGCCTTCCCTGCAATCGTGGCACTCCCCGATGGCGGCATCCTTGTGGCCTGGGAAGAAAACGGCGCCATCGCCACCGCCCGCCTCTAACCGTGGCGCACGTACTCTGCGCAATTGTTGCTTGGTTCTCTCTTCCCCAACGAAATCCGTCGCAACTGCCCGAAGCAAGCTGACAGCGCGTAGTCTGCGGACCCCGCCCTACCATGCCGCGTCGAGTCCCACTCGACGCCCGCTCTACACTGAAGATATGCGCCTCTGTGCAATTCTTCTCGCCGCAATAATCCCCGTCCTGGCAGCCGAGCTACCCACCGACATCCTGGAAGCCGCCAAAAGAGGCAAAACCAAAGAGGTCGAAGCGCTCCTCGCTAAGGGAGCCGACCTGGAAGCCAAGGACGCCAATGGCCGCACGCCCCTCATGCTCGCCGCCCAATACGGCCGCACCGAAACCGTGCGCCTTCTCCTCGACAAGGGTGCCAAGGCCGACGCCCGCGACTCCCACCGCTGGAACGCCTACATGCTGGCCCTGCTCGCGCCGTCCGGCGGCGTAGTCCACACCTCGCACGAGGCCGTCCTCAAACTCCTGCCGCAGCCCAAACGCTTCCGTCTCGCCGTAACCGCCAGTTGGGCTCCCGGCAAAGGACTCTTCAGTTCCTGCTTCATGCGCCCCGAGGACATGACCCAGCACATCCGCGAGATTCACCCCGACGGCATGGTCATCGAAGCCCTTCAGCATTTCGCCACTTCCCCCGGCCGCGACCTCATTGCCATCGTTTCCGTCGATGCCCGCGGCAACTCCGAGATCTCCGAGAGACCGACGCCCGAAGATGTCGACGCCGTCCTGACCCTCCAGGTGGAACCCGCCGTCGCCTGCGTCCAACAGGAGGATCAGGTCGCCATGGTGGTCCGTGCCACATTGAATCGGCCAAAGGAGGAGGCGCCGTTGCTCGACAAGACCTTCGGCACCGGTGTCAAAACCGGCATGCGCGGCCAGGTTGCCACCAATCCGAACCAGCACGGTCCGCTCTTTGCGTCCTGGGCAAAGTCGCAAGGGGGGCCGCTCTATTGGGCGGTACTGACCGCGCTGCTCCAGGGCTGATACAATTCACCATGCCCGCATCCGCCGCCAAAGACCCTCGTAAGGCCGTCGGCCGCAATCCAGACCGGCTCACGCTGGAAGAACGAACTGCCCTGGCCGGCAAGATCATCGCGCTCGAAATCTATACGCCCGACGTCTTTCCCTTCCGGCGAATCGAAGCTATCGGCGATTCCCTCGAGGCCTGTATCCGCATGTTGCGTGAGCGCGGCCTCGACCCGCGCCGCTTCGAATATTCCCCGCTCGAACCGCCTTACTGAAGTGACGGAATTCCGGAGGGCGCGGCGAGTTGAATCCGAACGTGCCCCACCCACCCCTACATCTTCTTAGCAGTCCACTCGATGGGCGGGTTGCCGCCGCCGCCGGCCATCTCGCTGGTGAACTTGATCTCCCCGCCCGTGATCTTGCCCTTGTAATTCAGCTTCACGTCCTGATCGCCAATCTTCGCCATGATCGTGAACGTCACGGTATCGCCTTCCACTTTGCCGTCCGTGATCGTCGATTTGCCGGTGAACGAACTGGTTGTCTCGCCGGTCAACTTACTGCCGTCCTGCTTGAAAGTGAAGGTCCTCTCCAGCGCGCCGTTCGGCCCTTCCGCCGTCGCCTTCCAGTTGCCGCTGATGTCCGCGGCCAGTGCGCTAAAGGCGAATAGTGCAAACAATACCGGTAGCCATTTCATACAGCAGACTCCTTTCAACAGTCGTCAGTATACACTGGGGCAGCCGTTCGTTATCACCCACATCTCAGACCGAAATATCCGTTGAAAATTGCAACATTTGTATTGATTCTCCACGATTTCTCCCGCTGGCATACCGATTGCACCTATCCCTCTGTTTCAGCTAAATCTAATGCCGGCCTGCGCCATATCACGCAGACGGCTGTTGAAAAGGACGGCACTCATGACGCTCGCCGCAATCGAACACCCTTCCGACTACTTACGCGCCCTGCCCGGCGACGACGTCCGCCAGATTTTGTGGCGCTTCGCCGATCGTTACGACCTCCAGATGTTGGTGCAATCCGTCCGCGCCGTGGCGCGAGGACCGGTGGCCCGCCTGGTCGCCGCCGGCGCCCGCAACACCCATGAGTGGACAGCCGATAAACAGGCCTTGCTCCAGTCCTTCGACGAATCCGGCATCACCGGCGTGTTCATGGATCCGTCCCAGGGCGGCTTCATTGAAGGTCCCAAGAACCTGGCCCTCGCCCTGGTAGCTTTCGAGCTCGCCTGGGTGGATGCCGGCGCCGCCACCGGCAGCCTGGCCGGATGCCTCGCCCTATCTCCCATCCATGAGCGCGGAACCCAGGAACAGCGCGACTATTACATGGCACTCTGCGCCCCGCCGCAGCCCGGCGAAGATCGCAAGCCCTGGCGCGGCGCCTTCTGCCTGACAGAGCCGATTCCCTACGTAGGCGTCGAAACCGGCATGCTCGGCGGCAAGGTCCGCATCACCGAGTGGGCCGAAGGAGCCGAGCCCATGCTGCGCGTCGAAAAGCGCGGCCGCTTCATTACCAACATGGGTTTCGCCAACTTCGTGTCCGCCGCCGTGGAATCGGACGACCCGCGCATCAAGGGCACGTGTATGGTCATCCTGGAAGAAACCGACCCCGGAATCTTCGACCGCGGCACGCCGACCCGAAAACTGGTCCACCAGCTCTCTTCCACCAACGACCCCATCTTCTCCCTGACCGTCCCGGCCAGCCGCATCATTGGCGGCTACACCGTGAAGGAAGGGGTGATTGTCCCAAAGTACAGCCACGGCGAAGTCCTCGAGGCCGTCTTCCGCCGAACCCGCGTCACGGTCGCCATCATGACCTCGGCCAAACTACTCAGCGCCGTCGAGCCCGTCATCCGCTACCACCGCAATCGCTTCCGCGGCGGAACCATCGCCACGCCCGGGTCGCCGCGCTACGAGTTGGGCTTGCAGCTCAAGCAGGACGTGGTCCATCGCCTGGTGGATGTCTGGGCCGCCGGCGAAGCCAGCGCCGCCCTCGGTTTCGAAGCCGCCCGCGTGTTTGACCAGCTGGACCCCCTGGAGAAGCAGAAAGCCGAAATCATGGCGGCGCGCGGCCTCACCGGAGGCACCTCGCTGATGAAAGCCATGCGCCAGGTGCAGAAAGATGCCATCGAGTTCCTGCACGGCCGGCGTTCCGATCTCGAGGAAGATCCGCTGGTACACTACGCCCTCCTCGACAGTGTGGCCAACGTGCTCTGCCCCGCCTGCAAGCTGTGGAACACCGGCCACGGAGCCCAAATGATGCGCGAAGCCGTCAGCCTGATGGGCGGCTACGGAATCACCGAAGACTGCCCCGGATTCCTCGGACACAAGTGGATGGATTCGCAGCTCGAAGCCACCTACGAAGGTCCCGAAGCCGTACAGCGCCGCCAGCTCAGTGTCACCATGACCGACGAGCTCTTCCTCACCCAGTTCCGCGAGTGGACTCGCGAAATGCGCCTCATCGCCAATGATCGGCCGGAGACCGGCGCCTGCGGGCTCGCCACCGCCATGCAGCTCTGGCTGTGGAGCCTCAATCACCTGCAGAAGGCCACCGACGCCGATGGCGCCAAGCTGTACCAGGGTGCCCGCCAAGGCGTCACCTTCCCGCTGGCCGACGCCCTCTGCTGGCTGCTCGCCTCGCGCTGCCAGATACTCGACCTGCTGGAGCTGGAAAAGAAAGGTCCCGAGATTCCTACCGTGGCCGAAGGGCTCGCCGGCTTGACCGCCTTCCTTACCGACCTCTGCCACGTGCAATCCGCGCACGCCGCCGGAGAGGTGGGCCGCGTCTGCGCCGAACTGGTCCACGGCTACAACCGCCATCCCTCCTGGGACACCGAGGGTTGCGCCACCTGCTACCAGGCCGACGACCTGGAGTGCATGGAAGCCCTGATCCCCGGAATTGCCAGCCTGGCGCGCGGCTATACCGACGTCATCGAGCACTCCGGCGCCCACGAGAGTAAGGCCGGACCCTGCGTGCGCTTCCACGGCCTGGAGCAGTTCGCCACCCTGCGCCTCCGTATGGACGGCTGTCTGACAGGCTCCCAACTCGCCAAAGATCGCGCCGCCGATGCCCTCACCAAGGTCATGATCCCCGAAGCCCTGGACTACCCCGCATGAGTGGCCCGGAGATGACCAGCCCGGAGACGCAGCGCCAGACCATGGACGTGGACATCGTCTGTGTCGGCTTCGGCCCTGCCACGGCCGGTTTCCTGACCACGCTCTCCCGTCAGTTGGTCAACCCTGACGGCACGCCCCTCATCGAGAGCCCCAGCAATCCGGGTCTGCCCTTGCAGGTGATGTGCTACGAGCGCGCCGATGATGTCAGCTTCGGCGTCTCCGGCGTGGTCACCCGCGCGCGCGGCATCCGCGCCAGCTTGCCCGATCTGGATCCCAGCCAAATCCCCATGGCGGTCACCGTCAAACAGGAGAAGGTGGCGTACCTCCTTGACCCCGCCGATGCCAGCCGCCGCTCCGCCGCCATGCACTTTGGCGATGGCTTGATTCGCTCGTTGGGCATGGCCAAAGATCACGCGGTGGAACTGCCCTACATTCCGCCCTTTCTTCATAAGGAAGGCGGCCTCGTCATGTCGCTCGGACAATTCCTGCAACACGTCGGCATGGAGCTGATGTCCACTGGCGCCGTACAGGTCTGGCCGGGAATGCCCGTACAGGAGGCGCTCATCGAAAACGGGCGGGTGACGGGAATCCGCCTCACCGATCAAGGCGTCGACAAAGACGGTAATCCCGAAGACACGTTCCTGCCCGGCATGGACGTGCGCGCCGCGCTGACCGTGGTCGGCGATGGGCCGGTGGGTGCGGTGGGGCGCCAGCTCGATGAAATCTTCGGCCTGCCCGCCGGGCATCACCAGCGCGAGTGGGCGGTCGGTATGAAGATGGTGGTGGACCTGCCCGAAGATACTTCCCTCGAACCCGGCATGGTCTTTCACACCTTCGGCTATCCCGAGCCGGAGATCTTCGGATTCTTATACGTCCATCCCGACCGCGTCGCCACGGTCGGAATCTTCGTTCCTTCCTGGTTCAACAGCCCCGCCCGGACCTCGTACCGCTACCTGCAGCACTACATGCTGCACCCGTATCTCTGGCGCTATCTCCAGGGATCCAAACTGCGCAGTTGGGGAGCCAAATCGCTGCAGGAATCCGGACTACGCGGCGAGCCGTTCCTGGCCGGCGAGGGCTACGCGCGCATCGGCGAATGCTCCGGCAGCACCAACGTACTCACCGGCAGCGGAGTCGACGAAGCCTGGACCACCGGAGCCCAGCTCGCCGAGGCCGTCCTCGAGTTGCTCAAAGAGGACAAGCCTCTCTCCGGGGAAAATCTCGAAGCCACTTACGTAGCCCAACGGCGCGCCAGTTGGGTCGAGGAGGAGGGCAAAGTCGCCGAGAAGGCGCGCGACGGCTTCCACCGTGGCATGATCCCGGGCCTGCTCGGGATGGCCATCGCCGGTTTCACCGACGGCAAGCACTCGGTAAGCGGCGAGCCTAAGTTGATGCCCAGCCCCGAGGAGTATTACCGCGAGAAAATCCCCGCCGCCGAACTGACGAAGATCATGAAAGACTGCCGGGCTCGCGGTGTGGGCTGCCACAATGTCCTGATGGACCGGGTCGGCTGGCCCGCCATCCCGTACGACGGTCAGTTGCTCGTATCTCACCAGGACGCCCTGCTGATGGGCGGCAAAGTACAGGCAGCCCCCGGCTACGCGGACCACGTACGCTTCGTATATCCGGATTTCTGCGAGAGCTGCGTCGGCAAGATGTGCATCGAGATGTGTTCCGGCCAGGCCATCACTGCGGGTGATGGCGGAATTCCGGTCTTCGATCGCGAAAAGTGCGTCCACTGCGGCGCCTGTATCTGGAATTGCGGCGTGCAACTCGATGACGACCCCGCGCACGGCAACATCGTGTTCGCCGCCGGCTCCGGCGGCCTCCACTCCACCGAGAACTAGGTTCGCGCCAGTCCTCCCAAGCTTGCGTATGTAACGGTATTTAACATAATATTGGCATGTATTTAGCCGCCAATCCAAGATGCCTGGCCACGTGCAGGACGGTTCCATGCCCGCCACCGTCGTCCGACAACAGGTGGACCGGATCCTGCACAGTGGAGAGTTCACTGGCTCCGAAGTCCTGCGAAATCTCCTCTCCTTCCTGACCGAGCATTCCCTCGACCGGCCCGGTGAAGCCGTCAAGGAATACGAACTCGCCGTAGCGGTACTCGGAAAGGCGGAAGGGTTCGACCCGCGCCTCGATTCCGCCGTACGCGTACACGCCGCTCGCCTGCGCGCGAAATTGGCCGAATATTACATGGCCGATGGCGCCGAAGATCCCGTGCTCATCGAAGTCCCAAAAGGCTCCTATCACGTGGCGTGGCGCTACCGGGCCGGCGAACCGCTTCCCCCGCCGAAACCGCTCCCGCAGCCACCGCCTCGAAATGACTCGCCCGCTTCCCGTCGCCGATGGTTTGCCGCCGGCTTCGTCGCGGCCGCGGCAGTGGCTGCCGTCGCCCTCATCACCTGGATGTCCGCGCGCCCATCCAAAATCCCGCCGGTCGTGGAAGATTTCTGGCAGCCGTTCCTCAAATCGCCGCAGGCGCCGCTCATCGTATTCTCGAATCACCGGTTCGTGGGCTCTTCCGCGACCGGGCTTCGCTCCTTCCGCGACGGGGTCGATTCGCCCACCGACAGCAATGACACCTATTCCGGTACCGGCACCGTCATGGCGGTCGCTGAGCTGAGCAACCTCTTCTCCCTGGCCGGCCGTCGGCCGCGATTGAAGCGGGCCGAACTGCTCACGTGGGACGAAGCTAACGATGCCAACGTAGTCTTCGTCGGAGCTCCGGAAGCGAATTCCCGATTGGGCGAACTCGCGCCTCTACACCATTTCAAATTCAAGTCGTCCCGCGAGGAACCGCGGTTTGGCACCGGCGGGATCGTCAACCTCCATCCCGGCGCCGGGGAGGAGTCCATCTATTTCGGCTCCGGCCAGCCGTACACATTCGACTACGCGGTGATTGCGCTGCTCCCCAATCTCCATCCGGAACGCAAGGTCCTGATTGTGGCGGGCACCAACACCTACGGCTGCCAGGCGGCGGCTGGATTCCTCACGCGGCCCGACCTGCTGGGGGAACTCTACCGGCGGTTGGGTGTCCCCATGGGCGGAAGGCTCCCCGATTTCGAGGTTCTGCTGAAAGTGAACGTGAGCGGCGGAGTACCGATGAAAGCCGAGGTCCTAATGGTCAGAGGACACTAGGCTACGTTAACGCCATTGTAACGTCGACCCACTTTACCTGAACACCCCCGTTAACAACCGTTTAATACCCAAGCTTCAACTTGACTGCACCCCTTAAATCAAACACCGTCATACCGAGGCTAAATCTTCGCTAAGAGGAGTGGGTAATGTCACAACCTAAAAATCTGATCCTAGTGGGTATTGCATTATTATTGCTGGCGTCCATCGCCACGTATGGCCAAGGAGTCACGGGCCGCATCAACGGAACGGTACGCGATCCAAGCCAGGCAACTGTACCCGGCGCTACGGTCACCGCCACGAATCAGGAAACCGGCTACCGCGCCGAGGTGACGTCCGGCCAGGGTGGCGATTATGTGGTCCCCAACATGCCACCGGGGAAATACACCGTAACCGTAGCCGCCGCGGGTTTCAAATCGTCCGTCTCCAAAGACGTTGTGGTTATCGTGGACGGTTTAACCGCCCTCGATTTCTCCCTGCAGGTCGGTGCCCGCTCCGACACAGTTCAAGTCGACGCCAGCAATCAGCTCGTGGACACCGTCACTTCTTCAATGGGCAACGACCTGAGCACACGGCAGGTAAATGCCCTGCCGCTCTTCGGGCGCGTGTACTCCCAACTCGTTCAGGTCATGCCCGGAGCGGTGAAAACCGGAATCGGGTCCTCGGCGGAATCCGGGTCCGGCATCGGAGCCAACGGCTCCATCACCGCGGCCGTCAACGGGATCGTGTACCAGGGCACTACCTTCACGCTCGATGGCGTAAGCGACATGGAGTTGGAAAACGCCTTCCAGAACGTCACCCCGCCGATGGACGACATCGCAGAGGTCAAAGTTTCCGGCAACAACTCAAGCGCCGACGTCGGAACTTATGGCGGAGCTCAGGTCAATGCCATGATCAAGTCCGGAACCAACCAGCTCCACGGCTCTGCATTCGAGTTCTACCGGAGTCAGGCGCTCAACGCAAACACCTGGGCAAACGACCTGATTGGCGCGCCCAAAGCCCCGTATAAAGCCAATCAGTATGGCGGCTCGCTCGGCGGCCCCATCAAGAAGAACAAGATCTTCTTCTTCATGGGCTATGAGGGACTTCAATTGAATAACGGGGTCACGTACACTTACACGGTCCCTACCCCGATGCAGGCGAGCGGATATTTCCCAACGAACTATTTCACCAAGCCGATTTACGATCCCTTGACGGGGTCTTCCGCAGGCACCGGGATGAACCCGACTCCGTTCCCGATCGTTACGCTGCCCGGCGGCACCTATGGATGCTCAGGCTCTGGCAACGCCACGACGCCGGCGTGCACGGCCTACCAGATTCCCATGAACCGGTGGGACCCCGTTGCGGTGAAAATGCTGGCAAATAATACGATTTGGCCCGCTGCGAATACGGCAAACCCGAATGCCCCGACCAACAACTTCACCCAGAGTCTGACGCAGACTAACCCGCAACAGAAATTCGACGTCAAGGGCGACTTTGCGCTTCACGGCCAGGACCGCGCCTTTGCGCGCGTATCCTATCAGCGCAACGATCTGACCACTCCCGGACCGACTCAATTCGTCAACGTCGGCGAAAACGCGTCGCCCCGCGACCACAACGATGTCGCCGGTTACACTCACTTCTTCTCCCCCAATTCCCTCAACGAATTCCGCTTCGGGTTCAACCGGTTCTACACCTTCCACTTCGGCAATGACCTGGGATCGAACGAGAACACCGCGCTCGGAATTCCGAATGGCAATATTCCCGCGTTTCCGTACACCTCCGGCATCGCGCAGATGTCCGTCAGCAGCAATCAGGGAATGGGCAACTGGCAGCAGACCGGAGCTTCGGGAAGTACCGACGCCATCCGTTTCACGAACGCCTACGATATCGTAGACAACGTCACATTCGTCCGCGGAAAGCACACGTTCGGCTTCGGCGGAGACTACCGGCGTTTGCAGGCGTCCGTGACTAACCCAGACCACTACCAGTCCGGGTCTTACACGTTCGATCAGAGCTACACCTCCAGTTGCGCGAACAACGCCTTGTGCAGCGGCGCGAGCGGAGGGGCAGGCCTGGCGGACTACCTGCTCGGCTTGCCCACCAGCCTGAGCCGCGACATCGTGAACACGGCGCCTGCCACTCGTCTGACCATCGCGGACGCCTATTTCCAGGATGACTTCCGCGTCACGAAGAAGCTCACCCTGAACCTCGCCCTCCGCTGGGACCTCATCTCGATGTACAACGACGTGAATAATCACCAGTCCAATCTCAACCTCAGCACAGGCTTGCTCGATGTAGCAACGGCAGGGAATCGCGGACCCAACGTGAACACGAACTATCGCAATTTCGCCCCGAGAATCGGCTTCGCTTATTCACCGGATAACGGACGCACAGCCATCCGAGGGGCCTGGGGAATCACGAATTTCCCCGATCACTACGGAGCCGCGGGCGGTACACTGGAGCGCAATTGGCCGTGGTTTGAGGAGTTTGTCCTAGGCCAGCAGACGGCAAACACACCATGGGCCGCACTCAGCTCGCCGCAAAACCTGCCAAACCCGTCATGCACTTTAAACACGAGCACGTGCCAGATCGGACTGCCGGGCTTTGTTCCGCAACAGTACGCGGGCACAGTCGTTCCATCGCCCGCGGCCAGCCTCTACTACGTTCCGCAAAACAACCAATCCGACAAGGCCACCATGTGGAACTTCGGCATCCAGCGCAAGCTCACCGCGTCGAGTTCCATTGACGTCGCCTATGTGGGAACCAAGGGCACAAACCTGTTCCGGTCCATCAACATCGACCAGGGCTTCCCGGGCCCGAATACGATCATCGGGACCGGCGTACCCTCCAGCATCAGCGGCTTGACCGCAAATCGCGTCCTCAGCACGATCGGTTGCACCCAATTCAGCACCACCGCTACGCTCTCCAGTACGGGCGGTCCCGTTTGTATTGCCGGTCCCCTGGCCGCCATTCAGGCCGTCAACGAGCGCGGATCCACCGGATACTCCAATTACAATTCGCTCCAGGTGAGATACACCAAGCGCCTCTCGCATGGGTTGGAGACGCTGTTGTCCTACACCTGGTCGAAGGAAATCGACGACATGACCGTGTTCGTCCCCCTGCTGAATCAGGACCAGTTCAACCGAGCTTTGGGCAACGCGTCAGCGCCCGACGTTCCTCACCTCTTCATCGGCAGCTTCGTCTACGAACTTCCGTTCGGCAAAGGCCGGGACCTGATGAGCAACGCTTCCTACCCCGTTGATTTGCTGTTGGGCGGTTGGCAGGTCAGCGGGATCACCACCATCCAGCACGGAGTGCCGCTCGTAGTCACCGACGGCACAAGCAATAACGGCGGCTTGAATTCGGGCTTCAACAACCGGGCCAACTACAGCCCTTCCTGCGGCTCTCACGCGGCCGTCGTGAACCAGCCGAATGGTCTGTCCTCCACCGCGGGCCTTCAGTGGTTCGACACCACTTGCTTCTCCGATCACACTGCAAACTACGTGTATGGCAACTCCGTCCCGGGAAACGTGTGGGGCCCGGGCATCGTCAATTTCGACTTGTCGCTTTCCAAAGCGGTAAAATTCCACGAGACCATGGAAATGAGGTTTCGACTGGAAGCGTTCGACGCCATGAACACGCCGCATTTCAACAACCCCGGCACCACCTGTTGCACCGCACAGAGCGCGGGCTTCGGCGTGATCACGGGCACCAGCACGCCCCGGCAACTCCAACTAGGATTGCACTTCGCCTTCTGAACTTGATTTACGGAAATTGACTCTCCGCGGGTTTATACTGTCAGCCATGTGCTGCACGACGAACAATCCGAGCCGCGACAATCCGAGCCGCGACCGTAAGGGAGCGTCCTCCCCGATCCATCGCCTCCTCACTCTTGCCCTGCTCCTCGCCGCTGCCTGCGCTGCCCCTGCCCAGGACGCCTTTGCGTTGCACGATGGCGACCGCGTCGTCTTCTTCGGCGACAGCATCACCGATCAACGCCTCTATACCACCTTCACCGAAACTTACGTAGTGACGCGATTCCCGCACTCCACCATCACCATGGTGCATTCCGGCTGGGGCGGCGACCGCGTCACCGGTGGCGGAGGCGGCCCCATGGACGTGCGCATCTGGCGCGACGTCCTGCCCTTCAACCCCACCGTGATCACCGTCATGCTCGGCATGAACGACGGCCGCTACCGTGCCTTCGACCAGGCGATTTTCGACGAGTTCACCACCGGCTACAAGCACATCCTCGACACGTTCAAGCGACAGCTTCCCGCCGCCCGAATCACCCTCATGCAGCCCTCGCCCTATGACGACGTGACGCGCCCCGCCACTTTCGAAGGCGGCTACAACCAGGTCCTCGTACGCTACGGCGACTTCCTGAAACAACTGGCGGCCGAACAGAAGCTCGGCCTGGCCGATATCAACACCCCCGTGGTGGATGCCTTGAAAAAGGCCAACACCGCCGACGCCGTCAGCGCCGCCAAGATCCTCCCCGATCGCGTCCATCCCAGCGCCGCTGGGCATCTGCTACTCGCCGAGTCCTTGCTCAAAGCCTGGAACGCGCCCGCTCTCGTGTCCGCCACGGAGATCGATGCCGCACGCAAGGAAGCCGTTCGCCAGCGCAACACCCGCGTCGCCGACCTGCACGTCGCCAAAAGCATCTCCTGGACCCAGACCGACGAAGCGCTCCCCATGCCGCTGGATCGCCGCGACCCGCTCGTAGCCCTCGTCCTCCAGTCGTCGGACTTCATGGAAGCGCTCAATCAGGAACCCCTCACCGTGCGTGGCCTCGCCTCCGGCCGCTACGCGCTCAAGATCGACAGCGAACCGGCCGGGACCTTCACCGCGGAACAGTTCGCCCATGGCATCAATCTCGCGGAACTGCCCACGCCCATGGCCCGCCAGGCCGCCGAAGTCCACATCCTGACCCTGCGCCACAACAACGTTCACGCCGCGCGCTGGCGCCAGATTCAGGTGCCCCTCGAAAAGGACAATTCGCCCCACGTATCCAAGGCGCTGGAAGCGCTCGACGAACTCGAAGCCGACGTCGTGCGGCAGCAGCGCGCCGCCGCTATCCCCAAAGCCCGCCACTTCGAACTGTCGCCCGAGTAACCAGGCCCCACCTACCGCCCAAGATGTGCCAGCGCCGTATAAAGCGGAGCGCTGGAGATCTGAATGATTCCTTCGAAAGGCCGGTACATCTCCAGAATCAGCAGAATCGCGCACGAGACCGACATCGCCGCGACACACAGGCTGGCGATGACAGTTCCATTGCGTGGAGCGAACAGGCCGAAGCTGACGAAAATAATAGTGAGCCACAAAATCAGCACCACCAGCATCGGCAAAGGAACCGAACCGGCGCCCTGCTCGTACATCAACCAGCGTGTCCTTAACAAACGATCCGCCACCTTCAACGCCTGCTTCTGAAGCGAGCGTTGCGTGTTGTCCTTCGGCGAGAGTTGCTGAATTGTTTCGAAGACAGCCTCGTTGGCGGCTATCGGTTCCAGACCGGAAGTGGCGGAACCATCTTTAGGCCACACCCGCTCGACTGTGCGCATGACCGCTTGGCGCAGTTGGTCGCGGGCTTCCCTGGCTTCCGGCCCGTAATGTGCCAGCAGGCGATCGAGGAAGACCACGTTGGCGGAGTAACTGCGTCAATTCGTTGCTCTGCGAATCGTAAGAGCCCTTAGCCGAGGCCACCAGCAGGCCCAGAACCAGGGCCGCCATCGTTGCCACCAGTCCCGTTCCAAGTCTCACTATGTCTTTGGATCCAGCACTCAGGTGGTGCGGAGGCAGGATGCCGCGAAGAAAGATGCCCAGCAGCGCGCCTCCAAACACGCACGCGAACACGATCAGGCCGATTGCAACGGAACTCATGAGGCCATGATGATGTCCCGGCCCCAAGCGGTCTTTTTTATCTGATCGGCGAGCCTAAACCACGTTCAGCGCCCGCCCCTCCGTGCTCACACCGCCGCACTCCACCCGGCACAACTGCTTCCCCTTTCCCGTATCCACCGGCAGTGCGGCATTGATCTGGCGCATCCCTTTCGCATCCGGGTCGCCGACATATTGCACGCGAAGCTTCGTCTCTCCCAGGTACACCGCCACGTTCACGCGGTCGCAATTTTCCGGCAGTCCGCTCACCCAGCAACTCACCAATCCCCCGTCCGACGCCTTCACTGCCTGGCTGTTCCACGTCTTCCCGTCGCAGACGCCTTTCAGCGCCAGCCCATTCGTCCGCAGCGGCAGGTCCACCGCAATGCGCAGCGTCGTGCTCCCGAATCCGCTGTCCGCAAAGCGCAGACGCACTGGAGCCCATCCGCTGCCCAGGCCCGGCGGCAGGCGAAAGTTCGCCATCCAGTCGCCGCCTTCATCGGGTCTTACGTACAATGCCGGAACACCGAACTCGCCGACTTCCAGCCGCAACTGATCGCGCGTGACCGCCCCCAGCGCCGTGCGGAACCAGCACGTGATGTATTCCTCCTTGCGCGCGGAGAAATTGACGCCGAAGGTCCGCGAATTCGATACCGCCAGCAACTCCGGCGCCGCGCCCGTCGCCTCCGCCGGAATCGCTTCCCACTTACGATGGCAGGCGACGCCCGCGTGCATCCCCGTAGTGTGCAGAAACTCCACCCTGGCAAACCCCGCGGCCCGGCACATGGCCATCAGGCAGCTCACGCTGGGGCCAATCCAGTTGTCCAACTGATTGCCCAGTTCATCGGTCTCGTAGAACTCCATAATCGGAACTTCGTCCCGATGATCTTGCCATGTGCCGGGATCGATCACGAACGATTCCACAATCGCCGTGTCCGTGGTGAGCCCGCAAACAATCTCCAGCGCCAGCAGCGGATGTTTGAGGTGGTAAAGGATGCCCAGGCAAAACACCACGTCGAACACACCCAGACCCGCTTCGGGCAGTTCGTAGAAGTCCATAATCCGGTAGCTGGCCCGCGACCCGAGCCTCTTCTGAATCTCCAGAAAATTGGCCACTTCTACGCAATCGATCGACGTTACTTCAGCGCCGTGGCGCTCCGCCTCAAAACTGAACCACCCGTCCCATGCTCCAATGTCCAACACCCGCTTTCCCGTCAAATCCGCTGGAATCGGAAATCGCCCGTACCGCTCTCGCAGCCATTCGATATGGTTGAAGCCCTCGATACTGGTCCCGTCCGGCAGTTCAAAACTGTGATACCAGCCCTTCTCGGCAAGTTCCTGGCTGAAGTCCATGCCCCTGCGGGGTTCATGCATAAACTCGATTATCTCAATCCGGGCAATGTCGTAAATGTCAACAAATTGTGCAAAGAAGCTGGAAAAAGAAAAACGCAGCCGATTATACTGGAGGTCACCAGTATGAGTACCCCTTTACAGATCGTGGTCTGTGGCAGTTTTGTCCCCGACCCGCTACAGACTCTGGAGCCGGTCATCGGTCCTACCGGTCCATCCCTCAAGAACGAAATGATGCTGCCCGCGGTACTGGACCCCTGGGCCGGCCACGCGTTGTTTGAAGCCGCGAACCTGGCGCAGAAAACACCCGGCAGCAAAGTGTGGCTGGTCAGCCTGGGCGCCAAAGGCAAACTGCAGCAGGTCATGATGACCGTGGCGCCGAAAGCGTCCTTCGAACTGGTGGCTCTCGACGGTCCGGCATCCGGATTCTCCGATACCTTCGAAACGGCTGCCGCACTGGCCGCGGCCATCGAAGGCATCGCTGGCTTGGATCGCGCCAGGCTGCTCCTCTTCGGAGGGTGGGAATCCGCCTCGCGCGGCGCCGGATCCACCATGCAAATGGTGGCCGAACGCCTCGGCATCACCGAGCAATTCCAGGGTGTGGACCAGATCACAGTGCAGGCCGATGGCAGCTTCGAAGTGCTCGAACGCGTGGAAGCCGGCCGCCACCAGGTGTCGATTTGCACCGCCCCCCCGGCCCTGCTCGGATGGGCCACCGGCAACCTGCCTGAGCCGCGCAACAATCCGCAAGTCGGTATGGCCAATATGCGCACCGTGATGCCATCGCTACAGCGCGCCAAGGCCGCGCCCGTCGCCAACACCGGATTGGCATTCGCCTCCGTCACGCTGCCCAAACAGCAGCGCCAGACACGCATTGTCAAGGATATGCCTGCCGAAGAAATCGCGCGCGAAATCGTCGCCTGGATGGGGGAGGAATAACGTGGAAAACATTCTTGTACTGGCTCACACGGAAGCTGATGGAACTCTCGGTAAGGCGGCCCTCGAAGCTCTCGCCACGGCGCTCAGCTTGGGCGGCACGCTGACCGTCGGACTCGTCGGCACGTCGACCGCTGCTGCCGCCAACGAGATCGCCTCCTGCGGTGCCGCGCGCTTCCTCGCTGTCACCGGTGGCGCGTTCGCCCAACCTCGGTACAGCACGGATGCCGCCGCCGCCGAAGCCCTCTGCCGCGCGGCGGATTGCCAGATCGTGATCGCCCCCGGCACCTCCCGCTGGGCGCGCGCCCTGCCCGGCGTAGCCTTCCGCCTCTGTGGCCGCGTCGATACTCACGCCACCAATATGGCCGCGGCTAACGGCGCGCCCGCGCTGACCCGCTGGTTCTACCGACAGCGCATGGAAGCCGTGCTCACCCGCACCCAGCGTCCCTGGTTCGTGCTCCTCGATCCTGGTTGCGTCACCCCTTGGACCGGCGCGCCCGGAACCGCCACCGTCGAACCCGTCACGGCCGAACCACCTGCTACTCGCACCACCGTCACGGGCTATCAGGCGCCCAAGGCTGACGAACAGACTATCCGCCCGGACGCAAAAATGCTCCTCGTCGCCGGCGCCGGCTGGACCAAGAAACAGGGAGATGGCGCAGTCCACGCCGCCGAAGCCGAGCAGTTGATCCTGCCTTCCTCCGTAAGGCCCAAGCCTCCCTCGGTGGTAGCAAGAGCGTGGTGGACCTCAGCGGTGAAGGCGAAGCCGTCTTGCACTGCATGACCCACATGAACCAGATCGGCCAGACCGGCTCCACCCCGCGCCACGCCAAGGGCCTTTCCACCTGCTGCCACGGCGAGGAGCCCCACGTCGTCGGCTGGCGCTTCGTCAACCAGCGCCGAGCCATCAATCTCGACGCCGGCTGCGGCTGGGCGCGCGGCAAAGCCGACGTCCTCTACGTTGCCGACGCCTTCGAAGTCATGCGCCACGTCAACGCACTGCTGTAACCCCCCGGGGGACTGACCAGACTGACATGGATTTCCGGCGCCGTTTGCCGGAAATTCGCTGTCAGTCCGGTCTGTCCCCGGTTCCCGCCTCCGCCCC
>CAWDWK010000005.1:0-81629 GCA_963805775.1 uncultured Solibacteraceae bacterium | reverse complement strand
CCAGGGATATCGCAGCGGTTCTTCGCCGCCGACGTTCAAAAAGTTGTAGCCCAATTTCGCCGCGTCCGCCACGGCGTGCAGCAGGAGCGGAAGACCCAGAACATTCCGCTCCTCCGGAAGCGATGAAGGCTGGCAGGTGTTGCGCAGATTACTCCAGGGGGCGGGGTGGACTTCGAGGATTCTGACATCTGGGATATGCAGGTTCATCGCTTCTCCATGAAAGTGGCTTCGATTGTCTTGGTGCGCCGGATGCCAAAATCGTATCGCGGGATTTTTTTTATCTGCACTGAAACGTTTCCAGGCCTCCTCGCACTACTGTTCAAGCGTCCCGGTATTACACCGGGAACCGGGCCTGCCTTCTTCGCGATGTTCAGCGGGCCCACCCTGCGAAGCGTTCGCGCACAGGTACGGAGGCCTGTGCGCGGACCCTTAAACGATTTTCCGGCCTTCACGCGCCGCAAGCGCAAGCGAGCAGTGCGTGCCCCAGCGGTTAGCGCCCACCTCCGGGGCCCCAGCCGCCTGGGGTTGCTTCGAACTAACTCGTGTCCCCCACTTGAGGTGAACCCCCAATTTGACCGTTGTGGCGCACGCACTCCTGCGTGCCGCGTCGAGTCTCACTCGACGCCCGGGCGCTCACGAGAGCCGCGAGCGAAGCCCCAATCCGAGCCACGACCGTTAGGGAGCGGTCCTCATCAGGTACTTCCTGGTCCTTTTGCCCGTTTCGTCATGTTCGCGCTGTATAATAGCGGTCATTGTGCAGCGACAGAGTTTCGATGCCGAATACGTGCGCCGGCTCGCCCATTCCGACCCCGAAATCGAACGTGATTTCGTCGCGTACTTCGGCGAACTGCTGGCTATCAAGCTGCGTTCGCGTTTGCGTGCCCCCGAACAGATCCAGGATGTCATCCAGGAAACCTTCCTTCGAGTCCTCAAGACCCTCCGCCAGTCCGGCATCGAAAATCCCGAAGCCCTCGGCTCCTTCGTAAATTCCGTCTGCACCAACGTGCTCTTCGAGGTCTACCGCGCCCAATCCAGGTTTTCCGACCCCGTGGAAGATCGCGAATCCGGAGAGATCCCGGCCGACACCGCCCTGGCCGACGAGGAGGTGCGCACCCAGGTCCGCAGCGTTCTCTCCGAACTTCCTGAAAAAGATCGCAAAATTCTTCGCTGGCTGTTTTTCGACGAACGCGACAAAGGCGACGTCTGCCGTACGCTGCAAGTGGACCGTGAGTACCTGCGGGTCCTGGTACACCGTGCCAAACAGCGCTTTCGAACCGACTATTTACGGCGGGTTGCAACGAAAACCAGCCGCGCTACACCATAAAGATGAGTATGGAGCATCAACAGGCACTTGCCACCAAAGCCTCGGAGCGGTACCTCTTGGGCGAAATGAGTGAGCCGGAACGGTTCGATTTCGAAGCTCACTATTTCGACTGCCCGGAGTGCGCCGACGACGTGCGCACTGCGGCTGCGCTAGCCCGTGGGATCAAGGCGGTTTGTGCCGAAGATGCCGCGCTGCGTTCCCACACCACGGTGGTGCGTGAATCGCCCCGCCGCGGTTGGTTAACCTGGCTGTCGCCATCTTCGCTCGTGCCTTCCGCGCTCGCCGCCGGACTCGCCTGCCTGGCTGCCTGGCAGGCTTTCGTCCTGGTTCCGTCCCTGCGCTGGGCGGGCACACCCCAGGCGCTCTCGCCGATTGTGCTGCGCGCCGCCGCTCGCGGCGAGGAGCAGGCGCTGGTCATCCACCGCGACCAGGCGCTGTCGCTGCTCTCGCTGGACGTCAACGCCGCCGACCCCGGTGTCCCCCTGACATATGAGGTGATCGCCCCAGGCGGCGCGATTCGCCACAGCGCCGCGACTCAAGCCCCGCCGGCCGGTTCTCCCCTGATCGTCGTCCTTCCGAATTCCGCAATTCGCGAACCCGGCTCCTGGATGCTGCTTCTGCGCAACCAGCAGGGCGCCGAGATCGCCCGCTACCCCTTCTCCGTCCAACTCAACTGAGGAAATAGATGGCTAAACCAGAATTTCACCCCAGACGCCACGTCTTCCGCGGACATGCCAGCGGAGTTTCCGCTCACATTCGCCGCCCCGAACAGCGACTCCTGCCCGTACAGGGCGCGAGTTCCTTGCCTGTCACTGGCGGGTTATCCGAGAGCAACGTCGGCCCCACGAAGCTGGATAAGTGGGTCTCCTTCGATTCCGTCTCCACCCGCGCACATGGCGACTACGTCGATGCCGAAAAGGGAGTGGCCACGACGCGCGGCGAGATTGCCTTCGATGCCGTGCCCACGGTAACCCGCGTGAACGTGGACATCAGGGGCCTCGCAATTCTGGGCCGGGTCCACGTGGCACACATTACCCTGGGACTCTTTTCGCACAGTGCGGCACACAAAGAGCAGCCGCGGATTCGCGTGGAAGGCAACTCACTGGAAGGCGTCCGGATCGACGACTCCCGCCTCATCATTACGCTGGCTGAAGAGTTCTACCAGGAGTGCGACACCAAGGACAAACTCGCCGCGCGTTTCGCGGCGGGACTGCCTCCGGATTACGCGGCCCTGTTCCTGCCCTCCGTCACCGGGGCCGGGGCAGTCACCGACTTCCCGGAAGCCGATGGAATAGTGAAGTGCACCATCGTGCGGGAGATCCGCTGGGATGGCGAGCCGCACCCCACAGCGACCATCGATGGCAACGTCGTACACCTGCCGAACTTCGGCAAGATCTATTTTGGCGAACTGTTCATCACTGCCGACTCTCGCCGCCTCACAATGGTGCGCTTCCAGTTGGGCAGTGACGACGGCGGGGAAGTGGTGGGCGGGGACGGCGAGACCAACCCTGGAACCTGGCCTCCATAGATGCGCACTCTGCTTGCGGCAATCCTACTCTTGTGCGGTTGCACCGTAAGGCCCACAGAGCACCTCGATCAGCTGTTTGACGCCGCATCAGACGATTTTCACGCCGGTGAATTGGCGAAAGCACTGATAGCCGCAGACCATGGGATGGCGGTAGCCGCCTCGCGTCACGATCTCGTCTATGAGTGGAAGTGTCGCCTGCTGCGTTGCGAAATCATGCTCCACAGTCACCGGGCCGAGGAGGTGCTGAATCAACTCCGCGACGCCGTACCTCTGACGCCTGAGTTCGCCGCTCTCGCCGCGCGAAAGACGATGCTGGAAGCGTGGGCCATTTCGACGTTGGGCCGTGCGGATGAGGCCGACACACGCCTCAGCGCCGCCCATCAGGCAGCGGAGGCGGCGAAAGCCGAAGACGTGTTGGCCGACGTCGAAACCATCCGTGGCACCCTGCTGATGCGCCGGCAGCGCTACGACGATGCTGAATCTGCCCTCCGCTCTGCCCTGAAGCGCACGCGTGCCCTACATTCGGCGTACTCTGAGGCCGGAGTGCAACTCAACCTGGGCGCCAGCCGCGTCCTCCGGCAGCGATACGATGAAGCGATTCCGTACTTCGTAGAGGCGGCTACCTTAGCAGGACCGGAATCGCGAACGCTTTTCTTCCTCGCGCGCAGCAACTTGGCGATCTGCTACTCGCAATTGGGTGAGCATGACCGTGCGCTCGAAATTCTTTCGCAGAGCGTAGCTCAATACGAACGCTTCGGTGCCAAAGTTTACCTGCAGCTTTCGCTCGGAGAGGCCGGTCGCACATACATGGTGAAGGGGGATCTAAAAGCGGCCCTGCCCTACCTGGAGCGAGCACTGAGTCTGGCCAGCGAGACGAACAGTACGAGGGACGCCGCCATTTGGGCGGGCAACCTCTCGGAGTGCTACAGCGAGTTGCGGGATTGGGCAAACGCCGCCACTTTTAATCAGGAGGCCATCCGGCTGAAGAGCGCGGCCAACCTGCACACGCTGTACTACAACGTGCTCAACGCGGCGCGGATCGCGGATGGCCGGGGCGATTCTGCAGAGGCCGCGCGCCTGTTCCAACAGGCCATCGACGAAGGCAGTAGCGATCCGTCGGTTGTGTGGGAAGCGCACTCGGGGCTGGGGGCCGTCGCGCTCCAGCAGCATCAGCCGAAGGCCGCGGTGCAGCACTTCGAAGCTGCGGTCACTGTTCTGGAGAAGACCCGCTCGGACGTGGTCAGCGCCGAACTCAAACTGCCATTCCTGACGCAGCGCATCAGCCTGTACCGGCAGTATGTCGAGACCTTGATCGACCAGGGAGAGAGTGACCGCGCGCTTGCCGTGGCCGATTCCAGCCGCGCCCAGGTACTGGCCGGCCGCGCCGGTTCGATCGCTGGCGGACGCCTGCCCGCCGAGGCCTTCCGGGGAATTGCGCGCCAGAACGGCGCGCTCCTGCTCTCTTACTGGCTGGGTCCCGCACGGTCTCACGCGTGGGTGGTGAGTGCGCGGGAGATCCACCACGTGGAACTACCGCAGGCGGCAGAGATCGAAGGTCTGGTGCGCGAATACCAGGACGCGATCGAGCGGCGCCTGGCCGATCCGCTGCGCACGCGGATCCCCGCGGGGGAGCGCCTCTACCAGTTATTGATAGCGCCCGTCCGCCAGTGGTTACCCGCCGGGTCCCACGTCATTCTGGCGACCGACGGAGTGCTCCACGGCCTCAACCTGGAAGCTTTGCCGCAGCCCGGCCCCGAGCCCCGATATTGGATCGAAGACGTGACCATGAGTATTGCGCCTTCGCTGGGGCTGCTCGCGGAGCGCCCGTCGCACGCTCCAGCCGCGCGTCAACTGTTGCTGCTCGGCGACCCCATCGCCACCGATACGACCTTTCCGCCGCTGTCTCACGCCGCCGGTGAAATGCAAAGCGTGACGCAGCGTTTCGGCGCCCCCGGGCAGATCGTATTGGCTCGCGAGGCAGCGACTCCCGAAGCGTACCGCGCTGCCGCGCCGGGCCGCTTCTCCGCGATTCACTTCACCGCCCATGCCGTCGCCAATCGCGAGAGCCCGCTCGATTCGGCCGTCCTGCTTTCGGGCGGCAAGCTCTACGCGCGCGAAGTCATGGACATCCCGCTCACCGCCGACCTGGTGACCGTCTCCGCCTGCCGCGGCGTGGGCCTGCGCACCTACTCTGGCGAAGGCCTGGTCGGCTTCGCCTGGGCGTTTCTCCGCGCCGGCGCGCGCCATGTCATCGCTGGCCTGTGGGACGTGAACGATCAATCCACCGCCGCCCTCATGGACGTGCTCTATCGCGAACTCGCCGCCGGCAAGCCCCCGGCCGAGGCACTGCGAGCCGCCAAGCTCTCCCTCATCGCCTCGCCGGGCAATCTCCGCAAGCCCTACTACTGGGCCCCCTTCCAGCTCTACACGGTCACGCCGTAAAAACGCTCCCTAACAGTCGCGGGTCTGACTGGTGTATCGCGGACTTGGTGTATCGCCACTCATATACGAGCCGCAATCCGAGCCACGACCGTAAGGGAGTGGTCCGCGGGATACAATAGACCCGTCATGACACGCCGCGAACTCCTTGCCGCCGCGCTGGCCGCGCCGCTCGTCCGAGCTGCCGCCGCCAAAATTCCTATCGGGATCACCGACTGGAACCTACGCCTCTCCGCCAATCCGGAAGCCATTCCCCTCGCCGCCCAACTCGGCTTCGACGGCGTACAAATCTCCGTCGGCCGCCGCCTGGTGGACGACAAGATGCCGCTGGATAATCCAGAAGTTGTCGCGCGATGTCTCGCCCTCTCCAAACAGCACAAGATCCCGATCGTCGGAACCTGCGCCGATCGCCTGCACGACAACGGTCTCAAGAGCGATCCGCTGGCGGTCCGCTGGGTTCACGATTCCATCCGCCTCACCCACGCGGTCGGTACTCGCGTGCTGCTCCTGCCGTTCTTCGGCAAGTGGGCGCTGCAGACGCCCGCGGAGATGGAGTATACCGGCGACGCGCTGCGCGAACTCGCGCCCGAAGCTGAAAAAGCGGACGTCATCCTCGGCCTGGAGAATACCATCTCCGCCGAAGACAACGTCCGCATCATGGATCGTGCGCGCTCGAAGAATGTTCTGGTCTACTACGACGTCGGCAACTCTACCCACGCTGGTTTCGACGTGGTGAAAGAGATCCGCTGGCTCGGTAAGGATCGCATCTGCCAGATGCACCTGAAGGATAACCCCAATTTCATGGGGGAAGGCAAGATTCAATTCGTCCCGATCGTGGCCGCCATTCGCGACATCGGCTTCACCGGTTGGGCAGTGTTAGAAACCGATTCCAAGTCGGCCGCCACCCTGGACGCCGACATGCGCAAGAACCTGGCCTATATCAGGTCACTGTAAGATGCCGGGCAACTCGCGCGGGGCGAGTTACCCGGGTCTCACGACTTACTGCCGGAACGGGCCGCCTGGGCCGCGTCCGCCGAATCCGCGTCCGCCCGGTCCCTGCTTCACGGTGTAGTCGGAAGGCACTTGGAAGAGCGAAGGATCCGGTTGGCTGCGATTGATATTCGTCAGTTCCACGGTCATGGTCCCCATGCGCGGATCGGTCACCGTGGTCTTCAGGGGCACCTTCAAATCGTCGGACATCCAGGTCTCGCGCACGGTCTGAAGGGCTTGCGAATTGCCGATGGTTCCTGCCGGAATCGTGTGGGTTACGCGGGTTCCGCTGGCCATGAGGCCGTGGATCGATTGTGCCGCGAGGGTTTCATGCTTCACGTTCGCCTCGCTCACTCCGGTCCGGCTGGCCCTACCTGTGCCCGGGGTGGTTGTCCCGGCGGTTGTGGACGCGCTGGGGAATTTGGCCGGATGGGTGAAGGCTGTCTTATCTTTCGTGTCCAATTCGGTAATCGTGCCCGCCACCGGGTCGGCGATGGTGACGCGCGTGTGGGTTTGTCCGTCGGGTCCGGTTCTGGTGGTTTCCCTGCGCACCCGTCCCTGGCTATCGCGATATACGTTGGTCTGATCCTGGCGTTGGATGGTATTGCCGGCGGCGAGGACCTGTTGGTGTGTCCTTACTTCGACGGCCGAGTAGGGGGCGCCAGCCACCGTTTGCATCGAGCCTTGCCCGCCGTGCCAAAGTCCGCCTGGCCCGCCGAATTCCATGCCTCCGCGGCCGCGCGGCCCTCCGGGCGGTTGCGCCAGTAAACTACCTGCCGCAACCAAACCAGCTATGAGTATTTTTACGTTCATTGATGCCTCCCTGGCGTTTTCCAAGCGGTGCATCTTTGTGCCCCGCTATAGAAGCATTGCGAGCAAGCGGCAAAAAGTTCCCGAACTGAGTAGAATGAATACCATGCGAATCCTTCTTGCGCTGATGCCGCTCGCTACCCTCCGTCTTCTGTGATGCTCCCCAAGCGTCTGGTGGTGCTTGCGATGCTGCTGCCTGCGGCGGCGCCCGCCGCCCTATTCCCTTTCAGCGGTTCCACGGCCAGCCAGCACGCGCCGGCGATTACGCTTCGTAAACGCCTGCACGTCAACACGTTGATCACGGAGCCAGGCACCATGGAAGTCGAGTGGGGCGCTGCGTTCTCCACAGACGGCAGCTTCACCTTTCCCACAGCGATCCACTACACGCCCGAGGGCAGCCACGCGTGGTGGGGCCGCACCGAGTTTATGGCCAGCTTCGATTCGCTGTCCTATAACGAAGTCAATCATTTCGGCGACCGGATCAGCGGCACCGCAACTTGCGTGGTCCACGACGGGGAAAAGTTGGATATCGCCGTCGCGCCCCAAGCCACCTACCTGCTGCGCGGCGATTCGGGCATGCGAGCCGGCCTCACTGCCATCGCGCGCTACGACGTGGGGCGCAGCAGCGCGGGCGTGACTTTCACCTGGACCGGCGCCAGCAACCCTTCGAACACCAATCCCGCCGGCACGTTCGATATCGGCACCGGGTACGGCTTCCGCCTGAGACCATCGGGCCCGCTTGGACACCTGACGCCGCACATGAACTGGCTGTACGAGAAGTCCACCGGCAACGGCCGTCAGATCTCGTTATTCGAGGGCATGGAGTACCAGGTAACGGACCCGTTCGCCATCGATTTTGCGGTCCAGCACATCAGCATGTTGGGCAATCAGCCCGACACCCAGTTCGTGGTCGGGCTCACCGTGAGCACCGGCCGCTTACGCCACCACTAGCGCGCACGGTGGGGCGGACGCCCACGTCCGCAGCCGACGCCCTCGTCGGCTTGCGGGTCCAGGGGGACCCGCGCGGACCTGGGGGTCCGCCCCACACCACATCAGTTGGCCAGCAGATGAGCGATCCGCGCCGTGCCGGCCGTGACACGCATTACCAGTTCATGCTGCCCTGGATTCAGATCCGCATCCAGCACGTACGCCCAGGGAATGTGCAGGCTGGCGCTCCAGTCGGTGAGCAGTTTCGACTGTCGCCAGGGGCCGCCATCTATCTGGAACTCCACGATCCCCGCGTCGGGACCCGCCGCCACGAAAATTCCTACAGCTGTGCCCTCAAACGCAAAGCGGCATTCCTCGCCGGGCGTCTCGCCGATCAGCATGGGCACGTGAACGAAACCCGCGCGCGTGCCGGCCTGGTCGCGTGGCGTCCAGTCCGGGTCGATCCGCCAGCCTTTGGCCTCCGTGATGTTCACCAGGCGTCCGCGAAAATAGCTTCGGGCGTCGAGGGCGGCGGGCAGCGGGTGCGCCTGCACTGTGCCTTCGATCATCGGAGGCTGTTTCCACGCCGCATCGAACAGGCGCTCGATGGACCGCGCGTACACGCTCATGCCGAAGGGCGAAGGATGTAGATTCTTGAAGTCGTTTTCCCAGGAGAACTCGCCGGCGTCGATGCGCTCCGTGATTTCACGCGCCAGGTCGATGGAGGGCACGCCGTAGTGCGCGGCGACGCGTTCGTGCGACGCGATCACCTGCGGCGTCCTGCCCGCGCGCAGTTCCGTCATCTTGTCCGGGTCTACGAAATGCAGCATGACGATATCGAGCTCGGGCTGCACGAGGCGCGCGTGGCGCACGATTCCTTCCATGCCGCGCACCTGCTCGCGCGGCGGGAAGAAATTGGTGGAATCGTTGACCGCCGCCTCTTCGAACAGCAGGTCCACCGGACCGCGCGCGAACACGTCGCGCAGTAATCGGAAGGCTCCGGGAGTGGTTCCGGTGGAGCTGATTCCGGCGTTGAGGAAATCGAATTTAGTCTGCGGAAAGCGCGCCGTCAACTGCCGGCACACCAGGTCGCGCCAGCCGCCATCTGGGTGATGGAGCCGCCCAGGAAGACCA
This sequence comes from uncultured Solibacteraceae bacterium, assembly GCA_963805775.1. Classification (GTDB taxonomy): domain Bacteria; phylum Acidobacteriota; class Terriglobia; order Bryobacterales; family Bryobacteraceae; genus Solibacter. Next base: position 72,477 of record CAWDWK010000005.1, on the reverse strand, counting down.
CGCGCGCGTCGCCTCCTGCCTGGAAACGCCGCCACGCGTTTTGCAATCCGGCGCGCAGCTGAAAGTATTCGCGACCGTGCGGCGTCAGGCCGGTGGCGGCGCGCTCCAACCCCGGCGTGTGCGCGAGGATGAAGTTGACGATGTGGTCCGGATGGTCCAGCGGGAAGTGATGGCCGCTGAGGCTGTCCGGCATGCCGGTATTGCGATAGACCTCGATGGGGACGCCCGCGCGCTGGTAGCGCTCCGCGAAGACGTCGGTGTTCTCTGCGGGCGGCACGAGTTGGTCGCGATCGCTGACCACGTGCAGAATCGGGACCTTGCGCGCGGCCAGCGGCGCTGTTTCGCCGACGGGGTTGCCGTTGAATGCCATCATCTGCGCTTCGGAGACATTGTAGGCGGCCATTGCTTCCTGCCAGTCCTTCGCGCTGCCAAGTCCTTTTCCCTTTCCACCGGGCCAGCTCTTCATGTCGCAGACGGGAGACTCGCAGTAGATCGCATTCACCTTGCCGGCGTGCTTTGCCGCCCAGTTATAGACGAAGAGCGCGCCGCGGCTGATGCCCTCGAGCGACATCTTCGATGCGAGGCCGAAGTTCAGCACGACGTGATCGTAGAACGCTTCCCAGGCCGCCACGGCAGGCGGGTTGCCGAAGGTGTTCGGCAGATCGAGGTAGGCCAGGTGGAATCCCTTGGAGAGCAAGCCGAGCGCGGGGCGCGGCTGGTAATCGGGAAATCTGGCGCGCCAGAACCACGGCTTGCCCGGCGCCGCGATGCGCGGCAGAATTACGTACGCCGGGTAGCCGCCGACCGTGAAATCGCGTTTCTCGTAGCCGTTCCATAGACTGGATGCAGGAGCTGGCGTGGTCTGGGCAAGGAGGACCGGCGCGGTGAGCGTTCCCAGGAAGATGCGCCGCGTGAGGGAGAGATCTGTCGGCATAAGAGGAATCAGCCTCAGTATAGTAGAGCTAGCGCGACAATAACTGCTGGTAGGCCTGCTCCGCGTCGGGGTCGGGGGCATGCGGGTGGTCGAGATACGTGCGCACCCATTTGCGCGCCCTCGAGAAATCGCCGATCTTGGTGAAGATCTGACCGAGACTTCGTGCACAGCGCGTGTATTCGGGCTCGTGCGCGATGTGCACCTCGCATTCGTCCTCCATATGGGTCAGGACATCTAACGAGTTTAGCGGCTGTACTCCGGGCGGCGGCGTACGCATGAAGACCAGCGCTTGCGGGTCGTTGTAGACCAACTTCCATGCGGTCTGCGCGGGGTCGGCCAGCGCCGGGGCGAGGAGGTACACCTGACCGCCGGAGTATTCGAACGTGTTCATCACGATTGTCTGTATGCCGTAGCGGTTCAGCAGATCGTCGCCGCCCGGCAGGCCGTCGGAGGCGTCGTGGTTGTAGAGGATGCGGGCGTAATCCTGGAAGACGGATTCGCTGAGCGCCCTGCCGTCGATGAAGGTGCGCTGCTGCGGCCACAGGCGCCAGAGCAGGTAGCCTCCGTATTCGTAGGTGTTGAACATCGGTCCGGTTACACGGTGCCGCGCCAGAAAATCGGCGGCGCCCTTGGGAAGTTTCCAGGCGGCGACGCGGAATTGGAAGAAAGTGCCGCGGGCGATGCCGGTGGCGAGTGCAAGTGCAAGAAGAAGACAGACGACTAAAGACGATCGTCTGGCCCACTTCCAGTTCCAGGGAAGATATGCCGCGATGAGGATGGGGGCGATCAGGCCGGCCAGGATGATGTTGCGCTGCGCGGTGAGCGCCGCCGCGGCGAACGCCGCGAAGATCAGCCAGTCGGCGATACGCACGCGGCGGCGCGCCCAGAGCATTACGGCGGCGGCCGCGGCGAGCAGCACGGAGAAGGCGCTGGGCGGCCAGAGCGAGGGCCGCGCCCACTCGAGCAGTCGCGAGGTCATATAACTGCTTTGGTAATGCAGCAGCGTGCGAAAAATTTCGAAGCCGTTGGGATTCAGTCCGGAGGCCAGCACGCTAAGTCCGCTCACGATCCACAGGGCGACGTCGCGCTTCCGCAGCACCAGGGACTCAGCGCACCACGCGCCCAAGACGATCCATCCCAGGAAGTAGCCGCTGTGGCAGTTAGCCCAAACGGCGAACAGCGGCGGCAGCAGCCACAGCGCGCGGCGGAATTCAAGGATGGCCATGGTCGCCGCGAGTAGCAGCCAGGTGAAGTGATAAGGGCGGTCGAGGGCGAACGTTTGCGCCACGGCGGCGGCCGCGAGCGCGGCGGCGATGGCCCCATAAAAACTGGCGCGCCGCCTCCAGGCAATCAATCCCACGAGTCCGCAGAATGCGGTCATCGTGACAGCGCGTGCGGCCACTATCGCAGGGATGCCGCCGGCCCGCCAGACAGCGTAAAAGATTACCTGCGCCAGCCACTCGTGGGTCAGATTGAACCGGCGGGTGCGAGCTTCGCCCGGGTAGGCGTCGTGCGCGGCGGCTGTGGTCCAGGCAAACGGGTCGGGGAGGGGAAGCTTATGCGTCTCCACGATGAACTGGCCGGTCAGGACTTGCCACCAGAAATCGGAGTCGTAGACTTCACGCGAGAACAGACCCAGAAGCAGCAGGGCGCAGAGACCAAGCAGTAGCGCGCGCATCGGCATCTACCAGATTAGTTGATACTCGCCGAGCTGCCGAGAACCGCTCTCCGACGGCAGTTCCGTGGAGTAGACCGGGCCGGCCTGCGCGAGGGCGAAATTCTGCTGTACGAGGGGGACGAAGTCGCTGCGCGGATCGAGCAGCCAGACTATGCGCGTTCCGGCAGGCAGTTGCAGGGGCGCGCCGGCCGGCAAACGGCGCTTGAGTGTGGCGCCCTTCCAAATCGCGACTACGGGTGGCGAGCCGCTGCGAATCTTTTTATGCTCCAGCACTATAATTTCAACCCCTGGAGAATAATATGCCACCTTGCGCCAGGCCGTCAGGCCGCGCTCCCAGATCACCACGGTTTTTCCAGGACGCTCCGCGATCAGGCGGCTGGTTTCCTTCAGCGTGCGGTCATCGACGGCGAGCGTGGCGCCAATGTGGTCCAGCGACGTCAGGGCAAGGCCGCTGTTGATGTCGGCCCAGGTTTGTTCACCGGCAGCTTCATAGCCCGTGGTCGCAGTGCCTTTGAAATACCAGCCGTGATGATGGAAGTAGGTGTAATTGGTGTACAGGATGGGGAACAATACGAATCGCCGTCATCACTATGCGCGGCTGGTAATTCAGATTCTTGACTTGCGCGACCTTCATTGCCAGTCCCATTGCCAGGAACAGGACCGGCAACCACTGGAGCGCGTACAGATCGTCATGGCGATCGAAGATGCGGATGAAGGCCCAGGCGGCGAGCGTCAGGATGGCCACCTGCCAGCGCGATATCCACCAATCGCTGCTTTCGAGCGCGCGATTTACCAGATATCCGCCCACCAGCGAGACCACGGGCACCATGGCCAGCGTGTGTCCCGGGTCTTCGACATGCACCACGATGGCGAAGATCAGCGAGGGCACGAGCCACAGCGCAAGGAAGGCGATGCGGTTCCAACCGAGATGCCAGCCCTCCCTGCCGCGCCACGCCAGCACGGCGGGCAGGGTCCAGGCGGTTACGCCGCAGAAGGTCCAGACGAGCAATTGCGTGACGGAGGTGCGCCAGCGGCTGCCGGAAGCGCCGAACAGGCCGGAACTGACCGAGGCCTGGTCGGAAACGTAGTCGAGGTTGGCGCGGATGTAGTTGACGAGGCCGCCGGATGCGAGCATCGCGGGCAGCAGCCATACGAGCACCGTTCCGGCCATCAGGGATAGCGCCTTGGCGCGTTCCCGCCACGCCAGCGGAGCACGCAGCGCGCAGACGGCCCACAGCGGAAACAATAGCGGGCCGGTCTCGGGACGAATGCCCGCGCCGATGCCGAGCGCGAGCGCGCTCCACGCGACCCATCGCGGATCGCCGCGCCACGCGTTCCAGCAGCACGCGCCTACCGAGAGCGATACGACGGCGAGTTGCACGCGCAAGGCGGAGGTGACTCCGGAGTGCCAGAAGACGGGATGCAGGACTAGGATCCATGCGGCCCAGAATCCCGAATCGGCGCCGAGAATGCGATTGCCGCAGTAACACACCAGCAGCAGGGCCGCTATGCTGCCGAGTAATGCGAGTGTCAGCAGGATGCTCTCCGCGCGCCGGAAGTGCAGCCACGAAAGCACTCGCATCTCCATCACGAAGAGCGGATAACCCGGGGGGTGAGGCTGGCTCATGCGGATATCGAAGTGTCCGATGGAGTACGCCAGATTGACGTCGTCAAAGGTGAACAACTGGCCGGGGAGCAGTTGCCATCGCGTTGCGACGATCAGCAGGCTGAATAAGATAATTACAAACCAGGGACGGCGAGCGAGACCCACGCCTCATCATAATGCGAGTGCAGCGTATATCGTGCGAAACGTAACATATGAAATCTATGGCCGAAAGATAGGTCGCGGAGCTATTACCGTTGAACTACGATGAAACCTGTCGTTAAAGCGCAAAGAGACACTTGGCAGCGGTCGCCCTCCCCAGTACCATCCCTCCTGGACGGCCGCCTTTTTTCCTGGATTAGTCGATTGATACCGGACGATCGAAAGTTACATCGACGGTCGCGCCCTGTTTCAATTCCACTTCCCGGCCGCGAGTCAACAGGACGGTTGCGAGTCCCACGGCAGAGCCTGCGCCCGCACCGATCCCGGCGCCTTTCCAACTTCGGGCTGTTATGCCACCGATCGCCGCGCCTACCGCGCTGGTTCCGGTGATTTTCTCCGCGTCGGCTCCGTGCGACGTTCCCTGCTGCACGGTGCTCTCTTTGCCGACCACTTTCTGGTCGGTGCCTTCGGAATCCACCGATGTCAGTGACGGCGTCATCTTGATCACTTTGCCGGTGGGGAAGGTGAGGGTCTCGATTCGGATGCCGAGTTCGGCCACCCCTTTGACGCGTCCACTGCGCTTGGAGTGAGTCACGATTCCCTGGACGTAGCTGTCGACGGGCACGAGGACGGCACCGTTGGCGACGATGGGTGTCGCTGTGCGAAGATAGACGTAGTCGCCTTCGCGCGCGGTGCGCGTGGTGACGGAATTCACCATGCGGAGCAGGGCGTGGCTGCCTTTGGGAATTTCGGCGGCGAAGGTGGCTGCGGCTAGGAGCAGGGCAAGGATGGTCAGACGCATATATATATGAGTACCCCTTAGCTCCATGCTACCGCTTCGGCGGGAGGCGGGACACGCATGTCCCGCCCGTCAGTCTCGGTTTTAATAAGAATCAATAAGTTAGACTTCCCAAAAGTACTAAAGGCGGGCTCAGTATGTCCCGCTCTGCTGTGTCACTCTGCATTCGCTGCCCCACAGGATGCAGGCAAGGATGATCGCGATTACGGCGTCGGTGACTTCGGCCTGGCGGTTGGGGAGGTACAGCTGGGCGGTTTCCAGGAGCATGAGGCCGGCTGCGACCAATGCGCCCGCGGTCCAATAGCGCAGGCCCGCGGCGCGCAGGAGCCACACCAGCGTGCCGTATTCGAAGGCCTTGCGGAGCAGGACGAGGGTTGCATTGAGACGCTCGCTGTTGAGGGTGGCGGCGAAGGGAATCCACGACATGGAGCGTAGCGGGGCGGTGAAGGTGAAAGGCGCCAGTTCGCGAAGCACGATGGCCGCGGCGAGGATGCCGGCGCCGGCGCGGACTCGCGAGGTTGCGGCGGGGTAGTTCCACGCCAGCAGGGCGAGCGCGGCGCCGAGCAGTTCGGCAGGGGAGAGCGTACGCTCCATAATCAACAGGCGAAGCGGCAGGCAGAGCATGATCAGCAAGAGCCACGGGGCTTTCAGGCGGGCGGTCACCGCGCGCATGATTAATGCGAAGGCGAACCATTCGGCGGCGGCCGCGACCACTTCGAGAGGCGAAACCGGTGTTGCCAGGAAGCGAGCGATGTTGCCGCGCAAGTAGCCGCGGCTGAAGCGCGGAACGAAGGGGTACAACTGGTAGCCGAACCAGCAGCAGGCAAGGAGTAGCGCGCCGGTGGCTCCGCGATCACCGGTGCGTCGCCGGGTGATGGCGAAGATTTCGCGGCGGAAAATCAGCGCGACACCGATGCCGGCCACCGTGCCCACGAAATTGCAGGCCACGTCGAGCAGGCTGCAGGTGCGGGTGGAATCGAAGATCTGCAGCATCTCGATGGACGCCGAAAGGGCCGCGCCCAACATCATGGCGGCAAGGGCCGCCACGGCACGGGGAAGACGCCGGGCCAGCACCAATGCGGCGGTTAATCCCAGGGGGAAATAGAGCAGCACGTTTACGCCGGCGTCGCGCCAGGCGAACCGGTCGATTCTGGACGGCCAGGAGTGCAGCAGAATGAAGAGCGGGCCGGCGGCGGCGCGGTCGAAGTGGAAGTCGAACGGATAGAGCGAGCCGTAGATGATGAAGGCGATGACGACCAGCAGGAGGCGGAACACTTAGCGTCTCGCGAAGCGCCGCAAGCGGAAGATCTCGACCAGGGAAATATAGAGGTTGACTACACCCACTCCGCTGATTGCGCCGCGCACATAGAGGTTGTCCCAGACGGGTTTGAACTGGGGCACGAGGCTGGAGAAGTAATTGCCGTCCCAGGAATCGGTCCACGGGAAGATCAACAGAAACAGACCCATCTCGAGACAGAAGGTGATGAACACGACTGCCGATACCTTGTGATACCAGTGGTACACGGGCGGCGGTACCGCGACGGGTGCGTGAACGGCTTCAGCGGCGGCGGGTGGCTGCGGATCGGGAGGCATCATGCGGCGCCCGCCGTAGGGAACAGATCCAATTGACGGCGGTCGTCGAGGGGGAAGCGCGAGTGCGCGCGGACGGGTTCAAAACTCAGGCGATGCAGGGGAGTGGGTCCGTAGAGTTCGAGGGCGCGGTAGTGCTCCGGCGTGGAGTAGCCTTTGTGCGCGGCCAATCCGTACTCGGGGAAGATGAGATCCCACTCGCGCATGCAGGCGTCGCGCAGCACTTTGGCGAGAATGGATGCGGCGGCGATGGCATGGCAACGCATGTCACCTTTGATGAGTGCGCGTTGTGGGAAGGGAAGTTCCAGCGGGACAGCGTCCACCAGCAGGAAATCAGGTGCGGGATTCAGGCGGCTGACGGCGATCCGCATGGCCATTCGGGAAGCCTGGTAGATATTGACGCGGTCGATCATGGCAGCGTCCACCGCGCCGATGGCCCACGCGACGGCGCGCTCGCGAATGCGCACGGCCAGGACCTCGCGGCGTTCCGGTTCGAGCAGTTTGCTGTCATTGAGGCCGCGCACTGGTCTATCTTCGGAGAGAATTACGGCGCCGGCGAAAACCGCACCGAAGAGGGAACCGCGGCCGACTTCATCAACACCGGCGACGGCATGGAAGCCGCGCGCACGCAGTTCTCGCTCAAGAGTTGCTTCACACCGGAATTTGCCACCCGCCGGAATCGGCCGCATGGCGAGATCCGAAACTATTCGCGCTCTTTCAGACGGGCAGCCTTGCCCTTCAAGGAACGCAGGTAGTACAGCTTGGCGCGGCGTACGCGGCCTGTGCGGACGACGTCGATGTGGTCCACAACCTTCGCATGTACCGGGAAGATACGCTCCACGCCCTGGCCGAAACTGACCTTGCGGACGGTGATGCTCTCTCCCATACCCATTCCGTTACGTGCGATCAGCACGCCTTCGAAAGCCTGGAGGCGTTCTTTCTCGCCTTCCTTAATTTTAACGTGCACCTTAATGGTGTCGCCGGGGCGAAACTCGGGGAATTCCTTCTCCCGCTTGTTCTTGATGATAAACTTGGTCAACAGCGCGTTCTGCATGACAATGTCCGTAATTTCCTAGTGTACAACATGTTTGGGATGAATATGAAGGTAAGAGCACGAAGAGCGGGTCCAGGGGGACCGGCGTGGACCGGGGGGTCCGCCCCACCACTCGCGTGCGCCGCGGTTTTCCTCATGGGGACGGTTTGCGCGATGGGGGCGGTTGGGACGGTTACTTATCATGGGCAGATCGAGCCGATTGTGATGCAGGACTGCGCTCCTTGCCACCGGCCGGGGGAATCGGGGCCGTTTTCGCTGCTGACCTATGAGGATGTCAAGAAGCGGGCGGCGCAGATCGTCAAGGTCACCGGTTCGAGGTTCATGCCGCCCTGGCTGCCGGAACGCGGATACGGAGAATTCAAGGAAGAACGCCGCCTCACCGATGCGCAGATCAAGCTGTTTGCGGAATGGGTGAAGCAGGGGACTCCGGCCGGTACGCCTGGGAAGTCCGCGGGCGTGGCGCATATCGATGGTGGGTGGCCGATGGGGCCGCCGGACCTGGTGCTGCATTCGGCGCGGCCTTACACGGTTCCGGCCGATGCCGGCGAGACGTTCTGGAATTTCATTATGCCGGTGCCGATCAGCAGCACGCGATGGGTGAGGGCGATCGAGATCCGGCCGGGCAATCCACGGGTGTTTCATCATGCCAACGTGATTCTGGACCGTTCGCATGCGGCACGGCGGCGGGAGAGTTCGCCGGGCTCGGGCTTCTCCGGCATGGACGTGATTTTCGAAGAAGAGAGCTTTGAGCCGGACGGCCATTTTCTTTCGTGGAAGCCGGGCAGCAGTCCGGTGGTGGAACCCGACGGCATGGCGTGGCGCGCGGATCCCGGCATGGATTTGATCCTGAACGTTCACGTGAAGCCTACGGGAAAAGAGGAGACGGTCAATCCGGTGATCGGGGTGTACTTCACGGACAAGCCGCAGAGCCGATTCCCGATGCTGATCCAACTGGAACACGACCGCGCGCTGGATATTCCGCCGGGAGAAACGGACTTCCTGGTGACCGACGAATATCGCGCGCCGATGGACCTCAACGTTCTGGCGGTATATCCGCACGCGCATTACCTGGCGAAGATGATCGAAGGCTACGCTACGCTGCCGGACGGGTCGAAGAAGTGGCTGATCCGCATTCCCGACTGGGACCTGAACTGGCAGGGCGTGTTCCGGTATAAGAGCCCGGTGCTGATACCCAAGGACTCGGTGGTGACGATGCGGATACACTACGACAATTCGGCGGGCAACGTGCGCAACCCGAATAATCCGCCGAAGCGGGTGTCGGGGGGCACGGATGCGAAGTCGGAGATGGGCCACTTGTGGCTGCAGGTGCTGCCGGTTGCGGAGGGGGACCATCGCGCCGAGCTTCAGGAATCGGTGAGCGCGCAGCAGCTGCAGAAATATCCCGACGACTTCACAGCCAACTTCCGGATGGGCGACCTGCTGCTGACGCGGAACGAGGCGGCGGAGGCGATTCCGTACTTCCAACGCGCGGCGGAATCCGATCCTCGGTCGGTGCTGGCGGCTACGGAACTCGGCGCGGCACTGTTTGCGGCGAAGAGGCTGCCGGAATCGGCGGAGATGCTGCGGCATGCGCTGGCGATCGATGCCACGTATACGGACGCGCGGTTCAACCTGGCGAGTGTTTTGGCGAGCGGCGGCAAGTTCGAGGAGGCGGTGCAGGAATTCGGACAGGTGCTCGCGGCACAGCCAGACAATTTGAAAGCGCAGCAGCATCGTGCGGAAGCGCAGGTACTGTGGGGCGACCAGGTGGCCAAAGCGGGCGACGACAATAAGGCGATCGCGCTGTACCGCGAGGCGATGGCGGAGCTGGCCTCGAATCCGGATGTGCATGTACGCCTGGGGATGGCCTACGCGCGGCAGGAGCGGTTGGACGAATCGCAGGCGGAGTTCGAAGCGGTGCTGCGGATCGATCCGAAGAGTTCGATTGCGCGGCAGGCGATCGACGCGATTGTGGCGCGGCGGAAGGCGACGGGGAAGTAAGTCGTCACAGGCTGAAGACCGGCTCGCGGGCATTTTTTTTCAAAAGTAGTTCACTTTCAGGACGAGATTCCGCATGTATTGATAGAGAACAAAACTATGTCAATACGAATCAAGAATCCGATCCAAAAATCAAACGCGAGCATCCTGCGCTCGGCGTTAGTGGGCGCGCTAGTTCTGACGAATGTTGCACTGGCGCAAGACGGGCACTCGCACACCGCAAAAGCACAAACGACAGAACAGCAGAACCAGGCGAACGCGCTTGTCAAAATCGTCCGGGATTCGACCGATCGCTTCCAGGATGTGAAGGTGGCCATGGCGGCCGGGTATGCCCTGCAATTCGGCTGCGTGAGCGGCGACGACTCTGGGGCAATGGGGCTCCACTATGTGAACGGAGACCTGGTGAACAGCGGCATCATTGACGCGACTCGCCCGCAGATCGTGATCTACGAGGCGCAGCCGGACGGTAGCTTGAAACTGATCGGCGCCGACTTTCTGGTGCTGGCCAACACGTGGAACGCGAACCATTCGGGTCCGCCGGAACTGATGGGACAGCTTTTCCATTTGTTCGATGCCCCCAATCGCTTCGGGCTTCCGGCGTTCTACACGCTGCATGTGTGGGCGTGGAAGGATAATCCCAAGGGCGCGTTCGTGAACTGGCACCCCGACGTTTCGTGCGCGTCATACGGCGGCGGAAACCAGTAAAACGTGGCAAGAGCTGCGTCGCCAGGATTGGCGACGCGGCATTTTGCGAGATCGTGTCCAAAGAATGTACATCTGTTGGTGCCCAGGTAATTGACAAAGTTATTAGGTCATCCGTGTAAGTCATTGTTCCCAGGGGCCCCGTTTTTGTGGCAGCCGGAGTGCAACAGGCTGTAACTGAAGCGGGGTCGCCAGTTGCGCTATATTCCACAGATACTGATTGTCGAAGACGAGCCGGCCGTCCGGTACTTGCTCGGGCGTGCTCTGAGGGATGACGGGTATGCGGTCACTGCATTGGGAACGGCCCGCGAGGCACTGCGGGCGGTTCAGGATGTTGACTTCGAGGTCATCATAGTGGACATTAGTCTGCCGGATGCCGATGGTATCGACGTGATCCGACAGATTCACTGCGATGTCCCGCATGTGCAGGTGTTGGCGATATCGGGCATGATGGTGGCGGATTTGCTGAATGCCGTTCGATCGGCAGGCGCCGCAGCGACGCTGTTGAAACCGACTACAGGCGAGAGGGTCCGGGAAGTCGTCCGCCAGCTTCTGAATTCGCGCAGCGAGGCCGGCGCGATTGCGGCGGTGGCGTAGTAGTATAGCGGGGTCAGTTGGGTTCGGTGGCGGTCAGGACTTGATCTACTCGAATGTCGCGCAGGGTTTGTGTGGTTCCGCTGGGCCACCAGATTTCGATTTTCGGAATTTGGGTTGCTGTGTCGAGGCCGAAGTGTACTCCGCAGTCGCTGGAGGAGGCGTAACCTACGGTGGTGGTCATCTCCTGGTATTGATTTCCGATGTGGAGTTTGGCTCCGATGCCGTCGCGGTTGCTGCGGGTACCGCGCAGGCGAACTATCAGCCAGTGACGGAGGTCGGGGCTTACGTTTTGCCAGAGTTCCGCGGGCGCTCCCAGCGAGGAGACTACCGCATCGATGCGGCCGTCGCCGTCGAAATCGGCGAAGGCGGCGCCGCGGTGCGCTTTCACCAAGGTGAGGCCGGCTTCGGTGGATACGTCCTGGAATACGCCTCCTGAGTTGGCGAACACGCTGTTGGCTTCCTGGTAGACGGCCGATTCGAAGGCTTCGACACGATCGTTCACGTGCGAGTTGGCGGAGAAGAGGTCTTTCCAGCCATCGTTGTTGAAATCGATGAGGCCGAGTCCCCAGCCGCTGTGGGGCAGCGTGAGAGTGCCGATACGGGATTTCAGGGTGGCATCGGTGAAGCTGCCTTTGCCGGCATTGCGGAAGAGGGGGAAGGTTTCGCCGGCGAGGGCGGTGAAGAGGATATCGGGGCGGCCGTCGTTATCGTAGTCCTTGAACTCGGCGCCCATACTGGCGACGGGTTTGCCGTCGTCGCGCAGGGCGGCGCCGGCCAGGAGCGCCACCTCTTCGAAGGTGCCGTTGCCCAGATTGTGGAAGAGGGAGTTGGGCTGGTTGTCGTTGGTGACGAAGACGTCGGGCCAGCCGTCGCCATCGTAGTCGGCGAAGGCTACGCTCATGCCGCGGGCAGGGAATTTTGCGAGGCCGGCTTTAGTGGTGACGTCCTCGAAGGTTCCATCGCCGCGATTGCGGTAGAGGGAGTTGGCGAGGCCAGTGAAATATTTCGGGTGGCAGTAGATGCGTATGCCGCGGGCGGCGTCGCCGCAATAGCGGTCGTCGGCGGTGGACCATTTGGCGTAGTGGACCACCCAGAGATCGAGTTTGCCGTCGCGATCGTAATCGAACCAGCCGGCGGCGACGGCCCACTGGCCGCTGGGGATTCCGGCTTTGGCGGTGACGTCCTCGAAGCGGCCGTTTCCCAGGTTGCGATAGAGGATGTTGCGATTGACGCCGGCGACGAAGAGGTCGGGGTGACCATCGTTATCGTAGTCGCCCACGGCGGCGCCCATGGAGTAACCGGCTCCGGCGACTCCGGCCTGTTCGGTGACGTCGGTGAACTTCCAATTGCCTTCGTTGTGGTAGAGGCGGTTCCAATATTTGGGGGCAGTCTTCTCGAGGGATGGGATGTCGGCGCCGTTGGTGAAATAGATGTCGGGGCGACCGTCGCCATCGTAATCGAAGACCGCGATGCCGCCGGGCATGGTCTCGATCATGTGCTTGTGTTCGGTGGGATGGTTCTCGAGCACGAAGGAGAGTCCGGCGGCGGCGGCTACCTCGCGGAAGCGGATGGGGGGCACGGGCGCGGCGGTGGTCGCGGCGAGAATGCAGGCGCATGCGAGCGTGGCAGTGCCGGCAAGTAATCCGCACGTCCGGGTTGGGTGCATGGTCAATGGGGCGGGCCGATCTGAGCTTCGCGCGCCACGGCTTCCTTTTGCTCCTCGGTCTTTTTGAGGATCTCCTGATATTTTGCCATGGCGGCGACGGCCTTTTCGCGGTTGCCGAGGGCCTGATGTGCGCGGGCTAGCTGATAGTAGAGACTGCCATCGTCATCCAACTCGAGGGCTTTTTCGAGGTGCGGGACGGCCTCGGCGTGGTTTCCGATGCGCGAGAGGGCGAGGCCCAGGGAGGCGTCTGCAGCGAGCAGTTTGGGGTCAGAAGCAAGGGCGGCTTTGAGGTACGGGAGCGCTTTTTCGGGCTGTTCGAGGCGGAGGAGGCTGTCGCCGGCGATGAAGTTGAGCTCAGGCGATTTCGGATCGGCCTGCAAGATGGATTGGGCTTCGGCGAGCGCCGCCTGGTAGTTCTGCGCGAGGAACAGAGATTCGGTGAGTTCGCGGCGGAGGCGCGGGTTGCCGGGCATCAGAAGCAGCGCCTCGCGCCACTCGCGCACGGATTCGAGATGCTGGCCCTGGGCGCGCGCGATCCCGGCGCGAAGCTGATGGAGTTCGGCAGACGGTGGCAACTGGCCCAGGCGGAAGAGGGCCTGCATGGCGAGTTCGTTGGCGGCTTTCACGCGCCAATAGACGGCCTCGGGCGTGGCGGGTCCGTGATGGGGTTGGGTGAGGATTTGTAAATCGTGGCCGCTGGCGAACTGGCACTCAGCGGGATGGGTTTTGCAGTCGGCGGGAGACAGTGTGCGCTCCTTTGCGTCCTCCTCGACGGCCCAATCGGAATGCCCGGTTTTGCGGTACACGTCGGCGAGCGCGGCGTGGATGCCGTGCAGGTTTGGCAACTGTTTGGCGGCCTCGTTGTAGAAGAAGAAGCCGCTGCGAAACTGGCGGCGCTGCACGCGGGTTTCGGCGACGAGGGCTGAGACGTAGGGCGAGGTGGCGCCGGCCTTTTGGAGCTGTTCGAAGGCGGCCTCGGCGATTGCCTGATAGGTCATGCCGAGACCGTAGACGACGCGGGGATCGTCGGGGAGGGCGTCGACGAGCTTGCGATACTCATCGGCGGCTTCGTCGAGGCGCCTGGCGCCGAGGAGCGCGGAGGCGAGGAGGCCGCGCGTTTCGTGGTCGGCGGGCTTCTCGTTCAGCGCGCGGCGCAGGGGCGCGATGGCTTCGGTTGGTTGATTCAGCGCGAGGTGGGCCGAGCCGAGAGTGATGAGTGCGGGCACGGAGTTGGGCTGAGCTTTGAGGACGGCTTCCAGAGTTGGGATGGCTTCGCGCTCATGGCCGGCCATGTGTTCGGCGAGGCCGAGGTTGAGCAGCAGTCCGGGATTGCCGGGCTCGGTTTTTACCAGTTGCTGGTAGAGGGGGATGGCTTCCTCGAAGCGGCCGGCGGCCATTAATTGGTTGGCTTGGGATAGCTTTTCGGGGAGGGTGTCGGGCTGGGATGGGAGAAGGTGCGCGGCGAAAAGAAAGAGGGCGGGCAGCATGGCTGCCCGCCCTTTAAGTAGTTGACAGACGACAGAAGCCGATCGTCTGTCCCACTTCTGGTTCGACATGGGCTGCGCTACCACTGCATACGCAATCCTAAGCGGATGTTGCGCTCACCCGAAGCGCTGGTGATCTGCATGAAGCTTGCCGAGGTCACGCTCGTGCTTACGCCGCCGAAGTGCGACGAGTTCGCGAGGTTGAAGAACTGAGCTCTGAACTGAAGCTTGAGTCTTTCCTTGATGGGGAAGTAGCGGGTCACGTCCAGATCGGTATTGAACATCCCGGGATTGCGCAGGATGTTGCGTCCACTGGAGCCGAATCGAACGCCAGTCACAGCGGCAAACGCCGTGGGGTCGAAGTAGAGTTGGCCAGGTCCGACGTTGCCCAATTGGGCGACATTCGGATTCACCTGGTCGGCGGTCTGGGTGTTGTTCGGCGCGTTGAGCGAGGAGCCCGGCGCAGTCACAGTGAACGGCGTGCCCGTGTAGGCGGACAGGATTCCGTTCACCTGCCATCCACCGAGGACCGCCGCGGCGACGCCCGACTTGGCCAGCATCTTGCCCTTGCCCAGCGGCAGTTCGTAGAGCCATGCCATCTGGAGATTCTGCGTCCGATCGAAGCCGGCATCGGCGCGATTGCGCTGGAACACGGGAGCCCAGTTCCAACCTACGGAAGCCCAGCCGTCGTCGTCGGTGTAGTCGATAGCCTTGGCGTAAGTGTAGGCGCCCTTCAACATCAGGCCTTTCGCGAAGGACCGATTGACGGCGATCTGGAGGGAATGATAGTTGGAGCTCAGGTAGCCGTCCCACATGTTGGTCGGGATGGTGCGGCCGAACTGCGCGGCAAATGGGAGGTTGGCGGTTCCAGAACCAGGGAAGCCGGAATTAACGTCCTGGTCGGCCAGCAGGTGCACCGAGTGCGACCCCACGTAGCCAGCGGACATCACGATGTTCTGGGGCAGTTTGCGCTCCAGCGTGAAGTTCCAGCTTTGCACGTAGCCACGGTGGATGTAACCCCACGGGCTGCGCTCCGACACGTTCGACGGCAGCGACACGATACCGGTGCTGAGATCGGGACCCACTGGATTCGGTACGCCGCCCTTGAACGTGGTGGCCCAAGTGTAGCCATTACTGGCCGTGTTCGCGGCGTTGATCACCAGCGGATACCACCCGCGCAAGGGGCGCGAGAACGGGATGGGATCGAAGTTGATGCCATAACCGGCGCGGATCACGGTGTTGTCGTCGAGGCGGTAGGCGAGACCGACGCGCGGGGCGAAAAGCTTCTTACTGACGCTGATTCCGGCGTTTTCCGGAACGTTGCCGCGGCCGCCCATTTCGATCTGGTTGGTGTACGGATCGAGCTGTTCGATACCGTAGCCGGCGCGCGTCATCAGGGGGTAGTACTCGTAGCGCAGGCCGATGTTGACGGTCAGTTTCCGGCTGACCTGCCAGCGGTCGCGGACGTACCAGCCGAACTGCCATTCGCGGCCGGTGGACAGAATGTTCTGGAGGCTCTTCTCGGCATCGTCGGAAAGGCCGAGCAGGAAGGCCGCGTAGGCGTTGTACTGGTTGGGCGCCGCGCCGCCGTTGAGGGCGGTTTCGCCGCCGGCGAAGCCGAGTCCGCCGCGCGGGCCGAAGTTGCCGATTTCGGGCTGCCAGTGGTTCAAGTGATGCCGCACCAGGTCGAAGCCGGCGCGCACTTCGTGCGCTCCATGAGTCCAAGTCAGATTGTCGCTGTGAGTGTAGCTCTCTTCCACGCGCTGCAACGGCATCCAGTTGGGTACGCCGAATCCGGTGTAGCCGGTGACGCTGATGTCGATGAAGCCGCTTTGCAGCGGGTCCGGACCGTTCGAGTTCGGAATGCCGAATTGCTGCCCGTAGTTCGTCCCGAAATCGTTCGGCTTCACGTGCTGGCCCTGACGCTCATAGCCGAGCACGCCATCGAGGAGGAGATTGGGGGTGATGGTTCGCGAATGGCCGATGGTGGCCACCTGGATGAGCGTATCGCCCAGGCCGGGATCCGCGCCGCCGAGGCCGGGACCGCCCGCGATTCCGAATACGGCGGTGCCGCCCGACTTGGCCCACATACGCCCATACTTGCCCCAGACTTGTTCCTTCTCGTTGACGGAGTAGTTCACCTTGGCATCCAGGTAGTTGCGGCTCAGGATGGGGCCGCCGGACGCAAAATAATCGTTGACGAACGTGCTCGCGGTGCCGAAGTTGGGTGAGGGGTAATAGCCCTGAATCTTCTGTGCGATCGAATCGATGCGGTTTGTCGGAATCATGTTGCCGGCAAACGGGGTGCGGCCGGTACCGTTGGCGTTACCCGTGTTGGGGTCGTAGATCACGGTGGGAACCGCGCTGAAATCGCCGTTCTTAAACGCGCTGGTGGGAACGGTGTAGAATCCGGGCACAGCCTGGCGCTGCCGCGTGCCGTCCACGCTCAGGAAGTAGAACAGCTTGTTCTTCTTGATGGCGCCGCCAATGGTGCCGCCGAAATTGTTGTAGATGGCCAGCGGCTTGTCGGTTCCGGCGGCCTGGAAAAACGCGCGCGAGTTGAAGTGCTGGTTGTTGTTGAACTCAAACGCGCTGCCGTGGAGTTGGTTGGTCCCGGACTTGGTCACCAGGGTCACCGCCGACGAGCCCGCCATCCCCTGCTCAGCGTCGGCCGAACCGGTGGTAATGTTGACCACCTCGACGTTCTCTTCGGGGGTCACATATCCTACGTGGTGAGGCAGCCACACGTTCACGCTGGTGGCGCCATCGATGCGGGTAATGTTGGTCTGGGCGTTGCCGCCGTTGATGTGGGTTTGGAGTGCGCGGCCAGGAGTATCGGTGATGGAGTTCTGAAGCGCCGCGGGCAGGGCGCCGGGTACCAGGTTGATCAGCGTCTGGTAGTTGCGATACCCGCCGATCGGCATGTTGGTGATGGCCGCGGTGGTGATCTCCGTGTGGGTATCGGACTTGTCGGTTTGCAGTGCGACCGCGGTGGCCTCCACCGTTACCTGGTCGGCGATCTGGCCGACTTCGAGCTTGGAATCGATACGCTGAATCGTGTTCGGCGTTACATCGACGCCGTTTGCGACGAAGGCGCGGAAGCCGCTAGCAGTCACCATCACGTCGTAGGTGCCGGGCAGCACATTGACGAAAGAATAGCGTCCGCCTTCATCGGTCTTCTCAGTTTTCTTGGTGCCGGTTTCCTTATTTGTCAGGATAATGGCGGCGCCTGGAATCACGGCTCCGGAAGGATCCGATATGGTTCCGACCACCGACCCATATAGTACCTGTGCGGCGGCTGGTTGCGAGGTAGCTACAAAGAGAATTGCAGGCAGCAGAACCCCGAGTAACCCAAAAGCATAGACTGGACGTGCAGACTTCACGTTCATTCCCCCCTCCTCTATAGACACAACTGTTAATTGCTTGTACAAAACCCAGTGCTAAGAAACTAAAGCTTTTGAAAGGGAAAGTCAAGCGCTTTGTGGCCGGCCTTCAGGCGTGAATCGCGACATGTTAGTCTCATATTTCATCGATCACACGGTTCTCATTAGGAGCATACATGGCGCGCTTTGGAAGATTAAAAGTCCTTAACACGATGATTGGTACCGGCCTCGTACCCGTCTTCTACCACCCCCAGTTCGAGGTGGCTCGAGAAGTGGCGGCGGCCTGCCTGGCCGGGGGCTGCCGGTTATTGGAGTTCACGAATCGCGGCGACCACGCGTGGGAAGTTTTCAATGAACTGGAGAAGTACTGCGCGAAGGAACTGCCGGAGATGATTCTCGGCGTCGGTTCCGTAGTGGACGCCGGGACGGCTTCGCTATACATCAATTGCGGCGCGAATTTCGTGGTTGGTCCGGTGTTGAATCCGGATGTGGCGCGCACGTGCAACCGGCGCAAGATTCCCTATTCTCCCGGATGCGGCAGCGCGTCGGAAATCTCGCAGGCGGAGGAATTGGGCTGCGAGATCGTCAAGGTGTTCCCCGGCAAGGAAGTGGGCGGACCGGCCTTCGTGAAGTCCGTGAAAGGTCCGTGCCCGTGGGTTTCGATCATGCCGACGGGAGGCGTGGAAGCGACGGAAGCTTCGCTGAAAGCGTGGTTCGATGCGGGCGTTTCGTGCGTAGGCATGGGGTCGAACCTGGTGAGCAACGACCTGCTCAAGGCAGGCGACTATGCGGGCATCGCGGCCAGTGTGCGCACCGCGGTGGAGTTGATTCAGAAGATTCGGGGAGGGAAGTAGTTCATGGCACTGGCCATCAAACCACGCGAGAGCTGCCGTTGGGATGCCGCCGCGCTGGGCGAGATCATGCTGCGGCTGGATCCGGGCGAGGGTCGCATACGCACGGCGCGCAGCTTCAAGGTGTGAGAAGGCGGCGGCGAGTACAACGTGGTGCGCGGGTTGCGGCGTTGCTTTGGCCTGCGGACCACGGTGGTGAGCGCGATTGTCGAGAACGACGTCGGGCGGCTGCTGGAGGATTTGATGCTGCAGGGCGGGGTGGATCTCTCGCACCTCAAGTGGGTGCCCTTCGACGGCATCGGGCGTACGGCGCGGGTCGGATTGAATTTTACGGAGCGCGGGTACGGGCTCCGCGGCGCGGTGGGCTGCTCGGATCGGGGCTGGTCGGCGGCGTCGCAGATGGCGCCGGGAGATGTGAACTGGAAGCAGCTCTTCGAGGAAGAGGGCGTGCGGTGGTTCCATTGCGGCGGTATCTTCGCGGCGCTCTCGGCGACGGCGGCGGATTTGGTGATCGAGGCGATGGAGGCGGCGCGCGCGGCCGGCACGGTGATCTCTTACGACTTAAATTTTCGCGCGTCGCTTTGGAAATCGCAGGGCGGGATCGAACGCGCGGTGGCGGTGAACCGGCGGATCGCGTCGCTGGTGGATGTGATGATCGGCAACGAAGAGGACTTCACGGCGGCGCTAGGATTTCAGGTGCCGGGGATGGACGAGCACATCTCGAAGCTGGATCCGGGGAATTTTCGCAAGATGATTGCGGAAGTGGTGACGATGTATCCCAACTTCAAGGCGGTGGCGACGACGCTGCGCAATGCGAAGACGGCGACGCTGAACGATTGGGGCGCGATTCTGTGGACCGGCGGGGAATTCTATGAAGCTCCGTTGAGGGAGAATCTTGAGATTTACGACCGGGTGGGCGGCGGGGACAGCTTCGCTTCGGGTTTGGCGTATGCGTTTCTCGCGGGCAAGAGTCCAGAGGAGGTGGTGCAGTTTGGTGCGGCTCACGGCGCGCTGGCGATGACTACTCCGGGCGATACGAGCATGACGTCGCTCAAGGAAGTGGAGGCGGCGATGAAGGGGAAGGGCGCGCGGGTGATCCGGTAGGGCGAAGAGCGCGACCAGGGGGTCGCGCGCGGACCGGGGGGTCCGCCCCACCACGGAGCTAGTTGGCGGCGTCTAAGAAGCTGCGGAGATCGCTTTCGGCGATGTCGGGGAGGCCGGGAGCGACGTTGAAGAGTTTGCCTTCGCGCATCCACTGCTCGAAGCGATCTACTTCGCTGAAGAGGTGCTCGAAGGAATCGACGACGAAGAGGATGGGCTGATAATGGTCGATTTCCGCGACCTGATTGATGACCCATTCCAATTGGAGCGGGTAGCGCTGCACTTCGTCGGAATCGACTGCGTGTTCGAGTTCGCCGTAGGAACTCATCAGGCCGCTGCCATAGGCGCAGATTCCCTTCGGACCGCGCATCAGGCCGAACTCCACGGTAAACCAGAAGAAGCGGGACATGGCGCGCATGATGCTGGTCAGGCGGCGGACGCGTTCCGGGTAGTCGCGGACGCCGGCGGTGATTTGCGCGGCGGTTACGGCGCACTCGCCGAAGCGCACCAGGACATCGGCGAACTGCCTTTCGGTGTGCATGGGGACGTGGCCGGCGACGTCGTGGAAGATATCGGGTTCGGGGAGGTAGTCCATGCGGTCGATGGGACGTATGGTGATGGTGGTGGGAAATTCGCGGCGACGGAGGCAGTCGAAGAAGAGGAATCCCGGGACGTATCCGCTGACAGGCTTGGCCTGAAAGCCGGTGAGGGGCTGAAGGCGGCGGTTAATGTCGGTGAGGCGCGGGATGCGGTCGTGGGGCAGGTCTAGGGCTTCCACACCGCCGAGGAAGTGGGGGTTGGCGTAGCGTTCCCATTTGGATTGGATGCGGGCGAAGAGCTGGCGCCAAGCTTCATGATTTTCTTCAGAATACAGGTCGTAACGCTGTGAAATATATAGCTGTCCACGCGAGCGAGCTTCCTCGACGAATGGTGCGTGGCCGGTGGTCAACCCAGTGGCTGAAAGGGTCTCAGGCATGATTCCCTCCTACTCTGGTTCCACCTTAGCAGAAGTTTGGAGTTTGGACAACCTCTTCGAAGTGGTGTTAAAGACTGTGACAGAGATGGCAGCCGGCTTCGGTGCCTGCGGTGGAAGGATGGGCGGGCATCTCGACATTGGAGTGGGCCAACAGGATTGTGGCTTTGCCGGCGTTTACGCGAACGGGCAGACCGGCGCCACCGTCGCAACGCACTAGGCGTACGTCTCCGGCGGATTCGCGGACCACGTCCACGCCGGCAGCGCTTCGCAGGTCGAGCGCGGTCGTGCGGCCGGCGGCGACGCTGGCGCCGATGATCAATGCGACCGCGGCCGCCACGGTGAGCGCCACGCGGGGAAAGGTCCGCCGTCTGGCACGCGCCAGCCCCAGTCGAATTCTCAGGCCTTCTGGCGCCGCCACCGGGGCCAATCCGCGAGCCAGTTCCCGTTCCAGCCAATCAGACATGCGAGCTTCCTTTCAGATGCGAGAGGCGCCGCCCCAATGCTTTATGCGCGCGATTGAGGCGTGACGCAACGGTGCCGACGGAGCAGCCCAGCACCTCTGCGATCTCTTCGTACGACAGTTCCTCGGTGTAACGGAGGACTACGGCGATGCGCTGATCCGCGGGGAGTTTCTCGACGGCGATTTGAACCCGCCCCTGCATTTCGGAATGTAAGAGCGAGTGCAGCGCGTCGCCGGGGACGCGGAGCACCGCCAGGACCTCGCCGGCGATGGGGATGAGACGCCAGGATCGGCGCTTGTGATCGAGGCAGCTATTGACCACCAGGCGATACACCCAGGTGCCGAAGGAGGAATCGCCGCGGAAATCGGACATGCAGGAGAAGAGCTTCAGGAAGGTCTCCTGAGCGATGTCCATGGCGAGGGCTTCGTCGCCGCTGAAGCGCAGGGCGATGGAATAAATCTTGTCCTGGTAGGTTTCAAAGAGGGTGCGAAAGGCATCCCGCTCGCCGCGGCGGCACGCCTCAATGAGTTCGCGATCGGAGCCCTCGAGCACCATCCAGCCCATGAGACGATGATAGCCCGGATTTTCTTCCCGGAAAGTGGGAGTGGGCGGGGGACGGATCGTTATTTGTTCGCGAAGGTCAGGCGGAAGCCGGTGGAGAGCAGCAGATCGTTGCGCTGGTGCCCCACGACCGGATTGCTGAGAAAACGATCGCTGGCGGTGATGTGCCAGCCCAACCATTTCTTCAGGGCCGTGGTGGTTCCGAGGTCGAAGTTCATGCGATAGGCACCGGTGTCGGTCAGGTTGGTGAAGACACGCATCGACTGGGTGAGGGACGTGCCCTTTAACATCTTGTAAAGCAGGTTGTCGCCGAAATTGGCTTCCGCCGAATTGCGTGTCTGGGCGTTCATGAAGTTCTCACGCTGATAATCGGCGCCGGCATCGACATCCAAGTGGAGGTTTTCCGATTTCACCAGTTTGACGCCCGCCCCGCCGCCGCCGACGAAGCGAAGGTTCAGGTTCTGGAAGCGATCGTGTTCGTAATCGTTGAAGCCGGTGAGGAAGATGCTCGAGGAGACATTGTGATCGTACTTCCAGCCGCCGCGTACCGCGCTCGCGATGGTGCTGGTCAGGTCGTTGACGCGCGCGGTGCTATGGATCTGATTGAAGTAGACGGTGATGACGCCCTGCCGCGTGCGGCGTCCGCCGGTAAAGGCGGTGGTGAGTGAATCGCTGCGGGCGTTGCCGCTGGCCAGGGCGAGGCCAAGATCGAAGTTGCCGTACCACAATTGCAGAATGCCGGGATGCAACAGGCGGTCGAAGGAATGCTGCTCTTCGGCATCGCGCACGGCGGAGACCCCGGCGAGAGGTGCGCTCTTGGTTTCCGGCCCGGCGGCGATCTGCATCTGGTCGCCCGCCGTGGAGATTTTGCCCTTGACGGTTTCGCCGGACGGCAGCACGACGCTCAACTCGGCGTCGCTGCGTATGCTCTTCACGGCGGACCAGGGCATGGTGACTTCTCCCATGAACTGGCTTTTGATGGTGAGTTTGTCGCCGTCCTTTTTGACGATCGTGCCGCTGATGGTGTCACCGTTGGTGAGCACGACCTGGTCGGCGGCCAGGGCGGGGAAGGAGAGCAACAGAAAAGGGATGAGACTACGGATGCATCGATTGGTCATGGCTACACGATCCTATATTCAGCGGCCTTCGTCGGAATCCAGATGACACTTCTTGTACTTCTTCCCGCTACCACACCAGCAGGGTTCATTGCGGCCCAGTTTGGGCTCAGCGCGTTCGAACGGCTCGTCGTCCACTGCGTCGAAGCCTTCCAGACAGATTTCGTAGATGGAGGGTTCTTCCGCCTCGGTGATCTCCTGGCGCGCGTCCTCGATTTCGGCGCGCAGGTTCTTCAATTCCTTACGGGCCTCGCGCGAGAGCTGTGAGCCGTATTGGGCTTCGATGGCGGCGGCCGGCTCGCTGAGCGCGCCGTGCATCACGTGGGCGCTGGTGAGCATGCTGACGATTACGAGGTCGCGCTCGTCCTTATCGAATTCGCCGATATTGTCGGCTAGGCCGAGCAGGACCTCGGAGCGCCCGGGGACGTCAGGCATCAGGCAGAGTTGCTGGGCCAGCGCGGCGAGGTCGAGCGCCTCGGCGCCGATAGAGAGGGCGCGGATGATGGCGAGGGTCTCGGCCGGATGGCGGCGGGCAATGCGCAGGAAGGCCCAGCGCGCGGCGCCGCCGATGGTGTCGTCCTCCAGCGGGACGAACTTGGCAAGAGCGGAGAGCGCGGCGGGGTCGCCGATTTCGCCCAGGAGGGCCAGGGAGCGGACCACCAGGCCGTCGTCGGTGTCGTGCAGCAAATCTTCACCGTAGGCGTTGAGGACGCCCATCAGGAGAGGATAGCAATCGGCGCCGCGCGCCAGGATGCGATCGACGAGCGGGGCATCGATGGCATCCAGGCCCGCGACGAAGAGTTCGTGGAGCAGGCGGTACGGCTCGAGTTCGCGGGTGACGGCTTCGGGTTCATCAGAGAGCGCGATGGGCGTATCGGGCAGGTCAGGGCGCGCGAGCTGCGCCTTGGCCTCGGGATCGAAGTGAAGCTTCTTTACGCCGAGTCGCCCGTAGGCGGCGGCGAGAGGCCGGTCGGGGAGGACGCGGCCGAGGCAAAGATATCCTTCGTGGGAGATGGGGTTGGCCTCGATGAAGCGGTGTGCGAATTGCGCGGCGAGAGGGAGGTCACCATTTTCTTCGGCGTCGAGGGCGAGGAAGCGGGTGGCGGCGGGATCGTGGGGATCGACGGCCAGCGCCTGGCGAAAGGCTTCAGCATCGGTGAGATCGCCGGAGGCCATCCTGGCAACTAGGTCACGGCGGAATTCGTAGACGGATTCGGGTGGGAAGATCATCGGGTGCGGAGATGGCGCGCGGCGCCTAGTGCGCAGTGTACTGCTGTTGCGGCGGATTCAGTGTGATCTCGAGGTTTTTTTCCTCTTCGCTGACGTCGAAGGTCTGGCCGAAAGTCTGATAGCCTTTGGCGATGATCTGGACGAGG
Organism: uncultured Solibacteraceae bacterium; assembly: GCA_963805775.1. Lineage (GTDB taxonomy): Bacteria > Acidobacteriota > Terriglobia > Bryobacterales > Bryobacteraceae > Solibacter. The sequence goes on along the minus strand of CAWDWK010000005.1, from coordinate 48,386 downwards.
ATCTTGCCCTGTGGGATAGAGGGGATGCGGGCCTCGCCTTCCTGGTTGCTGCGCAGTTCGAAGGTGGTCCGGATGGCTTTACCGAGTTTGACGACGGAGTGTCCCTGGACAAAGCGGACGACTACGCTGGCATGGTCGACGGGCTTGCCGGCCTGGTCCTTGAGGACGATGTTGATTTTGGTCATGGGAGTCGCAGCGGCCATGGCGACGGCGGCGAGTCCGACGAGCAGGGCGGCGGACACAATAAGGGTGCGGAAAGAGCGATCCCGATTGAGCATACATCGATTATAAACGTGCTTTGGGGCACTGGTGGTAGAATGGGGGTGTAGTACCTGCCAGACGCAACCATGTGGGGGCGCAACGGATTCGACGGGATTGAATCGTGGTGGGGAGGCGTGCCGGGTTCCGAGCTCCCGTAAAACGATCGGAAACTATAACTGCCAATACGCAGTTTGCATACGCTGCTTAATTAATTAAGTAGCCGTTCCAGCCACTGAGCCCGCGCGGTGGTGAGTGAACGTCATTTTGCGGGATAGGCCAAGAGCTTCGGTCCGGAGCTGGCGGCTGAGAACTAATCGGGCTAGGCTTCCACCATCCTTTGCCGGTTCAGCGGTGGCGGTCAAAAATCATGAACCGGATACGCACGTAGTTCTCTTCATTGCGGGCTTTCTCGGACGGGGGTTCAACTCCCCCCGCCTCCACCACATGTATAACCAGGACCGTACTTGCCCGCTGTACGTCCTGTAACTCTCTAAGGCCCACCCTTAGTCCCGCAGTTCCATTGCGCTTCACCACGTTGCTGCCTAACATTGGGTGGTGACGTTGTATTCGAACGAGTGCCCGGCTGACCTGGAGAAGATCGCCGAGGCGTATGTCATGGGAACACTTCCCGAGGAAGAGGCCATCGCGTTTGAGGATCACTACGCGGCTTGCGAAAGCTGCACGACGATACTCTATAAAACGGTTGACTACGTTGACGCCATGCGCGCCGCGGGGAAGACACTCCGGTCGGGGCCCCGGAACTGCCTGAAGGTGGGTGGTCGCAGTGGCAACTGATAAAGCATCGCCACACTCACCAGACTTCTGAGCTGCACTTCAGAGCCCCTCGATTGCGGCCGCCTCGCGCCAGCGGCGATGGCGACTGACCAACGCGGTCGTCTGAGCCACGGTTGCCGCCTCATTGTGCCAATCGTCGCCATCGACCATTCGCTTCAAGTGGACAAGTTCATGGACCAGAGTTAGTTGCTGATCGGCGCGGGCAAGGCGTCGCGACAATTCGGAGTCCTTCTCCCGCAGAATGCGAATCGTTGCGCGCTTATTGCAGGCTTCAATGTCGATGTCACCTAAAGTGTTCTCATCGAGTTCCCCGATTTGGACCACCTGCACGGAAACCCGCCAGTCTTGAAGGTTGAGCGTACGCTGCCAGTACGCAAGATTCGCCTTAAAGTCCGGGACCGGACAATGAAGGAACATCACAATTGCAGCTATAACGTGGAACATGCTCTAACGACCAGAGAGTACCCGCCCGTGCGCGCGTGGGCAATGTTATCTTTGGGATGTACTTGAGAAGATCTTCGGGCTGTAGACCGACAGCGGCATGGAATACTTTTTCCTGAGGCCGATGAAACTCGCCGAAGCTGGCTTTTTTGCGGTGCAGTCAGCCAACTTCGGCATGTCAGCACGTGCGGTTTGTGCTTTTGCACGGCCAGCGCGCTCTACTCGGCGCTGATTACCTGATAGCTGGTGTGATTGTCGAGCAGGACCCGGTAGAGGTAGAGGTCATTGCCGCGACGGTTTAGGACGACGCCCGTACTCTCTTTTGCATTCGTGGTGCTCTCGGAGAGGCGGCTTACCACCGCTAAAGCAGAGGGACCGGCTTGGGAGCGGAGGATGAGGATGTTGTCGGATGAGCTGTGCATGACCTGGATGTCGCAGTTTCCGGCCGGGATCTCCTTTTCGCCGACGAGTACGGGCGAATTGAAATGAACCGTCATGTGGTCGACGGGGGATTGAGCGTAGATGGCACTGCACAGTGCGAGCGCAGCGCAGCAAAATGTCGTAAAGAGTTTCATTGGATCTCCTTGTGAGGTCAACTGCGCATCCGGTGTGCTACAGCTTCCACATGGAGATACGACGCGCGGGGCACCATTGTTACCGCGCGGCGTGGGGCTTAACAAAACTTGACACTGACGCTGAAGGCGCGACCAGGCGTTGCCAGTAATAGCGATGGCACCTCGCGGTAGCCAGGTGGAATTGCACGAACGTGCGGGTCGCGGGGACAGGGAGCCGGTGGACGCTGGTAGTTCGCGAGGATGGCCGCGAAGCTAACGGGATTGCAGAAGTTGAGCTGGGGGCCACGAGATAGACCACGCCGGTGCAGTCGCGCGTCAAGGAACGGAGCCGCCCCCATAACATCTCTTGGCGGCGGCTCGTTATAACTACTGAATTTCGATTGTTTCGACAGTGACGATACCTTCGTTCATCGTGCCGGTGATTTTGGCGACGACGACATCCCCTTTGCTTGAGGCATTGGGATCGGCGGAGCGGTCAGCGCGATTCTTCAATGCGTCGGCCGCCTTGGTGTTGCCCTTCTGGTCCAACTTGTAAACCTTTTGAGAATTGTCAACCAGCGCAAATGTGCTGGTCGTGGAAGATGGCTGGCAACCGGCGATGGTGGGATTTGGTTTGTTGAGACACGAAGCATCGATCAGTTTGCCGGCGTAGGACTCTGCCAAGCCCAGCATTGCGAACAGTCCTGTGAACGTAGTAAGAATCAAAAGCCTTCGCATGTTTAAACTCCTTTCCATTTTCCAAGTGTCGAAGTTGGCACTACTCCGGCAGCTCCGAGCAGGCACATGGCCATCCTCCGAAAACCAAGAACTTGCGAGAGGAGTGAGCAGTTCTGCCCGGCCGAAGACAGGCAGTGCGGTAAAAACTGCCCGCTCTTGGTGTGAACATTCGCCTCGACCTTACTCCAGCCAACAGCGTGTCCAACGAGACGATGCGGGGGAATATCCCATAATGAATGACCAGCCCAGGATTGCTTAGTTAGTTGGCGGTTCAAGGGCACTGCCGGCCGGAGGTCATCCTTAGTTGCGAGTTACTATTGATGAGGTTGGCTTTCGCACTCCGGACGATCCCGTATAGGGGAGCACAAGCCGAAGCCTGGGTTTCAGTCGAGTCCGCGGTGGATCTTGCCCTGGCGGTGGTCGAGTTTTCGGCCCGCCTCCGGCTTGCGCGCGGGCCTGACCGGTGCCCGGGTGCTGCGGGACGAGTAGCTCCTTTCACCGGGTCATCATCCTGTGTCACTGCACGGACCGGCAATCTGGCGATGCCGCCGGTGGGTATCTAACTATTGCGCACGCTCAAAATAGTTACTAAGGAGAGCAGTGACATCCGAGTAAGGGTTAAATAAGATTCTGACACCTGCTGTTCAGAATTACCTGGAGGGACATTGCAATCTAACCTACAAAGTCTTTCGGCTCTGGCACTCGCCAAGCCTGCGAAGTGGATCGGCAAAGGCTTCAACATTTACGGAGCCTATGACCTGATGAGCTCCGTCAAAACAATTCAGATTTTCGACGCGAAGAAGGCGGATACGGAACCATCCGATATCGGAGACCTGCCTGAGTACTGCGAATACCTGGAGGACCCAAGAGTTCACTATTTCGAAGCGACGGGAGACAGTAAGGAATCGTTTCAACGACGCTTCTCCGCGCGCGCGAGCGTAGACCTCACAGTCGGTGCGTTCAGCGGCCACACGAGCGCCCAATTCAGCGAAACGTCGTCTTCGAGCTCGCGATATTTTTATGCGTGCCGTGCCTACCTGGATCAGATGGGAGCACTGGTGCAAACCCGCTTCGATGCCGAATATCTGAGCGACGAGTTCAAAGCCCGCCTGGCCGAACTACCAACCTCGTGGACGGAAGCCAATCTTGCCCAGTTTGCGGATTTCTTTGACACTTTCGGCGCTTATTTTGTGTCGCGGGTGACACTGGGAAATACTCTCGAGTATTACGTGTCGCTCGAACAGAGTAGCAAGCTCATGGAGAAGGAGTTCAAGGCCAAGGTGGAAATGGAATACGACGGACTTTTCGTTTCCGGCAGCGCCTCGGCTGAGATGAAGGATAAGCAGAAGTGGTCGTCTTACCAGGAAAATCGCCGGACTTCGGCGGTGGTCAAGGGCGGCGACCGGACGAAGGCCGCGAAGATCGCCAAACCGTCGGTGGACAATTTTGACACCTTTGGCGCCACAAAGAAGGCTTTCGACGAGTGGGTGCAAAGCACCGGCGCCAGTCCTGCGCTGATCGATTTCAGCCTCAAAGGCATCTGGGAAGTTTGCGGGTCGAAGCGGGTTGTGGTGGAGAGCGCGTTCCGCGAATATGGCCGTAACATGCGACCTCTCGTAATGCTGCAGCCTGAGTGCGTGAAAATCCAATCCGTCAAACCAACGCCCGCAGGAGTGTTTCTGAACGGATGGAGTGTGCCTGCTACCAGTCCGATGACAGGGGAAACCCAGGCTGGTTACCAGGTCCTGGTGCTGGACCGGAAGAATCCGACCAAGAGCGGAATCGTGCTGAATAAGCTCGTGCAATGGAGTGCCTCCGAACGCGGCGATATTCATGCCAAACAGGATGCCCTGGTGACGGAACTGAAATCGAGCAGGTTCTACAGCGCCGACTACTTCATGCTGTTTGTGAGCTTCGGCCAGAGCAGCACCAGTCCCTCGCCTAACCTCGCAACGCTTCTCCGCGAGGTGGGGGGCGGCCTTTCGCTGGATGCATGGGCAACCAAATCCAAAGCGTACCCTGGAACGGTGGATACTAACCGTCTGGATCTCTATGCCCTGGCGGGCTGGTTCGGTGCGGGCTCGGGCAATGGCGTCGAGATCTACGGGACCAGGGGCGGCCTTGACCCCAAGCCGGCCAAGCTCTCGGTGTATTTCTATTTTCTGGGTAAGGACAAGCCCTACGCATTGGGCATCGCGGAACGGGGAATGGTCACTGCTGCCTGAGTATCGAGCCTTGCGACCGAAACTGTTGATTCTGGGCGAGGCGCTGCAGCCAAGCGGGTATGCGCGGGTGTTGACGGGCATCCTGCCAGGCTTGGCAGATCGCTTCGAGGTGGATGTGTTCGCTGTAAGTTACCGCGGCCCCGTAATCCGGGGCCGCTGGAACGTACATCCAAACCGCAGCGATTCCGACGAGTTTGGCGTATATCAGTTGGGCGAACTACTGCAGCGTTTGCGCCCGGAAATTCTGCTGATCGTCTTCGACTACGAGTTGTATCTATATAACCGGGCGACGATCGCGGCCTACGGGGATGGTCTGCGAACGGTACTCTACTGCCCGATTGACGGGGACCGCCCGCATCCAGCCTGGGTGAGGGATCTGGAGGGTGTGGACCGCCTGGTATTGTTCACCCAGGAAGCCCGGCGAACCATAGAAGACGCACTTGGGCCGGAGTGCCCGCCGGTCAGCGTGATGCCGCACGGCGTGGATTCCGCCGCCTTCAGGCCATTGAGTGGTTTGGTGACGAGTGAAGGACTGCGACGTTCGCGAGCGGATGCCCGGCGAGGGCTCTTTCCCGAGCGACCGGAGTTGTGGGACGGTTTCTTCGTATTGAATGCAAACCGCAATAATACGCGGAAACGCATTGACCTGACCATTGAAGCCTTCGCTGCGTTCGCGCGCGGCAAGCCCGAGAACGTGCGCCTGTACCTGCATATGCGAAGGGAAGAGTGTTGCGACATCCCGAAGATGGCGCGGCGGTTCGAGATGGAGCGCCGCGTGTTGTTGACTCGGGACTCCGCGGACGAACCGGACGTGGACGATGAATTCCTTAATTTGATCTACAACGCTTGCGACACAGGCATCAACACGTCCACGGGCGAGGGCTGGGGACTATGTGCCTTCGAGCACGCCGCGACGGGGGCTGCGCAAGTGGTGCCGCGCCATAGCGCGTGCGCGGAGTTATGGGAGGATGCCGCACTCCTGGTGCCGCCGCGAAATCGCGTCCGCTACCCGATGGCGTTGTGCGAACACCAGGTGATCGCGGCGGAGGATGCATGTGCCGCACTGGAGCATCTATATGGCGATTCTCAGATTTTGATGGAGTACTCCCGCCGAAGTTACCGGCGCGCGACCTTGCCGGAGTATCGATGGAGCGCGATCGGGGAGAGGTGGACAGGATTACTCGAGGATGTACTAAAGCAACGTAGAAGGAGGTTGTTAACGTGCCAGTAACGGTTGCAGACAATGTGTTGGAGAATGTGACAACGGGTGAAAAGGCCTACCTGGAAAGCTTCAAGGCGAATCCTGGTTATGGTGGACAACAAGTAACGGTCAAAGTGGGTGCCGACGCAGCGCAGCAGGTGGCGCACGTGACGTTTGGCAGAGGCTCAACGCACGCCACTATCTTCTATGTTCGTGATGGCGCCGATTACTCCGTTATGGGCGTAGGGCAGCATGCCGGCACCAAAGGTGGGAAGACAAGTTACAGCTCGCTTTGGTCAGGCAAGAAAAGTAAGCGGGTAACGGTCACAATTCAATAGTTGGAATACTCGTTCGGCCGTTGCCGATTCTCACGAGGCTCTCACGAACTTAGGTTGCGGAGCCCGATGACCAAGGTGCGGCCACCATCTCAGCGCATCGGCCTCTGTTGATCGTTGGTTTCGATTGCAACAGGAGACAGCAGCTACAATACCCCCCGCCTCCACCACATATATCTCCGCTCGAGCCCACCGGATCGAAACTCCGCTGTCCGCTATGGGAGAGTCTGACACGGATTGCCGCCAAGTATTTGACGGAAGTTCGAATAGGTAAAGACAGGGCCGTGCGCGGTAGGGTATGCCAGGGACAACAGGGGGCCATATTCCGCCGTGGAAGTACCTCCGAACGTGTTTAGCGTGCCCGGGATATTCGCCCCACCGAACTGCCAGTAGCATTGATGGATGGAGAGGTTGGTGGTGGTGTAGATCGGATAGAATTGCGCACCTGCGGGCGGATTTACACAACCTGCGCCTGTCCCAGTGTCGCAGCTCGATTCAATAACAGGCATGTCGACCTCAAAAGCGACGCTGTCATAGTTCAGAAGTGCACCTGATGCTCCTTGAAATCGCGGACTCGTGAACAGAATTGGAGTCGGACGGAGCAGCGGATCGCGCAAGTTGTCGAATCCGTTGACGCTCGAGCCCGGCCAGTTGAACCCGTACGACTGGCCATCGAAGTCAGAATCCGCGCCGATGCATCCGATTATATTCTGGAACGGCGGCGATGGAATGCCGAATGCCGCTGGATTCGCGCAAGGAACATCGTCAGCGTCCAATTTGAGATCCTGAGGCCCGGGCACGGTGCAGGTGAGGTAATTGGGGCTGTTGGGATCGTTGTTGAATGCGTTGCAAAGCTCGAAGTGTCCAATCTCGTCCGAGAACGCGACGTTGTAACTATGAGCGGCCCAGGGCACTCGCGTGCTCGGGCTGGACGTGCTGTACATCGGATGGAAGGTGTAAGGGTCTACCGTGCAAGTCGCGGCAGCCGGATTCCAGTGAACCTGGCCGAAACCGGCCAGAGGATTGGCGACCATGGATCCGGATTGGCCCGTGGTGAGGTCCTGGATCAGCACCATAAAACCTCCCGGGGTGTCCTGAAGCGTCACGCGTAGGGTATCGCCGGGGTTCATCAAAAGCACGTTGCTGAGATCAGGCTTCGATGTGCCGAAAGCAACGCCCAGAGGGTTGGCCGGGAACAGAGGAACTCCGTTCTTGGTGATCGTTGCAAAATTAACCGGCTCCTGACCCACCCTATTCAGGCAATCCCGGTTATTGTTCTGGCCTGTATTCATGTTGAACGAGAAACTATCGATGTTCAAGGCAGCGGTATATTGCGTCGGCGAGAGTATCTGCGGCGACGCGATCCAGCCTGGCGGGTAGAATTGCATCTCCATAAAAGCGGTCCCGGAGTGCTTGCCAATGTAATCCGGCGCATTCGGGTTTGTATTTGTGGCAATATTCGAATCGCTGTCCGGAACACAAGTCCCATTTACATTCGGAACCGGCGCCGACTGCGTATCGCACATAGCCATTCCAAGCCAGAACGTAGGATGAAGCTGGAAATTCCAAGTACCGCCGGATCCATCCTGCCTCGGGGGCGTCGGCGGATCTTTCGGCAGGATTATAGTATAGATATTCTGATTTCCGGATCCTGGAACCGAGCTATAGAAAAGCACCGACGGTTCATCGTGGCCTACATACTTCCCTTCATAGTTCACGTGAGTGTATCGATCGATACAGAAGACACTACCATGCTCGTCGCAATTGATTTGCGCGTTAAACTGTGACGGACTAAGCGTGAGATCTGATTGTGCGATGGCTGCTGAGCCCAGCGACAATGCTAATAAGGTTCTTGCGATTGCGTAGCTGTAAGTCATCGAATCTCCCCTTTACAGACACCCTCAGGGATAAAGCGTTGAGGGTACGACGTTGTCTTGGTAGAGACTATACGGAATGTGACTCGGAGTCAATCCTTATCTTACTTATTTCTCTGATTTCTTTGTCTTGCTTCTTTTGTCGGATCTGAGCAGGAATGTGTAACCTGAACTATGCACGCCGCCGAAATCGGAGCTGGCTGAATCAAGGGCTTCATGCAGCCGCTTCACAACCCAATGTATAGTCCGGCCCAGTTAGGGGCAAAGTGAGAGCCGACGCAGCGCAGCAGGTGGCGCACGTGACGTTTGGCAGAGGCTCAACGCACGCCACTATCTTCTATGTTCGTGATGGCGCCGATTACTCCGTTATGGGTGTAGGGCAGCATGCCGGCACCAAAGGTGGGAAGACAAGTTACAGTTCGCTTTGGTCAGGCAAGAAAAGTAAGCGGGTAACGGTCACGATTCAATAGTTGGAATACTCATTCGGCCGTTGATGATCCTCCTGATCCGTGGTCTCGGTCGCACCCTGAGACGCGCCGCAGGAATCCAATAATGCTCCGATTTTGCCAGCCATGACGGCAATCTCTTCGCGGGCCGCTGCGGTGCCCTTCCCAGCTGTGCGGAAGTTCGGGCGTTCGATGGTGACCACGACCAGGCTGCCGCGCACCGCCAAGACTACTCCCTCAAATGCCAGCCGCAGCATGCATTCATCCAGCCTGGCGGGCCAGGCCATCGACACCTTTAGGCGCAACCCCGGCTCGAGTGGTCCGTCCGCACGGAACGCCAAGCCGCGGCTGCTGATGTTCGCCACCCGGCCCGTGCCGCTAACTGCGCCAGTTGGCTCGCGCCCGGCGAGTTGATACCGAAGATCCGTGTCAAGCGGGAAGCGCAGACGCCGCCTGCGATCTCTCGTGGTCAAGGTGATGTCGGGTGTCGGCATTTTGGTGTCCTCAGATTTCTTATCGGCAGGTGCGGCGGTTTCGACAGAAATCGGCGGGACTAAGTGATGATATGCAGGGCTTGACTACCAGCGTGACCGAAGCATGACAGGGTCGAAAAACCAGCATGACGCGACAGTTTCCGCACGAAGCAAGCCGACGGGGGCGTCGGCTGCGGACCAGGGGTCCGCCCCACCATTGCACGTCCCACGTGCAGTTTTTCATGAAGCTTCGCGGGCCGAAGGCCCATCCCAACAGACCACGGAAGGCGATGGTCTGTCCCACCGCTAGATCGCTTCCAGCTCTTCTTCCAGCATTTGCTTCTGACTCAGCGCGGCGTAGTATCCGCCGGCCTCGACTAATTCTTCGTGGGTGCCGCGCTCGACGATTTTGCCGCGCTCCAATACCACGATCGAATCCGCCTGTCGCACGGTGGAAACGCGGTGCGAAATCAGGATCACCGTCCGGCCGCGCATCACGCCCGCCAGATGCGTGAGGATCTGCTCTTCGGTCTGGGTATCCACCGCCGACAGGGCGTCGTCCAGGATCAGGATTCGCGGCTCGCGCAGCAACGCCCGCGCGATCGCGGTGCGCTGCTTCTGCCCGCCGGAGAGGGTGATGCCACGTTCGCCCACCAGCGTATCGTAGCCCAGGGGGAAGCCTTCGATATCGCCGGCAAGACCCGCCATTTCCGCAGCACGGCGGATCTGTTCCGGCGTGGCGCTTTCCACTCCGAAGGCGATATTTCCGGCAATGGTCGCGCTGAACAGGAATGTCTCCTGCGGTACGAACCCGATGTGGCGGCGCAACTCCGCCGGGTCTACCTGCCGCAGGTCGATTCCATCCAGGAGCACGGCGCCGCCGGTAGGGTCGAACAGCCGCGGCAGCAGATTGACCAGCGTGGTTTTGCCCGATCCTGTATGGCCCACCACCGCAAGCGTGGTACCGGCGGGAATGCGCAGGTCGATTGCGTCCAGTGCTGGACCGCTGCCGTAATCCACCGTTGCCCGGCGGAACTCGATTTCGCCGCGGACGGCGCCCAGACTCACGGGATCCGTTGGCGGGGCGATGGACGGCTGCTCGCGCAGAATGTCGTTGATGCGCTGCAGGGACGCGCTGCCTCGCTGCATTAGGTTGACCACCCAGCCGAGCGCGATCATGGGCCACACCAACATTCCCATGTATGTATTAAACATTACAAAACTGCCGACCGAAATGCGGCCAGCGAGCACCTGTTTGCCACCCACCCACAACACAACCAGGAATGTGAGGCCGATCAGCGCTTCCAGCAAAGGCTGAAAGACGCCCTGCACGCGGACCAGCCTGATATTCTGCGCGATGTAGTCCTGGTTCAAGGTCTCGAAGCGGCGCATTTCGGCCTTTTCCTGCACGAAGGCGCGGATCATTCGCACACCGGCCAGGTTCTCCTGCACGCGGCTCGAAATGTCGCTGAACATTGCCTGTATCTGCTCGAACCGTTCGTGAATCATACGGCCGAACAGGCTGACGGCCAGGCTGACCGCCGGCGCGGGCATGACGGCAAACAGTGCCAGGCGCCAATCGACGTGCGTCATGATGGCGATGGCCAGGATGAAGGTCAGGCTGGTTTCAAACCAGTACATGACGCCCGGACCGAGCATCATGCGCACCGCGTTGAGGTCGTTGGTGGCGCGCGCCATGATGTCGCCGGTGCGGGTGCGGGCGTAGTACTCGGGGGAGAGGCGGATCAGGTGGGCGAACAGATCGTTTCGCAGGTCGAATTCGATATCGCGGGAGATGCCGATGAGGATGACGCGCATCCAATATTGAAAGATACCTTTGAGCAGCGCGAGGCCCACCAGGTAGCCGGCGAAGCGCACGAAGACCGCGCCGTCGCGGAAAGAATCCACCGCGCCGCGAATCATCAACGGTTGGAGCGCCTGCGCCACGTCTTTGATCACAAGGCACAATCCGCCCAGCGCCATGCCGCGGCGATACCTCCACAGGTACTTGCGAACGGTGTGCAGCGATTCCCACATGAGCTAGATCCCAAACACCGTGGCGAGAGTTTTGGTCCACTCCATGAACACGGTTTTCTGGCCTTCGCGGTTGCGCCACCAGTCGCCCGCGGTGAAAAACTGATCGCCCGAGGCCACCACGCGCATATCCGGTCCGCCGCCGCGGCTGCGTTCCGCGTTGAGGTAGATGCGCCGCGCCCGCGCGGTGTGATAATTGCTCGTGACCAGCAGGAAGCTGCGGATGTTGCGCTGCTTGAGAGCATCCAGGACAACGACGGCTTCTTCACGGGTGGAAAGGGCGGTGTGGCGCAGCGGGATAAACCACCCGGCGGGATATCCCTTTCCGATGGCGAATTGAATTGCCGCGTCAGCCTCGTTGACGCCGTAAAAGCCGGGCGGACCGCTGACCAGGACTTGGGGCACGTAGCCTTGCCTGACGAGTTCGGCCGCTTTCGTCAGTCGGTGACCCCAATAGTCGCCGGCGAGCACGACGGCGATATCGGCCTTCGCTGCGCCATCGTCATGCACGAGCGCCTTTCCAAAGGCGAAGAGCCAGAGGTCGCGCGACAGATACACCACGGCCCCTAGGAGAAGGAGTACAAGCAGAGATTTGAGCAGGAAAGAGCGGCGTGCGGCCACGAACTACTTCTCGTCCGTGGAATTCTTCTGATCGAGGTTGCCCACGGTTTTCAGCCGCTGGTACAGGCGCTCGACTTCGGCCTCGTCCTCGGGACGCAGGATGCGGTAGCGAGGCATGGGAGCTTGCGGTTTCTGTTCGCTGGTGGGCGCCAGCACTTCGCCCCAATATTGCCGGTACGGGATGCCGTCGATCAGAGCGTCACGCGAGAGGCGGCGAAGGTGGCGCAGCAGACTATTACAGCTATCGAGGTCACCGGGATATACCAGCAGGAGGCGTGAATCGTCGAAGAGAGTGAGCCGGATGATCAGAGGTGAAATCCAGCCGGTACGGTCCAGGCGGCGGATGTCCATCCAGGGGATGATTCGTCCGCCTACGGCAACGTACCCTTCGTGAATCTCGATGGTCGGGCGGAAGGCCAGCAAGAACAACAAGACCCCGGTGAGGAGAAACAGGGCCGCCGGAACGAAAGCAATCCGAACTTCAGTCCCGAGCCAGCCGCACAGACCTGCCAGTGCAACCGCGCTCATGCCGAACCATCGGTAGTGTCGCGCTGGTATATAGCGAGTCATGCTAAAGCCGTTCTCATTTTTAGACTACTCCCGAGCGGGCACCCCGTCAACGTGCGCGCAGCGTTTGCGTGCCGCGCAGGGTGTAATGAATCCCACTCCAAAGAGTGAAACCCGCGCAAACCCAAAGCATTGCGGACGAAATCGCATACAAAACAGGTACCGGCCAGATATTTTCGACCAGCCACGCGACGGCGGTCGCAATCTGTACGAACGTAGAAATTTTACCCCAGAAGCTAGGTGGAAACTTCCTCACTTTGGTTAGTGCCATCACCGCCACCACTGCCAGGAGGATGTAGATATCGCGCCCGAAAACCACCGCCACAAACCACCAGGGAACGGCGCCCGTTGCCCCCAGCGCCAGAAAGATTCCGCTGAGCAGGCATTTGTCGGCAATCGGGTCGAGGTAGGCACCTACCTCGGTGCCCAACCCGTAGGAGCGAGCCAGGGTGCCATCGATTACGTCGGTGAGCGCCGCCACGAAGAACAGTTCCAGCGCGCGGCTGTGACGGCCGTCGAGGATGGCTCCGATGACATAGGGCACCAGGATCAACCGGAGCAGGGTGAATAAATTGGCGAGGTTGAACCAGCGCGGCATGTATTTATCGAGTGTAACGCGTGGAGCCCCGGACTTGTTTCGGCAAGCGCGGCCGTGCTACCATCCCCTCACCGAGGGATGCTGGAAGGGAAAAACTACCGGCGTTGGGCTCGCGGCTTCATAGCTGCATGTCTCAGCCTGCTATTTTCCCTTGGTTGCCTGACGCCTCTGGCGGCTGGCGCTTTCACGCCCGCGACGAGTTGCGGCAGCAACGCAAAGTGCTGTTGCCGCAAGGCGCACCGCAGCGGTGAACCAAGTATTTCCGGCCGCTCCTGCCAGTCCGAATGCGGCCGCGTCACGTTGGGCGGCAACGGGATCACAACTTACGCGCAGCCTCGCACCTCGGCGGCGTCGCCGGTGATCGCGCTGTCGGGTCGCGCCCTGCCCACCGAATTCTTCGTGCACCTGCTTCGTCCTGCCGGCAGTCACCGGCAGCGCCCGCCACCCTCGCTTCCACTCGCATAGTCAGGGAGTAGTCGCGATGGGAGGGTCCGTACCAGCCGCGGTTTGTTCGCGGCAGGGAGGGGGCGGCAAGTGGAATTCAAAACGGTTCGCATCATTCCTGTTCTCATATTCGTCGCATCCGCGTACGCGCAGGATACGATTACGTTTGCCAGCGTCAGCGGGCTGGTAACCGATCCATCGGGCTCGGTGATTTCGGGCGCGCACGTGAGCGCGCGCCGCACCGAAACCAACGTGACCGCTACAACGCTCACGGATCGTGAAGGACGCTTTCGCCTGCCCTACCTTAAGGTGGGGGAGTATGAGGTGACGGTTAGCCATCCTGGATTCTCGCCGGCCGTGCGCCCCGTCACACTCACCGTGGGCTCGGCGTTCGACCTGGCGATTGCGCTCACCGTTGCCGGCGCGCAGAGTGCGGTGACGGTGGACGCGAGGGCGGCGGTGATCGAGACGGCGCGTACACAGATCGCCGGCACCGTATCGCAGGCGGAGGTGCATGCGCTTCCGTTGAACGGGCGCAACTTCCTGGACCTCGCGCTGCTGGTGCCCGGCGTCTCTCCGACCAACACTGCAAGCAACCAGCTTTTCGCCGAGACGTCCGCAGTCCCGGGGCAGGGAATTTCGGTGGGCAGCCAGCGAAATTTCTCCAACAACTTCATTGTGGACGGCCTTTCCGCCAATGACGATGCGGCCGGATTGAGCGGGATCTTCTACGGCCTGGATGTGGTGCAGGAATTCCAGGTGGTGACTTCGGGAGGGCAGGCGGAGCTGGGACGCGCGCTGGGCGGCTACGTCAACGTGCTCACCAAGAGCGGCACCAACGCAGTGCACGCCGACCTCTACAGCTACTTCCGCAATCAGCGATTCAATGCGGCGAATCCACTGTCCAATACCAAATTGCCGGCGACGCAGGCGCAATACGGGGCCAGCCTGGGCGGCCCGGTGAAACAGGATCGCACGTTCTATTTCGCCAATTTCGAGCAGCGTTCGCTCAATCAAAGCGGACTGATCACCATCGCGCCAGCTAGCGTGGCGGCAATCAACGCGCACCTTGCCGCCGTCGGCTACCAGGGCGAGCAGATCGCTACCGGCCTGTACCCCAACCCGGTCCATAACACCAACTTCCTGGGCAAGGTAGATCACCAGTTCAGTGGCAAAGACCAGTTCGCGGTGCGCTACAGCCTGTACGACGTCCACAGCAACAACTCCCGCGGGGCTGGCGCGCTCAGTGCCGCGACAGCCTCGGCCGGCCTGGACGACACCGACCAGACGCTGGCGGTGAGCAATGTGGCCACGCTTTCGACGCACACCGTCAACGAGACGCGCGGCCAGTTCACAAACAGTACGCTGAACGCACTGCCCACCGACCCCATCGGACCGTCGGTTTCGATTGCCGGGGTGGCGAGTTTCGGCACTCTTTCGGGGTCCCCCACCGGCCGGCGGAACCAGCTTTACGAAATCGCGGACAACCTCTCGCACCAGGAGGGATCGCACGCGTTGCGTGCAGGAGTAGACTTCCTGTACAACGATTGCGGCATCACGTTTCCCCGGTCGATTCACGGCGCCTACACATTTTCGTCGCTGGCCAATTTTCTCACCGGGACATACAACAATGCGGGGTTCACGCAGACCTTTGGCAATACCGTGGTGTCGCAGACCAATCCAAATGTCGGCTTTTACGCGCAGGACGAGTGGAAGGTCAGCCGCCGGCTCACCTTGAACCTTGGCATCCGCTACGACCTGCAGTTTCTGAAGACCATCGCTACGGATACGAATAATTTCTCGCCACGCGCGGGCTTCGCGTGGGCGCCGTTTGAATCGCGCCGCACCGTGGTGCGCGGCGGCTACGGGCTGTTTTACGACCGGATTCCGCTGCGCGCGCTGGCTAACGCACTGCTCTCGAGCGGCAATACCACCACCGTCGGACCCAACAGCCAGTTGAGCCTGACCCTCTCTCCCACGCAAACCGGCGCGCCGGTGTTTCCCAACATCCTGGCCAGCCCGCCGGCCGGAGTCCTGGCCAACTTTTCGACCATGAACCCGCACATGAAGAACGCGTATTCCGAGCAGGGCAGCCTGGAGGTCGAACATCAATTGGGCGCGGGCGCCACTGTCAGCGTGGGTTACCAGCACCTTCGCGGGCTCCACCTGATCGCTTCGGTGAATCAGAACGTGCCCACCTGCGCGGCCTCGGGTGCCAACAACGGGTGCCGCCCCAATCCGAATTTCGCCAACAACAGCGAGTATTCGTCCCTGGCCGACTCCCGCTATGATGGCCTGCATGTCTCCTTCGTGCAGCGTCCCACGCGCTGGGCGAGTTATCGAGTATCTTACACGTGGTCGAAATCGCTCGACGATGTCGGCGAGTTCTTCTTTAGCGCGCCGATCGACAACTCCAATATCTGGCGGGACTACGGACGCAGCGACGACGATCAGCGCCACCGCGTGGTGTTCGACGGCGCGCTGCACAGTCACGGCTTTGAATTGAGCGGTATGTTGCAGTATTACTCCGCCCTGCCGCTGAACATCACATCCGGGACGACTACCATTCAGGGGACTGCCGCGCGGCCGATTGTGAACGGTGACTTCATCGGCCGCAATGTGGGCACGGGCAACGATTTCTTCAATCTGAGCACGCGCATCAGCCGCACCTTCGCGCTCGGCGATCGCTGGCGGATGGAAGTGATGGCGGAATCCTTCAACGCGCTGAATCACCGCAACAACCTGACATTGAATGGGGTTTTTGGCACCGGCACGTACCCGCTGACGCCCTCGCCGACGTTCGGACAAGTGACTGCGGTCAACGATCCCAGAAGCGTTCAACTGGCTTTGCGCTTGAGGTTCTAACGATAGCCTGGCGAGCCGGCGAAACTGTTCGTTGAGTTTCGCCGGCTCTCAAGACAGCAGCAGTTCCAGGTCTTCGCGCTTCAGATCGCGAATCAGACTGTTGTCTTCGCCCAGGATGGCGTCCGCCAAGTCGCGCTTGGTCTTCTGTAGCTCGAGCACCTTTTCCTCCACCGTGTCGCGCGCAATCAACCGGTAGGCGAACACCGGCCGTGTCTGCCCGATGCGGTGCGCGCGGTCCACCGCCTGCGCTTCGACCGCCGGATTCCACCAGGGATCCAGCAGGAATACGTACTCGGCCGCCGTCAGGTTCAGGCCCAGGCCGCCCGCCTTGAGGCTGATCAGAAACAGGCCGCACTCCGGATCGTTCTGAAAGGCGTCTACGTGCGCTTCCCGATTGCGCGTGGCGCCGTCCAGGTATTCGTAGCGCACTCCGGCGCCATCCAACCGCGAGCGTACGATGGCCAGCAGGCTGGTGAATTGCGAGAAGACCAGCGCCTTGTGCCCCTCCTCCCGCAACTCTTCCAGCTGATCCATCAGCACGTCCAGTTTCGCGCTGGGGTCCTGCGAGCGCTTGACATCGAGCAGTCCCGGATGGCAGGCCGCCTGGCGCAGCCGCAAGAGCGCCTCCAGTACGTGCATTTTCGATTTGCCAATGCCTTGCGATTGCACACGCGCCAGCAGCGTGTCCCGGTAGTGTTTGCGCAGCTCGTCGTACTGCTTCCTCTGGGGACCTTCGAGTTCGCAGAAAATCGTCTGTTCAGTCTTCTCCGGCAACTCGCGCGCCACTTGCTGTTTGGTGCGCCGCAGGATGAACGGCCGCAACGCGTGCGAGAGGATGCGCCGCGCATCCTCGCTCGGGTTGCGCGCCAGTCCGCCGGCCATGTTGAGCACTCTGGCCTCGCCCAGCATTCCCGGGTTGAGGAACTCGAACAGGCTCCACAATTCGCCCAGGTGGTTCTCCACCGGCGTGCCGCTGAGGGCCAGTCGATGCCTGCCGCGCAGCAGTCGTACCGCTTTGGCGGAAGCCGTCGCGGCATTCTTGACCGCCTGCGCTTCATCCAGCACCACGTAATCGAACTCGATCTCCTTTAGTTCCGCGGCATCGCGCAGCAGCGTGCCGTAGGTGGTCAGCACCAGATCGTGCTGCGCGATCAGCGTGGTATCGCGCGCCAGGCCGGTATGTTCCAGGACGCGCAACTGCGGTGTGAAGCGCTGGGCCTCGGCGCGCCAGTTGAACATCAGCGATTTCGGCGCCACCACCAGCGATGGTCCGCGATTCTCGGTGCGCCGCGCCTCCAGCATGCCCAGCACCTGCGCCGTCTTACCGACGCCCATATCGTCCGCCAGGCAGCCGCCAAAACCAAACTCGCGCAGGAACTCCATCCAGCCCAGGCCTTCGCACTGGTAATCGCGAAGTTGTCCGACGAAGCCGGCGGGCTGCAGGGCCGTCTTCACGCCGGTGAAGCTGCGCATGCGTTCGCGCACGCGCTGGAACATCTCGTCGACGCTAACTTCCGGCTGCGCCGCCAGCAGGGCATCCAACAGGCCCGCCTGGTTGCGCTTGAAACGCAGGTGGTCCTCTTCCTTGGTGCCCAGTCCGGCCAGCGGCGCAAAGCGCTCCAGCCATTCCTCGGGCAGCAGGCCGTAGGTGCCGTCCCCGAGGCGCACCATCGTGTCGCCGCGGCGCACCGCAGCCAGCAACTGCGGCAGGGTGGCGGTCTGCCCGTCGTAATCCACCTCGCCGTGAAGTTCGAACCAGTCGATGCCGCTGCGCACATCGACCTTGGTGGTCCCGGGACGGCGGAACGCTTTGCCCTCCGCCTCCACGTGCCATCCCGCGTGGATGAGTTCGCGCACCACCTTGGGCATCGCTTTGAGGCCGAGGCGCCATGCCGTCGGCTCGCTGGCCGGGCGCAAACCGAGTTCCTTGAGCTTCTCGCGGGCTGCGTTCTCGGCTTCGGAGTCGCGGACCAGGTAGACTCGCTCCTCGGGCAGCCAAAGCCCACGGCCGGCCGACGCGGCTTCGGTCCAGCCGCGCCCATAGTCCAGCAGCAGGCGTGCCTGAAAATAATCTTCGCCCCAGTTTTCCCGGTGCTGCGTCACGCGCAGACCGAGGCGCGGTTGCACGTGCCGCTCCTCGAACTGCAGCGCCTCATCCACGTCCAGCGGCGGCACCACGTTCAGGTCCAACAGCTTGGACATTACCTGATTGCGCTCCCGGTCCGGAAACGGAATCTGCTTCAGCGTGATCAGCCGCGTGATCCACGGGAACGCCCCGCCATCGTCCAGACGCGCGACCTTGCCGCGCGCCACCAGTAAGCCGCCTTCCACCATCACCGTGGGCTCGCTCAACTCCATGCGCTCTTCGCCGCGACGCAGCGCGCCGGTGATTTTCCACTGATCGCGATCATCCTGCCGCACGTCCAGCCAGAGTTTCCACGGCTCGCCTTCATCCCAGGCGAGCGGCTGCAATTCGGTGTGGGACATCCTGCGGGTATACAGCCGGCCGGTCGCGGCCACCATGGGTATCAGCCGCAGCGCCAGGGTGTGCGGGACGGCTTTACGCGCCGCCACCCCGCTGCTGGCGGCATAGGTGTAGATGTAATATTCCTGGCCGCCGAGAATGGATGCGATGGCTTCGGCGTCCACCGCGTCCGGCAGCGCGCCCACCTGCCCGGGCGCGATGCGGAACTCTTTGTGGACCGTCCAGTCCCCGTTCTTTTTCCGCGATCGCGAGTACAGTTCCATCACAATCGCGCCGGCCACCCTGGATGCGGCAGGGTCTATCACGTATAGGATCTCGAAGTCGCGTGGCCAGGACGGCGCCTTGAGCTTCTTGATTTCCAGGCTCTGCCGGATATCGGTCAGGTACTCCTGCCAGGGCTGCGTTTGCGGCGGCGGAGGCTCGGGCTGGCGGAACTCCCACTGGGCGAGTTCGCGTTCATCGTCCGGGTCCGCATCGCGGTAGAGGCGCAGGGCGCCGGCTTTGATGGCTTCGCCCAACACGCCTCGCCGGTCGGCCTCCAGGACCGCCGCCCAAAGATGCTTGCAGCGTCCGAAATCGGCGAAGTACGCGCATGCACAATACACCAGCAGGCGGTCGCCTTCGTGCGTAATGCGGATCGGGTAGCGGCTGGTGCCTTGCACTTCGCCGAACAGATGCTCCTGGTTGGCTTCGGTAATCCGCACGGCGTGGGCGTGAAAGAGATTCACCCCCTTGAACTGGAGGCGTCTTTCAAATTGGAATGCTAATTTGCTGGCAAGGGGCATCGGAGGGGCAATCTTCCATTGTAGCTTCTGTGCGGCTCGAAGGTCACTTTTTTGGGATTCAATATGATGCGATCGGCGTGCCGCCACGAAAACTTAGGAAGAATTGAGCGCTCGCCGTGGCTCTGGCCGCCCCGCCAATCGTTTCAATGGTATGACGACGATTGCGAACGTCCCTTCTCACGGTCGCGGCTCCGATCCGAGCCGTGCGCGTCAGCAAGTGGTGCTTCGATACGTTAGCGAACTTAGTTCTTCTTCGGTGCGGTGGGTGGTGGACGCTTGAAGATGGTTTCGAAATCGGGCTTCGAGCCGATCGACAGGCCGCTCGACGAGGAGGTGGATGGACCGGCGGTTCCTCCGTTCGGGCCAGGGATCACGGCTTTAGGGTCGCCCACTCCGTCGTTGACCTTGGTGGTGTTTTCCCTGGTGACGCGTTTGCCGGAGGGCCGGTAATCCACGCGATCGATCTGGTCGCGCGGGATGGCAGTCTGCTCGTTCTTGTTGATCACTACCAGGTTGTCGTCCGTCAGCTCGTCCATCTTGACGAGAAGGGGTTGGGCGGCGCCCTTCTTGAATACGCGCAGTTCGGTGCCGGTTTTGAGCTCCTTGAGTTTGGCCCAGGGATCGTCCACGCCGAAGGCCAGGAAAGCGATGCAAAGGAAAAGAGCCAGTTTCCGCATGGACCTATCCTACAGCTTCCATTTACACTATGCATTGATGACTCGGGTGGAAATCCGCGACGCTTCCGAAGAGGATTTGCCGGCCGTGCTGCGCATATTTGCCGAGACTGGCATTGACGGCGGCGAATCGTTCACGGTGGAGGAGGCTCGCGAGCATTTTGCGCGCATACGGGAGCGGCCGGGCTTCCGCCTGCTGGTGGCCACGGTGGAGGGCGAGATTGCGGGCACCTACACGCTGGCGATTCTGGAGAAGCTGGGCAAGCGCGGCACGCCGGCGGGCGTGGTGGAGGATGTGGCGGTGGCGCCGTCGCGACAGGGGCAGGGAATTGGCCGCGCCATGATGGAACACGCGCGCGAAGCGTGCCGGGGCGCGGGGTGCTACAAGCTGGCGCTTTCGAGTAACTTGCGGCGTGAAGACGCCCATCGCTTTTACGATTCGCTGGGATTCGAGCGTCACGGCTTCAGCTTCGTGACGCGCTTCTGAACAATGCCCAGGTACATGAGGAGCGTCGCGACCGTGGTGAGTTGGCCGGTCACCGCGATCACACTGTCGGCGATGGCGAAGGCGACTCGGGAGTGCGTCGCGCCCTGCACGCGGTCGAGCACCAGGAACATCGCGGCGAAATCGAGAATCATCAGGGGCAACAGGACAAAGAAAATGCGCCACCGGCGACCTTGAGCCAGTTTCGTGCTGCGCTGCAGAACCTCGTTTTCGAGGTCGGCCTCTACTGCTACAATCACGTCGACGAAGACCAGGCGTACCATGGCGACGACGCCCGGGATCACCAGCAGAGCTCCCCACAAGGCGACGGTGATCTCGACCTTGACCTGGTTGGCCAGGGTCTTCAGCCATTGGCGCCATCCCCAGCGCAGGGAATCGCCGAGCGAGGCCGGTCGCCCAGTGCGGAAGCGGTGGACGAGTCCGTAGACTATCGCGGGGACGACCAGGGCGCTGAGAACAAGATCGCTGATTTCCAGGGCGAAGTAGGAAAGAACTCCTTCGAAGGGGACGTCCAGCAGGTAGCAGAGGAGTTGAGCGGCCAATTTGCCGGGAAGATAAATGACGAGCGTGACGGCAACCAGGAACGGCAGGTTGGAGAGGAAGACCCGGACGGAGTTGCGGAGAAGCGCGAGCGGGGAGTCGAAGGGTTGGGTAGAGAAATCGATGTCAAGATGACCTTGGCGGAAATCGCGGTCCATCGAATTAGAGTGGCACACGGCGGGAATTTGTACAAAGATGTAAGGTATGCGGCTACTGATGGTAGTCTTGGCGTGCACGGCAGGACTCTCAGCGCAGAGTGCGGACTCCGATGCATCGGCTAAATTGAAGCAATTCGAGCAGAATCTGGCAAACGCGATGAAAGCCCGTGGTGTGGCTTCGCTGCCGCAGATGCCGGCGCCGAACGGCGTGTGTGCGATTCCTCTTCTTAAAGTGGCGCCGGACCCAGCATTCAAATCGAACATGCCGGTGATCGCACCGGATTCCAAGGTCCAATATGCGATGCGCCAGGTCACGCCGCCGGCGCCCGCGTGCGATGAGCAGGAGAAGAAATGACCAGACGAATTTCCGCCCTACTCCTCTCGCTGCTGCTGATGGTGCTTACCGGGTGCGCACAGAAGGCGGCCGCCGTGAAGCGCTATCCTATGCAGGGCGAGGTGAAGGCGCTGGATGCATCGGCCCACACGGCCACCATCGCCGCCGGCAAGATTGAGGGCTGGATGGAGGCGATGACCATGGAATACCCCGTGAAGCCGGACTCGGAATTCCAGAAGCTGCATGTGGGCGACAAGATTGAGGCGACCGTCATGGTGAGCGACCCGGGGTATTACGTGACGGACATCAAAGTGGTACCGAAGTAATTCTGCAACGTTGTTCGAAGATGCTTCCCTTTGACCCGCTGTTGCGTAGTCCGCACCTGCAAACCATCGCCGGCCATCTCTGGAAGCGTCCGGATGCGGCGCGCGAGTTTCCGATCGAGCGCCGGCTGTACCGAACGGAGCCGGATGTGCAGGTATTAGTGTGTTCGCAGCGCCCCCGCGGCCCGGCGCGCGGCGAGCTTTTCATGGTGCACGGCCTGGAGGGGTCGGGGGAAGCCGGATACATACGGAGCCTAAGCTCGGCGGCGCTGCGCGCGGGTTTCGCGGCGCATCGTTTTCACATGCGCACCTGCGGCGGTACGGAACATCTCTGCCAGACCCTGTATCACGCCGGACTGACCAGCGATCTGCGGGCCGTGCTGCGCGAATTTCGCGAGGCGGGACTGGCGCCGGCGTTTCTGGCGGGCTTTTCGCTGGGTGGGAACGTGGTGCTCAAACTCGCTGGGGAGATGGGCGACGGGGCGCGGGAATACGTGCAGTCCGTGTGCACGGTATCGGCGCCGCTCGACCTGGCCGCGTGTGCGCGCCGCATCGGGGAGTGGGACAATCGCGTGTACGAGGCGCGATTCGTGCGCGCCATGCGGAAGCGGCTGGGTGCGACGGGGCGCTACCAGGCGCGCGATTTCGCGGATCTGCGCAGCGTGTTCGAACTGGACGACCGGTTCACCGCCCCCTCATTCGGCTTCGGCGACGCGGCCAACTACTATCGCACGCAATCCGCCATCGGGTATCTGGCGGGACTGCGCGTGCCGGCCCTGCTGATACAGGCCAAGGACGACACGTTCGTGCCGTTCGCGGCGTACGAATCGGCGGCGGTGCGCTCCAACCCGTGGATCGAGCTCATGGCTACGGAGTACGGCGGCCATCTGGGATTCATCGGGCGAGCGCCTCACCGATTGTGGTCGGATGCGGTGATAATGGAGTGGATCACAGGGGCGGCTATTAAGAAAAGCCCATTGGAATCGTCAAAGGTCTGAATAAATGAATTCCCACGCGTCATTCTGGGAGGCGGTGAAGGGCGCCCTCCATTCGCTTCGCGGCAGCAAGCTGCGGAGTTTTCTTACGCTGCTCGGAATCATATTGGCGACGACCACGCTGATCGCCGTGATGTCCGTAATTTCGGGCATGGACGTCTATATCGCGAAGAACGTATCCAGCATGGGCGCCGACGGGTACCGCGTGCAGCGCATCGTGATGATGGGCTTCGATCCCAAGAAATACATGGAAATGCTGCGGCGTAATCCTGAGCTGAAGCGCGAGGAGTACGAATTTCTACGGCAGCGTCTGACCATGACGAAGGAGATCGGCATCAACGCCGGACGCAGTGTCACTGTGCACCGGGGCGCGGAGGTATCGGAAGGCGTCGGTCTGCAGGGTGCGTCGCCGAATATCGGGGTGATCACGAACCTGGAGGCGGCGGAAGGACGCTTCCTCTCCGAGATCGAAAACGAACGTCACATGAACGTGGCGTTCATCGGGAGCGATCTCAAGGAAAAGTTTTTTAGCGGAGCCAGTCCTGTGGGACAGACTTTGACGGTGGAAGGCGTGCAGTTTGAAGTGGTGGGCGTCTCCAAAACCAAGGGGTCGATATTCGGCCAGTCGCAGGACAATTTCCTGGTGATTCCGATCGACACTTACTTCAAGATCTGGGGCGCGCGCAATGGAATGGGTTTCGCCGCCACCGCGCTGGATCACGATCATCTGGCGCGAGCGCAGGAAGAGGCGCGCATGCTGCTGCGCTCTTACCGCCACTTGCGTCCCAAGGAAGACGACACATTTTCCATGTTGACCTCCGACGCGCTGCTCGACTTCTGGAATCAGTTGACCGGCGCCATCGCGGCTACGGCTGTGGGTGTGGTTTCGGTATTTCTGGTGGTGGGCGGCGTGGTGATCATGAACATCATGCTGGCGGTGGTGACGGAGCGGACGCACGAAATCGGCATACGGAAATCCGTGGGCGCCCGCAAGCGCGACATCCTGAATCAGTTCCTGGTGGAATCGGCGGTGCTCTCGGCGAGCGGAGGAGTGATCGGAGTGGTGATCGCGTGGGTGGTCGCGGTGTTGGTCCGCACGTTTACGCCGGTGCCGATGTCGGTGCCGGTGACCGCGGTGCTGGTGGGGGTGACGCTGTCGGCGGTGGTAGGACTGTTTTTCGGCATCTACCCGGCGCAGCGTGCGGCGCAGTTGGATCCCATCGAAGCTTTGAGGGCGGAGAAATGACCCCTGGATCGGTAGCAACAGGAGTGCGGCTGGCACTGGACACGGTGCGCGCGCACAAGATGCGGTCGTTCCTGACCGTTCTTGGGGTGATCATCGGCACGGGCGCGGTGATCGGCGTGGGCTCAATTATCGCGGGGCTGGATGGCGCGATCACCAACCTGCTGCGCAGTTTCGGGCCGAATACGGTGATCGTCACGAAGACCACGGCGATGGGCAATGCGACGCGCGAGGAGCGCCGCCGTAAGCCGCTGACGCTGGAAAACGCACGGGCCATTGCCGAGCGCTGTCCCGCAGTGGAGCATGTCAGCCCGTTCCTGTTCGCCCCAGGCGGCCTGCATACGGCGAGGTACAAGGGCAACGATCTGTACAATATTCAACCCGGCGGCACGGAGGAAGGCTACGCCGCGGGAGGCACCACGATGAAGGCAGGCCGCTTCTTCACGGATCAGGAGAGCCTGCATCATATGCCGATTGTGGTGATCGGCGAGGACGTACAGAAACAGTTGATGTCCAACGCGGACCCGATCGGCAAGAAGATCGCAGTGGACGGGCACGAGTTGGAGGTGGTGGGTGTAATGGATCGGCCCGCGGCGTCCCTGCCGGGCCAGGACGACACGCGCATCCTGATTCCGTACTTCACGATGCGCAAAATGTTTCCCAACGTGCAGGAGCACATGCTGATTGTGATTGCCTATCCGGGCATGATCGAGCAGGCGCAGGACGAGGTCCGTGCGGTGCTGCGGATTGCGCGGCGCGTGCCTTTCAACGGGGTCGACACGTTCTCCATCACGACAGCCGAACAGATGATCGAGCAGTTCCATAGCGTAACGGCGACGGTGGCGCTGGTGATGGTGATCCTGAGCTCGATTGGCCTGCTGGTGGGCGGCATCGGGGTGATGAATATCATGCTGGTGAGCGTGACGGAGCGAACCCGCGAGATCGGTGTGCGCAAGGCAATTGGCGCGCGCAAGAGCGATATCATCGTGCAGTTCCTGACCGAGGCAGTCGTGCTTACCGTGATGGGCGGGGTGCTTGGGCTGCTGCTGGGATGGTCGATCTCGCGAGCGGCGGGCCTGGTGTTCCCGAACCTGCCGACGGCGGTTCCGCTTTGGGCAGCGGCGTCGGGAGTGGCGGTCTCTGTGGGTGTCGGACTATTTTTCGGCATCTGGCCGGCGAGCCGCGCGGCGCGGTTGGACCCGGTGGAAGCTCTGCGCCACGAGTAGGCGCCGAATCCTTGAGCGTCGCGGTTTCAATGGACACTCTGCCATACTGATATGTCTATCCCGATGAACCCTCAGGAACCGCTGTTATTGCGAAGCGCGCGCTGGCTGACGTTTGGATCGGCGGCCGCGATCATGGTAGGGATCGCGCCGTCCCAGATCCTGCTGGCACTCTCGTTTGCCGCGCTGCTGGCCTGCGGCGAGAAGTTGCGCTTGCCGCGCATCTGGCTCCCGCTCGGTCTGTTCATGCTGGGGACGGTAATTTCGCTGTTGCTGTCGGAGGATCCCACCGCGGGCCTTCCGCAGATTCGCAAGTTTTATGTTTTCCTGATGCTACTGGTGGTGTTTTCGCTCCTGCGTAGTCTGGCGATGGTCCGTGCACTCTTCCTTACCTGGGCGGGACTCGGCGCACTCACCGCGATTCGCGGATGCGTGCAGTTTGCGGGAAAGGTGCAGGAGGCGCATCGTCTCGGACGCAATTTTTACGATTATTACGTCGGCGAGCGGATCACCGGCTTCACCAGCCATTGGAATACTTATTCCGCGGAAGAGATGTTCGCGCTGATTATGCTGGTGTCGTATCTGTTTTTCGCACCGGCGGCGAGAAAGCGCCTCTGGGTGTGGTTGTTCTGCGGCGTGTTGATTGCACTCGCTATCGTGTTGGGAGAGACGCGTGGAATCTGGATTGCCGTGGCGGCCGCACTCCTCTATCTGATTTGGTTCTGGCGGCGCTGGGTGGTCGCGCTTATGCCCGTCGCCTTATTGGCCGCGTTCTTTCTCTCACCGCCTGCCATGCAGGAGCGCGTCACTTCCATCTTCAAGCCGAAAGGCGAAGATTCCAATCAGTTCCGCGTAGTCACCTGGCGCACGGGCCTTCGTATGGTGGAGCGTCATCCCTGGTTCGGCCTCGGACCCGAAGGCCCGAAGCTGCACTTCAATGAGTACGTGCCGGCGGATATTCCCCGCCCGCTGCCATCTGGTTGGTATGGACATCTCCACAATATCTATCTTCACTATGCCGCCGAACGCGGTATCCCTACCATGCTGATCCTCATGTGGATGCTGATTCAGATCCTGGTGGATTTCTGGCGAGGTCTCAAGATCTTGCCGCCGGGTCCGAGCAATCGGCGATTCCTGCTTCACGGTGGAATTGCCGCAGTGCTCGCAACTATGGTGGAAGGCTTTGTGGAATTGAATTTAGGCGACAGTGAGGTGCTCACCATGTTCCTCGTGGTCGTGGCGTGCGGGTACCTGGCCCTGGAGAAGGAACTCGCCGCTCAGGAAGTCGCCGCCTAATTCCCCATATACAGCGACCGGCTCGACCCAACATCCAAGGGTAGTTGATATCCAATCAGGCAGAATTGATCCAGGGCGAATAGCACCACCGACTCGAGTTGTTCGCCTTCGGCCAACTGCTGCTCCTTGTTCCAAGGCGTCGTGTATTCGCCGATTCCCACCAGGTGGCTACTTTGCGACCGCCCGAATCCCAGTTGCATCGGCAACTGTATCGACGCCAACGCCTTGTTTAGATCGCGATCTCCGGTATACGTGAAGTTCTCGGTCTTCAGCGAATCCAACGTGGTCGGCGTCCACTGTGCGCGTGGGAAGTTTATCAGCCGGTTCAACGGCGTATCGTTCACATCCGGTGGATAGAGTACTTCGAATCGCGCGTCGGCGTGCGTTTGGCGGACATACGCCATCACCGCGCTGGTGAATTCTCCGATCAGCTCCGGCAGGAATGTGCATTCATCCGGAAAGCTACTGGGGTCGGTGTTCTGGCTGAGGATCGTTGCCATCGGTCTTCCATACCGGGCCTGAAAAGTGGTCGTCGTGTAGCTGTCGTAGAAAGGCATTCCGGAGCCCGCGGCGAAGTACCACCACTGTACTTCGCCAAGCTGTAAGTACGGCGGCACTCCGGCGTTCACCATCAAGTCCGCCATCTCGCGGTGGACCTCTTGCCAGAACGCAGTACTCTCGGGACCGAAGTTGGTTTGTAATGCGGGCGTGTTCAGCCACACCGGATCGCCGTTCGGGTAGCGTTGCGCGAGGCATGCTTGTGGCGTGTCGTCGCCGTTTTGCAGTTCCATACTGAACGCTGCCGTTACCGGAATGCAATAGCTTTTCAATGCCTGAAAGAACGCCAGATTCCAGTCGCGCGACGCGCGATTGAGTTTCACCGCTGCCGCGGTGTCCGTCCGCCAGATCCCGTCGACCCCTCCCGCGAGCGTGGCGCCACAGGAGCCGCCCGTAAACGCCGTGCTGTCTGTGTTCACGCTGATGGCCATCGCGTTGCCGGCCGACCCCATCAGCCGCGACGTGATCGTCAGCACCGCGCCATCCGAATGCGCCCACACGCCAGTCGAGCCCGCATTGATCAACAACGCGAAACACGCAGCGATGCTCTCCGCCGTGTCGCCAATCAGATTCAAGTGCTCAATCGGTGTCGGTCCGAGGAAGACCTGCGTCGTCTTACCGAATTCCGGCCCGCCCGCGAATGTGATTGTTCCGCTCGCATAACTGTGTCCCTGCCGGACCAGTTCGTAAAACCACATCGCTCCGGCGTAATGGTTCGCCCGCCCTTGAAATCCAAGCTTCTGGATCAGCCACGCCGTACGCTCCGCCGCGATTGCCAGTGAATGGTCCGTATCCCAGTCGGTCGCCAGCGTCGTCTGCGCTATGGGAGGGAAGTCGGGCACTGACGCGCTTGGAAACGCAATCTCCAGGAAATCAAAATACACCAGCGTGCCTGCCGCTCCCGTGTGTGTAATCGTCACCGTATGCGTCACCTGTCCGGCCAACTCCGAGATCGGCATGCGCACGAGTACATCTTCAGAGGCCTTCGACAGGTCGAGCATCACCGGAGCGGCTCTGTCTACCTGAACGGAAACCTGGCCGCCCTGGTCCATCAGACGTGTCCCAAGGTATAGCCAGTGATCCGCATTGGCGGAATACGTGCAACTCACTCTTGCGCCGGGAGTGTTCGTCCAATGGATCGATCCGCCGGAATAATTCCCGCGGTCCTCAGTCCAATTTCCCTGATAAACTACCGTGCCATCATCATCTTCGACGCGGCGGCTTCCGGTTCCCGCAACGGAGTACTGCAGCTTGGTTCCGTTCGCGCTCCAGTTCGTTACTGCAACCGCGAACTCGCTGCGTTTAAAGTTGCCGGTCTGCAAGTCCGCCGCCCATGTCCAGCGCATCTTGCGTACGGAAGCCGTCGGTACAAGAGCTCCCGTAGCATCGTGCAGCGCAGAGAAATCGAGTGCCACCTTCCAACCCGCCGGCGATACACCGCCTGCAAAAGTCGCTGCCGCCGACGTCCATCCTTCCGTCCCCGCACCGTGCACCGTCCCATATACGCCGATCCGGTTTCCGTTCGATCCCGGCGCATTGTGGTACGTAAGCACAATCTGCGTGCCGTTGGCCGTGGCACTCACGGCACCCGTCGCCTGATTCGCCGTTATCGCCGCCGCTAGCGCGCTAACGGCGCTCTCCATGGTGTCGCCGCCGATCAGTCGGTAATTGAAGTGTTGATCCAGCCAGGCCAGTTCGATGTAGTCGCCCGCTGTCGCCGTTCCCTGCAATTGGAACGTCACTGTCGCGTCCGTATATTCGCCCACCGCGGTCGCATAATTTTTCAACGGGACTTTGTACAGCGTTTCCGTACCGCCCGATGACGCCCAGATCCTCAGATACGGCCAGTCCACGGTCGGATACAGCGTCGAGTCCAGCGGGATGCAATTCGTGCGCACTTCCTGATAACTGAGTTGCAGGCCGCTCAAGTCGCCATCCGGTAGATTGCGCAGCGCAGGATGTTCGAACACATTGTCACGATTCCACTCGACGACCACCCAATCGGACTGCTGCCGCCAGCATCCCGAAACCGTAAAGCCGGTCGCCGACGCGCCGCTTAATGCCGCCACTGCCGACGGCCGTTGAAAGTAGCACTGCAAGTCCCGGTCCGGACGCAGTTTGGAAAGTTGTTCCGCCATTAGAGTCGAATCAGAACCGTGAGGTCCGCTCCTGGATAAGTCTGTCCCACCGCCAGGACGGCGAGGGTCACCTTCGCACCCGCCGCAAGCGGCCCCGCGACAGACCCGGCGACAGCCGGCGAGGTAGTCGTGCCCGCTGGAATCGATAGCGTACAATACGGCGCGCCGTCCACATCCACCCTGAGGCTCACCACCGCGTCCGCCACACTCCCTAACACGGCGAAGACATCCCGCACCGAATGCGCTGCCTCCACCACCAAAGCCGGAGCGACCGACGATTCCACTGCCAGAAAGCCGTCCACCTGAATCGAGTACTGCCCTCCCGATAACGTCCGCAGTCCCTGGTCCACCGAACTGGTCAGGCAGATACTCCTCACGGGACTGTTGCCACGCACGTTGGTGACGAACAACTCCGCACTCGCGATACGCACGTCAGGCAGGCTCACTGCCTGGCTCCAACTCCCGCTGTAAGGGCTCCCAAAGAAGTTCGACGGAAACGCCGCGATCACGGTCTTGCTCTGCAGCGTGTAAACCGCGGCCTGCGCGGCATGCGCCGCCGCCGCGCTGGAGTGCATCCCGCGCGTCACCTGATACTGCATTCCGCCGTTCGCAACCAGTTCCACCCGGATCACCTCTAAATCGATCTGCACGAAACTCCCCGCCGTCGCGTTCCCCGCGGCACTCAGTTGCAGCGTAGCGTCGGCGACACCCGCCGCCTGTGCCAGCGCCAAAGTCGGTCGCCCGCGAAGTTCGTCACAATAGTGCATCGTCAACGTGGCTGCTGCGACCGTGCTCGTGTTCGTCAGATCGGCAAACGACACGCCGCTCAGTTCCACCGTACCGGCGCTCTGGCCGGCTCCGAGCCCGAAGAACGGTTCCGGTGGAACGTCCACGTCAGTCGTACCGCTGCCGCCGATCTGCCACCTGGTCACCGTCGATAGCTCGGCTGCGCACTCCAGATTGTTGACGTTGGCCGCGCGTCCGCACACCTGCACCGTTTCGCCGCCACGGTTCGGCACGGCGAACTGCACAGGACTGCTCGTAGCCAGTGCGCCAAATTGCCAGCCTGTCTCGGCCACTACGAAGAAGCTGCTCGCGCCCGGAATTTCGGTCCACGCCGGCGATACCGTCAGTTCCGTAGCAGTATTGGCCGCGATCGCACGCTCCTGTCCCGCGCCCAGTCCCCTGGTAATCCGTGCGATCATGCCAAGGTACCGGTTGGCCGTCATGTGCAGCCCGTCATTTCCCACCGTTGTCGCGCTATGAATCGTCACCGCGCTCTCCGATTGCAGTTCCATCCGCCAATAGAAATTCGCGTGATCGAAGTTGGGATCCAGCGGAGCGATCAGCTGCTTGCTGAACCCGGTGTCTGTGAACTGCGCGGCAATCGCCTGGTTCGAAGCGATCCGGAACAGTTGCGCTGGTACGCTGCCGCGATAAACGTTGAAGCTCACCGTGTCTGGAGAAAAGCTCAGGCCGCCGATCGACACGCTGCTCCCATCACTCAATGTGATCGTCCGGACAATGAAGGAAAGCAGGCTCTCGTTTCCCGACGCGTCCACGCCCGCCACCGCGTAGTAAAGCGTCTGGCCGCCGGTCAGCGATCCGCCCGTCCCCAGCATCGCTGCCAGGCTCAACAGCGGGATGCCCGGTCCCGCCGCCGCGGCGACAGCCGGCGCCACGAACCCCACCCGAAGGTTCGTCTGCACCGAGCCGTCGCCCGCCGTGGTTGCCGATTCCTCGACGCCGAATTGGATGTTGCCCTGAGCATCCAAAACATTGCCGAGTAACGGATTGGGAACGCCGATGGCTGCGCCGCCCTGACGCCGGCCCCCGCTTGCCGACGTTACCTGTCCGTTGCTATCGGCGTACCACGAATCGTCATGAATCTGCGCCGTAATCGTGGAGGTGCGATGGTTCGCGCCCGGTGCGATCTTCTGCACGCGGAACACTTGCCGGTTGAACCCCTCCTTCAGATACGTTACGGTGATCAAATCTCCTGGCCGGATTCCGAAGGACCTCACACTCGTCTCGAACTCCACGTACGTGTTGCCGCGGACCGAGCGATCCAGGTTCAGCTTCAACATTCTCGCCGCCTGGTCGAAATTCGGAATCCCCAGCGCCGCCAGCGTCTGCGTCACTTCCTGGCCGCAGCGCGACACATCGTCGGCGTCCACCAGCGAAAAACTGTCCTGCTGATATTCGTTCAGGGAATCTTGAAATTCCACCGTGAGAAGGTTGGGTGTGTCTGCGATGCTGCGAGTGTAGACTCGAAAACTCGGTTCGCCGGAGGGCTTCCGCATGAGGCCCGAAAACCCGTTGCTCCCATCGCCGAATTCGTAGCTCGGCCATCCACCCTCGAGCGATTGCGTGCTGTTGGACCACGCCGCTTTGGCCGGCATCTCCAGCGCCAGCGAGTTTTCCACTCGCAACTGCAGTGCTCCGTTCGCACCGTAGGTCAACATGAGCCTTGAGGAGTTGCGGATTCCCCGCACCAGGTCGCCCGCCGCCCTGCGTGTCTGCAGCACCAGGTTGCACTGGAATCGCGGCAACTGAATCGGGTTGCCGTAGAGATCCAGTGCCGCAATCTGTTCATCGCAGTATGCCGCGGCCGCCGCGAAGCTGGCCACGTCGATTTCCGTCAGGCTCCAACCCGCCCGCCGCAGCACATCCAGCAGCACCCAAGCCGTGTTACTCGAAAACTGATCGCTGATATACCTTCCGTCCGCTCCATATACAGGCAGTTTCAGCCCCTGCACCAGCACCGTTACCTTGGGGAGAGTCGTGCCGTTGCTGATCCGGTTCGGCACCACCACCGAAAGGTACGCCATGCTTCCGTACGGGTCTCCCGCCGGCTGTCCGCTGCCATCCAGGAAATCCAGGTCGAACGTGCCGGCTCGCGTGCCCAGCGTCGGAATGTTATACCAGCCGGTTCCGGTCATGTTGGTGCCGTAGACTCCCGCCGGTATCTCGACGTCGTTGACCAGAACCGTCAGCACGCCTTGCATCTCGCCCAACCCCAGCAGCACTTCCATGCGCGTCAGGTTGCCGTCGTTGCGTCCGAACACCACCGGCGGCGTATACCACGCGGTGCCGTAGATCATCGGAACAAAGTCGTTGTATCGGGCTGCATTCACCGAGACGGCCGAAGTCTGTGACGTCTTCGCTCCGAAGGCCCGCACGGAAATCGCCGGAGGCACGAACTCGATGCCGCCGAAGTTTTGAAACATTCCCCGCGCCTGGCAGTCCGCCCGCGTGTAGCTGCACTCGGTGAAGGGTGCACTGCCGTCCAAAGCCCCCGCTCCACCCGCCACCCCGGCCGAGTAACCGCAGCGGTAATACCGCGAGTACTTCCCACTTGCGCCGCCATCCACCGCTTCCGCGCGCTGCGCATCGCCACACGGGAATTCCCACGGACATCGCCGCTGGATCCGCACCTGCGGCAGCAACAACCGTTGCAGGTTCATCCGATTCGTCGCCGTGATGCGGAACGTGGCTTCCAGAATCTCGTCCGGCGGGTTACAGATCCCCTGGAAGATCACCGTGCTCGCCGTCAAGGCCACAGCGTTTCGTAAATCGTAAAACACCAGGCCGGCCGTTAACCGCGCACCCTTCCATCCGGTAGAGCGCTCTATCTCCGAACAGTGCGAATCCGCGTTCGCCAGCACCAATGAAATCTTCGGCACGCCGTCCGCGCCTTGATTGGACGATGCCTGAAGCTCGAACACATTGTGCCCCAGCACTCTCGCGCTGTAAGCGACGCCGCCCACTGACACCGCGTGCGTACTCCAGTGTTCCGTCTGTCCGTTCGACAGTATGCAGTCGAACAGCAGCAGCGGCGTGTCTGTGACGGCTTGCTCCTTGAGATCAAAGATGGTTTGCATAAACGACCTTTAACTTGCACGAATGGCGATCCACGTCGGTACTCGTAATCGTCAGCACGTCCTCGCCCAGGTGCGCGCCTTCGTAAACACCGCCGCGTACACTGGCCTTATATCCCGACGCCGCGGCCTGCGCCTCCACCTGGAGCCCGTACACTTCCACCGCCGCGCCCGCACTGATCTCCATCGCGAATCGTACCGACGTCGCTTGAGCGTCTCCGTTGGAAGTCCAGGCGATCCGCGTCCACTCGGCGGTCACCGCCCGCTGTGTCGCCTGGCTGCCGATCGTCAGCCCGACGCTGCTCGCCGCTGCGGCCCGCACGTAGGCGCTCAGGCAGTAAAGGTACGCACCCGGCGCCTCCAGCGTTTGGCCGAGCGCTTGTTCCGCTGCGCCGCTGTTGGTCAGTCTCCACGCCAGCGTGCCTCCCAGCGGATCGTTGACACTCCCGGTCAAACTGAGCAGTGGATCTTTCTGCCAGGCGGCTTCGTTCAAGTCGTCGCTAGCGGCCAGAAGATTTCCCACCGGATCCAGGAACGTGAAACCGGTCAGCGTGCCCTCCACCGCGGCATAGAACGCCAGCAGCGCGGACGCCTCTGCGGCGATCAGATCCGTGTAAGTCAGATTCCATTCCGTGACTGCGCCCAACGGGTCCGCCAGCTTGATTGTGCTGCCGTCGGCGGCTTGATTGACTACGGTTCGCGCGCGCCGGATCTTCTGTCCCGGGAACTGGCTCAGCGCACCGCTTCCGAGTTGTGGATATACAGGCATGGCGTTCAGATGTTCCGCACCACGGTGAGCTTTGTGCTCCCGCGCATCTCACCCGTGGTCAATAGCGTCAGGTTGTCCGCCCCCACGCTGCAGTTGTCGTATACCGTCCCGTCCGATGGGTCGGTGAAGGAGAAGCTATCGAACGCTCCCTGGCTCGCCAGAAAGAACTCCTCGATTGCCGCCAGTTCACCTTCGTCCAGTTGGCTCAATTGGATGTCCCACTCCAGTCGGGCGCCGCCCGAATCGCGAAATCGCTGGTCGCTGCCATCCACGAAGCGCACCGTCTGATTCTGGAATTGTTCGCGCCGTCCCAGTGGGTACTGCGCGATCGCATTAGTTTTCAATTTAGGGAAGGTTGCCATATCAAAGGTCATTCACTACGTCGTTGATCGAGTTTAGATTCAACATTGCGTCCCGCACCGCCAATGCAATGTCGTTGCTCCGGTCCATAAAAGACCGCGCATCCATCGCCTGCACGTTGACTGTGATCTGCGGAGCCCCGCCGCCCACCGCGCCACCTGCACTGCCGCTCGGACCGTTCGCCCCCGCGCTCGCTCCCACGGGCGCGTAACTCCGCGGCATGCCCGTCTGGTCGTAATCCATCCCTGTCACTTGCCCCTGGCTCTCTGCCGCCTGGAAATCTGCCGCCGCCGGCATTGCGTATTTCACTAGCGGCGCCGGGGCCGCCGTATCTCCACCGCTAAAAAGGCTCACCAACCCGCTGATCAAGGGTGCCAGTCCGAATCCGCTCTCGAGTACGGAAGTCGCCACGGATCCCAACGTGCTCCCGCTGTCGCTCGACGACGGCGTCGTAGTCTGCGTTCTGGTCGCCGCCAAAGGCGCCGGGTTACTGCTCTGCAACTCGTCAACCTGTGCGATCACACCAGCCAGCATCGCCGTCGCATCGCCAAGCGCCGACGTCTGCTGCCCCGATACCGCCAGAAACGTCTGATAAAGTTCGTCTTGTGTTGTGCTCGCCATCTTCATCTCTCCCCTGTGGACAAATGTCTCCACCTGAATCTCACTCCATGGTGGGGCAGGCTTCAGCCTGTCAATCCGAGCGAAGCTCGGACTTGGTTCTCTTCTCAGCGTCTCAGCGCTGAAGCAGTATTCTTGGTAAGTTCCGCCCTCGCCAGCTTAGGAAGTGGGGGAACCATTTCTTCTCAACCTGATGTGGCGACTTGGTCCGCGCGAGCGCGGACCCGCCTCCCTCTCACCGAACCCGAGCGTTCGCACACTCGGCCGCGAAAGCCTGCTCCAGAATCAGGAATCCTTCCACCTGTCGTGCGCTCAGTTCACCGAAGCTCATCCCGCCGAGCCGCCGGCGCACTAGGAAGTCTTCCACCAACCCTTCGCTCTCCGCTGTAATGTAAGACTTCGGGCAGCTCTCGATCGCAACCGTCTTCCGCGCCCACACAGGAGCCGTTTTGCCGTCGTGTGGCAACCCCAGCCATCCGCATCTCCGTCGGACCTCCAGGCCGGACTTCCGGCACGCGTCGCACTTCCAACCGGCCTGGTTGGAAAACTGAAAATGGAAGGCGACTAGGAGTTTTTTCTTTCTTCTTCACTCAGCCCGGCCTCTTTGCGTACCGCCGCGAGCGCCTCCCGGAACAATTCCTCCGGTCCCGCGTCCGACAGCAGTTCCGGTCCCGCCTCTACGCCGTCCACCGCCAGCCCCGTCACCGACTTCACGCCCCACATCACATAGGCGCGCTCAATTTCGGCCTGTAGGAGCGCGGCATCCATCTTGTCGCCCGCCTCATCGCCAGCCGCCAGGAACTCCGTCCGGCGTGCCAGATCCCGCACTCGCCGCATCAATTCCACCCGCCGCCCGAAGGACATCTTCGCAACCGTAAATGTCACACCCGGGACCGCTCGCGATTTCACCGCGGTGTCGCTGGCGTAGCTTCCAACGTCCACCTTCCGCTTATCCGAATGCCACGGAAATTTCATCGTCCACCGTTCCCTGTGCCCGTGATGACCGGAAGCGCCACTGCAACCGGTTTTGCCCGTCGTCAAACTCCGGTACTTCTGGCACAACGCTCTTCAGGTACACGCCCATCAACTGCCCATCGTTCTCGCCCAGTTGGAACATCACGCTGATCGGCGATTGCTGCCGCGCCGCCTGGTACAGTGCGTTTGTGGCGTCGTCGTCCCGCGAGTAAAGGTCGAAGGACGCCGTCACCGCTCGCTCTCCCGGTGAAATCGCCCGCACTCCGGAGCACGCGGCGCTCACTCCGAATTCCCGTTCCCGCGTGTCCAGCGCATTCTTCACCGTGATCGTGGCTGCCGTGATCGTGCAGAACCGCGATGGCATCGTCCCCAGCCATGCCTGTCCCATGTTCCCCGGCACAATCGAGTAGTCGAACCCCGCCAGCGCCGGTTCCGCTGGAAAGCTCTGCAACTGCGCCGCGCCCGAT
The DNA here is from genome assembly GCA_963805775.1 of uncultured Solibacteraceae bacterium. GTDB lineage: Bacteria > Acidobacteriota > Terriglobia > Bryobacterales > Bryobacteraceae > Solibacter. Next base: position 11,587 of record CAWDWK010000005.1, on the reverse strand, counting down.
TCGAAACTCGCGCTGTCCACCAGATCCTTCGCGATTCCCTTGAAGTGGAACTCGTGATAATCTCCATTCACCACGATGTCCATCTGGTCCACGCCTGCTCCGCTCAGCAGTCTCTGTACCGCCGTCGCCGGACTCCAGTAGTCGAAGATGCTCACGCTCGGCAGTTGCGTTGCCAAAGCGTACGTCACCGTCGCCGTGACCGTCGCCCCCGCCCCAGGCAACACTGTAAACGGCGCACTCAGTTGGACCGTCTGCGTATCCACGATCGCCGCCACGAACCGGATCTCGCCCCCGAAGCTCACCGCCTGCCCCGCTGCCAGCCCGTGCGGCGCGCCGAATCCCAGTCGCCCCGCCGCTGTGCTCGACGCCACCGTTCCTCCGGCGTATCGCGTCGGATTCGCGCCCATTGCCGCCTCGAACAGCGGTCCGTATCCGGGACTTGCCGTTGTCTTGTCCCAACTCGTCAGGTAGGTCTGCAAATTGAAATCCGTCCGCCGCCTTACGCCGGCCGGCACGCCCGCGAACGTCCGGCTCCCCGTCTTGTCGCGCCGCGTTCCCGTCGCCACTTGCTGCTGGATCCCAAGCTTGACTGTCGGTATCCGATTAGCGGCGGTGATCGTTCCCACACTTCCGTACGCGCTCTCCAACGCCGTGTAGAATCGATTCGCGCTGGAGGAGATATATGTCGACATACTAGTTCCTGTTCACTCCGATCTGAAAAGTGACCTTTGCCACCTGTATGAAATTTTTCCCGCCCTGCTTCACAGGCCCGAACACCACCTCGTATCCGCCGGCGTAGTACATCCCGTCGCCCCAATCGCCCCGGCTCCCGTCCAACATCTGCATAGCCGCGTCCACATAGAGCTCCAGATTGTCCTCCATTCCCTCCAGGCGATCCTGGGAATGCCGCACCTCTATCGCCATCTGCACGTACCCCGAGAATGTCTGGAACTTCTGCCGCAGGTCGTTCACGATCTTGTCGCAGTTCACATTCACCGCCGGGTACTTCACGCCCAAGGCGTGCTCCGCGATCTGCGCTGCCACGTTCTGCGACCGCACCTGTGAAGCGTCTACCAGGCCCGCGAACGCGGGGACCCCAAGCGTGAGCGCTCCCAGGCCCGCATTCAATCCGCTCGGCCCCGTAATCCGTTCCATCACCTTGGCCGTCGCGGCGCTTCCGATTTTGCTTGTCATCAGCCCCTCTGTATCGTCCGCGGCACCGGCAGCCGGTAATTCGGCATCTGCCCGCTGCCGGCCAGGCGTCCCGTTGTAGATAAGGTGTCCGGTTGCACCCAAGTCTGCCCCGGCGCCAGGGCCGTCGGGTTCTGTATCGTCATCGTCGCCGGGGATGTTCCGCAGTACACGTTCCATCCCGTGACATTCGCCGGCGCGGTCGTCTGCACCGAGAAGGAAGTGCCCGTCACCTGGATAACTGCCGGTGCGGAACTCGCCCCCTCTTCGCCTGCCGCATTGATCCACGCGATGGTGACGTAATAGGTGTTGGCTGCCAGGCCTCCGGTCGCTGCCTGTGGAACCGGCGTGGCCGCTTGCCTGACGGGATTCGAGGCCATCCCCAGCCCGTCATGGATCACCCGGTCATACGCCCACTTCCCACGTTCGTGGAATTCATCCCGCCGCCCCGCATAGCGGTCGTTCAGTTGACTGTTGTATGCGTCTCCGTACACCATCTCGAGCGTCCGGAAAATATGCCAGAGCTTGAGCGGCGGAGTCACCACTACCTGATGGATCGCCGGCGGCGCATTCAGCCCGCCCAACAGTAGCGGCGTCTTCAACTGGCTCAGCAGTCCGTCCACTTCTATGCCCAGTTCTTCCTGCGCCAGCCCCAGCTTCCTTGTCACGTCGATGCCCTCGACCGTGGCAACATTCAGTAGCTGAGTGTCGTGCCCTCTAAGATCTTCGATGCTCGTAAACGCGCCGTCCGTGAACAGTGCCATCGTGTGCCGCCTACTCTTTGATTCCCCGTGCGTCGCTCCGCAGCCTGTCGAGCTCGTTGGTGGATAGCACCGTCAACTGTAGCTTCGCCGCCGCCGCCGCCCGCTCCGCCAGCCGCACGGCCTCTGCCAGCGAGTCGCGATGCGCTTTCAACTCGTCCTTCGTCGCCAGTCGGACCTGGCCCTCCACCAGCAGCTTGGCAGCCAACCGGCGCGGCACCTCCGTCTTCCTTCCGCTCTTGCCCCCATCCGAGCTTTCCAGGCTCACCACGAGCGCAAACTCATCCGAGATCTTCGTTTCCGTCTCGCGTATCTTCTGGTAATAAAGTTGTAGATCCATTTGCCTTCCTTCCTCTTTCGACTCTTGGTTCTGCTGCCGCAATGTGGCGCAGGCAATGCTTCCAGCCGAAGCCACCTCTTCCGGCATCCCGCCCCTCTGCGAGGCGGGATGCCGGTATGCTTCCTAGGTGTTCACCTGGACGCCCGACGAGTTCCGCAGCACGGCGCAGCCGTACAGCACATCGACGGTGAACTGTTGCGCCAGCGTGTTCGGCTGGTAGCTCATCACCACGCGCATCCCGAAGTTGCCCAATTCCGCATACTCCGCAATGGCGCCAGTTCCCGGCAGTGGCTGCGGCAGGCGGCGAACCACCAATCCCACAGCGTCCTTCGTGAACGCCATATTGTGGGTCGTCACCGGACTGCTGCCTGTCTTCTGCACGAACTGGGAGCGGAACACGAAGAAGTCCTTGATCTTGCCAACGTTGCCGGAGATCAGTGAGCGCAGGCCTGCGTCACCCGCCGTCTGAAATTCGCTGAAGCGCGGAATCTGCCGCCATGCCGAATAGGTTGCCGCGTCCACCACCATGTACTTCTGGTCGCTCGGGGGGACCTTCGACAGGAACATCGCCGTCTCCGCCGCGTCGATCACGGCTTCCGTAATCGGCGTACCCGGCGTTCCCACCGGATTGTTCGCCGTGAAACCCGCGTACAACCCCAACAGGTCGCTTTCGATCTTCTGCGCGATCGCTGCCACCGCCGGCTCCATGTAGATCTTCAACAGATCCGGAACCGCCAGCACCTTGGTTACATCCGGAATCTGGAACGTCGCTTCCGCGTGCGTGTTCAGCACGATCTGCGCGTTCCCCAGACTCGGATTCTGCGTCTGCACTGTTCCGCCTTCCGCGATGTTGTTCGCCACCATCGTCGGCGGAATCGGAATGTTTACCGTGTCGCCGGCTTGCGCCAGCACAGGCTCGTAATCGCGATTCACCAGGTTCCCCATCACGAGGTTCCCGATCAGTACCGGCAATGCGTCCACCGCCACTAATTTGACAATCGCGTTCGCGACGTTACTCGAAGTAATAGCTGCCATTCGTTCTCTCCCTCAAAAGGTTTGTCTTTTCACTACACCCACGCGGCAGGCATTCCTGCCCTGCCAGGGCCCTTCTTCACAGCCCCTTCAGGGTCTGCGACGCCACGCGCACGATTTCCTCTCGTACCCGCTGCATTTCCTCGGCACTCATCCCGGGGCGAATCCGCTCCAGGTCTACCGTCTCCCGGCCTGCCGCCGGAGCTTTCAGGGCGGCCGTCATCCCCGTACCCCCGGCAATTCGCGCCGGGAGAAACTCCGGATTCTCGTTCACGAATGCGGTCAGGTAATCCTTCAATGGCGTTTCGCCGGCCTCGCCGCGGGCTACCAGCCGCCCGTCTTCGGTCCGTACGATCCCGTCCTGTACCGCTCTGAACGCGAGATCAATCTTGGCTACTCCCAAACGCTGCAGTTCGGCACGCACGGTCGCGCCCCGCTCCGCTTCCGCCGCCATCTTGCGGCTGCGCTTGTTCTCTTCCACCAGTTCGTTTAACCGGCGCTCCAGTTGCTCGCGACGCTTCCGCTCCTCTTGCAACTCCGCTTTGTGCGCAGGCTCCGTCTTCGCCTGTTCGTTGTTCACGAATTCCTGTACCGCCTGCCGCACTATCGCCTGAATATCCATGCCTTCCATATACCTCCCAATCCCTGTTTTTGGTGGGACAGGCTTCAGCCTGTCAATCCGAGCGAAGCTCGGACCCTTATGTTCTCTGCGCTTCCTCTGCGTTCTCCGCGCCTCTGCGTTGAACTGAACCTTCGCCTACTAGCCGGCGTCGATCTCGTCCGCCACGCGATTCTTAATCTCCTGCCGCGCATCGCACAGATACTTGAACGCCAGCTTCTTGAACACCTGCTTCTTCAACGTCTCCGATGCGATCCCCAACTCCAGCAGCTTCTTCGCGTCGTCCAGGTCGCTGCCGAAATCCCCGATGTCGAATTCGTCCATCCCCGAAACATCGATCGCCACCTCGTCCTGCCGCGCCTCCGCGATCGCCCGCAGCACCTGCTTCATCGCATCTTTCACCATGTCTCCGTACGCGCGCAGCACTTCCTGCGTCACGGCGGAGTCTATCTGCTTACTTAATCCGGAAGCGCTGATGAATCCGCCTCGTGCCTGCTCAGCCTGGTTCATCAGATAGCAAACGCGGTAGATTTCGTCCTTTAACCGGACCAGGTTGTCCGCCGCTATCTGATAAACCTTGCCCTCCGGCTCCGTCCACCCGAACCGGTCGTCTTTGCCGAGTTGGATGAAGTAGCTTTCCCCCATCACCTGGTTCCATTCTTTGTCCGAATAAATCACCGGACTCGCGAATAGTCCCATCGTCAACGCCCACGAAAGGGCGTTGGACTTATTGAAGTGTTCTAACTGCAGGAGCGCCGACTTATTCATCAGCCACAACCCCTCCGACACTTTCATCTCGAATACCGGCACCCGGTGTTGTGCGGCTAACCCGTGCCGCCCTTCATCCACCAGTTCAATCGCCTGTGCCTCGCCCGCCTTGCGGAATACTTGATAGTTTTCGCGGTCGTAGTAAATCCACCGCGTCTCTCTCTCCCACTTCTCATCCGTAACTTTCGATTGCTGCAGGCAGCTCGTTCGGATTACCACCCAGTCCAGGCGCCCCGCCTCGTCGTAGTTCCAATTGATAACTTCGTCCGCCGCGTATTCCGTCAGGTATGCCCGTGATCTCCCGCTCGCGTCCTCTTCCGCCCGTGTCTGTGCGACCTGGCCGGCCTTCGGGAAGTCCACAACGACAAAACTGCTCCCGCATACCATCACCTCCACAAAGCGCTGCCGGAAGAACTCGTGCAGGTTCGTTCCCTTCAAATCGCAGTCGTCCGCCAGCAAATTGTAGAAGTTCTTCGCTCCCGCGTCGCTTCCGTCGAACTGCAACATCGGTTCCCGCCGCATCAACGTCGCGGCGTACCAGTCCACAATCGAGCCCACGTAGTTCTCATAGAATACTCGCCGCAGCCGCTCTTCATAAACCTGTGCTGGCTCCTTTTGACGCCGCACCAGATACTCGCACGCGTTCAGCCGTAAGTGCTCCCCGCCCGCGTACAGATCCTTGTATTGCTTCCACATCGCCTTCCGCGCGATGTAATCCGGATGCTCCCGGTTGATGTTTTGCATGGTCTCCACCCGTTAATAACCCATCATCGGCGTGTTTCGCGGCCCAATCTTCATTTCTTCCCGGCACTCCTGCCACAGCACGTATCCCAATGCGTCCGAAAGATGCGTCCGCAACCGGTCGCGATCTTTATCGATCTGGTTGGTGTCCGCCTTGAAACACACCTGTTCCAGGTCCTTGATCAGTTCCTTGCACTGCGGGTCCACCGCCAGCCCGATGTTCCCGGCCGCCGATCTCAACTGCCGGTTTGTCAGGTTGATCCGCTCCCGCACGCTCGGATTCGCCCGCGGCGCCCGGTACTCCACCTTCGTATTTGCGTGCACCGCAAAATGCTCGCGAATCATGTCGTAATCCGTCGCGCCCGTCGTCTGCTGCTGATATCCCGATGCGTCGCCGAATACCAGTACCCCGGCATCGTGCCTTGGATAGCGCTTAAGAAATTCCTGGCACGCCTCCCTCGTCGTTGCGTGCCGGATCACGATCTCCCCAACAACATGCACCACTCCGCGCACCCGTTGTACGATCAGCGAGCTCATCGGGTCCACGTTGAAATCCAGTGCCCACCACAGGGGCTGGTTTGGATCGATCGCCACTTCTCGTACGTGCGCCGTACGGTGGAACGCCGAATACACCCGGCCGCCGTCCATGCTCAGGTACGATCCCAGCACTTCCTGCTGGTAGAACTTCTCGTCGTAGCTGTCTTTCAACCGCTCGTAAAAGTCCCCGATCTTGCTCAGCAGGTGCCGGTTCTCGAACGGCTCCGCCTGCACCGCCGCATATCCGTTGACTGGATCCGAAATGAACTTTCGGTATACCCAGTCGTAACCTTTCGGTGTCCACACGGCGAATCCGCACAGCCGCGCTGCCTTCGGATCCCGCAGCCGGCCTTCCAGCCGCAGCCACGATTCCTCCTGCGTGTATGTCAGTTCATCCAGCCCGAACCATGCCAGGTTCGTCCCTCGCAATCGCTCGAACTCATCCACCGGACGGAACAGGATCCTCGACCGCGTATCCTGCATCACGAAGGTGTTCTCGGCCTTGTTATGCTCGTACGGGATCTCGTTGCTCTCCAGAATCTCGATCAACGCCGCCTGCGTCGCATCCCGTAACATCGGATAAGTCGGAGCTCCCAATAATCCCAGGCGTCCCGGATTCATGTAACTTAACCGGATTGCTTCCTGACACAGCGCCTGGCTCTTTCCGCTGCCGATCGGCCCGGAAAATCCCTTGAACCTGTTCTCTAACGCGTGGAACTTCTTCTGGGAAGGTAGTGGGTCGTAACTTATGTCTCGGTGCTTGGTTTGACCGGTTCGACCCATGTAACCTTGATCTCCTTTGGCTCTTCTTCTCCGATTTCCTTCTCCAACTGCACCAACCGCAAAAAGTCGGCGAGCGTAGGTTTGAATTCGTTGTCCTTTAACTTGCCTTCCATCTTCTCAACGACCGACGTGAGAACGTCTCCCACCCGTAGCTTGTTCCTCACTCCAGTCCAGTGCTCACATTCCTGACAGGATTTGGGAGCCTTCTCTTGTTTTTTACTCTTGGTCGCCATTCGTGCTCCTCAAAATAAAAAAGGCCTCGCGAAAACTCGCGAAGCCAACAACCTTTCCCTGACTCGACAATAACACTGCTCGTATTGCCGCTAGCCCGAACGAAATTCTTATCTAGTTGATAACAGAGGAAATATAAATCTCAATGATTGGTGAACAGGTATTTTCCGCCGCTGAATTTCTGCACGTGGAATTTCGATTTACCCGCCAATTGCTCCAGTCGCTCAGCCTTAGGCCCTTCTACCACGAGGTAATACCGGGCATCGCTGCTCCATAACTGCTGGAACCGGGCATCGTCGATGAAAACGTCCTGCGGTGCGTCCGGTGCATACGATCCGTAGTCCAGGTTATTTACTCGCCCATTCAGCAGATACGCCCGCTGGTTCGTGTAAAAGAAAACCGACGAGAAGGTGTAATATTGGTCGTCCACAATCAACTTGCCTGGCGGCGCCTCCATCAGCGCCTCCGCCAGCGGACGCGACGACATATACGGGTCGAACACCACTAGCGCCATCCGCGCCGCATGGAAGAACAGCACCATCATCGCCACCAGCGCCGCAACTGCCGCTCCGCTTAATCGGATGCCGCAAACCGGGGACTGACATGAATTTCCGGCGCTGTTTGCCGGAAATTCGCTCTCTGTCCCCAGTTTGCCCAACGACGCGAAGTCGCCAACTGGGGTCCCCGGTTTGCCCACCCCGCCGCGCCACCACCACGCGCCCCACGTTCCCACGCCGAATGCAATTCCCGCCACCACCAGCGGCCCCCGCAAGTACGCGAACGACGCCATCGTCAAATCCGTCATGTGTCCCAGCGATAGCGTGTACACATCCGGATTCGAACTCAGCGCCGACGCGATATCTCCCGGCGAAGCCAGCCCCCGCACCATCCACAAAATCGCGCAGATCGCCGCCAGCGCCAGCGCCGTGACCACGCCGATCGCTCGCGTCCCCCACTTCAGCCACGTGTGCCCGCTCGCCATCGCGCATCCCAATAGCAGCGCGAGCGCCGGATAGCAGGGCATCGAGTAATACTCCTGCGTGGTCGAAAACGTGAAGAACGTCAGGATGAATCCCGCCCAGCACAAGCACAACAAACGCGTTCGCGACGCCCTGTCCGCGCCCCTGTATCTCAACCCCAAAGCCGCCGGAAAATACAGACTCCACGGAAAAAACCAAAGCAGGTGAAACAGCCAGAAGTAAGCTCGCGGCACCGTGTTGTAATCTCGCGGATACCGCAGATTCAGAAACCGCAGCACGTGTTCGTTGATGAAGTAGAACCAGAAGAATCCGTGATACGAGCCCTTCTCGCTGTGCATCGTGAAATCGAAGTACGGCGGATTCCGTAGCGTCGCCAGCACGTGCCACGGTGCCGCGATTCCCAGCGCCAGCAGGATTCCCCAAATCACCTGCAAACGCCGCCACGTACGCGCCGCCAGTAATTGCTTCGTCAGCCCGAGATACAGCAGCCCTGTCGCCACCGGGAACGCCGCCGCGATCAGCCCCTTCAGTAACATGCCCGTGCCGATTGCGGCCCACATCGCCATCGCCCACGCCTTCGGATGCCGTTCCTTTTCCTCCAGCGCGCGCACCATCCCCCACAGCGCAATCGTAATCGTGAGCGTCAGCATCACGTCCGGAATCAGGATGCGCGTGAATAGAAACAGCCCCACGCTCGTCGCCATCACCAGGCCCGCGTACAGACCTACTCGCCTCCCGAATGCCCATGCTGCAAATCGCGCCGTCACCCAACACAGCAATACGGTGCACAATGCGATCGGGATCCGCGCCGCCCAGTCGTGAGCCCCGAAAATGGCGAACGACACCGCGATCATCCAGTACTTCAAGGGAGATTTTTCGAGATAAGCTACTCCGTCTAGACGCGCCGTCACCCAGTCGCCCGATTGCAGCATATTGCGCCCAATCTGCGCCTGCACCGCGTCCACATCATCCATCAGGGATGGCGGGCTCACCATACAGCCCACGAAAACCATGGCCGCTACCAGCGCGACAATTATTTGATAGCGAAGATCCGCGCGCCCGTGGCCGCTTCCACCTGCTCTGGTGCCACCACCTTCCACCTCTTCATCCACAGGAAAAGCGTCAGCAGGCCCCATAAGTGATATCCGGCATTGATTCGTCTCTCCATATGATCGCGGATCAACGCCTCAATCGCACGCGCGTCGAAAATACCCGCCGCAGCGATCGCCTCCGGTGTCACCGTATCCATCAGCAATCCGCGCAACCCGCCCCGGAACCAGTCGTGAGTCGGTATGTCGAAACCCGTCTTCTTCCGCTTCAGCACGGTCTCCGGCAGCTTGCCGCGCATCAACTCCCGCAGCACGAACTTCTGTGTTCCCCCGCGGATCTTCAACCGCTGCGGCAGCCCTGCCGCGAATTCCACAATCCGGTGATCCAGGAACGGCGGACGCACCTCCAGCGAATGCGCCATGCTCATCCGGTCCGTCTTATACAGAATATCGTCCGGCAGGTAGTAGTTCTGATCCACCGTCAGATACCGCTGCAGCACGCCATGCGGCGCGATCCCAAGTTCATCCACCAGCCTTCGCAGCCCGTTACCGTTGGTACCCGGCCGGATCTGTTCCAGTTGGCCCGGCGAGAACGTTCCGTTCCAGAAAAAATGCGCCTCGTCCGGATCCAGCAGGCTGCCTTCCAGCCATCGCTTCAGCTTGTACTCCAGGCTGATCTTATCGTCCGATACCGGCATGTACCGGTCCAGCGCGCCGCGCATCAGGCGACGCATCCCCGCCGGTAACATGCGCCGGAACGGCCTCACCAGCCGGTCCGCCTGATAGGTCAGGTAACCGCCGAACAACTCGTCCGCGCCTTCGCCCGACAGCGCCACTGTCACGTGCCGCCGGCTCATCCGCGAAAGGAACCACACCGGCAGTGCCCCCGCGTCCGCGCTCGGTTCGTCGGAATAGTACGCGAAGTCCTCAATAGCGCCCTGTAACTCGACTTCCGGATTCAAATCGAATTCGTGATGGTCCGTTCCGTAATTACTCGCGATCTCCCGGAAGTACCGGCTTTCATCGAAGCTTCGCCCTTGGAACGAAACTGAGAACGTCTTCAGTTTCCCCGCCGTCTGTGCCGCCGCGTAATGCAGAATCGCCGACGAATCCAGGCCCCCGCTTGCCCACACGCCCAGCGGAACATCCGCTACCAGGTGCTCGCGCACCGCATCCTGCAGCAGGCAGTCGAGTTCCTCTTTGGCCGCGCCCAGCGAGATGCTTCGTGTCCCGCCCTCGGGGATCTTCCACCACGCTTCCTCGCGAACGTTCCCTCGCCGCCATTCCAGCAGGTGTCCCGGTGCCACTTTCCGGATTCCCCGGATCAGCGTCTGCGCCCCCGGTACGTAGTTGACTGACAGGTACGTATCCAGCGCATCGAGGTCCAGTTCACGCGGTACCTCCGGATGCTCCAGGATCGCCTTCAGTTCCGATCCGAAATACAGTTCGTCGCCGTTGCGGTAGTAGTACAGCGGCTTGATTCCCATCCGGTCTCGCACCAGCACCAGGCGCTTTTGCGATTCCGTCCACAACGCCACCGCGAACATTCCGCGCATCCGCGAAAAACACGCCGTGTCCCACTCCAGGAATGCCCGTAGTACCGTCTCTGTATCGCAGTTCGAGCGGAAACAATGTCCCAGGCTCTCTAATTCGGCTCTAACTTCGCGATGATTGTAGATTTCCCCGTTGAAGACAATCGCTGTGTCCCGATTGTCACTCAAGATAGGCTGATCCCCGCCTTCCAAATCAATAATCTTCAGGCGGACTGCGCACAACGTCGCTTCGCTGCCTTCGAAAATACCCTGCTGGTCCGGTCCGCGATGCGAAATCGCTTCCGTGATGCGCTTGGCGATGGCCTTGCCCGTGCCTTTACGGCGCCGTGTAAATCCCGCAATTCCACACATTTAGAGCGAAATCCCCACTTCCCAAACAACTTCCTGGTTCATCTGGATTTGTGTTGAATATACCACATCGTCGTTACTTCTGTGACCTTCACACCAAAATATGCAAGCCTCTTTATGGCTATCCCGGCGGGCCGCCTTCAACGAAGGGCCGCCTGTGTTAACCCAAAAATTTACCTGGAATTCCGCTAAACATTTACCATTCCATCTCCGTCTAATAGCCGAGACCAGACCCATGACGTCATCCTTGTCCGTCGCGCTTCTCCTTCCTTTCCTCGTAGCCTGCTCTCGTACTACCCCTCCCGTAGCCCATGCTGCTCCCCCCGAAACCCCGCGAGCCAAACGCGAAGTCCGCGTGACCGGCACCGTCGAAGCAGTCCGCTCCTCCAAAATCCTCGTCCCCCAAATATTTAGCCAGGGCGGTCCCATGACTCTCACCAAACTCATTCCTAATGGCTCCAAAGTCAATCAGGGCGACCTCATCGCCGTCTTCGATAGCACAGCGCAGATCGATCTCGCCCGCGACGCCCAAGCCAAGTTCGACGACCTGGGCCATCAGGTCGAACAAAAACGCGCTCAGAATCGCGCCGACGCCGAAAAGCGCGTCTCAGACCTTCGCCAAGCCGAGGCCGATCTCGCCAAAGCTGCCATCGA
>CAWDWK010000004.1:0-121568 GCA_963805775.1 uncultured Solibacteraceae bacterium | reverse complement strand
TACTTTAGTTAACAGTAAGGACTATTCCGGCGTAATGAGAGTACTGCCAGATCAGAATTCGATTACATACGAAAGAGGAGCGGGGCGAGGTCGGTGAGGTTCTGGCGCCAGAGCGACCAGACGTGGCCGATGTCGGGGATCTCGGTGTAAGTAAGTTTGACGTCCCGGGTGCTGAGCCAGTCGCGGAACTGGCGGTTGACGCCGACGAGGCCGTCGGCGGTGCCGCAGGCGACCCAGAGGAGACGGATCTGGGAGTTGGCTTTGGAATCGAGCGCAGGGAAGTTTTTGGGCATGGCTTCGGCGTCGATCGTGGGCGTTCCGCCGCGTCCGCCGCGGCCCGCGCCGGCGGGCGGAGCGCCGGGCGCCGCGGCACCACGGGCACCGGGCCACATGACGTAGGCGCCGCTGAAGGATCCGATCCAGGCGAACTTATCGAGATGATTGAGGCCGACGAAGGTGGCCTCGGCGCCGCCCATGGAGAGGCCGGCGATGGCGCGCTGTGTGCGGTCGCGGGTCACGTGATAGTCCCTCTCGACCTGGGGCATGACTTCTTCGATGACGGTACGGGCGTAAGCGGGAATCATATCGGCGGTCATGGCGCCGCCGGGTCCGCGGGAGTTGCCGTAGCCCAGCGGATTGACCATGATCATGGGCTTGGCTTTGCCTTGGGCGATCAGGTTGTCGAGAATCACGTTGGCAGCTCCGGCGCTGATCCAGGAGCCGGCTTCGTCGCCGAGACCGTGGAGCAGGTAGAGGACGGGGTAGGCCTCCTTGCGTTTGGGGTCGTAGTTGGCGGGGGTGTAGACCCAGTAATCGCGGTCGTCGCCGGCGATGGCGGAATGATAGAAATGGCGGGTGACGGCGCCGCGCGGGACGCCGGGGGCGGGTTCCCAACTGACGGCGCCGCCGACGTGCACGAGGCTGGAGCCGCCGTTCCCGTAGGAAGTCTTGGAGAGGGGATTGGCGGGGTCGTTGAGGGTGAGGCCGTCGACGGAAAAGGCGTAGGTGTAGATGTCGGGCTTGAGGGTGTCGGTGGTGGCGGTCCAGACGCCCTGTTCGTCTTTTTGCATGGTAAGGCGAGGGCCGATGCCGGTGACGAAGGCTTCTTTGGCGTTGGGGGCGCGGAGGCGGAAGGTGACTTTGCCGTCGGCGGAGACTTCGGGAGATTTCGGGGGCGGGGCTCCGCGGCCGGGGGTTTGGGCGGCGGCGGTCAGGGTGGTGATGAGAATTGCGATGGTGAGTTTCACGGGTTACTCCGAGGGTAAGGCTATCACGAACAGACTAGAAGAAAGCAGATTGGCCACGGATGAACACGGATAAACACGGATAAAAACAGGAATGCTTATAGGGCTTGCTTTACGGCGGCGAGGAGGTCGGCTTCGGGGGTGAAGCCTTCGAAGCGCTTGATTTGTTTGCCGGCGCGGTCGAAGACCAGGGTGACGGGGAGGGAATCGAGTTTGAATTGCGTGTTGAGCGACTCGCTGCCCACTCCTACGGGGTAATCCATCGGGTGTTTCTTGAGGAAGGCCGGGATGCTGGCGGGGTCTTCGCCATCCATTGCGATGCCGAGAACGGCGACGCCTTGGCCGGCGAAATCCTGGTGGAGCTTGTTGAAGCTGGGGATCTCGCGAATGCAGGGCACGCACCAGGTGGCCCAGAAGTTGACTACCACGACTTTGCCGGAAAGGGCGGCGGTATCGATGCTGCCTCCGTCCAGTTTGGATGCCTGGGGGAGGGCGGAAGGCGGCGCACCGGTTGTGGGAGTGGCCGGGGGCGTGGGCTTGTTCAGGAATGCGAGGAACTCCGCCGAATCTCCGGTGGAGCCGGGAAAGGTGGCGAGGACCTTTTCGTCGGGATCGACGATGGCGTAGAAGGGAATCGCTACGGTGTTGAATTTGGCGAGCTGGACTTTTTGATTGGCTTCGGATTCGGTGTCGGTGCCGTCGGTGTAGAGTTCGACGAGGACGAAATTCTTCATGACGGCGGCGATTTCGGGGCGGGTGAACATGTTGGCCTTCATCCAGTGGCAGTTGGTGCAGGCGTAGCCGGTGAAGTTGACGAGGACGAGTTTGCCTTCGCGGCGCGCGCGATCGAGAGCCTCGCGATACTGATTCTTCATCCACACCAGGGCGCTTTCGGCGCCGGATCCGCCGCCGATGCCCGCGGACTGCGTGCCGAGAGGAACATAGGCGTCGAGATCGCCGAGTTTGCCGCCGAACATGCCGGGGAGCAGGCTGATGGCGAAGATGAGGAGGGCAATGCCGGTGAGCAGGCGGCCGAGCCCCATGTTCTCGTCGGCTTTGATGCCCTCCAGACGCACGAAGCCGAGGAGATAGAGACCGGCCATGGCGAAGAGGACGATCCAGGCGGCGAGGAAACGCTCGCGGGTGATCCAGCCGAGTTGCAGTACCTGGTCGAGGCTGCTGAGATATTTCAGGCTGGCGGCCAGGATGATGAAGCCCATGACGACCTTGACACGGGCCATCCAGCCGCCGCTGCGCGGCATGCGTTTCAGGTAGGAGGGAAACAGGGCCAACAGAAAGAACGGCAGGGCGAGACCAGTGGCGAAGCTAACCATGCCGATCAGGGGGCGCGCCGTGCCGCCGGACACGGAGGCGGCGAGCAGGGTTCCGACGAAGGGTCCGACGCAGGCGAAGGACGCGAGAGAGAAGGTCAGGCCCATGAGCAGGCTGCCGATGAAGCCGCCCTTGTCGGCCGATTGATTGAGGCGCGTGAGAATTACTGAGGGGATGGTGATTTCGAAGGCGCCGAGCAGGCTGAGGCCGAAGGCGATGAAGAGGACGGAGATGAACGCGTTGACCCACGGGTTGGAGCCGAGGGTTACGATGCCGAACGGCCCGAGGATGGCGGTGGTGGCGAGGCCGAGACCGGAGAAGAGAACGATGATTCCCAGGCAGAAGACCAGCGCCTGCACGATGCTCTCACGGCGTCCGCCGGATTGCCGGTTGAGAAAGTAGGACATCGTGATGGGGATCATGGGGAAGACGCAGGGCGTGAAGATGGAGGCGAGTCCGAAGCCGAAGGCCACGGCGAGAAATGCGAGGAGCCCTTGGGTGGAGGCGGCAGGGGCGGAAGATGTGTCGGACGCAGACGGGGGCGGCGCGGGTTCGGAGTATCCGGCAGGGATGACGATGGCGGCGGGCGCGGCGGCCGGATCGACGGTGAGAGAGGCGGTGCCGGTCCATTTGGAGGGCACGCACATTTTTGGGTTGCAGGTCTGATAGCGGGCGGAGAGGGAGAGCTCGGTGGGGCCGGAAGGGGCGTCCTTTTTCAGCTCGACTTCGAGGAGGAAGGCGACGTCGCCCTCGTAGGTTTCGGTGTCGGCGTTGAAATTGGCGTCGAAGGTGCGTTTGGGCTGGGCTTGCAGGGCGCGGAAGCGGGCGACGGCCGGGTTGGGCGCGAGCTGGATTTTGGTGGGCATCGCGGCCGGGGTGGACATAGAGTACAAGTGCCAGCCCTCCTCGATGCGGCCTGCCATGCGGACGAGCACTTTGCCGCCCGGAGGCGCGGTGGGGGGTTCCACGCTGAGCTTCCAGGTGACGTGCTGATCCTGCGCAAACAGCCCGCGTGCGAGGAGAAACAGTGCGAAGATTGCCGGCTTCATGCGAAAAGTGTGATCTGCAACGATTTTAGCAGTGTGGCGCCACCTATATATGACGTATGACCCCTACAAAATTCCCCACAATATTTGGCGCGCTGGTGCGTTTACACGTATAGATGAAGGCGGCGACGGCGGTAGAGCAGATGGATGACTCGCGAATCTCCGAAGCGATCCGCCTGGAGTGGGCCAGGCTGCGGAACTTCATCCGGAAACGGGTGGCGGACCAGGGCGACGCGGAGGATATTTTACAGGACGTCTTCTACGAGCTGATCGAGGCGTACCGGTTGATGAAGCCGATCGAGCAGGTGGGCGCCTGGTTGTTCCGCGTGGCGCGGAACCGGATCACGGACCGATTCCGCAAGCAACGAATCGAGGCGGTACAGGAGGGGGGCTCCGGTGGGGAAAACGGCGATGCGATCCGGCTGGAAGACCTGCTGCCGTCGCCGGAGGCCGGACCGGATGCGGCGTACGCGCGGAGCGTGCTGATTGAGGAATTGGAAGACGCATTAGGCGAGCTTCCCGAGGAGCAGCGCGCGGTATTTATCGCCCACGAGATCGAGGGGCGCAGTTTTAAGGAGCTTGCCGCGGAAACTGGCGTTAGTGTCAACACGCTGCTTTCGCGCAAACGCTATGCGGTGCTGCATTTGCGCCGCAGGCTGCAGGCTATCTACGACGAATTTACCGGAAGGTGAGGAGAGAAAAATGAAACCGAAATGGATAGCGAGAGGATTGGCGTTTCTCATATTCGTATTGATTGTGATCGCCGGGTTTGGGCAAGCGGTGCTGCAATTGTGGAATTTGCTGATGCCCGACATTTTCGGTCTGCACCCGATCAGTTTCTGGCAGGCGGTGGGGCTGATGGCGCTGAGCTGGATTCTTTTCGGCGGACTGCGCGGCTTCCACCTCACGCCGCCCCATGCCGGATATTGGCGCCACCGCATTTTGGAGCGGATTCCCCCGGAAGAGCGCGAAAAATTTCTCCAGGGGATGCGGAGCCGATGCGGGCGGAGCGAGGCTGCGGCGAAGGATCCGACGGCCTGACGGCTCGCGGGCGAGGAGCTTGCAGGGAATGAGAAAATAGGAATAGCAGTACGTCTGATCTTATACTGGGTGCCAAGCCATGAACGAACATAATCTTCTATCGGTTGCGTTCCCGACGCTGGATGAGACGCAGATCCGCAAGATGGTCAGCTGCACTTCCGCCGTGCCAAAGGTATTTCACGACGGGCAGAAACTCTTTTCCGTGGGCGACCTGGACTTCAGCTTCTTCATCGTGAAGTCGGGGGAGGTGGAGATTGTCGATGATTCGGGCGACACGCCAAAAACGGTCACGGTGCATCACCCGGGCGAGTTCACGGGCGATATCTCGCACGTGACGGGGCTGCCCGCCATCGTTAATGCAGTGGCCAGGGGCGATGCCGAGGTGTACGAGATCCCTGGGAACGCGCTGCGGCGCATCCTGAACCAGTGCCCGACCGCCAGCGATATCATCCTGCAAGCGTTCATCGCGCGGCGGCAACTGTTGCGCGAGTCTCCCAACTACACCGGACTGCGCGTGATCGGCTCGCGGTACTCGCCGGACACATTCAGGGTGCGCGACTTCCTGTCGAAGAATCGGATTCTGTTCACGTGGATCGATCTGGAGACCGACCCGAACGTGGACCGGTTACTGAAACACTTCGGAGTTACGGAATCCGATACGCCGGTGGTTTCGTTCGGGTCTTTGCTGCTGCTGCGCAATCCCTCGAACGGGCAATTGGCCGATGCGATCGGCATACGACAGCCGCTGGACGCCGCGGTTTACGACCTGGTGGTGGTGGGCGCCGGTCCAGCGGGACTGGCGGCGGCAGTTTATGGCGCCTCCGAGGGGCTGAGTACGGCTGTGCTGGAACATACAGCGCCGGGTGGGCAAGCCGGCGGCAGTATGCGTATTGAAAATTACCTGGGGTTCCCTACCGGCGTGACGGGCAGTGAGCTGGCCGGCCGGGCGATTCTCCAGGCGAACAAATTCGGCGTCCATTTGTCCGTGCCGACGCTGGTGGACCGGCTGGCCTTCGAGAATGCGTACACGGTTGTCCATATGGACGGAGGGACGACGGTGACCGCGAAGTGCCTGCTGATCGCTACCGGCGCGGACTATCGCCGGCTGGATGTGGAGGGCTCGGAGAGGTTCGAAGGCACGGGCGTCTACTACGCCGCGACGGTAGCGGAGGGCCAACTGTGCGAGGGATCGCTGGTGGTGGTTGTCGGCGGCGGCAATTCCGCGGGACAGGCGGCGGTGTTTCTATCGGGACATGCGCGGAAGGTGCTTCTGGTGATCCGGGGCGATGACCTGCATAAGAACATGTCCAGCTACCTGGTTCGGCGGATCGAGCAGACGCCAAACATCGAACTGTTCAGCAATACGACCATCCGCCGGATGAACGGCAACAGCCATCTAGCCTCGGTGGACCTGGTCAACAGTCAGACCGGCGAAGAGCGGACCGTGGCGACCGCGGGAGTATTCAGCTTCATTGGAGCAGATCCGCGAACCGGCTGGCTGCCTCCGGAAATCGAGCGGGATGCGAAGGGGTTCGTGAGGACGGGAGCGGAGCTGGCACAGTCGCCGAACTGGACGGACGGACGCCAGCCATTTTTGCTAGAGACCAGCCGCCCGGGCGTGTTTGCCGCGGGGGATGTGCGATCCGGTTCGGTGAAGCGCGTCGCGTCGGCGGTGGGTGAAGGCGCGATGGCGGTGCAATTCGTACACGAGCGGCTCAAGCGCATGTAAAATAACAGGATCTGTCGAGACGGGACGGGATCGGAGGGACTATGACCGTATACGTTTTGGCGTTCCTGATTGGTGTGGTCGCGGGGCTTCGTTCGTTGACGGCGCCGGCGGTGGTGAGCTGGGCGGCGCGGCTCGGCTGGCTGCACCTGGAGGACACCGGGCTGGCATTTCTGGGGTACGCGTTCACGCCCTGGGTGCTGAGTGTGCTGGCGATTGGGGAGTTGGTCGCCGATAAGCTGCCGAAGACGCCCAGTAGGAAAGCGCCTCCAGGATTCATCGCAAGGCTGGTCACCGGGTCATTGTGCGGCGCGGCGATTGGCGCGGCGAACCAGGGGCTAGTGGGCGGGTTGGTGGCGGGATTGATCGGCGCGGTGGCGGGGACACTGGGCGGATACGAGGCGCGGACCCGGCTAGTCAAAGCTACAGGGGGCAGGGATCTACCGATTGCGCTGCTGGAGGATGCGGTGGCGATCTTGGGGGCGGTCTGGATCGCCGGGGGATTCTCATGACGCGCAATTTCGACGCGATCATTATCGGCACGGGACAGGCGGGGCCATCGCTTGCGCAACGGATGGCCGCAGCAGGCATGAATGTCGCGATTGTCGAGCGCAAACTGTTCGGCGGCACATGCGTGAACACCGGCTGTATCCCTACCAAGACCATGGTGGCGAGCGCGTATGCGGCGCACATGGCGCGGCGCGCGGGCGAGTTCGGCGTGAACGTGGATGGCAAGGTGAGCGTCGATATGCGGCGGGTCAAGGCGAGGAAGGACGAGATCTCCGGGAAGTCGAGGACGGGCGTGGAGATGTGGTTGAAGCAGATGAAAAACTGCACGGTCTTTGAGGGCCACGCGCGTTTCGAATCTGCTCGCGAAGTCAGTATAGGCGCGGACAGGATTACGGCGGAGAAGATTTATATCAACGTAGGCGGGCGCGCGATTGTGCCGGAGATGCCCGGACTCGAACAGGTGAAGTACCTGACCAACAGCTCGATGATGGGGGTGGACTTTCTTCCGCGGCATTTGATTGTGGTGGGCGGAAGCTACGTAGGGTTGGAATTCGGGCAGATGTTCCGCCGGTTTGGAAGCGAGGTCACCATCATCGAAATGGGGCCGCGCCTCGTACAGCGTGAAGACGAGGATGTGTCCACGGCGATCAAGGAGATTCTGGAGGCGGAGGGTATCGCGGTGCGGTTGAACGCGAAGTGCATCGCGTTTGCGAAGCGCGGCGAGGAAACGATTGCGCGCGTGGACTGTACGGAGGGCACTCCCGAGGTTAGCGGCGGGTCCCACGTGCTGCTGGCGGTGGGGCGCCGTCCGAATACGGACGACCTGGGGCTGGAGAAAGCCGGCGTGGCGACCGATGCGCATGGGTACATCATGGTGGACGATCAGCTACGTACCAGCGTGCCGGGGATCTGGGCGCTGGGCGATTGCAATGGGAAAGGGGCGTTCACGCATACGTCCTACAACGATGGGGAAATTGCGTCGGCCAATCTCTTGGATCACGATCCGCGCCGGGTCAGCGATCGGATTACCGCCTATGCGTTGTACGTCGATCCTCCATTGGGGCGCGCGGGGATGACGGAGGCGGAGGTGCGCAAGACGGGCAGGAAGGCGCTGATCGGCAAACGCCCGATGACGAAAGTGGCGCGCGCTGCGGAGAAGGGCGAGACGCAGGGGTTCATGAAGACGATCGTGGATGCGGAGACGCACGCGATTCTGGGCGCGGCGATTTTGGGTGTGGGAGGCGATGAGGTGATTCACTCGATCCTCGACGTGATGTACGCCAAGGCGCCTTTTACGGTAATTCAGCGGGCGGTGCACATTCACCCGACGGTGTCGGAGCTGGTTCCGACGATGTTCGGGGACTTGAAGGAGATGGCGGAGTGAGGCCGAAGACCGCTCCCTCACGGTCGCGGCTTCCATGAGAAGGCCCCTCCCTGTCAAGCGGAAAATTCGGGGGTCTCAGGGGGGCTCGCCCCCTGGCGGAGTATGAGGCGGAGCCTCATGGCGCGCGTTCCGCGCGCCCTCGCTGCATTGGTCAAAGAGGCTACACCCCGTGGGGTTCCGGCCCCCGCACCCTAGGCGCCCCCTTTCCCTCATCTCAGTGGTTTCTTCAGAACGGAAGTGATCGGTCAAGGGCGCGCAACGGTTTTGCGCGGCTTGCGAACCCTTGACCGATTGCTTCCGTTCTGATACACGGATTCCCGAGGGAAAGGGGGCGGGAGGTCTCAGGGGGCTCGCCCCCTGGCGGAGTATGAGGCAGCGCCTCATGCGCGCGTTCCGCGCGCCTCTCCTCCCGTCGCATCCCATCTGCTTTCCCTGCCAACTCGCTTCGGATTGCATTCTGCCCGTTGACTCCTGCGCCATTGTCGCCATGCTCCCATCCGCACTCTGATTGCAGCTTTCGCCGCAGGTGCCTGTTGGTGTTCTCAATTCAAGGGGTGCTGCCATCTCTGCGTCGAACTGAAGGGTCCCAGTTACCTGGCCCCCGACGTTCTGCCGCGACCTCGCAATCACCCCAACTCGGCGCTTTCGCATACTCTGCAGAATTCCAATCCTCAAACCCTTAGGCTGCTTTGGCTTTACCCTTCGCTGCCTGTGCCGCCTTACGGTTGTACTGCGGATCGTAGACTTCCCCCGTCACCCACAACCGATGCAGCAACACCGCCAACTTGCGCGCCACCGCTACCACCGCTTTCTTCTTGCGCGCTTTGCTGACTTTCTTGCCGTCGCCATTTTGCAGCATCCCCATGCCCCATACCTTGAGGTCACACTCCGGCGCCCCTTGCCTCAGGATGCAGTGCGCTCCCTGTACCAACAGCCGTCGCAACAACTGATCCCCCGCCTTGCTGATCCCTAACTCCGGCTGGCTTTCGCCACTATCCCGCAGCTTGCGGGTCAGCCCCAGGTATGGTCCGACCTCCCGGCTATGCGCGAACCGCTCCGCATCTTCGATGGTCAAGATGTAGGTCAACGCGATCAGCGTGCCTACTCCCCCGACCTGCGTCAGCAGTTTCATCTCCGGGTACTTTTTCCCAATTCCCTCGATCCTCTCCTCGTACACTCCGATCTGTTGATTGATCGCTTCCACGCTCTTCAGCAGCGGACGAATGGCGCTTTGCGCCGCCGCGCTGAGTCCATCGGCCAGCGATTCCTTCACGTAATCGGCGTCGCACTTCTTCAACCGTTCTCCCATCGGCTTGGCCAGTCCGCGCGCCATGTTGATCAACTCCGTCCGCGCATCTACCAATCCCGCCCGCGCCCGGATCACCGCCAGGTCCGCTTGCGCTTCTGGGCCTCGGTGTCGGATCGGGGACAACAGCTTCGGGTCCACTCGGGCCAACCGGGCCAGTTGCTCGGCATCCATCCGATCGTTCTTCTTCACGCTCTGCGTGATCAGTTTTACCTTCCGTGGATTCGCCACGATTACTTCATGTCCCATGGCCGCCAGGTGCCGGCTTACCCATGGCGAATGCGTCCCTACTTCCAGTGCGATTCGGCTCGGCACCATCTTTCCAAAGACCGAGTTGAACCCCGTTTTCGTCGTCGCCACTTTGCCTTCGCTCGCCTTTTCTCCGGCTTCATCCAAGATGCAGTAGCGGCTATCGCGATCTCCCAGGTCTAACCCTACGGTCAGCCTCTGTCTTGCAGCTCCACGGTTCTGCCTCTTCTTGCCCTTCGAAAGCGCCTGTAGTCTCGCAATGTTATTCTTTTTCATAAGCCGGTCTCCTTTTTGCACCTGATCGAGTGCGTGTCTATTCGGGATCTTAACGTATCCCGCGGGGGAGACCGGCCTTCTCATACCATCTCTGATTGGGGCCTCGCGGATTGGGCGGTGGGGTTCGCAGCGTCGAGAAGAGTCTCGACGCGGCACGCAGGAGTGCGTCGCAGGAGTGCGTGCGCCACAACGGCGGATTACCTACTCCTGGGCTGCGAGGCGGCGGATCCAGATGTTGCGGTAGCGGACCGGCTGGGAGTGATCCTGGAGGCTTAAGGGCTCTTCGGCGGCGTGGGGCGTGTATTTGGCGACCTGACGCCAGATGGTGGTGCCCAATTGCTCCCGATGATTTTGCACCAGGACGCCGTTGAAGAGCACGGTGAAGTAGGCTGGCTTGACGAGTTTGCCGTCATCAAAGCGGGGCGCCTCGAACATGATGTCGTAGACATTCCACTCGCCTTGCGGGCGGGCGGGATTGACCAATGGCGGCCAGATTCCGTACATGGCTCCGGCGGCGCCATCGGCGTAGGTCAGGTTCTGGTTGGATTCGAGGACCTGGATTTCGTAGCGCGTCATCAGTTCCACGCCGCTATTGCCGCGGGCCTGTCCGGTTCCGGTGGCTTCGGTGGGAATCATCCACTCGATGTGGAGCTGGCAATCGCCGAATTTGTCCTTGGTGACCAGGCGGCCGGTGCGCGGGACGATTTCAAGGTATCCGTTCTCGACCTTCCACTTAGGTTCCTGGGGCTGGCCGCCACGCGGCGTCTGTGTCCAATGCGACAGATCTTTGCCGTCGAAGAGGACGATGGCGTCGGAGGGCGGGGCGGCACTGGTCAGAGGGCCGGGCGTTACTTTGGGGGCGCGGGGCCGCTCCATGTCGTGGACCTTCCACTTCTGGTTGGGCAACTGCGGCGTGTCGTTGTAGCCGCGGGTATCGTCACCGTGGGATGAGGGGATTCCGTCGCGCGGCGGCGCGGGCTGTTTCGACTGCTGTGCGGACAGGGCGGTCGCGGCGAGGATGAAGATTGCAGCTTTCATGGCGATGAGTGTATCGCAAATCGCTTGTGGCAGTAAGTCCGAGCTTTGCCCGGATGGACAGGCCAGGAGGCCTGTCCTACAAACGGATTCATCGCGTGTTCATGTAGGGGGGCGCATAATTCTAGGGAACATCGTGAGATTACATTCCCTGGTTATGGCGTTACTGTTTTCGCAGGCTGTTTTTGCACAGACTGCTACGCTTCGCGGGCAGGTCACCGACGAGAGCGGCGCGGTGGTTCCACGCGCGAAGGTAACGCTGGCCGGTCACTCTGGCGCGGTGAAGAGCGCGGTTTCGGACAATGGCGGGTCCTACACATTCGCCGGCTTGACGCCTGGCGAATACACTGTGCAGGCTTCCGCGCCCGAACTGTCGCTGGCTCCCAGGAAGGTGACGCTGGCGGCGGGTACGCAGTCGCTGAACCTGATGTTGACCGTGGCTTCGATTTCGGAGAAGGTGACGGTGCAGGATACTTCGGGTCCGGCGCTGACTACGGATTCCTCCAACAATGCCAGCGCCGTGGTACTGCGCGGCGCCGATCTCGAAGCGCTTTCGGACGACCCGGACGATCTGGCTGCCGACCTGGCGGCGCTGGCAGGGCCCTCGGCAGGTCCAAATGGCGGATCGATTTTCGTGGACGGCTTCAGCGGGGGACAACTGCCGCCGAAGGAATCGATCCGCGAGATTCGCATAAACCAGAATCCGTTTTCGCCGGAGTATGACAAGCTGGGTTACGGGAAGATCGAAATCTTCACCAAGCCGGGCAGCGATAAGTATCGCGGGACGGCGCAATGGAACTTCGCCAACGACTTTTGGAACACGCGCAACCCGTACGCGCCCACCAAGGCTCCCTTCCTGCTGAATGAATTCGAGGGGAACGCCGGCGGTCCGCTGACGAAGAAGTCGTCGTTCACGATCGATGCGCAGCGCAACATGGTGGATAACGGCTCGATCACCAACGCGGTTACGATCGATCCGCAGACGCTGGCGACACTGCGCTTCGCGGGCATCCTCACGACGCCCGGCCGGTTCACTAATGTCAGCCCGCGGGTGGATTACCAACTGGGGCAGAACAATACGCTGATGTTCCGGTACGGGATTACGCATTCGGACGTGCGCGATAACGGGATCGGCGGGTTCGACCTGACGTCGCGCGGATACCACTCGCAGTTCACCAACCAGACGGTGCAGGCGGCGGACACGGCGTTGATCGGCACGGCGGTGAATGAGACGCGGTTCCAGTTTTATCGCAGCGCGACGCAGGCGATCGCGAACAGTTTGAGTCCGGCGACGCTGGTGCTGCAATCGTTCAACGGTGGCGGATCGGCGTTGGGGCGCACGTTCGACGCGCAGAACAGCTACGAGCTGCAGAATTACACGTCGATACTGAAGGGCAAGCATTCCTGGCGATTCGGGGTGCGGCTGCGCGGCCAGACGGACGATAGCGTATCGCCGCAGAACTTCAACGGGACTTTCACGTTTGGTGGCGGCGGGCTGGCGCCGGTGCTGGACGGGCAGAATCGACCCGTGGTGGATGCGAACGGCCAGGCGCAGATGGCGCCGATCACGTCGATTGAGCGCTACCGGCGGACGCTGCTCTTCCAGCAATTGGGCGACACTCCGGCGCAGATTCGCGCGCTGGGCGGAGGCGCCACGCAGTTCACCATGAGCACCGGCACAGCGGAGCTTGCGGTGCACCAGGTGGACGCGGGGATTTTCGTGGGCGACGAGTGGCGCGTGCGTCCGAATTTTACGGTCAACCTGGGCCTGCGCTACGAGACGCAGAGCAACATCCACGACTGGCACGATTTTGCGCCGCGCCTGGCGTTTGCCTGGGCGCCGGGCGGCGGCGGGCAGAAGCGCGCGAAGACTGTGCTGCGCGCCGGCTTCGGCATCTTCTACGACCGTTTCGCACTGGCCAATACGCTGGCCGCGCAGCGCTTCAACGGGCTGGTGCAACAACAGTTGGTGGT
The DNA here is from genome assembly GCA_963805775.1 of uncultured Solibacteraceae bacterium. GTDB lineage: Bacteria > Acidobacteriota > Terriglobia > Bryobacterales > Bryobacteraceae > Solibacter. The sequence continues at coordinate 108,445 of CAWDWK010000004.1, read as the reverse complement.
GCCGAATCCCGATTTCTTCCCCAACGTGCCGGCACCTGCCACGCTGGCGGGATTCCAATCCACGCAAATAATACAGGAGGTCGGCGCGAATGTGCGCGCGCCGTACATTCTGCAATCGGCGGTCACGGTGGAGCGGCAGCTGCCCGGCAACATGACGATGGCGGTGACGTATACGAATTCGCACGGGCTGCACCTGCTGCGGTCGGAAGACATCAACGCTCCGCTGCCCGGCACTTACAATCCTGCTGTGGCGAATAGCGGGCTGTTTCCGCTGGGGCATCCGGGGCCGCTGGAGTTGATGGAATCTTCGGGGATTTACAACCAGAACCAGGTGATCTCGAACGTCAACGCGAAGCTGAATGCCGGACTTTCGCTATTCGGCTTTTACGTGTACAACCACGCCAGAAGCAACACGGACGGTATCGGCACGTTTCCGGCGAATCCATATAACTTCACGGGCGAGTACGGGCCGGCGTCCACGGACGTGCATCATCGGTTCACCGTCGGCGGGTCGATCAATTTGAAGTGGGCGGTGCGCATCAGTCCGTTCGTGGTGGCGCAGAGCGGCGCTCCGTTCGACATCACGGCGGGCAACGACCTGTTCGGCACCACGCTGTTCAATGGACGGCCGGGCATTGCGAGCGACGCCACAAAGCCGGGCCTGATTCAGACGGCGTACGGGTTGCTGGATCCGAACCCCACGGCGGGCGAGCGGCTGCTCTCGCGGAACTATGGACGCGGTCCGGGGCAGTTCAATGTGAATTTGCGGATCGCGAAGACGATTGGTTTCGGCAAGGAGCGCGGCGGAGCGGGCGATCAGCGTCCCAGCGCCGGCGGCGGACAGGGTGCGGCGCTGTCGGCGGCGAGCGGCCGCGGTTTGGGCGGGCTGATCGGCAGCCCTTCGACAACGCGGCGCTACAACCTGAGCATCGGGATCTCGGTGCGAAATCTGCTCAATCACACGAACCCGGGACCGATCGTCGGGAACATCACCTCGCCATACTTCGGGTTTGCGAACCAGATTGCGGGCGGGCAGAACGGCGAAGGATTCTACGAGACGGCGAACAATCGGCGGTTGGAATCGCAGATCAAGTTCACGTTTTAGATGGCCCGGATGACGAATCCCAAGTAGCGTTCAAGGCTGCTGGTTTGCGTCGACCACCGGCTCCTTAGGGGAAACTCCGTCCGCCGGGTTCACTTTGGCCCCGGGTGGCGCCGGCACGTGACCTTTGAGAAGGGGATCGTTTGTGCGCGCCATCCAGCGGTCCAGACGCCCTTGCATCTCGCGCAGTGCGGGCGCGGAGTTCGGGTCGGCGCGGAGATTGTTTTGCTCGGTGGGGTCGAAGATCAGATCGTACAATTCTTCCCGCGGCACTGCGCGCTGCCGCCAGCCGTACTCGAGCCAGAGATCTTTGCTGGGACTGTCGTCGCAGTTTGGCAGCACGGGAGTGGTCCGCCCCTCGTAGCGCCGGATGTACTTGAAGCGCTGCGTGCGGACGGCGCGAACGGGTTCGTAGGAGGCGTGGTAATTGACTTCCGCGAAAACCTCTTCGTTGAGTTCTTTCTTCTCGCCGCGCAGGACGGGCAGCATGGAACGGCCCTCCAGCCACGCGGGTTTTTCGATCTCCAGCAACTCGCAGAGGGTGGGAAACACGTCGAGGTGCGAGACCATCGCGTCGCAAACCTTGCCACCGCTGAAGAGTCCGGGACCGCGCATGATCAGGGAGACGCCCCAGCCGGAATCCGTCAGGTTGCACTTCATGCGCGGAAACGCGATGCCGTGATCCGTGGTGCTGATCACCAGCGTGTTGGCCGCGAGGCCGTTGCGCTCGATGGCGTCGAGTATCGAACCTACACCGTGGTCGAGGAGGCGCGCGCTGGCGCGGAATCCCGCGATGTCGCGGCGGGTTTGCGGTGTGTCGGGCAGCGGAACGGGAGGCTGCAAATATCGCGGGTCGTCGGCTGCGGTGGGTTCCGGGTATTCACGATGCGTTTCAAAGAAACCCGCGTCGAGGAAGAACGGCTGCGCCGGGCGGCGGTTCAGAAACTCGACCGCGAGCGGCGCTACGGTCGCGGCATTGGTATTCTTCGGCCGCAGCAGTTCATCGAAGCCGATTTTTTCGGGGGTGTTTGCGATGTGCTGCAAGCCTGCGAGGACGGAATGGTATCCGGCACTGCGCAGCGTGTGCAGCATATGGCGCGAGTAATCGGTCATGGAAAACCCGCGGTGCGCGAGACCGAGCATGCCGTTCTGGTGGGCGCACTGGCCGGTGAGCAGCGACGCACGGCTGGGCGAGCAGGTGGGCGCGGCGCTGAACGCCTGCCGGAAGAGAATGCCCTGAGACGCCAGCTTTTGAATATTGGGCGTAGGAATGGCGTGGCCATACGGCTGAAGGTAGCGGCCGGAATCGTGCGAATGCAGATAGACGATGTTGGGCCGGTTCGCGGCGGCGCGCGAGGTCTGTGCGGTGAGCGCCGCGGAGCTAAGTGCGGTGGCGCGGCTGATGAATTGCCGGCGCGAATTCGTATTGTCGTCGCCCATCATTCCCTCCTCACGCGTTCGGCAGTTCATACCCCTTGCGGCGGGGGCGATCGACGAAGGCGTTGGCCTCGGCATCGTTGGGGAATGTCTCAGTATCGGGGTCCCACTTCAGCCTGCGATTGAGGCGGCGGGTGATGTTCACGAGGTGGCAGACGGATACCGAGCGGTGGCCGATTTCGACATCGGCGATGGGTGTGGAGCGCTTGCGCATGGCGTCGAGCCAATCCTGCATGTGGAATTGGGCCTGCCATTGGGCGCGGTCCCACTTCTCGACCTCTTCGCGCGGGGGCACCTCTTTGATGAGTGCGGCGGGGTCGGCGCGGAAGCCGTTGCGCACGACTTCGACGCGGCCCTTCTCGCCGACGAAGACGGCGCCGCCCTGGAGATCGAACGGGGGCATCTCGAGGCGGACCGTGGCGCCAGAGGCGTAGCGATACGCGATTGCGTTTGGCTGCCCGTCGGGGATGGGCCAGAATTCGACGGGGCCGGTGTGGTCGGCGCCGAGGGCCCACTGGATCTGGTCGACGCCGTGAGCGCCCCAATTGGTCATTTCGCCGCCGGAGTAGTCGCGCCATTGCATCCAACCGGTATGGAGCTTCGAATTGTAAGGGCGCAGGGGAGCCTGGTTGAGCCAGAGATCCCAATTCAAACCGTCGGGCACGGGCAGTTCGGGGAGGGGCGGGATATCGGTCGGTGGCGTGTAGTTGACGCCCTGAACGAAGAAGAGTTTGCCGAGTCCGCCGGAGCGGACGAACTCGCAGGCGACGCGGTTCATGGCCATGGATCGCTGCTGGCTGCCGACCTGGAAGACACGGTCGTAGCGGCGCGCGGCTTTGACGAGAGCGCGGCCTTCGGCGATGTAAAGGGTCAGGGGCTTCTCGGCGTAGACGTCCTTGCCGGCCTGGCAGGCGTGGATTGCGCAGAGGACGCGCTGGTGATCGGCGGTGGCGACGATGACGCCGTCGATATCCTTCGTGTCGAGCAAGGAGCGGTGGTCGTAGTGGATGCGCCAGTTGACTTTGCGCTTGGAGACGGCCTCGTCGGCGCGCTTGGGGTAGCAATCGGCGAGAGCGACGATTTCGGCGCCGGGAGGAAGCTGGTCCATGAGGAGGTTGGCGCGGCCGCCGGCGCCGATGACTCCGATGCGTATGCGGTCGTTGGCTCCGAAGACACGGCGGGGAAGGATGAGAGGCGCGGCAGCGACGGAGAGCAGCGCACGGCGGGAAACGATCGGGTTGGCCATGACTTCACCATGATAGTCCCAGCAGGTAAGGATAATTGGCCTGTCAGTCGGGACGATATGAGGAAAGCCTCATCCGGTGAACCCGGTCCGACAGACGGGGCTGGCAGCGGGTTCCGCAAAGACGGCGGAACCCATGCCAGTCTCGTCTGTCACCGGGGGCGGCTCGCATTTTCGAGAGAGTCCCCGGTTTGGAGTGGCTAGAAATACGGCCCGTTTATCCGATATGATGAAGCAGGAGGATGGCCATGACGAGCTCCAGCTTGCTTGCATCGGACATTGCGTATTTCAAGAATTTGATCAAGGCAGGGCTGAACGGTATCACGTCAGCCCGGAACGAAAGGTCCGGCGTATTCACGCCCCGATGGAAGGCTGCCGCGTGGACGCCGGCGCTGGTCGGCGCGGCAGTGGGGGCATTGAGTACGTGTTTCGATAAGAAAAACCGGTCAGTGCCCAGAGCGGCAATCGGCGGCCTGGTGGGAAGCGCGCTCGGCTTTGGCGGCGGCGTGGCCTGGGCGTCACGTGGCTTTACGGGCACTGCCGCGAGGCATGCGATTCGCGGCGTTAATCACGTTCGCGATGCACGGTGGCTGGAGAGGAATCCGATCGACTATGCGTAGCACAGACGATCGGTTTGTGTCGTCTGTCAATTGCAGTTAGCTAAGCATGACAGACCACGCAAGGCGATGGTCTGTCCTACCGTAGTACGATGGCGGGATGCAAATCGATCTCGCATTCGGGAAATCCGGACTTCGTGTTCATCTTCCGGAGCGGTTCCATTATCGCGTTCTGGAGGCTCGTGGGGCAACGCCGATAGTCGACTGGCGCGGCGCCCTCGATTCGGCGCTCGATCGCCCGACCGGCTCGCCGGCATTGTCCGAACTGGCGCGCGGCAAGCGCAGCGCGGCTATTTCCGTTTGCGATATCACGAGACCGGCTCCGAACCGGCTGACGCTTCCCCCCGTACTTCGCCGGTTATCAGAGGCGGGAATTCCGCGGGAAGAAATCACGATTCTGATCGCGACGGGCCTGCACCGTGCCGCGACGGACGCTGAGATTCGCGAGATCTGCGGAGAGGAAATCGCGGGGGCGTACCGGGTAGTGAACCACGACGCGCGCGTGCTCTCGTCCCATCGGCACCTGGGCTCGACTCAATCGGGTACGCCGGTGTATATCGACGAGCGATTCGCCGGGGCCGACCTGCACATCACGCTCGGTTTCATCGAACCGCATCTCATGCTGGGCTACTCGGGCGGCAGGAAGCTGATTGCTCCAGGGCTGGCCGCGCAAGAGACCATCAAAGTGCTGCACAGTCCGAAATTCATGCGGGATGCGCGCGCCGTGGAGGGCTCGACGGAGGACAACCCACTGCATCGCGAGCTGCTGGAGATTGCGCGAATGGCGCGGCACGATTTCATGCTGGACGTGGCACTGGCCCGCGACCGGTCGATTGCCGGAGTGTTCGCCGGAGACGCGGAACTGGCGCATCGCAGCGGAGTGGAGTTCGTATCGCGAGTGCTGCTGGAGACATTGGATGAGCCGGTGGATGCGGCGATCACGTCTTCGGCCGGCTATCCGCTCGACCTTACGTATTACCAATGCATCAAGGGCGTGACAGCGGCTTCCCACATCGTGAAGGCAGGCGGATCGATACTGCTGGTGGCGGCTTGTGCGGAGGGTGCGGGCGCGCCCGAGTTCGCGCGGATGCTGCGCGGCGGGTTGTCGGACGCCGAGTTTCTGGAGCGCATCAAGGGCGCTCCGGTAACAGTCGATCAGTGGCAGTTGGAGAAACTGGCGATGGTGACTACGCGGCAGCGACTGAGCTGGTATGTGCCGGGGCTTCCGGCGGAGTACCATGCGGGATTGTGGGGGCAATCGTATGCGAGTGTGGAGTCGGCGATCGCGGGGCTTGCATCCACGCTGGCGCCGGGCGCTACGATCGCAGTGATTCCCGAAGGGCCTTATGTTCTAGCCAAGGCTCGGGCGCGGGAAATGGTGGTTGGATGAGCGGTCCGAGCCTGCCCCACACATGATGAGAATGCGGCTTAGTGCATCAGCTTCGCGAGGTCTTCGTACTGGTCGGTGGCGATCAGGTTGACGCCGGCGGCGATGGCGGCCTTCCAGCGCGCGATCACGGCCTCGTGAGTTCCGAAGTTGTATGCGTCGCCCCAGCCTTTATCTTCCCCGTCGCCGAAACCGTCCAGCGTATAGAAGCGGATCCAGTAGCCGAGTTTGTGCGCGTAGTCCACCAGGGCGCGCAGGCGGCGGTCGTCCTGCGGTGTCCAGTCGCCGGCCTTGTGCTGTCCGCCTTCTTCGACGGCGTACCACGAGTTATTCCACCAGCGGCGATAGTTGGTGGGTGGAGCGGGCAGCAACTGCTCCGGCGGCAGCGTGGCCAGCAGGCGGTCGTGCTCTTCCTTCGGCTTGTCGGGGATGTTCTTGGTGTGGGCTGACCCGAAGAGGCGCAGTTTGGCACCCACCGGCACCTGCTTGAAAAAGACTTCTTCCTGGGCATCGGCGTCCTCGGTCAGGACCAGCAGCGGCTTGGGCTCGAAAGCGGCCAGTTGATGCGGGTCGGCAGTCTGCGAGGCGGTGGTGATCCAGCCCTGATACTCGCCGAGCAGGTCCCAGACCGCGTGCAGTAACTCGGGCTGCACGCTCTTGAAATCGAAGTGGAGCACGATGACGGGCCAGCGCGCGCGATCGTTATCGGCCAGCGCCTTTTCGATGATGGGGCGCACGCGTTCGAAGAAGTAATCGCGCAGCGCGGGTTCGCTGCCGGTGGTTTTGGCGGAGTGTGTGACCACGGGGCGGCCCTTGCCGGTGGCGGGATCGATGCCCCAGGCGAGGTCCTGCTCGATGCCCACGGGAATGACGCCGGTCTTGAGCGCGCGATCGATGCGGTCCTTAAAATCGCCTTTGTACGGATAGCAGTTGTGCGCGTCCAGTACGGGGCGATTGTGATTCAGGAAGTCGAGGTTGGGCTGACCAAACAGGGGGATGGACAGCAGGGCGAGAAGCAGAGTGCGCATCTCACAGCAGGATACCCCAAACTCAGTTCACGCCGTGAATCTTGAGCTGGGGCCAGCAGGATTGCGGGTACGCACAATGACAGCCTTCCGCATTTCCCTCTCATTTCGTATCTTATGTATATGCTCGAAGTTCGGCACGCAGACCGGTGGCAGCGTGCCGCATGGAAAATCACATCGATGAAGATCATTCTTCTTGTACTACTCTCCGCGTCCGCCACGTTCGCGCAGGTAGTTCCCGGGCGATATATTTTGGAACTCTCCGGCGACCCGGCGGCGGTGGCCGTTCCACAAGGTGCGCGCTCCGGCGCCCGCACGACGGCCATCGCCGCGCGCCGTACGGCGGTGCGGCAATCGCAAGCGGCCGCGCGCACCGGTGTCGCGGCGCGAGGCGGCATCGTGATGGCGAGTCTCGACACCGTTTTCAACGGACTGATTGTCAACATTCCCGATGCGCACGCCGCGGACCTGCTGCAGATTCCGGGCGCGGTGCGGCTGCACGCCGTGCGGCGGGTACGGCCGGTGTTGAATCACGCGCTGCCGCTGCACAAGGTGCCCGACGCGTGGAGCCTGCTGCCGCTGGGACAGAACGGCGCGGGGGCGGGGATCAAGATCGGCATGATCGATACCGGAGTGGACGTCAACAATCCGGCATTCAGCGACCCGCTGCCCCCCGTCGATGGCTTCCCGAAGGTGCTCTTCGCGAGCGACACACAGTTCACCAATGCGAAGGTGATCGTTGCCAAGAATTACACCACACTGCTGCCGGATGGCGGCGACCCCGACGCCAACGATCGCGATGGTCACGGCACCGGCACCTCGCTGGCGGCGGCCGGAGGAGCGGCGAGCACGCCTTACGGGCCGGTCACGGGCGTTGCGCCCAAGGCTTACATCGGGAGTTACAAGGTGCTCGACGCCAATGGCGGGACGACGGATGTGATCGCCAAGGGGATCGACGACGCGGTGGCCGATGGGATGGATGTACTCAATCTCAGCCTGGGCGCTTACGTGACGTCGTATTCGGATATCGCGGCCAGCGACGTTGGCCAGGCCGCCTTCGCGCGGGCGGCGCAGGCGGGTGTGATTGTGGTGGTGGCGGCGGGCAATCAGGGACCGGCCGCCGGAACGATCAGCGATTATGCGAGTTCTCCCGACGTCATCACGCTGAGCTCGATTCACAACGATCGTTCTTTGGGAAATGCGATTACGATTGCCGGCGTCGCGCCCTATGCGGCGTTTAGTTCGGGCGATGGGCCTAACCCCGGGCAGGTGATCAGCGGCACGCTGTTCGATGTGACGGGAGTGGATTCGAGCGGCCTGGCCTGCTCGCCCCTGCCTTCGGGATCCGTGGCCGGTAAGATCGTGCTGGTGCTGCGCGGCACCTGCGCCTTCGCCGACAAACTGAATGATGCGGCGGCCGGCGGAGCGCTGGCAATCATCATCTGCAACAACCCTGGGGGCAGCACCTTTTCTTCGGGCAGCACGAGTGTCGGTGCGGCGACACTGCCTGCGTTGTTCGTCAATCAGAGCGACGGGGCCGATTTGAAAGCGCGCGCGGCACAGGATTCCGGCTTGCAGGCGGCGATGGATTTCTCCGGGGTCACGGCGTTTGCGGCGCGCACCGACGTCAGCTTTTTCTCCAGCCGCGGCCCCAGCGTGGGCAGCGCGCTCAAGCCGGACCTGGCTGCGGTGGGCGAGGAGATTGTCACCGGCGCGCAGAACTCGTACACCAGCGGCGAATCATACAGCGCCAGCGGTTTCATCGACACGAACGGCACCAGCTTTTCGACACCACTGGTGGCCGGAGCGGCGGCGGTGCTGAAGGCGGCGCGTCCGGGCCTCACGGTGCCGCAATACCGCTCCCTGCTAATCAACGGCGCGGCCCCCGCAACTGCGAGCCAGGGCGTGGCGGCCACCGTGTCGCAGGCGGGCGCCGGCATGTTGAACCTGGCGGCGGCGGTTAGCGGCACGGTGGCGGCGTACCCCACATCACTCAGTTTCGGTGCCGGCGCCACGGTGCACAGTACAGTGCAACTCTCGCTAACAAACGTGGGCACGGCCACCGATACTTACACGATTCAAGTCGTGCCGGCTGGCAGCGGCCCGGCGCCATCGATTGCCACCAGCAGCTTATCGCTTGATCCGGGTGTGGCGCAGCAGGTGCCGGTAAGCCTGGATGCTTCGGGTCTGGCGGCAGGCGAATACTCGGGCAATTTGTTGGTCTCGGGCACGGCCGGCGGGAGTATCGCGAGCATCCCGTACTGGTTCGCGGTTCCCGGTTCGCAACCGGCAGGGATCTCGATTCTCTATCAGGACTATTTTGACTACGCGCGGTCCTCATCGTCGCAGGCGGTGGTGTTTCGGGTGGTGGATGCGGCAGGCCTGCCGTATACGGGGCCGCTCCGTCCGCAATTCACGGTGACCGGCGCGGGTACGGTGCGCAGCTTGTACAGCGCGGGAGATATCCCCGGTACCTATGCGGTGGACATACGGATGGGGACGGTCAATATGCAGTTGAATTTCACGATTGGTTCGGTGAGCGAGAGCGTGTTGATTCCCGTTATGTGAGAAGGGACCGGAGGGCGCCTTTACTATTGGTAACAAAATTGTTACCATTGTCCTGGAATGATCGAGCTCCGCGGTTACATCGATCAAAACGGGAATAGACGGTTCGCGGATTGGCTCGAAGGGCTCGACGCACCGGTTGCCGCCAAGGTAACGATCGCGCTTACGCGCATGGAGCGGGGCAATTTCTCGAAGGTCAAGGGCGTCGGCGCCGGCGTTCATGAGTGCAAAATAGACTTCGGTCCCGGCTACCGCATCTATTTCGGCAAGGACGGTGAACTGCTCGTGATCCTATTAGGCGGCGGTACCAAGAAGCGCCAGCACAAGGACATTCAGGCCGCGCAGGAATGTTGGGCCGATTACAAACGAAGAAAGAAACAGGAGATCCAATAATGCCCCTTACCCACGACTTTAAAGAAACAATCCGCGCGCGGGCCCAGCGCGATTCGGATTTCCGCCAGGCCCTGCTGCGCGAGGCCGTCGAATGCATCATCAATGGTGACCTTGAAACGGGCAAGGCAGTACTCCGCGATTACGTCAACGCAACTGTCGGTTTTCAGGATTTGGAAAAGCGCACCCGGATCCCAGCCAAAAGCCTCATGCGCATGCTCGGGCCGAAGGGCAGTCCATCAGCGGCAAATCTTTCCGCTATCCTGTCCGCCCTGCAAAGGACGGAGGGCGTTTCTTTCGAGCTGGCACTAAAGCGGTAATCACTACTCGAAGAACAGCGGCAGCTGCTCGTCGAACTCCATGGCGCGGGTTTGCTCCAACTGGCGGGCTTCCGCGGTGCGGCCCCAGCCTTCCAGGATCCAGACGAGTTCGCGGCTGGCCTCGTCCACTACGGCGCGATCGTCGCGCTCTTCGGCCATGGCCCGCCATTGGGTCATGATCTCGAAACACTCGGCCAGGCGGAACTGATCGCGCGCCACACGGCGGGCCTGGCGGGCCAGACGGCAGGCCTCGCTCCAATCTTCCACGGCATCGAAGGCGCGCGCCAGTTGGCGCAATGCGTCAGGAGATGGGTCGCCAGGTTCCGTGCAGACGAGCGTGGAACAGCGTCCGTCGAAGATCAGGTCGGCGGGGACGGCGCCGGCGAGCACCACCAGTAGGCGACGCGCTGCGCAGAAGATGCGCAGATGCTCGAGATTGTCGGCGAGTTCGCCTTCGAGATGCAGGCCTACCTGCCAAGCCAAGTCGCCGGCCATGTCGGCCAGCGTTCCAGTGGCGCAGTCGAGATGGAGGACGGCGTCGAAATCGCCGGCAAAGGCGCGGGCGAATTCGCGGGCCAGGGCGATGCTCTGCACGGTCTCCGCGCCGGGACGGTCGGCAATCGCGATGCCGAGCACTTCGAGGTCGGCGGAGAATTCGGCGGCGGGTGGGTCGGCCGGCTCACTGCCGCGCACCCAGCGCTTCACGTCGCGCAAGCGGGCGGCGTCGAACATAGGGGTGAGGACTCGCGGAGGAATGCAATCGTCGCACTTGAGGAAGGCGATGCGCACGCCGTCGGCTTCGGGTTCCTTGACCAAGGCGTCTTCCCAAAGGGCGCGCGGCCAGCGTGAAGGCATCGAACTGCGCGAGAACAGCACGATCACGATGTCCGCCATGCGCGCCTCGCGCGCCTTTTCGGCAAGGTCCGCGCTCTCCGGCATTTGCCCTTCGTCGAGGAACACGCGCACGTCGGCGCCGCGTTCCAGGAGCGCGCTGAGACGCTCGGCGAGCGCGCGATCGGCGGTCGCGTAGCAGGGAAAGACGGTCGGCGCGGTCAGAGTTTGCACGCCAGTGTCAGTCCATCGCCCAGAGGTACGAGGCTCAGCGTCACGCGCTCATCGGCTTGCAGTTTGCGGTTGAAGGCGCGGATGGCTTCGGTCTCCGCATCGGTCTTGGCGGGGTTGACGACGTCGCCGTCCCACAACACATTATCGATGGCGATGAGGCCGCCGGGACGCACCAGCAGCATGGCACGATCGTAATAGTTCGCGTAATTGCCTTTGTCGGCATCGATGAAGGCGAAGTCAAAGCTGCCGTTGTTCCCGGCGGCGATCAGCGCGTCCAGGGTATCGAGGGCGGGGGCGAGGCGCAATTCGATTTTGTCCTCCACCCCGGCAGCGTGCCAGAGCCGGCGCGCCTCCCTGGTGTACTCTTCGCTCTGGTCGCAGGCGATGATTTTGCCGCCCGCGGGAAGCGCGAGGGCAACCCAGGTGGAACTGTAGCCCAGGAACACGCCCACCTCCAACGTCTTCTTTGCGCCTACCAGGCGCGCCAGCAGGTGGAGAAACTGGCCCTGCTCGGGCGAGGTCTGCATGGAGGCTCGCGGGTGCAGGTCTGTGGCTTCGCGCTGACGGCGGAGCGGTTCGGGCTCGCGCAACGCTACCTGGCGGATGTAGTCCGTCAGTTCATCTGTGAGGGGAGTGTGGATTCGTGACATGCAAAGAGTCAATTTTACCCCGCCGCGAACATAGCGATGGCGGCGGCAGTCATCACGGCCGCGGCGAGCCAGCCCAGCCACTTGAGCAACGGCGGATTCACGCGGTCGCCCATGATCGAGGGGTCCGTGGTCAGCAGCACCACCAGCACGATCAGGGGCGGCGCGAGCACTCCGTTGGCTACGGCGGACCAGAAGAGCATTTTCACCGCGTCCAGGCCCACACGGTCCAGCGCCACGCCGAGCACCATGGCGGTGGCCAGCACACCGTAAAATTTGGGTGCGAGCTTAGGCTTGCGGTCGAGCGACGCGCCCCACGACATGGCTTCCGCAATCGCATAAGCGCTCGAACCGGCCAGCACCGGCACGCCGAGCATTCCGGTGCCGATCAGGCCGAGCGTGAACAGCCAATAGGCGCCGTTGCCCGCGAGCGGCCTCAATGCCTCCGCGGCCTGGCTGGCGGTGGCGATCTTGGTGACTCCGTGGGCGTGCAGCGTGGCCGCGGTAGTGAGGATGATGAAATACATCACGAAGTTGGAAAAAAACATTCCGGTCAGCACGTCAGTGCGCGCGCGCCGCAGTTCCACGTCGGTGGCGCCCTTCCGCTTGGCCACCGTGTTCCTGCCTTCGGCGCGCTCTTCCTCTACTTCCTGCGCGGCCTGCCAGAAGAACAGATACGGCGAGATGCTAGTGCCCAGAATTGCGACCAGCACGGAGAGATACTCGCCGGACCAGTGGATATCGGGGATAAACGTGGCGCGCAATACGGCGACCCAATCCGGCTGGGCCAGGAACGCTGTAATCACGTAGGCGAACAACACCAGCGTGAGCCACTTGAAGACCCGCGCCATTGTGCGGTACGAGGTCAGGAACAGGGCCGCGACAATTATCACCGCGAAGACCGGGGTGAGCCACGCGGAGGGAAGGCCGGTCACCATTTGGGTGGCTTCGGCCATGCCGCCCAGGTCGGCGGCGATGTTGATCACGTTGGCCACAATCAGCAGCAGGCAGGCTCCCCAGAGCACCCAGCGCGAATATCGCCGGCGCACCACGGCAGCCAGACCGCGGCCCGTCACCATGCCGAGGCGCGAACACATCAGTTGTACAGCCGCCATCAGGGGGAAACAGAACAGCGCGGTCCACAGCGGACCATAGCCGAAACCGGCGCCGGTAACCGAATAAGTGGCGATCCCCGACGGGTCGTCGTCGGCCGCTCCGGTGATCAAACCGGGTCCGAGTTCGCCGAAAAATCTCTGGATTGCGTTGTTATTCCGCGGCATCCGTAGTTTCCGCTACTTAAGCTTGCAATATGACGACCAAGCTTTCCTTGAGCGGATTTATGCGCCCGGTGTCGCGAGGAAAGGGAACACCCGGAGCCGGCCGGACACCCGACGGGCGAGCGCCGATTGGAAATTAAAGAGTCGCGGGTAAAGTCAGGCCGCCCTTGGCCAGCGAGCGCTGCATCAGGGCGACAGCATGGATTTCAGGAACGCCGCGTGCGATCGAGATTTCCGATACCAGCATGTGACGCGCCCGGTCCAGCATCTTCTTCTCACGGAAGGAGAGCGGCTTATCGACATGCAATTGAACCAGGCTCTTGAAAACCTCAGCGGCTTTCAACAGATCCCCGCTTTGCATTTTGTCGCTGTTCTCTTTGAACCGCACCTTCCAATCGGAGTTGATGGCGCACCATCCGGTTGCCAGGTACGAGAGGATTCGCGAAATCTCGCGGTCCTTGGTGATCCGCCGCAACCCGATGTTGGCGGCGTTAGACAGTGGCACCAACACCGTCATGCTGCAGCCAAAGCGCAGCAAATAGAATTTTTCGAAAGCGGTGCCAAACGAACGGGTGCTGATATTCTCGATGGTCCCAACGCCTTGGTTAGGATAAACCACCTTGTCGCCGATTTGAAAGGTCATACGGGGTCCCCCACAAACCACCGCTACCGAGTGCTATTTCAAAATTGGTGTAACGACCCTAAATACTACGCTCGTCGCCGCGTTCTGTCAAGTGGGGCTGTTTGGGAATCCATCAAATTTTGGCCCATATAGACGAGTTTCTCTGCGGAATCGATCAGAAATGAGAGAAAGCGAGGGCGCTAGAGGCTGGCGAGGTACGATAACAGACGGTCACAATACACCTTCACCCGGTGTATCGTATATGTGGCCCCGTTAGCGTTTCCTGCTAGTCGCCCGCGCCGACCTCGCTTTCGTCTTCAGCACGCAAACCACGCTCTGCTAAAAGCAGGCGCCGCAAACTGCGCAGATCATTTAAGATGCGCCGGCTGCTGGTGATATGCAGGTTGAGTTTCGCGAGGTTGTACGAAACCAGGAGGAGAGCTTCTTTACGGCGATCCGCACGGTCGTGTTCGGCCGAAGCGATTTCTTCTTCGACATCGCGCCGGGCTTCATTGACGGCCTCGGCCAGCATCCGAACATACTCGTGGGACCCCTCGATATTGTCAAACGGCGTTTCGGCTTTATCGCTCACTATACGCCTTCCCGACCGCCTGCCCTTGCGGGTGGCCCTGCGAAAGAATTATTAAGTGTTATTCATTGTTGCACAAATGAAACGCAACGGAAATAGCTAATCTTGTAGCTTCGAGAGTCTAAAAACCAAATCGGAAAAGGTAATGGAGCATACATTAAAGGCCGTCGTGGTAGATGACGAGGAACTGGCCCGGGGATATCTTCGCGAATTGCTGGCTGCACATCCGGAAATTCGGGTTGTGGCCGAATGCGCCAACGGGTTCGAAGCAGTGAAAGCGATTGGCGAAACCACTCCAGACCTGGTCTTTCTCGACGTCCAAATGCCCAAGCTGGACGGGTTCGAGGTGCTCGAACTGATCGAACCCTCGCAGGCGCCGGTGGTGATCTTCGTTACCGCCTACGATCAGTATGCGATGCGCGCTTTCGACGCGCACGCCGTGGATTACCTGCTCAAGCCCTTCAGCGCGGAACGTTTCGAGCGCGCGCTGGAGCGGGCGCGGACGCGGTTGGGCGAGCGTCGCATGCCGCCGGCGCTCTCACCCGAGGCCCGGCCCGCCGGCGAGCGGCCGCAACGCATCGTGGTCAAGGACGGCACGCGCGTCCACGTGATTCCGATCGCCAAGCTGGATTATGTGGCCGCGCAGGACGATTACGTGGCGTTGCACAGCGAGGGCAAAAGTTATCTGAAGCAGCAGCCTATTGCCGCCGTGGAAGCTCTGCTCGACCCGGCCTGCTTCGTGCGCATACATCGTTCGGCCATCGTCAATCTGGAGCGCGTTTCGCGCATCGAGCCTTACGGGAAGGAAAGTCGCATCGCCATTCTGAAGGACGGCACGCGGCTGCCGGTGAGCCGCTCGGGCTACGCGCGGCTGCTGGAGGCGATGGAGGACTCGCAGGGGAATCGCAACTCCACGCGATAGACGCCTTCACGCCCGCCGGCCTCGAGGGTGGCGGTGTCGCCATAGCGCAGTTCCAGGCGGCGGCGCACGTGGGGCAGGCCCATGCCGAGCCGGTTGGGCGGCGGCGCGTCCGGGTCAAACCCGTTCTCCACGGCGACACGGACGTCCGGGCCGAGGCGCTCTACCGAAAGCCGGATGGCGCCGCCCTCCACCAAGCCGGCGATTCCGTGCTTGACGGCGTTTTCCACCAGGGGTTGCAGCAGCAGCACGGGAACGGCGCAATCCTCGCATGATTCCTGAATGTTTTCGCTGAATTGCAGGCGGGCACCGAAGCGCACCTGTTCCACTTCGAGATAGCTGCGGGCCAGCGCCAGTTCCTCGCGCAGCGGAATGCTGTCGCGCTCGCCCAGGCCGAGGCTGCTGCGCAGAAAGTCTGCGAGGCGGATGCACATTTCACGCGCACGGGCGCCATCCAGGGTGGCCAGAGCGGCGATGGAGTGCAGGCTGTTGAAGAGAAAATGCGGATTGATCTGCATGCGCAACGCGTGCAGTTCCGCGTCGCGCGCCAGGGAGTGCGCCTCGGCGACGCGCAGGGACGCCTCGCGCGATTCTTCGGCGGCGAGCGCGGCGTAGTGCAATCCGGCGGAGAGCAGGTAGAGCAGAATGCCCACGCCGAACAGCAGGTCCAGGTGGGTGGCGCGCTGTCCCTCGATGCGCGCCATGGCCCAGGCGGCGCCGGTGAACGTGGCGGCGGCGGCGGCCGCGGCGGCAGTCCAGGTCACGGCCAGCGTCGGGGTATCCGCCAATCGGAGCGGCCGCACGCGGCACATGGGCCAGGGGGAAAGGCACGCAAACGCGAACAGGAAGCACGCGGGAGCCAGGACGGCGGTGTTCTGCATCCAGGATGCGCCGCCGGACGACCACATCAGGTAGTCCAGCAGCGCCAGGATGGGAACCCAGCCAGCGAGATACAGCAGGGTCCGCCAGCGCGTGGCTAGGATGGGATGCATCGGCGCGTCAGTTCTTCACGCCCACACCGCCGAATATGGCAGAGCCCTTGATATACAGTCGCTTCACGCCAGGCATGTCGGCGTTGGGCTGCACGCTCTTGTTGCCGAAGCCGCCGAAGATGGCGGCGATTGAAGCGACGGCGATCCAGTTCGGCGGGATCTTGAATTCGACGCCGCCGAAGAGGCTGGTGACGTCGATTACGGCCGAATCGCCGCGCATGCCGGCGCGCCGCAGGTCGATTTCGACGCCGCCGAACATGGCGGAGATATGGCCGCCGCGAAAATCGTCCGTGGTCACCTTGCGGTCCACGCCGCCGAAAATGGCGTACTCGTTGAGCACGCCCTCGTGCGCCTCCGCCGGGATGTTGGGGGTACCCAGCATGGGCGGCGCGAGGCGGGTCCACAACATCAACAGGCCGGCGCCGATCAACACCAGGGGCCAGAAATCGGCCCATGAGAGGTTGAGGAAGCCGAGTGTGTCGGCCAGAAACAGGGCGCCGATCCCCACCAGGATGCCGCCGGTGGCTTTGCCGTTGGAGTATGGCGAATCCACCATTTTGGCGAGTCCGGCGGCGATCAGGATCACCGGCCAGAAACGCCAGATGTCGTGCATGAAAAAGATGTTCAGGTTGTTGAGCAGGAACAATACTCCGATGCCGATTACGATCAGCGCCGGGAGGATGCCTGGAATGGTATGGTGGCCTCGCCAATCTTCTTGTCGTTGCATGAGATGAGCGTACGGCGGCGGATGGTCGGGAGGCTTTCGAAAATCGGCGAACGCCCGGATATTACCGGCGAGCTTGGCGGTTGGTGGGACGGACGATCGGTTTGTGTCGTCTGTCAACTGCAGTGAAGCAAGACCACGCAAGGCGATGGTCTGTCCCACGACATGCTCAGAACATCAGCGGGAGAACAACGATGCGATCACCTGTTGCCGGTAATCGAATACCCGTTCCAGGTCCCGCCGCACGGCGAGCCGGTGCGCGATCGCGCCCAGTATGCCGAGCGGCAGTTGGTAATTCACGAGGTCCACCATGCGCGTTCCCCCGATCTCCGCGGTGAAAGTGTGGGTGTGATTCCACAATCGGTACGGGCCCCGGATCTGCTCGTCGGTGAAGACGTGCGGCGGGTTCCAGGTCACGATCCTGGTGCGCCACCGTATGCCCAATCCGTGCCATTTCAGGCGGTAGTCCAGCAGCGTGCCGGGGTGGATGTCGACCGGCTCCTGAGTCAGGATCTGGAAGTTGAGCCAGGGCGGCGTGATCTTTTGTAAGTTCCTCGCGTCGGAGAAAAACCCGAACACTTCCTCCAGCGGACGCGGAATCAGTTGCTCACGTCGCAGCGTGTAGATCGCCATAATCCAAGTGTCTCCCGGAACTCTTCTTGACTTTCCCCTCAAGTCTCATATATATATTAGTTGCTACTGATTGATGCGCTAAAACCGTCGGAGTTCCGAATGCTCGAAGCCCGGTCTCTTACCAAGTATTACAACCACACGCCCGCCGTCCGCCAAGTCAGCTTTACGGTCAGGCCGGGTGAGATCCTCGGGTACCTGGGTCCCAACGGGGCGGGGAAAAGCACCACGGTAAAGATGCTGACCGGTCTGATCGAGCCCTCCGAGGGACAGATCTTTTACGGCGGACGAAGCGTGTACGAGGATTTCACCGCTTTTCAGCGGCGCACCGGCTACGTGCCGGAGGAAGCGCACCTCTACCCGCATCTCTCCGGCCACGAGTATCTGCAACTGATGGGCCGCCTTCGCGGAATGCCGCGACGCATTCTCGAACCCAAGATGGACGAATTCCTGCGGGCCTTCGCCCTCTGGGATGACCGTCATGCGCCGCTGTCCGCGTATTCGAAAGGCATGCGCCAGAAGATTCTGCTTTCCGCCGCGCTGCTGCACGACCCGGACGTGCTCATCCTGGACGAGCCGTTCTCCGGCCTGGACGTGACCGCCGCGCTGATGTTGCGCAGCCTGCTACGCGCGCTGGCGGGTCAGGGAAAGATCATCCTGTATAGTTCGCACGTCCTGGAGGTAGTCGAAAAAATCTGCTCCACTGTTCTGATCCTTCGAAACGGTGAGGTGGTGGCGTACGACTCGATCGAGCGCCTTCGTGAACTGATGAGTCAACCCTCGCTGGAAGGCGTCTTCGCGCAGTTAACCCAGGCGGACGATGGTGACCAGGTGGCGAACCGCATCGTGGACGCGATGGGTTTCCGGGGGACCGCGGTCCACGGCAGCCGGACCCGGCGGTCGCTGCCGGTCTGACCTTGTATCGCGGCCTGGCCAACGGACTCCCGCACGAATTCAAGAACGTCTACGGCGAGGAATTGCTGCAGACCGCGGAAGACAGCATCGGGTCCGTCTGGCGGCGTCAGGGCCTGCCGGGGCTGGCGCGTATGCTCTTCGATATCGCCATTCGAGTGCCAGTCGAGCACCTCGCCGAGTGGAGTAAAGACGTGCGCTATGCGTTTCGCTCACTCGCCGGATCGCCGGGATTCACGGCGGTAGCGTTGCTTTCGCTGGCCTTGGGCATTTGCATTGTGACTTGCGCGTTCAGCGAGATGAATGGGATGGCATTACGCACCCTTCCAGGTGTCGCGAACCCGCGGGAACTGGTCGCGTTGCAGTTGCCGGTCTCCTATCCCAGCTATCAGCGTTACCGCGTGCACGGCGACGCGTTTTCTTCGACCCTGGCCTATGTGGCGGCAGTGCCGTTCGGAGTTTCCCTGGGCGGACGGACGGAACGCAGATGGGGCCATCTGGTAACTCCGTCCTACTTCTCGACGCTGGGCGTTCATCCGGCGCTCGGCCGCTTTTTTGACGATGGCGAACAGGCGGGAGCGAGCACTCCGGTGGTGGTGAGTTACCGGTTCTGGCAGGAACAACTGGCGTCCGATCCGTCGGCGATCGGTAAGACGCTGCGCATCAATTCGCAGCCCGCCACCGTGGTCGGTGTAGGGCCGAAGGAGTTTCTCGGCGCTTCGCCCGTGCTCTTTGGAGCCGACCTTTGGATGCCGCTTTCCGTGGGAGAGCGTGTGGCGCCCGAACTCGCCGGCCAGGCGCTGGAACGCCGCGACCGCACCATCTTTCGCATGGTCGGCCGGTTGCGGCCGGGCGCTACGATGTCGCGGGTGGAAGCCGAACTCGACGCCACGGCGCAGCAAATCGAGCAGGAGAACGGGGACGCCGCCGGAACGCAAAAAGGACGCCGCGTGCAGTTGGTGGAAGGCGGCAAAATGCTGCCCCTGCGCAAGCAGGACCTCCCGTTCTTCACCTCGTTCTTTACCGTGATGTCGGGCCTGATCATGCTGATCGCGTGCGCCAATGTAGGCAATATGATGCTGGCGCGCGCGGCCGGCCGGCGCAAGGAAATCGCGGTGCGCCTCGCGCTGGGCGCCAGCCGTGCACGCATCGTGCGCCAGTTATTGACCGAGAGCATGATCGTGGTGGCCTGCGCGGCGGTGCCCGGTTTTCTGGCTTCCATGTGGCTGATGCACTCGCTGAGGAGTGTGCGCATGCCATACCTCATCCCCGTCACCTACGACCTTCAGCCGGACGCAACGGTCCTGATGCTCACCATCGTACTCACCGGCTTCACGGCGTTGATTTTTGGACTGGTCCCGGCTTTGCAGTCCACGCGAACCGACCTCGCGCCGGCGCTAAAGGAAGGCGGCAACATCCGCCTCTCGGCACGTCGCTGGTGGAGCCTGCGCAATACCCTGATGGTGGGGCAGTTCGCCGGCTCGCTGACGTTGCTGGTGATCCTCGGCTTGCTCTCATTCGGCATCCAGAGCACACTGGGCGTTCAGGCAGGCTTCAATCCGAAGAACCTGTACCTGATGTCGCTGGACCCGGTTCGCGACGGCTACTCCGGCGAACAGGCTGCGGCGTTTCTTCCCAAGCTGCTGGATCGCGTGAAGCTGCTGCCCTCGGTGACTTCGGCCTGCCTCACGGAAACCGTTCCCGTCTCGATTGGCGGTGCGCGTATGCGCGTTTCGGCTGCCGGCGACGCCGCTCACGAGACTCGGACTGTGATCCGGCACGTGGTGGGGAAGGACTACTTCGAGACAACGGGGATCGCTCTTCCGGCGGGCCGCGCCTTCCGGAAAGAGGACGAGATCAACCAGACGGCCGCGGTCATTGTCAGCCAGGAATTCGCCCGGCAGTTCTGGCAGGGATCGGATCCGCTAGGCCGCCAGATCGAGATCGGCAATGACGAGATCGTCGCTTCAGGAATCCTGCCCGGCACTTATGACTATCGCGTCGGAGGCGCGGCTGGGCGGCGCAAATTTTTCGAAGTGGTGGGCGTGGCCGGCGATGTGGCGGAGGGCCTGGTCGTGCAAAAACCATCTCCGGTGATCTATTTCCCGCTGCGGACGGCGGACTCCGCCATGCCTGCCGCGCAAGGCGTGACGCTGATGGTGCGCGCCACCCCTGGCGTCGACGTCATGGCCGCCGTGCGGCGCGAAATCAGTGCCATGGATGCAAGCATCACGCCTTTCAACATTCGGAGCATGCCGGAACAGATCGAGCAGTTCATGACGCCGCTTCGATTGAGCTCCTGGACCTATGGATGCGTCGGTATCTTCGGACTGATTCTGTCGGCGGTCGGTCTGGCCGGAATGACGGCATACTCGGTGGCACAGCGCGGACGGGAGATCGGCATTCGCATCGCGTTGGGCGCGCAGAAGGGCAACGTATTGGGCCTCGTGATGAAGGAGGGGATGCTTTTGGTGCTGGCCGGCACAGCGATCGGGATGGCCGGCGCGTGGACCGGATCGCGCCTGCTCTCGGCGATGAATTCGAGCGTGGGCAAAGTGACTTCGACCAGCACCAGCGATCCGACCGTGCTGTTCGGGGCTCCGCTGCTGTTGGCCTTCCTGGCGCTCTTGGCATGTTACGTGCCGGCGCGCAAATCGATGCGCATCGATCCGGTGGTTGCGCTGCGGCAGGAATGAGGATCGAGCGATGAAAGAATGGTTGCGCGAAACGCATGGAGCAGGCTTCGAACTCTTGCGCCATTTCCTGCTCCGTTTCTTCGATAGCGACCTGGTCACCGCGCCGGGCCAAACCACCACGGCGCTGATCGGTGCGTTCTCGCTCTTCCTGCCCTGGTTTCCCGTGATTGTCGGGCCGCTGCGCCACAAATACGCGTATTTTTCCAGCCTGCCGGCGCCCTGGCCGTATCGCGAGGCAGTGCGCGCGGACGAATTGTGGCTGATTACGTTGATGATGTCCGCGATCGGGCTCCTGACGGCGGTCAAGTGGCAGTCCCTGTTTCCAGGGCTGCGCGATTACCATGCGCTCGGGTCGCTGCCGCTTCGCGCCCGCGACATTTTCGCCGCCAAATTGCTGGCCCTGCTGGTGGTGGCCACCGCGGCCGTGGTCACGCTCAATGCGTTTCCCAGCGTGATGTTCCCGATGGTGTCCAACAGCCGCTGGGCATTTCATGCGTCTCCCAGCGAACGGATCGCGGCCTATGCCGTGGCATCCGCGGCGGCCTGCTATTTCTTTTTCTTTGGACTGGTGGCGCTGCAAGGCGTGCTGCTGAATCTGCTTCGCCCCCGCCGGTTCGCGCGCGTGGCGGGCGTCTTGCAGGGGCTCCTGGTGGGGACCATGCTGGTGCTGATCGTTCTGAGTTTTTCCATACAGGCGCAAATCACTAATACGGTGATCCGTCCGGAGTTCGCGCGCTGGCTTCCGCCGGTGTGGTTCCTGGGGCTTTGCCAGACGATGTCGGGAGACCTGGACCCGGCCATGCAGGCGCTGGCGCACCGGGCACTCAATGCTTTGGCGATGGCGGTGGCGCTGGTCCTGGTGACTTACGTGGTGAGCTATAAGCGCCACCGCGCACTGCTGGTGGAGGGCGTGAGCGCTCCCCGAAAAAGCAGGCGATGGCCTGGCGGCGTGTTCGATTGGTTGATTCCCGATCCGCGCCAGCAGGCCGTGATTGCGTTTCTGGCCAAGACGCTTTCGGGCAGCAGCCAGCATCGCATGATTCTGATGGGCTATGCCGGTTTTGGCCTGGCGATCCTGCTGAGCGGCATGATCGGTATGCGCGAACTGGTGGACCCTGCCAGGGCAGCGTCGGCAGGCTTCATTTATGGCCACGTAATTCTGCTGGTTTTCCTGCTGATTGGCGTGCGCCACCTGTTTTCGATACCCGTGGAACTCAAAGCCAACTGGGCGTTCCAGATTACCGAAGGCGAAGGGCGGCGGGAGTGGTTGCGCGCGGTAGACCGTTTCGTGCTGTATTCGGGCTCCGCGGTGATGCTGATCCTACCGTTTCCACTCGAGGTCAAGCTGCTGGGATGGGGTGCGGTGAGCGAGGTGGTCCTGTTCACGGCATTTGCCCTGCTCTGTTACGAATGGATCTTCGCCTCCTGGGAAAAGCTCCCGTTCACGTGTTCGCACCTGCCGGGAAAGACGCCAAGTTGGATTATGGCGCTGCAGTTGATGGGCCTGCTGGTCCTGCTCCCCATCGTGAACGCTGTGCTGCTGGCATGCCTGTACAATCGGACCGCGTTCGCGATCGTGCTGATCATCGTGCTTGCGGCCTGGGCGCGTATCCATGCTGCGACGGCGAGAAGGCTGGGGCGAGTTGCGATTGCGGTACGAGGAAGCGCCCGACCCCGCAATCCACAGCTTGAACCTGCTCCGGTGAACCTCTGACGCCATCGCGACTCGTGCCAGCGCCGCGCCGCTTGCTATTCTGCTTTTGTGCTTCTGCTGTTTCGCATCTGGTCGCAACCGGCCGGCGCCATGAGCGCGATCCTGGATCGCGGGAGTCTCCTGTTTGCCAGCGCGGCGGTGCTAGCCGCCACTCTGCTGCTCAAGCTCACTGTTCCCGGGCTGCCCATCAGTTTCTTTACGCCGCTGCTGGTGCTGGCGGTGGTGTACGTGCCGGGAACGCTGGTGCTGGCGGCGCTGGTCGGCAGGCTGGGTGGCGTGAGCATGGTTTTCCAGCGCGACTACTCCACGCTATTGACATGTACCGCCATGGCCTTCGCGGCCGCCGAAATTCCGCTCGCGCTGGCAGCTTCGTTCGTGCCCGTGCTCTACCTGCTGATTGCTGCCGTGCTCTATTTCGCGCTGCTGATGTTCTTCGCGGTGCGCACGGTCTTCGGCGTGGAAAACGGAATCGCCGCGGGCGTTGTGTGTCTCTCCTGGATTCCGCTGGCCGTCGCCGCCTTCTTCTGGGGGCCGCTGCGCTTTCTGCTGGGCATGCTGGCTTCGCCATTCTTCCTCTTCTTCGCCTGGTATTACCTGGGTAGCGAACTTTCCGGTCTGGGCGCCGGATTGCGCAGCCGGCAAAGCTTCCGCCGCATGCTCGAGGCCGCTACCGTGAATCCGCACGACGGCGAGGCGCAGTACCAACTCGGCCTGATTCACCAGCAGCGCCACCAATACACCGAGGCCACGGACCGTTTCGAGAAAGCCATCGCCATCGACCCCACGCTCACAGACGCCCACTTCCAACTTGGGCGCATGGCGCGGGAACAGGGACGGTTGCACGATGCGCTGGCCCACTTCCAGACCGTGGTCAGCCAGGACGAACGCCACAGCTCCAGCGAAGTGCTGCGCGAACTCGGCGGCATCTATGTCGCGGCGCGGCAGTATGCCGATGCCCGCAACGAACTGGCGATTTACACCGAGCGCCGCCCTTATGATCCGGAAGGACTATATTATTACGGCCAGGCGCTGGAGGGCCTCGGAGATGTCGCCGCGGCCCGGGATGCGTACGTCCGCGCCGTGGATGCCGACCACACCGCGCCGCGCTATCGCCGCCGGTATACCGCCCGCTGGAGCAGGCTCGCCCAAAAGCAGCTCGGCAAGTTGAAGGCGTGATGCGAGGGGTTGTTTAACGCTCCACCAGAAGCTGTGAAGAGAACACTGATGGGCCGCCGATGAACGCCGATGAACGCCGATAGGCATCTTGTTTTCATCGGTGTTCATCGGCGGCCATTTGATTGCCCGATCATGATACCGCTCCCTCCAGCCGGGCCCAATCGGCGGTGAGGGAGCGGTCGCGCGCCACTGGGGCCAGGGCTGCGCGGGAAGAAGGTTGCAGGTTCGCTGCCTTTTTCGTCTGACGCCTAAGTTCCCGACTTGCAATAAGACCCTCCACGTAAATCGGAAGGTTAAGTGACCGTTCGTGGGACTCGCCGTTCCAGCGCTGGACTTAAAGAGACGCGACGCCGTACACTTTGCCCAAACCACTATCCTGCAAGAATACGATCACGCGTCCGACGGCGGGCGCTTCTACCGTACGGTCGAATGCCGCGCCGCGTTTGACCGCGCCGATCTTTCGCAGGCTCCGCAGGATGGCCACATGATGCAGGCGGCGACCCATATTCTCGCCCGCAGTGACCTGCGATGTCCCGCTATCGTCGGCCAGGGCCAGCCAGACATCGGCAGCCTTGGCCGCGGGTTCGATGTGAACCTCGACCCCGGACGCAGCGCGCGCCAGATGCACGCCGATCTTCGGCCGCGATCGGGCGCGGGCAATCTCCTCCATGGCCCGTGTGGTGTCGTTTCCCACAAATTCCGTGGCGCCATCGATCACCATCTCCGGCGTGTAAGGGCCGTTGGTGCCGAATCCGCGGGCATAGGACTCCTGCCGTTGGGTGTTGGCATGCGCGCTATAGGGATCGCGCCACCCGAGCCGGTCCCAATAATCCACGTGTTCGCTAAGCACGATCACCTGCGGATCGAGGGATTCCAGCAACCGGTCGGCGGGCGGACAACTGGAGCATCCCTCGCTGGTAAACAACTCCACCAGGATGGGAGCGCGCACTGAATCGGCTCCGCCGGCCAGCATGGATGCGCCGATCGCGGCAACGAGAAGATTGCGAAACATGAGCCCCTCCGTAATCCCTTCGTACCATGAATGACACCAAAGTGCTGGTTAATTCCCCGCGGGACGGCAAAAAAAGGGAGCCATCCACGAGAAGTTGGACGACCCCCAAAGGGGCTGTTGATTCACACTGAGAAGGACAATTTCAAGGGAAAACGGGAATCCCTTGTCTCATGGTGCGGCAGGCCAATGAGCAGATTGCGGGCCGTACCGGTGTGTGGGTCTAAGTGTAATTTGAGTAATGCGATACGTCAGGAGACGTGGAGTGGGCCTGAATCGGTGGGGACAACTTGCCGCGCGTCGCGCCCGTACGCGGTGGCGCTTTGTCGCACGCGGGAGAACTACCTGCTGGCGCGCTTGGTCTTCTTCGCTTTGCGCGGTTTGACCCTGGAGGCTTTGGACTGCTTGAACCTCTTGTCCTTCCTGGTCTTCGGGGCCTTTACAGCGTGCATCTTCTTGGGAGCAGCCTGGACTATTCCCGTGACGCCGCAGCTCAGTGCCAGGGCAAGCGCCAATGTACGAAATCGCATGATCACATTATTGCGTACTTGCGGC
This sequence comes from uncultured Solibacteraceae bacterium, assembly GCA_963805775.1. GTDB lineage: Bacteria > Acidobacteriota > Terriglobia > Bryobacterales > Bryobacteraceae > Solibacter. The sequence continues at coordinate 82,832 of CAWDWK010000004.1, read as the reverse complement.
AAACCACAAGTACATTTTTAGGAAGCTAACTGCAGTTATCAGGATACAGAACCAGCTTGCGGCGCGCCAGATGTTCTCGACCACGCCTTCCCGGCCCGGAGTTCCGGCGAGGTAGGCGACTCCAAAACCAGCCGCCAGGCCGCCGATGTGCGCCGCGTTGTCGACATGGAACGCCCCAATCATCCCGAAAGCCAGTATGATGACTGCTCCCCGCATGTACATGCCGCGAATCGCCGCGCCCATGGCGCTGCGATGGCGTACGCCGAGGGCAATCATAGCGCCCACCAGCCCCATAAGCCCCGCCGATGCGCCCACGGAAATCGCGGCGCTCCACACCGCGCTGGCATAAAAGCCGCCTACCGTGGAGATGAAATAGATTACCAGCATACGGCTGGACCCGTAGATCTCTTCCACTTGTGCGCCGAGGTCGAACAGCACCCAGGAGTTCATCAGAATGTGGAACAGCCCGCCATGCAGGAAACCCGCCGTGACCAGGCGCCACCACTCGCCCTGGGCCAGCCCCAGCCTCCACTTGGCGCCGAACATAACCAGTGTCCGCGATGTCCAGGTTCATGAATGCATCCTGATTGCCGGCCCGCATGCTGAAGATAACTGTGGCGATGTAGAGACCGAAATTGAGCAGCAGGATGATGGTGGTGTTGAATCGGAAGTGAGGGATGAAGCCGCCGACCAGTTGTGCGGAATCGTCGCGCGAAACCCGGCGCGGCGCCACCGCCTCGTTGCAATAGGGGCAGACGCGGTCTTTGATTGTGATAAATGCCCGGCAATGCGGGCACATGCGGCGTGGATCCATCAGCACCATCATACGATGTATATGGAGTGAACCCGGTAAAGCGGACGCAGTCTGGTACAATCGAAATTCCCGCAATGGTCAAAACAGAGCGCGAGTATAGAGAAGACATCTGTCAGGTCGGCCGTTTGGTCTTTGGAAAAGGTTGGGTCGCAGCCAACGACGGCAATATTACCATCCGCATGGATGCGGAACGGATCCTTGCCACCCCGACCGGAGTCTGCAAGGGCATGATGCAGCCCGACGACCTGATCATCGTCGATATGAAGGGCAATAAGATCTCCGGCCGTGCCGAACGCACCAGCGAGATCGCCATGCACACTACGGTTTACGGCTTGCGGCCGGACATCAAAGCCGTGGTGCACGCGCATCCTCCGGTGGCGACGGGCTATGCCACCGCCGGCCGCACCCTCAACCTGGCGCTGCTGCCGGAAGTCATCATCGGCCTCGGTTGCGTGCCGCTGGCCGATTACGGTCTGCCGGGCACGGACGCGCTCACGGAGCCGATGCTGCCCCTGATTCCCAAGTTCGACGCGCTCATGATGGCCAACCACGGCGCCGTCTGCTATGGCGAGGATGTCTTCAAGGCCTACTTCAAGATGGAGACCATGGAGCACTTCGCGCGCATCCAACTGGTTGCCGAGCTTTTGGGCGGCCCCAAGGTTTTGCCGCGCACGGAAGTGGACAAGCTGCTGGATTCGCGCACGCGCTACGGCGTGAAATCGCGAAGCGCCGGCGAGCCGAACTGCCCGGTGGCGGCCGAAGAGGTGGGCACCGGCAGTTGCGGTGTCACAGCCGGCAATGCGCCGCGCGGCCAGGAAGAACATTTTTACGTATCGCGCTCGGAACTCGTCCAGATGGTGGAAGATGCTCTCAAGGCGCGTGGGATAGCATAGAACGAATTCTTTGGAGACTTAAGCGAATGGGCGAAGCTTTAGGAATGATCGAAACGCGCGGTCTGATAGCCATGATCGAGGCCGCCGACGCGATGGTGAAGGCTGCCAAGGTCAACCTGGTGGGCTGGGAGAAGATCGGTTCGGGTTACGTGACCGCCATGGTGCGCGGCGACGTAGCCGCGGTCCGTGCGGCCACCGATGCCGGCGCCGCCGCGGCGCGCCGCGTGGGCGAGTTGATCGCGGTGCACGTGATTCCGCGTCCGCACGAGAGCCTGGAATCCATCCTGCCCATCGGCAAGACGCAAGCCGCCGGCAAGTAACGGCGCGAGGAACTTATGATTCTCGCCCGCGTCGTGGGCACCGTTGTGGCCACACGCAAAGACCCTCGTCTCGAAGGCAAGAAGCTGCTCATCCTCAAGCCGGTCTCTCCGGAAGGCAAGGACGAGAACGGCTACGTGGTCAGCGTGGATACCGTAGGCTCGGGCATCGGCGAGCGCGTGATCGCGGTTTCCGGCAGCAGCGCGCGTATGGCCGAAGGCTGCAAGGATGTTCCGGTCGACAACGCCATCATCGGCATTGTCGATGAAGTGCACCTGGATTAGCGCATGTACTTCGGTCGTGTGGTCGGTTCCGTCTGGTCCACCGTCAAGCATCCTGCCATGACGGGGTGCCGCATGCTGGTGGTGCAACCCTTGACGCCGGAGTTGCAGAATACCGGCAAGCCGCTGATTTGCACCGATTGCACGGGGGCCGGAGCGGGAGAACTGGTCTACTGGGTGCGCGGCAAGGAAGCCAGCTTTCCCTTTCACCCGGATGAACCGCCGGTGGATACGACCGTTGTGGGTATCGTGGATGAAGTCCACGTCAAACGGACACCGCCGGTCCGCGGGCCAGATTCCGGCAAAGCCGCCGGCGCCGGTGCACCGCAAGTCTTCGCGGAAGAGCTGAACCATGCTGATCGCGCGCGTCATCGGAGAATTGGTCGCCACCCAGAAGCATGCCAGCCATGAAGGCCGCAAGCTGCTGCTGGTTCAGCCCTTGAATCTGGACGGCACGGACCGCGGTGATTCCGTCGTGGCGATGGACGCCGTGGATGCCGGAGTCGGGGACAAGGTCCTGTTGGCCACCGAAGGCTTTAGCGCCATGACCAGCGTGGGGCGCCCCAACTCACCAATTGACATGGCGGTGATTGGCTTTATCGACCATATCGAATTGATTCAAGGGGTCGGGTGAGCGTTTGCGGCTCATTACAATGATGCCCAGAATCAGTCCGAATCCGAACTTGAGCGCTTCCACCCCCAGATAGGCATTGTGGATCAACCAGAATTTGGCTCGCTCCTGCGCCGCGAGATCGGCCGGCATATAGTCGATAGCGCGACCCGCGACCCCCAACTCGGGCGAGATCAATATGCGCTGGAGTAAGGTGAGGACCAGCATCGCCAGCATCACTCCCAGGGAGAACTTCCCTTCGAGCGTGCCGAACAGCAGGTAGCCGAAAAGCAGGCAACCCATGGCGATCTGCATGTTTTCCCAACTGCGGGACAGCCAGCGGTTCTGTTCCGCCACCACGTAGCGGAGCACCAATCGGGTCGCCGCCGGACCCAACGGTTTGGTCTGCACGAGGAATGCCGGGTTGGACTGATTCATCATGGTCTCCACGGTGCCGAAACTGCGGGCGCCGTACCAGGCCATCAGAATTCCGCCCCCGAGCCATACGCCCAGCAGGAAACATACGATGCGGCGGTAGTGCATGACTCCCTGATTCTAGCGCACCGCCCTAAAGGTTTCCGCATTTCTGCCGATCACCCGTCAGTACGAGGTGGTATGCCAGTAATCGAAACGAAGAATTTTGGAAAGATCTCCTTCGAGCCGGAGTCGGAGCTCGAATTCCCGGGCGGGCTCCCTGGCTTTGAGAGCCGCAAGCGGTTTGTCGCGGCGACCTTCGCGCATTCTGAACCGCTCATCTACCTGCAAAGTCTGGAAGATCCCGACCTGTGCTTCATCACGATGCCGATACTGGCCGTGGATCCCGCGTACCGGCTCACTGTGAGCGGCGAAGATCTGGACCAGTTGGGCCTTTCCCAGGCGCGCCAGCCGCGCATTGGGGAAGACGTCCTGTGCGTGGCCGTGATTTCCATCCGCGAAACCGGCCCCACGGCAAACCTGCTGGCGCCGATCGTGGTCAACCTGCGCAATCGCAGGGCCGTGCAGGCGGTGGCGCCGGAGTCCGACTACTCTCACCAGTATGAGTTGATGCCGCAAGAGACGGCCGTATGCTCATGATGTCGCGCCGCGAGGGTGAGACCATCCTCATCGGCGGCGACATTGAGATTGTCATTGCACATATAGGGCGCACGCGGGTGAAAGTGGGAATCCGTGCGCCTCGCGAGACCCTGGTGATCGCTCGCGAAGTCAAGCTGACACGCGATGAGAACCTGAGGGCGGCAGGCGCAACCGGGTCCGATCTCTCGATTCTCATTGCGCGGCTCCGCCCGCCAGTATCAGAGCCGCGACCGTTAGGCGAGCGTTTTCTCCCGGGGTACAAAAAAGGATTTCTCCATGGGCACTTCGATCGCGAGCAATTTGAATTCGCTCAACGCGCAAGAGAGCTTTCGCGTCAACAGCGAGTTTCAGGCCGCCGTGATTCAGCGGCTTACCTCCGGCTATCGCATCAGCCAAGCCGGCGACGACCCGGCCGGCCTGACCATCGCCAACCGGTTCCGCGCGGACGCCGCGGACTTGAACCAGGGCGTACGCAATCTCAACGACAGCATCAGCCGGCTGCAAATCATCGACGGCGGCACCGCCAACATTTCGCAGATTCTGGATCGGCTGAAGGTCTTGGCAACCCAGTCGGCATCGGACACCTTCAGCGGCGACCGCAGTACCCTGAACTCCGAGTTTCAGACACTGCTTGGGGAAATCGACCGCCAGGCGCAATCGATCGGGCTCAACACCTGGGGTCAATATGCCCAGCCTCTCACGGTCTTTGTGGGCGGCAGCGGAAGTTCGTCCGACACCAAGGTGAATATCGATTTGAGCGCTTCCGCGGTGGATACGCGGGGGTTGGGGCTGGGGGGCGCCACGGGCATGCAGGCAGTGGCAGGCGGCGCCGACATCGGCGACAACTCCCCCGACCACACCGTGGCACAGATTGTAAAGGATACCGGTAACACCTCCGCGACCCCGGGCTACACCGATTTCTATATTTCCGGCCCGGGCTTTTCCGACGGCAGCGAGATGAAGGTATCCGTCAACCTGCAAGGCGTTACTACTCTCGATGGCCTGGTTGCCTCCGTCAATTCCGCCATCGGGGTGGCCGCCAGCGGCACTTCAGCAGCCGCGGCCGCTTTCCAGAAAGCCGGCATTGTGGCATCGTCTTACTACGGCCAGGCGCTGCAGTTCACTTCTTCCGATACGCCATTCCAGGTGGAGGCGGGCGATGTGATGGCCAACGCCCTGATGGGCAAACTGACCGGCACGACGGGCACGCCTCTCGCCACCACCGTGTCGGGTGTCGCTACGGCCCTTCCCGGTGCCGCGTTCGCGGCGCCCTCCAACGTCACGGTTCGGGTCACCGGGGGCAGTCTCGCCGCTCCCGTGGATATCAGCCTGGATTCGGCCTACGCCGATACCACGCTGGCCATTGCCGACCTCACCGCGAAGGTCAACAGCAACGCCCAATTGCAGGCCGCCGGGATCTCCGTGAACGGCGCCGCCCCGGGTCCGCTCACCTTCACCGACGCGCGCGGCGAAACATTCAGCGTGGAGGCTGCCGGCGATACTGCCAATGCGCTCGGGCTGGGATCGTTTGTAGCGGGCGCCGGCGGCGCCGTGGACTACACCAGCATTCAGGGAACCGCCTACGACCCGGCTCTCGCATCGGGGACCGTTCACCTGGAGTTCTCCATCGACGGAGGCGCGTCGATCGCCATTCCCGATATCGATCTCTCGGGCGGCGACGCCGCGGGGCTCAATTCCCGTTCCGGAGACGATCTTCAAAAGACCCTCAACGACGCCTTCGCTTCCAACCCGCAGCTGCAGGCGGCCGGCCTGGTAGCCAAATTCGATGGCACCAGCCTCACCATCAGCTCCAGCAATAACACCTATTTCCGCATCAACCCCGGCACCAGCACCGCTACCGCGGACATTGGCTTTGGCACCAGCGGCGCGGCATTCACATCGTCCTTGACCGTGCCGCAGTCCCTCAATACCAGCATCGATTCCACCGGCGGGACAACCGTGTCCACCTTCAGTTTCGCCGGCCTGTCCGACGGCAGCGACAGCCAGACCGTCACGATCTCGGCTCCCGACCCCACCGGCACGCCGCAAACGGCCACCATTACGCTGCAAAATAACGCCCAGGGCCGGAATGGCCGCAGCATTGACGAAACTATCGCGGCCATCAACGCGCAACTCCAGCAGAGCGGCACCACGCTGCAACAAATCACGGCCGTAAAAGAGAATGTGGGCGGCGCAGACAAAATCGGTTTTCTGAGCAGCCTGCCTTCGTTCAGTGTGGCCGCGAGCGATTCGGCCGGCGGCAGCGGTCTGAACGGCGGCGTCGCGATTTCCCAAGCTTCCTACGCGATGGCTCCCCTGGTCAACGTATCGGTGGACACCAAGGATGGAGCCCTGCTGGCGCTGACCGCCATCACTGGCGCCGTCAACGCGCTCGGAACTGCGCAGGCTGTGGTGGGCAAGGCCGAGAACCAGTTGAACTACGCCATCAATCTGTCCCAGTCCGAAGTGACAAATTTCTCGTCGGCCGAATCGCAGATCCGCGATACTGATGTGGCCGCCGACGCTTCCAATCTCACCAAGGCGCAGATACTGGCGCAGGCTTCGGTAGCCGCCATGGCACAGGCCAACTCCGCGGCGCAGAACGTACTCGCGTTGTTGAAGAGCTAACATGCCGGTGCGCCAAACTACAAACCATCTCGCTTCTTTCCGGGCGGCGGCTCTATTCCCGCGATTCCAAAACAACGCGCACCACTCATATTTTTCCAACCCGGGCCGAAAAGGTCTGTGTCCGGCAAGATGCCGGCACCAAATTTGAAAGGACTTCAAAATGATATCCATCCAGACCAACGTAAACTCCCTTATCGCCCAGCAGAACCTGAGCGTCAATACCGCATTCCAGAGCAAAACCATTCAGCAGTTAACCTCCGGCTATCGAATCAACCAGGCCGGAGACGACGCGGCCGGTTTGGCCGTAGCCAACAAGTTCCGCAGCACGGTCGCGGAACTGACCCAGGGCGTGGCGAACGGCAATGACGCCACGGCGCAGCTCCAGATCATGGACGGCGGTATGACGAACATCGGCCAGATCCTGGACCGGTTGAAGACCCTTGCTACGCAATCAGCCTCGGGCGCTTTCACCGGCAACCGCAGCACCCTGAACTCCGAGTTCCAGACCGACCTTCAGGAAATCGACCGCCAGGCGCAGTCCATCGGCTTGGACACCGGCGGCACCTTTGCGAAGAGTTTGAGCGTGTACCTGGGCCAGGGCAGCGGCAGCGGCGATGGCGCCGGCGGCGCCTCGGCGCTGAGCAATGCGAGCGTGGTGGTGGACCTGAGCAAGGCGACGGTAGATTCCGGCAGCCTCGGCCTGAAAGGCCTGAAGGCGATTACCGGCACGATCGATCCTAACGGCACGGATATCGGCACTGGTTCCAGCAACAGCACGACGGTTGCGGATATTGTGTCCGCTAAGTCTGGCAACGCCGAGGCAAAAGCGGGCTACGCGACGTTTAATTTTGCCGGTCCCGGCTTCTCCGACGGCAGCAAGGTCTCGGTTTCGGTAAACCTGAGCGGCGTCAGCGACACCGGCAGCCTGGTGACGGCGATCAACACGGCCATCGCCAATGCCGGCAACGGCTCCTCGCAGGCAGATTCGGCGTTGAAGGGCGCCGGCATCGTGGCGACCGTGAACACGGACCAATACGGCCACCAGCAGCTGGCGTTCAGCTCCAGCACCACGGCTTTCCAGGTGCAGGCGGGCGACCAGATGGCCAACGCGTTGATGGGAAACTTTGCCACCCCCGGAAGCGCGACCGGCAAAGCAGTCACCAGCACCGTAACGGGCGGGACGGCCGGTGTGGCTACCGCGGCGTTCAACCCGACCAACGTTTCCGTGCAGGTCTCCGGCGCCGGCTTGGCGAACCCGGTGACTCTCCAACTCTCTTCGGCCGACAAAGCCGTCAGCGACGCCACCAGCGACCTCATCAATCAGGTAAAGCAGAACCAACAGTTGCAGGACGCCGGCATATCCGTCTCTCTGACGTCGGATAACAAGCTCCAGTTCAGCAACGCGAACGGGTCGAGCTTTAGCGTTTCTTCCGTTGGCGATACAGCCAACGCGCTTGGACTGGGAACGTTCGTAACCAATTCCGCGCTCAACGGCGCCGCATCCTATAGCGACATCACCGCGGGCGTCAGTTACAGTGCGGCAGCCACGGGCAATGGCGTGGCCACTCTCGGGTTCTCCCTGAACGGAGGCGCTACGGGTGGAATCACCGCCGCTACGGTTACCGGCAATGCCGCCGCCACCGGATACACCGGCGGAGGCACCGTAGGCAACGCCGCGGGCGCGCTTGGAAGCATGACGATCGCGCTCAATGGCAGCACGTCCGTAAACGTGGATTTCTCCCTGGATGCCAACAAGTCCGCTTCGGAGACCGTGCAGCAGGCCGCCAACTTCATCAACAGCCAGATCCAGTCCCAGGCCGGCTACGGCAGCGATGTGAAGCTGGCAACCGTAGATTCCGCCTCCAACACCATTAAACTGACCGGTCCCGCCGATGGCGCCGGGACGATCTCCGCATCGGGAACCGCAGCCGGAAAGCTCGGCTTGACGGATGCTTCGGGCGCCCACACGGTTGCCGCCAGCGGCAGCGCGGGCAACACTGTCTCGGTGAATCTGGCCGGCGGCGATGCCACCAGCGCAATTGCCACCGGATCCGCGGCCGCGCCAACCAATATTGCCACGGGCACCAGCGCCACCATGGCACTGAACATCGATGGCACCACCGTCAACGCGAACTTCGCCAACGATGTTAACGCGGCGGGCGCTGCGGCGGCCTTGACCAGCACGGCGCTCGGCGTGAGTGCCGCAAGCACGACGGATGTCAGCGCGCTCCAGGGCACTGCGGGAACCGTCAGCACGGCAAAACTCGGGACCTTGGGAGTGAACACCGTGGTGAATGTTCAGGCCGGCAATCAGGCGGCGATTGCCACCGTGACCGGAACAAAGCCGGCTACGGTCACCGACGACACCCACGGTACGGTGGACCTTACCAGTTTTGCAGCCGCGAAGGCCACCGTCACAACGTCGCTCGGCTCAGTTTCCGATCCGGACCTGAGTGCTCTCAACCTTAATCAATTCGACGCCACGGCGGCCAAAGCCGTAGGTGGAACGCTGGGCACGGACGCCAACAGCGCCATTGACCTGAGCGCGTTCAAGGCCACCGCGGCCACCACCACCAGTACCGTGTCGCTACCCACTTCTGGTCTGGACCTGAGCGCCTACAAGGCGACCGAGGCATCCTACACCGGGACATCGGTGGCGGCGTCGGGAACTGCAGACATGTCAGGGTCGCTCACGGGCCTGGGCAATAGCCTCAGCATTTCCATTGCCGATGGCACAGTCAGCAGAAGCAATTCGATCAACATCTCCAGTGCAGGCACCCTACAGGACGTAGCCGACCTGGTCAACAACGACGCTACCCTCAACGCCGGTGGGGCGGGCACTTTCGTACATGCCACCGTTGTGAACGGCGCCCTCAAACTCGACAATGTCTCCCCTGCAATGACCGCGGGCGCGGCGAACACGATCAGCATCGTCGCCAACGATGCCTCTCTGGCTGTCGGCCTATCCGGTGCGGGACAGGTCACCAATACCACTTCAAGCGGTGGGAACGCCACCACGTTGAACCTGACAGTTTCGACCCTAACCACCACCCAGGCTTCCATTACGGGTTCAGCCATCGCTGGTGGTGCCACCTATTCCAGCGCCCTCGGTGCGGATATGCTGCATATTACGATGGACAACCTCGCTGCTGTGGATGTTGACATCACGGGTGCGACCGGAACGGCCGATGTTATGTCCAAAATCGGCGTTGCCCTTCATGCCGTAGACAGCAACTACGCCGTAGACGGCTCCGACGTCGCATCTGGCAGCGGTGGAACCCTTACGCTCCACAGCAAAGTTTCCGGGACATCGGGCCAGCTCACGGTTACAAGCACCAATAATTTGCTGGGTCTGGATACAGCAAGCATCAACGGTACGGCGAGCGCAGGCTCCAAGAACCTGACCCTCGATCTCAACACCTATACGAGCGGTTCCGCCATCGCGGGTTACATCAATAGCCAGGCGAGGGTGGGCCTCTCCGCCGGCCAGTCTATTGCCGACGTCGCCAAGTACAATACCAGTACTGGAACGATTACGCTTACCGCTAACACTACGGGCTCGACCAGTACCGTCAATGTGGCGAACAACGCACTCTCCAATGCGTTGGGCCTGACCTCAGGCAGCGCCGCCAATAACAACACGGGCGCGGATGCGACCAAATTGAAGGTGAACATCGATGGCCTGGGCGAACGTGACATCGACATCAGCGGTGCCGCCACGGTTGGCCAGGTCGCCAGCGCCATCAACAGCTTCATTGGCTCACCAGTCGCCTCGGGCGCTACCGGATCTCTAACGCTCACCAGTACGAGCACGGGCACCGCAAGCACCGTCAAGATCTTGGACAACGCGGCTTCGCAGGCGTTGCACCTGACTTCGGGTAGCGATAGCACCAATTCGGGCACGGCCGCCACCCAACTCATGATTAGCGTAAACGGAGGGTTGGCCCAGGGGTACAGTGTGCATAACATTTCGGACCTGACCGCGCTCGCCGCTGCAATCACCGGCCACGGCGCCACCGCCGCGGCGGGTGACGGGACCGACACCGGAGGAGCTCTGGGCTCCCTCGTAATCAAAGGCACCGGGACTGGCTCTACCAATAACCTGACAATCCAGGACAACGCGGTCTCGAGATTGCTGGGCTTGACGTCAGGTTCCAGTGTCACCCAGGCCGGCACAGACGCCACCAAACTTGTGGTGCAAATCGACGGTGGCAAGGCAGAGAGCATCGATCTCAGCGGCGTCTCTTCCGGCACACCGACCATGAGCGGGATTGCGACTGCCATCAACGCGGCGCTGCATACCAGTCAGGCCGTGCTCGATGGCTACTCCGCCACCCAGAATTACGCAACGGCCAACGCCGGCGGCACCTTGACAATTGCTGGCCAGAACTTGGGCGGCGGTCTTAGCATCACCAACAACGGGCTGTCTAAGGCGATCGGCCTGGCCAGCGGCACCGCCGACACCGTCAAGTCGCGCTCCCAGCAAACCCTCAACCTGCAAATCGACGGGCATCAGCAGGTGGACATCGCCCTCGACAGCCTCGGAACTTCGGCGAAGCTGAGCGACATCGCGGCTGCCATCAATAGTGCGCTGACATCCGCTACGGCTCAAGGCTATGGCTCAGCGTACAGTAACGTCGCTAAGGCCAATGCCGATGGGACCATCAGTCTCACTGGTGTCACCGCCAGCAACACCGTCAAGGTGCTGAACTCCAACATGTCTGGCGCGCTGCAATTTACCACCGGCACGTCCGACGCGACCGGAACGGGCGCGGCAGCACAGACGCTCAACGTCAGCATCGACGGGAAGGCCACCACGCAAGTCAGCTTCGCGGGCATCACCGGCGGCGGCACCCCCACCCTGACCGACATTGCCGCGAAAATCAACGCGACGCTGGTTGCGGATACCACGAATTATGGTGCCGCCTACGCGAACGCCGCCAAGGCCAACGCCGATGGAACCATCACCATCTCCGGGCTGGCTGGCGGATCGGATGCCGGCAGCGTCACGGTAACCAACAACGTAGCCGGACAGACGCTGGGCCTCACCTCCGGCGTGGGAGCTTCGACAACCGTCACAGGCAAGAACGAATCCCTGTCGGATGTCGTGTCGTTCCTCAATACCACCGCACAACAGACGTTGGGCACCAGCACAGCGGCCAAGATCGTCTCTCTGGACGCCAATGGCAGCATTAACGTCTCGTCGCAGACCAAAGGAGCAAATTCCAGCGTTTCGGTAGTCAGCGCCGGCACAACGGCCGGCCTGGCGAATTCGCTTAACCTTAGCGGGTATGTAGACTCGGCCACAACGGGCCAGTCCCGCGGCTTGGACAGTGTCGTCGCCAGCCTCAAGGAGTCTTTCAATGGCAACGCCACACTCCAGCAGGCGGGTCTGACTGCACAGGTCAACACCAGCACGAATAGCCTGGAAATCAAGTCCTCCAACGGCACCCAGTTCAGCCTGGACGCGTGGGGAACCAAGGGCGCCACCACCGATTCCGACCTCGGATTCGGCGACAGCGGTACGGCTTTCACCAACGCCAACGCCGTCGCCCCGCAATCGAGCTCCAGCGTGCTCGATACGCAAGGCGCCTCGGCTATCGGGACCTCCGCCAACGGAACCGGCAACACCACAAGCATCTCGTTCCAGAACATGCAGTTCGGAAATGACGATCAGTCCATCACCATCTCCGCCAACAGCCCCTCGGGCGTGGCGCAGACGCCGCTGACCATCACCTTGCAGAACGATTCCACGGCACAAACCGGCGCCAACATCGATTCCGCGATCAGCACCATCAACACCAAACTGCAGCAGAGCAATAATGCGACCCTGCGGTCAATCACGGCGGTGCAGGAAACGGGCGCCGATGGCAAGGAGAGCATCAACTTCATCAGTTCTCTCTCTTCCTTCAACGTCAGCGTGAGCAGTTCCGCCGGCGCCGCCGTCGGCGACGGGCTCAACGGCGGCCAGGCGAAAACGTTCAGTTCCGCCATGAATGGCGCTTCCAGCAGCATCGCCATCGACACGCAGGCCGGCGCGCAGCAGGCCGTCACGGCGCTCGGGGCCGCGATTGCCACACTCGGCAGCGCGCAGGCCACCATCGGCCGTGGCGAAAACCAGCTGACCTACGCGATCAGCCTGGCTACGTCCCAGATCACCAACTTCTCGGCTGCGGAATCGGCAATCCGCGATACCAACGTAGCCCAGCAGGCGGCCAATCTCTCCAAAGCCCAGACCCTGTCGCAGGCTGCCATAGCTGCCATGGCCCAGGCCAACTCCGCGCCTCAGGCGGTTCTCAGCCTCCTGAGAGGCTAATCTTAACCACTAACCCGGCGGAAGGCCCGCCCTTACGGGCAACTCTTCCGCCGGCCTAAAGCTTCGGGCCGGTTAGGACGATATGTTCTATGCCGGCCCTGGAGTAACTTTATGGGTTCCATCAGCAGTTCGTTAACAAATACACCGGTCACGACAGCCGGAAGTAATGACGCCAATACCACGTTTAAAGGCGCCAGCACGTATTCCTCGGACTTTCAGAACGTCATCAGCAGGGCCGTCGCCATTGCCAGCTTGCCCCTCAACCTGCTGACCACCCAACAGACCACTCTTACCGATCAAGCCAATGAGCTCACCACGCTGGACACCAAGTTCACCGCTCTGCAGACCGCGGTGCAGAACGTCGACACGGCGCTCGGCGGATCATCGTTCCAGACCGATGTTTCGACGCCCAACGTTGTCGATGTAAATGTGGCCGATGGCGCGCGCGAGGGGGTCTACTCGATCAACGTTAAGGACATCGGCGCCTACGAAACCAGCAACTCCACCGCGAACTGGAACGTGCCGGAGGCTTCGGCGAACACGCCGACCACGTTCACGCTGGTGGTGGGCAATCAGAATTACAGCATCACCGGGGCCGATAACAGCGCCCAGTCTGTAGTCGATGCCATCAATTCGACTTACGGTAGCCTGGTCCAGGCCACCACCGTCAACGTGGCACCTGGCGACACGCGTATCTCCCTCAAAAGCGTAGCCTTGGGCCCGACCAATCTCGACATCCTGCAGGTTCCCGCCACCTCTACAGTGACAGCACTCCAGGGGCAGGCAGCTGACGGTTACGCCTTCAGTCAGACAACCGCAACCTGGGACGACTCTGGCAGCACTCCAGCCACGTACACGCTTACCATTGGCGGTACTACACAATCGATCACGCCCGCCAGCAACAGCGCCGAGGATGTCGCTGCCCAGATCAATTCCCAATATGGCAGCCAGGTGCGTGCCACGGTGGTCGATCTCGGAACCAGCGACAACCCCGACAAACGCATCTCCCTCCAAAGCGTCGCCGCCAATCCCTCGAGCGGCTCTATCGTCCTCGATCTCCAGAAAGCGGGCGGCCCTTCCCTTCAGACCCAGCAGAGCGCGGCGATCAGCCGTACCGCTGTCACGTGGAATGGCGCGGATGATGCTGCTGGCAGCCGCAGCACTTACAATCTGATGATCGGCTCCACGGCATACAGCTTCACGCCTGCCGACAACTCAGCCGCTTCCGTAGCTTCCGCCATCAATTCCCTCTATAGTTCGCAGGTCAAGGCGTCGGTAGTCGATTTCGGAACCAGCGACAGTCACGATTACCGCATCTCGTTGCAGAGCCAGACCGGAAGCGCTTCCACGCTGGACCTTCAGAAGGTCACCGCAACCAATTACCAGAAGGAACAGACGCAGGGTTCCCTGGCATCCTACGAAATGAATGGCTCGGGTGTAACCAGCACGAGCACTACGCGCGACATCAAGATCTCCGATGGAATCACGGCAACCCTGCTGGCAATCTCGGGGACCTTGCCCTCCACCACCACTCCCGTGGACATCACGGTGTCGCGGTCTATTTCCGCCGTCGGCACTGCGCTCTCCGCTTTCGCTGACGCCTACAACGCCGCCGTGGACGAAATCGACACTCAACGGGGCCAGGGAGCCGGCGCTCTCGCCGCGCAATCCGTTGTTTCCCAGCTCTCAGGCATTCTTAGCAGTATCTCCACCTTCTCGTCGGACGGCGAGGTCAGCGGCCTTAACGCCGATCTGGGGTTGGAATTGCAAACCAATGGCCACCTGACGTACACCGCTCTCCAATTCATGTCGGCCGACTTCGCCAGTTCGACCGGGGTAACCTCGTTTTTCGGCTCCGCTGCCGGCGGCGGTTTTCTGAAGAACGCCACCGACCTCCTCAATAGTGTGGAAGACCCCACCACCGGGCTGCTCAAGACCTCCGAAGCGGACTGGAAATCGCAGATCACAAATATCGGCACCACGATTGCTGCGAAACAAAGCCAAATCGATGCCTTACAAATCCAGTTGCAGAACCAAATGGCAGTTTCCGACGCACTGATCGCTTCCATGCAGCAGCAGGCCTCCTATCTCACCAGCCTGTTCGCGGCTCAGGATACTGCCGACCAGATGTACAAATAACCGATATGCGACAGCTTCCCCTTGAATCCGTTCGCCATGCGATAAATTCCGGAGAATTTGACCGGGCCCAGCTTCTGTGGAACCAGTGCGCCGCCGGACTGGCGGAAGAGTTGAGCAGCCGGTGTCTCTCCGCCACCCGGTTGGAGGAAGTCCGCGAGCTCGTAGAATGGTCGCGAACCGTGGTCCTGTGCGAGCGGGCCCACTTGCAGAACAAGCTCAACCGGATGCAGTCCGAACTGCGCGTCGCAGGAGAATATGGTATGCCCGTCTCTCCGCAAACGCCGCGTATCGTGGCTGCCAGTTTCTAGTACACCCCTAGTACACGCCCTGACTAATACCGTCGCGCCCAGAATTGGCCTGCCGCGCACAACCCGGCGCGCTCAGCGACTGGCGACCTGATGCCCAGGAGTCTGCGGAACGCCCGGCGTACCCGCACTCGCCGGCACCGCAGCATGGGGTTCGCTGCGCTGCCCTTCCGTCGATAACAGCACCAGGTCCACTCTGCGGTTGTGTGCTCTTCCTTCCTCGGTGTCATTGGTGTCCACCGGAGAGTTTTCCGCGTAACCCGCTACAGCCATGCGTGATGCCGGAATTTGAAAACGATCGCGCAGCAATTCCAGCATGGCGATGCTGCGCGCCGCCGAAAGCTCCCAATTGCTGTGAAATCGCGAGGTATGGATCGGCCGAGCGTCGGTGTGCCCTTCCAGGCGCACGGAGTTGGGTAACGATTGCACCACTGCGGCGATCTTGGCCACCATCGGCAGGCTGTCCGGAGCGACGGCGCTGTCCCCGGACGCGAAAAACGCCTTCTCGCGCATGCTGATGATCAGCCCGCGCGCATCCAGTTTCAGCTCCAGTTTTCCATTCTTCAGGTCCGCATCAAGCCCCTTCATCAAGGTGTCGAGCGACTTGGCCAGATCCGGCGGGTGCCTCTCCGGTGGACCCGGCGGCGGCGCGTTCGGGTTCTCCCGCTCCGGGGTGTTCTCTTTGCTCTGCGGCGCCTTCTTCGCTTCGTGTTTTCCACGACCCAGCACGGTGGATATTGCCGCGCTGAACTGGCCGTGTTCCAGCGCCTGCCGCACCGAATCGGACACGTCCTTGGCCTTATTCTTGTCGGATTGCGTGGAAGCGAACATCACCACAAAAAAGGCGAATAACAATGTGATGAAATCGGCATAAGACACGAGCCAGCGTTCGTGGTTCGCATGTTCCGGCGTTTTCCTTCGAATCAAGATATCTCCTCACGAACGGACCTCACGCCCTGGCGGAACTTGCCTCGGGTGCAACTTCGCGCTTAGCCCGCGCACCCGGAGCCGGCGCGTCCACGGTTTTCGGCACTTTAGCTTTTTTCCCCGCTGGATGCGGATTGTAGGCATCCAGCTTCATGCGGATCAGGGTCGGGTTGAGGCCTTCCACAATCCCTATGACGCCCTCCAGAATCATGTCCTTCCGCAGGGTGGCCTCATGCATTCTCGTGCGCAGTTTGGTGGCCGCGGGCAGAAAGAAGATGTTCGCCGAGCCCACGCCATACACCGTAGCTACGAAAGCCACCGCGATACCGTGCCCCACTTCCTTGATGTCCTCCAGGTGCTTCATCACCTGAATCAGACCCATCACCGCGCCGATGATTCCGATCGTCGGCGCGTATCCGCCGGCCGCGTCCCAGACCTTTGCCTCGGCCTCCGCGGTGTGCTCTGACAGCGCGATGTCGATTTCCATCATCTTGCGTAATTCCTGCAGATCTGTGCCGTCCACCGCCAGGCTCAGGGCTTTGCGCAGAAAGGGATCTTCGATCGCCGCCGCCTCGGTCTCCAGGCTGACGATTCCCTGTTTGCGCGCCTTAGTGGCGTACTGGATCAAGCCGTCGATGGTAGATGCCGTATCACTGGTGGTTTCGAAGAACACGGCCCCCAGTCCCCGGAACGCGCGCACCACGTTGGCCATTGGCGTGGTCACCAGCACCGCTCCGAAAGTTCCGCCGAGTACGATCATGGCGGCGGTTCCCTGCGCTACGTCCTGGATGCTACCCTTTTCGAGGATCAGTCCGCCGATAATTCCGGCCATCGCCAACCCAATGCCGGAGATGGTCGCCAGATCCGGCCGCATGCCTCCCTTTTTTGCCGCTTTTTTGTCAGGGTTCGCGGGTGCTTCGGTCTGGGTGGGTTTCGCTTGTGGGGTAGTTGCCATGGGTTCAGTCGCGGGCCGCTTCCGAGTCGTCCGGCGGTACGTCGTGGCGCAGCACTCGCCGGCGGAATTCTACGATGCGTTCGATCACCTCGTCGGCGGTCTCGCGCACACGAAGAATCTGTCCCGAAGTCAGTGTAATCACGGTGTCCGGCGTCACATCGATATGCTCGATAAGATCCGAGTTGAGGACCATGAGTGCGCGGTTCAAGCGGGTTAGCCGGATCATAAGGCTCAATGACCATATCGGCGGTTCAGCCGAATAACATTAACAATCCTTGTGTTGTGTCCGATGAGCCAGTTGTGACGCTTATGCCACTCTTTCTCAAAGCCAAGTCCGCCCACGTCCGGCGGGTTTCTCCTCACAAGCGGGTCTGCCACCGGCCAGCCGAATAGCAGTCTTGAAGAGGAACGCCGCGAGATTGTGGCAAGCGTACTCGGCGCCCTGGCGGGTAACTCCCCAGATCCGGACGAGATGGCCGCTTACAGCCACCTTCTGAAACACCTGGCGGACACCGCCGGTTTCCGCCCCCCGAGCGCCGCCTGACGAGATCGGCTCGCGCCTATTCCCGCTCCATCCGGTCCAACAGAATCGACAGCCTGGACGCCGCCTCGACATGACCGCCGAAGCGCAGAGCGTTGTACGTAGCGGTGAACTCTCCCACCGAATTCCCCAGTTGCGTGCGCGGCAGTGACGCCGCGAATTCCGCCGGAGTGAACCACGGGGGCTTGTGGAAGCCGCGCCGCCGCAGAATCTGCAGCATGCGCTGGTAGAGCAGAGTGGCATCGGCCACGCTCGCCTGGCCGCGCCGCACGCGCTCCACCCGCCGTCGCACGTGCATCAACCGCAGCAGGGGACCCATGGCAAACCCCAGCGTCACCAATCCCGCTGCAAACGCTATGGCCCGCCAGCCGAAGCGGCGCGCTCCCCCAGTCACATACCGGTTCCACGCCGAGCGGAGCGACACCGCGGTGTCGAACCAGCGTATGCCAACGCGTTGGGCGCGCTGTTCCATGCGGTACGCCAAGCTCCCTTGGCGTGACAGGTCGTAGGTCACGACCCACTCCTGCCAGAAGGTGTCGGCCGCATCCAAGTACAGAGCCAGCCTGGTGACCAACGCAAATCTACCCGCGTTCGGATCGGCTGGGGTCGGGTCGAAGGTCTTCCACCCGTAGCCAGGAATCCAGGCTTCTACCCAGCTGTGCGCATCGCTGGCGCGGACCAGCCACAGGTCGGAGACCGGGTTATACACGCCGCTCTGAAAGCCGGTTGCCAGCCGCGCCGGAATCCCCTGCGAGCGCAGCATCACCGCCATGGCACTGGCGAAGTACTCGCAATGTCCCTTGCGGCGTCCGAACAGGAAGTTGGCCAGTGGATCGGCCACTTCGCGATCGGGTAATTGCAGCGTGTATCCGTAGTCGGATCGAAGATGCCGTTCGATCGCCCGCGCGCGAGCCAGATCGCTGGTGGCACCCGTCGCGAAGTTGCGTGCCAGTTCCGTCACGCGGACATCGAGCGGCGGCAGCCGCAGGTAAAGTTCGCGTGCCGCCAACGGAAGAACGGGGGGCGGAAACGGTATGGGGGCCGTCTCGGGCGGATCGTCCAACAGGCTGTACGCATCGTAATGAAATCCCTGGGGCACGGCGTGGCCCAGCCGCAGACTCGAGCTTTCGGAACGGTACAGCGCCCGGGCCTGCAGGTCCAGCGTAAACGGTGTGCCGGCGAAAAACAGGGTGTCGTTCTCCTGCTCTTCCATCTCGACCCGGTAATTGATGCGCCGTCCCGGGGGAGGCAAACCGGGTGGCGCCAGTACCACGTGGTCGTTCTCCACCGGGATCATTTCCGGCTTACGGCTTGGATTGGTCCACCGCTTGCCGTCGAATTCGCTCAACGTCGCACCGCGCCACTTCATCGGTCCCACGGGCTGCGCGCTCCAGATGTGGATGTGCATCACGGGCCGCGAGCTGGTCTTGATCTCTCCGATGTCTCCCAGGTTCACCTGGTTAGAAAAGCCGGGCAGGAAAACCCGATGCGCAATCAACCGCGAAAAGGCCGCTTCGGCGGTGCGCGGCAGGATGAAAAACAGCCCCGCCGTCAATATCAGGATGCCCAGCGTGACCAGCGCGGATAGCAGGCTGAGGCGCGGGTAAAGGCTCTTCGAACCACTGCGCACGGTGACCGTGGAGCGCTCGATCGACCGCCGGATCTCGCTCGAGGTCAGCGCCGCAATCGCGAACAGCATGTACAGCGCCAGGAAGAGGAAAAAATTGAAATTGATGGAAAGAATCGCCGCCGCCAGCAGTTCCAGGAAGGCGATGACCGCGGTATACAGATAGTCGCGATTGCTCTTGGCGGTCAGAATTTTCATTACGGCCAGAAAGAACAGCAGATGCACCGTGGCTGC
Organism: uncultured Solibacteraceae bacterium; assembly: GCA_963805775.1. Taxonomy (GTDB): domain Bacteria; phylum Acidobacteriota; class Terriglobia; order Bryobacterales; family Bryobacteraceae; genus Solibacter. The sequence continues at coordinate 63,170 of CAWDWK010000004.1, read as the reverse complement.
CAGAAAGTCCCGCGACAGCAGAAGGTAATCGGCTGCGAAGAAGGCGGCGTAAGCGATCGTGACGATGGTGGTGAGGCGGTCGGAGAGGTGCAACCGCAACAACCCGAGGATCAGCGCGGCGCGTAATACCAGCCCGATCGTCGTCAGTACGATGGTCGGCGTGTCCAGGTAGCCCGAACCTGCCACTGCGAGGTAGCCGCTGGCTACCAGCCCGAGAAGCGAAAACTGAAAGAAACGCTCGACCCTGACTGCGGCGCCAGCGTCCTGCCGTGGCATCTCACTATTTTACCGCCCGGGAAGCTGCCGCCCGCGAAGCGCCGAAATATTACTGGATTTGCAGCCCGTACTCGCGCAACAGTTCCCCCGCCGGCAAATACACACGGACGAAGTACTGCCCTGCGCCAAGCCCCGGAATCGCGAACCCGGTCTGCGACCGCCCGAGCACACCCTGCCGCACCGCCCGGCCACTCTGGTCCACGATCTCCAGGCGGTACGAGGAACTTTCCGCCAGGCCAGTCAGGTCGGGATGAAGTACGAGCCGCTGGCCGGCTGCCGCGCCGGCTCCGCCCCCGTTACTGCGCTGCGCAGACAGCGAAACCGCCACTATGGGCCCGGGAGGCCGCACCAGGCGGAGCGCAGCCAGTACCAGCAGCAGACCGCACGCCACTGCCACCAACGGCGGAAACCATACCGGAAATCTCCACCCGCGCCGTTCCGTGACTTCTTGATCCTGGCGCAACTGCCGCGAAGCCATTTCCACTGCGAGCACGTAATCGTCGGTCTCCTGGAGCCGATCCTGGCAGCACTCGCAGGTTAGTAGATGTTCCTCAATCTGCGTGCTTTCTGCCGGCGAACTGGAACCAAGCGAATATCTCTCCAGATCTTCAACATCCACGTGATGGTCGATCTCTTTCATTGCGAGCTCTCCCATGTCGATCTCTCCCAGGATGACGAAACCTAACATTTTAACTTTCGAGCACATGATTATCTAATGAAAAGGTGCCGCAGTACTTCCAGTACTCTCATAAAATCTTGCAATACTCGTCTTTTTTGTGTTAGGAAACGCTCCTATTTTAACTGAAAGCCGGAGCGCTGGGAGAATCGCCGGCGTCCAAGCTCGCCGTAGCGTGCCTTGGCCCGCGACTTGATCAGCCGGAATTGGGTTTCGGTCAGCTTCAAGTCGCGGCATATCTCTTCGGCCGATTGTTCCTGGAGATAGAAACGAACCAGCACCTCCCGGTCGCGCTTGGGCAGGCCGCCCAGCATGCGCAGGGCAACATCCTGGCTCTGTTGCTCGATCACCTTGCGCTCCGGGTCGGGCTGGTGGTCGGAGAGCGTCATCGCCGGGTCGATCGACTGCAGGTTCCGCCGCGCCTGCACGGCGCTGTCGATGTGCGCCGCCACCTGACGCCGCACCACGGTCCGTACGTACCCCATCAGCCGGTCCGGCTCGCGAAGCTCTCCCCGCTGGATGGATTGGGTAATGATCAGGAACACGTCGTGCACCTTGTCGTCGAGGTCCTGCGGCCCCAATTGCCGCCAAAGAAAGAAACGAACTCCCTTGACGAAAATTCCGTATAACTGCTCCATCCCGGAGGGATCTCCCGTCCGTATGCGATCGACCAGTTGGGACCAGGACGGTTCCCGTGGTTCGCTTTCCGTGAGCACGTCTCGTCCGGCTTCAGTGTTCATTGGCTTCCCACCACAAAATATGCGCCCCAATAGCTGGGCTTGGCGCGCCAGCCTCCGGAGCGAATCATCTCCAGCTGCGCCGCGCGCAGTGCTGTCGCTGGGGAGCCGCCGCTCGCCCCGCTCAGGTTTTTATACAGGGCGCCGAACAGCGCGCCGCTTTCATCGGATGTAGCCCAGTTGCTGGAAATCACCGAGTGCGCGCCCGCCATGAGCCAGGCCCGCGTGAGTCCCAACAGTCCCGTTCCCGGGAGCTGGGCGCCCTCCGCGGAGTGACAGCCGCTCAGTACCACCAATCCGGCGTTCGTCCGCCAGCCGGCAATCTCGAACGGCGGCAACAGCTCGCTCTCGCCCCGCGCCGTCAGGCTGAGCGCGATCAATCCGTAGGACGGCCGCTCCGCCGATTCCAGAACGTGCGTCGCCATGTGTACCACCGCCGGATTGCGTCGCAACTGTTCGGTCAGGCCGCTTCGCGAAGCGGCGGCGCCCTTCAATAGGACCCGTTCTCCATGCCAACCCCCTGCACAGGCGTCGAGTTCCGCGCCGCTTCCCACCAGCCGTGGCAGCGAGAGGGCGGGTTTCAACCTCGGCCCCGCGCCCGGTGCGGGTAGCGCCAGTCTGGGGTCCGCGGTGTTGTAAATAGCGTCGCCTAATCCGACGAACAGACGTGTCGAAGCCTCGCGCTTCCGGCTGCGGGCTTCGAGCCAGTAGCCCGCCCCCGGGATAATTTCGATTACGTGCCGCTCGGCCAGATAGGCCGCTGGTTGCCGGCTGCAGTCTTGAAGCGCCGCCAGCGGGGCTTCGAAGGGGAGTCCGCCGGCCGTGAAGCGGTCCTGTGAATCGCTCAGCGTGGAACCGCGGTCGAGCGCGACCAGCCACCGAGTCCTGCGCTGAAACCGCGGCGCAAGCTGTCCGAACAGCGTTCGCCACAGTCGCGCCGTCGCATCCCCGCCCGCTCCCCCATCCTCGCGGACGGCCTTTGCGGCCGCTTGCGACTCCGATTCAACTTCGGCGCGCGACGGCAGGGCGTAGAGCGACAAGCCCTCCCGGTCCAGCGCCCACAACCACGAAGTGCGGTCGCCCAGTTGAAAACTGAGCAGCGCACTATCGCCGTCCAGCGCCTCGCGAGTCCGTTGCAGCAGGGAAGATGGCAACGGCGCAAGTGCCGGCCCCAGCGCCACTTCCATGCGCACCAGTTCGGCGCGGACACCGGCGACGGAATCCTGGCTTTCCGTATCACCGGTGCGCAGGGCCTGCACTTCCGCACGTTGCAGCCGCACCAGCGTTTCCCAATAAGCGGCCGGCAATGCGGAAGGGTCCGCCGTGCGTCCTCGCGAGAGCACCGCGCGCAGGCTGCCGGCGTGATTCTCCTCGGCCGCCTCAAATGTCTCGCGGATCAGCGCCGGTTCGCCCGTCTCCAGGTATAGCCGATTGCCCGCCTCCACCAGTGCCGAATGGACCAGTTCCAGCCAGCCTTCGGTGCCTATCCGCGCGGCATCGTCGGGCGGCATATTCCATCGCCACTCGCGCGCCAGCCGGACTGCGATACGCAGGTCGGCCAGGGCATCGTGCAATCGCCCCTGTGCCATACGCACCCGTCCCCGGTAGTGGTAGATGTCCCACGTTGGAATCCCGCCACCCGGTTGCCCGGAAAGTTCCACCGCCCGGTCCATCAGGGCCGCCGCCGAGGTCAGGTCTCCCTGCTCCAAGCGCAACCTTCCCAGGCTGCGATACGACACATCCAAGGCCAGGTGATTCAGCTTGCGGATCCGGTAGGCCTCCAGCAGCGGACCCTCCGCACGGGCCAGTTCGCCGCGCTTCAGGTATTCCTCACCCAGACGGTTCCATCCGATCGCGTAGAGGTTGAGGTTGCCCGTACGGTCGGCCGCTTCAATGCCTTCATTGAAGAGCTGCCGGGCTTCCGGCATACGGTCCTGGCGAGCGCGCAGGGTAGCCAGTTGGATCAGGATCTGCGGCAGGATGATCCGGTCCGTCGCGTTGAGCCGCTTAATCGTGCCTTGGGTCCATTCTGCCGCCGCATCCAATTCCCCCAGTTCCGTGTAGAGGGAGGCGATATTGACATCCATACCTGCGGCAGCGCTGCGGTCGTTAACCGCCACCGCCTGGTGGTATGCATCAAGGAGAGTTTGTAGGGCAGGCCGGTACCGGTGCAGGGCGAACTGGCAGGAGCCGATGTTGGCCAGGGCGCGCGCTGCTTCCCGCGGCGTATGGGCATTCACGGCCACCGCCCGCGTGGCTTCAAATCGCGCAAGCGCTTCCTGGTAACGTCCAGCCTGGAAGAGTCCGGAGGCTATCCGCGAAAGGGCATCCGACGGAGCGGGGCGCACAGGTGCGCCGCCGTTGGATGCCAGATCGTGCGTTCTGGCGGTCGGTCCGGATACTGACACCGTGCCGACTAGCGGGAATATAAGCAGGTAACAAGCCAAGATCTTGGCTGTTCTCAACGAGCCTTAGCTCCCGGTACAAAAAATGTTGGAAAAACCGCCTGGTCTTTCTTTGGGGATATTCAATTACCAAACATATCCCCAAAGAATAGTACCAGCATTTGCCTAAGAATAGGCCTCCCCCGATGGGGAGTATTTGAAAGCGCGCATGTGGGTAGCGCGATGGTTACTTCAGGAGCAGCTTAGATCCACGATCCGGGAAGAATAATGATAATTGGGTCTGTAGGCATCTTCACTGTGAGGGCCGCCCTGACTGCGACAGTCCTACTAAGTTCACGGTAGTCCAGCCATCTGGGCCGGGTCGTCGGGAAAGTCGCCATCTAACTGAAATCAAAAGGTAATAAAAAAATATGTTCGTGTCACTCCCTTGCAACTGATCATCGCGGCCCTGCGATTTTCCGGCCGGGACTCTTTGTGCCGTCCGGCATCCTGTCCACTTGGCGAGTGTGTCCTCGCGGAGTGATCAGGTGCCGGATTTTCTCAGAGAAAAAATGCCGAAAGCGCGGCATTTTGTTTTGGCGTTGCTGCTTGAGACGGCTGCCGGCGGTTTGAATTTGCCTAAGGTAGCCTAAGAATGGACCGAATTGTCCGGTTACGATTGATAGTCGCTTATTCCACCAGTACGGCTGCCTCGAAAGCGGCAGCAACTTGCCGCTACCGCCAAAGTTTTGCCGCGATCTACCCCATCCCTCTGCTCATTTCAGGCGACTTACGCTTTGGCCAACCATCTGCATATGACTTCGTGCCATGCTGCAACCTGTCGCCGGACAACTGGAAAGATACATGGACCTGTTGAGCGCCCGCCAGAAGCTCGTGGCTTCGAACATCGCCAACGCGGATACCCCGGGCTATCGCACCCAGGACATCGATTTTCAGTCGGAGTTCCTAAAGGCTACTGGCGGACCTCCCCACCCTACCGACGTGCCCGAACTCCCTGTGAAGAATGACGGGAATAATGTCAGCCTCGATCGCGAGGCCCGCTTGCTGGCCGAGAATGCGCTCCGCTTCCAGGTTGCGTCCCAGTTGATGAAATCGCAGATTAAGGCCGTACGTTCGGCCATCGATGAAGGTAAATCATGAGCCTGTTCTCAGCTATCTCCGTCGGGGCTTCCGGCATGGCGGCACAGCGTGCACGCGCCGAACTGCTCGTCGAGAATCTGGCCAACGCCGAGACCACGCGCACTCCCGAAGGCGGTCCGTACCGCCGCAAGGACGCAGTCTTCGAATCCACCACCGTCAGTTCTCCCTTTGCTTCCGTTTTCAGCTCCCAGCTCGAATCACTGGGCGGCGTCGCCGTCTCCAGCGTGGTCACCGACATGAGCGATCCCGAACGCCGCTACATGCCGGGTCATCCCGACGCCGATAAAGACGGCTATGTGGGCTTTCCCAAGGTCAACCCCGCCGAGGATATGGTCGACCTGATGGAGACATCGCGCAGTTATGGGGCCAATGTGGCCGCCATTTCGGCGATCAAAGATATGATACAGCGCTCGCTTGACCTGGGCCGCTAAAGGGCAAGATGGCTGCTCCCATCCTTCCCATTTCCGGTGCCGCTTTACCCCAGCCCATCCGCCCGGTTGGCCAAACCGCTAGTGGCGGCGGATTCCAGGACGTCCTGGCCAGCGCCATTCAGCAGGTAGAGGCCGTCCAGCAGAATGCCTCGCAATCGGTGGAGCGCTTCCTGTCCGGAGATGGAGAGGAACTCCACACTACCATTCTCGCCACCCAGCAGGCCGACCTTTCCATGGACCTTTTCCTCCAGATGCGGAACAAGGTTGTCAGCGCCTATCAGGAAATCATGCGAATGCAGATGTAAAGGCCTCACGTTTCTGCCCTGGTCTGCCGATCTATTCCCTGAGCGCACCTAGGGCTCACCGAAGTCATGAGAAATCATGAATAAGATACTGGCAAATCTCTCCATGCGGCAGCGCATCACCATCCTGGTGGTCGCGATTGTCGTAGGGGTTGGACTGTACTCGCTGGTGCAGTGGAAAAAGGAAGCCGATTTTCGACCGCTCTTCACCGGTGTGACCCCCGAAGATGCCGCGGCGATCGTGCAGAAATTGAAGGAATCCGGCGCCGAGTACCGGCTGCCTGAGGGCGGAGGTTCGGTCCTCGTGCCCTCGGCCCGCCTCGCCGAACTGCGCCTCACGATGGCTTCCATCGGTCTTCCGAAATCGGGCCGCATCGGCTTCGAACTGTTCGACAAAGTGAACCTCGGTGCCACTGAATTCACCGAAAAGGTGAATTATCGCCGCGCGCTCGAAGGCGAACTGGAGCGGACCATCATGGCACTGGCCGAAGTCGAGGCGGCTCGGGTCCACCTGACTTTCCCTAAGGATTCCGTATTTCTCGAAGCCCAGCAACCCGCCAAAGCCAGCGTTCTGGTCAGGATGAAGCCCGGCTCCCGCCTTGCCCCGCAGAACGTAGTCGCGATCAACCACCTGGTAGCGAGTGCGGTCGAGGGCCTTTCTCCCGACGCGGTTTCGCTGCTGGACATGAACGGCAATCTGCTCAGCCGGCCCAAGCCCGCCGACGCCCTGGATGGCACCGCGCCTTCCGCCGCGGCGCTGGACTACCGCCACCAGGTGGAGGCCGACCTTGTCGGCAAGATAAGCGCCACGCTCGGTCCGCTTCTCGGGCCGGAAAAATTCCGCGCCAGCGCGTCTGTGGAGTGCGATTTCACCGGCGGTGAATTGAGCGAGGAGATTTTCGACCCCGCGCACAGCGTAATGGTCACTTCGCAGCGGACAGACGACACCACGGGGACGGCGGTTGCCAGCGGAGTCCCGGGTACCGCGTCCAGTCTTCCACGGCCTACATCCCGTCCCAGCGGCGGCGGCAACAAAACTACCCGCACCACCGAAAACATCGCCTATCAGTCCAGCCGCTCGGTCAAAAAGACACACCTGCCCGCGGGCACACTCCGCAAGATGTCGCTGGCCGTACTGGTGGACCAGGATGTCACCTGGGAACGGGACAAGAACGCGTACAAACGCGTCCTGGTGCCGCCGCCGCCCGAAAAACTGAAAGTGATTCGCGACCTGGTAGCCGGCATCACGGGCTTCTCGCAGGAACGCGGCGACCAGCTGGTAATCGAAACCCTGCCCTTCGAGACCACTCTTCTGCTGGAGCCCCCGCCCGTTCCCAACGCTTCCGTTCCCGGTACAACGGGGACGCCCCTCGTCGGTTTGCCGCTCCCGCAGTTCCTGCAAAAGCTGGATAAGAAAATGCTGGTCATCGCAGGCAACGTTCTCGGCGGCCTGCTGCTGATCGCCGCTGCTCTCGTCTTTTTCCGCCGCAAACGCCGCAAACAACACGCTCCCCCTGCGCCGACTACTCCGGGCACCCTGCCGCCGTCCGGCGAACCTCCTGCCGCTGCGGCACTGCCCGCTCCGGGCGAGGTTGAGACCCAGATCGAATCGCAACTTGCCGAGCGCGACGCGCTACAGGCCAAATTGGACGCCCAGGCGCTCAGTGCGCTCAAACTTGCTCCGGTGATCACCAAGAAGGCCGAAGTCTTTGCCAAACACCTGCGGGAGAAAATCGCCAAGGAGCCTGAACTCTCGGCGCAGATTCTGCGCAGTTGGATCCGGGAGGAAGAGAATTAATGCTTGAGCGAGAGTGCCGGCCATGATCCTGAATACCACCAAGACCGAATCCGACGCGCTGTCGAATCTTCGCAAGGCTGCTATTTTGCTTGTGGCACTGGGCGAGGCCTCCAGTGCCGAGTTGCTGCAGCAGTTGAACGAGGAAGAAGTTCAGAAGGTCAGCCGCGAGGTGGCCAAGCTGACCGCCATATCGGCGGAGCAGGCGGAGTCGGTTCTCGAAGAGTTCCACCACATCGCCAATGCCGGCGATTACGTGGCGCGCGGCGGTATCGATTATGCCCGCAAACTGCTTATGCGCGCCTTCGATCCGGAACACGCCAAACGCCTGCTCGACCGCCTCACCAAAGCGCTGGGCGCCGACGCCGCTTCCTTCGACGCCATCCAGAAGGCCGATCCCCAGCAACTGGCAAAATTCATCCACAACGAGCATCCGCAGACCATCGCGCTCGTGCTCTCGCACCTGAACTACTCCCAGGCCGCCGCCCTGCTCACTTCACTCCCCGCCACCATGCGGGCCGATATCTCGCAGCGTATGGCCAGCCTCGATCAGATCTCCCCTGAGATCATCCTTAAAATCGCCGCCGTCATCGGGCAGAAACTCAAAGCCCTGGGAGAATTCAGCCGCGAATCCTACGGCGGCGTGCGCGCCGTCGCCGAGATGCTCAATCGTCTGGATTCCACCTCCAGCCGCGAGATCCTCGATCACATCGACCAGCAGGACACCAATCTGGCCGAGACCATCCGCCACCTGATGTTCGTATTTGAAGACCTCCTGTTGATCGATCCCATGGGCTTGAAAGAGGTACTCGGCAAGGCGGATCGCAAAGCGCTGACCGTCGCCCTCAAAGGCACCAGCGAACAGCTGCGCAACCACATTCTCAGCTGTATGTCGCAGCGCGGCGCGGACATGCTGCGCGAGGACATGGAATCGCTCGGCCCCGTGAAGATCAAGGAAGTGGAAGCTGCCCAGCAGAGCATCATCGCCGTAGTGCGCCAGCTCGAGAGCGAGGGTGTGCTGAGTCTGAAAGGCGCGGTCGGCGAACAGTATGTCGTCTAGAGTGCATCAGTCGGACGAGACAACCGGCGTCGAGCCGCTGGTTTGGCGGCAGATGCAGCCGGGCGGACCGGCCGGAGCCGTCGGCATGGCCGTTCCCACCGAAGAACCGCCCGATTCCCGGCAGCGTATCGCAGAGTTGCAGCAGCAATCGGAACAGCGTGTGCGCGAAGCCCATGCCGCCGGATTGCGTGAAGGAGAAGCCGCCGGGCGCCAGCGTGCCTCCGCCGAAATACAGCCAGTCATCGACCGGCTGGCGCGCTCCATCGAGGAAATCGGCGGCCTGCGCGCCCGCCTGCGCGCCGAGGCCGAAGCCGACCTGGTACAGCTTTCCCTTGCCATCGCCCGCCGCGTCATCCGCCGCGAACTCGCCATCGATCCCGAAGCCCTCCATGGCCTGATTCTCGGCGCTCTCGAAAAGTTGCGCGGGCAGGAAATCTCGCGCGTACGGGTCCACCCCGCGCACGTTTCGCTGCTCACCGAAAGCCTGCGCCAGAACAGCGCCGCGGCCAAAGTGGAAGTGGTCGCCGATCCGTCGCGCACCGTGGGCACGGTGATCTTCGAGACACAGCGCGGCAACCTGGATGCCTCCGTCGATTCCCAGTTGCAGGAGATTGAACGCGGTCTGGCCGACCGCCTGAAGAAGCACCCATGAAGATTTCTCTCGCCCCCTATCACGCCGAACTCGACCGCATTACGCCTATGTGTTGGACTGGCCAGGTGACCGAAGTCGTCGGCCTTCTTGTGGAATCCCGCGGCCCCAGCGTTGCCATCGGCGATTTTTGCGAAGTCCGCACCGCCACTGGACGCCGCATACGCACCCAGGTCATCGGTTTCCGCAACGGCCGCGTGCTTTCCATGCCGCTGGAGGAAATCGACGGATTGCAGTTGGGCGACCCGCTCGCCGCGCGCAGTGAAGATGCCCGCGTCGAGGTTGGTCCCGGGCTGCTTGGCCGCGTCATCGATGGCTTCGGCAAACCGATGGACGACGGTCCCGTGCTTGAAGTTCGCGACACCTACAGCCTTCACGGCACCGCCACCAACCCGCTCTCGCGCGAGCACATCACCCAGCCGCTGGTCACCGGAATCCGCGCCATCGACTCCCTCCTGCCCTGCGGCAAAGGCCAGCGCATCGGCATTTTCGGCGGCAGCGGCGTCGGCAAAAGCACCTTGCTCGGCTCCATGTCGCGCCACAACTCGGCCGACGTCACCGTCATCGCCATGATCGGCGAACGCAACCGCGAAGTCCGCGGCTTTCTCGAAAATGAGCTCGGCCCCGAAGGCCGCAAACGTTCCATCGTCGTCTGCGCCACCAGCGAGCGGCCGGCGCCCCTGCGCGTCCGCGCCTGCTTCGTCGCCCTGGCCATCTCGGAGTACTTCCGCGACCAGGGCGCCAACGTGCTTCTCGTCATGGATTCCGTTACCCGCCTCGCCATGGCCCAACGTGAGATCGGCCTCGCCGCCGGCGAACCTCCCAGTCAGAAGGGTTACACTCCTTCGGTATTCAACCTGCTCCCCAAGGTCCTCGAACGCGCCGGGAATTTCCGCCGCGGCTCGATCACCGGTTTCTTCACCGTTCTGGTGGAGGGCGACGATTTCAACGAGCCCATCTGCGACGCTGTCCGCGGCATTCTCGACGGCCACTTCATCCTCTCCCGGCAGCTCGGCGCCCAGGGCCACTACCCGGCCATCGACATCCTCCACTCCGTCAGCCGTCTCACCAGCGCCATCGCCACCCCCGCCCAGAAGGAGGCCTCACGCAAAATTCGCGGCGCGCTCTCCGCCTATCGCGATGCCGAAGACCTGATCCAGCTCGGCGCCTACGTCTCCGGCTCCAATCCGCAACTCGACGCCAGCATCCGTCTGCGTCCCGAGCTGCTCGATTTCCTCCGCCAGGATCACTTGGCCAACTCGCCCCTTCCCGAGACGCTCGCGCGCCTGGAACAGCTGGCCGCGCGCTTGGACATGGTCCCCGCCCAGGCCCACCCCGCTAAGCGATGAAGTCCTTCCAATTCCCCCTCGAAAAGGCCCTGGAGTGGCGGCGCGTGCAACTCGAACTCGAAGAAGCCCGCTATAAACAGCTGGTGGCCGATCTCGCCGGTCTCGATCGCCGGCGCGCCGAAATCGAAGCCTCCGGCATTCACGCCGAAGTGCAGGTCCGCGAGTGGAATCCCGTCGGCGCTGGCGATCTCGCCGCTCTTGGCAACTTCCGCCTGCACGTCAAGTCGCAGGAAACCGAGATCGCACGCCTCCGCGTTGAGTCAGCCAAGAAGCTCGGCGAACAGCAGAAAGTCATGCTCGAAGCCCGCCGCCGCTGCAGCCTCCTCGAGCGCCTCAAGGAGCGCCGACTCGCCGAGTGGACCAAAGAGCGCGACCACGAACTCGACGAGATCGCCGCCGAGAGCTACCTGGCCCGCTGGAGCAGGGGCTAGGGGACTGACAAGACCGCGCCGTTTGCCGGAAATTCGCTGCCAGCCCTGTCTGTCCCCGGTCGTCCCCCCCACCCTATAATGGATAAATGATCCCAGACACGCTTGCCGCTACCGCTATGCCTCCCGTACCCCTCAGTGTCGAAGGGGCCAGCGTGTTGCACCAGATGATGCGCTTCCGCCGCCCTGCCTGGCGCGCCCTCTCTGACGCCGCCCGCGCCGAGATCGTGCACGAGGCCTCTACCGCCCTAGCCGCGCTTGAGCGCCCCGCCGAAGGACGCCAGAGCGCCCTGTTTTCCGTGCTCGGCCATAAGGGCGACCTGATGTTCATCCACTTCCGCCGGAGTTTCGAAGAGCTCAATCAGGCGCAACTCGATCTTGCCCGCCTGGCCCTGAACGACTTTCTTGAGCCCGCCACCTCCTACCTTTCCATCGTCGAACTCGGCATCTACGAATCCACCTCGAAAGTCTACGCTGGCCTGATCGAGAAGGGCATACAGCCCTACTCCACCGAGTGGAAGCAGGAAATCGAGACCACCCTCGACCGCCACCGCCAAGCCATGGCCCCGCGCCTCTGGCCCGAAATCCCCGCCGCCCGATACGCCTGCTTCTACCCCATGGACCGCCGCCGCGGCGAGTCCAAGAACTGGTACGAAGAATCCCTCGCAAACCGTCAGCGTATGATGGAAAAGCACGGCGCTATCGGCCGCCGCTACGCCGGCGAAGTCCGCCAGATCATCTCCGGATCCATCGGCCTCGACGATTGGGAATGGGGCGTCGATCTCTTCTCCGAAGACCCCGCCATTTTCAAGCGCCTCATCTATGAAATGCGCTTCGATGAAGTCAGCGCCGTGTACGCGCTCTTCGGTTCCTTCTACGTGGGTGTGCGCGTTCCCGCCGCCGAACTCGCCGGAATTCTCTAACCTTGACCAAGACAATCCACATCGTCGGCGGCGGACTCGCCGGCACCGAAGCCGCCTGGCAGATCGCCCGCCGCGGCATCTCCTGTATACTCCACGAAATGCGTCCCGTGCGCCCCACCCCCGCGCATCAGACCGACCGCCTCGCCGAACTCGTCTGCAGCAACTCCCTCAAGAGCGAGTCCGAATCCACCGCGCCCTGGCTCCTTAAAGAGGAGCTCCGCCGCCTCGATTCGCTTCTCCTCCATGCCGCCCAAAAGGCCCGCGTCCCCGGTGGACACGCCCTCACCGTCGATCGCGACCTCTTCGCCCAGGAGGTCACCGCCGCCATCTCCGCCGAGCCGCTGATCGATCTCCGCCGCGACGAAATCACCGCTCTCACGGACGACGCCATCTGGATCGTCGCCAGCGGCCCCCTCACCAGCGCCCCCCTCGCCGACGACATTGCCCGACTCACCGGCTCCGGCCGCCTCTACTTCTACGACAGCATCAGCCCCATTGTCGACGCCGACACTGTGGACACCACCGTCGCCTATTGGGCCTCGCGTTACGGCAAATCTACCGACGGCACCGACGACTACCTCAACTGCCCCCTCGACCGCGACCAGTACGAGCATTTCGTCGACGAGTTGCTGAAAGCCGACTCCGTCTCCGCCCACATTCCCGAAGACCACACCTCCTACTTCGAGGCCTGCCTGCCCATCGAAGAGATCGCGCGCCGCGGCCGCGACACCCTGCGCTTCGGCCCCATGAAACCGATGGGTCTGGACAATCCACGCACCGGCCGCCGTCCCTGGGCCGTCGTGCAGCTCCGACAGGAAAATCTCCGCGCCGAAAGCTTCAACCTCGTCGGCTTCCAGAACCACATGAAGTTCGGCGAACAGGCCCGCGTCCTGCGCCTCATCCCCGGTCTCCGGAACGCCGAGTTCCTACGCTTCGGACAGATCCACCGCAATACCTACATCAACGCTCCCGCGCTGCTCACTCCCACGCTACAATTGCGCACCCGCCCCGAGATCTTCTTTGCAGGCCAGATTTCCGGCGTCGAAGGCTACGTCGAATCCATCGCCACCGGACTCATGGCCGGCCTGCACGCCGCCGCATTCGCCCTCGGCGAAACCCCGCGCGCCCTGCCGCGCGCCACCGCCCTCGGCTCGCTCTGCCACTACGTCTCCGCGGCCGACCCGGAGGATTACCAGCCCGCGAATATCACCTTCGACCTGCTCCCCCAGCTCGACGAGACCACGCGCCAACTCTTGCGCCGCGACAAGAAAGCGCGCCACGCGCTCGTCTGCCAACAGGCGCTCGAAGCCTTCGACGAGTATCGCCATGCCCGCGTCTGAACTCGAACGCCAGATCGCGCTCTATCTGGAAGATCTCGCCCGCTCCGGCAATTCCCCCCACTCCATCCGCGCCTACGAAGCCGACCTGCGCCAGTTCCTCACGTACCTCTCGCCCCCCGAACTCGCCCCGCCCGAACCCAAAGCCATCGACCTGTTACTCCTCCGCGAGTGGCTCGCCTCGCTCTACGGCGACCAACTCGCCGCCGTCACCCTGCGCCGCAAGCTCGCCGCTGTCCGCGGCTTGTTCCGCTTCATGCTCCGCGAAGGCGTCGTCCCGCTGAATGTCGCGCGCCTCGTCCGCACGCCCAAGGCCCCACAGAAGTTGCCTGAGGTGATGGCCGCCGACCAGGTCAACGGACTCCTCGATGGCGTCGCCGCCGGTCAACTCGAGCGCCCCCACCCCGCCCGCGACCGCGCCATCTTCGAATTGCTCTACGGCTGCGGCATACGCGTCAGCGAACTTGCCGGCCTGAACCTCGAAGATCTCGACCGCTCCGAAGGCTGGCTGCGCGTCCGCGGCAAGGGCAAAAAGGAACGCCAGGTGCCGCTTCCCGGCAAGGCCGCCGAGTCGCTGGAACGCTACCTCTCCGAGCGCGCCGTAGTACGCGAGGAACGCGCCGTCTTCCTCAATCACCGTAAGTCGCGCCTCACCACGCGCGGTATCAGCAGCATCGTCAAACTCTACGCCACTTATCTCGCGGACGACCCGTCGATCCACCCCCACAGCTTCCGCCACGCCTACGCTACCCACTTGCTCGCCGATGGCGCCGACCTGCGCGCCATCCAGGAACTCCTCGGCCACGCCCGCCTCTCCACTACCCAGAAATATACCCAGGTATCGCTCACCGACCTCATGGCAGTCTACGATAAGGCGCATCCCAAAGCATGATCGACGGCTTCCGCGGCTTCCGTACCGAGATCCGGCCCATGCTGCGCCTCGCCGCGCCGCTCGCCATGGCCGAACTCGGCTGGATGGCGATGGGCTTTGTCGATACGATCATGGCCGGCCGCCTCGGCGCCGCCGCCATCGGCGCCGGTAGTCTCGGCAGCATGCTCTTCTATCCAATCGCCATCTGCGGCACCGGCATGCTGGCCGGCATGGATACCCTGGTCTCGCAGGCGTTCGGCGCCAAGGATACCGCCGCTTGCCGCCGCACCCTCGTTCAGGGCCTGTGGATCGCCATCGGCATTGCCCCGATCGTCGCCCTGCTCCTCGCCCTCACCATCCCCCTGCTGCGCGCCGTCGGCACCAATCCGCGTGTCATGGAATTGCTGGGCCCCTTCGTCCACGCCCTGCTCTGGGGTGTGCTCCCCCTGCTCTTCTACACCGCCTTCCGCCGCTACCTGCAGGCGATGAACATCGTCAAGCCCATCACCTTCGCCGTGGTCAGCGCCAACCTGCTCAACTTCGCCGGCAACTGGCTCTTCATGTACGGCAACTGGGGCGCGCCGCGCCTCGGCCTGGAGGGCTCGGGATACTCCACCTCCATCTCCCGCGTCTACATAGCGCTCGTCCTTCTGATTGCGGTCCTGCGCCATGAGAGGAGATCCGGCAATCTTCGCCTGCGTACCAGCTACCGTCCCCAGGGGACGCTCATCCGCCGCCTGCTCACCCTGGGATTCCCTTCCGCCATGCAGATTCTCGCCGAAGGTGCCGTCTTCGGCATCGTCACCGTGATGGCCGCCCGCTTCGACGAAGTGTCTCTCGCCGCGCACAGCATCGCGGT
This sequence comes from uncultured Solibacteraceae bacterium, assembly GCA_963805775.1. Lineage (GTDB taxonomy): Bacteria > Acidobacteriota > Terriglobia > Bryobacterales > Bryobacteraceae > Solibacter. The sequence goes on along the minus strand of CAWDWK010000004.1, from coordinate 47,932 downwards.
CAACGTCATCTCCATCACCTTCATGGTCCCGCTCGGCATCAGTTCCGCCGCCGCCGTGAGGGTCGGTCAGGCTGTCGGCCGCAAATCCCCGCAAGGCATCGCCGTTTCCGGCTGGACCGCCCTGCTGCTCGGCGCGGGATTCATGGGCGCCGCCGGTCTTGCCCTCGCCATTGTCCCCCGTTGGATCGCACGCCTCTACACCGCCGAAGGCACCGTCATCGCAGCCGGAGCCGCACTCCTCCGCATTGCCGCCCTCTTCGAAATCTTCGACGGCCTCCAGGTAGTCGCCACCGGCGCCCTGCGCGGACTTGGCGACACGCGTACCCCGGCCCTGGCCCATCTGGCCGGCTACTGGCTCCTGGGCATGCCAATCGCCTGGACCCTCTGCTTCACTTACAACTGGGGTGTCACCGGCATCTGGGTCGGCCTGACCAGCGCCCTGATCGCCATCGGCCTGGTCCTCCTGGCTGCATGGCACCGCGAAATCAAATCCGCCGCGCCATAACTTGCCTAACTCCGATTGTCTTCTCTGCGCTTATCTCAGCGTCTCTGCGTCTCTGCGTTGAATTGACATCCTCGTTCGCTGTTAGAACGACCAACTTAAACTCGTATACCCATTCTGAGCATGAAAGTTCTGATAATACCCAAACACATTGAACTGCTGATGGTAGTTATAAAACTGCCACCCCACATTCCACCGCACCTTCTCGCTAATCCGCACCGACACCCGCGCCAGCGGCGATTGATAAGTCAACGGGAACGTCTGCACTGCCGCGAACAATGCCAGCGTCGGATCCGTTACGCCCGCGGTGGGCGTCGAACGGCCGTCCCCCGTATCCTTCGTGATCGTGTACCCCGCGTAAATGTCGGCCCGCTTCACAGCGAACCTCACCCCGAGATTCGCCGCATGCACATTGCTGATAAATAGCGAAACGCCGTCTTGTAGCGTCGGCCGTCCAATTGGACCCGCGAAAAACGCGATCCCCCCAATCGTATCCAGGTGCAGCTTCATGTAACTCGCGTCCAGCGACCACCACTCCTTCAACGCCAGGCTTGCGTTCGCTGTGTAATTTCGCGAGTGCGAACTGTATGCCGATAAAGGTACCGGAGCATTCACGTTGTAGAACTGCTTGTAAGTGGTCGATAACTGTAACCTCTTAGCGCGATAACTAACCCGCCCGTTCAATATATGATAGTCGCGATCGCTGACCGGCGTCAGCGGATTGTCCGCGCGTCCGACCTGTCCTTCCAGGTTCACCGTCAGGTTTTTCACTGGCCGAAGCCTCACCCCCAGGGTTCCGGAGCTTAGCGAATTTGTATTCAGGTAGGAAGCGCTCTCCGCCGAATTGGCGAACGCGGGGAGCGAGAAGCCTTCGATCGTGTTCACCCATCGGTGCGTATACTGATAACCCGCGTAGAACCCGACCCAATCATTCACCCGGTAATTTGCGTCTGTCGAATTCGTCACCATCTGGATGCCCAGAAACCGGAAGTTAATGGTCTCTCCCAGGTTGGTGCCGTTATCGACTTCCGTATAGCTTGAGGGTCCATCGATCCGCAGATTGTTATACGACGTGTTGTTGATAATGGACAGCTTGTTGGACGGCTGAACCACGATATTGAGATCGCCCGTCAGCATCGGGCGGTCCGCATTGCCCTGCACCAGAATCTGCCGGTTGGCCGCCGCGCCCAGCCGTCCCACGCCGCTCGAAAACTCGTCCATCGCGAAATTGTTCCGGCCGAACAGATAACTCACCCTTCCGTCTACCGCCCAGCGCTTGCGCTGCGCCAACAGGTTCCCCAGCCATCCCCCGTTGTTACCGTGGACCGGTGCTGCCTTCGTGAACGTATTCAGCGCGGTCAGGTCGCCGGGCAGCCCGATCGCGATCGCGTTGGACCCCGGCAACAAAGAGTAACTCGGGTCTTCTTTATAGAAATCCCACCGCCGCAGCACCGTGAACTTGAAACCTGCCACCTCCGCGTCTCCGCCCAGGCGATATTCGTTCCACTCCCGCCGCAGGTTGGAGAACACCGGGAGCGCGGTACTCAAGGTGCTGTTATTGTCCGGTTCCAGCGAGGTAGTCAGCGACGGACCGTCCTGTACATTGCGACTGTATCCCGCGCGGACCCGGAACTTGGATTGTGGAAACAGCGTGATGTCGTGGTCCTGTATGCGGCGCACCGTATCTATGAGGTGCAGCCCGCCTGCTACCGTCAGGCCGGGATTGTAATAGGCGTTCAGGCGCCACACCATGTCGTAGCGATAGAGTTGGTTCTTTTGAATCCGCAGACTTACGAATTGATATGGATCGTTACCCAGGCCTATCGTGTTTAGCAGAATCTGGTCGAAGTAATGCCCGTGCCCGTCCTTGGAATTGATCGAAAGGCTACTGCCCAGCAGTCGCGGTCCGTTACCGTAATTTACATCGCTGCGATACTCACCCACGTCGCCGCCGACTAAGCTCCAGCGGTATCCCAGTTCGAACGAGTTCGTGATGTTGTAATCCCCACGGTTTTCGCCGCGCGGCGGGCCCACCGGTTCCGGTGTGGGCGCCACCACCTGCTGCGCCGAGAGTGCCCCGGTTGCCACAAAAAATGCCCAGAATCGTTTCGTCATGGCGTCTACCTCAGGAAAAACTGGTCGCTATAGCTTCCGTGTATCGCCACGTGGCACGTGGTGCATTTCTGGAACTTCGGGTCGAGCATATTGTGCTTGGAGGATTGCAGGTCCACGCCGTTATTGCGCGTGCCGAAACTGTCGGCGCCGTTATGGCACTCCAGGCAGACCGTGAACACCACCGGTCGTTTCAGCAGTTTCGCGTTCATCGAGCCGTGCGGGTAGTGGCAGATTGGGCAGCCTTCCACACGCACCGGCGGGTGCTCGTAGGCAAACGGCCCGCGTTTGTCAACGTGGCACTTGAGGCATGGAATTTCCGCGTTCAGTGCCCGCTCGACCATGCGTGGCCGTTGTGCCATCAGCCATGTCGCCTCCCACGTGCCGTGCGGATTGTGGCAGTCCGAGCAAGTCATGAAGCCTTCATTCACGCGGTGCTTGGAAGGCATGGAGAATTGTGCCCGCTCGAGATTGTGGCAGCCATAGCAAAGTTCGTTCTGCTTCTTCGCCAGCAGGAACTTTGGCGTGGGCGAATGGTGGATCGAGTGGCAGTTCGTGCAAGTCACGTCGTTCTGCGTATGTTCCGAGCGCTGGATATTTGCCTTTTCCAGGTCGCGCGCATGGCACCGCAGGCAGGCGTCCAGCACCTGCTTCGGCGACATCAGCGAAAATGCCCGCGGAATCGTGTCCTTGCCGCCGAGGTTTTCTACATGTTTTTCGGCCGGTCCATGACACCCTTCGCAGCCCGTCTTGTCCTCTGGTTCCTTGCCCGACGCGATACTCTTATAATGCGGATTTTTGTAAAAATTCATCCACACGTCTTTATGGCAGGATTCACAAATGTTACTACCCGCAAACGCGGAACTCTGTGCCGGCGCGACCGCCTGCTTCTGTGCGGCCGCCGCGAAAGTTAGCAGAAGCAGCAACCACAATATACGCATTGACTCTCCCAAAGTAACTCGTCCACCTTCACGATGATAGCGAAGGCTTGCCGTACGCGAAGCGCACATTCCCCAGAATTTACGTTAGTTCCATCTCGTGAACTTGTGCATTGGTGGGGTTTCAGCCTGCGCAGCCCGGACGAAGAAATTCAGATAAGCAAACCCTGTTATCTGGTATCGGCGAATGTAGATTTCAGCCAATCACTGGCGGCCGGACCACGCCCGGCAAATACCCGGTAGCCACGGCCGTCGCAACGCTTCCGCAAGACTCCGTTTCACGCCCGTGGTGTCTTTCGACACTCGTAACTTTTTTGTTGCAGCCTCACAACCCGATGCGCCATATTAAAACTAGCGTCAGAAAGCCGTGTAGAGCGCAACCGTACCACTATCGAACTGCCGTCCCAACCGGGGCGCTCGCATCCGTTTGGCGCTGGGACGTTTTTCGATGGCGGACAATCTCCTCTACTTCACGGAATTGCTGTCCATGCCGGTGGTGGACCTCAAAGGCCGCCGCATCGGCCGGGTCAGGGACGCCGCCATGGTCCCCGTCGTCCACGCCTCCCGCATCGACCGCCTTCTGGTCGGCGGCGCCGATGCCTGGCTTGCCATCCGTTTCGATCAGGTCCGCTCCATCACCCTCGCCAAAGGGATCGAGCTCAGCGAAGAGATCCTCGTCCCTTACCACGACGATGAGTACCTTCTGCGCATCGCCCGCGACCTTCTGGACCAGCAGATTATTGATGTCACCGGCCGCAAAGTGGTCCGCGTCAACGACATCACCATGGCAATCCAGCACGATGGCGTGCGCGATACCCTCAACGTGCTCGAAGTGGATATCGGCGTCCGCAGCATCTTCCGCCGCGTCTTGCAGGGCGTTCTGCCGCCTACATGGATCCGCCGTCTGCAGCGCCGCATCCCCCCCAACTCTATCTCCTGGGAGTTTGCCAACGTAGTCGAGCCGGACCCGCTGCGCCGCCTGCGCCTCAACATCTCCTATACGATGCTCGAGGAGATGCACCCCGCCGACCTCGCCGATATCGTCGAGGAACTGGGCCCCGCCGAGCGCGAAGCCATTTTCGAAACCATCGACAGCGAAGCCGCCGCCGACGCACTCTCCGAAGTCGAAAATCCCAAAATGCAGGCCAGCATCCTGGAATCGCTCGAACCTGAGAAGGCCGCCGATATCGTCGAGGAAATGGCGCCCGACGAGGCCGCGGACATCCTTTCCGAGCTCGAAGAGGCAACCAGCGAAGAGATCCTCGAGGAAATGGACTCCGCCCCCAAAACCGAAGTCCGCGAACTCCTCGAATTCCACGAGGATTCGGCCGGCGGCATGATGAATACCGAATATGTCTCGCTGCACGACGGCGCCACCGTGACCGACGCGCTGAGCGCCTTCAAGGGCAATGAAGATCTGCTGGAGAACCTCAACACCCTGTTCCTGGTGGATGGCGAGGAGCGGCTCTCCGCCGCGATTCCCCTGGCGCGCCTCTTCATCGCCGCCGCCGGCATGCGCCTCAAGGAACTGGCCTCCGATACCCTGATCCAGGTGAGCGTGGACGAAAAACAGGACCGCGTGACCGAGCTCTTCGATAAGTACAATCTGCTGACTTTGCCCGTCGTGGATGAAGACGGCAAGCTCGCCGGCGTGATCACCGCCGATGACGTCATCTCCGTGTTAAGGCAAAAGTGACGGATGGGAAAGCTCATCAGCCGGTTCCGCTATCACCTGGTTGTTTTCTTCGCTGTCGTCGGCCCCGGCTTTATCACCGCCGTTGTCGATAACGATTCCGGCGGCATTTTCACCTATTCCGCGGCTGGCGCGCGCTTCGGCTACCTGCCGCTGTGGACCCTGCTGCCCATCACCGTGGTGCTCATCATCACCCAGGAAATGTGCTCCCGCATGGGCGCCGTCACCGGCAAGGGACTCTCCGACCTTATCCGCGAAGAGTTCGGCCTGCGCATCACTTTCCTGCTGATGGCCGTACTCGTGCTTGCCAACATGACCAACGTGATGGCGGAGTTCGCCGGCGTGGCGAGTTCCCTGGAGCTGTTTCACATCAGCCGTTATATCTCCGTCCCGCTGGCGGCCTTCGCCGTCTGGTTCCTAGTGGTCAAGGGCAACTACCAGAGCGTCGAAAAGATCTTCCTCTTCGCCTGTGTTTTCTACGTCACCTACGTCATCTCCGGCTTCCTGGTCAAGCCCGATTGGAAGGAAGCCGCTCTCTACAGCGTCCGGCCCGTTCTGCTGCTCGAGCCGGCCTATATCTATATGTTGATCGGTATGGTGGGCACCACCATCGCACCCTGGATGCAATTCTACTTACAGGCGGCCGTGGTCGAAAAGGGCGTGACCGCCAAGGAGTACAAGAAGTCGCGCATCGAGGTCATCGTCGGCTGCGTCATGACTTCCGTGATCGCCTTCTTCATCATTGTGGCTTGTGCCGGCGCCATCTATTCCGTGCGGCCGCGCGACATCCAGGATGCCTCCGAAGCAGCTCTGGGCCTCAAGCCCTTCGGCGAATATGCGTTCCTGCTGTTCAGCGCCGGGCTGTTCAACGCCTCGATCTTCGCGGCCTGTATTTTGCCCCTGTCCACCGCCTACTCCGTTTGCGAAGGACTTGGCTTCGAAGCCGGCGTCAGCAAGCGGATGAAGGAAGCACCTGTCTTTTACGGACTCTACACACTGCTGATCGTGGTCGGCGCCGGAGTCATCCTGATCCCCAACTTCCCCCTGGTGAAGATGATCCTGCTCTCCCAGGTACTGAACGGCATCCTGCTGCCCTTTGTCCTCATCTTCATGGTGCTGTTGATCAACAAGGTCGACATCATGGGCGAATGGACCAATTCCCGCAGTTTCAACCTCGTCTCCTGGGCTACCGTCGTAATTATGATCGGCCTCACCCTGGCGTTGGTCGGCATCACCGTCCGGGGCATGCACTAGATCCCCCCTCGTCTGTCAAACTGTAATCAGCGATGCCTTCCTCAATGATCGAAATCTGTAATCCCGCGACCTGCGAACTCCTCGGCACCGTCCCGGATTGCGATGCCGCCGAAGTAGACCGCGCCGTCGCCACCGCCCGCGCCATTTTCGAGAACAAGACGTGGCGCGGCCTCGCCCCTTCCAAACGCGAGCGCATTCTGTGGAATATCGGCGATCTCCTCATGCAGCATCGCGAAGAACTGGCGGCACTCATCTCCCGGGAGACAGGCAAAACTCTCCGCGAGGCCGCCGGGGCCGACGTGTCCCCCGCCGCCGATTGCTTCCACTACTACGCCGGCTGGGTCCGCAAACTGTGCGGCGAGACCATCCCGGTGGATGGCCCGTACCTGAACTACACGCTGCGCGAACCTGTGGGTGTGGTCGGCGCCATTGTGCCTTGGAACTTCCCCCTTCAGACCGCCGCGTGGAAGGTCGCGCCGGCCCTCGCGTGCGGCTGCTCGGTGATTCTCAAGCCCTCCGAACTGACCCCGCTCAACGCCCTGCGCTTCGCCGAAATCTGCCTGGAGGCGGGCCTCCCTGAAGGCGCCCTCACCGTGGTCACCGGGTACGGTCCCACCGCCGGCGAAACCCTCGCCCTCCATGAGGACGTGGACAAGATCAGTTTCACCGGCAGCATCGCTACCGCGCGCAAGCTGCTGCAGAATTCGGCCGTCAGCAACCTCAAGCGCCTAAGCCTGGAACTGGGCGGCAAATCGCCCAACATCGTCTTCCCCGACGCCGATTTGGACGCCGCCGTGCGCGCCGCCCTCTGGGGCGTCTTTGGCAATAAGGGCGAGATGTGTACCGCCGCGTCGCGTCTCCTGCTCCACGAGGATATCTACGATCGGTTCCTCGAAGATCTCGCCCCGCGCGCCCGCAAGCTGCGCCTCGGCAACCCCCTCGATTCCACCACCCAGATGGGCCCGCAGATCTCCGCCCGCCAGATGGACCGAATCCTGGACTTCATCGAAATCGGCAAGCTGGAAGGCGCCCGCATCGTCTGCGGCGGCGAGCGCGATACCGATGGCGAAAAGGCCCGCGGCTACTTCATCAAGCCCACCATCTTCGCCGACGTCACGCCTTCCATGCGCATCGCCTGCGATGAGATCTTCGGCCCCGTCCTCTGCGCCATCCGCTTTCGCGACGCCGACGATGCCGTCCGCATCGCCAACAGCACGACCTACGGCCTGGCCTCCGCCATCTGGACCCGCGACATCAAACTGGCCCACCGCGTCGCCGCGGAGATCAAGGCTGGCAGTGTCTGGGTCAACACCTACAACGCCTTCGATTCCGCTTCGCCCTTCGGCGGCTACAAGCAAAGCGGCTTCGGTCGCGACCTCGGCAGCTACGCGTTAGAGCAGTACACCAACGTGAAATCCGTCTGGGTAGCGCTCTGACACCCCTTGAAGCAACCGAAGCCAAACAAGAAGACTGCTTCAACGCAGAGACGCCGAGAGCGCAGAGGAAGACGCAGAGAAGAAAGAACAGTCCGAGCTGCGCTCGGATTGGCAGGCTCATCTGAAGCCCGCCCCACCACGGCAAACATACCGACCGCCTCGCAAGCGCAAAACGCTACTTCGACACGCCAAGCCCGTCCACTTGAACTTCTAGAAGATGATTGACGCGAATACCGTAGATGCCGTCGGTCTTCGCCGTCGCCGCACTCTTCGGTTCGGTGTGTACGACTGTGCCGTTGACCACGAAATCGATCTTGTCGGCTCCGACGCGGACTTCGAGGGCGTTGGTGGACTTTCCATCGTCGCCCGGCTTCTTCACCGCATCGTTGGGAGTCTTGGGTGCGATGGTGCTGGTGCTGTTGCCCTCACGGCGCTTGATCAGCCACGTCCCGTTCTGCGCCACGACAAAGTACAGATAGCTCTGGTCGGGACCTTCGAGGCCGCTGCCGCCGAAGATCAGGCCGTAATAATTGACGTGGCCGCTCGGCTTCATCAACGTAAACGTGCCCTTCAGGGTATAAGTGCCTGTCGCGTTATTCGATGGATTCCAGTAGACGGCCGCTTGCGGATTGGTCGCGTGGAAGCCCGACCCCATAGTGACGAACTTGATGTCGCCGGAGGCGTCGGGGTCCGACGCCGACGTGCTGCGGTCCACGCGCATCTTCCAGCCTTTCGGCGCCTGGGCGACTAGCGGCGCAAGAGCGACTAACGCGAGCACCGCAACTTGAATGTGACATTTCATCTGATGTTCTCCTTCAAGCCCTGGGTTGATTAAAGAGGATGATCGGCATTCATTATATATCCCCTAGCACATCGCGATATCATGCATGCATGACTCGCAGGTTCTTTGCTCTTGTTTCCTTTTGTACGATGTTGGGGGCGCAGACGCCCGACGCGAAGCCGGTGCGCCTCGCCATTGCCGGCCTGGTTCACGGACATGTGTCCGGATTTTTGAGAAACGCAAAGCAGCGCAAGGATGTGGAGATTGTCGGCGTCTTCGATCCGGATGCCGCATTGACGACCAGCTACGCGAAGGCCAACGGATTCGCGCCGGAGATTCTTTTTCAGAATCTCGGGACCATGCTGGACCGCGTCCATCCCGAGGCGGTGGCCACGTTCACCAGCACGGGCGATCACGCCATGGTGGTGGAGGCGTGTGCGGCGCGCAAAATCGCCGTCATGATGGAGAAACCCCTGGCCGTCGATAACACGCAGGCGCGCGCCATACAGAAGGCCGCGGCTGCCAGCGGCATCCCAGTGATGGTGAATTACGAGACTACCTGGTACAAGAGCCATGGCGAAATCTGGAAACTGATCAAGGAGCAGAATGCCGCGGGCGAGATCCGGCGGATGGTGGCGATGGACGGGCATGAGGGGCCGAAAGAGATCCACGTGCAGCCGGAATTTCTCTCGTGGCTGACGGACCCCGTGAAGAACGGCGCCGGCGCGCTGTTCGATTTCGGTTGTTACGGCGCCAACCTGATGACGTGGATGATGGGCAACCAGCGCCCGCTGGCGGTCACTGCCATCGCGCAGAGTGAAAAGCCCGGAATCTATGCGAAGGTGGACGACGAAGCGACGATCCTGGTGCAATACCCGAAGGCGCAGGGCGTGATCCAGGCGTCGTGGAACTGGCCGTTCAGCCGCAAGGATTTTGAGGTTTACGGCGAGAAGGGGTACGCCATCGCGACCGGCGGGGACGGGTTGCGTGTCCGCCTGCCGGGCGAGCGCACGGAAGAGATGCGCAAGCCGGGCGACCTGCCGCCGGCAGAGAGCGATTCCATCAGCTACCTGACCGGCATTGCGCGCGGCAAGTTTAAGCCTTCGGGACTGAACTCGCTGGAGAACAACGTGATTGTCGTGGAGATTCTACAGGCGGCGCGCGACTCGGTGCGCACCGGAAAGAAAGTTACCATCGCGGCGCAATAGGCTTGCAGTAGAATAACGGATGCTACCCAAACTCACATAAGGAGAAATACCCACGTGAACCGTTCCGCCGTAGTAATGCTTGCCCTCTCTTTCTCGGGAAGCTGCGCGCTTCTGGCGCAGACCAACCCGGTGGTTGCCGAACAAAAGGCGACGTACACCGCCAATAAGAACAACCTGATCAAAGCCGCCGAGAAGATGCCCGAAGATGCTTATAGTTTCAAGCCGACGCCGGAGATGCAAACGTTCGGCGAGCGCATGGTGCATATCGCCAACCAGATCGGAACGTGCAGTGGAATGACGGGCGAGCGTAAGCCGAACCCCGCGGCGGGGAAAACCGCGAAGGCGGACATCGTTGCCGGTCTCAAGGTAAGTTTCGAAGCATGCGATGCCGCGTGGGATAGCATGAACGATAAGACGGCAATTGAGATGGTGGCCGGCCGCGGAGGTCAGCAACGATCCAAACTTTCGGGGTTGATCGGTAACACCACGCACAATACCGAGATGTACGGCTATATCTCGGTATATATGCGTTTGAAAGGTGTCGTGCCGCCCACCAGCGACCGCGCGATGTAGCTCAATGGAGTCAGTGTAACGCCTGCCTTCTTGTCGTCGTCTACTTAAATGCGAGCCGATAGCCAAGAAGCAATGAGCTCGCTGAAGTAAATCTTCAGGAAGGCCGATATGACTCTCAAATCGATTTTGATGGTAGGAGCATTGTCTCTCTCCTCAGTGATCCTGCTCAATGCCAAGACTTACGACATCCATCTCTACACGCCAGCGATGGCCGGCAATGTACAGATTCCGGCGGGCGATTACAAGTTGAAGGTGGATGGAACCAACGCGGTTCTCAAGGATACTGACAATAACAAGACATATACTACGGCGGTGAAAGTCGAAACGGAAGATAAGAAATTCGACGAGACCGCCGTCGTAACCGACAACAACAACGGTGCGACCCACATCCGGGCCATTGAGATTGGTGGCTCTAACACCAAGCTGGAATTCGGCAGCGAATAACTCGCAGCCAGATCGCAATACGGAGAAAGGGCAGGCCTTACGGCCTGCCCTTTTTATTTGGCGTACCAGTCGCGCAGGCGGACGTCGATGCCGGTGCCTTCCAGGGCTTTGGCGAAGACTTTTGTATCCTGGCCGCGATAGTGATACGGATAGACTACGGCAGGATGGAAAGCGCGCACCGCGTCGGCCGCGGCCTGCGGAGTCATGGTATAGGGCAGGTTCATCGGGATGAAGGCCACGTCGATGTTTTTGAGGGCTCGCATTTCCGGCGTGCCTTCGGTGTCGCCGGCAAAGTAGAAACGCTTGCCGCCGTAGGTCACGATGTACCCGTTGCCGCGGCCTTTTTCGTGGTAGATCTGCCCGTCGGCCGCCGGTTTCAGGTTGTACATGGGTACGGCCTCGATCTTGAAATCGCCCACGGTTTTGGTATCGCCGTTGGCCATGACGAGCGTGCCGGGGAACTTCTCGGCCACCGCCTTCGGCGCCACAATCACGGTAGAGGCTTTCTTCAGTTTGTCGACTATCGCGGGCGCCATATGATCGCCGTGGATGTCGGTGATGAGGATGTAGTCGGCCGGCGGGAGGCCGTCGTATGTGCCCTGCGCGGGATCCACGTAGAGCACCTTTCCGCCGGCCTTCAGAAGCAGGCTGGCGTGCTGGATCGGAATAATTTGAAGCGTACCGGCGGAGGTGGAAAATTCCTCGGCAGCGGCGGCCAGGAGCGCGGCGGCAGCAAGAAAGAAAAATGCCAGTGTCTTCATGATGCCGATTGTACAACGCAGAGGAAAAATCTTGGGCCGCCGATGCACGCCGATAAGAAAGCGCTGATACCATCCGCATTGTGAGGAATGGTACGGTGATCCATGCCAGGCGGAAAACAGATATTACAAAGCTTTACACGTGCCGGATGGAGACCAATAAGTGGTTCGGATGGGCATCTTTTGGTACGGCATCGGCACATCGCGCGAGGCACAAAATGTGGTTTTGTGCAACACGCCGTTTGATTTTGGGGATAAATTGGACGAGAATTTAAACAATGTATTCCATATGGGAGGGGAGGAAAGTTACGTCCCGGCGGACCGCTCTTGCCCTCTTTGCTGTCGCCGCTTTGCCGTGGAGTGCTGCCCGGTCGCAGACCTCGAGTCCGCACGCCGGTGCCGTTTCCGCTCCGCACTCGCTCACTGATCAGTATTGTGTAGGCTGTCACAACCAGAAGAATGCGACGGCCGGAGTTGCCCTCAACGGAGTCGACATCGCCGATACCGCAGGCAATGCCCCAGTCCTCGAAAAGGTGTTGCGCAAACTCCGTACGGGCGAGATGCCGCCCGCCGGCATGCCACGCCCCGCGGCACCGGTGGTTGCGGCGTTCACGAAATCCCTGGAGGACTCGCTCGACCGGGCCGCTGCTGCCAATCCGAATCCGGGCCGGCCGGCGGTCCACCGCCTGAATCGAGTGGAGTATAGCAATGCGGTCCGCGACGTGCTGGCGTTGGACATACAGCCGGGCGCGTCGCTCCCGGTGGACGATTCGGGCTACGGCTTCGACAACATCGGCGACGTGTTGTCAGTCTCCCCGGCCCTACTCGAAAAATATATGTCGGCGGCGCGTTTGGTGAGCCGCCTGGCCGTCGGGGACACGAGCATCAAACCGTCGGTGGAAGATCTCCCCGCGCGCCGCGACGGTCCGGGTGGCGGAGGGAAGGAGCGCAACGAGCGGGTGAGCGACGATCTTCCGTTCGATTCGCGCGGCGGCTTCGCCTTGCGCTACTACTTCCCCGTGGATGCCGAATATGTCATCCGCGTGCGACTCGGTCAGGGCGGCGGCCCCGGCGGCGATCGCAAGTTGGAGATTCGCCAACCGGTGGCGGCGGGCCTGCGGACTATCGGCGTGACCTTTCTGCGGGAGTCCGCGAAGCCCGAAATCGCGCTGCTTGGCGGGAGAGGTGCGCCGCCTCCACCACCGCCGCCGGCAGGGGGCACGAGCGGTCCGGGCGTCAGGCCGCCGGGGCTGATGGCCGAACTGGACTTGCGCCTGGATGGCGTGAAGTTGAAGCGCTTTGAAGTCCCCGAAAACAACAACCCACCGCAGGCCACCGGTCTTGCGATTTCCGGACCTTATAACACTACGGGTCCCGGCGAGACCCCAAGCCGCGCGCGAATTTTTGTGTGCCGGCCGGCCGCCGCCAAGGATGAGGAACCCTGTGCCCGCACGATCCTGGCCAGCGTCGGGCGCCGTGCTTTCCGCCGTCCACTGACCGACGCCGACTTGAAGCCACTGCTGGCTTTCTATCGCAGCGGCCGGGAGGAGCGCGACTTCGATTTCGGCATCGAGAAGGCGCTGCGTGCGCTTCTGGTTTCTCCCGATTTCCTCTTCCGCATCGAGCAGGATCCGGCGGGCGCCGCCCCTGGCACTGTATATCGCATCAGTGATCTGGAGCTGGCGTCGCGGCTCTCCTTCTTCCTGTGGAGCACGGTTCCCGATGACCAGTTGCTGGACTTGGCGGAAAAAGGCAAGTTGCGGGAACCCTCGGTGCTGGAGGCGCAGGTACGGCGGTTGCTCGACGACCCGCGCGCCGATTCGCTGGTCTCGAATTTCGCCGGGCAGTGGCTCTACATTCGCAATCTGGAGCAGCAGAAGCCGGATCCGGACATCTTCCCCGAATTCGACGAGAGCCTGCGCCAGAGCTTCCGTCGCGAGACTGAACTGTTCTTCCAGAACATCGTCCGCGAAGATCGCAGCGTGATGGAGTTGCTGGATGCGAACTACACGTTCCTCAATCAGCGGCTGGCGGAGCATTACGGCGTCCCGAATATTTACGGCGCGCAATTCCGCAAAGTGACCCTGACCGATCCCAATCGCGGCGGCTTGCTGGGGCAGGGAAGTATCCTCACGGTGACGTCTTATCCCAACCGGACGAGTGTGGTGCAGCGCGGCAAGTGGATTCTGGACAACCTGCTGGGCTCCCCGCCGCCTCCGCCGCCACAGAACTTCGACCTGGAGTCGAAAGGCCACGACGGCAGGGTGCTGACCATGCGCGAGGCGATGGAATTACACAGGGCGAACGCCATCTGTCAATCCTGCCACGCGCGCATGGACCCAATCGGGTTTGCGTTGGAGAACTACGATGGCGTGGGCAAATGGCGCGATCGCGATGCGGGCGGCGTCATCGACGCTTCGGGCAAACTTCCCGGCGGCGTCCAATTTGAGAAGGCGGCCGGGCTCAAGAAGATCTTAGTGTCCGACTACCGTGACCAGTTCGAAGATACTGTCACCGAAAAGTTTTTGACGTATGCCCTGGGGCGCGGCCTGGAATATTATGACAAGCCGGCTGTGCGCTCCATCATGCGGCAGGCCCAGCGCGACAATTTCCGAATCTCGGCGCTGATTGGCGCCATCGTGAAAAGTACCCCATTTCAGATGAGGAGGACTCCGGAACCATGATCATCACCAGGAAGTCTCTGCCCCGCCGCACGTTCCTGTGCGGCCTCGGCACCACATTGGCCTTGCCCTTACTGGACTCCATGGTCCCGGCCCTGGCGGTGGCGGGTGCGGCCAAAGCGCCGGTCCGCCTGGGGTTTGTGTATCACCCGGTCGGCATGATTCTCAATAAGTGGATGCCCACCACGGAAGGCACGGGTTTCGAGTTCACGCCCACGATGAAGGCTCTGGAACCGTTCCGCGACCAATTCACCGTACTGACCGGTCTCGCGCAGGTGAATGGCAGGGCGCTCGGCGATGGCGCCGGCGATCATGCCCGCGAAGGCGCTACCTGGCTCACCGGGGTCCATCCCAAGAAGACCGAAGGTGTGGGCATTCACGCGGGGATCTCCGCCGATCAGATCGCGGCGCGTGAGTTGGGCAAGAATACGCAGCTCGCATCGCTCGAACTCGGCCTGGAGGGTCCGTCGCTGGCGGGCGGCTGCGACTCGGGGTATAGCTGCGCGTATACCAATACTGTCTCCTGGCGCAGTGGCACGACGCCGCTGCCGGTGGAAATCAATCCGCGCGCCGTCTTCGAACGTCTCTTCGGCGATGGCGAGAGTACCGATCCGGCGGCCCGGCTCGCCATGCTGAAGGAGCAGCGCAGCGTGCTCGACTACGTTTCCGGCAGTATCGACCGCCTGGAAACCAAGATCGGCAAGAGCGACCGCGCCAAGCTCAGCGAGTATCTCGAAGCCATACGCGATATCGAACGGCGCATCCAGAAAGCCGAACAGCAGAGCGCGGAGATGGTGATCCCGTCGATGGAGCGCCCCAGTGCGGTGCCCGAGGCGTTTGAAGATCATGCCAAGCTCATGATGGACCTGCAGGTGATCGCGTTCCAGACCGACATGACGCGCGTGATTTCGTTCATGCTCGGGCGTGCGGGCAGCAATCGTCCGTATCGCAATATCGGCATCTCTGACGGGCACCACTCCATTACGCATCACCAGAACGATCCGGTGAAGATCGCTAATGTGGCCAAGATCGATGCGTACCTGGTGCAGACTTTCGCCTACTTCCTGCAGAAACTGAAAGACACGCCGGATGGCGACGGGAACCTGCTGGATCACAGCCTGATCCTTTACGGCAGCGGGCTGGGCGACGCGAATGTTCACACACACCACGAGCTGCCTACGGCGGTCCTGGGCGGCGGCTGTGGCCAGATGAGGGGCGGACGGCACCTGAATTACCCCAAGGACACGCCGTTGAACAACCTCCTGGTCAGCCTGCTGCACAAGGGCGGCGTGCGCACCGACAATTTCGGCGACGCCACGGGCGAGCTCGAACATCTTACGGATATTTGAGGCACTCATGCGACCGAGAACCTGGGTGCGATGCGCCATGGCGGCAATACTGGCTGCGGCGTCGGCTTGGGCCGCCGGCGATCTTCGCCTGGCGGAGGCCATCAAGCGCCGCGATCACAAGGCCGTGACTGCGCTCCTCGCGCAGCACGCCGATGTCAACGCGGCGCAGCCCGACGGCGCCACGGCGCTGGCGTGGGCCGCCTACCTGGACGACCGTGAATCGGCCGACCTTCTGCTGGCAGCCGGCGCCAACGTGAAGACTGCCGATGAATACGGCGAGACTCCCCTCACCCTGGCCGCAGCCAATGGGGACTCGGTTCTTGTCGCGAAGCTATTGAAGGCCGGGTCGGACGCCAGTGCCGCTCGCTGGGACGGCGAGACGGCGCTCATGATTGCCGCCAACGCGGGCAGCGTCGACGTGGTGAAGCAACTGCTCGCGCGCGGCGCAGATGTCAACCTGGCGGAATCGCGCAAAGGGCAGACGGCCTTGATGTGGGCGGCGGCCGAGGGGCACCCGGAAGTGGTGCAGGTCCTGATCGACCAAAAGGCGGATATCCGCGCGGCATCGAAGAGCGGTTTCACGGCGCTGGTGTTTGCCGCCGTCAAGAACGATCCAAAATCCGTGCAGGAGTTGCTGGCGGCCGGAGCGGACGCCAATTACGCGCTGCCCGATGGGACAAAGGTCCTGCTGGTGGCGGCATCGCATAAGAGCACGCTTGCCGCGGGCGCCCTGGTGGATGGTGGCGCCAATCCGAATGTCGCCGATCGCGGCGGAAATTCGCCCCTGCACACTGCCGCGCAGGGTGGCGACGTGGAGCTCGTTAAAAAGCTACTGGCGAAGGGTGCCGACGCGAACGCGCGTACGGCCAAGACCGCGCCTGGCGGACGCGGCGGCGGTGGTGGCGGCTTTTTCCGCCAGATTGCCGGTGAACAGACGCCACTGATGGTGGCCGCCAAAGCCAACCACCCGGATGCCATGCGCGCGTTGATCGCGGGCGGCGCGGATCCCAAACTGAAGGCGCAGGATGGCACCACGCTGCTGATGGCGGCGGTTGGCAGCGGCCATGTGGAGACGGTCCAATACGCTTACGAACTGGATTCGGACGTCAAAGCGGTCACTGCCACAAACAGCACGGTGATGCACGCCTCGGTGCTCGGCACCATGCAGAACTCCACGCAGCCGGAGATTTGCAAGGTGATTCAGTTTCTGGCCGATAAAGGCGCTCCGCTCGATGAGAAGGACGGTCGCGGCAGAACGCCGATCGATCTGGCCGATATTTTGCCGATCGATAAGGCCGTGGATCTGTTGACCGACCTGATTAAAAAGAGCGGCGCCACTCCGAAGACGCCATCTAAGAGATAGGGTATAGCGGGCGTCGCCATGAGTGGCGACACGGCACGCAAGAGCGTGCGCCACACTGGTCGGTCAGCTACACGCTTGCCAGTTGCCGGGCGCCGCGATCGGCGATCGGTACGAAGTCGCGGACTTCCTCGCCGGCGTAGACCTGCCGCGGCCGCGCGATCTTCGTGTCGCCATCCTGCAGCATTTCCTGCCACTGCGCCAGCCAGCCGACGGTTCGCGGAATCCCGAAGAGCACCGTGAACTGATCCGGCGTGAAGCCCATGGCCTGGTAAATGATGCCCGAATAGAAATCCACGTTGGGGTAGAGCCTGCGTTTGATGAAGTACTCGTCGGAGAGCGCGATTCGCTCGAGTTCCAGGGCGATGTCGATTTTTGGGTTGCGGCCCGTCACCTCGAACACTTCCTCGGCGACTTTCTTGATGATGCGCGCGCGCGGGTCGTAGTTCTTGTAAACGCGGTGCCCGAAGCCCATCAGCTTGCACTTGCCGTCCTTCACCTGCCGGATGAAATCGGGAATGTTCGCATTCGACCCGATCTGGTCCAGCATGCGGAGCACTTCTTCATTCGCGCCGCCGTGCAGCGGGCCGGAGAGTGCCGCGATTGCCGCCGCCGTGGTGACGAAGGGGTCGGCGTGGGAGCTGCCCACGGCGCGCATCGTGCTGGTGCTGCAGTTCTGTTCGTGATCGGCGTGCAGGATGAAGAGCACCTCCAGAGCGCGCGCCAGTACCGGGTTTGCCGCGTACTTCGGCTCGGTACGCTTCCACAGCATGTTCATGTAGTTCTTGGTGTACCCCATCTCGGGGTCGGGGGCGATGTACGGCAGGCCGAGGCGATGGCGGTATGCGTAGGCCGCGAGCGTCGGCATCTTACCGATCAGCCGGACAATCTGCTTGTCCCGCGACTTGGGGTCGCCTATGTTCTTGGCTTCGGGATAGAAGGTGGAGAGTGCTGCGACGGTAGAGATCAGGATGCCCATAGGGTGGGCATCATAGTGGAAGCCGTCCATGAACTTCTTCACGTTTTCGTGGGTCATGGTGTGGCGCATCACTCTGCACTGCCAGTATTCAAGCTGGTCGCCAGTGGGCAATTCGCCGTTCAACAGGAGGTAGGCGACTTCCAGGAAGCTGCACTGTTCAGCCAGTTGTTCGATCGGGTAGCCGCGGTAACGCAGGATGCCCTGGT
The DNA here is from genome assembly GCA_963805775.1 of uncultured Solibacteraceae bacterium. Classification (GTDB taxonomy): domain Bacteria; phylum Acidobacteriota; class Terriglobia; order Bryobacterales; family Bryobacteraceae; genus Solibacter. The sequence continues at coordinate 29,658 of CAWDWK010000004.1, read as the reverse complement.
CCCCGTCCAGGTAGGTGATCGCACTCTGGCAGGAGGCCGTGTTCATGAAGGCCGGATCGTAGGTCATCAGGCCGAAATCGTCGGGGCTGGTCTTGATCTGCCGCAAATCCATGGCGCGAACCGTGCCGCGATAGATCGGGACGGTGTAGGTCTGCTGGGTGCGGTTGTCGGTAATGGTGAGGGTTTCGTTGTCCATCATGCACTCCTCCTGCAACTTCGGGCGGCAATGTGCACGTTGAATTCCATACCCGATTGTCTTAAAATTCTACAGATAATGGATATCCGTGGCGAGTTCCAACGCTGTTGACCCACCTGCGAGGGGCTTTTCACGCAAACCGGGTGGGTGCGAACCCCCACTTGGCGATATACTGTGCAGCATGAATCGTCGGCGATTTGTCACTTCTTCGGGCGCTGCCGCCGTGGCGCTCGGCAGCGGACTGGCTCCGCAAAAGGTATCCGCGGCGTCACCGCCCGCCCTGATGAAGCTTGGCTGCCAGAGCGCTCCCACCAATGAGACGCACCTCAAATACTTCGCCCGCTACGGGGTCCGCAACATCTGCGGCTACCCCACTATCGCGGACGGCCGCCTGTATGCCAACGTGGACGAGCTCAAGAGCATGCGCGACCTGGCGGAGAAGAACGGCATCAGTGTCGATTGCCTGGCGCCCCCGTTCCTGGCCTCCAGCCACATCGACCGGGAAAAGCATGGCGCCATCATGCTGGCGCAGAGCCCGGATCGGGATCGCGATATTGAGTCGATGCAGACCCTGATCCGCAATTGCGCCGCTGCCGGCATTCCGTCGATCAAGTACAACATGAGCATCCTCGGCGTGCTGCGCACCGGCCGCTCGCCGGGCCGGGGCGATGCGTCCTACAGCACCTGGAAGCTCAAGGATGCTCACCCCGATTCACCCCTGACGCGCGCCGGCAAAGTGGATGCCGACATGTTCTGGGAGCGCATCACGTACTTCCTGGAGCGCGTCATCCCGGTGGCCGCGGAGAACAAGATCCGCATGGCATGTCACCCGCAGGATCCCGGCGTGCCGCCCGAGGGCTACCAGGGTGTGGATCGCGTCCTTGGCACGGTGGACGGCTTGAAGAAGTTCATCGCCATCAAGGAGAATCCATATCACGGGCTCAACTTCTGCCAGGGCACGGTGTCGGAAATGCTCCGCGACCCGGGCAAGGAAATCTACGATGTGATCCGTTATTTCGGCTCGCGCAAGAAGATCTTCAACGTGCATTTCCGCAACATCCGCGGCCACCGCGACGACTTTGTCGAGACCTACCCGGATGATGGCGACGTGGATTTCGTCAAAGCGTTTCTGACGTATAAAGAGGTGGGCTATCCCTACCTGCTGATGCCGGATCACGTACCCCAGGCGCCCGGCGACTCGGGCGGGTTGCAATCGTTCGCCTACTGCTACGGCTACATCCGCGCGCTGATTCAGGCGGCGGATCGGATGACGTAAGGGGATGGGGGCGTGCGGCGCCTTACTTTTCCGACTCCGCTTCCGCTTCGCTCGCCGCCTCTGGCCCCGCCTTTTGCGCCTGTTCGATCAGTTCTTCCGCCTCTTTGAGCTTGCCGCGAGGCACCCTCACCTCGACCGGCAAATTGGGGTACTGAGACGCGCTTACCACCATCACTGGAATGTCGTTCGACTCCAGAACCCCCCGGATCATGTCGGCTTCGATTTCGGCACTCACTCCGTTGGATGTCCACAGCGTGACCATGTCGAGGGCGTGCGACGTCAGCAATACGTCCTCTCCGGATTGCTCTTCTTCACGATCGGGATCTTGCGCCATGACTTAAGGATATCGCAGAATACTAACAAGGAGCCTTTACATGCCGGACGAACGCGCGCAAAGAGAAGAGACGCAAAGCCAGGCGACCAGCAATCTCGCATGGTTCCTGACCGGTGCCTTCGTTGGCGCCGCGGCAGCCATCCTGTACGCCCCACAGAGCGGCAAGGATACGCGCAAGTTTCTATCCGATAAGACCCAGCAGGGCCGTGATGCCGTCGAATCTGCCGGCCAGGATATCGCCGACGTCAGCAAGGATATGTTCGAGCGCGGCCGCAAACTGGTGGATGATGCCGCCGATCTCTTCGAGCGCGGACGCAAACTCGTCAAAGGTTGAGTGTTGGCGCCCGTTCCTGCTTCCCACCGCGCACAGGTGGGCGATTTCGAACTGACTCTCGTCCGCGATTCCATCTATTGGTGGGACGGCGGCGCTATGTTCGGCGTCGTCCCCAAGACATTGTGGAGCCGCAAGACTCCCGCCGACGAACTCAATCGCGTCCCGCTCGGCTTCAACTGCTACGTGGTCCGCACCGGGGATCACACCATCCTGATCGAGACCGGCGGGGGTGACAAACTTGACCCGCGCGGCCGCGAACGCGCCAAACTCCCGCCTGTCCCGGACCCCTTGCGCGAGACGATCGCGCGCCACGGTATCGACCCCGAATCCATCGATATCGTGATCAACAGCCACCTGCACTGGGACCATTGCAGCGGCAACACCGTCCTCACTCCGAACGGGGCAGTTTCCGCCTTCCCGCGAGCCCAATATTTCGCCAGCCGCGGCGAGTGGGAACACGCCCACCAGCGCCACGTCCGCGATAGCGTCGCCTACATCGACGCCAATTACGATCCCCTGCTGGATTCAGGCCGCATGACCCTCGTCGAAGACGGCCATCAGGTCGCCGCCGGCGTGACCATGCACCGCGCCCCTGGCCACAACCGCGACATGATGGTGATCACCGCCGAAAGCCTCGGCCAGACTTTCTGTTTCCTTTCCGACATGGTGCCGACCGCCGCCCATTTACAACCCACGTGGATTCCCGGTTTCGATCTCTATCCCCTGGAATCCATCGACACCAAAACGCGCTGGCTGGGCCGGGCAGCGGACGAAAACTGGCTGTGCGGATTCGGGCACGACACCGCCATCGCCTTTACGCGAATCGCCCGCGACTCCAAGACTAGTTTTGCGGTGGACCAACATGCTTGAAGTTAATGCGCCGCGATCGGTTTTCGGACCGCAGTCTGCTAACATCCGGTATAATAATCGAGTCACGGCTCAAACAACGCTGTCTGCATGAAAAGATTTTTTCTGGTCCCGCTCGTCGCCGTTACTTTGCTGCAACTCGCCGGCATCGCGGCCTCGTCGACGCAGAAGAAAACCACCCGGGCATCTAAGAAACTCCCTTACAAAGCCAAAGTCCCCGGTGTCGACCCCACGGTTGGGGACAACGTGGATGGCGACGATCTGGTGGTCCGCCGCGCGGCTGTCGCCGCACTGGGAGCATTCGCAGGCAGCGTCGTGGTGGTGGACCCGGCGAGCGGACGCATCCTCAGTATGGTCAACCAGCGGCTGGCGCTGAAAACGGGATTCGTTCCGTGTTCCACCATCAAACTGGTCACCGCGCTGGCCGCACTGACCGAAGGCGTGGTGAGCAAGAATACGACCATCTTTACCGGACGCTACGTCAGCTACAATCTCACTCAGGCGCTGGCCCGCTCTAACAATCAGTACTTCAATATCCTGGGTACCCGCCTCGGCTTCGACCGCGTTCACCATTACGCCGAAATGTTGGGGCTGGGCGAGAAAGCAGGCCTCGATATCCCGGGCGAGCAGCCCGGCTTCCTCCCGCTCGAGGCCCCCAAGAATGGAGGCGTCGGTATGATGACCAGCTTCGGTACGGGCATTTCCCAGACGCCGCTGGAACTCGCCGCAATGCTCAGTGCCATCGCCAACGGCGGCACCATGTATTACCTGCAATATCCGCGCACGCAGGAGGACGCCGAGCACTTCACTCCCAAAGTGAAGCATCCGCTGGAGCTCGCCCCCACTGGCATCGACGACATCAAATTCGGCATGCGCGGCGCGGTCGATTTCGGTACCGCCCGCCGCGCGGGATACGATGCCAGCGAGCCCATTCTTGGCAAGACCGGCACGTGTACGGATTTCCAGACCGCCAGCCACATGGGTTGGTTCGGTTCGTTCAACGAGGTGGGTGCGCATCGCCTGGTTGTGGTGGTGATGCTCACCGGCGGCAGGAATGTCAGCGGCCCTATCGCCGCAGGCGTCGCGGGCAACATCTACAAGCACTTATCCGCTGAACGCTACTTCACGGCCGACGCCGATACGAAAAAGAAGTCCGACCTGCCGGAGATCATCACTACCATGCCTTGTTGCGGCATCGGCCACTAACCATTAGGGACTGTCGGGAACTCGTTCAAGCGCCTGACACCGCTCCCTCACGGTCGCGGCTTGCGGTGCAGGGACCGTCAGTTCTTGGAAATCCGCCAGCGCGGCGAGGACTTCCTCGCTATGTGTGGAGGGGTTGACTCCGGTCCAGACGGTCCGCCCTGTGCCGGCGCTACTCGTGTCTCAATGCGATGGTAGGGTTGAGGCGTGCGGCGCGGCGCGCGGGCAGCAGGCAGGCGAGGAAGGCGGCGGCGCAGAGCAGGGTCACGACGCCAAGCAGCGCAACCCAATCCGTCACGGGCACCTGGAAAACTTCGCTGCGTAGAACGCGCGCCAGCAGGAAGCTTGCCGCCAGGCCCGCGGCAAGGCCGGACAGCACGAGTTTGCCTCCCATGCGCAGCATGAGTGCGAGCACATCACCTCGTTCGGCGCCCAAGGCCATGCGGACACCGATTTCGTGCGTCCGGCGCACCACCGCGTAGGAGAGCACGCTGAAGATTCCGACCACCGCGAGCGCCAACCCGAGCAGTCCGAAAAAGGTGAACAGCGCCATATTGAAACGCGGCTGGACGCTCTCCTCGCCGACGATTTCCTGCAAAGTGACGGGGCGATTGAGCGGCTGATCTTTGTCCACCTGCAGCACCTCACGGCGCACGGCATTGAGCAGGAGCATGGGGCTGCCCTGCGTGCGCACGGCGAGAGTGCGGCCGCCGGGCGCAATCACCGTGTACGGAATGTACACCGCAGGGTCCGGCGCACTGCGCAGACCGGCATTTTTCGTGTTGGCGAGGATGCCGACCACGGTGAATTGCGGCGTGCCGGGCGAGGGGGGAACGAGCGCGTTGCCGGGATGGGTCAAAATATCGAGCCGTATACGGCGGCCGATCGGACTTTCGGCGGACGTCCAGAGCTTGGCGGCAGCCTCGTTGATCAGAGCGACAGGGTCGCCGTGGGCGACCTCCTGCTCGGCGAGCGCGCGTCCACTCAATAACGGAATTCCGAGGGTACGGTGATAGTCCGCGCTGATCAACTCGACGAGGATTCGCGGGCCCTGCGCCTCAGGCTGGCCCTCGATGGCGTACGACGATTGGGGTCCGCCGAAGGGCAGTCCGCCATTTCCGATGGCGGCAGACTGGACGCCGGGAATATTGCGCACTCGCTGCAGCACGTTTTCGGTAAACGCAATGCGCTGCTGGTAGGTGGCGTAGCGCTTCGGCGCCACCTGCAGGCCGACCATGAGGACTCGGTCCGGCTGGAACCCGGGGTCGGTGTGCTGCAGGTCTACAAATCCGCGGACGGTGAGGCTGGCACCCATCAACAGGACAACCGCCAATGCGACCTCGGCGATTACGAGGAGATTTCGCGGCTGGCCGCCGGCGGCGCTGGTGCCGGCGCCCTTGGTCGCGTCTTTCAGCGTCTCCACCAACTGCAGGCGCGAACATTCGAGCGCGGGCACGAGTCCGAAGAGGATGCCCGTGATCACGGAGATTCCGGCGGAAAACGCAAGCACGTAGCCGTTCACGGCGATGCGCGCTTCGTTGGGCACATAGAAATCCGGCATGAGGAGAACGATGCCCCTGGTGAGACCCTTGGCGAGCAGAATCCCCAGGGCTCCGCCAGCCAGCGAGAGCATCACACTTTCGGTGAGCAACTGGCGCAGCACGCGCGCGCGTCCCGCGCCCACCGACATACGCAACGCGATTTCACGGCGCCTGGAGGTGGCGCGCGCCATCTGGAGATTGGCCACATTGGCACACGCGATCAACAGGAGAAAGCCGACGGCGCCGACGAGGAGCCGCAGGCTGGACTCCATCTCGCCCGATGCCACGGTGATGTCCATGTAGTTGCGCAGAACCGTGGTGAATCCTTCTTTCGGAAAATCCGCTGGGTGCGCCTTGGCGAGTTCCATGTGGATGGCGTGCAATTGCTGCTCCGCCACGGACGGTGTGATGCCGGCACGCAGGCGGGCGATGGGGAAGATGGGGCGCAGCTCGCGTGGGTCCAAACGCAGAGCGAGCCAGCCGCCATCGCTGGTCCACCAACCGAAGCGCGAGGGCATCACGCCGATCACCGAGTACGGCGTGTCGTTGAGGGTCACCGTTTTGCCGAGCGCGTTGGGGCTGCCCTGGAAGAGGCGCTGCCAGGCGCGATAACTGAGAACGATCACGGGTTCCGGCTCTCCGTTGGATTTGATGTCGGAGGGAAGGATGGTGCGGCCGAGCACGGGGTCGACGCCGAGGAACTGAAAGCCGTTGCCGGTGACGGACACCGACGTGAAGTTCTCCGGCGCGGAGTTTCCAGTGAGCAGGCGGTTCTCCGGACTGGTGGCCATCACCTCGGAGAATGCAGGCAGCGTACTGACCTGCAGGTACTCCGCGATCCGGTAATTGCCTCGCGACTGCTTCGGATTCCTGGCGTTGCGAATCTCCGGCGCCCATATCTGGTTCACCTTTGCGTAGGGGTAGGGGGAGATGAGCACGCCGTAGACCACGCTGAAGATTGCCGTGGTGGCGCCGATGCCGAGCGAGAGCGAGAGCAGGGCGACGGCGGTCAGACCGGGGCTCTTCCACAAGACACGCGACCCGAAGCGAACGTCCTGCCAGAATGTTTCGATGAATCCTAAAGTGTTCATGCGGTAGATCTCCTCGCGTACGCTTGCGGCAATTACCTAATTTTCGTTGTGCCGTGCGCCGGGCCTCTTCGGGCGGCATGCCGCGGGCCAGGTTGTCGGCGATTTCGAACTCCAGGTAGGAGTCCAGCTCCCGCGCGCGCTCCTCATCCCAAAACCGGCGGCGAAGAAATCGCTTCCAGCTCATCGCGGCGCTACTCCTCGGCCGGCCGCAGAACGCGGTTGACGGCCTGGACGAGACGTTCCCAACGGCCTGTCTGCTCGATCAATTGTTTGCGTCCCGCGGCCGTGAGGCGGTAGTAGCGCGCCTTTCGATTGTTCTCCGAAGTGCCCCAAAAAGAGGCGATCCAAGCGCGATCTTCGAGGCGGTGAAGGGCCGGATAGAGTGACCCGTGCTCCACCTGGAGAACGTCTTCCGAACGGTGCTCGATGGCTTGAGCGATGGTGTGCCCGTGAGCCGGTCCGGTTACGAGAGTTTGCAGGATGAGCAGGTCGAGCGTGCCTTGCAGCATCTCGCCCTGCAGCGGATTGGAATCGCGGATGGGCATGCCGATAGTCTACTCCCATAGACGATCGACCGGAACATTCGGTTAGGGGGCGCGAGGTCGTCTTTTAGAACGTGAAGCGCAGTTGAAGATCGATCTTGCGGTTGTAGGTGCTGGGCGCGCCACCGTGCGACATGACGATCAATCCGCCGAGGCTGCGATATTGCCCGAAGTAGGGCGAGGAAAGGTCTCCATTGGGAGGGGCGAAACTCGCGTGATTCAGTGCGTTGAGGGTGGAGGCGCTGAGCACCAGGCTGTATTTTCCGCCGGGGTTCGAACCGAACATGCCGGGAGGCGGGCCGGCGCCGTGTCCACCGCCGCCCGTGCCGGACGGGCCGCTGTTTGCGCCGGCGGCGGCGTTGCGCTCGGGGCCAAACGCCCAGGTACGCGATACACGGAGGGCGTTGTTGATAGCGGATGGACCGCGTGCGGAATCGCGTCCGATGACGGGTGTTCCGGGAGCGGGATCGAGATCGAAGCAGCCGAAGCCGGCTTCATATTTCAGATTCGGTGCCTGGCAGGCGGGTGCGGCGATGCTGGGAAGCAGGGCCGGGCGCGCGGCGGGATAGCCCGTGTTGTTGGGATCGAGTCCGGTGGTGATGTTGTAGGGCTGTCCGCTATTCGCCAGCAGGAATACGCTGATGCTGAACTTCCACGGCAGCGGGACGGTGACGCCGCCCGCGGCCCGGTGACGTATGTCTCCATAGGACGACGGGCCCCATTCGGCGCGCAGGTTGTAGGGATCGGCCGGGAGACCTTCGTTGTTGTCCATGCCGTACGACAGCGTGTAGGAACCGAAGAGCAAACAGCTTCTTGTAATTCACGCTGGCGCCGGCCACCAGTTGATTCAAGCGGCTGAGACCGGCGGACTCGGTGAGGAGGCGGATCGACTGGCCGCCCGCCGGGTACGCGCCGTCGATGGGCGCGTTGGTGTTGCGCTGGTTTAAGAGATGGACGCCGCGGCTGTGGATCCAGGTCAGGCTGAGGCGCGACGTCTGGTTAAGCTGGCGCTCCGCTCCCACGCTGGCCTGATAGAGCCTGGGTGCTTGAATGCCGCTGTAGACAGGGCGCAGTAACTGCGGCTGCTGGTTGGCCGCTAACGCGGCGGGCGGCGGTACGGTGGGAAAGAACGTGGGATTGAGGATCACGTACGATTGCTGATTGGTCCCGTTATAGCGCAGGCTGTTCAGCGTGACGGTCAGTGGGATGCGGTCGTAGAAGGTGCCGAGGCCGGCCCGCAGCACGGTCCTTGCCGGGCGATTGGCTTTGCCGTCCAGGCCCCAGGCAACGCCGACGCGCGGCGCCCAATTGGACAGATCGCCGAGGTTGGTCTGCGCCTCGTAGCGTATGCCGTAGCTCAGCGTGAGGTTGGGACGCGCGCGCCAATCGTCGCCGAAGAAGAGGCCGGCGTCGGTCTGGCTGACTCGGGCCTGGGGCGTTCCGGCGCTGCGGCTGAACTGCGCGGGTCCGGCGCCCAGTTGGGCAATCTGCGCGCCGCTGTATCCTTCCTGTTGGAGCAACAGTGTCTGTTGATACTGCGCCAGGGTGTAGAAGGTGAAAGTGCCAGCGAAATTATTCAGCGAGGTGTCGGTGACGCGCGATTGGCGGGCGCGCCCGCCCCACTTGAGGGTGTGCTTCCCAATCGTGTAGATGGACAGGTTGGTGAGTTCCCAGTTGCTGGTGATGGTGCCGGAGTTGCCCAGGGGCGCGCCGCCGCCGGAGAACGCTCCCAGTACTTCGATGGCTGGCGCGGCACTGCCGCTGATGTCGCCCAGGGTGGAGCGCAGGTATTGGAAGCGCGTTTCGTTGATGGCGTGGGCGTTGATGGTCGCGGTCTCGGTGGCTTGCAGGACGTGCTCGGTCTGGCGCTGGTTGTAAGCGCGCGACGCGAGATTGAAATCGCCGACGCCCTGGTTGTCGAGGCCGATGCGCAGTTCCTGATAGCGGACGGTCAGCGAGTTCTTTTGGTTGATGGCGTAATCGAGGCGCGGGCTGAGGGTGGTCCGCGATTGGGGTGACGGTAATGCCTGGTTGACCGAGAGCGGATTCAGATTGGCGTCGAGCGTGGTGGCGAGCACGAATGCGTTTTCGTGGATAGTACGCCGCTCCGCGTCGAACGTGAATGAGGCTTTGTTGCGCGACAACAGACCGGTGAGATTGAAGCCGTAGAACTGCGCCTGGTACGGCGGCCGCGCGGACTGGGCGAGCAGGGGGTTGCGCGAGTTGAGGAATTGGTTGTTGTACTGCGCGAAGGCCTGGCCGCGGAGAACGTCGCTGCCGGGTTTAGTGAAGACCTCGATGCGCGCGAATCCGGGACGGTCGTACTCGGGAGAGAACGGGTTGGCATTGATGCGGACCTCGCGGATGGCGGACTTAGGGGGCAGGCTGCCGGCTGTGAAGCCGTCGATGAAGAATTCGCCGCCGTCCGGACCGGGTGCGGGACCGGCGAGCGCCTGTAGTTGTAACGCGAGTTCCTCGGGGTCGTCCGAGATGGCAGCGAGCTGGCGCTCGCGGAGGACGACGCGGCTGGCGTTCGCTTCCGGCGTGGCCGAGACGGAGCGAAGTTCGTCCTCCACGATGATTACCTGCGCTTCGCCGTGGATTGCCAGTTGGGCGTCGAGAATCTGTGGATGCTGGATGTCGAGGTCTCTCTTTTGCGCCGCCGAGAATCCTTTGGCGGTGATGCGTACTTGATACTTGCCCGGGGGGAGTGAGGGAAAGGCATATTCGCCGGTGGGGCTGGTGGTGGCGCGCTGTTCGCGGGCCGGCCCGCGGAGTTGGATGACGGCTCCGGCGATCACTGCGCCCGAGGGATCGGTCACCGTGCCGCGGAGGCTCGGCGCGGGTTGGGTCCATGCGGGCGCAAGTAGGGCGAGGAGTAGGAGAAGACGATGCATAGGACGGCTTGGGAAGGGACAGGCCAGGAGGCCTGTCCTACTGGATCATTGTGGGGAGGCTCATGCCGGTGGGTCCGGCTAGCATTCCTCCGTGCAGGCGAGTGATGGCATCCATGCCGGTTTCGCCGGAGCCTTGGCCCTGCGCCATTCGAACCAGAAAGTCGGCGTTCGTGAGAAGTAGGATGGCGGTCACCGCGTCGCTACGTGCGCCTTTGGTGCTGGTGACGATGACGCTGCCTCCTACCTTCAGATCTTCGAAGTTCGCGAGAGGCAGGCGCTCCATCGTGGCTTGAATATCGAACTGAGCGGGCGCGGGCACTGCCGGCCCATGGGTCAACATGGCGCGCATGTCGGGCATGGTTTTCAATTGCGAGGCGGCGATGACGTGGATGATCAGCGGCTTCTTCGTGGTCACCTCTTGTATTTGGATTTCGCCCGTCTCGCGACGGATCGCTGTGATCGGCCCCATGCGGGTTAGGAACGTCCCGAATACAACTTCCTCGGCGCGGATGCTGGAGCTGTCGTCGTTCTTCACGCCACGAGCACGCACCTGATCGCCGGGCGCGATCTCAGCGATGGTGCTGCCGATGGCGTCGCTGAATTTCACCGAGTCAGGTGCGTAGCGGCGAAGTTTGGTGCTCTCCGTGACGGTGACCGTTGCATGGTGGGTACCCTGCGGCGTGCGAATTTCCAGTGTGATCTCGCTGCCGTTCTGCGATACCGCGATGCCGGAGATGCCTCGCTTTTTCCAATCCAGCTTCTCCGCCTCATTGCGGGTGGCGATGTCGCGCGAGGAGATCAGTACGATGCGCCGCGCTTCCCGCATACCGGCCGCGAAGGACACCATGACGCGATCGCCCGGAAGAATGCCGGTCACTGGGACGGGAGCGGCCTTGCTTAGGTCGTGCTCGCCAGGCGCGACCTGCACCACGTCGGTGTCAGTCCCGAAGGGAACGAACACCGTCTCGCCGGCGTCGGACTTCACGCCCATCTCAAACGCGTTCGCCTTGAACTCCGTGACGATGCCGAGAATCGGTTTGGCGGTCTGCGCGGCGGCGACCGTGGCGAAGCAGGACAGCACGGCCGCCAGGGCCAGGGTTTTCATATACGGGTGGCGCTCCACTCGCCACCTTCGAGGTCTGAGTTCCCGCTCATCTTGTTGTTCCCCTCTACGGTGCCGGAGAAGGTGATCTTCTGTCCGTCCTGAATTTCGATGGTGAACGAGATCTCGTTTGCCATCGACGGTGCCCGTCAAGGCCAACGACCCCATGTGGTCCGTGTCGCAGGTGCCGTTGATCTTCGTGCCATCCTGTTTGACCTGCAGGCCCGCCTTCATCGGCCCGTGGGGCGTCTGCAACGACATCTGCCACTGACCGGCGACGGCGGCGGCGGCACTTTTGGGCGGACCGCTGTCCTGCGCCATCATAGCGTGTAAGTGTTGATGAACGTCGCACGACAAAGTCAGCGCGGCGGCGGCAACTACCGAAAGCAGCATCCTCATGTTTCTCTCCTGTATCGAAGGTACGCGCGTCCGAGCAATGGCTCAATGCAATTAGCTTGAGCGCGAAAGCTTTCGCGTGAGCGCGGAATTTTGCGCTGCGAGCGAACCGCTCACAGGCCGGGGATGCGCTGGCGGAGCGAGCGGGCCTGGCGTTCGCTGACCACAATCTCTGTGGCGGCGGCGTCGGGCATGATCAGAAGAAATCCGCTTTTGAAGTACGGGCGAATCTCGCGAATGCGCGTGAGGTTCACCAGCACTTCGCGGCGCGCGCGAAAAAACAGATCCGCCGGCAATCCGGCTTCCAACTCGCCGAGCTGATAATTGACGGTGAATGTCTCGGCGGCGGTGTGTGCCTTCACGACGCCATCCTGCACCTGAAACCAGCAGATCTGTTCCGGAGGCGTGAGCACCACGCGATCGCGTTTGCGGCAGACAATCTGATGGAGTACTTTGGGCGATTCGCGGGCGACCCGCATGATCTGCGCGCGTTCGCGCTCGGCCTCGCCCGATGCGCCACTGAGTTTGCGGGCGCGCTCCACGGCCTGGGCCAGGCGCTCTGGTTCCACCGGCTTGAGGAGATAGGCCAAGGCATTGGCGTCGAACGCGGCGAGTGCATGCCGGTCGTACCCGGTGACGAAAATTACCAGCGGCATGGGCACGGCCGGAGGAAGGGACTGCAGTACTTCGAAGCCCGTCAGTCCGGGCATCTGAATGTCGAGGAAAACAAGGTCGGGCTGCAACGCTTCGAGCTTCTCGACGGCTTCGAGTCCATCGCGGGCTTCCCCTACCACGACGATGTCCGGATGGGCCGTCAACAGGCGGCCGAGGCGGGCGCGCGCGGGTTCCTCGTCGTCAACGATGATGCTCCTCATATAGGATTCACATCCTCCGCGCGCGGGATCCGCACGGTCACGCAGGCGCCTCCCCCTTCGCGCGCCTCGAGGTTCACTGAAGCGCGGTCCCGATAGAGCGTGCGCAATCGCGCGGCCACGTTGGTCAGGCCGTGGCATTCCTCGGTCGCGGGAGCAGTGCGTAGTCCGCGGTCCCATGCCGTCGTCCTCAATTTTCACGCAGACCTGATCCGCGCCGGCGTGCGCGGAGATCCAAATGTTGCCGGGGCCGGGTTTCGGTCCCAGGCCGTGCTTCATCGCATTCTCCACCAGGGGCTGAAGGATCAATGAAGGAATCGGTTGAGCGGCGGCTTCCGGAGCCACGTCGATGGTGACGCACAGGCGGTCTCCGAAGCGCGCCTCCTCAATATATAGATAGGTCCGCAGGAATTCGATTTCCTCGCGAATGGTGGTCATGGAGCGGCTGGAGTGCGCCAGCACGTGGCGGAACACGCTGGCCAGGCGCAGCGTCATGACTTCGGCGCGGGGCGCATCGCGGACGATCAGATCGGCGATGGTATTGAGCGAATTGAACAGGAAATGAGGATTGATCTGTGCCCGCAGGGCGCGCAGTTCCGCTTCCGCCACTTGTTGCAGCAAGAGCGCCTCGCGGCTTTGGCGCTCGATGGCGTCGCGCTCGCGATGCAGAGTGTCGAGACGATTGCCGAATTGCGCGGCCACAACGCGCAAATAGTTCAGGTCGTGCGTGACCAGTCCGGGGCGGGCGGGGCCGGGCGAAACCACCAGTATGTGGGTAATGTGCCCGGCAGATGTGACGGGGATCAGCACTTCCGCGTTGGGTACCGGGAGATGTTCGCGCAAGGGATCCGCGTGCCCCAGTTCCACCAATTCTCCTTCGAGGATTGCGGAGGACCATGGTGACGGAGGCAGGCCGGCGGCCGGCATCAGGCGTGCGCCGCGCAACTGCAGGACACTGCGCGCCGCATCTTCCACGGCGGTGGCAATCTCGGGTTCACGGTTCAGTTGTCCCAGTTGGATCGCGAGTTGGCGATTGGCGGCGCGGTAGTCGGGCGGACGGAAGAGCCAGCGGTTGACGAGGCGGCTGATGCGCTCGTCCACGAAAGTGAACGAGAGCAGGAGCACGCCGGCGAGCAGAATCACGGAGAAGACGTGGAGCGCCGCCGGGGATGGCGTTTGCCGTGCGAGGTGAAGCAGAATCCCGGATTGCGCGAAAAATGCAAGGATAGAAGCCCACAGTCCGGCCAGGAGAATGCGGACGCCGTAACGCACAAAGAGATCGGCGAAGCGAAAGCGCGCGAAGAGGAAGAAGGCGCATAGAACCACTAGTAGGACCATGTGCGCGGCGACAAACATGACTGCGGCGCCAAAATGTGTTGCAGGACGCGCAGAGTGCGCGATGGCCATGGTGACGGCGGCGGTGCACACGGCCGCGACGATCAGCATCGACGGCATGTAGACGGCGCGCGGAGTGGATGCACGCCGCAGCGAGACGGCGGCGCCGAGCACTAAAAGCGCCGCGGAACTGCAGGCCGTGAGCAGCTTGAACGCCGCATACAAATTTGGCTCGGCGCCATGTATCGCACCGACCCAGAAGGGCAATGCGATGGCGGCGGCGCAAAGACACGCGGTGAAGTGCAGAGTTCGCGCGGCCCTCTTTTGCCACTCCAGCACCGCGAACGGACGCCAGACGGCGAGCACCGCGATGGGAAAAGCCGCCACGGCGGAGTACTGGACCGCCTGGGCTACCAACCACGCATGGCTTTGGCGCGAGAATCCGGCGGCGTAGCACGCGGCCTGCGCGAGGCCTCCGGCGCACCAAAGAAGGGCGCACACGGCGAAGCCGACATTGACCAGCGGCGCTCCCGGCAGTTTGGCCGCGCGGAGCGTCAGCACGAGCAGCAGAACCGTTATCAGCAGTCCCGTAGTGAAGGCGATCAGGTCGCCGGCGTAGAACGCGCTTGTGGAGATGCCGCCATGCAATGCTTACTATAGGATAGCGAGCGCTGACGCAAATAGTCCACAGAACGCTCGCGAACGCGGAAAATGGCGGCTTCAGCGCAGCCTCGGAAGCGTGCGCGCGCATCCGTTTCCGCGCGCCTAAAACACAAAGATCCGATCCTGTGAATTGACTTCTCCGCCAGACGGGTTATCATTTGGATTACTCCCCCGATGGATACGCGAAGGCAAGCGTGAATTTCACAAAGAACCCCGTCATTCTTCAAACCGATCTCCCCGGCATCGAACGCCACGCGCAAGGCAAAGTGCGCGACGTGTACAGCGTGGACGAAAACCGGCTGCTCATCGTCGCCACCGACCGGATCTCCGCATTCGACTACATTCTGGCCACCGGAATTCCAGACAAGGGGCGGGTCCTCACCAAGCTCTCCATCTTCTGGTTCGACTTTTTGGGCGACGTGACGCCGACGCACTTCCTGACGGCAAACGTCGATGAGTATCCGGAAGCCCTGCATCCGTTCCGCGATCAACTGCAAGGCCGCTCGATGTTGGTGAAGCGCGCCAGGATGATCGAGATCGAGTGCGTGGCGCGCGGCTATATCTCGGGGTCGGGCTGGAAGGAGTATCGTGAGCGCGGCACGGTGTGCGGCATCCAGTTGCCCGCCGGTTTGCGCGAGAGCGATAAACTACCCGAACCAATCTTTACGCCAGCCACCAAGGCGACAACGGGACACGACGAAAACGTCAGCTTCGAACACGTGGTTTCGCTGATCGGTGAAGATCTCGCGAAGCGTCTGCGCGATCTCACGCTGGACATCTACTCGCGCGCCGCGCGCTACGCCGAGACGAAGGGCGTAATCATCGCGGACACGAAGTTCGAGTTCGGCTTCGTGGGCGACCAACTGGTGCTGGGCGATGAAGTCCTGACGCCCGATTCCTCGCGCTTCTGGCCGGCGGAATCCTACCAGCCCGGCGGCGCGCAGTTCAGCTTCGACAAGCAGTTCGTGCGCGATTACCTGGAATCCATCCATTGGAACAAGCAGCCACCGGCGCCGCCGCTACCCGAAGAGGTCGCGGAAAAGACTGCCGGGAAGTATCGCCAAGCCTACCAGATTCTGACTGGCCGCGCGCTATGAACTGGCTGGATTTCGTCCTGGCATTAATTCTGCTGGCCAGCGGCGTCGCCGGTCTTCGCCGTGGGCTCTCACGGCAGGTCATCGGATTGATCGCGGGCGTGCTCGCGCTATTGCTCGGCATCTGGTTCTACGGTACCGTCGGCTTTTACCTAATGCCCTATGTCAGTAGCCGGACGATGGCTAACGCCGGCGGCTTCGCGGTGGTATTCTGCGGCGTGTTGTTGTTTGGCGCGCTGGTGAGTTACGTGGTCGGCAGATTTTTGAAAGTCACCGGGCTTTCCATTGTCGATCACTTTCTGGGAGCGGGATTCGGCCTGCTGCGTGGAGTGGTGTTCGCAATCGCAATCATCATGGGAGTGATGGCGTTTTCGCACGGCGAGAAACCACCCGAAGCCATCGTCAACTCCAGGATGGCCCCCTATGTAGTGGATGCTGCCCGGATGGTCGCCGGCATGGCTCCGCACGAATTGAAAGAGGGCTTCCGCAAGACGTACGCCCAGGTCAAGGCTGCCTGGAGTGATGCGTTGGACAAAGGGATTCGCAAATTGCCAAACGGGGAGATGAAAAAAGATGAAAGACGGATTTGACGGGCTGGTGGCACACCTGCTCGACGGCGGACTCTTCCTGCAACAGGCCATCGAGATTTTGGAAAAAAGTATGATTCAGGGCGCACTACAATCCAATCAGGGCAATCAGTGCGCCGCCGCGAAGCAACTCGGCATACACCGCAATACCCTACAGCGCAAAATGGTGGCGTACGAGGTGGGCGGCACGCGCACGCGAGTGCGGCGCAAGCCGGTGACGCGCGCAGGACATTCGCCCAAAAAGAAAACGGGCGCCGCGTAAACATGGATTTATTGATCTTCGACCTGGACGGCACGCTGATTGATTCCAAGCTGGACCTGGCGCATGCCGTCAATGCCACGCGCTCCCACATGGGGATGAGCGCGCTCGATCACGAGCGTGTCTACTCTTATGTGGGCAACGGCGCTCCCGTGCTGATACGCCGGGCGATGGGCGACCAGGCCTCCGAACCTGACGTACAAGAGGCGCTCGAGTTTTTCCTGGAATATTATCGCGAGCACTTCCTGGACTACACCACGCTTTATCCGGGAGTGCGCGCAGCGCTGGATCGCCTGCGCGATGCCGGCAAGCGCATGGCCGTGCTGACCAATAAGCCAGTGCGCATCAGCCGCGCCATTCTCGACGGACTCGGCGTGGGCGGGCATTTCTTTCAGGTCTACGGCGGCAACAGTTTCGATTTGAAGAAGCCGAACCCGATCGGCGTGCACACGTTGATGGGCGAGTCCGGCATCCCCGCCGATCGCACGCTCATGATCGGCGACAGCAGCGTAGATATACAGACGGCGCGAAATGCAGGCATCGCGTCCTGCGGAGTGACCTATGGGTTCCAGCCGGAAACGCTGGCCGACCCGGCACCCGACCGCCTGGTGGATCACATGGAAAAACTGGCCGACTGGCTGCTCGGCACCAATGGAGAAAAATGAAGCATCGTCCCGGCGCTATCGTGCCCGTCAGCGGCATCTACTGGTGCAGCGTCTGCAAGACGCCGCAGCGTTTCACCGAAAAGCAGGAGTTCCCGCCTTGTCCCAACATGTGCGGCCGCGGTCTATGGGAACTGGTGGAGGAGCAGGGCGGGCCCGGCGAATAGAAGATTAAGGGGGGTAGCATCTTGGCCTCGAGATCGACTTTGTGGATAGCGCTCGCGCTGTGCAGCGCGGCGAGCGCTGCCGACGTGACTTTTGGAAGCGCCACCGCGCGAGCCGGACAGCGTGTCAACGGCGTTCTTGCCGTGCCCGCGGGCGCCGATGCAGGGGCCAACCTGCCCGTCATTGTGATCAATGGCGCTCGTCCGGGACCGGTGCTTGCGCTGATTTCAGGCGCCCACGGCACGGAGTATGCGTCGATCCTGGCGATGCACAAACTGGCGCGGTCCGTGGACCCCGGCAGTCTTTCCGGAACGCTGGTCGTGCTGCCACTGCTCAATCTGGCATCGTTCGCGCAGATGGTTCCGCACCTGAATCCGGTGGACGGCAAGAGCCTGAACCGTCTCTATCCGGGGAAGGCGGATGGCACCCAATCCGAGCGGATCTCGTGGGCGGTGACTCGGCAGGTCTTGAATAAAAGCGATTACGTGATGGACTTTCACGGCGGAGACTTGGACGAAAACCTTCGCCGCTATTCATATTGGGCCGACACGGGACAGGACCGGATGGACTCTGTCTCGCGCGGCATGGTGCTGGCGTTCGGGCTCGACCACATCATCATCCAGCGCAATCGCACGCCCGCGGCCAACGGCGCGGTGACGGTTTCCCGGCAGGCACAGAATATGGGCAAACCGACCATCGTGGTGGAGGCGGGGCACTCCGGCACCACCGAGGCCGCGGATGTGGATATCCTGGTGCAGGGCACGCTCAACGTGATGCGCCATCTGCACATGCTGCCCGGTACGGCAGCGCCCGTCGAGCACCCGATCTGGCTCGGCAACGTCGCGGTGGTCGGCGGCGACCGCGACGGCTTCTTTCATCCGCTGGTAACGCCGGAGGCTTACGTTCAAAAGGGCATGAAAATCGGCTACGCCACCGACCAGTACGGCGAAAAGATCGCCGATTTCACGGCGCCCCTCTCCGGCGTCGTGATCTACATTCGCGCCGTCCCTTCGCTGAAGAAGGGCGACAACGTCGCCTACATCGGCGAGATCGTCGAAGACCCGTCCAAGTGAGCCGGGTGGGACAGACGATCGGTTTGTGTCGTCTGTCATGTTTCGTAAGAAGCACAGTTAGTTGACAGACGACACAAACCGATCGTCTGTCCTACTTACTCCTTACTGCGCCAACGCGGCGCGCGTGGAGCGGAGGGTATTCGCCAGGCTCTCTCTCGGTAAGTCTTGAATGATCGGCTGTACGATCCAGCCCAGCCCGGTGGGGACGTCGCGGGTCAGCGATATCGCCTCGCACTCTATCCACGTACCGCCGTCGCGCTCTTCGAATCGCCAGTAGCTGTTCAGCTTCCACAAGAATCCTTGGCCGGTGCCCGGCGGGATTTCGCGCTCCCCGGGCTTGCCCGCCTTTTCCACTTCGGCGATCTTGGTGGTACGCGACACACTACGCCAGCGGGTCTTGTCCAGAGGCGTATATTTCACATCATGTTCGCTGTCCAGCACGACGGTGATGACCTTCTTCTTGAGCAGGCGCAGGTAGATGTGGAATTCGTTCCCCGTGTGCGAAAGCACTCGGGAATCGATGACTTCAGGCTTATAGACATCCTTGTGGTGGTCGTAATCCCGGACCATCGCCAAGGTTCGCTCCAGAGTGGCGCCGGGGATAAACACGCTACCCACCCAGTCATGCACCAGACCGTCGGAAACTTCGGTTACGGGTTTACCGCGGAAGGGTTCCACCACCACTTCTCCCGCTTTCACGCGCCGCGCGCGGTCGGCCGACAAGTCGGCCCAAAGGAAGATGCTGGGATCGGCGAGGCGTTGCTCGGTCTCGCGGATGTAGCGGTCAAAGTCGCCTACGGTCGCGGGCTTGAGTTCAGCCGCGCAGACTGGGAAGGCCAGCATTGCCGCCACCACGGTCCATCTCATATCTTAATTTTCACCCCTCGCTGCTAGAATCTGGTTATGGACCTGAGGTATCCGATCGGCCGGTTCGACTTCAAGCAGACGGTCGCGCCTGGCCAGTATCCCGGCCTGATCGCCGAAATCGCCGCCGCACCTGCCTGCTTCCGTGATGCGGTCCGTGGCTTGGACGATTCCCAACTTGACACCCCCTACCGCCCGGGCGGTTGGACGGTGCGTCAGACGATCCATCACGTCGCCGACAGCCACATGAACAGCGTGATCCGCCTGCGGTTGGCGCTGACCGAGTTTGAACCCGCCATCCGCCCCTACGATCAGAAGGCGTGGGCCGACCTGCCCGATTCACGCAATGCGCCGGTGGAGCTATCCCTGCAACTCATTGAAAACCTGCATGCACGGTGGGTTCTGCTGCTGAAAACGCTGGGAGAGGCCGATTTCGCCCGATCGTTCCGCCATCCCGAAATCGGCTTGGTACGCCTGGATACCAATCTGGCGTTATATGCCTGGCACGGCCGCCACCATGCGGCTCACATCACTGCTCTCCGCGAGAGAAACGGCTGGAAATAGGCTGAACCAAACCGCCGGCCGGCGCGTCGAATCAGTATAATGGCCTAAGGGCCAGAGCTGTCGAGAAACCTATTTATGAGCAGCCGTACAAAGTATTTCGTCGTGAGCACGTCGACGTGTCTCACCCTTCTCCTCCTCATCGGGAGCGTGCTCGGCCGGGGCGCGTCGCCTGCCGACGACACTTACAAACACATCGGCGTCTTTAGCGACGTGGTATCGCGCATCAAGAGCGAATACGTCGAAGAACCCGATATGAAGAGCGTCACCCTCGGCGCCCTCAACGGCATGCTCGAAGCCATCGATCCCTTCGCCAGCTACCTGAATGCCGACCAGTATCGCGATTACCTGAAGAACAAAGACGTCAAGCGCGCCGATGTCGGCCTGATCCTCTCCAAGAAGTTCGGTTACGTCGGCGTCGTGGGCACCATCACCGGTTCGCCCGCAGCCAAGGCGAACTTCGCGACGGGTGACATGATCGAGAGCATTGGCGGCGTGGCCACGCGCGATATGCCCTTGGCCTATGCCAGCATGCTGCTCCGCGGCGAGAGCGGCACCACAGTGGAGTTAAGCGTGGTTCGCGCGCGTCACCCGGAACCCTCCGCCGTCACATTGACGCGCGCCGTCTTCCCGTTGCCGCCCGTGGACAGCCGCATGCTCGCCGATAAGGTCGGCTACATCAACGTGGACGCGCTTTCTCCGGAACTGGTGAAGCAGGTTGCTTCCGCCGTACAGCAACTTCAGAAGGATGGGGCGCAGAAACTCATGCTCGACCTGCGCAACTGCGCTACCGGCACGCCAGAAGATGGCATCGCCCTGGCGAATCTTTTTCTGAACAAGGGCCGCATCACATACTTGGTGGGGCAGAAGGTGCCGCGCCAGAATTTCGAGGCAGACCCCGCCAAGGCGATCACCACACTCCCCTTGGCAGTCCTGACCAATCGCGGAACTGCCGACGCGGCCGAAGTTGCCGCCGCTGCGCTGATGGACAACAAGCGCGCCCAACTGGTGGGCGAACCCACCTACGGAGATGCCGCGCTGCGCCGCGCAATCACTATGGAGGATGGCGGCGCGATCATCCTCTCCGTCGCCAAGTACTACTCGCCCGACGGTAAGGCGATCCAGGACGCCAGGGTGACGCCGAACAACGTGGTCAGCGATGCCGACACGCAGATCGACGTCGATGACAATGGCGAGCCCCTGCCGGACGCTGCCGGTGCCGAGAAGGGCCAGATGAAGAAAGTGGAAGACGACGCCGTTGTGAAGAAGGCGTTGGAACTGCTCGCCAAGAGCTAGAAGTTTAGTGGGAAGGGCGGGCTCGGCCCGCCCTTCGACAGGCCGGAGGCCTGTCGTACCTTCCTTACAGCGTCTTCAAATAAGCGATCAGGTCGTCCTTCTCCGAATCGCTAAGCATGTCCTTATAGGCCGGCATGCCGCTGCCGCCTTCATCGATCCGGGTCCTGACGTTGGCGTCCGTCGGCTTCTTCCCATTGGACATCTTGTCTTTTTTGAATAGGCCTTTAAGCCCGGGACCCATCTTCTTCTCGTCGCTGTCCGGGTTATGACACACGGCGCACTGCTCGAAGACGGCTTTGCCCTTTGCGGCATCGCCTTTGTCCGCGGACAGCATCACTTTGGAACCCGCTGCAAGGCCAACACACAACGTAAGTACTCGAAATCGATACATAGTCAGAATATTCTCCAGAGATCGACTTAAGTATTTTACACCGGCGGCGAGCGTGTTAGGCCAGTTGTTTCCTGGGGCGCGGCCCCTCGGCGACTCGTGGGCCCTCGGCGATGGACACCACGCTCTTGTCGAAGATCGTCATGTCCTGCACCAGGCGGCTCACATCGGCGCCCTCTTCGACCGTGATCTCGTGCTCGATCCAGTCCGAGAGGGGGATATTGCGGAAGTACATGCGTTCCTGCAGCACCAGGCTCTTGCGGCTCTGCATCAGCATGCGATTTTCGCGCGTGTAGTGGCGCTGTTCCACGCGCAACTCATCCATGAAGTTCTCCAGGGCCTCGCGTTTCGCCTCCGCCTCGGCGGCGCGCAGTGCCGTATCGAGCGATGCGCCCAGCGCCGTCTTCTCGGCATCCAGCGCGCCCCGCGATTCCGCCATCCGTTCGCGTTCCCGAGCCAGGGCGACTTCCATGCGGGATTGCATGATGAACCAGGCCAGCAGACCGGAAGCGACGGCCGTAAAACCGGGCAGGAGTATCCAGATCAGAGCTTCCATGCGGTTAATGCTAACTTCAATCGGGTCCTAGACACTAGATATCAAAGGTAAACCCACGCACCTAACCAAGGGCAACCCCGCGCTCATTCCTGAGTGCCGTCGATCTTCTGTCCCATGATGGTGTACTTGAACTCACCCAGCCGTAGCGTAATCAAAGGGCCCAGAACCGCGGCGATCCGTGCCCGCAATCCCGTGCCCAACCCCTGGTATTTGCCGAAGAAAACGGCGCGACTCGACAAGAAATCGGCCCGTTCCATGGCCGAATAACCGGACCGTCCCTGATGCCGCACTCGCGCCGCCGGCACCAGCAGAATCTTCCGCGAGGCGCGCCGAATCTCAGCCGCCAAGTCCGCATCGCTGCCGAATTGCCCGTAGCGCTCGTCGATCTGGCGGATCGCTTTGATGAAAAACACGCGCAGCATCAGCGCCGCACCGCGTGGAAATTCCACCGCGGCCGGTTCGGCGCCAGGCGTCGCGGGATGCCACACCCCCGTGGGCGGCAGGCTGCCGAGTTGCGGCGCCGGCTGTCCCTGGTCGTCCACCAGCAACGGACAGACAGCCGCAGCATCGGCATGTGTATCCAGGGCATCGGCCAAAAGCCCTACCGTGGATGGCTGCACTTCGGTATCGTCGTGCAGGAATAGAACGTACTCGGCATCTGCTGCGCGCCAGCCTAGATTCAGGGCTTTAGTCAGACCGAAGTTTTTGGGCAGACGGATGAACTGTACGTTCGGAAAATCGTCGCCCACCTGAGCGCTGCCGTCGCTGGACCCGTTATCGACGGCGATCACTTGCAGCGTGGCGCGCGCCTCCGAAGCTTCGATGGATTCCAGACACCGGTGGAACATCGCCGCCCGGTTCCGCGACACCACTACCACGGAAACACGTGGCGGCTGCTTCGGCTGTTCTTCCAAATTCGATTGAGGGGTCAACCCCCATAGAATAGCGGGTTTCAGCCCGCGAAGTGCATCTTGCCCAGCAGTGAGAGGAAGCGCGGATTGTCGCTCACGCACGAGACACTCGTCTTGCGCAGGAAGATCAGCCCGCTGGAACGCTGCCGGTACGCCTCTTCGAACAGATTCATCGCCCGATCCCCGTCGCCCAGCGCCAGCGACACATTTCCCAGATCAAACGGGGACACATAACGCTGACGAGAGACCGATTCCAATTGCTTGACAGCCCGCAAGCTCTCTTCGCGACGCCCCAATCGTGCAAGTTCGCAAGCCACCAGCGCCAGCGCATGCGGATCGCTGTTCGCCGAGCCGATTGCCCGCAACAAAGCTGCGTCCGAATCCTGCGTCTGCGCCACGGCCCGCGAGGCGCGCACCAGGGCCATCGACGCGCTGGCCAGATCGGGCGCCAGAGCCACAGCGCGCCGGGCCTGCTCCAACGCGGCCGAAGCGTTACCTTGTGCCAGCAATCCGTACGCCAGGTTCACACACGCCATCACCGAGTAGGGCGCCAGTTCCGCGGCCCGCCGCAGTTCCGGCATCGCCTCCTGCAGCCTGCCCTGGTCGCGCAGGAACATGCCGTACCACAAGTGGCCGGCCTCTAAACCAGGACTTAATACAAGCGCCCGGCGATACTCGTGCTCCGCCGCCGCCCAATTCCAGTCGTACGCCTCAATCACCGCGGCCAGCGCGACGTGGCCCTCGGCCAGCCGCGGATCGATTTCCAGCGACTTCCGTGCCGCCCGGCGCGCCAGTTCCATGCCCTCTGCCGGTGCGATATATCCGAATTGCGACAGCAGATTGTAGGCGTCGGCCAGCCCGGCATAGGCTCCCGCAAAACTCGGGGCGCGGGCCGTGGCCTGCTGGAAACACGCCACCGCTTCGCGCAGCGAGCCTTCGGTTTGCCGGTCCATCGCGTAGCGCCCGCGAATCACCAAGTCCCGTGCCAGCGAATCGGCCTCAGACCCGACGCGCGGCGCAGCATGTGTGTGCGAAATCCATAACACCGTAATCCCGGCCAGAATCAACACCAGAATCAACGACGCCAGCAGGAAGTTCGGCCGTATTGGCCCTTTCGCCGCGACCGGACTACGCGGCGGTGGCGCGGGCATGGCGGAAACCGAAGCCGCAACCGGGCCCGGCGGTCCGACCTCCGCCTCCGCCGGAGCTAACTCCGGTGCCGCAGGCCCCACATGGTGAAATACCGGAATGTAAGTGCCCTTGGGGAGTTCGATCCGGATGGGATCCATTGCCCCCGGGCCTTCGTAATATTTCGCGATGCGGCTGCGTAAGTTGCGCGCTTGCACGCGCACGATGGGGTCGAGGCGCGGATTGAAGCCCTCTCCGCGATCGAACACTTCCAGCCCGAGCACCTGTTCCTTGATGCCCGACGCGCGCCCAGCCAGCGTTTCCTCAACTACGTAACGCAGAAACCGGCACAAACTTGGAGAAGATACCAGCGGCGGACTGTTTGTGATCCGCGCCAATTGGTCATACACAGACATGGTGACTGTGTAAGTTCGACGTAAACCCAGTCGTTTCGTCGCGCGGCGATTTACCCCTTTGTGTATGTCTTCCTACAAGCCGGTGGGAATTAACAGCCAACAATTTAACAGCTGATAATTCCGCCGCGGAGTTCACAGCTTCCTGTGAAAGAAATCCACCGCCGCGTGGTAGCCGCGGAGCCAGGAGGCGTGCCGCAGGAAACCGTGGATCTCGTCGGGCAGAATGAGTTGCTCGAAATACACGCCCTGCTGGCGGAGCGCATTTGCCATCGTGATGGTCTCGCTGAAATTCACGTTGCGATCGTCGTCGCCGTGAATCAGCAGCACCGGGGAGCGCCACGTGCGCACGCTCGCCATGGGAGACGATTCAAATGCTGTGCGTGCGGCGTCGTCATGCGCGGCGCTCGCGAGTGCGGCCGGGGCGTTCGGGTTGGCGCGCGCGCTCCAATCGTGCACACCGTGGAAATCCACACCGGCGGCGAACAGGTTGGACGCACGGGCCAGGCCGAGCGCCGTCAGGTAGCCGCCGTACGATCCACCCCACAGGCCGATGTGCGCCGCATCGACATCGGCGCGCGTGCGCAGGTAAAGGCCGGCGCCTTCCACGTCGTTAAACTCGCTGGCGCCGCTCGCGCCATAATTGATGGCCTCGCGGAAGTTGAGCCCGTAGCCGATCCCGCTGCGATAATTGATGGAGAGCACCACGTAACCCTGGCTGGCCAGGTACTGATTCATGGCGTAGGCGTTGTTGTAGTAATCCATGTAATGCCAGCCGAGCAGCATCTGGCGGCGTGATCCGCCGTGCATGAACACCAGTGCGTGATGCTTTGTGCCGGACGCGCCCCCGGGCGGCAGAAAAAGCTGCGCGTGAACCGGCATGCCGTCGGTAGCGGTATAGATCACCTGCTGCGGCACAACCAGATCGTCGGTTGGAAAATCAGCGGGGATCGTCTCGGGAGCCATTTCTCGGCTGCCGGCGCCCAGTTGGATCATGGCGCGCGCGGGACGTTTGGCATCGCCGCAAAGATAGGCGACACCGCCGCTGACCAGCACGGGCGACCATTCCGATGCGGCGCCGCTGGTCACTGCCACCGGTGCATGTCCTCCCGCACTATTCACACGCCAGATATGGCGGCGGTCGATATCCAGCGAGTCGGATGCCGCCTGGTTGGAAGAATAAACAATCTCGCTTGCATCCTCCGAGTACGCGACGTGCTCCACTTCGAACTCGCCGGGCGTGAGCAGGGTCGCGGTGCCGCCTTCGATTGGTGCGGAATAGAGATGCGTCCAGCCATCGCGTTCCCAAGGAAAGACGATGCGATTCGCGCTGGTCCAGACCAGTTGATCTTCGGCAACGACGGCACGAAACACGCTGCCCGGACCGGCGTCCGATTTCCAGACCTGGCGGCCTGTGCCGTCGGCGACATTCGCCACGCGGATGGCCCACGGGTCCCCCGCGCGCCGTCCGCCCCGTCCACCGCCTCCGCCGCTGGTCATGCGCGTGAAGGCTACCTGTTTGCCGTCGGGCGACCACGCGGGGTTGGCATCGCGATCCACGCTGGGATCGAGGTAGCTCAGCGATTTCGACGCGAAATCGTAGACCGCGATAAAGCTGTGATTGGATCGGTCGCTCACGTACGCGAGTTTGGTCCCGTCGGGCGACCAGCGAACTTCTCCCGCCGTGACGCCCGCGCGAGCGTGAATCAGTAGTGAAGGCCCGCCCCCGCCGGTGAGCGGCGCTACGAAGATTTGTCCTCCCAACAGGTAAGCCAGCCGGTCGCCCTTCGGCGACACCACCGGAGAGTGTCCCGGTCCGATCTTGCGCGGCGTTTCACGTGGCGCGACGATCCAAATGGATTGGTCGACGCCGGCCGGATCTGCCGCGGGGTTGGGGTCCGACCGTCCGAGAAATTCCAGGTCGCCACCGCGTACGTAGATCACAGCCTTGCCATCCGGGGTCCAGTGGAGTTGGCCCACATCCTGCCCGTCGTCCTGCGTGTAGTTGGTGAGGCGCACGCCCTTGAAGTCCGGGGCGGCGGCCATCCAAACGTTGCGTGCGCCACGCTCGTTGAGCAGCCACGCCACCTTGCCGCCGCCGGGCGCAGCGATCAATTCGGAGGGAAATGGCGCCGAGAGCACCTGTTCCAGGGTGAAGGTCTTGGCGAGCGCCAAAGATGCCAGAAAAACACCGGCAAGCAGAGAACGTTTCATGTCGAACCAGTCTACTCCACTCCGATTTGGGCGTGGTATGCTTTTGAACTAGCGAGGGCTTCACTCCTGTGGACTTTCCCGCCAACCACAATCTGTTTGTAACGCTAACCTGTTCCAGGTACGTCCCTATACTTATCGCTATGTGCCGTTGACGTGGACTCATGTTCGAACTCCTCTTCAAATATCCGGCCAGTATTTTCCATAAGGGCCAGTTCGTCTTCCTGACGCCGTGGCCCGTCTGGGCGCTGGCAATCGCCATTCTGGCCGCGGCCGGAGCACTCTTCTGGCACGTGCGCCGCAATCATGGAATGCTCTCCGGAGCGCGCCCGGTGGCCATCTGGCTGCTTGAAAGCGGCCTGATCGCCCTTATCCTCTTTCTCCTTTGGCACCCCGCGCTGAGCATCGCCACCTTGCGCCCCCAACAGAACGTGGTGGCGGTTCTGGTGGACGATTCGCGCAGCATGTCGATCAACGATTCGTCCGGAACGCGCGAGGCGGCGGCACAATCCCTCCTCAATTCCGGGATGCTCAAAGGTCTCAGCGACCGCTTCCAGGTAAGGCTTTACAAGTTTGGCCGCGAGCCGGAACAGATTCAGAAGCCCGACCAGTTGACGGCGAGCGCTCCCGCATCCCGACTGGGTGAAACGTTGGAGCGCGTACTGGCCGAATCCTCCTCACTGCCGCTGGGCGCGATCGTCATGTTGAGCGACGGCGCGGATAACGCAGGCGGTATCGACCTGGCGACCGTCGCAGCGATTCGGCGCCAGCGCATTCCCATACACACCGTCGGCTTCGGCAAGGAGCATCCCGACAAAGACGTTGAAATTACAGATGCCGTGGTGCCCGCGCGCGCGCTGCCGGATTCCAAGCTGACGGCCACGGTCACCCTGCAAAGCTGGGGACTCTCCGGCAGTAAGAGCAAGCTGACCGTGCGTGAAAGCGGCAAGGTACTGGTGTCCCAGGACGTCACGTTCAAAGAGAACGGACAGTTGCAGCCGGAGACGCTGGTGTTCAGCGGAGGTACGGCGGGGCCCAAGACTCTCGAAATTTCCGTGGACCCCGTGCCTGGTGAAGAAAACCAGCTCAACAACAAGATCACCCGCGTAGTCAACGTGGAGGCGCGCAAGCCGCGCATCCTTTACATTCAGGGCGAGCCGGTGTGGGAATACAAATTCATCCGGCGCGCGATTGAAGACTACCCCGATATCGGCATCGAACTGCCGAGCATGCTGCGCACCACGCAGAACAAGGTCTACCGCCAAGGCATCAAAGATCCCAAAGAATTGGAAGACGGCTTCCCAGCGAAACCCGAAGAGCTATTTGCTTACCAGGGCCTCATCATCGGCGGCGTGGAGGCCGGTTATTTCACCACCGCGCAGCAGCAGGCAATTCACGACTTTGTGGACCGGCGCGGCGGCGGCCTGCTGTTGATCGGCGGGCGCGCCTCGTTGAGCGATGGCGGGTGGCAGAATTCTCCCATGGCCGACCTGGTTCCAGTCAGGCTGCCGGAAGGACGCGGTACATTCCATCGCGATTTTTCCAGTGTTTCCCTCACCGCGCAGGGAGCGCAGAGCATACTGTGCCGCCTGGACGAGAACGCCGCGCGCAATGCCGAACGGTGGAAGAAGATTCCCCAGATCGCCAACTATCAGGATGTCGGCGAGGCCAAACCGGGCGCCACTACGCTGATGGAAGTGCAGCCAGCGGGCAAGCGACCCCAGCCTCTCCTCGTCACCGAAAACTACGGTCGCGGACGCACCGTACTGTTCGCCACCGAGGGAAGCTGGCGCTGGAAAATGTGGCTCGACCACGCCGACAAGACTCACGCCACCTTCTGGCAGCAGATGTTCCGTCACTTGGTGAACGACACTCCGGGGCAGGTGGTCGCCTCGACACCGAAATCCGTGTTGAGCGACGACACCAGGCTGCCGCTCCGCGTGGAAGTCCGCGATAAGCAGTACAAGCCGGTGACCAACGCCAAAGTGCAGGCGCGTTTCCTCCAGCCCGACGGCACCAGCGCGACCATGGAACTTTCGCCCGTTCCGCTGGAAGAAGGGATATACGGCGGGGAGTGGACCGCGGAGAAACCGGGCTCGTACGTGGTGGAGATTCTTGCCGGGCAGGAAGCCGAGCAGCTTGGGCACGACGTGCTGACTTTCCGCCGCGAGGACGGGGTGGCCGAGAACTTCCACACATCGCAGAACAAGGAGTTGCTCAGCAAGCTGAGCGACCAGACCGGCGGGCGGTACTACAAGCCGGATGAGGCGTCCAAGCTAACGAATGAGATTTCGTACTCCGAGGCGGGAATCACGACGCGCGAGACCCGCGATCTTTGGGACATGCCCGTGATCTTCCTCCTGGCCATGGCCATCCGCGCCTCCGAATGGCTGCTGCGCAGAAAGTGGGGCGTAGTATGAAAATCCTCGCCTTACTCCTGCTGGCAGGACTCTCCGCGCCGGCGGCGACGTTCTACCTCACGATCGCCGGACTCGGCGGCGAACCGGATTACACTCAGCGCTTCAAGATGTGGGCCGACGATATCGATGGCAGCCTGAAGAAGGCCGGCGGCGATTCGAACGTGATCACGTTGAATGCGCCGCAACTGGAGCAGGTTCGCACGCGCTTCGCCGAAATCGCCAGACAGGCCAAGCCGGGCGATTCCCTGGTGGTCATTCTGATCGGTCACGGCACCTACGACGGGCACGATTACAAATTCAATATTCCGGGTCCGGACCTTACCGGTACGGAGTTGGCCGCATTACTGGATCGCGTACCGGCGCAACGCCAGCTGGTGGTCAACATGACCAGTTGCAGCGGCGCCTCCATCGAGCAATTGCG
>CAWDWK010000003.1:0-69024 GCA_963805775.1 uncultured Solibacteraceae bacterium | reverse complement strand
ATGACACAGCGCCGAGTTCGAAGGTTGCCAGGGAGTTGCCCGTATTCGGTGTAAGTGGGAACCCGCTAAGGCCCGAAGTGAAGGTGTAAGCGCCGGACGGCTGCGAAGCCGAAATATCGTTCTCCCGCTGCCGGATCCCCTGATATCCGAACTTGATCGTATGCAGGCCATGGACTTTCGTCACGTTGTCCGCAAAGATCAGGTCCTCGTTAATGGTGCGCGATCCGCCGCCGGGATTCGCGGTCCAGGTGACCGAACTACTCCCGGAACTGATAAATCCTGGAAACGTCTCCGGTCCCACGCCTGGAATTCCTAAGATGGACGCCCATCCCTGGTTTGCGGTGGCCGGATTCACCGTATCGTTGCGCCGCTGGTACCCGACCTGGAACTCGTTGATTAGGGTCGGGCTGATGGTGAAAATGTAACCCGCCGCGATGTTGCGCTCATCGATCGGTTCCGGCAGGCCGAAACTCAGCGCAGTGTTGTCGATGTCCCTCCAGTTGAAGAGAATATTGTTCCGGCTGCCGATTACCCGGTACTTATTCCAGATATACCGGACGAATATCTTCTGCCGGTCGCCGATACTCTGATCGAGCTTGCCGAGATACGCCTGTCGATCCGAAAGGTAAATGTTCCCCGAAATGTAATCATTGGTGGGACCGGTGGTAGTGAACGTAGGGGCAAGATTAGGTGTGTTGTAAGGATTGAGCGAGAGGAACTTCTGTGCCACCGGGTCGAACCGGGACTTCGGTATCAGATTGCCGGGAAACTGAGTAGCAACGTACCCCGTTCCGTTCGCGCAACTCGCGACCCCGCAGATGATGGACTTCGGATCGTAAATCGCCTGCCCGATACCGTTGAAAGAGAAATTTCCATTCAACTCATCTACTGTTGGTGCGGAAACCGTTGCGTAGTTGGTTTCGTGGTCGTAGTCCAGACGGTAACCCAGCAGGAAAAATGTCCGGTTCTTCCCGTTGTAAAGCTTGGGAATCACGATCGGTCCGCTAAGAGTGGTATTGAAGTTGTGATACTCGAACGGGGTGGTGGTTGCCCCCTGGTTGAAGACCTGCCTGTGGAGCCAGTCTTTATTGATGTAGCGCTCTTCACCGGAAAAGTGGAGTTCGTTGGTGCCGCTCTTCGTCGTCAGACTGTAGGCGCCGCCGGCCGCGTGCCCGATTTCGGCCGGAATCCCGGTGGTCAACACCTGCGCTTCCTGCAGGGTATCCACCGGGGGCGTAATCAGCGTGTTAGTGTCGCCGAGAACCTTCCCAATCGCCTGCTTGGCGCTGATCCCGTCAAGCGTATAACTCATTTGGGCCTCGGGCTGACCCAGAATGTGGTAGCTGCCGTCGTTGTTGGCCTGGGCGCCCTCCTGGTAGTACATGAAGTGTTGCGGCTTGGATTGCGGTATCGGTGTATCGTGAATGTCCTTGGCGTTCGTGATGCCGCCCACCACGGCGGAATCCGTTTCCAACAGCGGCGCCGACGCCGTGACCTTGATCGTGTCGCTGACCGATCCACCTCCAACTTCACGTCGATGCGAGGGTTCTGTCCGGCATTCAAAACCAGCCCAGACTGCTCGTACTTCTTGAAGGCGGGCGCCTCCACGGTCAACCGGTAGTTCCCAACATTGAGGAAGGGCAGGTAGTACGCACCTTCATCGTTGGTCAGGCTCCGGTAACTTCTTGGGTATCCACGTTCGTCGCGGTGACAGCGGCATTAGAGAGTACGGCGCCGCTGCTGTCGGTGACCGTACCGATTAACGTTGCAGTACGGATGTCCTGGCAGAAGAGGGAAGTCGCCATCGCAGTCAGGGCGATGAAAGACATAGTTACAGAGCGCATTGGAAGGCCCCTCCAGGGACGCCGGTAAAACTGATCGTTGCGGCCCGAACAGTGACCCTGGGCGTCGAGACTGATGCACATATATCACCGCCATGCCCCGAATGCAAGAGGCACACGCGACTCTGCTACAATTGTTAAAAAGTGCCCCAACCGCATCCATTGACTCGTCGTGGGTCGCGCACCGGAGCTTTCGATGCTTGTGGCCGTTCCTCTATACCTGCCTGGCTGCGATCGAAATAGCGGCGCAGCTCCGCAAGCCTTGCCTATTAGGGAAGCCAGTCGCAACAGCAGCGATCATCGTGCCGTGCATCTCGGCGAGACAATGGTCCTATCCGGCGTGGTCACGGATGAACCCCATGATGTGGG
The DNA here is from genome assembly GCA_963805775.1 of uncultured Solibacteraceae bacterium. Lineage (GTDB taxonomy): Bacteria > Acidobacteriota > Terriglobia > Bryobacterales > Bryobacteraceae > Solibacter. The sequence continues at coordinate 66,814 of CAWDWK010000003.1, read as the reverse complement.
TTCGGGTAACAGCCTGGCAAACCTGCAGGACGCCACCGGCGGCATCGCGCTTTATGGAGACCACGCGCTGCTTCCACCTGGAGGCTTCAAGCGGGGTGACTTACTGGAAGTCCGGGGCAAGTTGGCTCAGTACCGGGGAATGGAGGAACTGCAACTGGAAGCCGTTCGTCGCACCGGCGCCACGGCGCCCCCTGTCCCTTTTCACGTAGCGGCCGACAGATTGCGCGGCGAGGAGCATTCCGGCAAGCTGGTAGCGGCCAAAGGTCAAATCGTCCTCCTGCCTAATGGCGGCATCGCCCTGCGCGACAGTTCCGGAGAGATAACGATATACCTGCTCCGTTCCTTCTTTCAGCACACAAACTTCATGCAGCGGCTGTTGCAGGGCGGGCAGGTCGAAATTGTGGGTTTCGCCCGCCAGCGCATCGCTGACGGCGAGGCATCGGACTCGGGCTACATCCTTTCGCCGCGCGATGAACTGGATTTCAAATTCGCACCCTTGGCGCACTACCGGGAAACCGCGGCCGTCGCCGTCGTCTTTGCTTGCTTCCTCTACCTTTGGCTGCGGCGGCGTGCGGCCGAAAAGAGAGCGCGCCCTTACCGTCCTCTCGGAAGGTTGGAAAGAGAGCGACGCACGGTTCCGCCAAATGGCGGCAAGCGTGGGCGACGTCTTCTGGATGCTCGACGTCGATCGCAATCGGCTTCTCTATGTGAGCCCGGCGTTCGAAACGATCTGGGGACGCAATTCCAGTGTCCTCGATGAACGCGAGAATCTGCTGGAGACTGCGCATCCGGAAGATCGCGACCGTATGAGTGCATTCCTGGAGAAAAACAAGCAACAGGCCTGCGAGGAAATCTATCGAATAGTGCGCCCGGATGGCGCGGTGCGGTGGATTCATGACCGTTCATTCCCCATCTTCAGTCCGGACGGCAAACTCTACCGGGTGACCGGGATTGCCTCCGATATTACGGACCGGCGGGAACTCGAAGAGCAGCTTCGCCAGGCCCAAAAAATGGACGCTGTGGGAAGGCTGGCCGGCGGCGTCGCCCATGACTTCAACAACCTGCTGATGGTCATCGGCGGCTACTCTCAAACCCTGCTCGACGGCACACCGTCCGAACACCCGCAGCGCTTCCCGCTGGAACAAATCCTGAAGGCGTCCAATCGCGCCGCCGCGCTCACCAGCCAGTTGCTGGCTTTCAGCCGCAAGCAGTTGCCGCAGCCCAAACTGATTAACTTAAACAACCTGGTGACCAATATGGAGTCGTTGCTGCGGCGCGTGATGGGCGAGCACGTCAATTTCATGTCGCGCCTTGCAAGGCCTTGGTTTATGTCAAAGCCGATCCGAACCAACTGGAGCAGGTGTTAATCAACTTGGCGGCGAATGCGCGTGACGCCATGCCTGACGGAGGCGAGTTCCGGATTGAGACGGCCGTCGTCGATGCACGGGCGGAAGTTTCCGAAGGCCGCTTGAAGGAGGGAGAGTATGCCCGCCTCAAGGTCAGTGATACCGGGATAGGCATGAACCACACGGTGCTGGAGCATGCTTTCGAGCCGTTTTTCACGACCAAGGGAGTGGGCAAGGGAACCGGCCTGGGTTTGAGCACGGTTTACGGCATCGTTCAGCAGAACCATGGCACCATTCATGTAAGCAGCGAACGCGGACGCGGGACCAATTTCGAAATCTACTTTCCAACCGTTCCTGCCGGCGACGAGGTGGAGCAAGCGGTCGGGCTGAACGGGAGTCTCAAAGGCAACGAGACCATCCTGGTTGCGGAAGATGAACCGGATGTTCGCAAACTGGTGCGCGACGCCTTAGAGCAGCTTGGATATACCGTCTTGCCTGCGGCGGATGGTTATGAAGCCCTCCGCATCCTCGAACAGCACAGCGCCCCCGTGCACCTGTTGTTGACCGATGTCATCATGCCGTTGATGAGCGGGCGCGAACTCGCGAAGCGCGTGCAATCGGTCAAACCCGCGACTAAAGTGATTTACATGTCAGGCTATACCGACGACACTTTGGCGTTCCACGGATCCCCCCAACTTAGTACCGGTTTCATTCAAAAGCCGTTCACTGTGACTGTTCTGGCAGAACGAGTCCGAAGTGTACTGTCGGAAGCACCGAAGGTGTGATTTAGTACGTCCAGTCGTTTAAGCAATGGCACTTTCGGGATTCACGCGGGTTTAGAGTCCTAATGGACACGTCGGATCCGCGCTCGGCGATTTCTGACATCATAACTAAGGAGAAACTTATGTCACCTCTTGCCATTCATAGGTGCGCGTTGGCCGGATTGCTTTTTTTCGGTTCGCATTTTGTCGCGCAGGCTCAAACCATCTCGGTTAGCACAGCCGGGACCTCCTCGACCACGGGAATTGTAGGAGTAACCAGCACGCAGACCGCACGACTCAACGTGTTGAACCTCCAACCGGTCATCCCCGGCGTGACCGCCGTACTGTGCCCGGCGACGCTCGAATTCTACGACGACTCGGGCGCCTTGCTGAAGCAACTGGCCGTCACGAATATCTCGCCGGCCACTGCGGCCAACCTGGTATTTAAGCCGGCCGTGCCGTCCACGGCAGTCGGTGCGCGGGCGCAAATCCGCGCCGTGGTCTTCACGCCGTCGACCTCCGTTATCAACCCGGGAACGGAGCCTCCTACGCCAATCACCGCGGTGACCAGGGGCTGCAACGTAATGGCATCGCTCGAAATCATCGATGATGCGACCGGCGCCACCCACACCATCACCACCGATCTGCGATCGATGCCGGCATACAGCATCCTTCCCATGACAATCGGGCACTAGCGCGATCCGACTCTATTTTCATCACTATTCTTGTGCGGAACGCAATACAAAACACTCTTGCGTGCCGCGTCGAGTCTCACTCGACGCCAAACTACTCTTCAACCCGTCCACACCGTTCCTTTGCGCCAAGCCGTATTGGCCAGATGCGCCGCCCGGGCAATCGCCACCGCGGGACGGATTGGCGCGTTCGGCGCCTTACGGCTGCGCACGCAATCCAGAAAATTCTGCATATGCGCAATCGTGCCGTCGGCGGTCGATTTCTCGGCGACCTCCGGTTCCGGCCAATTCGTCAATTCGCGCTGCACCTTACCTTCGGGGTACACCGCGAACCCGTCGCGGTTCAACTTCATGCTGGCGCGGTGCCCGCGGAAAATGATGTTGCCGCCGTCGAGCGAGCCATTCAGCGCGCCGTTGTACACCATGCTGAATCCTGGGTATTCCCACGCAGCATTGATGGTATCGGGGCACTCGAACTGCGGCAGCGCATTGCGGTTTCCCGTGGCCTGCGCTGTCCGCGGCGCGTATTGCTCCAGGTACCACTGCACCACGTCGCCGTAATGCGAGTACAGGTCGGTCAGATGGCCGCCGCCGAAATCCCAGAACCAGCGCCATCGCAAACAGCGCAGCGCATCGAATGGCTGATCCGGCGCCGAACCCAGGAACCTCTTCCAATCGATCTTCGAGGCATCCAGTCTCGGAGAAGTCTGCATGTTTACCACGTAGTCCTGATACCAGGAAGTCAGCACCAGCGAGATCTGCCCCAGTTTGCCCTCGGCGACAATCTCCCTGGCCTGAAGGAAGTGCGGCCAGCTTCGCTGCTGATATCCCACCTGCACAATCTGCTTCGATTCGAGCACCGCCTTCTCCACCCGCACGCCCTCTTCGATGGTGTGGCTGATCGGCTTCTCGACGTACACGTCCTTGCCCGCCTTCACCGCATCCACCGTCATGGGAACGTGCCAGTGATCCGGAGCTCCGATCACCACGCCGTCGATATCGTTGCGCCCCAGCACTTGCCGGTAATCCAGATAGTCCCTGCCGCCGGGAGCGAACTTCTCTTTCGCCGCCGCGCGACGGAGCTCCGAAACGTCGCAGACCGCGACGACCTCCGTGTTCTCCGCCTTAGCAGCCAGCCCCAACAGATACGTGGCGCGCCCGCCCACGCCGAGACCTGCGATGCGAATGCGCTCATTTGCGCCGAACACACGGCTGTAGGAGGCGGCCGTCCACACCGCCGAGGTTTTCAGAAGATCACGACGTTGCATCATGATTGCGCGCCCGAGTATCCAGATTATACTCTTGTGTGCCGGCCGAGTTCAGGCTATAAGACAGCGACGCAAAGCATACCGATGGACTATCCTCTGCTGCGCGACCCGATCGTGAACCTGCGCCCCGGCCAACTGACGGATTGGCGCACGTTCGAGCAAATCCTCGATCGCCTGCTTCACGTTTCGCTTGTCTTCCACGTGGAGCGCCGAGCATTCGGATACTTGCCTGAGGCAGCACGCGCCCCGGATCTCATGTACGATCGGAGTGACGGGCCAAAGCCGATGGTGCCGTGCGGAAATCATTTGAGGAAAGGAAGTCAGTTATATGAGCCTGAAAATCAATATTCGCGAAGCCGCGGACGCTACGATTTTGGACATGAGCGGCCGCATCAGCCTTGGTGACGCCTTGGCTGAATTGCGGGACTCCATTCGCGAGGCGCTGGCAGGCGATCAGAAGAACATCCTGCTGAATCTCGCTGAGGTCAGCTACATCGATAGTTCCGGGCTGGGTCAGCTGATCGGCAGCTACGCTGCCGTCACCAACAGGGGCGGTCAGATGAAGCTCCTGAACCTGCAGGACAGAGTGCATGACCTTATGCAGATTACCAAACTCGTGACCGTTTTCGAGACATACACCAACGAGGAGGCGGCCCTCAAGAGTTTCGCTAATAAGCAAGAGGGCCGCGCAGCTACGCTCTGATGCGGTATCATCGCCTGCCGGGGTCGCCTTCTCCGTTTGAGAATCGCGGCGGGTGTCAATTAAGTGTACGCATGATCGCGTGAATATGCGTCTTCGCGCAATCGATATGCGGGAAATCCGTGCTGGTCTCGTCGAAAATCAGCGAAAGGTCAGTTCCCGCCAACACAATCGCATCGACTGGCAGCTCGTGTGCGATCCTCGATAGGATCGCCCGCCCTTCGGTCCCACCCTCGACCGTCTGCATGTAGGCGTTGTGAATTGCTTCGACCTGATCCGGGACAACTACCTCCACTCCTTCGAGCATTCCGAACATGCATGACTGTACGACGAATTTCGTGCCGAACAGGGCCACTCGCGCATATCCACGCGCCCGGTTCTCGACTGCAACTTCCTCGATGATGTTCACCAATGGAAGCGCGGAAATCTTCTCCAGCTCGCGGATGCAAATATGAGGTGTAATAGCCGTGATTGCCGCCAGTTCCGCACCGCCCTTGGCCAGCCGTTCGATCAAGCGCGCAAAATATGAAGCCAACCCGGCGCGGTCCCCGCGCTGCACATCACCCAATACACGATCCATGTCCGCATGGACCAGCAGCATCTCGCCGGCTTGCGCCTTGGCTAATTCTCGATAATAGTGAACCGTCGCACCGGGGCCCAGCCCACCGACTAATCCGAGATTACGCATGTCGACAATTCTCGCAGAATGGAAACCCGTTATTGCGTTTCCGAACAACCTTGGCCCGGTTGACGCAACGTAAGCGTCACGGATCCCTAGCAGATCGCCTTTGGCACGGCGCGTGCTCAATACTTCGTCGCGGACACACAGTCTGCCTAAGCCGTAAAGAAGGTGACAAAAAATGCAGCAAGACGAAGACCCGAGAAAGCGGCCGCTCCTAACCGCTGAACAACTGCAGATTATGGGGCGAGTTCCCGATAGACCCAAAAAGGGAAACCCGAGAGAGGAGTTCGAGAAGCTCTTCCGACAGTCTACTCAGTGGTCACAGACCTAGCTGCTCCCTGCCAGAGATCCTGCTCACCTTCCCGTACTTTGCCCAGGGTGCAAAAAAGAATCCTGCTAGAGTTGTTGTCTAACAGGAGAAACGTCATGGCCAATTGGACGCGAAGAGGGTTCTTCGGATCGCTCTCTGGGGTAGCGGCTGCAACGTCGCTTTCGGCTCAGCAAAACGGCAGTCAGTCGCGCCCTGAAAATCGGACCGGGCATGGACCCATCAAAATCACAGACCTCAGATGCGCAATCATCGGCCGGAACCCGGTAATACGAGTCGTCACGGATCAGGGTATATCCGGGTATGGTCAAGCCGAGTCCGCCAAGGCTTATCTAAAGCCGATGGTGCTCTTTTATAAGGACTACATTGTTGGCGAAGACCCGACGGACGTCCAGCGCGTGCTGCTGAAGATCAGACGGATGGGTGCGTCCAAGCCCTGGGGTTCGGCCGTGAGCGCGATCGAGATGGCCCTTTGGGACATCGCGGGCCAGGTGGCCGGAGTGCCGGTGTATAAGCTGCTGGGCGGGAAGATCCGGGATCGCGTCCGCATTTACAACGGAGGCGTCCGTTTCCCCATGACCGGACAAACGCCACAAGACTACGCCGAGAATATGGCCAGGATGAAGGAAGCCAAAGAGGGCTTCACCCTGATCAAACAGGCTGTCGGCTTTCACAATCCGGCGATGATGCGCGCCGTGCCCAACGCCTGGTATGACGAGCCGCGGACGGGAGCAGCGCACTCCGACCGCGGTCTTATGACGGAACGCGGCCTCAAACATGTGATCGACTGCGTCGAAGCCATGAAGAAAGTCCTCGGCGACGAAATCGGGCTCGCCCTCGACTGCGGACCTGGCTGGACCGTAAAGGATGCGATCGCTTTTGCGCGAGCCCTGGAACCGCTCCACATCACGTGGCTCGAAGACCTGATCACCGGCGATTACACGCCGTACACCAACGCCGACGTCTTTCGGGAAGTCACCCAGAGTACTTCGATCCCGATTCACACGGGAGAACAGGTCTATCTCCGGGAAAACTTCAAGGATCTCATCGAAAAACAGGCTGTCAATGTAATCGGCCCCGACCCGGAAGATGTGGGTGGGATTGCGGAACTGAAGTGGATCGCGGAGTACGCCGATCTTCACGGTATCCTGGTCGCTCCCCACGGGATTTTCGACGGGCTGATCGGCCTCGCCGCGCATGTTCAGATGGCGGCCGTCCTGCCGCAAAACTACATCGGCTTCGAGTATCCCGTGGGCCAGCCTGAATGGTGGTACGAGATTGTCGACGGGTTACCGAACCCAATCGTCAAACGTGGCTTCATCGACGTTTGGGACCGGCCGGGTCTCGGTGTCACGTTCAATGTCCCGGCAGCGAAATCGCACCTTGCGGACGAGGATCGTCATTTCTTCGACTGAGGCTCAACGAATAAGCTCGTTGATGTAAGAATTGTCCTGGTCGTCGAGAAGATCTGTTGTGTCGCCAGCGACGTACCGATAGCGAAACGGGGCACTCAGAGCAACGGCGTGCCCCATCCAGTTGCTCGGATCGGTCCACAACACCGGCCGGTTTCCCATCGCCTTGGTGAGGTCCTCCAGATCCCAGTGCAGCGCGAAACCTGGGATCACTGCATCGAATAAGTCGGTATTCATGGAGTTGTCGAGAGCCGCTCGCAGGCTGAACGGTGTTCGGTCCAGCCAGATCTTACCGATCCGGATGTCAACCGCAGCGGCCAGCAGAAGCCAAATGCCTTTTACGCCCCGGGCGATCGCTCGAATCGACCCCGGTTCCACATCGGTGCGCGCGGCCAGAAGGTCGATTCCCCGTAAGATGTCGTGCGCCCGCATCGCCGGCAAATTCCGCCCGATCTGATCGGCACGGGCGTTGGTCAGCCAATTCCCCACGAATGGCCGCTGGCCCTCACCGGGGGAATCGCGAAGTTCCAGCACGAGAACAACTCCTCCCATCTTCGCAATCCTTTGCGCTATCGAATCGGTGGAGCGAATCAAGGAATTGCTCGTCTTGTCTGCCACCAACAACACGGCCGGTTTTCGGCCGGCCGGCGGAGGGACGTAGAGCGTTCCGTTAATCTCGACACCTGGCTCACTTTCAAACCGAATTTCTTGACGCAGTCCGTCGCCGCCGTTCGCTTCACTCGAGACTCTGATTACAGGCGCTTGACCGTCGGACGGAATTTTCAGCCTGCGTAGTTCAGCCAGTAGTTCCGCCATCGTTCCCTGCTGCTTCCTGGCGCGAAACTCGTCCTGGATTAACTGATGGAGCTTCCGGCTACCCGCTTCGTCATCGACATGGCCGCTTTGCGTGACGAGGAGTTCGTGGTTGGCGTAATTCCTGACCGGCTGCTCGTGAAAATCACCTTGACCGTCCTTCAGCCACCGGATCATCCACTGATAGATCTCCTCCCGGGTTTCAAGCGGAGTTCCGTGCGGACCCCTCCCGACGAAAAAGCGGAGCTTGTCCTCCGCGCCGTAGAGGTCGAACCACCGGCGCGCCTCGTCATAAACCAGCCGTGCTCCGGCGGGCGTGAAATAATCGCCGTCGGTCGCCAGAATCAGCCAGGGTGTTGGGGCGGACAACTCGACAAAATCGGCCATATCCAACCCGCTGGAAAGGAAACTCGGGAAGCTCATCTCCGAGTCGGGGTCGGGGCCTGCAAACAGCACGCGATACGAATTGATATAGCAAGCCGGTGCTACCGCCTTCAGCCTCGGGTCCAGAGCACCAATGAAGGTTGTCAATGCACCGCCTCCCGAGCACCCTGCGGCGCCCAATCGCGCCGGATCGACCTCGGGCCGGCTGACCAGGTAGTCGAGCGCTCGTTTTGCATCCCAAATGAAGTAGCGGGCAACGCTCTCGCCGATGAGGATGCTCTGTGCGCCGGCCTGTATGTGCTCGGGGACCGACCACCCGGCCAAAGGCCGGTCAACTCGCCGGTCGTAGGTCTGCTCACGTTCTCCCTGGCCCACGGGATCAAAAGCCAGGACCACGAAGCCCTTCAAGGCCAGATTGGCCGCGAGTCGTTGGCCTTCCGGCTTCCCCTCCTGTGTATGACCGGCCTGCAATAGTATTCCGGGGTAGCGGCCAGCCTGGTTGGGCCGGTACAGGTTGGCGGTGACGTAGTATCCGGGCAGACTTTCAAAAATCACTTTCTCTATTGCATAACCATCGCGTTTTATGGTGCCCGTTGTTCTCGGATTGAGCGGTCCTTGGTAGTTGGGTAGACCTCCCACCAGTGACAGAATCGTCTGGCGCACGATTTGCTTCCGGCGCTCCGCATCGGCGACGCTGCGGATGCCGGCCACCGCTCTCTCTCGCCGCTGTAGTTGCTCCTGCGCGATCTGGTCCATCCACCGGAGCAGAGGATCTTGGCCGTTCTGCTGGGAGAGAACAGATGGAGGATTGAGAAAAGGGACGAACAGTAAGGCAAGAACTGCGAGAGGAGGATGCAGGCCGCCTGCGAGAGTAACTGAGCGCTTCATCGATCGGTGTTTCATTCTCTCGCTTCCCGTCTCGGTTTGCAAAGCGCCCCGGCGATTTGATCGGGTGTCAGTGAAGAGAGGTTAAACTTATGAAAGGATGGAGCCACCCGCCGGGATTGAACCGGCGACCTACTGATTACGAATCAGTCGCTCTACCAGCTGAGCTAGGGTGGCCTTCCGGGCAACAAACTGAAGTGTGGGCGCGCCTCTCAGCGTACTCCTTTGCGATCATAACACATGGTGATCCGCCCCCGCCTCGCCGCGCTCGCAGCCCTCGCGATCCTCGCCGCCTGCCGCACTCCCGCCCCGCCCTCCGCCATCGATCCTGCTCTTTCCGCCCGCGTGCCTTCAGCCACAGTCGCGCTCGCCGGCGTCGATCTCGATCGCCTACGAACCTCGCCGCTCTACGCCAAACTCCCCCCCGCCGCCCTCGCTTTTCTCCAGACGTTCGACCGTGCCCACCAACTCCTGATCGCCTCCACCGGAGTCGAACTTCTCGTCATAGCTCGCGGCGTCGTCCCCGGCGCCACCCAAATCGCGCCCGATCTCGCCCTCTCCGGCGCGCCCGACCTGATCGCCGCCGCGACCGCTACGCACCCGCCCGCCGCCATCCTCGCACCCGCCGAATCCGTCGCTCCCAACAACTCCCTCTGGCTCGCCGTTCGCGGAGGCATCGCCCTTCCGCTCGAAGGCAACCTGGCGAATGTGAACAATCTCCTGCGCGATACCGACTTCGTCACGCTCGCCATCCACCCCAACGATCCCGCGGACCTCGACCTTGTGGCGCAGTGTCCCACGCCCGCCGCCGCCCTACGGTTCGAACAAAGCTTCCGAGCCCTCGTCTCGCTGGCCGCCGCCGCAAATGCGCGTCAGCCTTCCATCGCCGGCCCGCTACAATCCATCCGCATCCACCGCGACGATCGCGTGGTGCACGCATCCCTCACGGCGCCCGTGGACGCGCTAGCCAAGTTGCTCTTCTGACCCTAATCCAGTTTCTTCTGGAAACGCGCCGCGCTCAGCCCCAGCACGGCGATCCCGTACACCGCCATGGCAGCCATCTGCGGCCACAGCACCGCCACCCCCGCGCCCTTCAGAAAAATGCCGCGCACAATCTCGATGAAGTACCGTATCGGGTTCAGATACGTCAGGTACTGCACCGCCACCGGCATGTTACGAATCGGAAACGCGAAGCCGCTCAACATGAATGCCGGCGTCGAAAAAAAGAAACTCGCCATCATCGCCTGTTGCTGCGTGCGCGAAATCGTGGAGAGAAACAGGCCCGCCCCCAGCGACGTCATCAGGAACAGCACCGCGCAGAACAGCAGCAGCAAAAAGCTCCCGTGCAGCGGAATGTGGAACACCAGGAACGCCACCACCGTCACCAGCACCACGTCCAGCAGGCCCACCAGCGCGAACGGCAGCGTCTTCCCCAGCATCAGTTCGATCGGTCGCACCGGCGTCACCATCAATTGCTCCATCGTGCCGATCTCCTTCTCCCGCACGATCCCCAGCGCCGTCAACATCAACGTCACCATCATGATGATATTCGCGATCACGCCCGGCACGAAGTAGTTGCGGCTGTACAAATCCGGGTTGAACCACACCCTGCTGCGCGCCGTCACCTGCGGCACCGCCGTACTCGCCGGCGACCCCGGACTCCGCGTCAGCACCCGGATCCGCTGCTGCTGCTCCATCGCGTCCGCCGCATAGTCCGCGATGATCGACCCCGCGTAGCTCGAAACCAGCGACGCCGTATTCGAGTTCGTGCCGTCGATCAGTACCTGCACCTCCGTGCCGCGTCCGCGCGCTATGTCCCGCGCGAAGTTCGGCAAAATGCGCACCACCGCCTGCGCCTCGCCGTGATCCAGCACGCGCTGCACATCCTCTTCGCTGCCCGGCCACGACACAATGTCGAACCGCCCGGATCCCGTGAAAGCGTCGCGCAGGCTGCGGCTCTCGGGCGTGCGGTCCATGTCCATCCACGCAATTCGCGCGTGGTCCACGTCCAGGTTGACAGCGAAGCCGAACACGATCAACTGCACCATCGGCGGCACGAACAGCAGCACCCGCATGCGCGGCTCGCGCAGCGCCTGGATGAATTCCTTGCGAAGAATCACAAAAATTCGTTCCCACATACCGTTCACGCCAGCTTCTGGTTGAGCTTGCGCGTGGCCAGCAGGAAGACAATCAGCGCATACAGCGCCAGGAATCCCAACTCGCCCCACAACACGCTCACCCCCACGCCTTTCAAAAAAATGCCTTTCAAAATCGTGACCACGTAGCGCGCCGGAACAATGTGGGTGATCACCTGGATCACCCAGGGCATGGTCTCAATCGAGTAGACGAATCCGGAGAGCAGAAACGCCGGCAGGAACGAGCTCAGTATCCCCATCTGGTACGCCGCCACCTGGGTCCTGGCCACCGCCGAAACGAAGATCCCCCAGAACAGCGCGCCGAACAGGAACACGCACGTGGATACCGCCAGCAGCGCCAGGCTGCCGCGGAACGGCACTTCGAAGACGAATATCCCCACCAGCACCGCGATCGTTGCGTCCGCCAGCCCCACCGCGAAATAGGCGAACATCTTGCCCAGCACCATCTCCGCGGGGCGCAGCGGCGTGGAGAGAATCTGCTCCATCGTCCCCATCTCCCACTCCCGCGCGATCGTCAGCGAAGTCAACAGCGCCGCGATAATCTGCAGTACCACCGCGATCAGCCCCGGCACCACGTAATTCTTAGACTCCAGCGAGCTGTTGTACCAGACGCGCATCTGCGCATCCACCGGCGGCGCCAGGTGCTCCCCGGCGCGCCGGTTCATCGCCGACGTGCGCAGTTCCAGCGAGTAGCTGCGCACCAGCGATTCCGCGTACCCCAGCGCAATCGAAGCCGTGTTGGAATCGCTGCCGTCCAGCAGTATCTGGACCTGCCCTTCGTGCCCGAGGCCGAGTTGCTCTGAATAATTGCGCGGAATCACGACGCCCATCAGAATGCGGCTCCGGTCAATGCCGCGTTCGATCGCTGAGTAGTCGCTTACCATGCCGTGGATTTCGAAGAATCGCGACCCCTCGAACTGGCGGATCAACGCGCGGCTTTCCGCCGTCTGGTCCTGGTCGTAGATCATCGTCGGGATCCGGTCCACGTCCAGGCTAAGCGCGAAACCGAACAGCAGCAGCATCAGCACCGGCACCCCCAGCGCCATTCCGAGGCTCCGTGAATCGCGTGTGATGTGGTGCAGTTCCTTGACGCAGACGGCCCGCATCCGGCGGTAGCTCATGCGGCCCTCCTTTCCTGAGCCTCGATCAGCGCCACGAATACGTCTTCCATCGAAGGCTCGATCTGCTCCAGTTTCCGTACCTCGATGCCCTTCGCCGCGAGCCGCTCGCGCATCCGCGCGCTGGTAGCGTCCAGATCGTCCACCGTCACGTGCAGGCCGCCGCCGAACACCGCCACATCGTGCACGCCGGCCAGCCCTTCGAGCGCGCGCATCGTGTCCAGCGGGTCCGACGCATCCAGGTTCAACAAACTGTGCGCGGTCAGCCCGGCCTTCAATTCGCCCGGCGTCCCCAACGCGATCACTTTGCCGCGATACATCAGCGCCAGCCGGTGGCAGTACTCCACCTCGTCCATATAATGCGTGCTGACGAAAATCGTGTGCCCCGTCTCCGAAAGATCGTGGATCAGTCCCCAGAACGCGCCGCGCGCCAGCGGGTCCACGCCCGACGTCGGCTCGTCCAGGAACAACACCGGCGGATCGTGCAATATCGCGCAGCCCAGCGCCAGCCGCTGCTTCCATCCGCCCGACAGCGTCCGCGTCAGCGCGTTCCGCCGCCCCGTCAGGTCGGACATCCCCAGCACATAGCTCTTGCGCTCCGCGCGCCTCTCCCGCGGGACGCCGTAAATTCCGCTGAAGAAATCGATGTTCTCCTCCACCGTCAAATCGTCGTACAGCGAGAATTTCTGCGACATGTATCCGATGGTGCGCCGGATTTCCTCGGGCTGCCGCGCCACGTCGAACCCGTTCACCGACGCACTCCCCGCGCTCGGCGTCAGCAGGCCGCACAGCATGCGTATGGTGGTCGATTTCCCCGCGCCGTTAGGCCCCAGGAAGCCGAAAATCTCGCCCTTCTCCACCGCCAGCGAAACGTGATCCACCGCCACGAAGCTTCCGAAATTTTTCACCAGATCGTGGATCTCTACCGAGTTCATGCCCTCACCAAACCTTCCACCGCATGAATCGTCTTGATAAACGCGCCTTCCAGATTCGCCGAATTCGTCTCCGCCTTCATCGCCGCCGGCGTCGAGCAGCGAATCAGCTTGCCCTTATGCATCAGCCCCACGCGATTGCACCGCTCCGCCTCGTCCAGATACGACGTGGTCATGAAGATCGTGATCCCGTCCTTCAGCAACTGATACAGAATCGCCCAGAAATCGCGCCGCGAAACCGGGTCCACCCCGTTGGTCGGTTCGTCCAGAAAGAGAATCTGCGGACGGTGCAGCAGCGTGCACATCAACGCCAGCTTCTGTTTCATGCCGCCCGAAAGTTGCCCCGCCGGCCGCGCGCGGAACGGCTCCATGCGCGTCATCTGCAGCAGTTGCGCGGTCAGGTCCGCGCGCGTCTGCCCCGTGATGTCGAACAGGTCCGCGTAGAAGATCATGTTCTCTTCCACCGTCAGGTCCTGATACAACCCGAAGCGCTGCGCCATGTACCCGATCTGGTCCTTCACCTCCCGCGATTCGTGCGCCACGTCGTGCCCCGCCACGCTCGCGCTGCCCTCGCTCGGGTCCATCAGTCCGCACAGCATGCGCAGCGTAGTCGTCTTGCCCGCGCCGTCCGGTCCCACCAGCCCGAATATTTCCCCCTTGCCAACCGTGAGGTCCAGGCGGTCCACCGCCGTAAGCTCGCCGAACCGTTTGGTCAGGCCGCGCGTTTCAATGATGGTCTCCATCACTGCTCCAACAGAATTTGCGCATCCGCCGGCATGTTGGACTTCAATTCCCTCCCCGGATTCTCCACCTCGATCTTGACGCGATACACCAGCTTCACCCTCTCCTGCTGCGTCTGTATCTGTTTCGGCGTGAACTCCGCCTGCGACGCGATGAAAGTGACCCGTCCGTTGTATACCTTGCCGGGATACGAATCCGTCGTCACCCGCGCCTTCGATCCGATCTTCACCTTCCCCAGATCCGTCTCATTCACATACCCGCGCAGCCACGGATGATCGATGTCGCCCACCGTGACCACCGTCGTGCCCGGCGCCAGCACCTCGCCCGGATCCGCCGCCTTCACCAGCACCACGCCATCCACCGGCGACGCCACCACCGTATCCGCAAGTTGCGAATCGATCAACGCCAGGTTGGCCTTGGATCGCTCGATTTCCGCCCGCCGCGTAACGACCTCCTGCTCGCGCCGTTTCAGCTCCAGCTTGTTCGCCTCCGCCGTCTTCAGCGCCCCGCGCGCCCGCGCCACCTGACCCTGTTGCGCGTTCACCTGTTCCACGCGCGGACCGGCCAGCACCAGCGCCTCGCGCTCCTGCAGCTGCTTCAGCACCGCCTGCGCGTTCTCGAAACGATTGCGATATTGATCGAATTGCGCGCTCGAAATGTCGTCGTTCTTATAGAGCGTCTGCGCCCGCTCCCAATCCCGCTTGGATCGCTCCAGTTCGCTTGCAGCCGCGTCCACCGCCGCCTTCGCGTCCAGTTTTTCCTGCGGCCGCGCGCCGTTCTTCAATTCCGCGAAGCGCGCCTCCATCGACGACAAGTCCGCCTCGCGAGTCTCGATGTCCGCCGCCAGGTTCGCCCGCTGCAGTTCCACCGCGGTCTGCGCCTGCGCCAATTGCGATTCGCTCGACACCAGCCCCGCCGCTTCCCGCTCCCGCTGCGCCATCAGTTGATCGCGATCCAGCCGCGCGATAACCTGCCCCTTCTTTACCGCATCGCCTTCATCCACCGTGCGCTCCACCAGTCGCCCCGCCGTCTTGAACGCGATGTTGATTTCGGTCAGCTCGATGTTGCCGGAAAGTACTAGGCGGTTATCCGGCGCCTTTCCCCCGCGAAACATCCACACCGCGCCGCCGACGGCCGCCAGGATCAATATGATTATTAGAATTCGCTTTTTCATAGAAGCCTACTCCACGCTCTTTCGCACCGCGCCCATCGCCTGCGCCAGGTCGATCCTGCCCACGTTGTAGTTGTACAGCGCCGCAGTCTGGTTATCGCGCGCACGTTCCAGCCGGCTTTGTGCATCGGTCACTTCCACTCCGATCGCCACGCCCGCCTCGAACCGCCGCCGCGCCTGCGCCAACTCGTTCTCCGCCAGCTCCAACCCTTCCCGCGAAACTCTTCACCTGCTCCTCCGCCGAACGCAGTTCGTCCAGCGCCAGCCGCACATCCAGCTCGAT
Source organism: uncultured Solibacteraceae bacterium (assembly GCA_963805775.1). GTDB lineage: Bacteria > Acidobacteriota > Terriglobia > Bryobacterales > Bryobacteraceae > Solibacter. The sequence goes on along the minus strand of CAWDWK010000003.1, from coordinate 51,142 downwards.
CTGCTCCTTGAGATCGTTCGTCTTCACCTTCTCCGACCGGTATTGCGATTCCGATTCCGCCCGCCGCGCCTCCCGCCGTCCGCTGTCGAACAACGGGATGCGCACCGTAACCCCAATCGTCCGCGTAGGCAGCGCGTTGTCGATCCATGTGCCGCTCGACCCGTAATCGCCGAACGCCGCCACCGTCGGCAGCCGCTCCATTTTTGTAGCCGTCGCCGAAAGACGCGCCGTCGCTTCGCGTTCCTTCTGTGCCTCCAGGTCCGGCCGCTCTTTCAGCGCCAGCGCTCGTGCCTCCTCCATCGTCACCGTGTCCACCGGCGTGTATTTCAACTTGTCCGTCAATACCAACTCCGTATCCAGCCGGAGCCCCATCGCGCGCAGCAGTTGCAGCCCCGCTGCGTGCCGCGTATTCTCCGCCACCAGCAGGCGCTGCCGGTCGTTGGCCAGTTGAACCCGCGCCCGCGTGATCTCGATCCCCGTGCCCGTGCCCGCCGCCTTCTGGTTCTCCGCCTGCTTCAGCACCGCCTCCGACAGCGTCACGTTGGCTTGCGCCGCCTCCACGTCCGCGTCCGCCCGCACCGCGGCCAGGTATGCGCGCGCTACCTGCGCCGCCACCTGCTCGGCGGTTCCATCCACATCCGACCTGGCCGCGCTCACCCCCACCTTCGACGCCTGAAACCGCCGGTACGTGCTCAAATCCAAAACATTCTGCGTCGCCGAAACGCGCGCGTCCATCATGTTGAAAGGTCCCACAAACGTCGGGATGTGGAAACCCGGAATCGGTGTGACGATCTGTATACCCTGTGCCGCCAGGTTGCGGGTCAGGTCTTCATCCGTCAGGTTCGCCGAAATATCCGGCATCAGTGCCGAGCGCGCCTCAGCCGATCGCGATTGCGCCTGCTTCAGTAACTCCGCCGAGAGCCGCATCCGTGCGTTACCCTCCGGCGACGCCGCGATTTGCACCGCCTGCTTTAAGCTCAATTCGATCGGCGCCGCTCCTAGCGGCGCCAGGCACAACAAAATCCAGACCAATCGCATCACTTCTCCTCAACCGCCGTTGCGGCCGCGCGAAATCCCGCGCTCAGAAATGTCACCAGCCGTCGCATGCGTGGCTCCATATCGCCCGCATCCCCGGCCATCAACGGAAAAACTGGAGCCCGGCACATCGTATGCGCCATCGCCCCGATCATGAAATGCACCCGCCACATCAGCTCCTCCTGCGGCAACTCGGGAAGCGCCCGCCGCAGCGCCCCCACGAAACGCAGGCCCGTAGCCTGAAAATGTCGCTCCACAATTTGGGGCATCATGCCCTCTGCCAGCATTTGCCCCATCAGGCGCACAAATCCGGGGTTACGGCCAGCCACCTCCGCGGTAGGCAAAAGGAAGGACTCCAGGATCTGGTCCACCCCGGCGACGCCATTCCCCGCCGCCTCCACTCGCTCCAGGTGGGCCATCCGGGCCTCGTTCACCGGCGTCACTTTGCGTGCTACGACGGCGTCCAACAGGTCCTCCTTAGAGCCAAAATGATAATGGACTGCGGCCAGGTTAACCCCTGCCTCCGCAATGATTTGGCGCAGTGAAGTGGCAGCGTACCCGCGCTCCCCGATCAGTCGCTCGGCCGTGTCGAGAATTTTATCCTTTGTATCGTTCATTCGTATGACTCAATCAGTTGATTGAATCATACGATTTAACCCCCAACTCGTCAAGTTTATTTTCGTATGTAACCGTACAGTCCACGCTGCAACGTCCGATAGACATCCGTCACCATTATTCGGAACGTAAATTGCTACAGAAAGACTGACCGGAGGTTAGGAAGATATGCTGAACTGGATTCGCTCCACTTGGTGCAAAAGTATGCATAGTGAAGCTATGTGGCCCATGCACGGTAAATACACCTGTGCACGTTGCTTGCGCGAGTACCCCGTGACTTGGGAAGGCCCGGCGACCGTCGCCGAGTACGCCGACGTTTCTTTGCGCCACGCACCTGAGACAGTTACCTACGCTGCCGAACAGCGCCTCTGTTAGTTTCCCTTTTCGTGGAGCGGCCTTTCAGGCTGCCACGCCGGCGTCCGTGCCGGCGTTCCTTGCTAGCATGAACCGGTGCGCTTAGGCATACACACGTCCATATCAGGTTCTTTGGAAGGTGCCGCGCTTAAAGCGGCCGACCTCGGCGCGAATACTTTCCAAATTTTTTCGGCCAGTCCCCGCATGTGGCGCGCGTGCGCGCCGGACCCCCACCAGGTCCGCCTGCTTCAAGCCGCGCGTGAACGCCACGACCTCTTCCCATTAGCCATCCACGTCAACTACCTTATCAACCTCGCCTCGCTCGACCCCGTAATCCGCGCCAAATCCATCGACGCCTTCCGCGGCGAACTCCAGCGCGCCCACGCCATCGGCGCCGAGTATCTCGTGCTCCATCCCGGCAGTTACCGCGGCGCCTGCGTCGAGCATTGCATCGCCGCCTTCGTCCTCGGACTGCGCGACGCCGCCCAAGGCCTGCCTGCCCACAAACTCACCGTCCTCCTGGAAAACACCGCCGGAGCTGGCAACCACCTCGGCAGCCGCTTCGAAGAACTCAAATCCATCCGCGACCTCGCCTCCGAACTCACCGACCTCCCCATCGGCTACTGCCTCGACACCTGCCACTTACTCGCCGCCGGCTTCGATATCGCGACGCAAGCCGGCCTGCGCGACACCTTACGTCACGCCGAAGCCATCCTCGGACTAGCCAACGTACACGTAATCCACGCCAACGACAGTAAGTCCCCCCGGGCCTCTCACGTAGATCGCCACGCCAACATCGGAGAAGGCCACATTGGAGCCGAAGCCTTCCGCCGCATCCTCACCCACCCCAAACTCCGCACCAAACCCTTCATCCTCGAAACCCCTGTCGATGACGAAGGCGACGACCGCCGCAATCTCGACAAGCTGAAATCTCTCGCCATCCGCCACTAAAGGGTATACCTATTGTCTCGGTACCCTCCTGGTACCTCTGGAACCGACCCTTGTTATCTAAAGGGGCTAAGTAAGAAATCGGTGTGGCCGTAGACTCACCCCACTATGACTCCCCAACTTGATGCATTCACTCCCCCCGGCGAACGACGGAAGCCTGCTCCTTTCGTGATCGTCGTCGCTGCTGTCTCGGTGTTTTTCCTTGGGTGGGTTCTATTGACCCGTGGATCCGCCGGCACGCAAACCGAAGCCGTAGGCACTGTGACCGCGCAAAGAAACGCGCAAACCGTGGCCTACTACGGTAACGGCCAACTCAAGGTTCTCAACTTCTATGCGAACCCGCCCGAAGTAAGGCGGGGCGGCCGCACCCTGGTCTGCTACGGCGTGTCCAATGCGTCGTCAGTCCGCATCGATCCCGCACTGGGCGAGACCTGGCCGTCCACAGGCCGTTGCATCGAAGTAACCGCGGCCAAGGACACGGAATACAAACTAACCGCCCAAGACAGCGCCGGACACGAGGAAACCCGGACCCTGACCCTCCACGTAACCCGTTGAACAAACCCAAACCCGTGGGCCGCCGATGAACGCCGGTCAACGCCGATGAGAACGTTCTTCTGCTTATCCGCGTTCATCGGTGCTCCGAGCACTTCGCCAAGCTGTCGGCAATTGGCTGGACCGACATGCGGCGGCACCATTGCCCCGGTACCACACGGAATACACGTGGTACTCGAAGTTCAAAGGCGGCGCGCGCGGGAATGGATTCAGGGGTAACGGCCCGCCCACATCCTTCCCTGAATCGCCTCTGCCACCCCGCTTCCTGCTTTGATCGGATATCTGTCTAACGCTAACCATTGCTGCTATTGCCCTGGCGTCGGACTCCTGAAAGAATTCAGACGGGCACCAATGTCGCCGCCCACGCTGGTTAGAGCGCCGATTGCTAAGCTGATGGACGGAAAACGGAGAACTTGAAATGGAATACCGCACATTGCCGTTGCGGTGCGAATGTGGTGGAAGGCCGAAGCAGATATCCGCCGTCGGCCTTTCTTCAACGCACAACCTCGTTATTCACTGGCGATGTCCACGGTGCCGCAGAAGCGTCTGCAGCGTGAAGCCCCTTTCAGATTGTTGGCGAGAATGTTTCGCCTCGACATTAGCGAGCCTGCCAAACACCAACCCGACAGTCGATACGGCGGATGACCGAAGATTCCTGCAGAGTATTGGTGTCAGGTACTCGGATGATTGAAACAGGCGACGGTCTTGCGAGGTCCAGCGTGACCGTTGCTGACGCTCCTTGTTGGATTCACTATGGCTCCACAAAAGGTGAATCTTTTCACCCCGTTACTCGGCGGAATTTCGAAACTGGCGATCGTCACGACACTTAAGCAGTTGATAACTTAAGCAGTTGATAGCGGGTAAGGTGTAGGATAGGACTAGCGCTGTAAGCAGGACAGAGAGAATCCAGAAAGAACATCGCACATGCCAACGAATCTCACACCCCAAATAATCAACGCCGCCATCGTCGGCTTTGAACAAGAAAAGTTGCGTATCGACACACAGATCGCAGAACTCCGGGCCATGTTGGACGGTGGTGGTTCCACCAAGGCAACACTAGCCGCCACGCCGGCAGCGCCCAAACTCAAACGCCGGAAATTCTCCGCAGCCGCTCGACGACGAATGAAGGAAGCCCAACAGCTTCGATGGGCAAAGATCCGGGGAGAATCTGAGTCGCCGGCGCCAGCCCCTACGCCGGAACCGTCCAAGCCCAAGAGGAAGCTGAGTGCGGCTGGCAAGGCGGCAATCGTGGCCGCATTGAAAAAGCGGTGGGCAACGAAGAAAGCGGCAGCGAAAGCGAAACCGGCCGTGGCCAATAGAGCCACTATGAAGGGGGGTGCCGCCCAAAGAGTGGTCGCGAAGAAAGCGGTGAAAAAGGCTCCGGTGAAGAAGGCGGCAAATGCACGGGAACAGATTGCACCCGCCGCTCTCTAGGCGAGTGGGCCGCACTGCGAAATCGAGGAAAGAATACGCAAATGAAAACACTATTGACGTTTCACTTTCCTGGTGCCGTTTGTCGCGTGCGCTCAACCCAAAGGTACCGTCAACGGTCGGCCAATAGATGATAAGGCGTTCGCTTATCCATCACGAACAAATGAGGAAACGAAGTTCCAACTGGAACACCATCGGCTTCCGACCCGTGAAGATCAATCTGTAATCGACGCCAAGATACAAGCCAGTCGCTGCGACCATCTGTCAAATGCAATCCGCCTTGCCTTGCGGGAAGATCAGTTCAAGCGAATGGGGCTTTCGGTCACGGATGTCGACATTGCTAAGGTACGTAAGGCGATGCCCATGCCAGACCCCAAGAGGAATACAAACGAAGGCACGAGCACGCTACCTCGGTTCTGGCTGCATTGGATGCACTCGCCAACGGCGAAGCCCCGCAGGACATCTACAACAGACTGCTGAAGCCCCACAACATCAGCGAATGGGAATGGGAGATGCAGCAGATCCAAGGCAAGACGGAAGGCGGCAGAAAGATGTTGACCAACGAGGCGTCCTGGACACCCGATATCCTCGCCAAAGCCATGAAGGACTACGACTGGGCATTCCAAGCTCGTTACAGAAAGTTAGATAGAGCGGTGGATGAGCAGCTTGCTCTGTCCGATCCGAAGTTTGCCGCTTATCTTGCGAACTACAAACGCCAAATGAACGAATCGGGTCAGGTCTGGATGGACGGTGGACCGCTCCCGGCTGGCATGGTGGGCGGCACCAGCCCGATAGACTATATGCAACAACAACGGATGGTGTTTTGGAAGAAGGTTGGTGCCCAGACACAAGTAGTGATTAACGAGCCAACAATGAAGGGATGTGACCTTTCGTATTACGGTGTGAAGCCTCAAACCCTGAATAGGTAGGAGCGGTCTGCTCGATTGGTATCACCCCTGCTGCTTCGCAACCCCAATCGCCTCGATTATCATCCGCTGCATTTGTTCAGCGCCCACCAGGACTTTCACTGCCACGAACGATCAATCATCGGCAATTCCAAGCCTGATGATTCCGGTGTCGCTACAGGTGGGGCACCTGCCAGTCCCGCCGCAATTCGGACACTTTTCTTGATCTGAATTGAGGGCGACGTTCCGGCCAGTGCCGAAGCATTGTTGGCAGTCGCCCGATCCGCCACAATCACCGCAACGACGCCCACCAGCTAATCCTTCAAACACAATAGATACTCCCTGGAAACGATTCTACGCCGATGTCGGCAGTCGTATCCCCTCCGTGTAGAGTTCGGTCGCCAGCAACGTTGGATCTACTCCTTCCGTTTCGCACCCCGATGGCCTGGACCGTCACCGGCAAGGAGGGTACACTGTGAGCCATGTTCTTCATGGTGATCGAGCATTTCAAGAATGGCGATCCCAAACCTGTTGGTGACCGCTTCCGACGCAGCGGTAGGATGCTGCCCGATGGCGTGGCCTACCTTTCCAGTTGGATTGATTCACCAAACTCCCGGTGCTTTCAAATGATGGAAGCTCCGGATCGGGAGTCGCTGAACCCGTGGATCGCCGCTTGGAATGATTTGGCAGACTTTGAGGTCGTTCCGGTTCAAACATCAGCCGAGTTTTGGGCGACGGTTCAACCCTAAGCTTTTGGGGTCTTACTATGCGACTGATGCCGTGTACCGTTCCACCTTGGCAAACGCCGGCACCTGGTCTAGCCGGGAGCGCAGTTCCTTCAGCCTCGATTCAAGGTGAAGGCGTTCACCTTCGCTCAAATCGGAAATCCGAGGCAAAATTGCTCTCGCCGTGTCGTAGGCTTTCTCGGCCTGGGCGAAGAGCGGAGAACTCCTAGTGGTCGCCACCGCTACCAGGGTGAGGCCCCTGTCGAGTTCCCGTTGCACGAGGATCTGAAGATCGTGGTCAGTTCTATTGCGGATTGATACGAGTTTTCGTGTGCGGTCAGACATGACTTCCCTCCGGTGACGACGCTAAGCCTTTCAAGATGTGACCCTTGGAAGAAGGTTGGTCGCTCGAAGTTCTTGCATCGTCCGGGTTCCCTCTATAAGACTCAGAAACGTCACCTTTGGTTCACCGAATCCCAGTTCTTACGGTAAGCAGCCCGTTAGCAACCCGACGTGGCGTTGTCTCCTCATTGTTTAGGACGACGCAACAGGACAGCGGTTAGCGGCCCGTTTGATCGACGTTTAATCTACTCCTGCTGCTTCGCTACGCCGATGGCCTGGACCATCATCTGCTGCATTGTCTCAGGGCCCACCAGCGGCTTTAAAAAATGCAATACTGCATCGGACGGAATTTCAGCAAATCCATCAACTTGGTGAAATCTTCCTGCGTCAGGGCTCGTTTGTCGACCTCGACGCCGAGATCGTCGAAATCAGCGAATCCCCAGTTCAACGCTGACGCCGCCGCAAAACGTAGCGCTTTTCGCGCGCCAACTTCCGAATCGCTTCCAGGCCCGCCCTGGGAATCGGCATCCTGCATCACGTTTGCAGCGAAATCCAGGTACGGCTCCATCTCAAGTGCGGTTGTCAGTTCATGAGCGTCGTCTTCTTGATGGAGACCGAAGCTCCTGATGGAATCATCCAAGCACCGGAGAGATTGCGCTTGTATATACTGTACGAGATCCGGATAGTGCGGTGAGAGTGCTTCGATCCGGTTTCAAGGAGGGTGCTGTGAATTGCGGACGCACGGTGCTGTTGCTCGTACTCGCCTGTTCGCCCATGCAGGCGGCAGAAAACCCATTCATAGGAAATTGGAAGGAGAACCTCGGCAAATCCAATTACTACAATCAGCCAGGAGTGCGATCCGCCGTAATCCGTATCGAGTCCGCTGCTGGTAAGCGTGTGAAGATCACGCAAGAAGTTGTCTCCACTGCTGGCAAACAGACGCAATCGGTCGAAGAATCGGCCTTGGACGGAAGCGAGGATCAGGTTTCTCCCAACTTCGTTCGCTCATTCCGCTCGATCAGCCCTAACGTGTGGGACCGAATTGCCAAGCGCCCAGGCGATGTCCGGCATGGCTACTGGGCCTTATCGAGTGACGGGAAAATGCTCATCATTACTGGCTTTGGCAAAGACAGCGATGGTAAGGATTACTACTTTCATCGAGTTCTGGAACGGCAGTAGACAACCCAACCCCTAAGTGCCGTTGAAGCGTGCATCATAATGGCCCCTGAAAGAGATCATGGCGTATGGTCAGTTCTCGTAATCGGAAAACGGAATACTTCACAATTCGGGCAGACATCACGAAGCAGTTCGCGACCACGAAGCCTGCAAACGATTTTTCTGGAGTCGATGCGCTGCCGGACGATCAGAACCAACGGAAAGCTGAGATTCGGACCCTTTGGATACTTTCGCTTCATCGCAACGAGCGTTTTCGCGCGCTTGCGCCACTCCTAAAACTTGTACGCTTGCCCGGCACCACCAGAAAGCCAAGTCCGGTGGCTGGACATGGATCTGCCGGAGTACGGATTCAGTGTCGGTACCCTTCACGTAATGGCGGCGGGTGCCAGACCCGGTTTTGGAATGCCGTGCTCGGTACCGCCGAAGCGCGGCTCCATGAACCGAACCTGCTGGTGGGTGACTGGAACACCGGCGCGCACCGGCTCGATGAAGTGGGCAAAACGTTCATCGGTGTTCATCGGCGCCCATTCTCTTCTTAGGCTCGCCTCAGCACGCCCCCTTCCCCGCTTGCTACGATAAAATCTAGTCCCCCAAACAAGCAGCCTTATGCCCGAGAAGCCCTACGACCATATCCAAATCGAATTGAAGTGGCACGAGCGTTGGCAGAACGCCGATTTCTACAAGGCCGAAGAGAATTCCGCCAAGCCGAAGTTCTATGTCCTGGAGATGTTGCCCTACCCCAGCGGCACCCTCCACATCGGCCACATCCGCAACTATTCCATCGGCGACGCGCTTGCCCGCTATAAGTGGATGCGCGGCTTCAACGTGCTGCACCCTATGGGCTGGGACGCTTTCGGACTCCCCGCGGAGAACGCCGCTATCGCCAACAAGGTTCCCCCGCGCCAGTGGACCCTCCAGAATATCGCCGCGATGAAGAAGACCCATCGCCGCTTCGCCTTCAGCTACGATTGGGACCGCGAAGTTTCCACGTGCGAGCCCGAATACTATCGCTGGAACCAGTGGTTCTTCCTCAAAATGCTGGAGCGCGGCCTAGCCTATCGCAAGCGCGCGCTCGTCAACTGGTGCTCCAAGTGTGCCACCGTGCTGGCCAACGAGCAGGTGGTCGATGGCTGCTGCTGGCGCCATGAAGACACTCCCGTCGAACAACGCGCCCTCGAACAGTGGTTCCTCAAGATCACCGAGTACGCCGACCAGCTCCTCGACGACATGGCGCAGCTCGAAGGTGGCTGGCCCGAGCGCGTTCTCACCATGCAGCGCAACTGGATCGGCCGCTCCGAAGGCGCCGAAATCGATTTCCACCTCGACGGCCCCGGCACTCCCATTCGCGTCTTCACCACCCGCGTCGATACCATCTACGGTGCCACCTGCGTCATCCTCGCCCCCGAGCACCCGCTCAACGACACCCTCCTCGATGCCGCCCTCAAAGCCCGCGCCAAAGCCATGGTCGATTCGCGCGCCGGCCGCGACCCCGGCGACATCGATAAGGAAGGTTTCTTCACCGGCCACTACGCCGTCAACCCCTACAGCGGCGAAAAGCTCCCCATCTGGGTCGCCAACTTCGTCCTCATGGGCTACGGCACCGGCGCCATCATGGCCGTCCCCGCGCACGATGAGCGCGATTTCGAATTCTGCCGCAAGTACGATATCCCCGTGCGCCCCGTCATCCGCCCCGTCGAAGGCCCTCTCGCCGTCGAACCTGGCATGACCGTGCCCTTCTGCGACTACGGCATCGTCGAGAACAGCGGCCAGTGGACCGGACTCGCGAGCGTTGAAGCGCGCCGCCAAATGAGCGCTCACGCCGAGGCCGACGGCTTCGGTAAAGCCGCCATCACCTACCGCCTCAAGGATTGGGGCATCTCGCGCCAGCGCTACTGGGGCACCCCCATCCCCGTCATCCACTGCCCCTCGTGCGGCGTCGTCCCCGTGCCCGAAAATCAGCTCCCCGTGATCCTCCCCGACCGCATCGAGATCACCGGCGCCGGACGCTCCCCGCTCGAAAACGTCCCCGAATTCGTCAACGTGCCCTGTCCCGTCTGCGGCGCCCCAGCCCGCCGCGAAACCGACACCATGGACACCTTCATCGACAGTTCCTGGTACTTCTACCGCTACTGCGACGCGCACAACTCCACCCAGCCCTTCGACCCCGCGAAGATCGCCTACTGGTTCGAGATCGATCAGTACATCGGCGGCGTCGAGCACGCCATCCTGCACCTCATCTACTCGCGGTTCTTCACCAAGGTGATGCGCGACATCGGCCTCATCCAGAACAACGAGCCCGCCCGCCGCCTCTTCACCCAGGGAATGGTGATCGCCGAAGGCGCCAAGATGTCCAAGTCCAAGGGCAACGTGGTGGGCGCGGACTTCCTCGCCGAAAAGTTCGGCGCCGATACCGCCCGCATGTTCGTCCTCTTCGCCGCGCCCCCGGAGAAGGAAGTCGATTGGCGCGTCGAAGGCGCCGAAGGAATCTATCGTTTCCTCGGCCGCGTCTACCGCTTCGCCACGCGCAATATCCCCGCCGAACAGCGTTCCGGCGATTCCGACCGCAAGGTCCTACGCAAGCTCCACCAGACCCTCCGCAAGATCACCGAAGATTTCGAAACCCGCTGGCACTTCAACACCTGCATCGCCTCCATCATGGAGCTCGTCAACCAGCTCTACGCGGAGGAGCAGAACATTTCCGCCGCCGCCATGCCGGCCATCCTGGAGACTCTCGCCCTCATGCTCGCCCCCTTCGCGCCCTACGTCGCGCAGGAAATCTGGGAAGATCTCGGCAACCAAGGTCCCGTCTTCCGCCGCCCCTGGCCTCCCTTCGACCCCGAACTAGCCAAGGAAGACGAGGCCGAAATTGTAGTCCAGGTCAACGGAAAACTCCGCAGCCGCATCTACGCCCCCTTCGGCACACCGAAGGAAGAACTCGAAGCCGCCGCGCTAGCCGACGAAAAAGTAAAGCCCTTCCTCGAAGGCAAGCAAGTGGTCAAACGGATCACCGTCCCCGACAAACTTGTCAACATCGTGGTGAAGTGACCTACTGCAAATCCTGCAAGAGCGCCCGGATATTCCGGGCGCCGAGGAAGTCGCGGCCGCAACTCCGCCAACCGCGCCACCACCGCATCACCCAACCCCGTGCGGCGGATCCAGCACCACGAAATCCGGAGCCTTCTCCAAATGCGCTCAGGTGCTCCTCTGGCGTCTGCGAGAACCGCAGATTCTCCAGGCCCGCGCGCGACGCGCTTCGTCTCTTTTTGACCGTAATCAACACGCTTAACGGCCCAGAGCCCGATCAGTTGAAAGACGGGTTCAAAGTCGTCCTTGACTATGAGGCTCTAGCCGCCGTCGGTGTGTCAGTGCCGGGTTTCCTGCTCCATTCGCTCACGCAAAATGCCGTTGATCCGGCTGATATGTCCCTCGCCTTTCGAACGCAGCCAGGCAAGAACGTCGTTGTCGATTCGCAGCGAAATCGGAGTTTTGAGCGGGCGGTAGTACTTGCCGATGGCTGCGTTCTGCCACATTTCCGGCGGCAGCACGGGGGCGTCCGGGTCGCCCTTCAGGCTGCGGCCGCGCTTTTTATGTAGCGCCAGAGTTTCGTCGCTGATCTTCAGCCGGTTACCGGCGGAATTGGTCTTTGTATACGCTTTTTTCATACGCGGTTGCCTTTCTGGCCGAAATAACGTGGATGACCTCCCCATCTGGGCTGCTGCGGTCTACGAATACGACTAGCAGCAGAACCAGCCCCGTGCTCTTGCCGATAGCCTGATAGCGCTGCCCACCCTCTGCCTCGATGAAGTAGTTCTCGGTGACGACATGATTCGGGTCGAGGAAGGTCCTCGCTGCCATTTCAAACGAGACGCCGTGAATCCGGAGATTGCGAGCCGCCTTCTTCGGGTCCCAGGTGTATTTCATGTATGACTTTATTGTATATACAAAATGGTATGTTTATCAACTGATGACGGCTGTGTAGAGATGCGATTTGAACCGGCAGTATCGAGCCGCAGCCTCAAACTCGGACTGCCGCCCCCTGCCTACCCCACCTTCAGCCGCACCACCGTCTCCAAATGGTAGGTCTGTGGGAACAGGTCCACCATCGTCATCCGCTCCACGCGATACCCCGCCGCGACCAGTCCCGCCAGATCGCGCGCCAGCGTCGCCGGGTCGCACGCCACAATCGTAATCTGCCGCGGACGCAACTCCGCCAGCCGCGCCACCACCGCCTTGCCCAACCCCGTACGCGGCGGATCCAGCACCACGAAATCCGGAGCCTTCTCCAAATGCGCCAGGTGCTCCTCAGCCGTCTGCGAAATCGCACGCAGATTCTCCAGGCCGGCGCGCGACGCATTGAATTGCAGATCGCGCACCGCCCCCGCGCCCGATTCCACCGCCGTCACCTCGCGGAAGCGCCGCGCCAGCGGCATGGAAAGCAATCCTACGCCCGCGTATAGGTCCGTCGCCGTCTCGCCCTCCGCACCCTCGATCGCCGTCTCCACCAGCCGGTCGATCAACAGCCGGTTCACCTGGAAAAACGAATTGCTGCTCACCCGGAACTCGCCCCGGTAGTCCAGCGCGCCTTCCACCAGGCCCGGAATCAGCGTCCCGCACCAGTCGAAAAACCGCCGCGCTACCGGCCGGTCCGTCTCCAGTACATTAATCTGCACCTCGCGCTCGTCGGTGAACACCTCGAGCGACCGTATGAATCGCGGCCATCGCCCGTCACGCTGCATCCCTGCCAGCGCCGCGATCGCCTGGTTGATCTTCGGCGAAGCCACCGGGCATTCGCTCACCGCGCACAACCGGTGCGAACGCGCCTCGCGATATCCCAGCCGGTTTTCTTCCACATGCAATTGCACGCGATTGCGATACCCGAACGCCTCCGCCGACACCACCGCGATCTCCGCCGGAGGCTCCATCTTCCCCAACCGCCTCAGGGCTTCCACCAGAATCGTCCGCTTGGCAGCTAACTGGTAGTCGTACGGCGCGTGCTGATAGTGGCAGCCGCCGCAGCGCCCGTACACCGGACACGGCGCCGTCACGCGGTCCGGAGCGGCCTCCAGCACTTCCAGCATGCGCGCCCGCACCATCCCTGGCTTCTCCTGCTCCACGCGCGCCAGTATCCGCTCACCCGGCAGTACGAAAGGCGCGAACACCACGCGTCCATCCAGGCGAGCCAGTCCGTCGCCGCCGTACACCAGCTTTTCCACTGTGACTTCGAAATTGCTTACGATAAGAGTTACTCCCTTAATTACTGCTCACCTACCATGAGAACACGAGTCTTCTCCGGAATGCAGCCCACCGGTAATCTTCACATTGGAAATTACCTCGGCGCGCTCAAAAACTGGGTTCGCATTCAGCACGATTACGAGTGCATTTTCTGCATCGTGGACCTGCACGCTGTCACCGCCTACCAGGACCCCGCCGAATTGCGCGCTAAAATCCTCGAGATCGCTGCCCTCTATCTCGCCGCCGGCATTGACCCCAAGGATTGCGCCGTCATGGTGCAATCCGCAGTCCCCGCACACGCCGAGCTCGCCTGGATGCTCACCTGCGTCACTCCCGTCGGCTGGCTCGAGCGCATGACGCAGTACAAGGCCAAATCCGCCAAACAGGAATCCGTCGGCGACGGACTCCTCCAATACCCCGTCCTCATGGCCGCCGATATCCTCCTCTACCAGGCAGGCATCGTCCCCGTCGGCGAAGACCAGGCGCAGCACCTCGAACTTACCCGCGATATCGCCCAGCGCTTCAATTCGCTCTACACCGACACCTTCGTGGTCCCCAACACCAGCCTGCCCACCATCGGAGCCCGCGTCATGGGACTCGACGACCCCACCCAGAAGATGAGCAAATCCGCCACCGGCCTCAACCACGCCGTCGCCCTGCTCGATCCCCCCGCCAAAATCCGCAAGACCATCATGCGCGCCACCACCGATTCCAGCCCGGCCGTCGATTTCGAAACCGCCGGACCCGGCGTCCTCAATCTGCTCTCCATCTACCAGGCCTTCTCCGGCGAGACCGACGACGCCATGAAAGCCAAGTTCACCGGCATGCGTTACGGCGATCTCAAGAAACAGGTCGCCGAAATGGTCGTCGCCCATCTCGAACCCTTCCAGCAGCGATACCGCGAAATCACCGCCGACCCGGCCTACCTGGCCGAAATCCTTCGCGATGGAGCGGACCGCGTCGCGCCCATCGCAAACGACACCGTCCGCACCGTCAAGCAACGCATGGGCCTCTACACGTAGGACAGGCCTCCCGGCCTGTCCACTTGCCCATAGCATGCTCGCCGCCTACCTCAACCTCCTTCGCCGCAACCGCAACTTCCGCCTCCTCTGGCTCGCCCAGATCGTCAGCGAACTCGGCGACTGGTTCTACGCCCTCGCCGTCTACAATCTCCTGCTCGATCTCACCGGCAGCAAGGCTCAAGCCGTCGGCCTTGCCGTCGTTCTCCAGGTTCTCCCCAGCACCTTCGCCGCCCCCACCGCCGGCGTCCTCAACGACCGCATCAGCCGCAAGCGCATCATGATCGGCGCCGATCTGATGCGCTGCTTCATCGTCCTCGGCATGCTCCTCGTCCGCACTCCGTCCATGGTCTGGCTGGTGTACCCGCTCCTTCTCGTCGAGACCATCGGAGCCGCTTTCTTTGAGCCCGCGCACAGCTCCGTCATCCCCAACATCGTTCCCGAAAACCAGGTGCTCACCGCCAACGCCCTCGCTTCCATCACCTGGTCGTTCTGCCTCGCCGCCGGCGCGTCGCTGGGTGGAATCGCCGCCGTCTGGCTCGGGCGCGACGCTGTCTTCATCCTCAACGCCTTCTCGTTTCTGCTCTCCGCCTGGCTGATCCGCCGCATGAATTTCGCCGAACCCCACGCCGCCGGACGCCCGCCCTTGCACGCCCGCGAACTGGTGGACTTCACCCCGGTCCTCGAAGGCGCCCGCTACATCCGCCGCGATCCCCGCCTCTTCGCCACCGTCTTCGTCAAAGGCGGCATCGGACTGCTCGGCGCCAACAACGTCCTGCTCCCCATCCTCGGCGAGCGTGTTTTCCCCGTAAAACTCGCCGGCCTGGACCACAGCCGCGCCGCCCTCCTCGGCATGAGCATGCTGATGGGCGCCCGCGGTATCGGCGCGATCCTCGGCCCGCTGATCGGTGGTCTCTGGGCCGGCGAAAGCCACTCCCGCCTGCGTAGCGGCATCCTCGCCGGCTTCGTGATCGCCGCCGGCGGCTACATCTGCCTTGGAACCTCCACGTCGCTCGTCATCGCCATCTGCGCCGTCGCCGCCGCGCACGCCGGAAGTTCCACCAACTGGGTCTTCTCCAGCACCCTCCTTCAGACCTACACCGAAGACCGCTTCTGCGGCCGCGTCTTCAGCGCCGATTTCGGCATCTGCATGCTCGCCATCTCCGTCAGCAGCTATCTGGCCGGTGTCGCGCTCGATCTCGGCGTCCCGCCGCGCGCCTTCGCCGTCGCCATCGGTCTGGTCATGCTGATCCCCGCTGCGGCGTGGGCCGTCGCACTCCATCGCACCCGCCGCCCTGGGGACTCTCTCGAAAATGCGAGCCGCCCCCGGTGACAGACGAGACTGGCATGGGTTCCGCCGTCTTTGCGGAACCCATGCCAGCCCCGTCTGTTACCGGGTTCACGGCCGCACGGCCACGGAAATTCGCTGTCTGTCCCGTCTGTCCCCGGTTTGCCCACCGGCAAGATACGCCCCGCGAGATCCTATTACAATAAACAAGATGCGACTCTTCTTCGCCCTTATCTGTTTTGCCGCCGTCGCATGTGCTCAAACCTCGCCGGCCATTACTTCCATCACCCCCAACCCGATCGATGCCGGTGGGCCCGCCTTCACCCTCACCGTGAACGTCAACTCCTTCGTCTCCGGTGCCGTCATCAATTGGTCCGGTACGCCGCTGCTCACTACCGCCGTCAATGACACTACCCTCACTGCCACCGTGCCCGCCGGTCTGATCGCCATTTGCGGCAAGTATTCCGTCACCCTCACCAACGCCCAGAACGCTGCCCTCACCAGCAGCGTCGCCGCAATCGTCCGGCCCGTCCTCATTTCCCTATCGCCCAGCGCGCTGCCCGCGGGTAGCGGAGGATTCACCGTTACTGCCAATGGCCTCGGCTTCTCCTCCAACGTCTACCTCACCCTCCTCGCCTCCGGTACCCAAACCAACCTCACCACAAGTTACGGAGGGTCGAATACCCTCACCGCGTATGTCCCCCCGACTGCCCTGACCGGCAACTATCCCGTAACCTTGTTCGTCGCCGACCTTACCACCAACGCCGTCTCGCAGTCCCTGCCCATCACTCTCACAGTGGCTTCCCTCTCGCAGATTGCGCCCAATGAGATATCGGCTGGCATTCCCACCTTCACCTTGAACGTCGGAGGTGCGAATTTTGTCTACGGAGCCCAGGTGTTCTTCAGCGGCACGCCGCTCACCACCATCTTCAACGCGTCCAACTACCTGACCGCCACCGTGCCCGCCAACCTCGTGCACGACGCCGGCGGCTACGTCATCACCGTCAAGAACCCCGGAGCGTCGTCAGTTTCCAATTCCCTCAAATTCATCGTCGACCCCAATCCGTTTGGAACCACCATCACCACCCTCAGCCCCGCATCCGCGCTGGCCGGCGGACCTGCCGTTACCCTTACCGTGACCGGCGAGCGCTTCACTCAACAGTCCACCGTTCTTTGGGTCGATTTCCGTACCCCGCTCACGACTGCCTATGTCAGTTCCACCCAGTTGACCGCTATCATTCCCGCAAATCTGATCGCTACCGACGCAGTCGCCCCCATCACCGTGTCGACACCGGGCGTCGCCCTATCGAATGCCGTCAATTTCCCCATCATCGTCGCATCCCCCACCATCGCCAACAACGGCATCAGTCCCACCTCCGCCAACGCCGGCGGAGCCGCCTTCACCATGACCGTGAAGGGCGACGGCTTCATTCTCGCTTCCCAGGTCATCGGTCTGGCCGGAGCTACCACAACCTATGTGAGCCAGAACCAACTCACCGTCAACGTGCCCGCCAGCGCCATTGCCACCGCGGGCCCGCACGCCATCCAGGTCATGAATTCGGTCGGGATCGTTTCCCCCCAGGCGCCCATTTTTACCGTGAACGCGGCCACTCCCACCGCATCGCTCGCCAGTCTTAACCCCAGTTCGGCCACGCCCGGCGGAGCCGCTTTCACCCTCACGCTCACCGGCGCCAACTTCCCCGCAAATTCCAAGGTGCAGTGGAACAACACGCCGCTCACCACCACGTTCGTCAGCGCTTCCCAATTGACCGCCGCCGTGCCCGCCGCTCTCATCGCCGCCGCGGGTACCGCCAGTGTCACCGTGACCGGTGACGGGGGAACCTCTAACGCCCTGACTTTCGCCATCACCTCCCAGGCGGTGCCCGCCACCACCTCCGCCGGCATCGTCAACGACGCCAGTTTTCTCCCGGCCATCGCACCCGGCGCGCTGATCGCCATCTTCGGCTCCAATCTGGCCAACACCACCGCCCAATTCACCACCACCCCGCTACCTCTCACGCTCGGCAATACTTCCGTGTCCATCAATGGAACAAACGTCCCGCTTCTCTACGTCAGTTCCACCCAAGTCAACGCGCAGGTTCCCTACGAAACCAAAGTCGGCACCGCGCAGTTGATCGTCCAGTCCAACGGAGTGCCCAGTCCCGCGGTAAACTTCCAGGTCGCGGCCAACGGCCCCGGCGTTTTTACGACCCAGCAAAATAACCACGTGCTAGCGCTCAACCTCGCCGACGGAAGCCTCAATGCCTCGCAAACTCCCGCGCAGCCCGGACAATACGTCACGGCCTACCTCACTGGCCAGGGCCAGGTAGATAACCCGGTGACCACTGGCGACGTGACGCCGGCGAGTCCCTTCTCCCTGCCCGTCGCCCTCGTGCAAGTGAAGATTGGAGGAGTCGTCGCCAACGTCCAGTTCGCCGGCCTCGCGCCGGGCCTTACCGATGGCCTCCTCCAAATGAACATCCAGATCCCCGACGTCCCCGCCGGTGAACTGCCCTTCGACGTCAGTGTCGGAGGAGTAGCCGCCGCCACCACCACCATCTCCATCGCCAGGTAGGACAGGCCTCCCGGCCTGTCCGTCCGAGCACCGCTCAGACCCGGGGCGTCATAAACTGGAACACGTGCGTTCCACCTTCATCCTCGCTCTAGCCTCCCTCCTGGCCGCCCAGCAGACACCCACCATCCGAGTCCCCGTCCGCCTGGTAACTGTCCCCGTACTTGTCTTCTCCAGGGAGAGCCGTTTCCTCCCCGGCCTCCAACTTGCCGATTTTCGCGTCCTCGACAACGGTCGCCCCCAGTCCATAACCCTGGAGACCACTTCCGCCCCCGTGTCCGTCGCCATCGCCGTCCAGGTGAGTCAGGACGTACGCCGGTACGTTCCCTTCATCGCCAAAACAGGAAGTACGCTGGATGCCCTCCTCGTGGGCGCGTCCGGCGAATCCGCCGTCCTGACCTACGGCAGCGAAATCACCGTCGTCAAGCCGTTCGACACACGCGACGTCCAGTCCACCCTCCGAGCCATCTCGCCGGCCGGCAAACCCGCGCGAATGCTCGACGCCGGCATCCGCGCCGTGACTCTTCTCTCCCAACGACCGCCTTCGCGAGCCCGTGTCCTCCTCTTCATCGGCCAGCCAATGGACAGCGGCAGTGAATCTACCCTCGCGTCCCTCCGGGACAGCGCGGAGAACGCCAACGTCGCCGTCTACGCCCTGACTCTCCCCGAACTCGGCAAGGCCTTCGTGTCCGACACCTTCTCATTGCAGGGCCTTTCTTCCAGGTCAGACAGGGGCGGTTTCAAGGCCGGTATCGATGCCGCCATGCTGCTTGCCGTCCTCAATCGGCGCACCTCTGCCGTAGCCGCCGCCGACCCGTTTTCAATCCTGACCGCCGCCACGGGAGGAACCCAGTTTCATTTCCGCAAACAACGCCAGTTGGAAGATGCGGTCGCTGCCATCGGTGTCGAACTCCGTAGCGCGTACCTGCTGAGCTATTACCCCAATTCGGCGGAAACCGGCTACCACAGCGTCAAAGTCGAAGTGGACGTTCCTGGCGCCAAGGTCTTCTCCCGGCCCGGCTATTGGCGCAACACGGACTGAAACCCGCCCTCAGTTCTTCTCTACCGGAGCCTTGCCAACTTCGGGGTCGTGTTTCGCCCCTTTGCGAAACGGATTCACTTTGCCCATCGTTCGCTTAAACCAGCTCCCAGCATTCGGCGATTTCACCGGCACCGCTTCTGGCGATGCCGTCGTCACCGCCAGGGCAGCCTCAGATTCCGCCGCCGCATCCACCGCCGAGTCCTTCTTGGGTACCGGTGGTTCGGGCACTTCGACAGTCCGCGCATGCGCCGGACTCGGCGCTGAGTTCGCCGCCGGCAGCAGTTCTCCCCCGGTCACTCGGATTGCCGTACTCGGCTCGCTTTTCCCAGCCCGCCGCACCACAGCCTTCGCGGGAATTCGCGCGCGAGGCACCGCCTCTGTGGCCGGCTTCTTCACTTCCGCCGGCGCTGCCCCTGGTGCTGGCGGAACCGTTACCGGAACTTCCGGTTCCACCCGTGCAGGCACTGCCGTCGCCGGCGCCACCTGGGCATTATCGTGTTGCGGGATCGCCGTCGTCCGCGGTTTACTTTCCGCCCGCGCATGTGCCACTGCCGGCAGCAATCGCACCGCATAGAAGCCTGCTAGCATTACCGTGGGCAAGAGCGCCATCAGGATGACGGCGCGCGAATGCTGAAAACCTCGCGTTCGCGCAATCGGAGCCGGAGTTGGCAAAACGATCGGAACAATCTCCGCTTCCGGAGCGCTCACCGGCACCGCAATCGGCCGCTCGCACGGCACCACATTTTGCAGCGCCAGCCGGAATTCGTCCGCCGTCTGGAACCGCCTCGCCGGATCCTTCGCCACCGCCTTCCGCACAATCTCGTCGAGCGCCGCCGGGACCTCGGGATTTCGCAAACTCGGTGGATCCGGCTCTGCTTCCACATGAGCGCGCATCACCGCAAAACTCCCCTCGGCCACAAACAACTTTCCGCCCGTCAGCATCTCGTGCAGCACGGCGCCCATCGCATAGATGTCCGTGCGCCCGTCCACTGCCCCCGTCCCCCTGATCTGCTCGGGAGACATGTACCACGGTGAGCCCAGCGGCGCCCCCGAGGTCGACAGTCTCACGTCGCTCGCGCCCCGCGCCAGTCCGAAATCCGTCAGCTTCGCCACCCGCTCCGGAGTGATGATGATATTCGCCGGTGCCACGTCGCGGTGAATGATGCCCGCCTCATGAGCGTAGCCCAGCGCGCTGAGCACCTGGCCGGCGAAATCCACCGCCGTCGCCACCGGCAGCGGCCCCGCCTCCACCATGCGCTGCAAAGATTCGCCTTCCACGTACTCCATCACCAGCGCGATCGACTCGCCGTCCCGCACCGCGTTGTACAGCCCCACGATGTTCGGATGGTGCAGGCGCGCCTGCACCTGTATCTCCCGCTCGAATCTGTGTACCTGGTCCAGATCGCTGCTCGAACCCGGCGGCAGCAGCTTCATCGCCTCGATCCGCCGCGTGATGATGTGCTCGATCTTGTACACCGCGCCCATCCCGCCGGAACCGGCGATCGCGATCACCCGGTAATCGCCCACTACATCGCCTATTTGAATTGGTTTCATCTTTAATGCATCGCCATGAAAAATACGACAATCGAACCGATCACTACGCAAGCCAGGCCGAACGCATATGCGGTCCTCGGAATTCCGCGGCCCTCCGTCTCTACCAGGAATCGGGGAGGCGCCGCTTCCGGCATCGCCTCCACCGGCGCCGCCGTTAGCGCCGGCACGCGCACCGGACCCTTCAGCGCCGCCAGCGCCTCGCGGAACTCCCGCGCGTTCTCAAAGCGTTCTTCGGGTTTCTTGGCGAGCGCGGTCAGAACAAGCCTGTCCAGTTCCGGCGCAATTCCCGGATTCAGCGCACTCGGCCGCGAGGGCTGCCTGCCCACCTGCGCCAACATGATGTCGAAATCGTTCGGATCGTCGAACGGCACCCTCCCCGTCAACGTCTGGAACAACAACACACCCACCGAATACAGATCCGCCCGCCCGTCCAGCACGCCGATTCCCATCACTTGCTCCGGCGAAATGTACCTCGGGTCGCCCAGCACCGCTCCCGCCTGCGTCAGGTTCGTATCGGATGCCGGTTTCGCCAGGCCGAATCCGCCCAGCTTAACCTGCCCGTCCTGCGCCACCATCACATGTTCCGCCGTGATGCTGCGATGCACGATCCCCAGCGCATGCGCCTCCTCCAGCCCCGATAGCATGTCGCCGATCACCCGGACCGCCTCCGCCGACGGCAACGGACCTCTCCGGCAAAGCTCCGCCAGCGTCGTCCCCTCGACGAATTCCGCCGTCATCACCAGTTGCCCGTCAACCTCCAGCGCATCGTGGAAAGCCACGATATTCGGATGCGACAGCCGCGTGTGAATCTTGATCTCCCGGAGAAAACGCTCCAGCGTCTCCGGATCGCCATACGAGGCGCCTGGCAGCGCCCGTAAAACCTCAAACTCCCCCGTCGTCAGGTTGCGGACCTTGTATGCAACTCCCGCTTTGGGTTTATCGACGATACCAAGGTATTCGTAATTGCCGACGGTTTGACTAGGTTGGGTCATTGTCTCTACACACAATCCAGTGCGATCTTAAGGTCGCAGGTCCCCTCCGGTCAATTACCTTTACTAGAACGCCCAGGACTTAACCAAAGTTAATTTCGACAACGTAGCCAGCTGAATTCCCTGTACCCTTGCCGTAGGGGACTGACATGAATTTCCGGCGCACTTTGCCGGAAATTCGCTGTCTGTCCCCGAGCTCCCCGAGTCCTCCGAGAGTTCCCCGGGCTCCCGTGTTTCCCCTACCTCGGTACCCCTTCTCCCCTGAATCAATCGCCCCCGATGATATCGTTGGTACAAGAAGGAGGAAGTTCTAATCAACATGCCACTCACTCGGGGATTTCTGCTTTCCTGCACCACCGCCGCCCTGCTTTTTGCCCAGGCCACCCCATCCAAAGAGCTCACCGCCCGCGAGCTCTTCTACGCCGCTCCGCAAACTCCCACCGCCCGGCCGCCCGCCAAGCGCACCGTCCGCCCACTCGCCAAACCCGTCGAAATCGCACGAGCCGAGACTCCTCGCCGCACCACCGCGCCCATGCCCACCTCCGGAGCTCCGCCCCTAGGCCTGCGCTACACCGTCCTCAAACTAGCCGGCGACAACACCCCCACCGAAGTCCCCAACGACACCGTCTTCCACGCCGGCGACCGCATCCGCTTTAGCGTCGAAACCAACGCCCCCGGCTATCTCTACATCGTGAATCAGGGCTCCAGCGGCACCTGGAAACCCATGTTCCCCTCCGCTGAAGTCGAGGACGGCAATAATCGCATCGAAGGGTGGCGCCCCTACACCCTGCCGCCTAAATCGCGCCTCGCCTTCGATAGCACCGTCGGCACCGAAAACCTCTTCATCGTCTTCTCCCTCCAGCCCGAGCCGGACCTCGAAGGCATGATCTACCAGCTTCAAGCCAAAAAGAAAGCCGTCGCCGCCCCCGAAGCGCCCGTCCAATCCTCCAAAGAGCTCATCACCGCCGTCAACATCTCCAACACCGCCGTCGATCGCATGCGCGCCTCCTACGCCCGCGACCTCATCATCGAGAAGGTTGACCTCAACACGCCCGGCGATAAAAAGGAGACCGCCGTCTACGTCGTCAACCCCACCGGCAGCGCCGATTCGCGAGTCGTCGCCGATCTCCACCTGGTGCACCAATGATCCGCCTCGCCGCCGCCCTCAGCCTCGTCGCGGCGCTGGCATTCCCCCAAAGCCGCACCATGACCGAAGGCGCCCACCGCATGGAACTCGTCCTCGAGCGCCTCGACCGCGATACCTGGCGCCCCATCGATCCCGGTCTCGTACTCGCCCAGGGCGAACGCGTCCGCTTCAAATTCCGCACCAACTTCGATGGCTACCTCTACGTCATGAACCAGAGCAGTAGCGGAATCTACGAACAGCTTTTCCCCCGCGACGAAACCGGCCACGACAACCGCATCTCCGCCTCCCGCGAATATCAGGTCCCCGCCACCAGCGCCGCCTTCCGCATCGCCGGACCCGCCGGCTACGAAACCGTCTACTGGATGGTCACCTCCGCGCGTCTCACCGATCCCGCCCCGCGCTTCCAGTTGCCGCCCGCCGCCAAAACCCCGCCGCCCGTCCTCATCCCCCGCTGCGACGACACTATCCTGAAATCGCGCGGTGATTGTGTCGATCCCGCCGCCGGCCCCAAGCTCGTGCCCCGTGGCGAACTCACCATCTCTGGCATCGGACTCGAACAACGAGACCTCCTCTTCCTCCGCCAGAAAAACACCGCGGTAATCTCGTCTGCCGAGCCCCTAACCGGCCCGGTAATCTACGAATACCGCCTGGCCCACAAATAGCCGCCATGCCCCTCCCCCGAACCCTCTCCGCCAATCTCCCACGCCCCCATTCCGGGGGGCATTCTTCCTCCCTGGTGCAGGCCTTCAGCCTGCCAATCCGAGCGAAGCTCGGACTGCATTTCTCCGCTTCCTCTGCCCAACCCGTCCAAGACTGCCCCAATCTCGCACGCCCCTCTCTCCTTCTCACCGCGCTCCGCGTCTTCCTCCGCCCCTCCGCGCCTCCGCGTCAAATTCAATCTCTCCTATTTCTCCTACTCCTCCTAACCCTCTCCGCCGCCGCCCAGCCTCAGCAGCGAGACCTAACCATCGAAAAGCTAGCCCCCGCCCCCAAAACCCAACAGATCCCCGTCAGCTACGCCGTAATCGTCGGCATCTCCCACTACCGCAACCTCCCCCCTAAAGACCAGCTCCACTTCGCCGATCGCGACGCCCAATCCATCTTCACCGCCCTCATCAGCCCCGAAGGCGGCAACTTCCGCGTCGAAAACGTGCACATGCTGACCAACGAAAAAGCCACCCTCGCCGACCTCCGCCGCGAGATCGATACCTGGCTTCCCAGCGTCGTCAAAGAAGACGACCGCGTTCTCATCTACTTCGCCGGCCACGGCTTCATGTACCAGGGCAAGGGCTACCTCGCCCCCTTCGACATGGAACCCGATCCCGCGCGCATCCCCGCCACCGGCTATCCCATGGACGAACTCGGTACCGTGATCGGCGGCAAGATCAAAGCCCGCTCCAAGATCCTTCTCACCGACGCCTGCCACTCCGGTGCCATCACGCCCGAAGACACCGAGAGCCTCAACACCCGCCTCGGCGATCTCAGCAAGAGCCTTTTCTCCCTCACCGCCAGCCGCGCACGCGAGCTCTCCTTCGAAAGCGCCGACCTCAAGGGCGGCCACGGCGTCTTCACCTACTACGTCGTCCAGGGCATGGAAGGCGCCGCCGATTCCTCCGGCGACGGCGTCGTCACCGCCGATGAGCTCGCCGAGTACGTCCACACCCAGGTCCGCGACTACACCGCCAGCCGCCAGAACCCCACCTCCGACAAGGCCAACTACGATCCCCAAATGCTGCTGGCCTACATCCCCTCCAAAGCCAAGCCCGCCGCAGCCCCCACGGCCAAATTCGGCACCCTCGTCTTCGATTCCAATATGGATGGCGTCGAAGTCTTCGTCGACGGCAAGACCCTCGGCGTCCTCGAAAAAGGTAAGCCCGTCAGCGCTCCCGGACTCCCACCCGGCGAGCACACCGTGCAAGGCGTCAAGATGGGCTACGAGCCCGATGGACCCCGCCAGGAAATGGTCTACCCCGGCCAGGAATCCCCCGTCCGCATACGCATCCTGATTCCACGCCGCCGCAACAAAGCCGCCGTCGACTTACTTCAGGAAGGCATCAAGCTCTACCTCAAAGGTAACGAGCAGGACTACCGCAAAGCCGTAGCATCTTTCGAGCGCGCCCTCGCCGCCGACCCCTCTTACTCTCAAGCCGCCTTCTATCTCGGCCGCACTTACAGCGCCCTCTTCGATTACGACAACGCCGGCCGTTTCTACAAACAGGCCATCCAGTTGGACCCGGACTATCTCGAAGCCCACGCCAACTACGGCGGCATCCTCCTCGATACCGGCGACGTCGATGAAGCCGTCCGCCAGTTGAATACCGTCCTCCAGCGCGAGCCCGCCAACCCCGTCGCCCTCACCCTGATCGCTCAGGCCTATCGTTTCAAGGCGCTCTATCCGCAATCCATCGATGCCTCTCGCAAGGCCATCGAGGTCAACCCCAAGACCGCCGAACCGCACCTTTGGCTGGCCGATAGCCTGCGCCTCAGCGGTAAGTTTACCGACGCCCGACCCGTCTATGACGAGTACCTCAAGCTCAGTGACTTCGATAGTAAGTTAGCTGGTAAGTTGAATTACTATGTGCTCGGCTCCCTGGTCGGCATGGGCCGTAAGAAGCGAGTCGCCGAGCGCGACATCTGGAACGACTATCACAACATCGCCTGGTACGGCATCTGCGAATGCGAACGCAAAGCCGCCAATCTCGACGCAGCCATCGCCGATTGCCAGAAGGCCCTCACCTACGATTCCAAAGATCCCTTCGCCCACTACACCCTCGGACTCGCCTTCATGACCAAAGCCGTGAAAACCGGCAGCGTCGCCGAACTCGATCCCGCCCTCAAGCACTTCCAGCAGATGCTCGAAATCAACCCCGACATGGATGAAGCCGCCATCGCCCGCAAGAACATCGCCAACATCCAGCAATACCTCAAACAGTCGCACTGACGGCTTCGCGCTCATTTGTTGATCTGCTGAGCCAGATAACTCTTCAGACCGATCTCCCCGATGATATGGAGCTGGCCCTGCAGGTAGTACCTTCACCGCGGCGTTGAGGCGCGTCACGGCGTCCATTTCCAGGGCGAGATCGCTTTCAAATTGCTCCTTTTCGTCATTGCAGGTCTTGATTGCGGAAAGGTCGGTCATGTTGGGAGTTGTTGGATCGAGTTGTGGTGACATATCCGCTTTCGCCGCAAAAAAATAAATCGCGCAGCCGCCGCATCGCATCTCCTGCAAACCGGGGACTGACATGAATTTCCGGCGCACTTTGCCGGAAATTCGCTGTCTGTCCCCGGTTTGCCCCACGAACACCCCCCAGCCCCTGCGCCGGAAATTCGCTGTCTGTCCGTGCGCTATCATTTTCCTGATGCGTACCGTAACCCTTCCAGTCCTCATCATTCTCTTCGTTCTGCAAGCCCGGCCGGCGAACAACTTCGCCCTGACCGTCGACAACATCATGCGCGGACCCGCCCTCGTCGGCTACGAACCCACTGCCATCCGCTGGTCTCCCGACTCCTCTCGCATCCTCTTCCAGTGGAAACAGAACACCGACAAAGAAATCGCGCCCATGGACACCTACACCGTCAACCGCGACGGCAGTGGCCTGCGCAAACTCACCAACGAAGAACTCAAGCTGCTGCCGCCCGCACCCGGCGAAACCACCAAAGACAAGCGCCTCATGGTCTACTCCAGCGCCGGCGATCTCTACACTCAGGACAACACCACCGGCAAGATCACCCAGCTCACCAGGACCACCGACGCCGAAACCAATCCCCGCTTCACCCAGGATGGCAAACGCATTTCCTTCACTCGCAACGGCAACCTCTATGTAATGTCCCTGGATAGCGGCCTTCTCGTGCAACTCACCGACATCCGCAGCGCCGCCGCGCCCGCCGCCAGTGGCGCGCCTGCGGCCGGCGGAGGCCGTGGACAGGGAGGCTTCGGCGGCCGCGGCCAGGGCGGCGGTGGACGCGGTGCAGCCTCCGCTACCGGCGACCCCACAACCCCCGAAGCGCGCGGCACCGAAAGTCAGGAGTACCTAAAGAAGGAACAGAAGGAACTCCTGCAAGTCGTCCGCGAGCGCGTCGAGCTCCGCGAAGAGCAGCAAAAGAAGCGCGCGCAGGACACCGTCCGCAAACCCTTCACCCTTCAAACGCGTCAGGCAGTCGGCAATCTGCAACTCACACCCGACGAGAAGTACGTCATCGCAAGCGTCTTCGAATCGGCCGCCATGCCCGCCAAAAACACCATCGTCCCCAATTTCATCAGCGACAGTGCCTACACCGAGGACATCCCCGGCCGCTCCAATGTCGGCGACAGTCAGGGCGCTTCCCGCCTCGCCATCCTCAACGTGGAGACCGGCGAAGTAAAGTGGGTGGATCACGGCCAGAAGAAGGCCGCCGGCCCGCAGGAGCGCGACCTCCAGATGAGCCCGCCCGTCTGGAGCGAAGACGGAACCAGGGCCGTCATCGCCGCCCGCGCCGCCGACAACAAAGACCGCTGGCTCTTCGCCCTTGATCCTGCTACCGGCAAGACCCGCACCCTCGTCGACATCCATGACGATGCATGGGTCGGCGGACCGCAAGGCGCCGCCAACACCCTCGGCTGGATGAAGAACGATCGCGAGGTCTACTTCATCAGCGAAAAAACCGGCTACGCCCAACTCTATGCCGTTCCCTTCGAAAGCGGCGAACCGCACGCGCTCACCACAGGCAATTGGGAGGTGCTCAACGTGCGCCAGTCCCGCGATAAGTCCAAGTTCTATCTCATCGCCAGCGCCGATGGACCTTCCGACCAGTTCCTCTACGAAATGCCCGGCGAGGGCGGCCCGCTCACCCGAATTTCCCAGGCCCCCGGCAAGCACACGGCCTTCTTCTCTCCCGACGAGCATTGGATCGCCGACGTCTACTCTTACTCCAACAAGCCGCCCGACCTCTACGTCCAGGAGAACCGTCCGCACCAGGACCTCAAGCGCCTCACCACCTCACCATCCGCCGAGTTCGCCCAATATCCCTGGCAGGATCCGCCCATTGTGATGGTGCCCGCGCGCGATGGCGTCAAAGTCCCCGCGCGTCTGTTCAAGCCCGCCAACTACCGCAAGGGAGGCCCGGCCGTAGTCTTCGTTCACGGCAGCGGCTATCTGCAAAATGTGGATCATAAGTGGTCCACTTACTATCACGAATACATGTTCCACCACTTACTTGAGGAGCGCGGCTATCTCGTCCTCGATGTGGATTACCGTGGCTCCGCCGGCTACGGCCGCGACTGGCGCACCGCCGTCTACCAGCACATGGGAGGCAAAGATCTCGATGACATCGTCGACGCCGCCAAATACGCCGTCGCGCAGTACGGCGCCGATCCCAGGAAAATTGGTCTTTACGGAGGCAGCTACGGAGGCTTCATCACCCTGATGGCAATGTTCACCCAGCCCGATATCTTCGCCGCCGGAGCCGCCCTCCGCCCCGTGACCGACTGGGCCACATACAACCACGGCTATACATCGGACATCCTGAATACGCCGCAGGCCGATCCCGAAGCCTACCGCCGCAGCAGTCCCATCTTTTTCGCGGAAGGCCTGAAAGGCGCGCTTCTCATCTGCCACGGCATGGTCGATACCAATGTGGAATTCCAGGACACCGTACGCCTGACACAGCGCCTCATCGAGTTACGTAAGGAGAATTGGTCGGTGGCCCCGTACCCGGTAGAAGATCACTCCTTCGTGCTAGCCAGCAGTTGGGCCGACGAATACAAAAGAATCCTAAAACTCTTCGAAACTCTAAAGTAGGACAGGCCTCCCGGCCTGTCCCTAGCTTTCTTTCGCGTTTTCTCTGCGCTAAGCTACCACGCACCGGTGGACAGACCATCGCTTTATGTGGTCTGTTGAAATGGGCGTTCCGCCCGCGAAACTTCATGAAAAACTGCACGTGGGACGTGCAATGGTGGGGCGGACCCCCTGGTCCGCAGCCGACGCCCCCGTCGGCTTGCTTCGTGCGGAAACTGTCGCGTCATGCTGGTTTTTCGACCCTGTCAACTTATTTCCCGGTAGTTAGCCAATCACGCCGCCACCGCCACCACCTCACAATCCTCTTGCCACCGAGGCCTCTCCGAAATCGGTTCCTGAATCCGGCCCACAAACAGAGTCACATCGTCTTCCCGCACCGCGCTCCCGGCGAATGCATCCACCGACCGCATCACGCCCTCCACGATGTCGTACGCTCGTTCGTCGGCGCAGTCCTCCACCGCTTTCAGAAGCCGCTGCCATCCCCATTCCTCGCCCGAAGCGTTCGTGCACTTGCACAGTCCATCCGTGTACGCCACCAGGACATCGCCAGGTTTCAGCGCAACCACGCTCTCCCGGTATGACGATTCCCGCAGCATCCCGATCACCGGACCGCTCGCCTCCAAAAACAGGGTCTGGAAATGCTTGCCCTGCCTGCGCAGCACGAACGGCGGTTCGTGCCCTGCATTAACGTAGTGCAGTCGTCCACTCGACGGATCGTACTCTCCCACGAACAGAGTCGCGTAGCACTTGTCCGGACAAACCTCGGAGAACAGCTTGTCGATATTCCTCATCAATACTTTGAGACTGAACGTCCGCGCGAACCGCAACGCACGGATCATGCTGTGCACCGACGAAGTCAGCACCGCGGCGGACGCCCCTTTGCCGCAGACGTCCCCTACCGCAAGTCCCAGGTTCCCGTCGTTCATTTCGAAGTAGTCGATATAGTCGCCGCCGCCATTCGGCGCCGGGCGCCAGTCGCCGAAATAATCCAGCCCGGGGATGACCGGGCGCACCATGGGAAAGAAGCGCTCCTGCACACTTGGCGCTTCCATACCCGACTCCGACTTCCGGCCTCTTCTGGGTGTCATCGGCGTAATCTCACTTATTTAAAGTGACGCTCAAAATTCTGAAAAGGCGCAGGAAATAACAATTCTTTACGCCTCCCGGGGGTTATCAGAGCAGCAACCGTAAGGCAGCGTTTTCTCTCTCCCTAAGCCGCGGCCGCCACCAGCGCCTCCACCCGTTCTTCTTCCCGGTACGGCCTGACAGCGCCGGCCTTCTGCACCCGCCCTACAAACAGCGTGACATCGTCGTGCTGTGGTGCGCCGCCGGCAAATGTTTCCGCCGTTCGCATCACCCCCTCCACGATGTCGCGGGCCCGTTGGTCGGAGCACTCCTCAACCGTTTTCAGGAATCGCTGCCATCCCCATTCCTCCCCCACCCGGCTGGTGGTGTCGCACAACCCGTCGGTGTACGCCACCAACAAATCCCCAGGTCTGAGCGAAACCATACCTTCGCGATAGGTCGTCGGACGCAGCATCCCGATCATCGGACCGTTCGCTTCCAGAAAAACCGTCTGGAAAAGTTTGCCCTGCCTGCGCAGCACGAAGGGAGGTTCGTGCCCCGCGTTGACGTAGTGAAGTTGGCCGCTCGACGGATCGTACTCCCCCACGAACAGCGTCGCATAGCAGTTGTCCGGGCAGATCTCGCAGAACAGTTTGTCGATAGTTTGCACCAGGGTCTTCAGACGGAACTTCCGCGCACAGCGTAAACCGCGAATCATGCTGTGCAATGAGGATGTCAGCAGTGCGGCCGGTACCCCTTTGCCGCAAACGTCGCCTACCGCCACTCCCAGGTTTCCGTCGTTCATCTCAAAATAATCAATATAATCGCCGCCTACACCGCGCGCCGGTCGCCAATCGCCGAAGTAATCCAGTCCCGGAACCACCGGGCGCGCCGTGGGAAATATTCGCTCCTGCACATATTTGAGGCATGGTATCGGTGTCATCAGGATAATCTCGCTTCGTAATAGAAGACGAAGCGAACCCCCAAAAAGAAACCCCGGATAACAAAACTTTACACGCCGGAAATTGTTGAAACTAAAACACATTGTGCTGAAATTTCACATCCACGCGAATCGCCGTTCGGGCGTCAACCAAAGGCCCGGCCAGACCCCCAATGTACAATCAACCATGATGCGAACCCTCCTGCTCCTTCTCTGCGCGCCGTTCCTCTTCGGCCAGGGCGACGAGATCCGCGCCATGCTCAAAAACTCCGAAGCCGCATGGAACCGCGGCGACCTCGCCGCCTTCGCCACGGACTACGAAGATTCGCCCGAAACCACCTTCATCGGACGCGACATCACGCACGGAGGTGTCCAGGCCATCCTCGACCGCTACCGCCGCGGCTACCCCACGCCCGAAGCCATGGGCACGTTGACTTTTTCCGAGATCGCCGTTCGCCCTCTCGGCAACGACTACGCACTGGCCAACGGCAGGTTTGCACTCAAGCGAACTCAGGCCGGAGGCGGTGATGCCGCGGGCCGTTTCACCCTCGTCCTGCACAAGACCAAGTCGGGCTGGAAGATCATTCACGATCACTCATCGTAGTTCACACGAGGGACTTGCAAAATTAAGATAAGCGACTGAAAAAGAACAAAACCGCCAGATTTTGTTTGGAGAAGGGGGTTCACACGAAGTAATCTGTTGTTGCCAAACAAAGCAGAGCCTCGGGAGCCCCTAGCTTACACTTCGGCAGCAGATCACGCAATTCGCCCACGTGCTACAGACGGGACTGTTCCCGGTGTTGCATGAGGAACTGGGGGAATTGACCGCGCCGGCCAAACGCTTGGTGGCGACGTTGGAGATGATCCCGCTAGCCCGCTTTGTGCCGAGCAGTCGCAGCTGGGTCGGCCGACCATCGAAGGACCGGTTGGCGATCGCCAGTGCCTTCGTGGCCAAAGCCGTGTACGGGTTCAGTACCACCAGGCAGTTGCTGGAGTGTCTTGACAGCGACGCACAACTGCGGCGGATTTGCGGCTGGAAAGAGTCTCGGCAGGTACCGCATGAAGCCACCTTTTCGCGCGCCTTTGAGGAATTCGCGCGCATGGAACTGCCGCAGTTCGTGCACGAGGCCCTGATCCGGGAGACGCAGAAGGACCGCCTGATCGGCCACATCGCCCGCGATTCGACGGCCATTGAAGCGCGGGAACGATTTCCCGAGACGCGGCAGCAGGCGGCGGCCAAGGCGGCGAAGACGAAAGCCAAGAGAGGGCCCAAGCCGGGACGGCGCGGCCCCCCAAGCGGCATAAAGGTGGCAAACCGAAATACACGCCTAAGGACGATACACGGATCCACCGACAACGCAGTATGAAGTTGACGGAGATGCTGGAGGAACTGCCGCGCGATTGCAGTCTGGGGGTGAAGACCCGTGATGGCAATCAGCAATACTGGAGCGGGACAAACTGCATCTTGACGTGGCCAACGGGCAGATCCCGATCAGCGGTATCTTGACGGCGGCCTCACTGCACGATTCGCAGGTGGCGATCCCGTTAGCCACCATGACGGCACAGCGCGTCACCAATTTGTACGACATGATGGACGCGGCCTATGACGCCACGGAAATTCTGGATCACAGCCGCAGTCTGGGGCACGTACCGATCGTCAGGCCGGTGAAACGTGGGCGTAAAGAGAAGGTGGATCAGCTTCTCAAACTGGTGGGATAGCGTTAGAAAACGCAGAGTACTTTACAATGACAAGGAGAAGTCCGAAAACTGTCGATTTTGGGGCCCCAATATATAGTATGCAGTTAAGCGAGAGCCACAACCGAGGCCCGTAAGGCAGTTTGCTCTCCAAAAATACGGGCAATCAACCCCTGCGAGGAGGCTCTGAGCCACTTTTGCGCCGAGTTTTGCTAAACCATCACACGAAGTTCAAAATCTTCGCATCCGTGTTCTCAAGTATTTACGTATATTCACAACCGAATAACCAAAATACGTCCTATATCCTCAAATTAGCGACAGTACTCCTGGCCTGTCCCGAAATGCAATCCACCCTGGAACCACTTATGTCTACCCCCGCTCAAATTGAAGCCAACCGCCGGAATTCCCAAAAATCTACCGGACCCACATCCCCAGAAGGCAAAGCCGCCTCCTCTTTAAACGCCCTCAAAACTGGCATTCATGCCGGGACTCACGTCATTCGCGGCGAAGATCCCGGCGAACTCCAGGCCCTTACCGCCGAATTCCTGCTCCACCACCGGCCCGCTGACCCCAACCAGCGCTCCCTGGTCGATACCCTCATCGCCGCCGAGTGGACCCAGCGCCGCCTGCGCCGCATTGAAGCCCAACTCTGGGATTATCAGGTCGAATGTCTCGACAACAACCTCAGCCCCGCCCAGTACCTCGACGAGTCCGTCCAACACAATTCCCCCCTCGGCCACGCCTATCAGGACGCCCTCGAAGCCTTCAGCCGCCTCCAGCGCCGCATCGAATGCACCAACCGCATGTACCTCCGCACCCTCGCCGCCCTTCAGGACCTCCGGAAATCCTCCCCGCCACCGGCGCCTGCTCCCCAGATCGAAGCGGAGCCGCCCTCGGCCCCTGCTGACGCCCCGGTCCCCGAACCAGCTCTTCCCCAACAACCTCAATCACCTACCCCGCAAATTGGCTTTGTTTTGTCAATCGTCCCAACGGCCCCCGATCCGCTACGCCCACCTCAGCTGGACGAGCCTCCCAGCCAGGGATGCACCTCGTGAAGACCGCTGAAATTGCCCGCGCCGCACTTTTGGAACACCCCGAGGCCGCCAGCAGTCGTAGTCCGCAGTGCTATTCTGGTGGTTTGACCCGCTTAGTTCTCTTTTGTATGCCACTTCTGGGCCTCGTGGCGTCCAACGCTACTGCCCAGCCCACTGTCCTGCTGGACGCCATGTCCCAGGAACTAAACCGCAACTTCAGCGCTCTCAAGGAGAAAGCTGATCCGCCTCCGTACTTTTTGAGCTACGAGATCACCGAGCAGGAGTTTCGCTCGGTGGCGGGTACCCTGGGTACGGTGGATTCCTCGAACGATGGCAAGAGCCGTTCGCTCGACGTCTCCGTCCGCGTCGGCACGCCGAAACTCGATAACTACCACCGCGTGCGCGGCGACCGGGGACAGTTCACCTCGGGCGCACTCGTCTCCTTCGAGGACAACGTCAACTCCATCAAACGGCGGTTATGGCTGGAAACCGATCGCGCCTATCGCACGGCCGCGGAGCGCCTGATCCGCATCAAGACCAACACCCAGGTCAAGGTGGCCGAGGCGGACGATTCCGACGATTTCTCCTCGGAAGCCCCGTCCAACTTCGTGCAGGTCCCCGGCAAACTCAAATTCACCGAGGCGCAGTGGCAGGAAAAGATCCGCAAGTACTCCGCCCGCTTCCAGAACTACCCCACCGTGCTCACCTCGCACGTGACCGTGCTGTGCCAGACCGACACGCGCTACCTGGTGAATTCCGAAGGTTCGCGCGTCGCGCACGGGCGGGGTTTCGCGCGCGTGGTGATCAACGCCGGAGCCAAGGCCGCCGACGGCACCGACGTGAGCTCGTTTGAAACTTTCGAAGCGGTGGATGAAACGGGACTGCCTGACGATAAGGTAATTCTCGCGGCTATCGACCGCGTGGCCAATGACGTTTCCAAACTGCTCAAGGCCCCGGAGGCCGAGCCCTTCGTCGGCCCCGCGATCTTCTCGGGACGCGCCGCCGGCGTCTTCTTCCACGAAATCTTCGGGCACCGCGTCGAAGGCCACCGCCAAAAGGATGAAAGCGAAGGCCAGACTTTCACCAAGAGCGTCGGCACCAAGGTGCTGCCCGATTTCCTCAGCGTGATCTTCGACCCCACCATGCGCAAGGTGGGAGGCGTCGATCTCAACGGCTGGTACGATTACGACGATGAAGGCGTCAAGGCGCGCTCCATCACGGCCGTGGATAAGGGCGTGCTGAAGACGTTCCTGATGTCGCGCTCGCCCATCAAGGGCTTCGAACAATCCAACGGGCACGGGCGGCGGCAGCCCGGGTTGGAAGTGGTGTCGCGGCAGAGCAACCTGCTGGTGGAATCCACCAATGCCGTTTCCGACGCGCGCCTGCGCCAGATGCTGCTCGCCGAGGTCAAGAAGCAGAACAAGCCGTACGGCCTGTATTTCCGCGATATCACGGGCGGCTTTACTACCACCCAGCGCGCCGGTTTGCAGGCATTCAAGGTGATCCCCGTGATTGTCTACCGCGTGTATCCCGACGGGCGTCCGGATGAGTTGGTGCGCGGCGCCGACATCGTAGGCACGCCGCTTTCGAGCTTCTCCAAGATTCTGGCGACGTCGGACAAGCAGGAAGTCTTCAACGGCTATTGCGGCGCGGAATCGGGCAGCGTGCCGGTTTCGGCCGTGGCTCCCGCCATTCTGGTGTCGGAGATCGAGATCGAGAAAAAGGCTAAGGCCAATGACCGGCCCCCGCTGCTCCCTGAGCCCACTACGATGGAAAGCAACCGGGGAGGTGCAAAATGAGGCGGCTCCTGTTGGCCACCGCCGGCCTCGGCGCTCTCGGCATGCTGTGCGCGCAAGCGCCTGCGCCCGACCCCATTTTTCAGGCGATGCACGATGAGATCGACCGCGCGCGCAAACTCTCGCTGCCCAATCTGGAAGCTCCCTACTTCGTCGAGTACATGATCGATGAAGAGGAGAGCTTCTCCGTCACCGCGAATCTCGGCGGCCTGTTAAAACGCCGCAAAGAGCGGTTCCGCGCGCCCGACGTGCAGATACGCGTGGGCGATTACAAGTTCGACAACAGCAACTTCGCGGGCGGCGGCGGCGGGTCGCGTTACGACCTGGAGCGTTTTCCGCTGGAGGATTCCTACCCACTGCTGCGGCGTTACTTCTGGCTGATGGCCGACTCGGCATATAAATCGTCGGTGGAAGCCATTTCGCGCAAGCGAGCGGCGATGCGCAATATGCAGCAGGGCGAACTGCTCAGCGATTTCGCGCACGCCGAGCCGGTGAAGTCGGTGCGTCCCATCAAGCGCCTGGTGCTGGATGAGGACCAGTGGGCGGGCCGTGTGCGGAGTCTGTCGGCGATTTTCACGGAGTTTCCCGGCCTGAAGAACTCCGGCGTGGAACTGGAAGCCAGCGAGGGCGGCTTAAACCTGGTGAACTCCGAGGGCACCGAAGTGCGTACACCCGAGAGCGTGGCCGTCCTGAGGGCGCGCGCGCTCGGGCAGGCGCCGGACGGCATGAGCCTGCGCGATGATGTGGCGTTCCACGCGGCGGATGTCGCGCATCTGCCCGGCGAGCCCGAAATGCGCCGCGGCATCACCCAGATGGCGGAGAACGTGGTGGCGCTGGCCAAGGCCCCGGTGGGCGAGGATTACAGCGGTCCGGTACTGTTCGAGGGACAGGCGGGCGCACAGATTTTCGCCGAAGTGCTGGCGCGGAATCTGTCGCTCACGCGGCGTCCCGTGGGCGACGGCGGCCGCGGCGGCGGCGGGTTCCAGAACAGCGAGTTGGAAGGACGCATGGGCGCACGCGTGCTGCCTGACACGTTCGATGTAGTGGATGACCCTACGCAGAAGGAATGGCGCGGCCGTCCCCTGTTCGGCAGCTACCCGGTGGATCGCGAAGGCGTGGTGCCCAAACCGCTTCGCCTGATTGAAAAGGGCGTGCTCAAAGACTACCTGCTCACACGACAGCCGGTCCGGGGATACGAAGGCTCCAACGGGCGCGCGCGCTTACCCGGCCCTTACTCCGCGAGCGCGGCCACCATCAGCAACCTGTTCGTCAGCACCAGTGAGCCGGTGCCGGCTACCGAGTTGAAGAAGAGACTGATTGAGCTGTGCCGCACGCGCAACAAACCGTACGGAATCATTGTGCGCAAGATGGATTTCCCTTCCACGGCCAGCGTCGACGAAGTCCGCCGGCTCATGAGCAGCCAGCAGGGCGGCAGGCCGGTGAGCATGCCCATCCTGGTTTACAAGGTGTATGTAGACGGGCACGAAGAACTGGTGCGTGGTATGCGCTTCCGCGGATTCAATGTGCGTTCGCTGAAGGACATCCTGGCGGCGGGCGACGATAGCGCGGCCTTCGAGTATATGGATAACACCGCGCCGTTTGCGTTGGTTGGCGGCGCCGGCTTCACGGCAGAGACCTGCGTGGTGGCCCCGTCGATCTTGATCGATGACCTTGAATTACATCCCGCGGAAGAACAACTGCCGAAGTTGCCGGTGGTTTCCCCGCCGGACATGACGCGGTAGGGATCCCTGTGCTGCGGCTGCTGGGCCGGTACATTTTTCGCGAGATCTTCTCGAGCGCGCTGCTGGGAACGCTGCTTGCCACTTTTATTCTTTTCCTGCGCGGCGTCGATCCGATCTTTGAACTGCTGGTGAAGAGCACCAGTTCGAACACACACCTCGTGCTGCAGTTGTTCGCCCTGGCGGTTCCCAGCGTGCTGCCGTTTACCATTCCGTTCGGTGTGCTGGTGGGAATCCTGATCGGCCTCGGCAGGCTAGCGGCCGATGGGGAAATCACCGCGATGCGCGCGGCCGGCGTCTCCAGCCGCAAGGTGATTGCTCCGGTGCTGCTGTTCGCCGCCCTGGGCACGGGCCTGGCGGCCTATGCCACCCTGCGGCTTGCACCGTATTCGGTTCACAGGTTCACCGACATCAAGAATCAGTTAGAGGCCACGCAGCTCAGCGCCGACATTACGCCGCGCGTGTTTGTGGAGAATTTTCCCAACACCATTCTGTATGTGGGCGACGT
Source organism: uncultured Solibacteraceae bacterium (assembly GCA_963805775.1). Lineage (GTDB taxonomy): Bacteria > Acidobacteriota > Terriglobia > Bryobacterales > Bryobacteraceae > Solibacter. The sequence continues at coordinate 13,665 of CAWDWK010000003.1, read as the reverse complement.
ACGTTCCGGTGTCTGGCACAACATTTTCGTTGCCGACGTCTCGCCGCCGGAACAGCGGTCCAGTGGGATGCGCGATAAAGCGCAGGGGCCGATGATTACGGTGGCCGAGGAGGCCATTGCCGTACCCGACCTCAAGAACAATCGCATGGAGCTCACCCTGCGCAACTATGCGACCCACGAAATGGGCAAGGACCAGATGTCGCGCGACACCGTGGCGCCGGCCGGGCAGCAGGGGCTGGATGCCTCGCCGCCCTCGTGGACGCCGCTGCGTTCCGTGGGAATGAGCACCCGTCAGTTGCTGGCCTACCCGCACGACAAACCGGATTGGATCGAGTACCAGATCGAGTTGCACCGCCGCTTCGCCCTGCCGGTGGCGTGTCTCACGCTGGCCATGGTGGGGATTCCGCTCGGTATCGCCACCCGCAAGGGCGGTCGCGCCGCCGGATACGTCAACGCGATCTTTGTGGCGTTCTTCTGCTATTACCTGGCGTTTGTTTCGCTGCTCGGCATGGCGCGCCAGAGATCGCTCCCTGTCCCGGTGGCGTTGTGGCTGCCCAATGCCGTATTCTTCGTGGCGGGACTGATCTTCCTGGCTCGGCTGGAAAGACCCGGCGACAGCGATTTCTTCGGTGATTTGCGGGCGCGCCTGGCGGACTTCTTCAAAGGGCTGAAGATCCGGGCCATCGGTAAGGGAGGCCCGGGTCTTGGCTGGCGGCTGCCCCTGTTGCCGCAATTGGTGGATACCTACATCATGTCCACGTTCCTCACTTACCTGGTACTGATGCTCGCCAGCTTTGTTTCGCTGGAGTTGATCCGTAACTTCTTCGAGCTGATCAGCGATATGCTGCGCAACAACATCACGCTGTGGAAGATGTTCACGTATCTTTTCTTCCTCACGCCGCAATTGGTCTATGAAATGCTCCCCGTCAGCATTTTGGTGGCGGTGCTGGCGGCTTTCGGTGTGATGAGCAAGCAGAACGAAATCACCGCGTTCAGGGCGTGCGGCGTGAGTTTGTACCGGCTGGCGGTGCCCGTATTGCTCGGCGCTACGCTGTTGAGCGGCGGCTTGTTTGCCTTCGATTTCTACTACGTAGCCAACGCCAACCGCAAGCAGGACGCGCTGCGCGACGAGATCAAGGGCCGCGCCACCCAGACCTATCTCAAGCCCGATCGTAAGTGGATCATGGGTTATAACTCTTCGCGTATCTTCAATTACAAATATTTCGATAACTCCGGCGAAGAGAGTTCGATGAACGAGGCCAGCGTCTTCGAACTGGAGCCGAAGACCTTCCGCCTGGCGCGCCAGACATACGCCCGCCGGGCTCATTGGGCCCCTTCGCTGAAGACCTGGGTTTTCGAGGACGGCTGGACCTGCGAATACAAGGGCGCGTTCTGCAACGTGTATGCTCCGTTTCAGGCCACCACCTTCCGCGAGTTGACCGAACCACCCGACTACTTTCTGAAGGAGAAGCTGCAGGACACGCAGATGAACTTCCTGCAACTGGACCACTACATACAGGACCTCACGCAGAGCGGCTTCGAAGGCACCGTCAAGCTGCAAGTGCGGCTCTACCGCAAGTTTTCGGTGCCGCTGTTCGCGCTCATGATGGCGATGATTGCTATCCCCTTCGGCTTCCTGGTGGGCAATCGCGGCGCCATGGCGGGGGTCGGCCTGAGCATCGGGATCGCGGTCGCCTATCTCGGCATCGGGCAGTTGTTCGAGAAGTTAGGCGATGCCGGACAGTTGCAGCCCGTGATGGCCGCCTGGGGTCCCGACGTGGTCTTCGCCCTGGCCGGCGCCTACCTGCTGCTGCGCATGCGCAGAGCTAGCCGCGCTGGATTGCCGCGGACGCGGATCCTACTTCAGCGTGCCCACCAGAGCGGCAGCGCGTGCGATATTTTCACGGCGCAGAAACGTGGCGAGCTCTTCCGCGATTCGCAGGGGCGAGCGGGGATCCCAGAATGTCGCCGTACCCACCTGCACGGCGCATGCGCCGGCGATCAGGAACTCGGCCGCGTCTTCGCCGCTCGCGATCCCGCCCAGGCCGATCACCGGAATTTTCACTGCCTGCGCCGCCTGGTAGACGAGGCGCAGCGCTAGCGGCTTGATGGCCGGCCCGGAAAGTCCTCCGAAACCGGCGCCGATCCGCGGGCGCCGTGTACGGGCATCGATCGCCAGGCCGATCAGCGTGTTCACCAGGGAAATGGCGTCTGCACCGCTTGCCTCCGCCGCGCGCGCCAGAGGTTCGATGGCGCTCACATTGGGCGAGAGCTTGACGATCACCGGCCGCGAGGCCACGCGCTTCACCGTCTCCACGACTTCGCTCAACAGCGCGGGGTCGCTCGAAAAGTAGATGCCTCCGTGGCACGTGTTGGGACAGGAGACGTTCAGTTCGTACGCCGCCAGCCCCTCGTGATCGTTGAGCACGCGCACCACTTCCACGTAGTCTTCCACCTGATAGCCGAACACATTGGCGAAAACCGCCGTGCGCAGGCGGGCCAGCGCCGGCAGCTTGTCCCGGACGAAGGCGCGCACGCCGATGTTCTGCAGGCCGATCGAGTTGATCATGCCGCCTTCGCTCTCATACACACGCGGCGGCGGATTGCCTTCGATGGGGTCGCGCGACAGACCCTTCACGACGAAACCGCCCATCGCGTTGAGATCCACCAGCTTTTCGAATTCCACCCCGTACGCGAAGGTACCGCTCGCGGCCAGCACCGGGTTGCGCAGTGCGATGCCGCAAAGCGTCGTCCCCAGTTCCGGAGTCATTCTCCGAAGGCCTCGCCCAGGACGCGTCCGTCCGAGGAGGAAGTCGGCGCCACCCCCATGGCGCGCGCCAGGGTGGGCGCCACGTCCGTGCTGTGCACCGGAGATTCGAAAACCCCAGCCGGGAATTGCGGACCGTAAAAACAGAGCGGGACGCGCACGTCGTAATTGTATAGCGACCCGTACGAGATGCCCCGGCCCGCGCCGTAGTCTTCCACGTATTCCGGCAGGTAGGAGAGCATCACGTCGCCCGAACGGTGCTGGTGGAAGCTGTTGCGGTAGCGTTCCCGCCAGCCGTTGGTGGTGGAGGAATGGCCGCCGGCGGTATAGAATCCGGCCACGGCGGGGTGCTCGAGCGCGGCGCGCCCGGCTGCCAGGCGGACCGGTTCCGGGTCACGGAAGCCGCTCGTATCCAGGTACAGGAAGGGGTACAGATAGCGCGTGACCCTCCCCAATCCGTGGGCCTGCAGCGCCTTGTCTACCGTCTGGGCCACGGTTTCACCATCCACCGCCATGCGTGCGCGGCTCTCGTCGGTGGGAGCAGGCGGCGCTCCGTGCGCGCCGGCCAGCACCAGGTTGAAGGCGTTCTCACCAGGCCCGTCTTTGAGTCTCTTCAACAGATATTCCAGTTGGAGGTCGAGGCGCAGCGCCATCTCTCGCATCAGTGGCGACGCGCCGCCGACCTCGTATCCCAGCCTGGCCGCGGCGCCGACGATCATGCACACGAAATCGAACGTATCCTCCTGCCCGAGACCCTCCTCATCGATCAGGCGGGCGAGCAGTTCGAACTGCGCGTCCTGCCCCAGGTGCGAGGCCTGGAACACATCCAGGAACAGCTCCGGATGAGCCGGGTCGTAGGTGAGAGTACGCAAAGGTGGTGCGCCGGACTTCGCGCCGACCGCCCTCCACACGGCGTTGTGGGCGTTCTCCAGCGGCCTGGTCGCATTGTATTCGGCCAGCCATTTCGGCGTTTCCCCAAGAGTGGTGAACTCGCCGCGCGGATCCATCCAGAACTGCCGTGCTTTCGAACTCCCGGCGAAGAGCGAGGATTGCGTGGAGTCCATGCCGACTACGAACGTGCGGGTGAGCGAGGCGGCGTCCACCTGGGCGGTGAGTGTGGTGGCCAGCAGGGCTTCCTGGGAGGCCGGAACTGCGCTCCTAACCGCCGGGTCATACCAGGAATCCGCAACAATTCCGTGTTGTGCCGGCCAGGCACCGGTGGCCAAAGTGGCGATGGCGGACGAGGAAAAGGTGCTGGCGAGGTGGCGGCAGTCGGGAAAATGGGCACCCTTCGACAAAATTTTTCGCAGGCCTCCAGGGCCAAATTGGGGGGTGGCCGCGTCCCAATAATCCTGCCGCGTCTGTTCTAACAGTACCAGTACCAACAACTTGGGCCTTGGCGCCAGCCCCGCGGCAAGGCGGGCGGACGCGGTTCCCAGGAGACTCAAGTTGAAGTTGCGACGGGAAATACCCACAAAAAAGAGTCTAGCAGAGGATGCACTGGTGTTATATTGTTACCTTAAATAGCGCTAGTGAACTTCAGCTGGGTGTCGGTACCAACACGGGGTGTATGCCCGGCGAGGCAGGGAGATGAAAGAGGAAAAAAGCGTCCTTGGTCTGTCCACGATTCGCCGCAATCGGGGCATTTCGCTCGAGCAGATCGCCGATTCCACCAAGATCGGCGTACGCTCCCTCGAAGCCATCGAGCAAGGTGATTTCCGCAAATTGCCTGGCGGTATTTACAACACAAGCTATATCCGTCAGTACGCGCGCGCCATCGATTATGATGAATGCGCACTGATTGCCTTCTACAAGCGCGAAATGGCCCGCTCGGAAGACACGGCCAGCGGCGGCAGGAACGGCAGCGGCACGTACGGTGGATGGCGGCCGGCGTCCAGCATTCTGGGCTCCTAAGAGCAGGGGTTAAGAGCAGCTTTTCGCTCTAATCAGCCAACCAAAAGCGCCCGCGTAACGTCCAATCGGCGATCATGTCGGTTACATTCTTACAGGATTTACGTTACGCTGCGCGCCAACTCCGTTCGAATCCGGGGTTTACGGCGGTCGCGGTGCTATCGCTTGCGCTCGGAGTGGGCGCCAACAGCGCAATTTTTCAACTGGTGGATGCGGTGCGCCTGCGCACCTTACCGGTGGTGAGACCGCAGGAACTGGTAACCATCGACTTCGCCAAGAATTCCTCGCGCTCGGGCAGCTGGTCCACGCGCAGCGCACGGTTCACCTCGGCTCTGTGGGAGCAGTTGCACGGGCTCACCGAGCCATTCACCGGCACGATCGCCTGGAGCGCGACGAGATTCAACCTGGCGCCGGCGGGGGAAGCGCGCAATGTCGAAGGTCAGTACGTCAGCGGCGACTTCTTCCGCGTGCTGGGCGTGCAGGCCTGGATCGGGCGGACTTTCACGGCGGAGGACGACCGCGCGGGATGCGGCACGCCGGGCGCGGTGGTGAGCTACGCCTTCTGGCAGCGCGAACTGGGCGGCGACCGTGCGGCTTTGGGCCGCGAACTGTCTCTGGACGGCCGGCGATTCCCGGTGATCGGCGTTACGCCGCCGCAATTTTTCGGCGTGGAGGTGGGGAACCGGTTCGATGTGGCGGTGCCTTTATGTTCCGACCTGGACAACCGGGCGCGATCGCGAACCAACTGGTGGCTCTCCGCGATGGGCCGGCTCAAGCCCGGTTGGACAGACCGGCGCCTCGGCACCTACCTCCAGACGGTGTCGCCGGCGATTATGGAGGCCACGCTGCCGCCGACTTACCGCCCCGATCAGGCCAAGCGATACCTGGCGAACAAGCTGGTGGCAGACGGGTCGGCGAACGGGGTTTCGGGACTGCGCGACCAGTACGAGAGCCCGCTTTCGCTGCTGCTGGCGGCCACGGGACTGGTGCTGCTGATCGCCTGCGCCAATCTGGCGAACCTGCTGCTGGCGCGGGCCAACGTGCGGGAGCGGGAGATGGCGGTCAGGCAGGCGATTGGCGCGTCGCGCGGCAGGCTGGTCCGGCAACTGCTTTCCGAGAGCCTGCTGCTGGCGGTGCTGGGAACGGTCCTGGGGGTGGGACTGGCGCAGGTGCTGAGCCGGACGCTGATCGCGTTCCTCAGCACGCCGGATAACCCCGTCTTCGTAGGGCTACAACTGGATCTTCGGATGCTCGGGTTCACGGCGGCAATGGCGATCGGAACCTGTCTGCTGTTCGGCCTGCTGCCGGCCCTGCGTGCCACACGGATTGCGCCGGCGGCAGCGATGCGCGCGGGCGGGCGCGGACTGACCGCTGGGCGCGAGCGGCATGGCCTGCGCCGCGCGTTGGTGATCGCCCAGGTGGCGTTCTCCCTGGTGCTATTGGTGGGCGCGCTGTTGTTCGTGCGCAGCCTGCAAAAGCTGCTCGACGTGCAACCGGGTTTCCGTCCCGAGGGCATCGTGGCGGTTAACGTGAACATCGGGCCTGGAAACTATCCGAAGGAGCGGCGGCCGGTGGTTTATGACGAGATCCTGCAAAGACTGCGCGCGCAGCCGGGGGTGATTTCGGCGGCCCAGATTAATATGACGCCGATCAGCGGGTCGGGGTGGAACGAGGGCGTGCGGCCCGACGCGTTTACGGGCGAGACCAAGAATGCCTTCTTCAACCGCTACGGGCTGGGCTATCTGAAGACGATGGGAACGGGGCTGCTGGCGGGCCGCGACTTCAATGAACGCGATACGGTGGGCGCCCCCAAGGTGGCGGTGGTGAACGAAGCGTTCAGCAAGCGCTTCTTCGAAGGTAAGAATCCGGTGGGGCACACGTTCCGGGTGGAAGGCGAGAGGGGACAGCCGGACCGCATCTACCAGATCGTAGGGTTTGTACGGAACACCAAGTATTACGAGCTGCGCGAAGACTTCATCCCGATCTCTTTCCTGCCGGCGGCGCAGGAGGAGAATCCGGGGAACGGCGGCACGTGGGTGGTGCGGACGTCGGGCCGTCCGCAGGATTCCCTTCATGCGATCAAGGACACGGTGGCGGCGGTCAATCCGAGTTTCGTGCTGGAGTTCAAGGTGCTGACGGAGCAGATTGCGGAATCGCTGCAGCGCGACCGCCTGATGGCGGTGCTGGCGGGCGCGTTCGGCGTGCTGGCGGGAGTGCTGGCGGCGATTGGACTGTACGGCGTGATCGCGTACATGGTGGCACGGCGGCAGAACGAGATTGGCGTGCGCATGGCGCTGGGGGCGGACCGTGCCAGTGTGATCCGGCTGGTGCTGCGCGAGGCGATGATGCTGCTGGCGGCGGGACTGGTGATCGGCATCGGGTTGGCGCTTTGGGCGGGTCAGGCGGCTACCAAACTGCTGTTCGGGCTCAAGCCGAACGACGCGTCGACTTTTGTGGCGGCTTCGGTGCTGCTGGGAGTGGCCGCGGCGGCCGCGGGTTATATTCCGGCCAGGCGGGCGTCGACGATGGACCCGATGGACGCTTTGCGGGTGGAGTGACGGAGGAAGTTGACAGGCCACAAACGGCGATGGCCTGTCCCACTATCCTTTTTTTTCGGCCAGGCGGGTGGCGAACTTTGCGATGTTGATGATGGCGCGCTCGTGCGTGCCTTCGCCGATTTTCTCTTTTTCGTCCCGGGCTTCCACGCGGAATTCCACGCGGCGGCCATCCACGCGGATGACCTCCGCGGTGAAGGTGACGGACATGCCGATGGGCGATGCGCCCAGGTGCGCTACATTGACGTGCGTGCCCACCGTGTCGTAGCCGGGTTCGAGCAGGGGGAGCACCGCGTTGCGGCAGGTCCACTCCATGAAGCCGATCATTTTCGGAGTGGAGAGCACGCGCGCGCCCTCCGTCTCCAGGAACGTGATGGCCACGTCGCTGGTCACGAGTACCTGGAACTCGCCTTTGGTGCCGATCGGGATGTTCGCCATATGGACTACGCGGTCGCCAACGCCGCCAGAACGCCGCGCATATAGCTCAACGAACGCAGCATGCCGATGGTGGGGTCTTTGACGGGAACCTCGTATTCCATGTTGACACAGCCGGTGTAGCCCATTTTCTTAAGCTGCTTGAAGATGGCAGGGAAGGGCATGGCGCCGTCGCCGATATCGCACTGGCTCTCTTTGACCTTCATGTCGCGGAGATCTTTGACGTGCATGTCGAACAGGCGGTCGCCGGCTTCGGCAATGGTCTTTACGACGTCGACGCCGGTGCGCGCGGAGTGGCCGATATCCATGCAGAGGCCGCAGCGCTTGTCCAGTTTGCGGACTACTTCCAGCACGGATTGCGGAGTCGGGAAATTCTTGTCCTCGGGGCCGTGATTGTGGATGGCGATGCGGATGTTGTATTCCTTGACGAGCGTCTCCACGGCCTCCATGTTCTGGTGCGTCGGGGCACAGACCATCATGGGCAGGCCGGCCGCCTTGGCGTAGTCGAACTGCTTGCGGAGATCGGCCACCGTCACGCCTTTTGTCATATCGACGTTGCCGCCGCTGGTCACCGTGAAGCCCGCGGCGTCGAACTCGGCGCGGCCGGCTTTGGTCGCTTCGGGAGACTCGCCGATCTTCAGGTGAACGTCTTTGATGCTGATGTACTTCACCTGAAATTTCTTGAGCATTTCGATGGCGGTGGGCCGGTCGAACATGCGCAGGGAATAGGTGGCGATGCCGAGTTTGATTCCCCAGGGTTCCGGCTCGATGGCGGCGGAGGCCGGCGCGGCGCCAATCGCGCTGAGGCCCGCCACTCCGGCGGCGGCGCCCAGAAAACTGCGGCGAGATGTTTCGATCATCATGGATCCGTTGCTCCTCTTGGTAAAAATCAATTCTACTCCGTGGCGCACTGTTTTGTCCGGGCGCAGAGGGCTGGGTTGAAGCATGGCTAGAATGCGGCTATCTTGACGGGGGCAAATCGGGGACAGAGTTCATGTCAGTCGCGTTATGAGGAAAGCCTCATCCGGGGGAATGAAAATATGGGGGCGTGTGGCCGTGAACCCGGTGACAGACGGGGCTGGCAGCGGGTTCCGCAAAGACGGCGGAACCCATGCCAGTCTCGTCTGTCACCGGGGCGGCTCGCATTTTCGAGAGAGTCCCCAGTTTGCGGCGTCCCTGGTCCGGCAGGGCCGCTCATGCCGGTGTGGGAACTATTTCCCACAGCCATTCGTACCCCCGACTCCCAGCCCGACAGACATCGGAGAAAACAGGTTGTAATTGAGTCTCCGCACAACGTACGCGATCACCTTCTGTGCTTTGACGCTATTGCCTGCTTCATCGAGCGGGGGCGCGAAAGAGGCGACGGCTCCTTTGCCGGGTGCTATGGCGATAATGCCGCCTCCCGCGCCACTTTTAGCGGGCAGGCCCACATTCCACGCCCAGTTTCCGGAGGAATCGTAAAGGCCCGCAGTGGACATCGCCGCCAAAATGTACGGAATGTTTTCGGGCTTGATTACGCGCCGGCCGGTGGCGGGATTCACGCCATTGTTCGCGATGGTGGCGCCCATCATGGCAAGTTGTTTGGTGTTGACGCCGACCGAGCACTCCTTCGTATAGACATCCACCGATTCCAACGGATCGGCATAGATGCGATTATACTTAACGAGCAGCGCCGCCAGCGCGCGATTTCCCTGATTCGTAGCGGCTTCGGATTTGTAGACCTCGTCGAGGATTGTGAGTTTCTCGCCTGCCGCCTCGCTATAGAACGCCAAAATCCTTTTCCATTTCTCGTCCGCCGTGCCTGAGAGCAGGCTCACAGTGGCGATTGCGCCGGCGTTCACCATCGGGTTGCCGGTATGGTTAGGCATATCGACTGTGGCATTCACCGAGTTGAAGGGACGGCCCGTTGCTTCCGACCCGATCTTTTCAAAGACCATCTCAGGGCCGAGTTCATTCAAGGCGAGTGCCAGTGTGAAGACCTTCGCGATGGACTGGATCGAGAAGGAGTATTGCACGTCCCCCGTGGAATACGCTTGATCGTTAGTCGAGACAATTGCTATTCCAAATAGCTTCGGGTTCACCTTGGCGAGGATCGGAATGTAGTCCGCATTCTTCCCGCCCGTATCATTTTTGAACTTTTCATAGGCTACATCGCCAGCGGCCGTGACTTCCGCAGCGAGGGGTGCGACCGGGCTGCACGAGGCCGCGGCGCCGTCCGCGGCGCCAAGGTGAGGCTGCGACAACGTGCCGGCAAATGCGAGGGCACAGAACCAAATGAACAGGCTCCGGCCGGAAAAGGCAGGGCTCATAAACACATCTCCTTGGCACTAACCCCGATACGGGCACATGGTGTATCAGGTGGTTCAGAAATTGAACATCCACTGAAGCATTGGCGACCAACCTGTGAAGCCTGAGTTGTAGGGACCAATGACCCCCATAGTGGGAGACTTCACAATGCGCAGGCCTTCTGCGACCACCCAGACACGATGGTTGTTGTGGAGTGGATACCACTTGATGCCGGGAGCGTACTCATAAGAATTGCGGAATTGGCCGAAGACGAACGAGGTGCGGCCATACAGTTCCCACTTCTTCGGCACTACAAACTGGCTCACCACCAGCTCAAAGCCGTGGTCGAACGTCTCGCTGAGGGGAAGCGGGCCGTCGGCACGGAAGTTATTCAGCCAGCGGAAGAAGTATTGCCCATTAACGGCGAGCCCGCGCCATTTCACGCCGCCGTCGGCGGCCAGCATGCGGTAGGTGACATCGCTCACGGTCACTCCAGGGGCAAACGCTCCCGTAGCAAAGGTATTCACGCCATCGGAGTTATAGAGCCCATTGTTCTCCGGATTGCCAGCGGCGGTATTGGTAAAGCGGTTTTCCTTTGACTTCGTAAAGCTGGTTCCAAATCGAACGACAGGCTTTTTGTGGTCCTGATAGTCGTCGTACATGCCGCGTGCCCGGGTGCCGGGGATTCCGTATGTCCCAAGCGGCTCCCACCACACGCTGCCGGAATATAAGAGGTGCGGGTCGATCTTGCTCGTGGGAACGGTCAATGTGTTCAGACCGTCGCCGACGAATAACTGGTAGTTAAGCCCTTTCCGCGGCTGGCCAAGGATCCAAGCTCCTTGCGTAAAGCTGGGACGAAAGAACTGGTCCGCCATGCTCCGCTCGGGCTGGACAAAATAGGGGAACGGTCCGGTCAGGGTACGGCTACCCGGCGCTCCCCAATAACCTGCGTACAGTGTAATGGCCTTGTTGAAGTACCAGGATACGTAGCCGCCAACGACGATTGACGCGGAAGAGTTGGACACCCAGAGGATGAGATTGTATTGCAGCCTCTTATCGAAGATGTAGCCGGTGAACTGGAACATGTTTCGATTAAGGCTGAAGTCATTGCGCCTCGTGACTGGGCGGACGGCGCCCAGGTGGTCAGTGTAGCTGCTGTTGCCGAGTTGCGAGTTTGTATATCGGATCTGAGTAACGTCCCAAAACTCCAGCAGAATGGGAATCTTGGCGTCTTCCGGTGTTTTCACCAGAACAATACCGTCTTCGTAGGGATTCTGCGCGGCGATGTTTCGATCTGGGGAAGGTTGTGTTGCCGGAGCGGCGGGTTTCGGCGGCGGTGTCGCCTGGGCTACCGGCACGGGCTGGGGTTGGGGTGCAGGAGGCGATTGCTGTGCGATCGCGGCAGGCCGTCCGTCAAGCTTGCGCTGCAACTCGTCCATCAATTGCAGGATTGTCCTTTGCTGCTCCTCGAGTTTTCGAAGCTGTTCGCGGATCGCGCCATTCTCAGCCCGCATCTCCATCACTTCGCTCTCCAGCCTGGATGGCTGGGATTGCGGATCCTGTGCGCGCGTGGAACTCGCGAAGATCGTCAGAGACGTCAATGCTAGCGCGGCTGAAGATTTACCTGACAGTATGCGCATGCACATGGGCTGTTCCTTTTTGTGCGGGCTGAAGTGCAATGGGATCACTACAGATTGCCGCGTTCACTTCGTTCACCGCTACAGGCGCCGGAGTGGCGTTGAACGAGATTGCAATGCGCGGTGTTTGGCCCGCATACGGGTGAACCCAGTGATACAGCCAGCTCGGGAAAATCACAAGCAGTCCCGCTTGTGGCCGAACCCGAAAAGGCTCGCCGTATGGATCGCCCGGCGCAGTCACAGCCTCCACGCCGGCCCGCGGGTCGAGGAATTCCAGAACGCCGCTGAGCGGCTGGTCGGGGTTGTCGGTTCCGGGATCTACATAATATACGCCGGACCATGCGCTGTCCGGATGTGAGTGGGGGGCATGGTATGCCCCCGTGCGGCACAGGGTGGCCCACGCGGAAACAGACAGCGTACCCTGGAACGCGTTTGCTCCCGCGCTGGCCTCGATCATTCGCCGCAAAATCCAGGTCAGCCACGTGGTCAGTGCGGACACTGCGGGATCCCGCTTGTTCAGAAAGTCGGGGCGCGAGTGCCACCCTCCGATGTTGCTACGGCCCAGGCTCGCATGCTTCACTTCCTCCTCCAGGATGAGCGCATGCAAGCCCCGATTCATCGCGTCGGCATCCGGTATCCGGAAACGCCCAATCAGAGTTGGAAATACCGGGGTAACCTCGAGTTCCATAGGGATGAGCCCGAAATCAGCAAAGCGTCACGGAAAGAGCGAGTCCGGCCTGACTGGTCTCCTTGTACTTGGTATTCATGTCCTTTGCCGTTTGGGCCATCGCCGTAATCGTTGCATCGAGGTTTATCCGGTGCCTGGATTCGATTTCATTACTGGCGATCGCCCAGGCGGTCCAGGCCTTCACGGCGCCGAATGCGCATCTTTCGATGCAGGGGACCTGTACGTAACCCGCAACCGGATCGCAAGTCATGCCGAGGTGATGTTCCAGCGCTGATTCCGCCGCATTTTCGATGACGCGGGGAGTTGCATCGTAGGCGGCTGCGATCAAAGCGGCAGCCATAGACGACGCCACCCCGATCTCCGCTTGACACCCTCCCTCCGCAGCGGAAAGCGTTGCATTGTGCTTGCAGAGGTACCCGATCGCCGCGGCTGCCAGCATGCCTTGGCGGATCTTTTCGGGTGAGAGCTTGCGCCCGCCTTCTCCCAGCCCATAGACAAGGGATGGAAGCACTCCCGCAGAACCTCCGGTAGGCGCGGTGACGACGAGGTGGCCCCGAGCATTTTCCTCCGAACCCGCCAGGGCATACGCCGCAAGCGTGCCGATGCCCCGGTCCGATTGGAACGGGTCATCCTGGGCACGCTTGAAAACGGTAGCGGCTTTTGAGGGCAGCTTGATCGGCCCGGGCAGGGCGTCTTCGGGCGCATTCAGCCCTGACTTCACGATGGCTACCATCGCGCCGGTAATCTTGTCGATGAATGCATAGACCTCATCCTGGGTTCTCCCGGCGATGGACATCTCATTTGCCAGGAGGACATCGGAAATTGACAAATTGTTCTGCTCGGCGTGCTGACGCAGTTCCTTCATCGTGGCGAACGGGTATTTAGGCGGATTCTTCTGGGGAGGCTTGTATCCCTTCCATTCGATGAATCCTCCGCCCACCGAATAATACTCCTGCTCGAGCAGCGCCTTCTGCCCGGCCATCAGCCTGCAGATCATGGTATTGGGATGGGGGAAGTCGCCATCGGTAGCGTCGAAGATGACGTCCTTTAGTGTGGTCTTTACGGCGTGCGGGCCCAATTTGACCGTGAACGACTGATCCGGCTTATCACGCAGGCTGTCGAGGAACGCTGGATCCACCGTGGCGGGCTCTTTTCCGACCAGCCCCGCGAGAGAGGCTCGCTCGGTGCCGTGTCCTTTGCCGGTAGCACTGAGGCTACCGAACAAACGGACTTCGAACGCCGGTTGCACTCGCCAGTTGGGCGGCCGGCAGCTTTGTGCAGCGCTGGTAGAAGTCATAGGTGATGCGCATCGGGCCAATGGTATGTGAGCTGGAGGGGCCCGGTCCCACCTTATAGAACTCATCCAGGAGCGTCATCACGGGGCCC
>CAWDWK010000002.1:0-183358 GCA_963805775.1 uncultured Solibacteraceae bacterium | reverse complement strand
GTATTACGAAGACATCATCCGCAAGTATTTGAAGCTACGCTACCGCCTGCTTCCGTTCCTGTATACGGCGCTGGAGGAATCGCACCGCACGGGCGTACCGCTGTTTCGTCCTTTGCTGCTGAACTACCAAGAGGATGAAAACACGCTCGGTATCGACGACGAGTTCATGATCGGCGGCGACCTGCTGGCGGCGCCGATTCTCAAGCCCGGCCTGACTGCCAGGCTAGTCTACCTGCCCGGCGGCGTCTGGTTCGACTATTGGACCGGGCACGCCTCGAAGGAGGCCGCATGGTCCGCGTGGAGGCACCGCTCGAAACCGTGCCCCTCTTCGTTCGAGGCGGAGCGATTCTTCCGCTGGGTCCAGAGATGAACTATGTGGGCGAGAAGGCGGCGAGTCCACGTCAGTTCGAGATCTACCCCGATGCCAAGGGCGAAGCATCCACCTCGCTGTACGAAGACGACGGCCTGACGGAGGCCTACCGTCAGGGGAACTTCCGGCTGACCAGCATGAGCTACCGGCATACGACGTCGGGAGACCAGATCGACCTCAGCGCGCCGAAAGGGAGCTTTCAACCCGCCGCGCGTGACCTGGTGTTTGTGGTGAGGCCGGATTCCACTGTGCGCAGGGTATCGGTGGATGGAAAGCGCCAGGGCAGCGCGACGACGGTGCGCATCAAGGACGACGGGCAGAGCCACCGGATTGAATTGCGTTAGTGCCGGGGGCGCGGTTTGATTCCGCTGGCGAGAAGCAGGTGCAGCGGACCCGCGGACGGGCGTCCGCCCCACCGGCTACACTGCGGTTCCTACGCTGCCGCCAGAACCTGCTCCACGAATGAGACGATCTTGTTGGGTGGAAATGGTTTTGCGATGAGCTGGCACCTCGGAGAGTACGCGCACTTTTCGCAGGTCGCATCGAATCCGGACATCAAGGCTGTACGGGTCGTGGGGTGATGGGCTGCGACCCACTGCGCCAACTGGTGCCCGTTCATCTCGGGCATGGTCACGTCGGACAGCACAACATCGAAGGGCTCTGTCGCGCAGATTGCGATCGCGTCGCGGCCGCTGCCGGCCGTTCTGACATCGTAACCGGCGTGCTCAAACGTCAGGAGCAGAAATGTCCTTATCTGCGGCTCGTCATCGACAATGAGGATTCGTGGGATCGCTGCCATTTGGTTTGTTCCCGCCCGCTTATGCCGCGAGCCGGCTGAAAAGGGTGGTGACGCGGATCGCCAAAACGTTTCAAGATATCCTGCAAGAGTACTTGTGAGGAGGCGACCCTGGAAGTTCATTTGATCGACGGCACATATGAGTTGTTCCGGCACTACTACGCGCTGCCGTCCGCGCGGGATCGAGCACGGCCGCGAGGTGGCGGCGGTGCGAGGCGTGCTTGCATCAGTGCTGGGTATGGTCCGCGGCGGCGCCACGCATCTAGCCGTTGCCACCGACCACATCATCGAGTCTTTTCGCAACACTTTGTGGCCGGGTTACAAGACCAGCGAAGGCGTCGAGCCCGATCTGCTGTCGCAGTTCGGATTGCTGGAAGAAACCCTCGCCGCGGCCGGAATCGTGGTCTGGCCCATGATCGAATTCGAGGCGGACGACGCGCTTGCGGCCGCGGCTGCAACCGCGGCCAGGGATGCGCGTGTGGAACGCGTAATCATATGTACGCCCGATAAGGATCTCGCGCAGTGTGTGCGCGGAACACGGGTCGTGCAATTGAATCGCCGGACGCGGGTTACGCTCGATGAGGCCGGGGTCATCAAAAAGTTCGGCGTTTCGCCGGAGTCGATTCCCGATTACCTGGCGCTGGTCGGCGATGCCGCGGACGGGTACCCCGGCTTGCCGGGGTGGGGAGCGAAATCGTCGGCGGCCGTTCTTGCCAAATTCGTACACCTGGAATCCATCCCGGCGGACTGGCGCGAGTGGCACGTGAACGCCAACAATGCAGGCGCACTCGCACACACGCTCTCCAGCGAACGCGACCGCGCCCTGCTGTTCCGAACGCTCGCCACCCTGCGAACCGACATAGCGCTTTTCGAAGATGTGGACGAACTGGAATGGCACGGACCCGTGGCCGGCTTTGACGCCTTGGGGGCACGACTCGACGCGGCTATCACCGGCACGAAACGGAATCCGGGCAGCCGGTCCCGATAGCAGAGATTACGGCACGCGTAATGGAGGTAGACTCATTCAGGGGCAATTATGAACGTAGATCGTAGACTCTTCCTGTTCGGCTCGGCTGTGGCCGCGCACGCGTTTCAAACTGAGAAGCCGGTCAACACCGCGATGATCGGTGTAGGTAATCGCGGGTCCTTCCTGTTGCAAGGTGTGCTCCGGCAACCGAACGCAAAGGTGCTTGCGCTGTGCGATATCAAGCCGGACCGCCTGGACAAGGCTGCCACCGCGGCGGCTAAGGACAACCCGGCAACGTATGCCGACTGGCAAAAGGTCATCGAGCGGAAGGATGTGGATGCGGTGTTTATCGCGACTCCGCCCTACCTGCATTCGGAGATGGCTATCCGGGCGATTAAGGCCGGCAAAAACGTGTACTGCGAAAAGCCGCTGGGCGTGACGCCGGCGCAAGTGCGGGCGCTTCTGGATGCGGCCAAAGGCTCGAACAAAGTGTTCGTCGCGGGGCAGCAGCTACGGTCGCAAAAACAGCTTGGGGAGACCGTCCGCAAGATTCGTGAGGGCGTGATCGGCGATGTGATCATGGTGAAGGCTCAACGGCACGCCGCCGCGGATCTGCCGCACGACGGAACGTCCGGCGACTGGTACTTCGACGTGACGAAATCCGGCGGGTATCTCATCGAGCAGTCCGTGCACAATCTGGATTTGTGTAACTGGGTGATCGGCTCTCACCCGTTGCGCGCTTGTGGATTCGGGGCGATCGTGCTTTACAAGAACGACCCTCCGGGGCGCACCATCTTCGACTGCGGGAGCATTACGTACGACTATCCGAACGGCGTGAAGATGTCTTTCACGCAGAACGTGTTTCACCCCGCGTCGATGCCTCACGGCAATCAATATGTTTATGTGTACGGCTCAAAGGGCGCGGTGGATCTGATGACCGGCACCATGTATCCTCCCGGCAGGGGCGCGCAACCGGTGGTGTTGGCGCCCAAGCAGCAGGAAGACGAATTCGCGCACATTGCCGCATTCTACGAATCCATCGTGCACGGCGCGCCGCCCCCGGTGGACGTCAAGGGCGGGGCCACAGCGGCGCTCACAGCCATTCTGGGCCACGAGGCGATGGTCCAGGAAAAAGTCGTCAAGTGGAGCGATTTCGGTATCGATCTGTAGGTGGATCAGGCCGGCGACACGCGCTTCCAGACGGCGTAAGCCGCCACGCCCGCCGCAATCGTGAGCAGACCGAACCCGGCGAACGCCCAACCGGACGTCAGGAAGATATAGACCCAACCGAGGAGGGCGATGATGCTGGGAAGCGGATATAACCACATGCGAAAGGGCCGGACGATATCCTGCCGGTGCTTTCGCAGGTGGCGCAGCGCAAAAATCTGTCCGATGAACTGAATCAGGATCCGCGAAGTCAGCAGCGCCGAAATTACCGTGTCGAGATTCCAGAAGGAGGCGCCGATCGCAAGCAGGCCCATGACGAGCAGGGAAACGTGGGGAAACTTCCCGCTCGGGTGAAGGCGCCCGAACGCCGAGAAGAAGTGACCGTTAACGGCGGCCGCATACAGGATGCGGCTGTATGCCAGGAGGAGCGCGAAGACGGAGGCGAATGCGGTCCACAGAACCAGCACCGTGACGGCCGATGCCGCTTTGGTTCCGTAGAGCTTTTCGATGAACTGCGCCGCGATGAACTTGGATTGCACCGCCTCGCGCCATGGCACCACGCCAATGATGCTCAGGTTCATGAGCGAATAGATCCCGGTTACGGCCAGGACGGACCAGACGATGGAACGCGGAATCACGCGCGCCGGGTCTCGCACCTCGCCGCCCACATAGCAGATGCTGAAGTAGCCCATAAAATCGTACATCGCAATGAGCATGGCGGAGCCGAGCCCGGTAACAAAGCCGGTGGAGAAGGTGAACGCATTTGCCGGAAAGTCGAAAGCTACTTTGGCATGGAAATTCAGCAGGCCGCTGGCGATGATCCAGAACACAGTGACCAGCATGCCGACCCAGAGTACGACGGTCATTCGCCCCACGGCGGTGACGCCGCGGTACAGCAGAGCGATCACAAGCAAGCCCACGACAAGGCAGACCAGGCGGGTTTCGGCCGGCCCCATGCCGTGCCAGAAATAGCCGACGTATTGGGCAAAACCGATGTAGCCGGAAGCGATCTCCAACGGGCCACTGAAGATGAACTGCCAGATGAAGAGGAACGGCAGAATACCGCCCAGGCTGGTTTTGCGGAACGCTTCGCTGAGGTAGACGTAAGTGCCGCCGGTACCGGGCATGGCGGCGGCAAGTTCGCTCCAGACCAAGCCGTCGCACAGCGCCAGAACCGCGCCCAACAGCCAGCCCAGCATGCACTGCGGGCCACCCATTGCGGCGATGATCAGCGGGATGGTTATGAACGGCCCCACGCCGACCATGTTGCTCATGTTAAGCGCCGTGGCCTGGAGGAATCCGAAGCCACGCACCAGTCCCTGTTCTTCCGTGGATCGGCTGTGAGTGTTTTCCAAGTTCTCAGCCAGTATACTCGTTCCGTGTGAGGAGGTTTCAACGATGAAGTTTTCGGCTACCACTGTGATTTTGGCGGGCGGCCTTGGTCTCGTGCTCGGAACAATGATGAACGTGCGGCGTCCGGATGTAGCATTGGCCCAAGCTGCTCAAATCGCTCCAGTCCCCGTTGCCAACGACGGTAAGCTGCGTGTCATCGTCTTCGGCGCCCATCCCGACGACGCGGAGTATCGCGGCGCCGGCGTGGCGATGAAGTGGGCAAGACTCGGACATCACGTTAAGTTCGTGTCGGCCACTAACGGCGACGTCGGGCACTGGCAAATGGCGGGAGGACCGCTGGCGCTGCGGAGGAAGAAGGAAGTTTTGGCCGTGGCACAGCGCCTGGGCGTTACCACCGAGGTGCTGGACATACACGACGGCGAGATCATGCCTACGCTGGAGAATCGACGCACTTTTACGCGGTTGATTCGCGAATGGAACGCGGATGTCGTGATCGTGAATCGACCGAACGACTACCACCCCGATCACCGGTACACGTCGATTCTGGTGCAGGACTCGGCATACATGGTGGGGGTGCCGTTCTTCACGTCGGGTGTGCCGCCGCTAAAGAGAAATCCCGTGTTCCTGTACGCATCGGACCACTTCCAGCGTCCGAATCCATTCCGTGCGGATGTGGCGGTAGGAATCGACGATGTGCTCGAACCGACGCTGGATGCACTGCTGCTGATGGAGTCGCAAATCCACGAAGGGGGCGCGGATGGCCATGCCGGACTCTATCCGGAAGACGAAGCCGGACGGCAGCGACGGCGGGATGAAGTCCGCAGAAATCTCGACCGACGCTACGCCGCCCAGGCAAACAACTACCGCGACGCACTGGTCAAGTTTTACGGTGAGGAGCGGGGGCGAGCGGTCAAGCATGCACAGGCGTTCGAAATCTGCGAGTACGGGCGGCAGCCCACACAGGCCGAGTTGAAACAGATCTTTCCGTTCTGACTTAGAACTCAGTCCACCAGCTTGAGCGTGCCGAAAACCTCTGGAACGTGAAACGTAGGACGGTGCATCGGCTGCCAGACGATCGACTTGTGATTGGGCCGTGCTCCCTGGGAGCGGAAGAAATTGACTCTTAGCGTATTCCCGACCGCGGCGGGACGCGCATCCACCGCGGCGTAGGGAATGCTCATGAATGCGTACCAGGTTTTGGTTGCCTGGTCGATGCGGGCGGAGGAGTGGAACCCGGAGTTCCACACCCATCCGTCTTCGTGCCGCGGCGCGTCGAGATCGATATCTAGGTCGATCCATTCCCCTTGCGGCGAGACCTCGAATTCTTTGTAACGCCGGATGTTCTTGAAGTCGGAGCCGATGAATACTTCCGCCACATCCCATTTCCACAACTCGTTGGTCTCGGTTTCGGTCTTCGGCTCGGGTTTCAGATTGAGCTGCTCGTAGGGGCAAATGAAGAGGAAATACAGATTCCCGCCGGTCCAGCGCGACCGGATTTCGCTACGGTGGCCCGGCACCGGATTTCCCGAGCCGTCGCGCTCGGCGAAAATCGCCGGGGCTCCGCGCCAAAAGGCGGAGTTCGGGTCGGTGTCCGCGGAAGTATCGCGTTGCGCCTGTTTGCTCTCGATCTGATCCTGGCCGATGGCGAGGCCAGCGGTCAAAGCCAGAAGGCAGGCGGGGCCGGCTAATCGTTTCACGCAGAGATCCCCATCAGGCGTGCCGCGTTCTCCCCATACACTTTGCGGAGCACCTGCTCGCGTAGTCCGAGGCCGGAAATCCGCCACCGCCCTTGCGGTGGAACCGGCGCAGGGGCGTAGTCGAAGTACTCGTCCTCGGTTTCGAGGAAGCGATAGTAGATTTCGTAGAGCGCGTCGCCGAAGGTCTGCTGCGGCGTGCTGGTGCCGGCGCTAGCGTCGGTGCCGAACACGATGCGGTCCTGATACTTGTCGAAGAACTTTCGCGCGGCGCGCGGCTGACGGCCTAACTCTCCGATTCGGGCCGCGATATCCACGAACATGTTCGGATGGCTGTCCAGGCATTCCGAAACGTACGGAAGATCTTCTGCATCCGCCACGTGGAGGCAGACGAACTGCGTGCGGGGATGGCGCCGCATCACATTGCGCCGCGCCTCCTGCAACTCGCGATTGCTTGGATAATCTTTTCCGTGGAAGGACCAATCCGGGTGGGCGTGCAATTCCTCGTAACGCTCGTTGAAGCGGTCGATGGGGAGGAAGAAGGCTTCCGGATCGGAAGAGTGAATCGCTACCGGCATCTTATGCGATCCCACGGCGTCCCACATGGGGTCGAAACGCGGATCGTCGATGCGCACCAGTTTCTGGCTGCCGCGCTCGCGCAGGAAAAGACCGAGGTTCTTGAGCACCTTCAGCCCCGTCGCACCTGCCTTGTGTGCGTCCTCGATCTGGTCCGCCTGGAATTTGGGATACCCGTCATCGGAGGCTTTGGCCCAGGTGGGCTCGGTGAAGACGACAAACCGGCCGGGATGCGCCGTTTTCAGTTTGGCGACGGCGTCGCGCAGCCCGTCTCCATAGCCTCCGGTCACGTCTACCATGGTCCGAATATTCTTGCGGTCCATGACGGCCAGGCAGTTCGCCGGATCCATGCCGAAGCGGACGGCGCCCGTACCACCTGCAAAGGTGATGTGGGTGTGAAAGTCGATCACCGGGAAGCGGGAGCGCGGAACGTGGGTCTCCGGCACGTGGAGCATACTCTTCGGCTGGTATTGCGGCAGCGGCAGGGCGGCGTCCTGGGGCGGGGTCGCTGCCTGTTGAGCGGCGGCGGGCCGGCGGCCTGCCGCGAAAGTTCCGGCGCTGAGCGCCATCCATTGTCTGCGATTCACTTTGCTCCTGCTCCTGTCGCGGGAATCTTCTGATAGACCCGCACATAATCTACGGTCATCGACTGGGGAATTTTGGAATCATCCGGGGCGGGTTCGTCCGGCCCGCCACACGCGATGTTCATGATCAGGTACATCGGGTGGTCGAACGACCAGCCTACCTCGGCGTCCTTGTTGTAAGTCAGTATCTTCTGCTTGTCCAGGAAGAAATCCATGTGGTCGGGATACCATTCCATGGCGTAAAGGTGGAACTTATTGTACATATCATCGACCTGCAGGGTTTTCGAAGGGGGGCGGCCTTTAGTGCCATGGATGTGGACCGCGGTGCGGTTCGGACGGCTCCCCCATGCCTCCATGAGGTCGATCTCGCCTTGCGACGATTCGCCGCTATTCGGTCCGCGCTGCGGGCCTTGCACCTCCCGGCCGTCAGGACCGCGAGGCTGGGGAGGCCCGGGAACGCTGGGTGTACGCAGTGGGCTCAGAAACCATATTGCCGGCCACGTGCCCTTTCCCTCAGGCATTTTGGCCATAATTTCAAAACGCCCGTAGGTCCAGGATGCCGTATTGCGGGTATTGAGGCTCGCCGCCGTGTACCGGTGAAATTCATCGTTGATGGAAGTGGGCAGAAAACTCTCGGGCGTCTCCTTGCGCAGTTCGATGACGAGATGCCGGCCGTCCACGCGGGCATTCTCCAGGCGGTTCACGGTGTAGTATTGCAGCTCGTTGTGACGGACATACCCTTCCTCGTATCCCCACCTGGTGGGATCGGGATGTCCGGCGTAGTTGAACTCATCGGACCAGACGAGTTTCCAGCCCAGGTAACTCGGGGGCCTGTGCAAAGACCAGTCGGGCCGCGCAGAGCAGACCGAAAACCATGGCGTGAGCTTTTCGCATGCGACTCTACCCCGCGTTCGCCTTGGCCCGCTGAAACACGCGGCGGGCATTATCCGAGTACACCTTCTTCAAAATCGGATCGGGAAGGCCAAACCCATTCAGCGCCCAGTGATAGTCGAAATTGAAGTTGAGGTCGCGCTCGTAGAAGTGCTCGTCATGGCTCTCCAGAATGCGGAAGGTGGTGCTGAACATTCGCTGGTTGTAGGCCATATCGGTGCCATAGAGGACACGGTCCGGATACTTCTGGAAGAACGCGGCGACAAATCGCGGAATGGGCGCGGTCTCGGCAAATCGCGCGGAGATGTCCGCGTACAGGTTGGGATTGCGGTCGAACATCTGTCCCAGGCGAGTGAGGTCGTAATCCAGGTTGGCGAGGTGGCAGGCGATGAACATGGTCTTCGGGTGCTTCTTCACCGCGCATTCCAGACTCTCGATCAGGCCGTCGTGCAGCAGCAGGCCAGGCGCCGGCCGGATGGTCCACGTATACCCGTTCATCAACCCGTCGTTGGTGTTGTCCATCGTTTGGTAGGACCAGATGGGGTCCGACACATGAATGTTGACCGGCATGCCTAGGTGCGCACACTTGTCCCACAAGGCATCCATGCGCGGATCGTCGGCATGCGGGCCGTTGGTGACGGCGACCGGGGGCGCGGGCGATGGCGGCGCACCGGCCCGTCCACCGCGGCCGCCACGTCCGCCGCCCCGAGCGCCGATGCCCCTGCCTTTGTCGCTGATTTCACCGATGCCGGCAGCGCCCAGGCGATGGCAGTCTTCCAGCGACTTCAAGGCGTTGGGTCCGAATCCCGGCTCATCCACGCCGCTGAGGTCAAAGCTGCACCACAGATCGAATCGCTGAGGGTATTTGGCATAGGGCTTGATGGCTTCGGCGAATCGCTCACCGGTGGATGCGCCTGTGAAGATCACGGCCCGTTCCACGCCTACCGTGTCCATGGTCTTCAGCCACGCGTCCATTTCACCGGCGGGCCGTACCCCGTGACAATGCACGTCGATCACCGGGTGCTTTGCTTTGGTGATCTCTGTCTTGGGAATCTTGTAGATCGAGTTGGGACGATAGTCCTTCAGCAGGATCTTGTCCGGAGTGTCCGGCGCCGTATCCGCCGAGGTTTGCGCCGATCCCGGGCGGAAAAATACTCCCGCGCCGGGAAGCATCATGACTTGCCTGCGATTCATGGTTCTCGCTCCTTTTGGACGGACACGAATGCCCCATACTACCTGAAAATCTTCCCGCGTAGCGATGGCTCGATGGGAGCACCGAGTTTCTCCGCCGCTGTGGCGTGCTCGAGAGCATGGACAGAGTCGCCCTTTCGGAAATAGAGTTCGGCAAGCTGGCGGTGGATGCCTCCACGGTTGGGATCGAAGACCAACGCGCGTGAGTATGACTCGATGGCTCGGGCCGTCATTCCTTTGGCCTGGTACGCGGCGCCTTGCTCGGTGAAGACGTCGGCTTGCAGCTTCTCGTAATACGCAGACGCCAGGAACCGTTTGCCCTCGGGCATCGCCACCTGAAGCGCTTCCAGGGCTTTATCACTGGCATGCTGGGCGTTATACAAGCGGGCCAGGTTCAGGTACGCTTCGGGCCGCGTCGCATCGAGCGCGATGGCCTTGTGGCAGAGGTCCTCCGCTTCGGCGAACCGCTGTCGCTTGGCGTAGAGCGATGCCAGCGCGAGATACATCTCCGGTGTCACAAAACGGGAGTGAACGGAGCTCTCGAGTTCGGTGACGGCCGCGTCCTCCTGCTTCAGGTCCAGATAGGCAAGAGCCTGGTAGTAGTGCGCGGGAGTCATGGTGGCGTCGAGCTGAAGAGCCTGGCGGTTCAACTCGAGCGAAGCAGCGGGATCTCCCAGCTTGCGGCGCACCTCACCCAGCAGTGAAAGGAAATGCGGGACATTCGGCCGTTGCTTGAGGCCGATCTCCAATTGCTCCTTCGCCTTCTCATTGAGACCGAGGTCGATGTAGATCCTGGCGAGGTAGAAGTGCGCCCACAGCAGGCCGGGGTCGATATCGAGCGCTTGCCGCAACTCCGCTTTGGCTTCCGCGAGCATGGCGATGGAGCCTTGCGCGAGATACGCCTGGCCGAGTAACATGTGCGCGGGAGCGGACCGCGAATCCGCTGCCAGGACGGCCTTGCATTCGCGGATCGCCTGCTCGGCCTTGCCCTGTTGCAGGTGTTCGGCCGCCGCCTGGAGCTGCGCCGCATTCCGCGCGCCGGCCGCGTCGGCGGCCTGCCCTCGCAACGGGATGATTTGGGCCGACGCCAGCGCGAGGAATACGAACTGTGCGAAGCGCGGCGGCACGGTCAGATTATACAATACGCTCTCAGCGAGTCGCGCCGGCCTCATCCAACAGCAGGATCTGGTTGGCATGAATATTTTCGAGCGTCTGCTTTTTTCCGCTGGGCCACTCGATCTCCAGGCGGGTTACATCGGTCTCGTTACCCAATCCGAAGAACAGCCGCGTGTCGCTGGTGCTCAAGTAGCTGCCATACGGGTTGATCTCGCGCACCTGGGTGCGGCCACCGCTGGTTATTCTCACTTTGCTGCCGATTCCGAAGCGATTACTCTCACGGCCGCGCGCCCGGATCGCGATCCAGTGATTCCGGTTTCCCCCGTCGTTGCGCAGCAGCATGGGCCGGCCGCCGATGTCGGTCGTCACGACATCCAGATCGCCGTCGTTATCGAAATCCGCGACCGCGAGGCCGCGGCCCACGTGCTGGACGCTGAACGCCGGACCGCTTTCCGCTGAGACGTCACGGAAACGGCCACCCCCGATATTCCGATATAGCAGGTCCGTCTGCCGGTACGAGAGCTGCGGATCGAAAAGCTTTACATTGTCGGTGACGTGCCCGTTAGTGATGTAGATATCCGGATTGCCGTCGTTGTCGAAGTCGAACACCTTGGTCCCGAATCCCAACGTTTCCACGCTGACGGGCAAGCGCGCCTTCAGCGTGGCGTCTTCGAACAGGAGCTTTCCAAGATTGCGGTAGAACGGGTTGTACTGCCTCGAAAACGCGGTGAAAAAGATGTCCGGCAATCCGTCGCCGTCCAGGTCGACAATTTCCGCACCCATCCCATTCATGGTCTTGCCATTCATGTCGAAGCCGACACCGGCGCCGTAAGTCACGTCGTCGAAGGTGCCGTTTCCCTTGTTGTGGTACAGAAAATTGCGGATCCCGTCGTTGGCCACGAAGATGTCGGGCCATCCGTCGCCATCGATGTCGCCGGTCGCGACGCCCAGGCTCTTGCCTGCCGGATTGGCCACGCCGGCCTTCCGGGAGACCTCGGTGAACGTGCCGTCCCGGTTGTTGTGGTAGAGCAGTGCCGGCGCGCCGTCGAACTGCTGTGGGTCGCAGTAGGTGCGGTAGCCTTCCTTCTTGTAGCCGCAGTAGGGCGGGTTCTTAATGTCGTAATCCACGTACCGGGCGACGAAGAGGTCGAGATAGCCATCGCGGTCGTAATCCACCCAGGCTGCACTGCTGCTCCAACCGCCGCCGCCCACGCCGGCTTTGGCGGTCACATCGGTGAATGTGCCGTCGCCGTTGTTGTGAAAGAGCTGATTTCCGCCGTAGCCGGTGAGATAGATATCGAGAAAGCCGTCGTTATCGTAGTCGCCCACGGTGACGCCGGTGGCAAACATTCCGTTGCCCGCCAGACCGGCCTTCGCGGTGACATCTTCGAACTTTCCGTTGCCGAGGTTCCGGTACAGTGCGTTGCCGGGCGATCGCTTACCGTGCGCCAGGTCGGCTCCGTTGGCGAAGAACAGGTCGGGCCAGCCGTCGTTGTCGAAATCGATGACACCGACCCCTGAGCCGAACGTCTCGAACATGTGCTTCTCAGGCGACGCGCCATTCTCGTGCCGGAACGTGATCCCGGCCTCGGCGGCCACGTCGGTGAATTGCACGTTGTACTGCACGCGCGCCGCATCGCGGGACGGGGGCTTGGGCGTCTGATCGTCGTAGACCGCAATCCTGTGGGTGCGATACTGCTGGGCGAGCTCGGAGCCGGGTGTGCGGAACGTGATCACCTTGGATGGCAGCAGGGGCATGTGGCAATCGATGCAGTTGTCCGCCTGAATCGCCTGCTTGTGCCGGGGAGCCTTATGGCAGGTGACGCAGCGGGCCGACATCGCCACCAGATCCTGCTCCACGCGGTGGATATCGTGGCAGGTGGAACAAGACATCTGGGGACTGTTCCGGAAGCACTTGCTCTGCCGCAGAAGGCCCACCTGATTGCCGTGGACATCGGCTTCCGCCCCATCGCCGAGGCCCGAATGGCAGGCTGCGCAGAGCGCCACTTGGCCGTCGCGGGCCAGAGTCGCGGGATTGCGGATGGCGGGATGCTGCGTGGCCGGTCCGTGACATTTCTGGCAGGTGATGCCCGCCGCGAACTGCCCGGCCCTGGCGCCCGCCGTCGCGTGGCATTCGAGACATTGCGCCGGGATGACCCGTTCGAAGTGCACCTCTCCATCGGGGTAGCCGGGGCTGTTCATCCATCCCCCGGTCAGGGCAAGATAGGAGACGGGTAACTGGTACAGGAGGCCGCCCTTCCAGTAGAGATAGCTTTGTCCACGGCGACCGGAGCCCAACACCAAGTCGAAGCGCTCACTGTGGGAGCGGACGTGATCGAAGGCTGTCTGATAGAACGCGTCCCCCTTCTGTTCCATCCGGAAATGGACTTCGGGAACGGCTGTCTGGAGGACATTTCGGCCTTCGACAAAGCTGCCGCGAATGGTGGTGGAATTGGCGCTACCGGAGGTGAGGAAGTGGGCCGTCTGCTGATAGGACTGCGCGATGCCCTGGTGACAGGGACCGCACGGGGCGGTCCCTATCATCAAGGCCAACTGGAGGATTACCACACCAGGCGTAGTTTCAAACCGATCTGGCGGGCACCCTGTCTTTCCGGATTAAAGTAAGGAACCTCGGCAGTGAACTGGCCGGGATTCGGCTGATTGATCGACGTGTTGGGCGTCGGCGGAGTGCCACTTCCCAGACTGGGGTGGTTGAGAAGGTTCGAGACCTGCATGGTCAGGGTGGCCTTGAGACGCTCAAGAATTCGGAAGTCCTTCGAGAGACTCGCGTGCATCACGTAGATTCCCGGGCCGACCAAAGTATTGCCGCCGCAGTTGCCATACTGGCCGGGCTGCGGGATGGCGAAGGCCGCCGGATTGAACCACTGGTTCCACGTGCGCGTGCCGTTCGGCAGGTTGCCGTTGGAGAGGCAATCCGGCAGACCGCCCGACGTGTTGGTGTTAGACGGGTTGGTACCGGTGAAGGACGGCGAGAAGTAAGTGCCCGAAGCCAATGTCCCGATCGTCTGGAGAGTCCAGCCGCCGAGGAAGGCGTCGACGAATGCGTTGGCGTTGGACAGATTCTGGCGTCCCTTCCCGACCGGAATCAGCCAGGTGGCGCTGATCGGAATGTACTGGCGGCGTGCGTAAGGGTCGCGCTCCCAGCGGTCCAGGTTGTACGGGTTCTCGGTGATGCCGTAATTGTACATGGTGTTGGAGTAGGTCCAACTGGCGTCGAAGGTGACCTGGCCCATCCGGCGCATTACTTCGAACTGAAGCGAGTTATAGCGCAACTGGCCGTCCTGGCGATACTCTGTAACACCTGTAAAAGGCTGGAACGGATAGGCGGCCGAAGTAAATGGCGTCGTGCTGGCCTTCGGCTTGTCCACATTCAAGCTGTAATTCAGTCCCGAGCCGCGCGTGCCGATGTAGGAAGCGCGCAAACCAAGACCATGCATCTCCCGTTCCATTGTCACGTTGAATTGGCGGACGGCACCGAAATCCTGCTTCATGGGATAGGCGGTGATACTCTGATTGGGAATCGCCGCCAGCGACAGGCTGCTCGGAAACGCGTTGGGGAGCGAGAGCAGGGGGACGCCGTTAGTGATGGTGTTGGTGTAAGTCTGTGTGATCTGGTATGGTCCGCCGTTGTTCAGCCAGCCATTGTATCCAAACGACTCGCTAAACTCGCCGTAACCGCCGCGGATGACCGTCTTATCATTCAGGCGATACGCGAAAGAGGCCCGCGGACGAATATTGTGCATGTCCGGAGACGGAATGGGATTGCCAGCAACCACATTGATATTGGAGGGATACAACGGGCTGATCGCCGATAGCCCTTTCTGGCTGACGACGACCTGATTCGTAGCCGGAAGATAGTTATACATCAGGCCGTCTTTGTAAGTCGGAACAGTGGTAATATCCCAGCGCAGCCCGAATTCCAGCGTCAACTTGTCGTTAACCTTGAAGCTGTCGCTAATATAGGGCGCGATCACATCCTGGGTAGAGTAGCGGTCGAGCAAGGGGTTTACCAGGCGGCTGGACTGGTAGGGCAAGCCGAGCATGAAATCGGCAAACGCTACGCCCGTAAGTGAGCCGTTAAAGGTGTAGTTACCATATACAGAGGTTGAAACGGTTGCATTGCCGAGGAAAAATAGGTGCATGAGGTTCGCGCCGAACTTCACCACGTGCTTGCCGTGCGACCAGGTGGCGTTGTCGTTCAGCGTGTATATGCCGCTGTTGTTGGAGATGTTATTGTTCACTCCGCCAGCACCCATGGACAAGGTCGAAAGACCCGATACTGTGAAGGTCGGAATTCCTTGGGACTTGTAACCCCCGGCGTTCACGCCCTGCAGCCCGAGCAACTGGTCCGCCACGTCGCCGGTGAGAGGTTTTACGCCCTGTTCGGTCTCCCCAGCATGCTGGAGGTCGGTCTGGTAGCCGAAAGTCAGGCTATTGACCAGGTTGGTCTTTACCACCCAGGTGTCGGAAGCAGCCATCTGCCCCTGGTTGCGTGCGGAGGTGGTGTTCAACGCAGGCTGCACTCCCGCCGTGATGTACGGCGTAATGCGGCGCATGAAGCGGAAATAGAGGTTGTTGTTCTGTGTCAGCTTGTGATCGATGCGGAAGAACGGCCAGTCGCCTTTGTACAAGTCGGAATTGTACGGAAAGAACCAGACGTAGTTGTTGCTGAGAGCCGCGTTGGTTGGGTTTACGTAGTAATTGTTAACAACCGCCTGCGCCGTCGGGCTGATGCGGTTCGCCGGAATTACATTGCCGGGGAATGGCGAGCCCGTCGTCGGATCCTTGATGGTGGCAAACTGGGTGAAGTTGCCGGCCCTTTCGAGCGTGGTCGGCATGGTCTGGATTTCGTTGGCGCCGAGCGGGATCGCCTGATGCATCCATCCCACAAAGAAGAATGTGCGGTTCTTGATAATGTGTCCGCCAACCTGCGCTTCGAACTCATGGAACAGGTAAGGGATCTTCTTCGTAGCCGGAATGGTGTCCTGACTGGCGTCCAGTGCGTTGTTTTCGTTCTTGTAGTACGCGTCGCCGTGGAAATCGTTGCCGCCGTGCTTGGAAACCATATTGAAGCTTCCGGCGCGGCCGCTGTCCACGTCCGCGTTCACAGTGGTTACCTGGACTGTCTCGAAGAAGTTGGGATTGTCCATCTGATCGCCGCTGGTGTCGTTGGGAATCCCGTCAAAGGCGTAGGTCTGCTTGTTGCGGTCGGAGATGCCCGCAAACACCATCGCCCAACCGTTGCCCTGAACGTTCGGCATGGTGGTCATCAAGGCAAATGGCGACGGGTAGATATCCACGAAGGGAGTGGCCGGATATTTCTTGGACGTGTCCAGCTCTCCGCTGATGGTGCCGGTTTCGGTCTGAATCAACGCGGCACCGGCTTCCACCGTGATCGATTCCGAGGCGGTCCCCACTTCCAGGGTAATTTCAAGACGGCGCACCTGCCCGGCATCGAGCAGCACGTCCTGGGCGATGAAGCCGCGGAAGCCTTTGGCATCCGCCTTCACCCGATAAGTTGTCGGCTTGAGGTCGGGCACCTCGTAGTTACCATTCGCATCGGATGTTAGTGTGCGAACCTGGATGTTGGTTTGTGTCTCGGTGACGCTGATCTGGGCGTCGGGAACAGATGCTCCCGAGGAGTCTTTGACGACTCCACGCAATACCGCCCGATCAGTTTGCGCCAGCAGCGCCGTCCCGGCAAACAGACAGAAGAAGAACCCTGCGAACCTTCTGAGCATACTTCCTCCCGCTTTCCCTGTGGCGCGAGTATATCACCGCCCTCTCTGGCGAAGCAAACGTTTATTTGTATCATTTGCGGCCAGGCCGGGAACCCGCTAGCCACCCGCTGCACGTTCTGGCATACTCTCATGCATGACGCGTCGACAACTTCTTGCCGCTCCGCTGGCGGCCGCGGCTTTCCGAGCCGGTGCGCAGCCCCGCCCCCGGTTTACCAAGGGAATCTGTTCCATCATCTTCCCAAAGGAGATGCCCCGGCCCGAGTGCTTTGCGCAAGCCAAGTCGGCGGGCTTTGACGCCATCGAGGTCGCGATCGGTACGGATCTACCGTTGGACATCAGCCACGACGACGCCCGCCGCATGGCGGACGCGGCCGACAAATCCGGCATCCGTATCGCCACGCTTTGGGTTTCGGAGCCTCTCCATCAAAATCCCCTCAATGCCGCCGACCCGGCCGTGCGCGCCCGCGGCGTAGAGGCGATCCGCCGGGCTATCGCCATCGCTACCGACCTGAACTGCGGTGCGATTCTTCTTTATGCAGTGCGCCTCGGGAACGGCTCCAGGCTGGAATACGGCTCCCAGGAAACCTGGGACCGCATGACCGCGGAACTGGCCAAAGTAGTCCCGGATGCGGAGCGCGCCAAGGTTTTCCTGAACCCTGAGAACGTGTGGAACAAGTTCATTCTAAGCCCGCTCGAAATGCGAGCCTTCGTCGACCAGTTCCACAGTGAGTGGGTGGGGACCCATTTCGACGCCGGCAATTGCATGCAGTACGGATATCCGGAGGATTGGATCCTCACCCTCGGCAAGCGCATCAAGCGCATCCACTTCAAGGATTTCAAATTGGGCGGCCGCGGCGAACCAGCCCGCTTCGCCGATCTCCTCGAAGGCGACGTCAATTGGAAGGCCGTGATGGCGGCCCTGGTCAAGATCGGCTACAACGGCCCTATCTCTCCCGAGATCGGGCGAACGCCCGGCAAGACCGATCAGTTGAAAGAAGTTTCCGCGGCGCTGGACAAGATTCTGGCGATGGCATAACTTTGGCCGTTGCCGCGGCACGGCGCGGCATCACGATCCCGAAAACAGTAGACCGAGGGCAGCCGCAATCGCATCCCAAGGCGAAGCGATGTCGACCGCTAAAGCACTCGCCTTCTGCCTGCTCTCTGCTGTGTGGAATGTTCCCGCCGCCGGCCAGAGTACGGGCGGTGAGTTCTGGCCCGAACTCGGCATTTATGTTCAACAAGGGCAACTCATCCGCCTGGAATTTGTGGCGTCCGCCAGCAGCAACCCGAACACGGATAGCTGGCAAGGCAATTTCACTTTCTATGTCGAAAGCGCCTTGAAGCCCGTCTTCCGGCGCCAGTTACGCGACGAGCCAGACGTGTATCGGAACCGCTACCTCACCTTTCGCGCCGGCTACCGGTACCGCACCAGCCTCACACCCGGCGACCCCGCCTCCGAAAATCGCGTAATTATCGAAGTTACTTCGCGATACCATCTCCCCTGGCAATTGGTGGCTTCCGACCGCAACCGCGGCGAGTTCCGGTTCATCAGGGGGCAGGCGTTTTCCACGAGATATCGCAACAGATTGCGGCTGGAACGCGATATCAAATCCGGCTCCTATGTCTTCACGCCCTACGTCGACGACGAGATCTTTTACGATCCGCGATACGACCAGTGGACGCCGAACCGGTATGCCTTCGGGCTCCAGTTCCCGGTCGGCGAACACGTCGTGTTGGAGCCTTATTATTTACGCCAGGACGGCAACCGCTCGAATCCGCCTCACATCAACGTGTTCGGCTTTAAGGTCAACTTGTATTTTTGAAGATGCGGCCATAAACACGAAGAGAACCGCCCGGCGATGTAAGGCAGTTTCTCTAAGCCGAAATTTTCTTAAACCCTGCGCGCCACTCCGCGCATCAAGCGCGTGGAGTACATATGTCGTGCGCCCCGGAAGCTCCGAAAGTATGGCCGCGCAACGCGCCATCTTCCGTTCACGTATTGGCCAAGCCCACCGGCTCAATCTGCAATCTCGATTGCAAGTACTGTTTCTTCCTGTCCAAGGAAACGCTGTACCCGGGAAGTAAATTCCGTATGGCGGACGACACCCTGGAAGCGTACGTCAGACAGGTGATTGAGTCGCAGCCATCCGCCAACGTGACCATTGCCTGGCAGGGCGGCGAACCCACACTAATGGGGCTCGATTTCTTCCGGCGAGCCAACACATTGGCGCGAAAATACCTCCGCCGTGGAGCCACTCTCGAACACACCATTCAGACCAACGGCGTTTTGCTCGACGAGGAGTGGTGCGAGTTTCTGCGGGAGAATGCCTTCCTCGTGGGCCTGTCGATCGATGGCCCGCAGGCAATGCACGATGCGTATCGCGTGGACAAAGCCGGTGCCCCGACATTTTCTCACGTGATGCGCGCCGCTCGTCTGATGCAGAAGCACAAGGTGGAGTTCAACGTTCTGTGCACTGTTCACGACGCCAATGTGAGCCATGCGGTGGAGGTGTACCGGTTTTTTCGCGATGAGGTCAAGACGCAGTTCGTGCAGTTTATCCCCATCGTAGAGCGATCGACGACGGAGCTTCTGGAAATCGCCAATGCCGGATGGGGAGACCACAATCGCCGGCGTCCTCTGTACACCCAGGACGGCGGCCTGGTGACCGAACGCTCAGTCAAACCGGAAGATTGGGGACGGTTTCTCATCGGCGTTTTTGACGAGTGGGTCGCGCACGACGTCGGCAACGTCTTCATCCAGTTGTTCGAATCCGCCCTTGCGTCGTGGCTGGGATTACCCGCCTCGTTGTGCATCTTCGCCGAAACCTGCGGCAATGCGCTCGCCCTGGAACACAACGGCGATCTCTACTCCTGCGATCACTATGTCGAGCCCCGGTACCGGCTGGGGAACATCAAGGAGCAACACCTGCTGCAACTCGTCGCGTCGGACCGGCAGCGTGCCTTCGGCGCGGCCAAGCGCGACACGCTACCGCGGTATTGCCGCGAATGCGATGTACGCTTTGCCTGCAACGGGGAGTGCCCGCGTAACCGTTTCATCCATACGCCGGACGGAGAAGCCGGCCTGAATTATCTCTGCGCCGGATACAAGGCCTTCTTCCGCCACATCGATCGTCCGATGAAGGTCATGGCGGACTTGCTCCGCATGGGTAAGGATGCCGCTGACGTAATGGAGGTTGCCGCGCAGGAACGCCCCTGAAGAGGGCGTCGTGATCACGGGTAGGAGAAATAAATGAGCACGATTGGGAAGCTACTCGTTGCTGGCATCGTTGTGTTTGCGGCCTTGCAGGTAGTGCGCCCCGGCATTCCCGTTGAGCCCGCGGCCGCCGAACTACAGGCTCCGCCTGACGTCAGGCGCATCTTCGATAGGAACTGTTACGCCTGTCACTCGAGCGAGCGGCGGCTCTCATGGTTCGACCAGATCGTGCCCGGCTACTGGCTGGTACGACACGATATCCTGACCGCTCGAGAGCACCTGAACTTCTCGACACTCGGCACCGAACCCGCCGCCATGCAGAAGGCAACACTCTACGAATCGGTGAACATGATCAGACTCGGCGCAATGCCACTGCCAAGGTTCCTCTTACTGCATCCCGCAGCGAAGGTGACGCCCGAAGAACTGACCACCCTAAAGACGTATCTCGCCCCGTGGGCGCCGGCGACGGAAAACAACGGTGCGAAGGCCGCGTCTGCGCCCGCGGCTATTCCCGTTGAAGTCCCCCCACCTGTGTCGCTGTCGATGGTACAGCCAGAGTTCAATGGATTCCCCTTCGACCCCGCCTTCGCGAGTTGGAGACTCATTAGCGTCACCGATCGGGGCGACAACAACAGCTTCCGATTCGTCCTTGGCAATGAGGTCGCCGTGAAGTCGGCGAATTCCGGAAACATCTCGCCCTGGCCGGACGGAACGCGCTTTGCCAAGATTGCCTGGCAGCAGGAGCCCAGTCCCGACGGGCTGATACATCCAGGCAAGTTCATACAGGTGGAGTTGATGGCGAAGGACGCTCAACGCTACAAGAATACGGAAGGATGGGGTTGGGGTCGCTGGCGCGGCCTGGATCTAAAACCCTACGGCAAGGATGGGCGCTTCGTGGACGAATGCACGAGCTGCCATCTGCCTATGCGAGGTAACGATTACGTTTACACTCTGCCCGTCACGACGGCGAGGGTCAGCCGTAATGAAGCAGTGAACAACAGCGCCGCCGCATTGCCGCCGAGCCTGCCTTATCCGCCGCTCGGCTGGGGCGCGATCACGATGTACGTCGACCCAAAGACCCGCACGATGGCGACGCTTTTCGGGAATGACGCTGCCATGCAAACCGTACTGGCGCGTCGCGCCGCTCCGGCCGGCGGAACAGCGAGTCCGGTCTATCAGGCCGGTGCGGTACTGGCACTTGTCACATGGGTGCAACTCGACGACCCGCACTGGTTCGGCGCGCGAATCCCCGGCACTCCGCAATCCGTGGAGTTCGTGCAGGTGGCAGACGGAGGGCAGACGAGCTACCGGCGGTTCGCCGGCACTGGGCTCATCGAGGATCACGCCGCGGCCGGCGGGGCGCTGGAGCGGACAAGCTTCGTGCTGGGACTCGCTCCGGCGCGACTGCCTCAGTAGTCTCTCGAATCGCCCATTTGGGGGGTGTGCCTCTACCCTCAGGTTATGGGGGCACCCCCCACACAAGACCAATTGCTCCGATTTGCGTTCTCGGATATTGTTATCTCAAATGACTTAGGCGCAGGTTTGCCGAACCCGCGAGACCGTGGGCTGCGTGGCACCGTGTGGCCTGGAGGAAATAACTCAATGATTAAACTGTACACAAGTGCGAAACATCCTCAACACTGGATTGCTTACGTTCCAGGAAATGGCTGGTTGATGTTCCCTGCCCAGGAAAACGGCTGGGAGAAGCGTCAACCGGCGCGGGGCTTAGACCCCATGCATGTGCGTGAAGTACTGCTGCAGTTGGCGGCCAACACCGGCCTTCTCGAAGCGACGCAACAGAGCGAGGACCGGCAGGCGGCATAGACGTGGTTGGCGCCGCGCGGCGCCAACCACGCTGTCCCGTGGCAGCACCTGCTAGCGCGGTATGCCGCCGCCCCTCCCGCCGGCGGGGCGCGGTTTGATCGCGTCGGCCTAGCAGTGCGGCAAATTCCGCGTGCGTCATCTTTAACTTGTCGGGATGAGCATCCACCCACTTACCCAGCGCGGCGAATTTTTCCGGCGTCCAGCCGCCTTCGAACATCGCTCCGTTCTTGCCCTGGCTATTCAGTTCGAAGTTGAAAGCATCTTGCAGATTAGTAAATTCAGCCTTATTGATCGCCGCCCCCGCCAGTGTCGCGGGAATGAAGATCACCCCATCCTGTTTGGCAAGTACCAGATCCCCGGGTAACACGACAGCCCGTCCGATACGGATCGGAACGTTGATTCCCGTCAGTTGCATCTGAGCCCATGCGGATGGGTCGTAGCCCCGATAGAATCCATTGAGATTCGCGATCGCCCGGTTTTCCTCCGCGTCCCTTATGCCGGCATCGAAGATGAATCCCGAATGCGTGTGCGCGGCGATGCCGCTTCCAAGGTTAGATCCGATCAGCGTCCCTTCAATGACCTTCCCATAGCCGTCGGCAACCATGGTGTCCCCCATCTGAAGCTCATTGATCACCCAACTGTTGGTCCCGCTCAGCCGGCCCTCCGTTTTACCTTCCGCAGCCACGGCCGTGGCCATATCGGGCCGTCGCGGCATGAATTGCGCCGTGAGCGCGCGGCCGGCAAAGGGCTTTGTGATGTGGAGGGCTTGCCAGCCACCCTCGAATTGGTTGGTATATCCCTGGCCGCGCAGATAGTCCCACACATCCTCAATCGAGACATCCAGCGCGCGCTCAAGAAGACTGTCCGCTACTTTCGGACGTCCGTCGGGGAAGCGCTCGCCCTTCCATTCCGACGTGTAAAACATCATCTGTTCCTTGGTTTGCTTGATTTGAGCAAAGGCGGGCGACGAGCCGGTTGCGGCGCAAGCGATCCAAATAGTCAAAACGATCTTTTTCATGGGATTCCCTTCTTCAGTTGGTTATACCACCCGAATCGGACGTCCGCTTGGGCGCGCCCACTTTACAGTCGCTCGCGCGCCCTTCATTTGAGGTTGCTGACCGCGCCCCGGCTGGAGCCGCAATTATGGTCCGGGGTCTACCGCGATGGTAGCTGTGTTCGAGGGTACTCCCCCAATCGTCAATACGATCGGGACGTTCGAGCCCGTAGGTGCGCCGTCCGGGACCTGCACGTTGATTTGGTACAGGCCGACATATCCGGGAGCCAGTCCGGAGTAACTCACC
Organism: uncultured Solibacteraceae bacterium; assembly: GCA_963805775.1. Classification (GTDB taxonomy): domain Bacteria; phylum Acidobacteriota; class Terriglobia; order Bryobacterales; family Bryobacteraceae; genus Solibacter. The sequence continues at coordinate 160,552 of CAWDWK010000002.1, read as the reverse complement.
GTGGCCGGCACCCCTCCGACAGTAACGGTCGGCGTGGCGAGAGTGGTAGACAACGGGTTGATGGGACCCGCGGCACCCGGACCGGGGCGGTTCGACACGTCGCCGAGGCCGGTCGCGTAGATCGAGATGTATTCGCCGATCCTGGCCGGACGCGAGCCGGGGAATGCGTCTGTGGGCGCGGCGATCGAAGCCGTGCCGGCGATCAACGTGGAAGCTTGTCCTGTACCGCCCTCGTTGGTGGTGAAGAGCGCCGGCGCATAGGGTTGCAGCAGCACTGTGAAGGTGGTTTGGGAGCCTCCCTGGTTAACGGTCAGAGTCGTGGATGCCTGGCCGGTGAGCGTGAACAGCGGGATTTGAAAATTGAACTGAGTCGGTGAGACGAAGAACAAGGGCACGCTACCGCCGCCTAACGTCATGGTCACGCCGCCAAGCGAAAAGGGGAGCATCGTAGACGAGGCGTCTGGTATCGCGACCTTCGGAGCGAGGTTGGCTCCGTACAGCGAGGCGATACTGCCCGGCGCGACCGCGTTGCCTCCCGAGGGATTGGCGGCGGTGACAAACGCTTTGGAGGCGGTCGTGGGCGGCGGCCCCATATTGAACGAGATCGCTTGGGCGACCGGAGCGCTACTGGCGGGGGCGCTGGACGTTACCAAAGAACCACCATCGGCCACAATCGGCACCGTGACGATGTTACTCACGAAGACGTCCTGCGCGATGGTGAGCTGCGAGTAAGCATCGGTCGGCAGGTCCGGATTGAGGTGCAGCAGAACCTGGTAGAGTCCGACAGTGCCGGGCATAAGGGTCGCCGAGATCACATCCGCCGTCTTCCCGCCCGCAATCGCGTTCACGAAACTCGCCGGAGTGGTTACCGGCCCACCGACCGGATACTGTACGCCAGTCTGTATCAGGTCCTTATTGCCATCGTTAAGCACGGGCAATCCCAGCCCCGTGGCGTAGACGTTGACCAGTTCGCCCGGCACGGCCGGGTTGGTCACGGTTACGGGAGAACCGGCCACGTTGGCGCAGCACAGTGCGGTGCCGATCGCGGTCATGATGACGGTGGCGGATGAACTGGCGGTTGCGGTATACGGCAGACCGTTGGCATCCGGGCCCTGTACGCGCGCTGTCAGAATGATGCGCTGGAACTCACCCGAGGGAGCCGCGGTGACGTCGGGATCCTGGTTGATCAGGTTGACCAGCGCATCGCGAATGCCGGTCAGAGTGTCGCCGCTCTGCACGGTGTAGGTGTACAGACGGTCTTCGATTCCGACCGTCGCAGTGTCTCCCGCGGTAGCGGTTCCGTCCACAGACACAATGCCGGTTGCGTTGCTCGAACCGTGATACACCAGGCCGACTGACGGGTTGGTACCCGGCTTGGCGTAGATTCCGGGGTTGGCCGTCACGATGGTTACGGCGACGGGTGTAGTCACCATCACGGTACCGTCATCGGCCACCGAGCGAACATAGGCGTTGATGCTGGTGGTGTCGCCGAGTTCCCAGGGAATCTGCGCATTGATCGCGGTCGGAGAGACCATCACCAGCGGCGCCGGGATGCCGTTGAAATAAACCTGGGTACCGCCGAGTGTGGTGGGCAGAGTAGTCTGCGTGGTGTCGGCCGACGCGGTATGGTACGAGAGATTGGTGCCCTGCACCTGGGCGATCGTGCCCGGCGCCAGCGACGCAGCGTCGCCGCCGCCGGAAAGGTTAGCCCCGCTGGTAGTTCCCGTGATGCCTGCGGTGGTAGCTGTGGAAACCGGCGTGATCGTGCAAAAGAACGTAGTATTGTTGCCTTTGATGCCCGGGAGGCGCGAGGTGAGCAGCAGGACCCCGGTATCCAGATCGCCCGTAGCGTAGACGTTGGGATCGCCCGCGCCGCTGTTGGCGGCGTTGATCATGTTCACCAGCGCAGTGATGATGGTGCTGACCGTATCGGTAGCCAGCACAGTGTATTTGTAATCGGCGCCGCCGGTGATTGTGGTGGTCGTAGTTGCGCTAGCGGTGGTCGTGGTGGTGCTGGTGCCGCCGACGTTGATATCGATGAGATCTCCCGCCTGGACGCCGGGCGGCGGGATGGGAGCTGTAGTCACGGTGCTCACGATGGTTGCCGTGAAGGTGACGGTGCCTTTGGCCACAATATCAATGCTGGCGGAGTTGACCACGCCGGCGTAGGGCACGGTGTTGGCCCCCAGCGAATAGACGGTGATGCGCCGGTTATAGGCATCGCTGACGTAGAGGTTGGTGCCGTCCCACGCCAGAGACATCGGGGTGCGCAGCGAATCGGCGGCGTCGGACGCCAAGGTGACGGTGCCCGTGGAGTTGGCGGTATCCGGGGACTCGCCGATCACGATGTCCGCCGAAGCGCCGTTGGTAATGGGAATCTGATTGAACACCAGAACGCGGTCGTTGCCGCCGTCTGCGATGAACAGACGGTTGTCCGCCGCCAGCGCAAAACGGGGAAAATTCAGCGTCGAATTGCAGTAAGACGGATAGGTAGGGTTGTTATTGACGTCCACGCCGTTGGACACGGCGCACATTACCGGAGTTTCCACCGGGGGCACGGTGGTATCGGTGGGGCTGGTCGAGAACGCGTTATTAGCGACCGAACCGACCATGTCTTGCTGGCCGACGACCACATCGGCAGCCGCGCCGTTTGTAGTGGGAATCGAGTTCCAGATGAGCACGCGGTTATAGCCCAGGTCAGTGACGAGGAGGTGGACTCCGTCAGAACTCACCGAAACCGGATTGAGCAGCAGGCTGGCCGTGGCATTGTTGGTCTGCTGGGTCAGGTCGGGTTCGACGAAGGTCGTCATGTTGGGCTGCCCGAGCACGACGTCGGCGCCTGCGCCGTTGGTAGTAGGGATTTTGTTGAAGATCAGGACGCGGTTGTTCTGCGTGTCAGCCACATAGAGGCGGCCGTTCTGAATCCACACTCCCTGCGGGCCGCGCATGGACTGGGCATTCGGAGTGTTGCCCGGCAGCGAAGTGCTGGTGAAGTTCGGCTGGCCCACCACCACATCGGCCGGAGTGTCGTCGGCGGTGGGAATGTGGTTCCAGACGAGCACACGGTTGTGGTTGGTGTCTGCCACCACCACGTGAACGCCATCGGAAGCCACCGCGGTGGGCAGGCGCAAGGTAGTGGGGGTGGCGGCAAGGTTCTCGGTAGTGGTGCTGAAATTCGGCTGGCCCAGTACCACCGTTGCCTGACCGACACAGACCGGGCACGGCGTGTTGTAGATTAGCGAGTCCGTGGGCCTGGGCAGTTGGCCGGAGAGGTTCTGGAAAAGGAGCACGCGGTGATTGGAAGGCGTGGCTCCGACGCGATTCGAATCGGCGACAAACAGAGTATCGGCGGCATAAGCCAGGCCACTGGCTGCACCGAGGATGATGTCGCTGGAATTGGAATCCTGGGAGGTGAAGGTAGACTGTCCGATCACAAGCCTCGCGGCCTGTCCCGTGGTAAAGTCAGCGGCACATAGCACGGCCGCCGCAAATAGGAATGCAAGTAGGAATATGGAAATATACTTCATGGGCAATCTGGTTTGACCTGAAAATCTGGTGAATCGTCAATTTATAAAAACAGCTCTCCGACCCGCGCGAATGATGACTGCGGCCACAGCGGTGTATACAACTGGTACTCCCGCCACTTCGAGGTCCAAGAACACGAAGCGTTTGGGCGGTTCATGCCAGTTGACTAAGCAAGGTAGATGCCAAGCGGCGGAAAAAAGCGATGCGACGGGGTTACACGCCGATCCGCCGTCTCCGAAACCCGTCCGTAGCCTTCAGTTGTAGAGCGCGCGGTTCCAAGCCGCATCTCTTCTAATGAAGGCGTAAAGCGCTGGAGACGGCCGTCGGGCCGTCTTCGAGACATAGCGCACGGAGACCGGGGATGGGTGTAACGCGGACACATGCGTGCCGCGGGCTGATTCCTGCGGCGCTGTTTCTTTGTGGGCTTTCTTTCGCCGCGCAGGCCGGGCGAACCATCGCCTACCATCTGGAAGCTTCGAACCCGCTGTCCCGGTTTAGCTCCAGTCAACAAGCGTTATTGGCCAAGCTGAACCGCGCCGACTCGGCCCACCTGGCGCGTCTCTCACGCATCGTTGTCCCGAACCGCTGGGTGCCGGACGAACTCCTCTATAGTCCGATGCCTCAGGTGGTGCCGCAGTTGTCTGACGAGATGAAGGCCCTCGTGGTAGACCTCGCGGCGCAGGTGTTCGGCGCTTACGAAAGTGGCCGGCTGGTTCGATGGGGGCCCGTGAGTTCAGGCGCCCGGCATCGCCAGACGCCACCGGGCACGTATCATCTGAACTGGCACCAGCGTGTCCGCATCAGTAGCGAAAATTCGACGTGGATCATGCCGTGGTATTTCAACTTCTCAAGCACCGAAGGACTAGGTCTGCATCAGTATTCCCTGCCCGGGCGCCCCGCGAGCCACGGCTGCGTTCGAATGCTGGCTGTCGATGCGAAATGGCTCTTCAACTGGGGCAAGGGTTGGACGCTCCCTGACGGCAGCGATGGACCGGTCGAACCGGGAACCCTGGTTCTTGTCTTAGGTACATACGATTTCCGATCGCCGCAACCATGGCTTCAACCGAAATGGTGGGCTCGAGGCGTGACCTTGCCGGCAGAGCAGATCGCCAGCCGAAAGTAGCATTTCACCCCAACAACTTCGCCGGATTCGCGGATCCTCTTACCCTGTGCGGTAACATAGAGTTTCGCTAAACGAAAAATCTCAGTTCCCGCATAGGGGGCGTCACCGGAGTTCTGCGAAGTGTTGTTTCATAAGACGTCTGCCTCTGCTCTTATTTTTTCTTTCCTGATTGCAAACACGGTTCCTCTTCCGGCTGCGCCCGCGCCGCCGACACCGCTCGACACCCGTCTCGGGGCTCTCCTGAAACTGGCGCCCCGACTCTCACCGCGAGCCCTCGAAGCCGCTTTGACAGCCTTGAATCGCCTGCAGGCAAGCGGCGCAAAGGTTCGCGCGGACATCGTCACCGTCATCGACTACACCATACCGTCCACTGAGCGGCGCCTGTGGGTATTCGATCTCGCTCACACGTGCGTCCTGTTCGAAGAATTGACCGCACACGGAAGGAACAGCGGGGACAACCAGGCCGTAAGATTCTCCAACGTGCCCAACAGCCTCATGACCAGCCTCGGGGCATTCCTCACGGGCGACACCTACATCGGGAAGCATGGTTTGTCCCTACGGCTGCGGGGCCTGGAGCAGGGCGTCAACGACAATAGTATGGATCGGGCAATCGTGATCCATGCCGCCGCCTACGTCAACGCCTCTGACGCAAAGACCAAAGGCCGGATCGGGCGAAGCTGGGGCTGCCCTGCGGTCCGTCCGGAGATCTCGCGCCGCCTCATCGAAACCGTGCAGGGCGGTACCCTTGTCCTCGCCTATTATCCCGATCGTTCCTGGCTTCAGAATTCAAAGCTCGCCGGGCCCCGCTGAAGAGAATCGCTGACCGCTTCGCGGCATCCACTAGAATCCCGGGGTGCGACCCACAGCTTGCTCGAGTTCTGCCCAAGCAAGCAGATACCCCAAGCTCGCCTGAAGAAAGTCCGCCTGCGCTTTGTAGCTGGCGGCCGTTGCCTGCCTCCGTTCGGACACCAGAACTACGCCCTCGGTCAATTGATTCCGTGCCAATCGCTCGCCCTCCTGCCGCAGTTTCACTACCTGGTTTGCCACCTGAACCAGGCTCCTGGTCCGCTCCACTTTGTTGTAGCTTCGCTCAATCCCAACGGCTACCTCTTCTTTCAGCCGCCGCAGATTCTCCTCCGCCTGCGCCAATTGCGCTTCGTGCTCGCGCACGGACGCCCGGCGCTTGCCGAAGTCGAAGACGTCCCAATCGAGATGGAAACCGAATGTGCCGAAGTTCCGCACCAGGAATGGCACGCCGTCCTGGTAGCTGTGTCGTGCGTAGGCCGTGATGTCGGGGATATAGGCCGATTTCGCGGCGGTCACGCCCGCGCGTGCCTTGCGAACTGCATTCTCGGCGGCCAGTATTTCCGGGTTCTCCGACCACGCGGCCTGGATGTACTGGTCGCGCGAGCGCTGGTCAAAATTCGCCGGCACTGCCGGATCGAGGTCGAGCCGCGTATCTAGCGGAAGCCCCAACAGGTCGTTCAGTTCGGTCATCAGGTCGGCCAACTGTAGGTCCGCGGTGAGCACGGCCTGCTGACCTTCCAGCAGGCCTGCGCGGCCTTGTATCGTCGCGATTTTGAGGGCGCTGCCGTTCCGTAGGTCTTCTTCGCTCTCTCGCAGATTCTCGCCGGCATAGGCAGTCTGTTGCTCGGCAGCCTGTTTCTGAAGACGGGCGATCAGTATTCCGAAATAGAGTTCGTGCACCTGAAGAGCAACCTGGTTCTCCGCCTTCTTCAGATCGTCGCGGGAGACGGCTACTTCGGCGGCCGCGATCCGGTTTGCCGCATGAATCCGGATCAACTGTGTCGTGGGCTGTGAAATTTGTGTGCCGCTGGAGTATAGCGTCAGTGCGCCCTGGCCGACAACGACGCCTTGCGCCGGAATGAGCGATCCTGCCACCGTCCCGAGCGACCCCGCCGGAATCAGGATCTGCTGCAGCTCGGTGATATGCAGTGCGTTCGATTGATTCGAAATCGCCGGGAAATAGCCGGAACGTTCTCCTGCCTTCTTCTGCTCGTTCTCGACCACCTTAAGGCGGGCAATCTTCAGTGTGCGGTTTTGCTGAATCGCAAGATGGACTGCCTCTGTCAGCGTGAGGTGCCGGGTGTCGGCGGCATATTGAGGCACCGTTGACAGCACCGCAAGCCCAGCCGTTGCCAGTATACGGTAAGCATAGACCCGATTCATCGCATTTTCCTCAAGTCCTTGTAGCTGATCTTGCCAGGCCGTAATAGCAGCATCACCAGGAGATAGGCGACCACCACCCACGCAATCAGGATGAATCCGTCGGTTGTCGCCAGTGTGTAAGCCTGTGCCCGCACTTGTTGGTTGAGAAGTCCGACCGCGCGCTCATGTGCTTCCTGGGCTCCCGCCGACGCGGGCAATAGTCCGCCGGTCAACATCCGCAGGCGTTCTTCAGTAAGCCAACTGCCCGTTTGCACGTGCAGTCCCAGAAGGTTGGAATGAAACCGCTCCCGCACCGATATGAATCGCGTCATCGCAGCTACACCGATCTGGCCGCCGAAAATGCGGACGAAATGCATGAAACCCGAAAATGTGGCGGCGTAGGCGGCGCTCGTCAAAGCTCCCGCTTCCAGCGCCTCCAGAACGATACTGCTCACCAGGCCGATGTAGGTGCACGCGAACCCCACGGCCAGCAGCAACTCGACCGTACTGAAGTTGCTTCCCGCCCACGAGGCGTCGAGATGCGCAAAGATCCAGCAGCCCACGGCAACGATGGTGAGTCCAAGCGCCAGAATCAATCTCGAATTCGTATGGACTATCATCGCCGCGGCCAGCCACACTACAGCGAACATCGGGAGAGCCACCCACGCGAGAGCGTGGCCGGTCTCGAGCGGCCTGTATCGCTGGATGTTGCCAAGGAAGCCGGGGACGAGCATTATCGTGGCAAGGTGCGCGAACTTAAACACGAAAATCGATAACGCCAGGATGAAAATGTTGCGCCTGTTGAGGAATGATAGATCTAACGTGGGGTTGGGCTGCACCAGGCGTCTCACCAGGGCCGCCGCCAAAAGGAAAAGTCCGGCAGCGAATAGTCCGACGACTACGCCGGAGTTGAGCCAATCGAGGCGTTCCCCCTGATCCAGGGCGGCGTAAATCAGACTGAGGCCAAGGCTGAAATAGGCGAACCCGCGCCAGCTCGGGCTCGCGCCGGTGGGATGCCGTTGCGGAATGCCGAAGTAGACGCAGATCATCATCAATGGAGTGAAAAGGGCGGCATTCCAGAAGATCCAGCGCCAGGACAGGTGCTCGAAGTACCAGCCTTCGAGCGCGGATGCAAAGTTACTGACGAAAACGATGTCCGCCGCATAAGCTGCGATCCCGAAGATGATCAGCCGCTTCGGCAAGGCAGTCAACACGAAGGTCAACGTCAGAGAGTAGAAGGTGCCTGAGGCGAGGCCTGCGATCCCTCCCAACGCCAACATCGCCCAGTAATTCGAAGCCAGAGGCAGCAGTGCGGACGTAACCGTAAAGACTGCGGCAGCGGGAAGCAGAATTCTGCGCGGACCATATATAGTGTTCAAGAAGACGACGAAGACGCCGCTGAACGTCATGGCCATGTTAAGCGCGGTCGGAATCCAGGATGCCTCGTCGAAACCAAAGCCCAACACCCCACGCAGGTCCGGTAGGCCGACACTTACCAGGCGGGAGTTCAGTGTGGCGATTCCCGCACCCAGGAAGACTCCCAGGATCCCCACGTAAGGGTGCGTGGTGAGTTCGGATCGGCCGGATTGCGATGGTGGTGGTGCCGCATTGGTCTTCGAGGGGGCCACTTGGGAATCTCCGTCACTGGTGCGCACCGTTCGGGCGAACGGTTGCGATCACAGATAGCCCAGGCCGCAGGCGCCCAGTTGTTGGCTGGCCGGCATCCAGCACGATCTTCACGGGTATCCGCTGCACGATCTTTGTGAAGTTGCCGGTAGCATTGTCCGGCGGCAACAACGCGAACTGCGAACCGCTGGCGGGAGACAGATTGTCGACTCTCCCTCGGAAGATCACTCCAGGATATGCATCCACGCGGATTTCAGCCGGGTCGCCGGCACTCATATGACGGACTTGTGTTTCCCTATAATTGGCCTGCACCCAAACGTCGCTTTGAACCAGCGATATTACCTGAGTGCCTGGACTGACCAGTTGTCCAGCGCGCACCATGCGTTCGCCGACGATCCCGCTTTCTGGCGCTGTGACTCGCGTATAGCCCAGATTGATCCGCCCCAGGGTAAGCGCGGCTCTCTTCGAGTTCAAATCGGCACGAAGCAGCAGTTCCTGGGAGTCCAGCACGGCACGTTGGCGCTTCTGCGCTTCGAGTTCGGACTTTGCGCTCCCCAGATGAGCACGCGCTCGGGCCAGATCGGCCTGGCGACTGGCCAACTGCGCCGTTGCTGCATTGAGATCATCCTGCCGGCTCGCGAGTTGTGCGCGAAAGCGTTGCGCTTCCGCGACTGCCTGCTCTACTTTCTGCCGCGTGGCGGACTCGGTCGCAATCAGCGCTTCCTGCCGCCGCTGCTCCAGCGTTGTGCGCTCCACTTCCGCCTTGGTCCCCTCGATTACGCTGCGCGCATTGGCGACCGCCGATTTCGCTGCCTCAATTCCGGCTTGCGCTGCTGCGATGTCTGCCTCTGCTGCACGGATCCCATCGCCCGCTTGAACGATGTGGGCATCCTGCAATTCTTTCTGCCGCTGATTATTGATCAGCGCATCTTCGCCGGAAGCCATAGCGGCTTCGGCCTGCTGCACCTGCGCCCGGAAATCGTCATCCCGCAACTGCACGAGCAGGTCTCCTGCCTTTACTGGCTGATAATCGGAAACCGCTACGGTTGCCACCAGCCCTGCCACTTTCGTGCTGAGGGGGGTGAGGTCCGCCCGGACGTAAGCGTCGTCGGTTTTTTGCACGCCTCGCTCGCTCCCCCACGTGTTCCAATTGCCCGTGATGAGAAGCACAATCCCCGTGGCCATGAGCAGAATCACGGAGGGGACCAGCCAGGGCTTCAAGCGTCGAGCCCAGGTAGGTTTCGTAACCAGATCCGTTGAATTGGGCATTTGAGAACAGTCGAGAATTACGATGAGTCTGTACGCTACAGGTTGTAGAATATTGCGGTTTCCGGACAGCAGCAATTTGAACTTGAACGGCAGAATGAAAGAACCTGCTAGTTCCGAAGTGAATCCTAATTCGCATCTGGGAGGGGAGGGCTATGCGTCCACAAACATACCCGTCCCCGGTGACATTTATGAGGCGTTCCGGCAATGGCCTTTGTCACCCAAACCTGCGCGGCGGCCGTTCTGGTGGCGCTCACACTCTTATTCCAGAGCGCCGGGATGGCCGCGCTCATACGTTGGGTTAGAAGTTACCTTGAACAGGGCACGTACAGATTCGGCGCCTTCCGCTCCGCCGTTCTTATGGTGCGATTCACGAGTGTGATCGTCGCTTTACATCTGCTACAGATTCTGCTGTGGGCCGGATTTTATCGCTGGAATTGTTTTCCATCGTGGGAACCTGCATTCTACTTCTCGGCAGCCAGTTATTCGACAGTCGGCTCTGGAGATCTACTTCTCCCGCGGATCTGGCGAAGCCTGGGCCCAGTAGAAAGTGTCACCGGCGTACTGATGTGTGGACTCTCCGCGGCCTTCCTGTTTGCGATCGTAACCCGGCTCGTCGAGCGCGAGGTACGTGGTCGCACCGGAACCGGCGAGACCATCCGTAGAGCAAGTTAGCAAAACTCCGCGCAGGTAACTCTCGAAAAATAAGCCCAACGTTGCGGTAGAGAATCCTATTGACGAGGCAGCCAGGTTACGGCTCGGAAAAGGAGTTTAAAAGCAATGTTACGCACTGATCAATCGACGGCGGTCCTCGATGTCGCCGAGGACCTCACGGCTTACGGCAATGCCCGTTCGACGATTCAGGGAGCACCGCTTAGTCGCGAAGAGTTGCGCAAGATCGATGCTTACTGGCATGCCAGCCTGTATCTGTGCCTGGGGATGCTGTACCTCAAGGAGAACCCGCTCCTCAAGGAGGCTCTTCGGGCTGAACACACCAAGGAGCGACTGCTGGGCCACTGGGGGTCGGATCCCGGCCAGTGCTTTACCTACATCCATTTCAACCGCCTGATCAACAAGTATGACCTGAACGCGATCTTCGTCTCCGGTCCTGGGCACGGCGCTCCCGCCGTGCTCTCGCAGGGGTACCTGGAGGGGACGTACTCTCAGGTGTACCCAGATAAGAGTCAAGATGAGGCGGGCATGCAGCGCTTTTTCAAGCAGTTCTCCTTCCCCGGCGGCCTTGGCAGCCACGCCACGCCGGAGACGCCGGGCTCCATACACGAGGGTGGCGAGTTGGGTTATTCCGTCTCGCACGCCTACGGGACTGTGTTCGACCACCCGGACTTGATCAGCGTCGTGATGGTCGGCGACGGCGAGTCAGAGACCGGACCGCTGGCCACATCCTGGCACTCCAACAAGTTCCTCAACCCGATCACCGACGGGGCGGTGCTACCTGTCTTGCACCTCAATGGTTACAAGATCAACAATCCAACCATTTTGGCCCGCATTACTCATGAGGAGCTGGAGAATCTGTTCCGCGGTTACGGCTACACCCCGTACTTCGTCGAGGGCTCCGAGCCAGAGAGCATGCACCAGGCAATGGCCGCCACTCTCGAACACTGTGTTAACGAGATTCGAAGAATCCAGGAAGAGGCTCGCCGGAGTGGCGTTGCGCGGCGGCCCCGTTGGCCGATGGTCATCCTACGTAGCCCCAAGGGCTGGACCGCGCCTCGAAAGGTGGATGGGCATTTTCTGGAGGGGTTCTGGCGGGCGCATCAGGTCCCGATAGGCGATGTCCGAACCAACGAGAGTCACCTCAGGCTGCTGGAGAATTGGTTGCGTGGTTACAAGCCCGAGGAACTCTTTGACGAGCAGGGACGGCTCATCCCCGAGCTCCAATCCCTGGCTCCGAAAGGGGAGCGGCGGATGAGTGCCAATCCGATCGCCAATGGCGGGCTGTTGCGCAAGGCTCTCGAGATGCCTGATTTCCGGCGCTACGCAGTCGAGGTCAAGCAGCGCGGCGTTACGGAGGCAGGAAACGTTCCCACACTCGGCCCGCTGCTCCGCGACGTGATGCGACAGAACCCGAATAACTTCCGCGTGTTCGGCCCGGACGAGACTACGTCCAACCGGCTCACCGCCTTGTACGAGGCGACGAAAAAGACCTGGCTGGCCGAGTACTTTACGGAAGACTTGGATGAAGGAGAGCTGGCAACGAATGGACGGGTAATGGAGATGCTCAGCGAACACACCCTGGAAGGTTGGCTCGAAGGCTATCTCCTCACCGGCCGGCACGGTTTCTTCGCCAGCTACGAATCGTTCGTGCACGTCATCGATTCCATGGTCAATCAGCACGCGAAATGGCTCGAGAAGTGTAACGAGCTGCCGTGGCGGGCGAAAGTGTCGTCGCTGAATCTGCTGATCACTGCGCTCGTGTGGCGGCAGGACCACAATGGCTTCACCCACCAGGATCCCGGATTTCTCGATGTGGTTGCCAACAAAAGCCCGAACGTGACACGCATCTATCTGCCGCCCGATGCCAACTGCCTCCTGTCGGTAGCGGATCATTGTCTGCGTAGCGTCAATTACATTAATGTCATTGTCGCCGACAAGCAGGTGCACTTGCAGTATCTGGATATGGACGCTGCCATTCAGCACTGCACCAAGGGCGCCGGCATCTGGAATTGGGCCAGCAACGACCAGGGAATTGAACCCGATGTCGTCATGGCAAGCTGCGGCGATATTCCTACGCTGGAGTCGCTTGCGGCAACCGCCTTGCTGCGCCAACACCTGCCCGACGTGAAGGTGCGATTCGTAAACGTGGTGGACTTGTTCAAGCTTCTGCCGCAATCCGAGCACCCACATGGCATGTCGGATTGTGAGTTCGAGAGCTTGTTCAGCCCCAATAAGCCAGTCATCTTCAACTTCCACGCCTACCCCTGGCTAATCCACCGGCTAACCTACCGCCGGCCGGGCCAACACAACCTGCACGTCCGCGGTTATAAGGAGAAGGGCAATATCAACACACCGCTGGAACTCGCCATACGCAATCAGACAGACCGCTTTAGCCTGGCGATCGATGCCATCGACCGCATGCCCCGTTTCCGGACAACGGCCGCTCACGTCCGCGAAGCCCTGCTCGACCGTCAAATCGCCTGCAGTAACTACGCCTACGAGTACGGTGTCGACAGGCCGGAAGAGACCGGCTGGAAGTGGCCATTCTAGTGAAGGGAACAGTCTTGTCCCTTATGTTTCTTTAACCCCCAGTTTGTGCAGCGTTTCCCGGACAGCCTCTAAGGCCCGTTCTTCCGATGGACCCTCCGGTTGATCCAGACCGCGGTCGTGGCTAATCCGGATTTGCAGCATCGCTTGTGGACGAAAATGTTGAGTGGTATCGAGAACCAGCGAATCTGTGCAGGGTATGACCTCAACAGTACAGTTCTGGCCGGCCTTCGACTCGATTTCCTGCGCGACCGCCTCGAAATAGTTCACGACCTTACGCGCTCCCTCGCTGCGGTAGACCGGCAATTGCTCTTTTTCCAGAGCGCCGTAAAGATTCACGTCGAACCCGGCCTGTACTTTTTGTTCTATGAGCGGGGCACCTGCCGGACGTTGATCCAATATGACGTAATAAGGCCGAACTTCGTACCGGGCGTGGTGCTGCTCCAATACTTCGTGAACATCCGCTTCGCGAACATCGGTTGCCATACTGTTACAGTCGGCAATTCGAATTCCACTGTGTTCAAGCGCGTGCTTCGGACAGCCGCAACTTGAATCGCCGTAAGAAAGAAAGAATCTATTAAATGCGAAGTGAATCGGAATTCGCGTCTGGGCAGGGTTGTTGTACGACTGCGACCCTACTTTTCCCCGCCGCTGGTAAGGAGACTGCATGGGCATAAGAAGCGCAACAGAATTCCCGACTTTGGCGGGATCTCCGGCTACTTCAAAACTCCCGGATCAATACGGTTGCGGCCCCGTGGATCTTGCGGGGCCACATGACAGCTTATATGAACGCCACCTTCTGTTTGACAACATCCTTGACCCCGCTGACGCAACCTCGCGCGCGCGTTTCGAGGCATTCAGCCGCTCGGTTCGCGATATCCTTTCGCAGCGATGGGTGCTGACGGAGAAGACGTACGCAAGAGAGAACCCGAAGCGCGTCTATTACCTCTCGATGGAGTATCTGATCGGCCGCTCGCTGACGAACAACATCTCCAACCTTCTGCTCGATTCGTTCGCGAACCAAGCCATCTATCAAGAGCGTCTCGATTGGAGCGACCTGCTGGAGCAGGAACCCGACGCAGGCCTTGGAAATGGGGGTCTTGGACGCCTCGCAGCTTGCTTCATCGATTCGATGGCCACGATGCAACTGCCCGCCATGGGTTACGGCCTGCGTTACGAATACGGCATCTTCAAACAGACTATTCAGGACGGCTGGCAACGTGAACAACCGGACAATTGGCTCCGCTTTGACGACCCGTGGGAAATCGCTCGTCCACAGGAAAAGGTGGAAATTAAGCTGAACTGCTCGTTTGAGGTGCGTGGCGGCACCCTGCACGCGATCGCCGGCGGGCAAGACAGTCTGATCGGCATTCCGTACGATCGCCCGGTGGTTGGCTACGGTGGGAAAAACATCAATACGCTCCGCCTCTGGGCCGCGACTGCGCCCGATTACTTTGACTTTGAAGTATTCAGCCACGGAGAGTTCGTCAGCGCGGTGGCCGAGACCCTTGAAGCAGAATCCCTGACTCGGGTTCTGTATCCAGACGATTCCACCAGCATGGGGCAGGGATTGCGTTTCGTCCAAGAGTATTTCCTCGTCGCCTGCTCGCTGGCCGATCTGGTGCGGCGATTCCGGCAGGACAATTCCGACTGGAATGCATTTCCCGAGAAATGCGCCATCCAGCTCAACGATACGCATCCCACGTTATCGGTTCCCGAACTGATGCGCATCCTGCTGGACGACGCGCACCTGGGATGGGACCAGGCCTGGGACATCACACAGAGAGCGCTCGCCTTTACCAACCACACGCTGCTGCCCGAGGCATTGGAAAAGTGGCCGCTCGCCTGGTTTGAGTCTATGTTGCCGCGCCATCTCGAAATCATCTATGAGATCAACCGGCGCCTTCTCGATTCGGTCCGCACCCGCTTCCCCGGCGACGAGGAACGCGTGCAGCGCGTGAGTCTTGTCGAGGAGGGCCCGCAGCGCCGGATCCGTATGGCCAACCTGGCGATCGTCGGCTCGCACAGCACCAACGGTGTGGCTGCCATTCACTCCGAGCTGCTGCGCACAAGGACAGTCAAAGATCTGGCGGAGATGTTTCCCGAGCGCTTCAGCAACAAGACCAACGGCGTCACGCCACGACGCTGGCTGCTGCAGACGAACCCCGCGCTCGCCCGAACCATCACCGAGGCGATCGGTGATGGTTGGATTACGAACCTCAGCGAACTGCGCAATCTCAAACCTCTAGCCGCCGACCACGGCTTTCGCGATGCCTTCCTCAAAGCACAGCGCGAGACCAAGCGGCGGTTCGCCGACTGGCTCAGACAATCCGCCGGGCAAACGGTGGACCCGGATAGCATCTTCGATTGTCAGATCAAGCGTATTCATGAATACAAACGGCAGCTACTGAATGCCTTGCGAGTCGTGGTGATCTACAACCGCCTGCGCGACAACCCGCAACTCGCGATAACGCCGCGGACCATCTTTTTCGCGGGCAAAGCCGCCCCCGCTTATCAACTGGCGAAGCTCATCATTAAGTTCATTAACAACCTGGCGGGCACCATCGATGGCGACCCGGCGACGCGCGGCCGGCTCAAAGTCGTGTTCTTGCCCGAATACTCCGTTTCACTGGCGGAGCGCCTGATCCCGGCCAGCGATGTCTCCAACCAGATCTCGACCGCCGGCTACGAAGCCAGCGGCACCAGCAACATGAAGTTCATGATGAATGGTGCGCTGACGGTGGGCACGCGCGATGGCGCCACCATCGAGATGGCGCAGGAAGCCGGCGAAGAGAACTTCTTCCTTTTCGGCCTCACCGCGGATCAGGTGGAGGGCAGCCGCGGCTGGTACAACCCGTACTGGCACTATGACCACGAGCCGGAGACCCGCGCGGCCCTGGACTTGATCTTTTCCAATCACTTCAGCCGCAATGAACCGGGTGTTTTCGAACCCTTGCGCCAAACCCTGCTCACCGGTGGCGACCACTACATGCACTTGGCTGATCTGAGGTCCTACCTCGAGGCACAGGATCGGCTTGGAGCCTTGTATGCCGATCAGGATGCCTGGGCGCGCAAAGCAATCTTGAATGTGGCGAATTCGGGAAAATTTTCCAGCGACCGCACGATCTCCGAATACGTCGCCGGCATTTGGAGGGTAGCGCCATGCCCAGTGCAGTAATAGACCGCGCCGCGATTTCTCCCCTTGCAGGCCAGCCTGCGCCGAAAGAGATGCTGGTAGATGTCGCGCGTCTCGAACGTGAGTATTATGAGCGCCTGCCCGATCTGAGCGATCCCAACCAGATGGTTAGCTTCGGGACCAGCGGCCACCGGGGATCGCCACTGCTCGGAACTTTTACCGAGGCCCACATCCTGGCCATTACCCAGGCGATCTGTGAATACCGCCAGAGCCAGGGAATCGACGGCCCGCTTTACATGGGCAAGGATACCCACGCGGTGTCCGGTCCGGCACAACGTACCGCGCTCCAGGTACTGTCGGCTAACGGGGTGGAAACCGTCATGCAGCAAAACGACGGCGTGACTCCGACTCCGGTCATCTCGCGAGCCATCCTCGTCTACAATCGTGCCCGTCAGGCGCACCTCGCGGACGGCATTGTCATCACGCCCTCGCATAATCCGCCGGAGGACGGTGGATTCAAATACAACCCGACGAACGGCGGTCCGGCGGATACGGACGTCACGGAGTGGGTTGAAAATCGGGCGAACCAACTGCTTAGAGCCGGCAATGCCGGCGTGAAGCGAACCCAGTTCTCCGCGGCCAAAAACGCGCTGCACACCCATCAGGTGGATTTTGTCCTGCCTTACGTTCAGGATCTGCGCAACATCGTGAACATGCAGGCGATCCGCGCCGCCGCCCTCAAGTTGGGCGTGGATCCGCTCGGCGGCTCCTCCAGGGCCTACTGGGAACTGATCAACTCCACCTACGGATTAGACATCACGGTCGTAAACACGGTGATCGATCCGACCTTTTCGTTCATGACGGTCGATCACGACGGCAAAATCCGCATGGATTGCTCGAGCCCGTACGCCATGGCACGCCTGGTCGGCCTCAAAGACCGTTATCGACTGGCCTTCGGAAACGATCCGGACGCCGACCGTCACGGAGTCGTGACGCCCTCCGCCGGATTGATGAATCCGAATCACTATCTTGCCGTCGCGATCCGGTACCTGCTCGACAACCGCCCCGGCTGGCGGCCGGCTGTGGCAGTGGGCAAGACCCTGGTAAGCAGCAGTATGATCGACAAGGTGGTGGGCAAGCTCGGACGCCGTCTGTGCGAAGTGCCGGTAGGATTCAAGTGGTTTGTGCCGGGTCTCTTCGACGGCTCGCTCTGTTTCGGCGGGGAGGAAAGCGCCGGGGCAAGCTTCCTCCGCTTGGACGGCAGCGTTTGGAGTACCGACAAGGACGGTCTGATCATGAATCTGCTAGCCGCCGAGATCACCGCCGTTACCGGAAAGGACCCGGGCGAGCATTACAGCGAACTGACCTCTGAGTTCGGTACGCCGTACTACACGCGCATCGATGCCGCTCGCGACGCCCGAGCAAAAATCGAGGCTGCAGAAACTTTCGCCCGAGGCTGTCAAAGAGTCGCGCCTGGCTGGCGAGAAGATCACCGCCCGGCTGACCCGCGCGCCGGGCAACGATGCCCCTGTCGGAGGCCTGAAGGTCGTGGCGCCCAGCGGCTGGTTCGCGGCCCGGCCCTCCGGCACGGAGAACATTTACAAGATCTACGCGGAGAGTTTCCGGGACCAGGCTCACCTGAACGCCATCGTGAGCGAAGCCCAGGAGATCGTCAACAACGCGCTGAACTCGGCGGAGGGACGCCCATAAAAGACGAAACGAGGTGACACGATGAAAGCGACACAATTGCTCCACAACCTCGGCCAAAGCATCTGGCTGGACAACATCACCCGAGACCTGCTGGAAACGGGCACACTCAATCGTTACATCGACGAGTTCTCGGTGACGGGACTCACGTCGAACCCGACCATCTTCGATCACGCCATCAAAAACAGCCCGGCTTATGACGCCGCCATACGCGCCGGACTAGCCAAGGGAAAATCCGGCGAGGCGCTCTTCTTCGATCTTGCGCTGGCGGACATCACTCGAGCCGCGGACCTGTTCCGGCCGGTCCACGACAAGACTAATTCTGTGGACGGCTGGGTGTCGCTGGAAGTCTCGCCCCTGCTGGCTCACGATACGGCTAGTACGCTGCGAGCCGCCAAAGATCTATCCGCGCGGGCGGGGCGGCCAAACCTGTTCATCAAGATTCCGGGAACGAAGGAAGGACTGCCCGCGATTGAGGAAGCGATCTTTGCCGGCGTACCGGTCAACGTGACCTTGTTGTTTTCGCGGGAGCAGTACGTGGCCGCGGCTGGGGCCTTCCTGAACGGCATCGAGCGGCGCCTGGATGCCGGACTCAATCCCAATGTTGGCTCTGTCGCATCGGTCTTCATCAGCCGATGGGACGTTTCGGTCATGGACAAAGTGCCGGACGCGCTGCGCGACCAGCTTGGCATCGCGATCGCGAAACGCACCTACAAAGCCTACCGCGGTCTGCTCAGCTCTCCGCGCTGGCAGCGAGCCTTCAACGCCGGCGCTCGCCCGCAACGGCTCCTTTGGGCCAGCACCGGGACCAAAGATCCGAAGGCTTCGGATATCCTCTACATCAAGTCCTTGGCAGCGCCTTTTACCGTCAACACCATGCCCGAAGGTACCTTGAAGGCGCTCGCCGAACATACCGATCTCGGGCCGGCGCTGCCCGCCGACGGCGGCGATTGCGAAGAGGTGTTGACGAAGTTCGCAAATGCAGGTATCGACGTCGACGCGTTAGCTGCCCAACTGCAGGACGAAGGCGCCAAGTCGTTCGTCAAGTCGTGGAACGACCTGATGGCCGTGATCGCATCCAAGAGCGCCGCTCTCAACGAGCCCGCGTTAAAGGCAGGCGGATAACATGGAAGTACTCGCAGAACCACTCACCACGAGCCCGACCGTCGAACGCCCCGCATGGAAAGCCCTCGAGGCGCACCATAAGAAGGTCAGGAAACTGCACCTGCGAAAGCTGTTTGCCGAGGATGCGACGCGCGGCGAGCGCATGACCGCTGAAGCCGCGGGCATTTACCTCGACTACTCCAAGAATCGCATTACGGACGAAACGTTGAAGCTACTCCTGCAACTCGCGGAGGAATCCGGACTGCGGGCCTGGATCGACGCCATGTTCCATGGCGAAAAGATCAACGTCACCGAGAAGCGCGCGGTTCTGCACGTGGCCCTGCGAGCCCCGAAAGGTGCATCCATCGTGGTCG
Organism: uncultured Solibacteraceae bacterium; assembly: GCA_963805775.1. GTDB lineage: Bacteria > Acidobacteriota > Terriglobia > Bryobacterales > Bryobacteraceae > Solibacter. The sequence continues at coordinate 141,300 of CAWDWK010000002.1, read as the reverse complement.
ATGGTAAAAACGTCGTTCCCGAAGTGCACGCCGTCCTCGACAAGATGGCCGATTTTTGCGTCCGCGTCCGAAGCGGCGCCTGGAAGGGCCACACGGGCAAACGCATTCGGAACGTCATCAACATCGGGATCGGCGGCTCAGACCTCGGTCCGGTTATGGCCTACGAAGCGCTACGGCACTACACCGAGCGCAACATTACCTTCCGTTTCGTTTCCAACATTGATGGCACCGACTTCGCGGAAGCGGTTCGCGATCTCGACCCATCGGAAACACTCTTCATCGTCTCTTCGAAAACCTTCACAACCCTGGAGACGATGACCAATGCCCACACGGCTCGCGACTGGGCACTCGCCGGTCTGGGTGGTGACAAACAGGCCGTCGCGAAGCACTTCGTCGCGGTCTCCACTAATACGGCGGAAGTGGAGAAGTTCGGCATCGATACCTCGAACATGTTCGAGTTCTGGGATTGGGTCGGTGGGCGCTACTCCATGGATTCGGCAATCGGCCTTTCGACCATGCTCGCCATCGGCCCGGAAAACTTCCGCGCCATGCTGCACGGCTTTCACCAGATGGACGAGCACTTTCGCACGGCGCCCTTCGAACGCAACCTGCCGGTCCTCATGGGCCTGCTGGCCGTCTGGTACAACGACTTCTTCGGCGCGCAGACCGTAGCGGTATTGCCTTACGAACAATACCTGAAGCGATTCCCGGCCTACCTGCAGCAGTTGACGATGGAGAGCAACGGCAAACACGTCACGCTGGATGGAACCGAAGTGACGTACGATACCGGCCCCATCTACTGGGGTGAACCCGGAACCAACGGCCAGCACTCGTTCTACCAGTTGATCCATCAGGGAACCCGGCTCATCCCCTGCGATTTCATCGCGTTCGGCCGCGCGCTCAACCCTCTTGGCCAGCATCACGATATGCTGCTCGCCAACGTCTTCGCACAGACCGAGGCCCTGGCCTTCGGCAAAACCGCAAAGCAGGTCAAGGACGAAGGTACGCCGGATTGGCTCGTGCCGCACCGGGTCTTCGAGGGCAATCGTCCCTCGAACACGATCCTCGCGGAACAGCTCACGCCGGAAACTCTCGGCAAGCTCGTTGCACTCTACGAACACTGCGTGTTTACCCAGGGCACTATCTGGCAGATCAATTGTTTCGATCAGTGGGGCGTCGAGTTAGGTAAGGTGCTGGCGAAGCGCATCATCCCGGAACTGACGAGCCGGGAAGAACCCAAGCTCGCGCACGACAGTTCCACCAACACGTTGATCCGGCGATACCGGAAACTCAAGGAGAACGGATGAACACTCGAGGATTCAATCGACCTCTCTACCTCCTGCCCTTCGATCACCGCGGATCGTTCCAGACGAAGATGTTCGGCTGGACCGGCACGCTGAGCCCCCAGCAGACGGCGGAGATTGCTGCGGCCAAGCAGGTGATCTATGACGCCTTTAAGTCTGCCCTGGCGGCTGGAGTGCCCAAGGAGAAAGCCGGCATTCTGGTTGACGAGCAGTTCGGCGCCGCCATCCTCCGCGATGCCGCGGCCCAAGGGTTTACGACGGCCTGCCCCGCAGAAAAGAGCGGGCAGGAGGAGTTCGACTTCGAATACGGCGCGGATTTCGCCAAGCACATCGAGGCCTTTCATCCGACCTTCTGCAAGGTCCTGGTGCGCTACAACCCCGAAGGGGATCCTGATCTGAACAAGCGCCAGGCAGGCCGTTTGAAACAGCTATCCGATTATCTGCATTGCAAGAGCCGGAGCCTGTTCATGTTCGAATTGCTGGTGCCGCCGGAGAAGGAACAACTCGCCCGGCTCAACGGCGACAAGAAGGCCTACGACATCCAACTACGCCCTGCGCTGATGGTGCAGGCCATCGAGCAACTCCAGGACGCGCAGGTCGAGCCGGACCTGTGGAAGATCGAAGGACTGGACCGCCGGGAGGATTGCCGGAAGATCGTAGATATCGCCCACCGCGGCGGCCGGGAGCACATCGGCTGCATCGTCCTGGGTCGCGGCGAGGACGACCAAAAGGTTCGTGAATGGCTGTCGACCGCATCCACGGTCCCAGGCTTCCTCGGCTTCGCGGTGGGCCGGACCTGTTTCTGGGACCCGCTGGTCGCCTGGCGCGCGAAGAAGATTACGCGTGAAGAAGCAATCAACGAAATCGCCGGCCGATATCAGGAGTTCGTGGACATCTTCGAGGAAAAGGCTCACGCGGCATGATTAAGGTATCGAAGCACCGCCTGCTGACGCGCACCGATCGGAGCCGCGACCGTGAGGGAGCGGTTGCGGCGTGATTGAAGTAGCACAACCGAGTTCGGAAAAGGAGTTCTGATATGCAACTGGGAATGGTTGGTCTTGGAAGAATGGGCGCCAATATGGTGCGGCGCCTACTAAAGGGCGGTCACCAGTGTGTGGTCTTCGACAGGTCGCCGAAAGCGGTGGAAGACCTGGTCGCCGAGAAAGCGACAGGGTCTGCCGACGTGCGGGATCTGGTCAAAAAGCTGGCCAAGCCCCGGGCGATATGGCTGATGGTCCCCGCGGCGGCGGTCGACCAGGAGATCGCCGACCTCGTACCCCACCTCGAGTCCGGCGACATTCTCATCGACGGCGGCAACTCCTATTACGTTGACGACATCCGGCGCGCCGGGGAACTCTCGCCGAAAGGCATCCACTATGTGGATGTGGGCACCAGCGGCGGCGTCTGGGGCCTCGAGCGAGGCTACTGCATGATGATCGGCGGCGAGATGGAAGTAGTGAAGCATCTCGACCCGATCTTCAAACGGCTGGCGCCGGGTCCCGGCGATATCCCGCGCACGCCGGGACGCGAGAATCTCGACGGCACCGCCGAACAGGGCTACCTGCACTGCGGCCCCAACGGCGCCGGACACTTCGTCAAGATGGTGCACAACGGAATCGAGTACGGCGTGATGGCGGCATACGCCGAGGGACTGGGCGTTCTGCGCGACGCCAATGCCGGCAAGCAGCACAACACGGTGGACGCGGAGACCACGCCGCTGCGCAATCCCGAGCACTACCAGTACGATCTCAACCTTCGCGACATCACCGAAGTGTGGCGGCGCGGCAGCGTCATCGCGTCCTGGCTGCTCGACCTGACGGCGGCCAGCCTGGCCAAGGATCCTGCCCTTTCGGAATTCGCCGGCCGCGTCTCGGATTCTGGTGAAGGACGGTGGACCATCAAGGCCGCGATCGACGAAGGCGTGCCCGTGCCGGTTCTCTCCGCCGCACTGTACGAACGCTTCAGCTCTCGCGGCGAGGCTGACTACCAGGACAAACTGCTGTCGGCGATGCGTTATCAGTTTGGCGGACATCTGGAAAAACCCGCCGGCAAACACGCTGCGTAAAGGAGGCGATCATGAATGATTCCCAATCGGATGCTCTCGTCTTTTTCGGCGCAACTGGCGATCTGGCTTACAAGAAGATCTTCCCCTCGCTGCAGGCGCTGGTGAAGCGCGGCCATCTCAACGTGCCGGTCATCGGCGTGGCCAAGGCCGGCTGGAACCTCGAACAGCTTCGCGCGCGGGCGCAGGACAGCCTCGAGAAGCACGGCGGCATCGACCGGCCGGCTTTCGACAAGCTCAGCGGATTGCTGCACTACGTGGATGGCGACTACAAAGACCTCGCGACCTTTGCGTCCATCCGCAAAGAACTCGGCTCCGCGCAACGGCCGGCGCATTACCTTGCCATACCGCCGGTCCTGTTCGGAACGGTCGTCGAACAGCTCGGCAAATCGGGCTGTGCCAAAAGCGCCCGGGTGATCGTCGAAAAGCCTTTTGGGACGGACCTCGAGTCCGCACGCAACCTGAACGGTATCTTGCTCGGAACCTTTCCCGAAACGGCGATCTTCCGCATCGACCATTATCTCGGGAAACGCCCTGTCCAGAACATGCTGTACTTCCGTTTTGCGAACTCGCTCCTGGAGCCCGTATGGAATCGCTTCCATGTCGAGAGCGTGCAGATCACGATGGCGGAAAACTTCGGCGTCCAGGGCCGCGGTGCCTTTTATGACCAGACGGGCGCCATACGCGATGTGATCCAGAATCACCTGTTCCAGATCCTCACCAACCTCGCCATGGAGCCGCCCGTGAGAACCGACAGCGAATCGGTTCGAGACGAAAAGGTCAAAGTCCTGAAGGCAATCCCGCCGCTCGATGAAAAGAGCATCGTCCGAGGGCAATTCCGCGGCTATCGGAAGGAGAAAGGCGTGGCGCCCGATTCCAACGTGGAGACGTTCGCCGCCCTGCGCCTGCACGTAGACTCCTGGCGCTGGCAGGGCGTCCCCTTTTACCTCCGCGCCGGCAAGTGCCTGCCCGCGACATACACCGAGGTCCTGGTCCGGCTTCGCAAGCCGCCCTCCGTGTACCAGGCGGGTACGCTTGCGCCGAATCATTTACGTATTCGGATTGGTCCTGAGCCGGCGATCGCTCTCGGCATGATGACCCTGGCTCCGGGTCAGGCTCTGGCCGGTCAACCAGTGGAATTGGTGACGAGCCGTCATCCCCGCGCCGAAGACGCGGATGCATACGAACGCGTGCTGGGAGACGCGATGGTGGGGGACGCCACCTTGTTTGCCCGCGAGGATTATGTGGAAGAAGCGTGGCGTATCGTCGACCCTGTCCTGAAGGCAAACACTCCGGTCTATGAATACGAGCCGGGCTCCTGGGGGCCCAGTGAAGTTGACGCGAAAGTCTTGCCCAACGGCGGGTGGGACAACCGCGCCGCGACCAGCGAGACGGCTTTCGGTGGCGTAGTCCAGGCTGCTTGAGCCGTCGGGGAGATTTCAGTGCCTGCCGTTCCCAATCCGGTTTCGCCAAGAGCTGACGCCAAACGGCGAATTCTGATACTCGGCGGTGGTTTTGCCGGCGCTTATGCCGCTTCACACCTTGAGAAGCGACTGGCAGGCGTTCCGAATGTCGAAATCGCGTTGGCGGCGCAAGAGAATTTCGTCCTCTTTACGCCGATGCTCCACGAAGTAGCCGGCGGCGACGTGGCCGTTACCGACGTCGTCCAGCCGCTCCGAAAAATGTTGCGCTTCACGCGGGTGTTGATCGTCGATATTCAATCGATTGACCTCGCCGCGAAACGCGTGCGCCTCCTGCAGCGGGACTTGGCTCAGGCGTTCGATCTGCCCTACGACCAGCTCGTGCTCGCCATCGGGGCGGTGCCGAACTTCTATCGCACGCCCGGTATCGAAGAGCATGCCGTAACCATGAAGACGTTGGGCGATGCCATCCTCGTGCGCAACCGCATCATTGAGGCGTTGGACATCGCCGACAACCATCCTGACGAGACCGAGCGCAAGGCCATGCTGACCGTCGTCGTGGCGGGTGGCGGTTTCGCCGGTGTGGAAACCGCCGGCGCCGTCAACGACCTTCTACGCGAAGCGATCAAGTTCTATCCCAATTTGCGAGAGGACATGCTACGCGTTGTCCTGGTGCATGCCGGGGAAGTCATCCTCCCCGAGTTGAGCGCCAGCCTCGGGCGCTACGCCCAGAAACAGCTCGGCCGCCGCGGCGTGGACATCCGGTTGAAGACCGCGGTCACCGGATACGACGGGAGAGAATTGACTCTTAACGATGGCACCAGCATCGTCACCCGCCTGCTGATTTGGACCGCGGGCATCACACCGTCGCCGCTGTTGTCGCGTCTGCCCTGCGGCATACAGAAGGGCCATGTGGTGGCAAACGAATTCTTGCAAGTCCCGGACTGGCCCGGTGTATGGACGCTCGGCGATTGTGCGTTCGTGCCGGATCCACTGAACCCTGGTAAGTTCTATCCACCTACCGCGCAGCACGCCATCCGCCAGGCCGCCGTGCTCGCGGGCAATATCGTGGCGGCAATGCGAGGCCAGCCCCTTCAGCCCTTCCGGTTCAAAACCCTCGGCATGCTTGCCGCCATCGGCCGGCACGCGGGGGTGGCGGAGATTCTCGGAATGAGATTCTCCGGGATTATCGCCTGGTGGCTCTGGCGTGGAATTTATCTGAGCAAACTTCCAGGCCTGCAGAAGAAGGTTCGCGTCGCGCTGGATTGGACTCTCGATCTGGTCTTCTCAAAAGACATCGTTCAGTTGCCCACGTTGCGATCGCCGACCATGTCCCAGGCGGAAGAGCCTTCCACCGGGGCCCGGAATGAACACGAACTCGAACACAGCGAGAGGCGAACATGAAGATTGAAGTACAGGCCGATGCCGATTCGGTTGCCCGGGAAGCCGCCCGGATGATTGCCTTGGAGGCGCGGGCCGCCGTCGCGGATCGCGGCCGTTTCATCGTGGCGGTCAGCGGCGGCCACACTCCGTGGCTGATGCTCCGTGCGCTCGCCGACGAGGAAGTGCCTTGGAAGAACGTGCACCTGGTGCAGGTCGATGAGCGTGTAGCCCCGCCGGACCATCCGGACCGAAACCTCACTCACTTGCGCGAAAGCCTGCTGGATCACGCGCCCGTGCCCCCGGAACAAGTCTATGCCATGCCGGTGAACGCTCCTGACCTGGAGGTGGCCGCCCTGCAATACGCCGCGACTCTCCGCGGGATCGGCGGTGCGCCGTTGGTGCTCGATCTGGTCCACCTTGGCCTGGGCCCCGACGGCCATACCGCCTCCCTGGTTCCCGGAGATCCGGTCCTCAGCGTCACCGACCGGGACGTCGCACTGGCCGGTCCCTACCAGGGACGGCGGCGAATGACCTTGACTTATCCGGCGCTCAATCGTTCCCGGCGCATCCTGTGGGTGGTGACGGGCGACGAGAAAGTCGAAATGCTGAGCCGCCTGCTGAAGGCCGATAAGTCGATTCCAGCCGGGCGGGTTCGCCAGGACAAGGCTCTGGTCCTCGCGGACCGTGCCGCGGCAGGACAACTTACTGCTGGACATAAGGAAGGGGCATAACATGCGCGTGGGAATCGCCACCGATCATGGTGGATTTGGCTTGAAGGAAGAGTTAGTTGCGCATCTGCGCATGGCGGGGCACCAGGTGGTGGATTACGGTGCTCTTGCACTGACGCCGGACGACGACTATCCCGATTTCGTCATTCCGCTGGCTCGCGCGGTAGCCGGTGGGAAAGTGGAACGCGGCGTCGCAGTCTGCGGCAGCGGCGTCGGCGCCGCGGTCTGTGCCAACAAAATTCCCGGCGTCCGCGCCGGCCTGATCCACGACCACTTCTCGGCCCATCAGGGCGTGGAAGACGATCACATGAACATCATCTGTATGGGAGGCAGAACCGTAGGACCGGCCGTCGCCTGGGATCTGGTCGAGACCTTCCTGGCGGCCAGGTTTAGCCAGGCCGAGCGGCACCTGCGGCGCCTCGGTAAGGTAGCTTCCCTTGAAGCGGAGACCCATCAGTTAATAAGTCATTCATAAGTCGTAAGGAGAGAACCCATGGGCGTAACGCAGCTTGCCGAACCAATGACGGCCACGGCACTTGACCAACTGTGTATCAACACCATCCGAACGCTTTCGATCGACGCGGTACAGCAGGCCAAATCCGGACATCCCGGCACGCCGATGGCGCTCGCGCCACTGGTCTACACCATCTGGAATCGCGTGATGCGATTCGATCCAGCGGATCCCATCTGGCCCAACCGCGACCGCTTCGTTCTCTCCAACGGCCACGCTTCGATGTTGCTTTGGTCCGTGCTTCACCTCACCAACACACAGGCGGTGAACGCCGAGTACGAGGTGTTAGGCCGGCCCTCCGTGAGCCTGGACGATATCCGCCATTTCCGCCAGCTCGGCAGCCACGCCCCGGGGCACCCCGAGTACCATTTGGTCTCGGGCGTCGAGACCACTACCGGCCCCCTCGGCCAGGGCGTGGCGACCAGCGTCGGCATGGCCATGGCGCAGAAATGGCTCGCCAACCGTTACAACCGGCCCGGCTTCGAGACCTTCGACTACAACATCTACACCATTTGTGGAGATGGCTGCATGATGGAAGGCATTGGGTCGGAAGCTGCGTCAATAGCCGGCCACCTGGGCCTGGACAACCTCTGCTGGATCTACGACAACAACCACATCACGATCGAAGGATCCACCAGCATCACCTTCACGGAGGATGTGGCAGCCCGCTTCCTCGCATATGGGTGGAACGTGCTGAGGGTTGGCGATGCCAACGATCTTGAGCGTATTGAGGACGCCCTCGAGATCTTCCGAAAGGAAAAAGGCCGCCCCACCTTCATCGTCCTCGACAGCCATATAGGCTACGGTTCCCCGCACAAGCACGACACTGCCGAGGCCCACGGCGAACCGCTTGGCGAGGAGGAAGTCCGCCTCGCCAAGCGCAGCTACGGATGGCCCGAGGACGCAAAGTTCCTGGTGCCCGACGGTGTCTACCAGCACTTCGCCGACGGCGTCGGCCAACGCGGCCGTCAGGCGCACCAGAAGTGGACCGAACAGTTCGCAGCATACCGCGGCAAGTACCCGGAGCTCGCGGCCGAAATCGACCTGATGCAGAGGCGCGAACTCCCCGCCGGGTGGGATCGCAATCTCCCCGTCTTCCCGGCCGATCCCAACGGTATCGCCGGCCGCGAAGCATCAGGCAAGGTGCTGAACGTACTTGCACAGAATATCCCTTGGCTCCTCGGTGGATCGGCCGATCTGGCACCCTCGACCAAGACCGCCCTGAAGTTCGAGGGCGCGGGAGATTTCCAGGCCGGCAGCCCTGGAGGAAGGAACCTGCACTTCGGCGTCCGGGAGCACTCCATGGCGGCGATCGTGAGCGGGCTCTCGCTCTCGAAAATCCGGGCCTTCGGCGCGACTTTCTTTATCTTCAGCGATTACGCACGGCCCGCGATTCGGCTCTCAGCCCTGATGGAATTGCCAACTATTCTCATCTTCAGTCACGACGCCATGGGCGACGGAGAAGACGGTCCCACGCACCAGCCGGTAGAACAGCTCGCGTCGCTGCGCGCCATTCCCGGGCTGGTCCTGCTGCGGCCGGCTGACGCCAACGAGGTCGTCGAGGCCTATCGCTACATCCTGCAACTGCGCCACGAACCTGCCGTGCTGGTAGTGTCTCGCCAGCCTCTCCCGACCCTGGATCGAGCCAGGTATGCGCCCGCCGCGGGAGTGGCGCGCGGCGCGTATGTGCTCGCCGATGCGCCCGGTGGAAACCCTGAAGTGATCCTCATCGCGACGGGTAGCGAAGTCATTCTCGCCGTGGACGCGCACGAGAAGCTGCTCGCCGAGGGCATCCGCTCGCGCGTAGTCTCCATGCCGTCGTGGGATATCTTCGAGCACCAGACACGAGAGTACCGGGACAGCGTGCTGCCGCCAAACGTAACGGCGCGCGTCGCGATAGAGCAAGCTTCCACCTTCGGATGGGAGCGTTATGTCGGCATGTCAGGCCGCATCATCGGAATGAAGACCTTTGGCGCTTCGGCCCCACTCAAGGAACTCCAGAAGCACTTCGGATTCGAGCCTGGACAAGTGGTCTCGGCAGCCAAAGAAGTACTTGGCCGGAAGTGACCCATATTGCTAGTGGGACAGACCACCGCCTTGCGTGGTCTGTCGCGTTTCCCCTAAGGCGGTTTCGCCTGTGCAGGGCAGGCGCTGGTCCGCCAACCAATTTCTTGACAGCTTCTCAGTTGTCCGTCGGCTTCTGATCTACGTGATCGATTACGAGCACTGGTGTCGGCCGCTTCTGCATCTCCAGCTTCAAACCGAGCTGTTTGGTCAGCGCGTCGAACAGCGAGAGCGCCCCGCTCGGAAGCGATGCCTCCGGCACGGTACCCGCCGCGGCGCCGCCTCCCTCTCCACCCCGCCCTTGATTCAATTGGAATAACCCGGCCGGACTGAAGCTGAAGGTGAAATCCCAACCACCCTCGAGCCCGGTGGAGTCCGTCACCTGCGTATGGAGATAGCCGGGAGCTATGGTAGGCAGCAGTTCCGCGAACTGCGCCATGGTCACGTTCTGGCAGGTCACCAGTCGTCCCAGCGACGCATTGGCGTTCTTGTCCTTGGAGTCGAGGGCCGCGCCTTCCTGCCATTTCGTCCGGCTGTTCGGGTCTGCTTGTTTGAGCTTCGGCTTCGCCGACACCAGGGTATATGCCGCCACCGGCCGGTCTTCCATATGAACCTTCATCTGAAAGCGATCCACCAGCAGCGCGCGCAGCATCGGCCGCAGCGCCTCGATGTTCACCGGTACCACGGAGCGTGACGGTGTCAAATCGCCGATCGCCACTCCCGCCGGCGCTTTCGCGATGACATCGAAGCGATCCGAATCGATCCATTTCGGAGCATTCGCCATCATATCGTCGCCGTTGATATCCCAGGCCACCGAAATCAGGTTCTTCAGCGTGATGCCCGGCAGATAAACCCGGCCGTTCTTGATTTCCGGACGCGCTCCGCCCCGTCCCCCACCCGGGGTTGTCACCGACGGCTTGATCTCCGCGACGTCAAACTCCGTCGGCAGTGGTGGAAAACTCTTAGCCACGTCGGGCGGATTCTCCGTAGGCTTTCGGTTCGCGCTGTCCACCGCAATTACCGGCATCGGGACCGTCGCCGCTTCGAGTCTCAGCCCGAGTTGTTTCTCCAGGGCGTCGAATAGCGGAATGCTCTCGCCGGTAGTAGCGACTCCGGCCGGGATTTTCGGCGTGAACTTGAAAGTAAAATCCCAGGCACCCTGCAACTCGGTCTGATCCACCACCAGCCGGTTGTTGAAATACTGTCCCGCCCCCGCCATCGATAACATGCCGTCCGCGAACGCCGTCATCGTGGTGTTCTTGCAGGTATACACGATAACCGGCAAAGTAATCGGTCCCTGTGGCGGACCCCCTCCCGGTGCCGGTTGGTTCGTGTTCTCTACCGTGAAATTGCACCCCGAACCGGAGCCATCCGTTTCCTTCAGCAAAGGCCGTTTCCCCACCTTCAACCCAAATGCCGCGATCGGTTTGCTGTCGTGATGCACTACCAGCTTGAATCGGTCGGCCAGCAAAGCTTGAAGCATCCGCCGCCGCGATTCCGCCGTTGACCCGGCTGGCGCCATGGCGAATACGTCGAACCGGTCCAGTTCCAGCCAGCTTGGTCCTCCGACGACTTTTTCGGGATCCACGCCGTAAGCGGTTCGAATCAGGTCCAGCATGGTCGCAAACCGCATCTCATATCGGCCTCCGTTATAGAACGGCCCTTGCGCCAGGGGTTGCGTGGTCCGCGGGCTGTTGTGGACGTCCGCTACCTCAAACTTTGGCGTGCTTTCGCTGGGGGTTTGCCCAAATGCCGCACCATACACCAGGGCGGCAAAAACTACGCTCGCACGGAACAGCATCATCCCCAACCTCCTCTCGCTGCCTCAATTGGACGTTAGACACCGGAAAAGGACTCGCGGTTCCCTGAAAAATTCGACCTGTCATGGGGCGGTTGAACCACTCGCCTTCGCAAGCCTCGCGGCCATCCCCAGCAGTGCGGCCACTGATTCGGCCTGCATCTTCTTCATGACGTTGCCGCGATGGATCTTGACGGTCACCTCGCTGATTCCCAACTGCCCCGCAATCTGCTTATTCAGCCGCCCGCCGGTTACCAGTTCCATGACTTCCCGCTCCCGCGGTGTCAGCGATTCAAACCGCTCGCCCAGTTCGATCTTTTCGGCCTTCTCCCGGTGCGATACCGGGTTGCGATCCAGCGCCTCGCGAATCGCCTCGAGCAGTTCCTGATCGCGAAAGGGCTTGGTGAGAAGCTCTACCGCGCCGGCCTTCATCGCCCGAACCGCCATCGGGACATCGCCATGGCCGGTGATGAAGATGATGGGAAGATCCACTTCGATTTCCGAGAGCCTGCGTTGCAGATCCAGCCCGCTCAACCCGGGCAGCCGGACGTCAAGCACCAGACACCCGGGAAGATCTGGAATATCCGCAGCCAGAAAATCGTTAGCCGACTCGAACGTGACCACATCCAAATCCACCGACCGGAGCAGGCTGCTTAGCGCGCTTCGTGTCGCCGAATCATCGTCGACAACGTATACGACCGTCCGGCCCTCCGCCATTTCAACTCACGGCCTTCGCGGCCGGGAGGGAGAATCGGAAAGTTGCTCCCGGGCCCGGATTCGGCTCCGCCCACAAACGGCCCCCGTGAGCTTCTACAATCGTTCGGCTGAGGGACAGCCCAATCCCCATTCCGTCAGGCTTGCTTGTGACAAATGGTTGAAAGATCTGTTGAAGCAGGTCTGGGGCGATGCCGATACCGGAATCGCGCACCTGGATCACGATTTGATCCTGGCCTTCGTTTTGCGATGCCACCAGAAGCTCACGTGGCCCCTCGCTCTTCATAACCATGGCCTCCACGGCATTCACGATCAGGTTCACCATCACCTGCTGCAACTGAACCAGATCTCCCCGCGCAGACCGCAGATCGCTCGCCAGGTCGGTCTTGAGCAAAATACCATTCCTGAGGATTGGGTACCTGGTCAGCGACAGGACACCCAGGATGGCTTCATTCATGTCAATCACGAGCCTCTGATGCGGGCGTTTTCCGGCCAGCGAACGAATTCTGGCAGTCACCTCGCTCGCACGAGTCGCTTCGCGAATCATCCGGGTGACCGCCGCCTTGGCTTCCTCCACGTTCGGCTCGGTCCGGTCCAGCCAGCGGAGACATGCATGGCCATCTGTGACCACGGCGCCGAGCGGCTGGTTGACTTCGTGAGCGATCGAAGCGCCCAGTTCCCCCATGATCGTCACCCGGGCCATGTGAGCCAGTTGCGCCTGCGCTTCCGCCAACTTCTCTTCCGCTCTCTTGCGATCGGTTATGTCCAGCACCGTGCCCACATACTCCAGTCCGCCGGAACTGTTGATGAAGGGACGGCCGGCGACCTCGACAGGTTTTGCGGATCCGTCGGGAAGGGTCAGCCGGGCTTCGAATTGGTAATCCTTTTGGTCCCGGACTGCAGTCGCCAAAACCCGCAAAACAGTCTCCCGATCATCGGGGTGAATCCGTGCGATGGCCGCTCCAAACGAGGGCACGGGCTGCCCGGGATCGAAGCCCAGAATGCGAAAGCTCTCATTGGAGAAAATGAGTTCGCCCGACGAAACGTTCCATCCCCAACTCCCGCTGTGACTAAGTCTCTGTCCTTCGGCGAGCTGGGCCTCACTTCGGCGCAGACGCTCGTCGGCCCGCTTGAGAAATCGCTCCTCTTGCAGCGCAATCGCGGCCTGGTTTGCCGCGAAATGCAGTACGACCGTTTCCAACTCAGTGGGAAAATCCGGACGTTCCGATGCGGTTACCAGCAGCCCTGCCTCTTCCCGGAAACCTAGTCTCAAGGATGCAACCCGGACGTCTCCCGGACCGATTGGATTCGAAATCAGAACAGGACCGGTCGGCAGATCGCCTTGCAAGCACGCTTCGAGCGCCCGGCAGTAATGCAAGTGACCGTCATGGCCGTGAGTCGACGGGAGGCGAGCCACTTCGAATCGCGGGCCGTCCACGGAGGCGTTCACACGTACACAGGCAAAGTCCAGATGCAATACCCGTATCAGCGCATCCAGCAGGCTATTGACAGTCTCTGCCCTCCCGCGCCCACGCCAAATGGCCGGCAAGGACTGAACGCTGATTAAATCGTTGAGACAACCCTGCAAGCGCCGGATTTCATCGAGGGCCAGCCTGAGATCCGAATTCCACCGTCGATTCACCGTGGGACACACCTGCCCGGCCTGGCACGGTTCACCAACCTGGATCGTTCAAATGGCGTAAGCATCCCGTGTAGTCTCTATCCGTATTCTAACCAGGATCCAGGTACACTATTAGCGCGAAAAACTACGTGTTACGGTACCAGCAACACCAAGTAGTGCTCGATCGCATACTGCACCAATTAGAACTGAAAAATTCTGGTAATGCGTCGATCGATCACCTCCGTAACGTGCCGGCGAGCCAGTAATCGACACTGAACTTTCCCGGACCTAAGCAGATCAGCCAGATAAAGAAGAGCACGTAGAGGACTTCCGGAAGGTAGAGGAAATCGTCGAGCCAGTTAAGAGGCGAAAGTCCTTTAGGTATGGCGGAAAGCTTAGTGGTCAGGATGGCGGCAAGCATATCGACCAATAAAGCCACGCAGGCCAAGCTCGAAAGAAACCCCACCGTCAGCAAAGATCCGCCAACGAACTCGACTACCGACACGAAATAAGTCATCAGGTGGGGAAACAGGACTTTGGCCTCAACGAGCGTTTCGTACATTGTTTGCCTGCTGCCCGCGACAAACAATTTGTTTGCCCCGGAGATGGCGAAGAACAGGCCGAGCGAAACGCGTACCAGCAGGATGGCGTATGGTTCCAAATCACTGCTACCCAGCAACGCAAATTGGACCAACCGTTTCCAATCCACCTCTTGTCCCTCCATCGGGTTTCTGGCGTCAATCTGTTCTCGACAATTATGCTGCAAGCCGCAAATGGCGTTGCCGTTGGCGAATTCTCGCGCGTCGAGATTATGTGTCCATCCGTTCGACCCATTGAGCGCGCCATGCGGGAGCCACGAATGGATCCGCAAAGTACTGTGTTTCCCGCGCAACCTTGTCGTCCCTGAACTCCATGATGCTCACGGTGTAGGACGGCTTGTCGTCATATGTCAGGATGAATTCGGTGATCCAAAGATCACCGCCGCCAATGATTCGTCGGACAGTAAACCGCTTTTTGCTCGGCTGACTAGCGCGTTGGTTCTGTATGTTGCGTCGACCGCGGGTTCGCTCGCCTGACTGCGGGTATTCCAGCACCGCGTCCTCGTGATAGATGCGGTGCTCCGTTTCAAAATCGTTGGCATTGGACGCCGCCCAATGCTGATCCAGTGCCGCACGGATCTCTTGATCTCGCACTCCAGAATACTGCTCCTTCTTTTGTTGATCGTTCATCTCGAGCCTTCAATTTGACAAGAAGCTAACCGGCCATCCGTCCCAGCCCGAGATTTCGAACCGAGCTCCCCGTATCCCCCTCAAAAACGAAGAAACGCCGCGACCTCAGCCGGTACTGGCATATCCGGCGCCTTTACAACGAATGCGCGGCCGCCGTGCCGCACGGTTTGTAGGGCCGCGGCATTCAGAAGCTCTTCCCCCTTGCTACCGCTGGTGACCTCCGTTGTCTCGGCATTCCAGTTCCCCCAATCCTCGGCGTTCTCGGCGATCAGAAAATCCAGCACGCGGCCCAGCCGGGCGGCCTGGATTGCGGTGGCGGCATCGGTTGCAACGCGGCCAGTGCCGGCGTGAGTGCCAATGTCCTCCAGTGCTTGCTGTAACGGCTCGGAGGGAGTTTGCAATACCACTTGCATGGCCCGTTCGTGCAGGGTCTGGTCGGTCATACCATCGGGTGAGCCCTGAACGGAGTGCTTCAGCGTCCGCGGGTAACTGTTCAAACGCCGGTAGATCGCCAGTTCGTACTCCACGCCCGCCAGCACGAGCGGTGCCGGGTCCTTACGCAAATGAGCCGCCACTCCTTTCTCCACCTCAGCCAGGAAGTGGGCGACGTACTCGTGATCGCGGTCCGCGTCCGAACTGCTGCCGAACGTCACACCCTTCGCCGCCCCGGACGACGGTCCGGCCGTGGACCAATTCTCCAGCACATGATCCGGTTTCCGTGTGTTCCGCCAGGCGTACAGATTCTGCGGCAAATGCGCGGCCGATTCCTCGGCGCGAAACTGCGTGCAGTGGAATAGCCGGACATTCCGCCGGCTCAGGCCCAGGATGTGAAACCGCGTCTCATGAGTCATGGCGGCCAGCAGGGGCCGTACCTGGAAATGCTCCCCCACGGTCTGCCCCTCTTGGACGGGCCCGCGCAGCATGTAGAACCGGAACAGGTCGGGTGAGCGCAACAGGATGATCGCCGGGCCCCACACCCGATCGGTCTCCGCGTTTGTGGCGAATTCCTGAATCGGCGCCATCAGGCTCGCGCTCCGCTTGTCATCGATTCCGAACTCCGCCAGCTTCTTTTGAACTCCGCGAATCGCGTTCTTCAGCCGGACATCGATCTCGGCGGGATTCGGCAGAGGCACAGTCATGGTGATGCAGGGACCGCTTCCAGTCGCCAGCGGCTTCAAGTCGTCAAATGTGACAGCTTCGTGAGATATGACATCCTGGGCGATCATAAACGGATGCCCTCCTGTTCCAGTTGTGGGCTAAGGGAAACGCGAACGAGTGTCCTTCTTAAGTAAGGATGCGCTGCACGCGGCGCAGGATCTCCGATTTTTGCTGCGCGCCAATGATGCGGTCCACCTCCCTGCCCCCCTTGAACATCAGCAGGGCCGGAATGCTCTGAATCTGGAAGCGCGCCGCGGTCGCCGGGTTCTCATCCACGTTGACTTTGGCGACCCGAATCCGGCCAGCCAGCTCGATAGCCAGTTGTTCCACCACCGGCCCGACTTGCCGGCAAGGCCCGCACCACGGAGCCCACATGTCGACCAGCACCGGCAACGGCGAACGCTCCACCTCGTCTGCAAAGTTTGCATCGCTGATCGCTACCGGTTTGGGACGCGCGGTCAGCGGCTTCTTGCAGCGTCCGCAAATCGGTTCGAGCCCGGCCTCGATCTTGTCCTGTGGCACCCGATTCGTAGCGCCGCAATAGCTGCAACTCATCAACTGCGGTTCCATCGTGGGTTTTAGCATATCGTCTTCCTGCCGGCTTATCCACTCATCAGTTCCCGCGGGTTGAAGTGCGACTCCTCTGCCAGTTTTTCAAAGAGTGCCTTGTCCTTAGGCGATAGCTTGGGCGGGATGACGATTTTGATCTTCACGTATTCATCGCCGCGCCCGCCGCCGCGTTTGTTGGGACCCTGGCCGCGCAACCTAAGCTTCTGGCCACCTTGCGTCCCCGCGCGAATGGTCATTTCCACCGTCCCATCCAGCGTTGGCACCTGGACTTTCGTACCTAAGGCGGCCTCCCATGGTGCCACCGGAAACTCGATTTCCACGCTTTCTTCGCCCACCAGCCGGAAGAGCCGGTGCGGTTTGATCTGCACGTGCAGCAGTAGATCGCCCGGAGGCGCACCGCCCGATCCGGGTTCGCCTTGTCCGGCCAGCCGGATAATCGAGCCATTCCGCATGCCCGGCGGGATTCTTACGTCGAAGGTCCGTGACCCCTGCACTACGCCCGTGCCGTGACATTTCGGACAAACCTTCCCTTCCTTCCGGCCCGTGCCGCCGCATTCGGGGCAGGTTTCTGTTGCTTCAAAGCTGATGCTGTGCGTCCCCCCGTGATGCGCCTCTTCGAGCGTGAGCGCGATCTCGGCCGTGATGCTCTGACCGCGCCGGCGAGAGGTTGCTTCGCGGCCGCCCGCGCGCCCTCCAAACAAACTCTCGAAGAAATCGCTGAACCCGCCGGCCCCCCGCTCGGCCCCGAATACGTCAGAGAAGTCGCGGAAGCCCGCGCCGGCGCCTGCACCTGCGCCTTGGGGACCCGGTGGCGGCGTGAAATCGCTTCCGGCTTTCCAGTTAGCCCCCAGTTGGTCATACCGCCTGCGCTTTTCGGGGTCGGAGAGGACTTGGTATGCTTCGTTGATCTCCTTGAACTTCTCCTCGGCTGCCTTGTCGCTGCGGTTTACATCCGGGTGATGCTTGCGCGCCAGTTTTCGATAGGCTTTCCTGATCTCCTCCTCGCTCGCCCCCCGCGAGACTTCGAGCGTTTCATAGTAGTCTCTGAACTTGACTGCCATGACACCTCTGCCACTGCCTTACTGCGCGACGCGAACCCGCGCCGGCCGCAGCAACTCATTGTGGAAGCGATATCCCCGGCGCACTTCGCCCGCCACCGACCCCGTGGGATACTCGCTACCCTCTACCGTGCCGATGGCTTCGTGGATCGCGGGGTCGAAAGGTTGGCCGAGGCTGATCACCGGAGTTACGCCGTGCCCTTGCAGCAGATCCAACAGGTTTCTGTGAATCGCATGAAAGCCTTCCAGGATGCCTGCTGGCACGTTGGTGCTGTGTGCCAGCGCCCGATCGAACCCATCGACTACATCGAGTAACGGCAGAACCAACTCGCGCTTCCCGCTATCCGCAGCCTTGGCACGCTCACGATCTGTGCGGCTCCGGTAGTTGTCAAAATCGGCGAGAGCACGCAGGTACATATCATGCTCCCGCCCCAACTCTGCCTTGAGACGCGTGACTTCTGCCTTTGCATCGTTCGCGGCCGTATTGCTGCTCTCCGTTTTTTCCGTCGGTTCATCTGGCTTTGAACTCTGCATCGACTACATCCTCCTCGGGGTTGGTCCCATGACCTTCGGTTGGACCAGCCGTGCCTCCGGCTGCCGACTGTTGGGACGCTGCGGAGGCGAGCCCGTACCCAATCTGTTGCATGTCGCTCGTGAGCTGTCTCAATCGCGCCACATCGGAAGTGCTGCCCTTGACGAGGCTGCGCGTTTCCGAAATCAACTGTTCGGCGCGTGCTTTCTCGTTGGCTGGCGCCCTGTCACCGAGTTCCCGCAGTTGCCGCTCGAGCTGGTAGGCCGCCGAATCGGCTTGGTTAGCCACCTCGATTTCTTCGCGGCGGCGCTTATCCTCTTCCGCATGCGCTTGGGCGTCCTTCACCATCCTGTCGATCTCTTCCTTGGAAAGCTGCGTCGACCCGCTGATGGTGATCTTCTGCTCCTTGCCCGTGTCCTTATCCTTCGCGGTGGCCGTGAGGATTCCGTTCGCATCGATGTCAAATGAGACCTCGATCTGCGGCATGCCGCGCGGCGCCGGCCGTATCCCTTCCAGCCGGAAGTTGCCCAGCGTGCGGTTTTCCCGAGCCAGTTCGCGCTCACCCTGCAGAACCTTCACATCCACCGCGGTCTGGTTCTCTTCCGCCGTGGAGAAAGTCTCCGATTTGCGGGCCGGAATCGTAGTGTTGCGTTCGATCAGCTTGGTCATCACGCCGCCCAGCGTCTCAATGCCCAGCGACAGCGGTGTCACATCCAGCAGGACCACGTCCTTGACTTCGCCGGCCAAAACTCCCGCCTGGATCGCGGCGCCAACCGCCACCACCTCGTCGGGATTCACCGACTGGTTAGGCTCCTTGCCGCCTGTAAGCCTCCGCACCAGCGTCTGTACGGCCGGGATGCGCGTCGCACCGCCAACCAGGATCACCTCGTCGATCTCTGCCTCGGTGACTTTGGCGTCGGCGAGAGCCTGCTTCACCGGCCCGACGCACCGCCCCACCAGCCCCGCGGTGAGCTCATCGAACTTGGCGCGGGTTATCTTCATTTCGAAGTGTTTCGGTCCGGAGGCATCCGCTGTGACGAACGGCAGGCTGACACTCGTCTCCACTACACTGGAGAGTTCGATTTTGGCTTTTTCCGCCGCTTCCGTGAGGCGCTGCAATGCCTGGCGGTCTTTCCGCAAATCGATTCCCTGGTTGCGCAGGAAATCTTCCGCCATGTAGTCCACCAGCACTTTGTCAAAGTCGTCGCCGCCCAAGTGCGTGTCGCCTGCGGTGGAGCGAACCTCGAAAACGCCTTCGCCCACATCAAGAATTGATACATCGAACGTCCCGCCGCCAAGATCGAATACCAGGATGGTTTCGCTTTTCTTCTTATCGAGACCGTACGCAAGCGATGCCGCCGTCGGTTCGTTGATGATGCGCAGCACGTTCAGCCCGGCAATCTTGCCGGCGTCTTTGGTCGCCTGCCGCTGGGCATCGTTGAAGTACGCGGGCACCGTGATCACCGCATCGCTGACTTTCTCCCCTAGGTACTTGGCGGCGTCGTCCGCCAGGCGCCGCAAAATTTGGGCCGAGACCTCTTCTGGCGAGTATTGCTTGCCCATGACCAGGAAGCGCACCGCATCGTTCGGGCCGGCCACCACCTTATACGGCACGTTCTTGATCTCCGCCTGGACCTCCGAATAGCGGCGGCCAATGAAGCGCTTCGCCGAGTAGATGGTGTTCTCCGGATTGAGCACGGCCTGGCGGCGAGCCATTTGGCCTACCAGCCGCTCGCCTGCTGCCGTGAAGGCGACCACCGATGGTGTCAGGCGGCTGCCTTCATTGTTGATGACCACCGTCGGCTTGCCGCCTTCCATCACCGCGACTACCGAATTCGTGGTTCCCAAGTCGATTCCTACCGCTTTTCCCATACCGCCTCCTTAGTCCTGACACTTGCCCCTTTCATGGGGCAATTAGCCGCGACACGATACCCGCTCGAATTAGTGTGCCGGCAGCGGCATCGCTCCTCCCGCCCTGAGATCATGCCCCCACGAACGGAGCTTGAAACCAAGCGCGACCAATAGCACTCCGAAGATGAATGCGTAAGCGCCCACCCAAAGCGCAATCACCACCGCCCCTATGACTGGCACCATTACCAGCAGAAAGCCGAACAGTAGGGAAGCAATGCCGCCCAGAATGAGCAGCCACTCGCCGCTGATCACCTTTCGCAAATGGATCGCCGCGCTAATCTCCAGGACGCCCGTGATCACCGCCCACGCCGCAATCACGAAGACCAGGGCAATCGTCGTGATCGCCGGCCACATCACGGTGATGGCGGCCGCCGCTATTCCAACCAGGCCTTCCAGTACCAGAACGCCCCAGCGTTCATGCGCTTCCGCGGCGCGCACGGCGCCAATCAGGCTCATCACCCCGTCTATCAGCGAATATGCGGCAAACAGAAAGACCAAAGCCACCAGCGTGATTCCCGGCCACGCGAATGTCAGAATACCCAGGATGATTCCAGTGATGCCGCGAATCACTAGCGACCACCAGTTTTTTGCTAGCGCGATTCTCATATCGGTCTATCTCCCTTTCCAGCAGTCCCGCCACCAAGCTGCAAACCCGGTAGCGGGACGACCCATGTTCAGGCTGCTTTCCCGGGAGCCCCCGACTGCGCCGGCCCAGCCTCAATCGGAATCTCCCGCCGCTTCTCCTTCTGTTCCTGCACAGGAACACTCACCTCAAGCAGGCCGTTTTCGAACTTCGCCCGTGCCTCTTCCGCCTTAGCGCCCTCCGGCAGCGGAATGGCGCGATAGAAGTGGCCGTACTGCCGTTCGGTCAAGTGAACGTTGCCCTTCTTTTCCTCACGCTCCGATGTGCGCTCTCCTTGCAGAATCACGGCCTCGTCTGTGATTTCGAGCTTCACATCCTTGGAACTCACGCCCGGTAGTTCGGCGCGGATCAGATATTTTCCGTCCGCCTGCGAGACTTCAATTGCCGGCGCCCATCCCGCCTTGCTCGCTTCGCCGCGATTCAAACCGAACTCTCCGAATACACGGTCCATTTCCTCGCTCATCCTCCGCATCAGTGCGAAAGGACCCATCCGGAACAGTTCCCCCGGTGCCAGCATCATGGTGGCTGGGAACATGCCCGTGTGCGCCTTACCGCTCGGTTGTAGCGCCGATCCTTGTACCTGTTGATCTCGTCCTTCTTGCTTTGCCATACTTCTCCTTTTCCTTGGGGCGAATTGCCGTGCACCTCCTACATCCGCCAAAATCTTGATCCCGGAGCAGAGCCCCACTGCGATGGTTTTGTCATATCGCTACGCCGTGCAGTTGCAGTCCACTAATTTGATCGTGGCTCCCCGTCGGCGCGCGCGCCAATCACACCTTGGTATGAGACTCTTTGCTGGGAATCACGCGCGGACAATCTGTTCGTTTGGGTACACAACACGTGGGCAATTCGCATGCCGTGACTTACACTCGGGAGGAACCGCATCGCGGGCAGGTGCGGACAGCCCTATGTTTGTTGGCGAGACTGTTAGGTCGGCAGCCGACAGTGATCAGTATTGGATTCTAATCCTGAATGTGACCGACCGGGGGATCGCCGCGCCCCCCGACCGATAGCCAACGGCGGCGCCGTTCTATTCGGCATCCACTACACACCGGAAGCCCAGGGTTCCCGCACGATCCTTACCCGGCGCCATCATCAACAGCTTTCCGTGCTCATTCAGCCGGTAAGCTTGCGGGAAGTACCAACGCGAGCCTTGCGGTTGATAGTAACTGCCGCCGCGTAGAATCCCCGCGCGCGTGTGGTCGTCTAAGTATTCATCCGTCCACTGCCACACGTTACCCACCAGGTCTTCTACCCCAAAAGGACTGGCGCCTCGCGAGTGTGCCGTCACGTCATCGGGGGCTCGCAGATTCCGCCCCTTCTCGGGGACCGGAACAGCGCCCGGATCCAGGCGGCCGCCCCACGGGTACATCCGGCCATCGGTTCCCTGTGCCGCGTACTGCCACTCCCATTCATGTGGAAGACGTTTGCCGGCCCATGCGGCATAGGCCCGCGCGTCGTCCAGTGAAACCCAGGTCACTGGCTTATTCGCCCACCCGTCCGGGTAGCTGCCGTTCTTCCAATCCTTCAGGAAATTATGATCGTCCTTGGGATGGTAGTGGTTGGCATCGAGAAACTTCTTAAACTCGCCATTTGTCACCGGGTAGCGATCGATATAAAACGACTTGATCTGCACGACGGCCTTGTGCTGCCGCCGTGGAGAGTTCTCCCACGGGTACTGCACATCGACGCCCACCTCGTTAGTTCCCTCAATCTCGATTCCACTAACCTCAAAGTTATAGGCCGTCGAAGGAACCTTCAGCATCCCGGCCGGGGCGCTTACAGGCGGCCTGGTTGGCGTGATTTCAACCACCGTCTGCTTTAAGAACCCACGCGCTCTTGAGAAACTGTCGAGCCGCACTCGCCTGAGCTGATTCATTTCCCCGAGGAACTGTCTAAGGTCTTCATTCACGGAATTCGCCGCAATCGACAGCAAGGCTCCATAGCCGTTGCCTTCGATCGCAAAACTCAAGATCGCGCTGTCGTTCTTGATCGCCGGAGTCAGTTCAACTCCGTGCCACAGGTCGTAGTATTTCTTCCCGGGGTCGTACGGTACCTGGATCTGCTGTCCGGAGACGTCAAATTCGTTTTTGCTAACCATCGTCCAGAGGGTACGATCCCCGCCCGGCCACTTACTGGCATAAATGTTACTCTGTAACACTGGAGTGTGCGGCTCCCAGTCGGCGCTGACCAGTTCTCTGGCGAACTTACGCTCGATTTTGGCCGTGCGCCTCACAACTTCAGAATCATACGGCGTCATTTCGTTCCAGATTCCCCAGATGTTTTCCCATGTCTCCATGCCGACGCCGTTGAAGAATGCGTATTGCAGGTCGATATTTTTGTCGCGCTGCCATCGGTCTGAAATATTCGTCATGTGCCGCGGTTCGAGCCACTTGTACTTCGCAACCAGTTGCGCGTTGCCCCCACCGCGCCGCCCTCCTCCGCCGGCCCCGGCAGCGGCAGGCGCCGGCGTGGCCTGGCCCCAGTTCATATTGTTGTAAGCAAGCGCCTCGTCGATCACGAGCGACTCCGGCTCAAACGCCAGCGGATGGCCGGTCTTGTCCGATGCGACGCGATACGTTCGCGGAACGGCCTGCATCGTGTCGCCGTTAATTCCATCCGCGTCGACCGCGGCCAGTTCTTCTGCGAGCGCCTGTTCCTCCGGTGTGCCAAAGTCACGGGTGCCCTGATCCCACAACATCATCGGGAATAGAACGCGTACGCCCCGGCGATGAAAATCGGCGACCATCTGCTTAATGCCGGGAATCCCTCCCGGCAGATCCCGGAAATGGTCGAACTGGCTCCGGTCGTCGATACCGATATTGGGGTAGGTGTGCCACACCAGTACCGCATCGATTCCGCCGTAACGCTTGTTCAGGTCGTCCAGATAACGATCCACCGTGTACTTCCCGGCAACAGGATCATAGAAATATCGATCCTCGACCATCATCTGCGGCTGCATGAAGCTGCTCTGGGTCCATTTCAGCTCGGGACGGTCATACTCGGATCCGTTGTAGCCGATTCGCTTCAGATACTCCATTCGCCAGCGCTTCATGTCGGCGATCCATTTCGGAAAATCGGCCGGTGTATCGGGACCCGCGAAATGGTAGCCTTCCGGCCGCACGGCCGGGTCCTGGGCGAGCAGCATCTGGGCAATCGGCCAGCCAACCATCAGGAATCCCGCAACTAGCGTGACTTTTTGCATAACTTTGACCTCTCAAATTGCTGTACTGCGACCTGTCTACAGTGTAGCTACGCCAATCAACGTAAGTCCCAAAGCGTAGCCGCCGAACATTAGATATAGGTAACGAGCGGTGCCGTGGCGCCGAGCGGCTCTTTCCAGATCAGCACTCCCCAAATCGCCGCGACCAGAGTAGCGCCCTGTCCCAAAGCATACGAGACTGCCGGACCGGCAACTCCGGACCCAATTACATTCAAGGTAAGAGCGAGCATCCCAGATCAAACCACCGAGTATCCCGAGCCAGTGCAGTTTCACGCTGCCGTTGAAGTACTGGCCGTAAATCGTCCCCCCGGCTCTCATGAAGATCGTATTTACAACCAGGTTACGCGACACCGGAAAAAAAGCCGCACTCGCCTACAGCAAGATTACCACCCGAATCACGTCGCCTGCAGCCTGAAATCCAGACAGGCCGAAACCCTGGGAATGGTGATTTCGGATATCACCAACCCGTTTTTCCCGCTCGTCGTCCGAGGCGCGGAGGACGCGGCATCCGCTCTTGGCTATTTCCTGGTCACCTTCAATACGGATGATCGCATCGAACGCGAGCGCCAGGTCCTGTCGCTGCTTCGGTCGCGGCGCGTAGACGGGGTTTTGCTGGTGGTGGCGCCCAACAGCGACGCAAGCTACATCGAGACCCTCGTCGACGACGGTATCCCGATCGTGTGCATCGATCGCATTCCGAATTCCAGCAGGACCTTCGATTCCGTGGGCGTCGACAACGTCAAAGGTGCACAGATTTGCGTCCAGCATCTGATTATGCGCGGTCACACCCGGATCGCGATCGTCACCGGATCGCTGGCGCTGCAGACCGCCCGCGAGCGCCTCAAAGGCTATGAATTGGCGCTCGCGGAAGCGGGCATCGAGATCGATCCCGACCTCGTCGTAGAGGGCGATTTTCGTCAGGACTCCGGCCTTCGCCTCGGCAAGAACCTGCTCTTGCGCCATCGCCGCCCGACTGCTCTTTTTGTGTCCAATGGCATGATGACCATCGGCGTGCTGGAGGCGATGGAGGAGATGGGACTATCTTGTCCGCATGATGTGGCGCTCGCATGCTTCGACGATCTGCCCTTTGCAAACGCCTTTCGCCCACACCTTACTGCAGTCTCACAACCCTGTTATCAAATTGGTTATCAAGGCGCCGAACCACTGCTTCAGCGCGTGCGAGGAGAATTGTCAGGTAAGGGGCCCATTAGCATCAGGCTGGATCCCGAACTCAAAATCCGTGAGTCCACCGCCGCCATCCACCGCCCGAATGAAGTTACCGTCAGCCCGCACGCTCGCGGTAGCCGGAAGTGAGGCTAAGCTCGTCGTGAACCGATTCAGCGAATCCTTACCAATCGCGCAAAACGCTCGCGCTCACTCCCTCTGGAGTATTGCCAGCGATTTAATCTCCTTGCCATCTGCATCAAGGACAGATACGTTGACCCTCAGGTTGTTTCCGGAAACCTCTGCATCTAACCACGCAATCGCAGAACCGGATTTCCGTGCTTCAGCCTGGATACGGCGGCTACTCGGACGCCGGAATGTGACAGAGTCAGCATGAGCGGAGCCTGCGATACCGTAGACGCTGTCGTCAAAACCACCCAGCACGGTAAGCTTGAACGGCGCTCCCTTATCATCGATTCCTTCCTGTTCAATCTTTAGGTCTTTGCCGTCGACCTCGATTCGAACAGTGTCGCTCTGTGGCGCGGGTGGCTGCAGCTTTGATTTGGCAACGTTCAATTTCCACGTGCCGGCGAAGGGATCATTGGCGCCAAACGTTGGCAGTGCCAGTGCGCACGCAAACAGAAAGACGCCAGACCGTACGATCTCAGACATGAATGCTCATTCTACCAAACAGGTCGAAACAAGCCAGCGAATACGCTGGCGTCTCACAACTGGACCAGGTGCAAGGGCCTCGGTCAATAGGTCAATCGCAAGCCCATCTGCACCTGGCGCATGTCGCGCGCGCCGCGAATCGTGCCGAACAGCGCCGAACTCAGCGTTCCGTTGGGGTTGCTCAGATTCACCAGGTTCAAGGCGTTGGTGAACTCGCCACGAGCCTGCAGCACCATACGCTCCTTAATCCTAAAATCGCGGAAGAGGCCAATATCGACGTTGCGGTTACCTGGGCCGGTAATCACATTGCGACCCAGGGTTCCGTCGGTACCGTTGGCGCCTTTGGCAAACGCTGCCGTGTTGAACCATGCGTTCGTGACATCGGAACGTGAGCGATGCGGGTCCAGGAACGGATTACCGACCAGATTTACACGATCATTGTTGTTGCCGTCCAGATTGATGTCGCTCCCGGTAGTGACGTTAAACGGTCCCCCGCTTTGTAGTGTCGCGATGGCAGACAGCGACCAATTATTTACAATGGCCCTCACCCACGGGTTCACTTTGTTGAAGTAACCCAAGTCCCAAATGATGGAACTCACCATCGTATGGCGCCGGTCGTTATCCGACAGTCCCCGCTCTTCTGAGAGGTTGCGGTAATCTTGCGCGCCGCCGTTGGTCGTGTTGTTATCCAGTTGAACATCTTCCAGGGCCTTCGAAAAAGTATAGAACCCTTTCGCGCTGATGCGGTGAGATAAGCGTTTCTCCGCGGTGACTTGAAGGGAATGGTACGCGGCATTCATCACCGATTGAACTGAGTAGATCTGCGCGAGCGTTCCAGGTTGGATTGGCCGGCGGTTATTGACATTGGCGCTGGTAGCAGTGCTGTTGTAATAGGGGTAGTTCAAATCCTCGGCAAAGGGGAGCCGGTGTGATAGAGAACCGACGTATGCAGCCGTCACCGTCCAGTCCTTTGCGATCTGCCGCTGGATCGAAAAGTTGAACTGGTATGTGTAAGGCCATCGGAAATTCGGGGCCACACCGTAGATCGATGCCGGTAAGATGAACTGGGGAGCGGCCGGATTGTAGGAGAACGGGAACGGCGAAACACCACCTGGCAGCAGTCCGTACGGATTAGTCAGCGATTGCACGTTGTTAAACTGCTGCCGCACTGCGAACGGGTTGTAGTTTGAAGTGGAGTTCCATTCGTTGCCTGATACGCTGCCGTAGAAAAGACCTCCGCCCGCGCGAATTGAGCTTTTGCCATCGCCCCAGGGATCCCAGGCCACACCTAAACGTGGAGAGACGTGGTCCTTCTCCAATGGCACAATACCGCGAGTGATTCCCGGGTCGCCCGGCACAAGCAAACCGGTTGGCACGTTGGCGCCTTTCAGAACTTGCGATTGGATACCCATTACGAAAGTGGATTCGCGGTCGAACGGATCCGTGGGCGGCGATTGCAACTCATAACGCAGACCCAGATTCAAGGTCAACCGCGGGTGAATGCGGAAATCGTCCTGTACAAACAGGGCCCCGGTCCAGAAGTTATCCAGAGCAGTAATCGGCGAATCCTGATTCATGGTGACCGGCAGGCCAGTCACAAAGTCGGCAAGGGCATTGCCAGTCTTTGTTCCGGTGAAAGAGAAGACACCGTAGTTATTCAGCAGCGTTTGCTGGACGTCCTTATTGAGGGAGAGTTCACCGCCAAACTTAACGCTGTGGCGGCCATGTATGTAGCTGACCTGGTCGCGGGTGAAATAGAAGTTAGTGCCGGCAACCGGTCCGGCAATAGCTTGCGTAAGCGTGAAGTATCCGGTTACCGTGATCTGCGGCAACGCGGCCGGTCCCTGCACATTGAAAGACGATCCAAGATCGCCCAGCGAGGTTTGCGGTGTATTGAGGCGGCCTCCAAAGTTGCGCGTGTAACCGACCCAAAATTGGTTAGCCATGCTGGCACTGACTGTGAAGGTGTGGCTGAGGTTCACGTTCTGCTGCCGCCAGTCGAAGTTCTCGGTGGACCAGGGGATATTTCCTCCCGGGGAGATGGATTGGTGCCCGCTGGTCTCATAGTAACTGGCGGTCAAGCGCTGTCGCTCGCTAAACGTATGGTCGATCTTCGCGAGAATCTCGTCCCCATTGTAAGGACTGGAAATTGAGCCCTGCCAGATGCTCCCGGCGGCGTTCGCCACTGGGATGTACTTGGACAGAATATTTTGCGCGGTGGGATCCAGGCGGTTTGACGGAATGATTCCTCCCGGGAATGGTGTATTGCCGCCAAGTGGATCTTTGGGCGCTACCTTGGATTGCGAGAAATTGCCGCCGCGTTCTAGCGCGGTGGGTACGATGGCTCCGTTCAAAACTGAACTGGTGATCTGACGAAGACCGGAATAAGTGCCGAAGAAGAACGTTTTGCTTTTCCGGATGGGGCCGCCAATCGCACCGCCGAACTGATTGCGATGCAGAGGCGCAGCGACGCCGACCCACGGGTAGGCGTTCAGATCGTTATTGCGGAAGAACTCGAACAACGAACCGTGAAACTCGTTCGTGCCGGATTTTGTCAGGATGTTTACTACGCCGCCTGCAAAACGGCCATATTCGGCGCTATAACTGTTCGTAACAACTCGAAACTCTTCAACTGCATCCGGATTGGGAGCGATGTTACCTGTATTCCGCAGCCCAGTCATATTATTGCCGCCGTCAAGGTAGTAATTCACGGATCCGGCGCCGCCATCTACACCGCCGTTGATGGTTGTACGCTGCTCGGGGTAACCCAGTACGATGCTGTTGGCGTTAGAAGAAACCCCAGGCGTAAGATTCAGCAGGGTATAGACATTACGACCGACGATGGGAAGCGTGTTGATTTCCGCGTTCTCCACACTTCGGCCGATTTGCGCGTCGGCGGTGTTCACCACCGGCGCAGCCCCGGCAATTTCGATTGCTTCGGACATAATGCCAACATCGAGCGTCGCATCCACGCGCGCGGTGACGTTGACTTCCAGAACCACACCTTTCTGGACAAATTTCTTGAAGCCGGTGGCCGTCGCCTCCACTGCATACTCGCCAATCGGGAGAAACTCAAAGCGGTATTGACCCTCAGCGTTGGTCCGCGCGGTGCGCGCTTGATCCGTACCCACATTAGTGGCGGTGACCGGTGCATTCGGAATCACGGCACCGCTGCGGTCACTGATGGTGCCGTAAAGAGTGGCGGTGGTTTGTGCTCGCAAAGATGGCACAGTGAGAAGACTTATGTTTACGGCTATACACCAAAAAGCGAGTTTCGTTCGCATTGTTCAATCCCTCCGATGGGTGCTACGGGCGGTAAGGTACTGTCATTCCCAGGACGTACCGGGTACCAGTTTCGATTTTGCGGAATGCCAGGGGGCGTTTCAAGATGCCGAACGATAGCAGTCAATCGCTATCGTCCGATGTGCCAGGTCCTCGCGTCACCTGTAACAAGACTGAAACTCGTGACCACGCGAATTTTGTCGGGCAGCCTCACTGATTGCGACGCCGCCGACCTGCGTGTCTATCGCACCGCGGCTTCGGCGAGTTGCGTGAAGACGTCCTGAGCGAGCTTGGTAGGCCCGCCCACCATTTGTGGCAGGAAAACGGTTACGAGCCCATTCTTTGGGTCCACGGTTCCGCTGGTACCAAACGCGCCTCCATGCCCGAAAGCCCCCGGGTTGACCAGGTTCAACAGCGACCGCGTGCCCTCGGCCACACTCATAGTGAGACCGTAGCCGCGATGGTCTGGGGTGTAGTCATGCGCCATCGCTTCCACTGCCTGCGGCGAAAGGATGCGCTTGCCGCCGAACGTCCCCCGGTTGGCCAGCATCTGATAAAAGCTGTAAAAGTCCGCGGCAGTGGAGAACAGAGCCAGCTCCGGTCCAGGATACTTTGCGCCAGACCGGTACGCGGCGGGATCGCCTCCCTGAGCCTTGTCGCCGGCCAGAGTGAGCTTCTTTTCCCTATCTAGCTCGTAGACCATGGCAATACGGCTCTTCTTGTCTCCAGGCGGGAAGAAGAAGGAGTCTTTCATTCCGAGTGGCGCCAGAATGCTGCTCTGCACGAAGTCTTCGTACTTATATCCGGAGACAACTTCGACGATACGGCCGAGCGTGGCGATTCCCATGTTGCTATAGATGTGCTTCGTCCCCGGCTCCGCGATGAGCTTCTCGGCGGCGTAGGCATGCACCGCTTCGGCCAAGGTGTGGTCCATCGTAAAGTTGATGCGCGCGTATTCACCCTTCGCAGGAAGGAAGGCAAGGCCGGAAATGTGGCACATCAACTCCCATACGGTGGGCGGATGCTGAGGCGGATGGACGTTGAGACTTCCGTCCGGCCGGACCTCTGCGACCTGAACGCCCTTGAACTCAGGCAGGTAATCCTGCACCGGTCGGGTCAGGTTCAGCTTTCCTTCATCCACCAGAATCATCGCTGCCACTCCGGTGACGGTTTTGGTCTGCGACATGATCTGTACGATCGCGTCGGTTCGCATCGGCTTCCTGCTCTCGATGTCTGCGAAGCCAACCGCGTCGAGCGCGGCGATCTGGCCGTTGCGCGCCACCAGGGTGACGACGCCGGAAATCTCGCCGCGCTCTACGAACTCCTGCATGCGTCTGGGGATTAGCTTGAGGGTCGCGGGATCGAGCGACGGTTCTGCGGCGGTCGCGGCAACTGCAAAGAGGGCTGCCACAAGCAGCCGGTAAGGATGTCGCATATCAGAGCTCCTCCAGGAATACCATTCGGATTCCCGGTCAGCACCGATTGTATATCCGAGTGCGCCTCAAGTTCTGCGCGACGGCGCTCCCAATCTGTCTTCCGGTAGTATTGACATCTCTAGAGCCGTTTGATCCTGCGCGATTTCTGTCCAGGCGTTCAATTCAAACTACAACCCTTCGCGCTGACGAGGCTTCCTGAATTGGTCGATAAGCAGAGATGAGGCTGTTAACCTCATGGGGTTGGAGTGAGCAAGTCTCAGGGATCTGAGTATGGAAATATCGCGCCCAGGCGAGAGGTGACCGATGAACAGCGGCTTCTCGCAGCGACTGTGGAAAGTTCGGAGGACTCCCTATCCCTGGCGCTGACGGAACGAAGAACAATGCAGCCGACGACGAAGCCCATCGCCACGCGACACACGGCCGGCGCGACACGCGGGGTCTGCCCGCCGACGCGATGGTGCGCGGCCAAGGCCCGCAACCTTGGGCCTGTTGCCGCCCGCATGGACGACCTGGAGCGTCAGTTCGTTCGGCTGGAGAGAGCGATGATACAAGAGCCGCGAACCTGAACCAACGAGACCGCCATGAAAATGCTAATTGTCGAAGACGATCCCACCAGCCGCTTGCTGCTCCACGAGTTTCTGAAGAGCTACGGCCTGTGCCACACGGCCGTCAATGGCAAGGATGCTGTCGAGTCCGTGCGCGCATCCCTGGAGGCGAAAAAGCCCTACGACCTGATCTGCTTGGACATCATGATGCCCGAAATGGACGGTCAGGAGGCGTTGAGGGAGATCCGTCGGCTCGAAACAGTCGCCGGTATCGCAGCGTCGAACCGGAGCACGATCGTGATGACCACTGCCCTCTCCGATAAGGAAAACGTCATGCATGCAATTCGGGAGAAATGCGACTGTTTTCTGGCCAAACCCATCCACAAGGCGAAGTTGCTGCAGGAATTGCGCAAGTTGGCGCTCATCGACTGACACGGAAGTACGGCGATGTTTCGCGCCGTACCGTTCGCCGAGTTACCGTCTGTGGCAACGCCGTATACCGAGACCAATGAAGCCGGAGCCAATCAACAGCATACTCGTCGGTTCCGGCGTGGTCGACGTGATGTCTTCACCGGACAGGTTGTCAGCCGTCAACGGCGTCCACCCACCATAGTTGCCATCATTGAAATGAACTGCATAGGCGTCGCTCAGGTCTCCAACTAGACAGGGAGAACTGGCGCATCCAGTAAATGCATAGATGTCCACGATAAGTGGACTGCCGATTATATTCAAATCCTCTGTGAGCCAACCAGAAGGTGGCCCGTACTCTACGGCATATGTAGGGTTGACTGTGACTGCGCTCCACCCGGAGTCCAGATTGGTAAATCCTGGCGTGTCAAAAGTCACTCCTGATGGTGTTTCGATGAACGCTTCAAGAACAGTCACACTCGTCGCCGAAGGATTGATAAGATATGGCGGTGCTTCCGATGGAACCGCCCACACCGTTCCCGCTATTGCCGGAATGCCACTCGCAACGATAAACGCTAAGATCAGGGCAAACCGGACAGAAAGGCTTTTCATGCCTTTAATTCTAGGTCTTCACTTAGGACAAATCTCGATTTCGCGGTGGATTGCGTACTAAGTACTCTCCAAATGAGTCCTGGTTATTACCGTGACGGTACTTACCATTTTATTGGTTAACATGGTTGGTTTGGTGCTTTGTGTTGGGAAAATGGACAGACTATACGGCCCAGGTCTCGGGACGCCTCGAAGACGTCAGACTCAAGCCCGCGATTTACCTGATGCCAGGGTCCTATAAGCCGCTATTCTCGCACTGGCAGCGGCGTGGCCAGGAACCAGGAGTTGCCTGCCGGATCCTTAACTCCTGCGCCGCGTTCCCCATAGGGCTGGTCAGCCGGGGCGCTGATCGATGTAGCGCCGGCCTTCATGGCCCGCTCATAAACGGCGTCTACACGGGGTACGTACAAATGCAGTCCCGTTGGCATTGGTCCGTACGGGCCGTGGGCTTCGCTCATTTCGAGGATGGTGTCCCCGATGCGGATTTTTGCATGCCTGATGGGGCCGCCCGACTCCTCCCGATACAACTCAATTTCTTCCGCTTCGAAGGCCAGCTTCAGAAAATCGATCAGCCTGTCGGCGCCCACAGTGTGCAAATACGCATTGGCAGTCCGCAGGCCCTCGGGAATATGGCTCGCACCGTGATGCGTTGCGATGTACCAGTGGTTGCCGAACGGATCCCTGATACTGCCGGAGCGTTCTCCGTAGGGCATTTCCTCGACGGAGTGGAGTGAAGTCGCCCCCGCTGCGAGCGCCCGCTGATAAGCGCTGTCCGTGTCCGGGAGATAAAGGTGAATCGCAGCGGGCCGCGGCGGATATTGCTCATTGCCGTCGCTTAGCTCTATCATGGAATCGCCAACCTTGACCTCCGCGTGCATGATGCTGCTTCCGTCCGGCGATGAATAACGGGCCTTCTCCTCGGCTCCGAACGCCTGTTTCACGAATTCGATAAACTGCGCCGCCCCTGGCACGATGATGTAGGGCGTGATGGAATGAAAACCCTCGCGCAGTTGAATTGATGCTGTTGTTGGTGTTGATGACATTGCTTCCTCCCTGAGTTGATTTCTAAGCTGTGATCGAAAAGCTTCGCGAGGCATGCCGCGCAGGCGGCGCGCCACGCCAACCAATTCGCGGATCTCCCGGTCCGGCGCGGCCCGACCGTCGAGAGCGCGGCGTTCCAGAGCGTCGTTGAGCCGCTCGATCAGATCGTGCTCAGCCACGTTTGCCCCCTATCCTCGCCCGCAGGCTCTCCAGGGCGCGAAACTGCAATTGCTTGATCGCTCCTTCACTGCGCCCCAAAGCCTCCGCGACTTCGCGGGTGCTCTTCTCTTCCACGAAACGCAGTTCCAAGACCCTGCGCTGATCTTCGGGCAGGTCCCGCACCAACGCGAAGACCGTCGCGCAGTCGTGCGCGAACTCCTGATCGGCCTCCTCGATTTCCGGCGATGGCTGGATCGTGCGTTCCCGTCGTAACCGCTCCGAACAGTCCGCGATCTTGTTCGCCGCGATGCGATAAAGCCACGCCGAAAACGGCGCCCCCCGCCATTCGAATCTCCGTACGTTCGCGAGCGCCTGGTGAAAGACGTCGGACACCAGGTCTTCCGTCTCGGTGCGGTCGCCGACACGACGCGCCACGTACGCGTAGACGCGGTCGAAATAAGAATCGTAAAGATCGCCGAAACGCGTGGGGTCACGCTGCGCCGCCTCGATCAGCAGGCGTTCTTCGGCCCAATCGGTCTGGGACTGCCGTAAATGTCGCCCGCGCGGCATGCTCTAATCATAGAAACTGCCGAGGCTGGGAAAAGTTACGGCGTAGATCGAATCCACTGGAGGTTGGAGGCGCGGGTCGGGATCGAACCGACGAATAAAGGTTTTGCAGACCTTTGCCTTACCACTTGGCTACCGCGCCGATCAGTGAAGGTACACCTGCAAAATACCGCGCCGAGACCACTTAAGTCAATCCGCCCGTCCTCTCGCCATCCACGGCGGACCTTCATTCCTGCCGCGAAGCGATCGCCGGATCCACCTGTGTCGCCCGCCTCGCCGGCACATAACACGCCGCGGCGCCGAACGCCGCCAGCGTCGTTACCGCCGCCACAAATGCCACCGGGTCCAGCGGGCGAACCTCGAACAACATGCCGCGCATCAGCCACGCCAGGCCCGCTGCCGCCGCCCCGCCCGCCGCCAACCCTGCCGCCATCATGCGCAGCCCCTCGCCAAACACCAGGCGCAGTACCGCTCCGCGCGACGCGCCCAGCGCCATCCGCACACCGATCTCCTGCGTCCTCTGCGCCACTGCTTGCGATACCGTACCGTAGATCCCGACGCCGGCCAGCAGCAGCGCGGCCACCGCGAACCCCGCCAGCAGCAGCATGACAAACCGGCGCTGCGTCGTCGACCGCTCCACCAGTTCCCGCATGACGAACTCGTTGTAGGTCGGGATCTCCGCATCCACGCTGCGCACCGCTGCGCTCAACGTACTCTTGAGCGCCGCCGCGTCCGTGCTGGTGCGGATCACCAGGATCGGCGCCCCCAGCGGATTCACCGCATGCGGCCGGTACACTTCCGCGCGCGGCTCCATGTCCATGCCAAAATGTCGCACGTCGCCCACCACTCCCACCACCGTGATCCACGGAGCGCGCTCCGGCGTGGAACTCAGCTTCAACCGCTTGCCCACGGCGTTTTCTCCCGGCCAGAACTTGCGCGCCATGGTCTCGTTGATCAGCAATACCGCGCTGGCGTTGGCGTCGTCATGTTCGTCGAAGTAGCGGCCCGCGCGCAAAGGAATTCCCATCGTGGCGAAGTAGCTCGGCGTGGCCACGCGATACTCCACTTCGAAGCCCGGCTGCCCCGGCACGCTCTTGCCCTCGACGAACGCCCAACTGCCGAGATTCTGCCCCATCATGGGCAAGCGGCTGACCGCCGCGACGTTGACCACTCCCGGAACCGCCAGCAGCTTGTCGCGAATTGCACGGTAAAGCGTCGTACGCAGCGCTGGCGTACTCGCCCCGGCCGGCATCTGCGTGGAAATAGTCGCGACGTTCTGCCCATCGAATCCCGGATTCACATCCAGCAACAGCAGAAAGCTGCGCACCAGCAAACCCGCGCCCACCAACAGTACAAGCGCCACCGCCACCTGTGTAGATACCAGCGCCGCCCGCACACGGTGACCGCCCGCGAGCCCCCGTCCCGATTTGCGCAGCGCGGAGCCGATCTGCGAGCGCACCAGGCGCCACGCCGGCGGCAGCCCCGCCAGCACCGCGCATGCCAGCACCGCAGCGCTCGTAAAGAGCAGTGCCCGCCCATCCAGCCGGATCTCCCGCGCATGAAGCAATCCCTCCGGCCCCACCGCGATCAGTAACTTCAATCCCGCATAGGCCAGCGGCAGTCCCACTGCCCCGCCCACTGCCGCAAGCACCAGCCCCTCCGTCAGCAACTGCCGCGTTAGCCGGTACGCGCCCGCGCCCAACGCCACGCGCACCGCGATCTCGCGCTGCCGGACCGCCGCCCGCGCAAGTTGCAGGTTCGCCACGTTGGCGCACGCCATCAGCAGTACAAACCCTACCGTGCCCAGCAGCAGCAGCATGCTCACACGCAGTTTGCCCGTTACTTGCTCGCTCAACGGACGCGCGTCCCACTCGAAGCCGCGATCGAATTCGGGATACTGCACCGAGAGCGCCGCCCCCAGCCGCCGTGCCTCTTCCCTGCCCTGTGCCGGCGTCACTCCATCGCGCAGCCGTGCCGCGAGTTTCAAGTACCGCAAAAACCGCGCTGACCCGGCCAACTGATTCGACGCGAGGGGAAACCATACCGCAATCTCCGTCGCCGATCCCGCCAGCGGCGCCCCAACGTAGCGAAACTCCGCCGGCAGCACGCCGATTACCGTGTAGGTTCCGCCATCCAGATTCAGGCTCTGTCCGATCGCGTCGCGCCCGCCGCCGAATCGCCGTTGCCAGAAACCGTGCGATAGCACTACTACATTGGAACGCTGAGCCCTGCGATCTTCCTCGGGTGCGAAGGTGCGTCCCACGGCGGCGTTGACGCCGAGCATTGGAAAGAATTCCGCCGAAACGTAGAGCGCATCCAGTTGTTCCGCCCGGCCCCTGCCCGTCATCACCACGTTCCACACCGGGCTGATCGCCGCAATCGAGGAGAACGCCCGTGACTGTTCCCGGAAGTCGAAGAAGTCCGGCGCCGATGTCCACGGGTCGATCTCCGGTTGCTGTGCCTTTCGCGTCTCGATCGCCATCACCCGCTCCGGCGCGGGATAGGGAATCGCTCGCAGCACCAGCGAATCCACCATCGTGAAGATGGCCGTATTACCGCCAATTCCGAACCCGAGCGTCAGCGTGGCAATCGCCGTGAATACCGGATTTCGCCGGAAGAAGCGCAGCGCGTAACGCAGATCGTGCAGCCCTCCCGCGGCGAATCCCGCGCGTCGCTCGGAGACATCGATTCCCCGCCCCAGCTTGTTCCAATCGCCTAATTGTGCCAGCGCGCGGCGCAGTGCTTCCTCTTCGCCTGCGCCGCCGGCCACCGCGTCCGCATACGCCTGTTCCAATTGCAGCGCCAGTTCGGTGACAATTTCGCTCTCCCGTTCCGGCGGCACGTGCAGCGCCGGCAGCCGCTCGCGCACCAACCGCCGCCAGTCAGGCATGGCTGAACCCCGTGAGCTGATTCAAAGCCCGCACGAACGCGCGCCAGGACTTGCGCTGCTCCGCCAGCGATTTCCGGCCGGCGGGCGTCACCTTGTAATAGCGCTTGCGCCGCTCCCCTGCCTTCTCCACCCATTTGCCTTCCACCAGCCCTTTGCGCTCCAACCGGTAAAGCATGGGATACAGCGACGCCACGTGGAATTGCAGCTGGCTCTCCGACTGCGCTTCGATCAGCTTGGCCAGCTCATACCCGTGCCGCATCCGTTCTTCCAACAGCGCCAGCAGAATCATCTCCGCGCTGCCCTTCTGCATATCCGCACTCGCCATAGCTATGCAGTATATATGTAGCCGCGCGATATATCAATCCGTAAAGCCGGCTCATGCAGGATTTTCCGGCATCAAACAACGGCCACCAAATTGGATGAGATTTTTGTCATCCCCGGCACACTGCCTTATTTCAGGTCTTCATCTCATGAAACTAGTGTCTTTATGCTTGTTGTTGTTCGCGGCGCAGAGCACTTCCCTGGCCGCGATAATCTCGGATCAGGACGTGAAAGAGGGACCGGCATATACTCTTCTCCTCTCCAATAATCTGAATTTGTCCGAGAACTCAACGCCACTCACCCCTGAATTCACGGCTCCCGAAAATCCAGTCGCTGGTGCGGACATCACGGTGGCGGAGCCGGCGTCCTTCTTCGCCTCCGGCCTTGGCCTCGTGGCGCTGGGCCTGCTGAAACGCAGGAGACTCACTCGCAAGCGCACGAATTAACGCTGCTCACGCTTTCCGGAAGCCCATTCCCGCGAAGCTCACCACGCTGTTCTGGTCGATGTTCCACTGCTCGTACTTCAGCAGTTCCCCGCGCGCCTTCGGAGCCGTCTTCAGGAACGTGTAGAACGGCGAAGACCCGCACCACTTCAAATCATCCTGCCCCCGGCGAACCAGGTCCCAGAAGCCGCCGGCATCCAATGCGTTGATGCGCTCGATGCGTTCCTCGTCGCGCGCGCTCACTTCCTGCATCGTGCCCTCGCCCGCCACCGCCGCGAAGCGATCGTGATAGCGTTCACCCATGTGCGCCATGTCCACGCCCATCACCCAGAACAACCGGTCGCCTTCGCGTTCGCGCAACTCCCCCAGCGCTTCGAAGAACGCCTTCACCCGGTCGTCGTCCTCCGGATCGCCGCCCTCGTAGATGCTGCGCGCGAACGGCCCTACCAGGATCGGCAAAATCTTCACCTCGGGCCCCATCACGTGCTGTAGAAAGATCACCTGCAACTCCACCGTGTGCTCGAAGGAGTGGCAGTAGTCTTCCATCTCGATTCCCTTCCCGCCATGCGTCGCCAGCCGGTCCACCAGCGCCGTGTCGGATAGTGCGTCGCCCAGCGGTGTGCGGAACGTTTTGCGCGTCAGGCCGAATTTCTCCGGCTCGCCGTAGTGCGAGGTCGCTAGAATCACGAACGTCCGGTCCTTGTGTTCCGGTCGCAGCATGCCGTACGCGGCGCGGTAACTTTGCCACCCTCCCTGCGGGCTCACGTGCGGCGCCGCAATCGCGAACAGATCGCCGTTTGCCTTCGCCTGTGCTGGCGCGCTATCCATGTACTGCTCCATGGTCTGGCGCATCTGCTCCACATCTGCCGGGTACGCCGACCCTGCATGCGAGGGTTCGCGAATCGTGGCCTCGGCGAATTCGCGCTTGCGCTCCTGCTGCATGTCAGCGTAGTTGCCGTCTTCCAGGAACCCGGCCGCGCTCAGCGTTTCCAGCAGGTGCTGCCCCAGGTCTCCCACTTCGAGTTCACCTGTGATGCTGACCAGCGTCGCGCGCAAATCCAGCTCGGTCTGCGACCCGTCGAAGCATTGTAGACACTCCACCAGGGGCGGCGGAATCACCAGCATGGCATCGCTGAAGCGGTAAGGATCCCGGATGAAAAGTCCCGGGTGTTCCGGCGAGGGGGAAGGCATGAAGTCCAGATTCATGCGAAGGCGCGGCAATAAGTCGGGCACGATTTTATGGTACGCCCAGAGCACGGTACTTGCGCAATAGCTCGTAAATCACCACTCCGCCCGCCGTGGCCACATTCAGCGAATGCATGGTCCCCAGCATGGGTATACGCACGTGCGTATCGCACAGCGCGGAGATCTCCGGCCGGATGCCATCCACCTCGTGGCCGAACACGACGCACACCGGAAAACGCGGCTTCCAGTCGAACAGGTCCACCGCGTGGACGCTGGTCTCCACCGCCGCAAGTTCGTATCCCCGGGCGCGGATCCCTTCCACCAGCGGCAGGGCGTCCCACGCATGTTCCCACGGCACCGTGTCTTCCGCTCCCAGCGCGGTTTTGGCGATCGCCTTCTTGGGCGGCCGCGCCGTGATCCCACAAAGGTACAGCTTTTCTATGCTGGCCGCGTCTGCCGTGCGGAAGAACGCGCCAACGTTGTACATGCTCCGCACGTTGTCCAGCAGCACCGCCGCCGGCAGCGTCCGGATGCCTTCGTAGAGCGCACCGGCCGCCGTAGCCTGAAAGGGAACCCGATCCATCGAGCGACGAAGTATAGCATGGAGCCGCGCAGCCGATGCTACACTAGTAGTTTAATGGCAATGTTGTCGATCGTGATTCCGATCCACAACGAGGAGCCCTCCATACTCCCGTTGTACGACCGCCTCACCGCGGTTTTGGAGCAACTTCAGCGTCCCTACGAAATCCTCTTCGTTGACGACGCGTCCAATGACCGCAGCTTCGAACTGCTCGCCAACCTCGTGGAGACCGACGGCCACCTCAAGGTGATCCGCCTGCGCCGCAACTTCGGCCAGACCGCCGCCCTCTCCGCGGGCTTCCACGAAGCCAAAGGAGACGTGATCATCGCCATGGATGGCGATCTGCAGCACTGCCCCGAAGACATCCCTGCGCTGCTTGAAAAAATCGACCAGGGCTACGACATCGCGAGCGGCTGGCGCAAACACCGCGTGGATAACGCCATCATGCGCAAGATCCCGTCGCGCATTGCCAACTGGCTTATGGCCAAAGCCAGCGGCGTCGCGCTGCGCGATTTCGGCACCACCTTCAAGGCATATCGCGCCGAAGTCCTCAAGGACGTCAACCTCTACGGCGAACTCCACCGCTTCATTCCCGCGCTCGCCAGCTTCTACGGCGCGCGCGTGATTGAGGTGCCCATCCGGAACGTGCCGCGCGCCGCGGGCGATTCGCACTACGGTATCGGACGCACCTTCCGTGTGCTGTTCGACATTCTGACCATCAAGTTCCTGCTTAAATACTTCACCCGCCCCATGCATTTCTTCGGTTCGCTCGGATTGGCCGGCACGGTTTCCGGCGGTGGCATCATGGCCTACCTGGTAGTGCTCAAAATCCTGGGATATGAAATCGTGATCGAGCACGGGCCGCTGATGATCGCCGGAGTCCTGCTCCTGCTGAGCGGCCTGATGATGTTCTCCACCGGCCTGATCGGCGAGATGATGATGCGCACCTACTTCGAAAGCCAGGACCGCCGCATCTACGCCGTCCGCGAGATCCTCACCCGCAAACAGCGCGGCGTCGCCGGGGGCACGAAGTAAAGCCTTATCCTCCGAGCAAGTCTTTCAACGCACTGCCCAATTCCGGAAAACTCCACTTAAACCCGGCAGCTTCCGGCGCCGCTGGCAGCACTCTCTGGCTGGCCAGCAGGATCTCCGACATCTCACCGAACACCAACTTCATTCCGAAAACCGGGACCGGGAAGATGGCAGGACGGTGGAGTGCCGTAGCTAGAGCCTGAGTGAAATCCGCGTTTGTGACCGGAATGGGCGCCACCCCGTTGAGCGCACCGCGCACATCCCGCTCCACCGCGAACTGGAACATGGCGGCCAGATCCGCCAGGTGGATCCACGACATCCATTGCCTGCCGTCGCCCAGTTTGCCGCCGACGCCCATGCGGAACGGTGGCAGCATGCGCTGCAGCGCGCCGCCGCGAGGGTCCAGCACGACGCCGGTGCGCACCCGGACCACGCGCATGCCGAAGGCTTCCGCGGCCACCGCTTCCTGTTCCCAGGCGGTACAGACCTCGGCCAGATAACTGTGGTCGGGCGCGGAATCCTCACGCAGCACCTCATCGCCGCGCGAGCCATAGTAACCTACCGCCGACGCGCATACCAGGGCCTGCGGCGTGTTGCGCAGCTTCGACAGCGCCTGCACCAGGTTGCGTGTGCCCACCACGCGACTCTCCCGTATGCGCCGTTTCACGTCCGCGCTCCAGCGCTGCGCCACCGGTTCGCCGGCCAGATGGATCACCGCGCTCGCATTGCGCACGCCATCCTCGGGCGGCGGACCTTTCATTGGATCCCAGGCGACAACCGTGACTCCGGGCGGGACATTGGTCCCTGCATGCCGGCTGAGCACGGTCAGCGCGTGGCCGGCCGCGCCGAGGTTTTTCATTAGACGCCGGCCGATCAGCCCGCTGGCTCCAGTAATGGTGACATTCACGCGGTCAACTCCTTGCCTGTACGTTCCAGGGTTTCGATTTCCCGTATATACGCGTCTACATTCGTCTTTCGTTCCATACCTGAACGGACCATCGAACGAATGGTCCCGTAAACCGGGCGCTCCGGCCAGGGACGGTCATGCAGACCGAAGCACCACAGGATATTGGTGTAGGTATTCGGGTCGTCGCCATCCAGCGCATAGCGATCGTGCAAGTAAAGCATGGTGGCCAGGGCGTCGCCGGCGCCGGGCGACCATTCCAGGATCTTCTTGCCCCAGAACATGCGGTAGTAGCCGTGGATCTTGCCGCGCAGGATCAATTCCTTCTGGGTGGCGTTCCACAGATCATCGTGGGTGGCGGCGGTCTCGAACTGTCCGCGGGTGTACGCCGGGTCGCGCGTGTCCTTGCGATGGGCCGCGATGGTTTCTTGTGCCCAGTCGGGCAGCGTGTCGAGGGTATCGTAGCGGTCCGCGTAGCGCGTGAAATTGAAGGACAGTTCCCGGCGTACGATCAGTTCTTCCAGGAATTCGTCGGCGATCAGCTTGTGCTCTTTGGCGTACTCGCGAACAGCGAGAGCCACTTCGAGCGACGAGATGTGGCCGTAGTGCAGGTACGGGCTGAGCTCGCTGGTGGCATGGGCGGAGGGCTCGTTCTTGTCGCGCGCGTAACGGCGGAGGCGGTGGCCAAGGAATCGCCTGAGGTTTTTTTCGGCGGCTTTGCGCCCGCCTTGGAACGTCGGGGAGGGGCGGATGCTGTGATCGATCTCACAGGACGCCACCAGGTCCGCGATATTGTCGGTAGTCACCTCGGTGTGCAGATCGTCGAACGTTTCCTGGCACGTGAGGCGCAACTTCACCGCCGGAACGGGACGCAGGAACTCGGGCAGCATGCGGTGGATTTTGGGCCGCATGGAGTAGGCGGCGTAGTTGCGCTGTGGGATCTTGCTCATGGGCACGATGCAACTGGAATCGACCGCGTGAAGCTGCACGTCGAGTCGGGGAGTGGCGCGCAGGCAATCGTCGGTCACCACGGCGACGGCGCCCGCCATGACGGCGCGCAGTTTGGCGTCCGAGGTAGTCTTGCGTCGCGGCAACTGGAAGATGTACCCGGCGCCAAGTTGGCGCACGTGCGCCTGCATCTCCGGGATACCCTGGAGCACGAAGGTATGGAAGCGGTCGCTGGCCGTCGGGTAGGCGCAAGAGAGGCGCTCGAAGCAGACCAGCGGCAGCTTCATGCGGTTGGCCATCTCCGCCGCGTAGAGCAGGGCGTGATTGGATGCCACGCGGCGATTCCAGCGGCACCAGTACAGGATGTACTGGCCGCCTTGCCGGATGGGCTGTTGATTGAGCGCTCGTACGCGGCCATCCATCGCGGTCGGGGTCATGGGTATTGGATTCCGGTTTGCCACCAGCAGCTACAATAAAACTACCGATGAGGGCCTGGAACCGCGCAAAATTATTGTGGGGCTACCTGACGCGCCGTGCCCGGCTCGACGCGCTGCCGGTGGAGTACATCGTCGAGACCACTGCCAAGTGTAACCTGTATTGCCCGATGTGCCCCAGGGAAACACATCCGCAGCCCAAAGCGGACATGACGGATGAGGTATTCCGTACACTGCTCGCCGAAGCCGGAGATACCGCCGAGCACATGATGCTGAT
Organism: uncultured Solibacteraceae bacterium; assembly: GCA_963805775.1. Taxonomy (GTDB): domain Bacteria; phylum Acidobacteriota; class Terriglobia; order Bryobacterales; family Bryobacteraceae; genus Solibacter. The sequence goes on along the minus strand of CAWDWK010000002.1, from coordinate 98,473 downwards.
CGGGCTGGGCGAACCGTTCATGGACCCGAAGATCTTCGAACGCATCGAATACTGCCACCGGCACAGCGTCTCGACCCTGCTTTCCACCAACGGGACATTCCTGGATGAGCGCTATGCGGCCAAGGTGCTGGATTCGCCCCTGGAGCAGATCACGCTGAGCTTCGACGGCTTCAAGAAGGAGACCTTCGAGTTCTATCGCAAGGGGGCTAAGTTCGAAAAGGTGCGCGATAACTTCGTGCGGTTCGCGCGCATGAAGCACGAGCGCGGCTCCAAGCTACAGGTCGTGGTGCAGATGGTGCGCATGGAAGGCAATGCGGGCGAGGTGGACGACTTTCTGGGCTTCTGGCGGGGAATCCCTGGCGTGGACGAGTTACGCATCAAGGAAGACGAAACCAACCTGATGCGCCCTAATGCGGGGCACACCGCCGACGATTGGAAGTATCCTTGCCATTATCTGTGGCGCGGTGCGGTGTACGTGAAACAAAACGGCGACGTGTACCCTTGCTGCCAGAGCTACATGCTGGACGGCAAGCCGCTGGGCACCATCGGGCAGGAACCGCTGGCGCAGATCTGGAATGCCGCGCCTATGCAGGAAATGCGGCGGTTGCACGCGTCGGGACGCGGCGGCGAGGTGGATATTTGCGCGCGCTGCTGCACTACCATTCCGCATCCCGTGCTGGTCGCCGGTAGTTTGATGCTGCATGGCAAGACGGTGCGACGGATGCTCCCCCTGGTGGAGCGGTTGACGTACCTCGCGAAGCTGCCAAAGCGGCTGCTGCGGCCACCCAAGCGGACGGGGACATAATTTCTTCTCCGTGGTGGGGCAGGCTTCAGCGCGGGCCTCTGCCAGGGGCAGATTGAACAGTTACGAGACCCGCGGCGCGCGTTGGTGGCGACATGCTTCAGCTTGTCATGGCAGGCGCGAGCCTGCCACACCGAGGTCGTGGCCCTGTATCCATCTGATTCTACAAGGGGTCTCAGATGAGCCTGCCTCGCCCGCTGCGCGGCGCTACCTCACGTCCGCGCCTCACTCCGCCCGCTGCTTGAAATACGTCGTGTATCTCTCGCCGCGCACCGTGTAGAAGGGCGCAAAGCGCAGGTCCGGCGCGCCGACCTCCGGCATTCCATCCGACGCGTTCACCGCCACCATCATCAGCGGCCCGCGCATCAATGCCACCGTATCCGTATGCCGGTCGTCGATCGCCTCCGTGCGATCCCCGAACGGCAGCTTCACTTCCAGCGTGTCGTTCCGCCGCCACCGGCGGCGCATCGTGGCGAACGTCTTGCGCTCCGCCGCCACATCCACGTTCTTGCCGTTCACCGAGATCGCGGCCGCACCCGCCAGCCACGCCGGCATCCGCACGTGGATGGCGAACTCCGTCGGCGCCGGCGCCTCCACGCGCAGTTCGAGTGAATCCGCGGCCGGGTAGCCAGTGCTCTGAATCAACCGCACGGGGACGCCGCCCGCGTTCCACCGTACTTCCGAAGGCGCGAACAGGTTGACGTAGATTCCGCTCGAATCCTGGAAGTATATGCTCACGGCGTAATCGGCCACGCCCTGCACCAGGGTGCCGGAGCAGCACGGCCACTTCTTTTTGTAATAGCCCTTGCGGGCGCCCGCCTGGTAATCCGAGTAATAGAAATAGTCGCCATCTCCGGAGGGTTCGATCGACCCCAGAATCGTGTTGTACAGAACCCGCTCCAGACCGTCTCCATAGCGCGGTTCGCCGGTGAAACGCAGCAGGTAGCGCGCCAGCTTCATGTGCGCATAGCAGCCACACGGCGTCTCAAAATGTTCGCGGTGTGCCGTCAGGCTTTCGCCCAGCTTGCCTTCGTGCGGCGGAACGAATGCCTCCTTCGGCCCCCATCCGCCGCTGGCGAACTGCTGCGTCTCTTCCAGCATGTCCCACGCGTTGCGAATCGCGCGCAGGTACTTCTCGTCGCCCAGCACCTCGTACGCTTTCGCCGCCGAACTGAGCGCGATCACGTGACTGTAAGCGTGCTTGCCCGGCAGCAGATTCCGCCCCTGCGCCAGCGGGTCGAAGTACTCCTCATCGAGCAGGTAGAGCCGCGCCATCGCCAGCCACTGCGGATCGCCCGTCAGTTCATAGCTGTGAAACAGATTCTCCGGAAGGATATACGGCTCGTCGTAGGGCGCCTGCTTGGGACTATCCGGCGTGCGGTCGTACGTGTGGTCCGGAATATGTCCGATAGCGCCGCGGATGATGCGTGGCAGGAATTCGCGCCCCGCCCCCAGCCCCGCCAGCCGGTGCGCATCCAGCATACCCACGACATACTTATCCAGGATGTAGCAGGGCCACGTCACCGCAGCCTTCTCGCTCGCGTAGGGATACCCGTCCTTGCCGAGCGTGGCCGCGTAGCCTTCCACCAGATCCTTCACCTTCGCCAGCGTGGGACGGTCGCGCGTGGTGGCGTACATCCGCGAGAGACCGGAGATGTACTGGCCGATCGTGTGCCCAGGCACGAATCCATCGGCATCGTACCAGCCGCCCATGTCTTCGCCGGGCGCGGGCAACCCGGCGCGCTGCCTGTAAACCTTCAACAGGCGATCGTTATCGAGCGAGAGAAAATGCGCGTGGACCCAGTCGTACTGCGCCTTGAGCGGTCCGCCGGTCAGCCGTACGTCGGAGTAGGCAAACTCGCGCAGGTGTTCGCGGCTCGCGCCGTGCGCCGCGCCCATCGCCGCGCCGGCAGCCACCGTCCCCAGAAATTCCCTTCGAGAAAACATCCGCTCCTAACCTGCCCTCTAAACTTTCGGCAACTCGTATCCCGCGCGATACTCTTTGCGCAGCAGTTTGTTAGCCTCCGCGTCGCCGAACTTCTCCGTCTTCGGATCGAAGCGCACGTCGCGCCCCAGCTTATACGATACGTTGCCCAGATGGCAGAGCATCGTGCTCAACCTGCCGATTTCCACGTCGGCGTTCGGCTTCTTCCGGCTCTTCACCGCCTCCAGGAAATTGGCCTCGTGCGACCCGCCGCCCGCCTTGGTCTGCTCCACCTTGCCGTCTCTCCAGTGGACCTCCCACCGGTCATTCAGCGCGAGCACCGTGGCTTCAGTCCCGTAATACGCCGTCGCGAAATCCGCGGGACCGCCCGCGCTCTTCGGCCCGATCCGCGGCGCCGTATGGGGCATCAGGTAATCGGTGGCGAAGCTGCGCAGCTCGAAGTTGAGCATCATGTCGCCGTAGTCGTAGTTCACCGATTGGGTATCCGGCACCTCTTTGGCATCGTCCAGCCAGTAGATGCCGCCGGTGGCCGAAATGCGCTTTGGCAGGCACTTGGACCCCTCGAATCCGCGCATCAGTTGGATCGCCCAGAGCGCCACATCGAGGACGTGAATGCCCTGGTTGCCGATCTCGCTGTTGCCGTAATCCCAGAAGAATCGCCACGTGTAGTGAAAGCGATTCTCGTTGAACGGACGGCTGGGCGCCGGCCCAAGCCAGCGATCGTAATTCACGCCCATGGGAGTCGCGCCGTCCGCCGGCTTGCCGATATCGATGCGAATCTGATTGATCCACGCCTTGATCAGCGGGAGCTTGCCGATGTTGCCGGACGCCACGAATTCCGCCGCGCCCCTGAAGTGTTCCATGCTGCGGCGCTGCGTGCCTACCTGGACGATTCGATTGTGTTTGCGCGCCGCATCGCGGATGGCCTGCCCCTCGTAAATAGTCTGGCAAAGCGGCTTCTCGACATAGACGTCCTTGCCCGCCTGGCAGGCGAGAATCGCCATGCGCGCGTGCCAGTGATCGGGAGTCGCGATCATCACCGCGTCGATTTCCTTATCGTCGAGTACGCGCCGGAAATCGTCTTCGAAGCCCGGCTTGTCGCCTTGCGCCTTCGCGATATCGGCCCCAGTCTTTTCCAGCACCTTGGGGTCGAGATCGCAGAGAGTCTTGAAACGCGCGCCCGCGCGGACGGCCCGCAGCGCGTCGCCATTGCCCTGATTGCGTCCGCCGATCAGCGCAAGCGTGACCTTCTCGTTGGCGCCCATCGCGGCAGGATTGAGATTGACGAAAGCCGCAGCTGCGGCCGATTGGAGAAATGCTCTACGACCCTGCATTCCGGCAGAGTATCACGCATACACCATCAGGGAGGGAGTGGGGTGGGATGTGGGATTTGAACCCACGACTTCCAGAACCACAATGGTTTGGCGGTAGGGTGGGCGGTGTTCGCAGGTGTTGTGGGACGTGTTTTTAGTAACTTACAGCCATCGCCAACGTTCGACATGAGGGATAATAAGGCACAATAAGGAACATAAGGAACATTGAACTAAGCCGCTCTGCGGCAGTTGTGTGGCCGGGTTCGTACTCCGACCGCTGGGCGCTGGAAGGGAGGGGGCAATGGCGCACGGGTCGCCGCCCTAACGGGCGTCGCCTCGTGCGCTGGCCGGCGTGCTCGGCTGCCTGACTGCCGCCTGCGCTCCGGCGGTTAACCCCCTTCCAGCGGGCAGTTTTTGGTGGTGTGGTCAAAGACGAAAGGAGCTTTCGTTATGACCCCACTTCGAACCCGAATGCTGGAGGATCTCCAGATTCGCAACTACTCGCCCAATACCGTCGCCGCCTACATTCGTAGAGTTGCCGAGTTCGCCAAACACTTTGGCAAATCGCCGGAATTGCTCGGCCCGGAGGAGATCCGGGAATATCAACTGTACCTGATCAAAGAGAAAGGAGTCTCGCTATCGTCCTACATACAGACGGTTTGCGGGCTCCGTTTTCTATACTCCAACACGCTGCACCGTTCCGTGAGCATCGACCGCATCCCGTTGCCTCGGTACGAGAAGAAACTCCCGGTGATTTTGAGCCCCGCGGAAGTTCAACGCCTGTTGGAGACGCCGAAGAATCTCTCTCACCGGACCATTCTGACCACCATGTACGCCGCCGGCCCCAGAGTGTCGGAAGTAGCTACGCTCAAGCCGTCTGATATCGACAGCGGCCGGGGCGTGATCTGGATTCGCGGCGGCAAAGGCCGCAAGGATCGCCAGTCCTGCTGCCACCCAAGCTGCTGGAGTTGCTGCGAATCTACTTCCGTTGGAGCGCCCTAAAGAGTGGCTCTTCCCCGGCGGCAAACCTGACCAGCCCATCTCCACCAAATCCATCTTCTTAGCCTGCAGGAAGACCGCCCAGAAGGCCGGTATTTCCAAAGCGTTCATCCGCACTCCTTGCGACACGCCTTCGCCACTCACCTGCTGGAAGCGGGCGTGGATCTGCGCACCATTCAGATTTTGCTCGGCATGCAAAGCTGGAGACTACTGCACACTATTTGCACGTCGCCAACACCAGGGTGCGCTCGACCACCAGTCCGTTGGAACTCCTGGACCCACTCGACATCGTCCAAGCGGCCAGAATCTATCAACCTGAGGAATGAGTGGACCTCGGCTGGAAGTGGCCGATGTCTTCCGCACTTACGGAGATAACTTTCGGCTTTGTGGAGCGGGTACTCTCCCGCCCACAAAGGAAAGCCTTCGACGACATTCGTAATTGCCGCACAGCCGCCTTGGGTGGTCATTTGCAGTATTACGATTGCGGACATTGCGCCATCTCGTACAACTCGTGTCGCAATCGCAGTTGCCCGAAGTGTCAAGGGGCGGCCCGCGTCCAATGGCTGGCCGAACGGGATGCTGAGTTGTTGCCGGTAGAATATTTTCACGTTGTTTTTACTCTGCCTCAGCAGATCGCCAGGCTGGCTTTACAGAATGCCCGGAGAATCTACAGCATTCTCTTCCGGGCCGTGGCGGAGACCCTGTTACCTGAACTATGCACGCCGCCGAAGTCGGTGCTGGCTGGTTGAGGGCGCGACACCATTTGGGACCCCTGAGAATTCTGCGCTAAAACAGTAGGACCGCGAAGTTCAGAGCTTCGCGAGCCGATTCTCAGGAGCCACCCAAACGGTGAACGATCAACCACAGGATATCTGCCCAACGCCCGTCAATCAAGGGGTTCATGCAGCTACTTCACAACCTAATAAAATCGGGCCTGCCACGCCATAGGATCCGGTGACATTCTGCTATACCTCGCTAAGTATCTGAAAATAATGCCTGTTGGCCATCCAGCCTGCGGCGTTTGTGGGGCACGAACGCGATTCTTGATGTTCTCCACTTCGGCCCGAACCGCCTCTGAGTCCAACGCTTCCGCCGGTATCTGCCAGGGCGCATACGTTATGACCTGAGTAGCTGGCAGCTTCTTTTCTGCGATCAGACGCCGCACAATCGTGAGGCTCAGGCCCAATCGTTGCGCGGCTTCCCTCAAAGTCACAAAATCCTTGCGAGGATGGTTCGAATCAAAAGCAGGAAGTTGCTGGTACTCGCGTGCAGAGCGAACTCGCCCTTCATTCCAGGTGTTGTCGGCTCCGGTCCGAAGCCCCAGCCGGTTCAGCGTGGCCGCAATCTGCTCGTCGCTGAATCGCTCCGCCATCTGCCGAATGACTCCAATCGCTTCGATATCCGTACACCGCCGGTGTTTGCCAGTTGCGTTCTTCTTTACGCGGAGTTCGGAATGCCGGTCTCCGGACCAGTGAATTACCAAAACGACCTCGCTGCTTTTCTCATCCACGTCGACGACGATTTCATCAATCAGAATGCGTACCAGCCGTTGCTTCAGTCGCATGTCGGTAGACGCTGAGTTCCAAATTGCCGGCAGGTCTTGCGCCAAGCTCAGCAGAACTTCCCTGTTCGGCGCCGGCTGGGATTGGATCTCGTCATCGAACTCATGCAGCTTGTTTTCAAGTTCCTGTGCTTTTTGCAGAGCAGCGTTCCACCGCGCCTCCAACGCGGCCGCAACCAAACGCTGATCCGGGTCGACGGCCTCGTAGCGTCGAGCAGCCAGTCGAGCCTCGTAACGAGCCTGCTCCACTTCCAACGTGATCGTCTGTCGTAATTCTTGCCGCTGCTGCTGCATTTGCTCGGCAGCAGCCAATGCGGCATCGATCGCGTTTCCGCTCACTGCTTTGAGCACCTCGTTCGCCACGGCCGCATCCACGCGCAAGCCACCAAATGCAATGCACCGGTTTTCCCCACGCTCCTTGTGGGCCCTCACGCATTGGTAGTGAATCACTGCCCCTCGTTTACCGATATAAGACACCTGCAACATTCGCCCGCAGCGGCGGCATCGCAGAAGGCCAGAGAGCAAAGCGCGACCGCCGCGCCCGGATTTCGGCTCAGCACCCGAGTGCATGAAGCTGTTGTCAGCCATCATCGCTTGATTGCGTTCATACTCCTCCCATGAAACATAGCCGAGGTGATGGTCTTGAATCAAGACCATCCATTCGTGTCGCGGCTTGGGATGACCAACGGTCTTCCGCGCACGTCCGTTCGCGATATGAGTTCGTGTTTCTGTTTTACCGAAAGCATAAGCCCCGGCGTAGATGGGGTTGGTGAGGATCGAGCGAATGTTCGAATAGACCGGCAACTTCCAAATCATCTTGCGTTCGCCAGGAACGCGAGGGAATGCCGGTAAGCAGACTTTCTCTTCGGAGAACCATAACAAGACTTTGTTGCCACTACCGAGTTCAGTCATCTTACGGAAAACCAATTCAAGAGCATGCTGCACGCGCTCGTCGGGGTCCTTCTCTATTTTTCCGTTCGACGTCCAGCAGAAACCAACCGGGAGAAGGAACTGAAGTTCGCCACGGAGAGCCTTTTGGCGGATAGCTTCCTCGGACCTCTGACGCAACAGATTTAATTCGAACTCGCTCATCGTTCCCTTCAGGCCAAGGAGCAAACGGTCATTAACGAGATTCGGATCGTAGACTCCATCAAAATCTACGACCACGGCGTCAGCCATGCCGCAGAGCTCGATCAGATGATGCCAGTCGCGACCGTTGCGTGCCAATCGCGAAGCCTCGATGCAAAAGACAGCGCTCGCTTCACCGCTGCACACCTCGGCCACCAAGCGCTGAAATCCCGGGCGCTCGACGAATCCCGATCCTGTGCGCCCCAGATCTTCATCTATAACGATGACCTGTTGAAAGCCCAAGTCGCGGGCTCGATCCACCAGCCCGTACTGGCGTCGCTGGCTTTCCTGGTGATGGAGCACCTGGTTCGGTGAAGACTGACGAATGTAGACGATGGCTTTGCGGAGAAGGCGCTCAGCGGTGATTTTAGAGTGGTTCATCTCTTTCTCCGTTTGCTCGTGCCACGTCTTTGTTTTCGATGGCCGCGTTGATTAGGAATTCCATGAGCGTAAGCTCCAGTTCCTTTTGTTTGTGGTTGGGAACTGTGGTCGCGGGCATATTGAGAAGCGGCAGATTCATCTGCGGCTTGAGTTGCTTCGCTGATCGTTTCATCGCCTTCCTCCTTGGTGGGGGACCCCAGCAAAGCTTTATCGCAAGTGGCAGGAATTTGCCAAGCAGTGAGAAGATGGCGGAGCTCATGCAACGCTTCCACGGAAATCAGCGGTGGGCCGAACGAAAATTGCGCACACTCCGGCCGTAGCATCCAACTCGGAACAGAGCACTGCGTGCCGTCAGGAAGCTGACAAGATACCTGCTCGCCAGTCCTGATCTTTCGTCGTTTGTGAACAGGCAGTGATAAACCGAAGAGTGGATGCCAACGGTAATACACCGTCACGATCTCTAAAGAATGAGCATTATGTGGGTGATTCGTATGATTTCAACTCTAAGAATTTGACCGCCTACGGAGGGCTGTTGCCCGTGGGCACGTTACTGGAAAAGCTGGGATTCCGGCAACTGGTGGAGGAGACGCTAAAAGTCAAACGGCAGACCAGGGCCATGCCGGCGTATCAATTTATTCTGGCGATGGTGCTGGCCTGCTACGTAGGTTTCTCGCGACTGCATCACATGCGGTTTCTGCAGCGCGAGCCCATGCTGACGGGAATCTTGGGCGTGTTGCGGCTCCCGCCGCAGTGTACCTTCTGGCGGTTCCTGGCCTCTCTGCACGGCAGCGTGGCCGGCCAACTGTTGGAAGTGCAGCGGTGCATGCGACAGCGAGTATGGGAAGCGGCCAACGTGAGATTGAGCGCCGTGGTTCTGGATACCGACACGACGGTGCACACGCTGTTCGGCGACCAGATGGGAGCCCGTAAAGGGTATAACCCGAAGAACAAAGGCAAGAAGAGCTTTCAACCGATTCTGACATTTCTGGCCGAGACCAAGGAATACGTGGCGGGGGAACTGCGCAACGGCGACCCTCCGACGGGCAAACAGATCGCGGCGCATCTGCGAGTTGGTGTTTGCCTCCGTGCCGAAGACGGTGAAGACGCTGCTGGCGCGCGCCGATTCGGGTTTCTACTGCTGGGACGCGGTGGAAGCGTACGAGAGTGTGAAATGCGGGTTCATTATCGTGGCCCGCAAGACGGCGCGATTGGTGGAGCAGGTGAAGGCGGCAGAGTGGCAGCGGTCGCCACGGACCGACGCCGATGGGCAGTGCGAATTCTGGTATCAGCCGGATGGCTGGGGCAAAGCGTATCGGTTCCTGGCGCTGCGTTATGAGAAGAAGCGGAAGGCCGGCGGAGTGGATACACCAGATCAATACCAATTGTTCGAAACGCCCTATTACATCTACCGGGTGTTTGTGACGAATATGGATGGGCCGGTGCACACGCTGGTGGCGTTCTACGCCCAACGGGCCGGAGCCGAGAACCTGATCAAGGAAGCCAACAATGATGCGGGGCTGGCGGCGCATCCCTCCGGGCGCTGGATGATGAACTGCAACTGGTTTCCAGATCGCGATGTTGGCCTACAACCTGAATTGCTGGCTGCAGTTGTTCAATCGCGAGGAAGGCGCCGAAATCGGATCGATGCGACACACGACGCTGGCGACGGCGCGGTTGCGGTTCTTGTTCGTGGCGGCCAAGATTTGGCGGCATGCCGGACGGGTGGGCGTCAGCTACAGCGATCACTACCAAGACCAGGGACTCTTTCATCGCCTGATGGACCGGGTACGGGAAATTGCGCCTGGCGGCGACGGCTTCCTGCCGGTGTTGAAGACCGCACTCACCTGAACGCCCGCACGTTGACGACCGGCCCGTGCATAAAATTCTATGCGGCATTGCCAAAGCACATGTGGCAGAGCGGGTTAGCAATGCCGAACAATCAGTGCCGGTCTTAAAAGGTAAGGAGAATCAGAGCTAACGAGACGTCGCTAACAGCAGCAATATATGACCACAGGCCTCGTTGCAGACTTGACCAGAATGGAAGTGTGCCTGTGCATTATTCAGCTGTTAACGATTGCAGCAGATCCCCAGCATCTGGGTGCGGCCATCGGCTTCCTCGCCGTGCTTCACAGTTGGGGTCAAACCCTCCATCATCATCCGCATATCCATTGCGTAGTGCCGGGTGGCGGAATCAGCCCCGACAACTCTCGATGGATCCCTTGTCGTAGATATCGCAAATCGTACTTCCTTCCCGGCAAGGTCCTCGGTTGCTACTTCCGCAAGAGGTTCCTGATTCATTTGCGAAGGTCGTTCCAGAAGGGCAAACTCCAGTTCCATGGCGAACTGGAACCGTTGGGCCACCCGGTGGCCTTCGAGGCATTGTGTCAGAAGGCCGGTCGCATGAAATGGGTGGTATACGCCAAGCGTCCCTTCGGCGGGCCAGAACAGGTTCTCAAGTACTTGGCCCGATACACGCACCGTGTCGCCATATCCAACCGACGCCTGTTATCGATGGAGGATGGTCGAGTCACCTTCGAATGGAAGGACTATGCCGACGGTAATCAGACCAAGACGATGACATTGGAGGCGGTCGAATTCATTCGTCGTTTTCTCCTTCACGTGCTGCCCTCCGGCTTTGTTCACATCCGTCATTTTGGCTTTCTGGCCAACCGCAAAAGAAAGGAAAAACTGGCGCTGTGCCGGTCCTTGCTTGCCGCCCCGCAAGCTGTCAACAAACCCTGCGCAGATTCCCCCGGCAGCCGCGATTCAGACTTCGCGGAACAGCACCGCCGATGCCCGGTCTGCCAGACCGGCCGGCTGATCCGCGTACAGGCCCTCACTGCCGCGGCTTGCGCGTGCTTACCGGCGCCTACAATCGCAGATACCTCATGATCACCGTGAGCAAACCGTCAACCAAGCCGCTGACCAGCTCGTTGGCCTTCCTAAGGGCATCACAAAATCCCTGTCTGAAAGCGTTGTTTTGGCACTCCAGAAACGTTGGCGTCGGCTGCCGCCAACGAAAAGGTCACCCTCCCAAGTGGAGGGTGACCATTTCTATCGCCGAGTCGTCCCGTCACCAGGCGTTTTTCCGGACTCCAGTCAACCAGACCGTCATTCAATACCCATAGCTCTCGGTCCGGCTCAGTTCAACGAATTCTATCGGTAGTGCCCGCCCCCACGCCTTGCCCACTCTGCGGATTTTTCTTGGGGCGGGCACCACCGATAGAATGCTCTTCAATAAGGCGCACTGTGTTGCCGTGAGTCAGGCATCGAGATCAGGGCACGTCGCTGCGTTGAGGTAGCCGGATCGGGGAACTGACACAAGGTTAAGGCATTGCACGGCCACACGGGAAGCAACCCTTCAGCGTAGCGCAAATCCATTCGAGCCAAGCGGTAGACTATTCATTCACGGAACCCGAAAGGTTTCACCCGTCGCACGCTCCACTCCGAGTTTTGCCCAACCCGGTCTGGACCCATCAACTCGTAGCCAAGGTCTTCCATGGTATTCCGATCCCGGCGTAGATACGTCTCGAAGATTCGAGCCACATCCTCATCGGAGGCGGTGAACACCAGCATCTCCGGTTCACGGCTCTCCATGAACTCCCGGACGGCTTGGAACACCCCGTTGAAAAGGCGGAAGGCCAGTGCGATGTTGGTCTGGTCGTCAACGTCACCCCGGACGACAGAAAACGCAATATGCCACGGCCCATCGTGGAGCCGTCGCTCGAAATCGACATCGACCCCAAGGCTTTTCACGACGAACGTAGCCACAGCGTAGGTTGTGGATTCCGTCCTCCAGCGCAAGATCGCCGTTGATTGAAACAACTCCGCTACCGTCTCAGCGAATGGCGGCAGACTGCCCATGAACGTATTCTCCAATGATCTGCCCGGTCATGGCTACCCCGAAGCGTCATAGATGAACTGCGTTACGATGCGAGATGTGAACGAAGGGTTGATGGCAAACATGATAGCGGACGGAGATGATCTCAGGCGCATCTACGAGACCTTAACGGTCCTCAGCAAAAAGATCGACTTGATCTTCGAGATGATGAAAATCGAACAGGAACAGCGGTTGGCGGCGATGAAGGCGCAATCGCCGTCATCGCCATCTCCGATTGACGCTCGTTCGGCTGGTGGGGTTTAGGGCAAGACCACATGTTGAACCTAGAACCCCGATTGGACGCACGGCTCTGGAGATCTGTTGAGAGTTCCTGCCAGAGTGGAAACTTCAGTGCAGCCATTCTCGATTCCATCCACTTTCTTGGTGAGTTGATCCGAGAAAAAAGTGGTTTGGAAGGGGACGGCGTGGCCTTAGTCGGACAGGCGTTCGGCGGGAAGAATCCAAAGCTGAAGCTGTCCAGACTCCAGACCGAAACGGATTGGAACATTCAAAACGGCGTCGAACAACTGCTAAGAGGTCTGTATCAGTCGGTTTATGCACAGGAATTGAGCCGTGCCGGCCTGCCTGAGATCAGGACACGTCTGGGGACCCCGAAAATCCTGCGGTAAAACAGAAGAGCCGCGAAGCGCCAACTTCGCGAGCTGATTTCCGGGAGTCACCCAAACGGTGAAGAACAGAAGAAAGCATAGCGAGAAAAGCCCTGTCAAACAAGGGCTGGAAGAAGTCGTCGCGGAACCCAATAAAATCGGGGCTGGCACGACATTTGATTTCGAGGCTAAGAATCTGACGGCCTACGGTGGGCTGCTGCCGGTAGCGACGATGCTGGAGAAACTCGGTTTCCAGCAGTTGGTGGAAGAGACGCTGGCCGTTAAGCGGGCCACCAGAGTCATGCCCATGTACCAGTTCGTGTTGGCTCTGGTCCTGGCGATTTACGTCGGCTTTTCCCGGCTGCATCATCTGCGATTTCTGGAACGTGAACCGATGCTGACCGGCATCCTGAAGGTGTTGCGGTTGCCGCCGCAATGTACCTTCTGGCGGTTCCTGGCGTCGCTGCAGCTGGGAGTCGCGCGGCAACTGCTGCAGGTGCAGCATCGGATGCGGCAACGAGTGTGGGAAGCCGCCCACGTCGAACTGGCGGCGGTCACGCTGGACACCGACACCACGGTGCACACACTGTTTGGCAACCAGATGGGCGGACGCAAGAGCTACAATCCCAAGAACAAAGGCAAGAAGAGCTATCAGCCGATCTTGACGTTTCTGGCGGAGACGAGGGAGTACGTCAGCGGCGAACTGCGCAACGGCGACCGACCTACAGGTGCGGAGATTGCCCGCCATCTGGAAAGCGTATTCGAGGCTTTGCCGGGCGCCGTAAAGACGATCTATGCCCGGGCCGATTCCGGCTTCTACTGTTGGGACGCGGTAGCGGCCTATGCCCACCGGCAGGTACAATTCATCGTCTCGGCGCGCAAGACATCTCGTTTGGTGGATGAACTGAAAGCGGCCCACTGGCAAGGGTCTCCGCGTACCGATGCCGATGGCCAATGCGAGTTCCGGTATCAGCCGGAAGGCTGGCCGCAGGCCTACCGGTTTATCGCCTTACGTTACCGGAAGAAGCCCAAAGTGAGCACCACCGGCGAACCAGAGCAGTACCAGTTGTTTGACACGCCAAAGTACAGCTATCGCGTGTTTGTCACCAACATGACCGAAGCCATCTATTCGTTGGTGTGGTTCTATAATCAGCGGGCGGGCGCGGAGAACCTGATCAAAGAAGCCAACAACGACGCGGGTCTGGCGGCCCATCCGTCGAGCCGGTGGATGATGAACTGCAACCACTTCCAATTGACCATGCTGGCCTACAACCTGAACTGCTGGCTGATGCTGTTCAACCGCGAGGAAAACGCCAGGCTGGAAACCATGCAGCATACCACCCTGGCAACGGCACGCTTGCGATTTCTATTTCTGGCGGCCAAGATCTGGCGCCACGCGGGTAGAGTCGGTGTCAGCTACAGCGATCACTATGCCGAGCAAGGAATCTTTCGCCGGCTGATGGACCGGCTACGCACCATCGCGATAGAGGGGCAACGTTTCCGACCAGTGCTGGCAACGGCGCTGAGCGGATGAGTTGGCGTGCATAGAACTTTATGCACTTCCAATCCAATCAATCCAATGATATACGGAGGTGGGAGAAAAGCGACGGTCGCGCTCTTGGATCAAGGTCGAAAGGTCGTCAGTTACCGGATCAATTGCGCCCCTTCAGTTAATACGAACAGCCTCACCGGTGTGCGCATAATCCAGGTATCAAGGGATCAGAAACCCAAGGAGTCATGAGAAGCACGCTGATAGCAGCGAAGATGCCGAGGCCATTGTACTTTTTGTTGACTATTTATCAAGAGTCATAGACCTCGTTCGAGAAGTTCATTTGACAAGGCAGCATATCTTGATCGTGTCTCATCGATCTTCCTTATTTCACCCGGAACGAAAAGTATCGCCGAGTTTCGATAGTGGCGGAATGATCCCAAATCGGGTTAAACTCGATGGGATGTTCTAATGGCGGTCTACAGGAGAAAGGAAGAAGGATGATGGCACTAAGCTGTGTTGGTTTATTGATGCTCTCATTAAAGTACTGAGCGTATCGATGAGGTTGCCCAGTTTTTGTCGAAGTCGATATCTGAAGAGTTGAAGACGACCAACGAAGACTCCACAATTCGCCTATAATGCAATTCAAATAAAAATGCCTTACCGAGTTTTGGAGCCACGCAATATCTTATCTGTAGATTGCACCGATATATCCGAATTGAGGCGAAGGTCATCATATGCTGCTGTGGAAGACGGCAATTTGATCGGACAACAGATAACTCTATACTATCTGGTGCGTTCGGAACGTGGGCTATGGGTCTTGAATCGTATCTTATGTACTGAAATCTTGAACTGTTTCGGGTCACTTATGTTTAACCTGGATTATGCGCACACCGGTGAGGCTGTTCGTATTAACTGAAGGGGCGCAATTGATCCGGTAACTGACGACCTTTCGACCTTGATCCAAGAGCGCGACCGTCGCTTTTCTCCCACCTCCGTATATCATTGGATTGATTGGATTGGAAGTGCATAAAATTCTATGCACGCGGACTCATCCCCTCAGCGCCTTTGCCAGTACCGGGCCGAACCGCTGCCCCTCTGTCGCGATCGTCCGCAGCCGGTCCATCAACCGGCGAAAGAGACCCTGCTCGGCGTAGTGATCGCTGTAGCTGACACCGACTCTCCCGGCATGCCGCCAGATCTTGGCCGCCAGAAATAGAAACCGCAAACGCGCCGTTGCCAGGGTGGTGTGCTTCATTGTGTCCACCTTGGCCTCTTCCTCGCGATTGAACAGCATCAACCAGCAGTTCAGGTTGTAGGCCAGCATGGCCAACTGAAAGTGATTGCAGTTCATCATCCAGCGTCCCGACGGATGCGCCGCCAGACCCGCATCGTTGTTGGCTTCCTTGATCAGGTTCTCCGCGCCCGCTCGCTGATTGTAGAACCACACCAACGCATCGATGGTCTCGGTCATGTTGGTCACGAAGGCGCGATAGCTGTACTCCGGCGTGTCGAACAACTGGTACTGCTCTGGTTCGTCGGCGGTGCTCCTTTTGGGCTTCTTCTGGTAACGCAGGGCGATGAACCGATAGGCTTTCCCCCAGCCCTCCGGCTGATAGCGAAACTCGCAGTGCCCATCGGCATCGGTGCGCAGCGACCCTTCCAGTCCGCCGCTTTCAACTCCTCCACCAAACGGGAGGTCTTGCGCGCCGAGACGATGAATTGCACCTGCCCTTGTTTTCGTAAGCTTCCACCGCCTCCCCACAGTAGAAGCCCGAATCGGCGCGGGCGTAAATCGTCTTCACTGCGGCCGGCAGTGCCGCGAACACGCTCTTCAGGTGACGCGCAATCTGCGTTCCCGTAGGTCGATCCCCGTTTCGCAGCTCGCCGCTGATGTACTCCCTCGTCTCCGCCAGAAACGTCAGGATCGGCTGGTAACTCTTCTTGCCCTTGTTCTTGGGGTTGTAGCTCTTGCGCCCGCCCATCTGGTTGCCGAACAAGGTGTGCACCGTCGTGTCGGTGTCCAGCGTCACCGCCGCCAGTTGGACGTGCGCGGCTTCCCACACTCGTGGCCGCATCCGCCGCTGCACTTCCAGCAGTTGCCGCGCGATGCCCAGATGCAGCGACGCCAGAAACCGCCAGAAGGTACATTGCGGCGGCAGACGCAACACCTTCAGGATGCCGGTCAGCATCGGCTCCCGTTCCAGAAACCGCAGATGATGCAAACGGGAAAAACCGACGTACACCGCCAACACCATGCCCAGCACGAACTGATACATGGACATGCTCCGCGTGGCCCGCTTCACCGTCAGCGTCTCTTCCACCAGTTGCTGGAATCCGAGTTTTTCCAGCATCGTGGCTACCGGCAACAGACCGCCGTAGGCCGTCAGATTCTTACTTTCGAAGTCATACGGCGTGGAAGCCCCGATTTCATTGGGTTCCCCGATAACCTCTTCGAGCACCTTGTTTGGCCGGCCTTTTGTCGCTATGCTCTATTTTGTTGATCACCATTTGGGTGACTCCCGAAAATCGGCTCGCGAGGTTGGCCCTTCGCGGCTCTTCTGTTTTACATCAGGATTTTCGGGGTCCCCAGACGTGGGGTGATCTCAGTCAGGCCGGGTGCGTGCTCAATTTCTGTGCATAAGCCAACTGTAACCGATGGCCGGGTCATTCGACTTGAAAGTAACGATGTACTCGACTTCTCTCTCGATTTACTTCTGAATCTGTAGCTGTTTCCGACTCCCAGATCATTTCCCGACGTAATCGGTAAAGTCCCGCCGTTGCTCCGCTGTGAAATCCGCCGCAATTAGAGCATCGTTTGCGCTGCCGAAGTAATTGATACTGTTGGTCAAATCCTTGCCAATATAAACCTTGCCGTTTGGGTACGTGATTTTGTAGATTACCTTCATAGTCGTCACGAGCATCCCTATTCTTCAGGCGGCGCAAGGAAGTACAGCTTGACGAACGGCATGAGAAGTTTGCCGGATTCAGGGATGTGTTCGTAGTATTGCTGCCATAGCGAAATCAGGCGGTCAAGATCCATAGTCTCGATATGCTTTGAGGATGCCCGGATCTCACGCTCCACTTCCGAATGTGAACCCCCCAGAAGACACTATCAATCCGATGTCGCCTTCCTTCCGCAAGATTGCCTCAAGTTCACGCACTTCACTCACGAGACCTTCTGATCCTTGTGCTTAATCTGGACCTTTATCCGTGGTGCCGTGGTTCCAAGCGGGTCTTTGTAGGCGATCACGTCAACTACCACCGTCCCGGCCCGGTGGGGCGATGAACGGCACGTGGTAGCCCATTGCCACCAGTAGTTCTGCTACCAACTTTTGGAAGTCGTACCAGCCGAGTTTGTCTTATATGTTCTTCTATCTCGCTCCGGGCCTGTGCAACTGCCGATTCGTAAGCTGTCTGCCTTACCAGCTTTTCTTCCTCTGGTTCATCGGAGTGTCCGGGCCATCTCCATTCCGAGACCACTCTGTTCGCTTTCCATGCCCGGTATTGCTCCATAGCGGACGAAATGAACTCGGCGGCTGGCTTCTTCACGGCCTTCTCGCCTTCCGGCGTGAGCTTCCATCTGCCACTTGATTTTTGCAGATAATCCAGCCTTCACGCAGTCGATGGAATAGAAGTGGACAACGCTACGCCACCGGATGTAACCGGACTTTTCGTGAACGGCTTTCTCGTACTCCGAGAGGTTCAGTTTAGGTTCGGAGCGTTCAAACAAGTCTTTCAGCTTGGCTTCCCCACCAACGTTCTTCAACTCGGTGAGAACGATCTTCATGATTTCCCCGACACGTTCCTTGGGGATCTTCGCTGCCATTTTGGAGTCTCCTAACCGTCATCGGGGTGGGTACATTACCAACACTTGACACGCCCGGACCTGTTGTTCTTCACGAACCGTCAAGTCTTTGACCTTTTTATCTATCGTGTTCTGGTAGATGGCCGTGCAATTCGCCCGAAGTCTCTGCCGCTCTTCGGCGGCTCTGACGGCTTGTGCTGCCTCTTCTTTCTTTAGTTGCCTTCTGCGTTCGGCACTTCTGGCGGCTTGAATCGCCTCTTCTTTCGCTATCCGTAGGTTCCGCACACGGTTCTGTTCGTCCAATGTGGCGTCCTTCTTTTCCTGTTCCGCAGCAAGTATCTTCTGGTGTTCCGCTTCTGCCGCATCATCTTTTTCCTTCTGGACTGCTATTAGTCGCTTGTCTTCTGGAGACACAAAGTCACTGGCAAGCGAGAATGCGATGGACTCAAAGGTCTGGGGTGTATATGCCCAAGGCTCCACGAAGGCGTACGTGGCGTGGACAGGGCGGTCTTTCCGAAGACCGTATGCATTGATCCAAAAGGCCGTTGTGGTGCCGCCCTTCAAGTAGATGGTCACGTAAAGTGGGACAGACCCCAAGTCCTCACCGGACACATTCTTTACTGTGGCGTCAAATGCCGGGATGTCCCTCTTAAGATAGTCCGGTGCGTAAACAACATCACGATGTCAACCGTCACTACCAGAATGCCATGCTGGTCCTTCACCTCAAACGTCTGCCCGAAGGTCAGGCTAGAAAGCATCAATAGAAGAAATGACAATCGCATTTGTCAACCTCACTTATCCTTGTCGTTGAACTTCCAGCCATCATCGTATTTGTCAAACACGGCACTACCTGCTTTGACGTATCGGTCCTTGTTCGGGGGCGCATTGAGTAAATCGACTCCGAGCAGATCCTCCGAAGCAATATTCCGAATCGCCAGTCCAACCGGAGTCATTACGAACGTCGCAGCAACATCTACTTTTGCGTGTGGGCCGTCTTCTATTATTCCAGTGACATCGAGATGGTCGAATTTTGATAATGGGATCATGACTTGCCATTCATCGCAATCACCTTCTTGTCTGTGTCCATACTTCTCTCCACTGACAACATGAGTGCCCTTTTGTGTAAGCTCCACTCTCCAAAGGTTCTTCCTAATTTGCCGCATTGTGATGTATCCCGTAGCCGCTAGGTTGGCGTATGCGCCTTCGTGTGGAATGGGATCGTAGTCGGAGATGTAATTGGCCGGGACGCAGTTCGCCACCGATATCGTCCCTATCGTCAATAACAAGGGATGTATCCCGTTTGCATTGGCATATTGCTTCACAGTTTTGTCCAATTGAGACTTCGCATTGGAACGACTTAGGTGTCCGCTGTTACAGGCCGCAAGCGTGAGCACAGCGGCTCCGATCAATATTGTACGGCTCATTTTGATTTGGCCCCCATCGGGGTAAACTCGGCTGGAAATTGAGAAACATCGAATGAGGCAGTTTCGGGAATCACATCAGCGGGTTTATACTCAATCACAAATCGCTTCGCTTTACACATTTTCTGAAGGAATGCCGATGGATTTCCGGGAACGAATAACGCCGTGTTATTGTCAAGGAAATCGTCCACACTTGACGCACGATCTCGCCATCATCGAATTTATACTTCACGGCCATATGACGACTTTCCATGTTGTCAACGGTCTCCAGAAATTTGCCAGTCTTCACATAGCAATCGAGCTTTGGGCCTCTTCGCCTAATGATGAGAACTTGGTCACCGTATCCGGTTATCGCTACTACGGTAAGCTTCCCCGGTTAGGTCATTGGTGGACGTGGATACTGTCCAAGGTGAAGGAGTTGGTGGAGGCGATGCCGGGGCGGTTCAACGCTTGCAGGCTTCTGCTCTGGCACGTGGATACGCTGGAGCCGCCATTGCAGCTGCAAGTGTGAGCACAGCGGCCCCGATCAATAGTGATGATATTGTGCGCCTCGTCCTTTTGTACATCGTCATAGTGAAATCTTCTTATTATCATACTTATAGATCCGAAATTCAAACCCCCTCCCGTGAGTAGTCTTTCATGCTCCAGCGTGATCGGTGATCCCCGTCGTCGTTGTCGGATTCAGAGGTCGAAAGCGCAAAATTGCTTCTTGGTGATGGCAAGGATGCCGGGAGGCCCTCCGGTTCCCGAGATCAAAGCTCTGGTGATCGTCTAAATAGATGTATGAAAACCTTTGCAGAATTCATCAAGGAAACTCCAGACGAGAAATCGATGACGTTGCGCCGTCCAGCACGGAGAAGCCCATGACCACACAGTTCACCGCTGAGAAGCAGGAGTCGGAAGGAAAAGAAGAACCGCACGAAAACTAGAGATCAGCCTTGCCGGGCACGATGGAAGGTGAACTATCCTTTCCATCCATCTAAGCGATTCTAACTTCACTGTCAGCTTCCTTTTTGATTTGCCCTGCGCTTCGGCGTTCGGCTTCAGCGAGTTCTTTCAGCGTCCGGGCGGCAGTTTCAAGGGTGGCCGCTGTTTCAAGGACTTGCCGCCGTTCCCGACCACACGGAGTTTCAGGCTGTGCTTGGGCAATTGCTCCGACGCCGTGATCCCCGGCTCCAAAAACAACTCGGCTATCGGCACGTCGAGCGCATCTGCAACTCGGATGATGGTGCTGAGTCGGAAGTCCCTTCGTCCGGTTTCCAGATGCCCCGCAAAGTGCGATCAAAACCGCAGTAGTCCGCAAATTTCTCTTGAGACGTGAAACCTCGCTGGATGCGTAGTTCACGGATACGCTTGCCCAACCGTTTTTGGATCTGTTTCACTTGCCAGAATATTTCACGCTGGCTACTAGACCGTCTACGTTGAATCGTCCACGTCGAAGTGGTAGCATTCGGACACCTAAGTTTGAACACTAGCGAGGCACAGCCAATGAACCGGACAAAAAGCGGCATCGTGACCAACGAAAAGACACAGGAGCAGGAGGTCGGGGCCGCTGATGACTTGGCAACAACCGGGCGGCTCAATCGGATCTCTGAGGTACTACTGGATGCTCTGGCGCAGCGTGTTGCTCAGGCGGTTCTGAAAGTCATGTTGCCACGCATCGAAGCCTCTATCAGGGTTCGGCCCCGGTGGTTGAGTTTAGAATCAGCGGCTTCGTATATCGACAAGACGTATGAGGGCATGAGGTACACGATCACCCGTTACGAAAAAGAACTCCCGATTGTGATGCTCGGTGACAAGCCCCGCATCGACATCGAAGACATTGATCGGTTCATGCTGAATCGCAAAGGCAAGTGAAAACCCGGAGCCTATAACGGAACATAAGGCACAATAAGGAACAAATCGACCATCAAAACCCACCGTAAGTCGCTGAGCGAAGGATCTTACGCACCGAACATTCAAAAGCCCTATTCCACTGCTCTTGGGTTCAAACGAGCAACCGTCAACTAAGTAGCTTGTTTTCAATGGGATGGGGTGGGATGTGGGATTTGAACCCACGACTTCCAGAACCACAATCTGGCGCTCTACCAACTGAGCTAATCCCACCACAAGGGACTTACCTATGGTATCAAGGCGACGCCACCCGAGCAAATGCGCGTCATAATAGGACTCATCTGTCTGAAACAATCTGTCCGAAAAGGAGCAGTCTATGAAAGCTCTCGCCCTTTGCGTCGTCCTCTGCGGCGCCCTGTTCGCCGGCCCTCAGGAAAGCGCGCTCACCGCGACCGCCCGCGCCACCATCGAAAAAGCCGTCCTCGAAGTCAACGCGCAGATGACCCGAGCCGCGGAAGACCGCGACATCGATCGCCTCTTCAGTTTCATGCTGGCCAACGATCGCGGGTCCATCATTCAGAGCGGCAATCTTTTCCTGACCCGCGAAGAGGCACTCGCAACCGTCAAGCGCAACTTTACGGGCGTGGCCGCCATCAAGTACCGCTGGAAGCGTCAACTGGTCACCGTAATCTCCCCGACCATCGCCCTACTGGTGTGCGACGGGGAATCCGAAATCCGCACCGCTCAGGAACCGCCCGCCACCTTCGTCACACCCTTCGCCCAAACGGTGCTCTTCGTGCTCACCGACGGAAAGTGGAAAGCACTCCACGCCCACAACTCCTCCGTCCCACGCTGAAGGTCGCTCTACAGCTTCTTGCCCAGAATGGCGTAGTCCAATCCGCCGAAGAACGCATCCCGGAAATCCTCCGGCAGGCTCTTCACCGATGGCATCGAGTCCGCCGCTGGCGAGAGCTTGCGCACTTCGATATTCCCCACGCCGAATTCCTCCAGGTAGAACGCCAGCAGCGGATGCGGCACCGGCCGCTGATGCGTCGGGTCCAGGTAGAAATGTGTGGCGAAGATCGCCAGGCACTCCGGGTTGGGCGTCTCGATAGCAAGCACGCCGTTGCGCTGGAGACGGCTGGCGCACAGGCGGACCATCTCCGGCAGGCGTTCCGGCGGCAGATGCTCCACCACCTGCGAACAGAAGACGCCGTCCAGCGAAGCTTCGGGTAAATTCTCCAGGTACACGAACAGGTCCGCGACTTCGGCATCCAGGCCCTTGTGACGGCACGTCGCCACCGATGCCGCATCCAGATCGATGCCTTTGGCCGAAACTCCGGCGCCCTGCATCATTTCCAGGAACTCGCCCCGGCCGCACCCGATATCGAGCACGTTGCGCCGGTCGCGGAAGTAAGGCAGGTAGAGCTGGTGACCTTCCTTGACATATTCCTCGGTGCCGCGGAAGCGCTCCGCGAACCGCCCGTAGTCAAATCCCAGCGACGGGGCGGCCGCGCTGGCCTCCGCGCGCGGGGCCGCCGCCTCCGCCGACACGCAGCTGACCGCCGCCCGCTGCCGGATCGTCTTCAGCTCGGAGTAAATCAGGCGTTCGTAATCCAGCCGTATCCGCTCCAGGTCTGCCCACAGACGCTGCTGTATATCGAGCGAGAAGCGCTCCAGGGCGCCCGTGAACTCGGCGTGCTGTCCGCGCATGGCATCGCGATAGTTGGCGTCCATCAGGGTGGCGCGATGCTGGAATCCCCCCTGCAAATCCGCCACGGAGCGCAGGAACTGGATCTCGTTCTGCGCCAGCTTGTGCTCCCACTCGAATCGCCACTCGGCCCAGTGATTACGGATGTCCTTCAGCTCCTCGCCGACCTTCTCCTGGGCGGCCAGCCGGCTTCCCAGCGCCACCAGCGCCCGATTGAAATCGTTCATCGCCTCGAGCGCCGCGTCGATGCAGGCCACCGACTTGCGGTTGAACTCCACCTGCTCCCGCACGTGCCAGTCCAGCACGCGCGCCACCAAGCGTTTCCACGCCTGCACCAGCGAATTGACCACGCCGCCGGAGCGCGGGTTGACCGTCCCGATTGCCGCCACCTTGCCCAGCGCGGCATCACGTGCGTGCGCCAGCGGCATCAGGTCCGGCAAGGCGATTTCCACTCCGCCCGCGGCGGTCTCCGGATTGCGCGAGCGCACACGGTCGCGAACCTCGTGCAGCAGCGCGATCAGTTCAGCGCTTTCCACGGGATTTCCCCTGTGTCCGATTCCACGTTGCCGTGACCAGCGTGCTCAAACCCCCGCGCGGCGTGAAATCGCCGATCACCGTGGCGCTCACCGGCTTGGTCGCAGCCACCACGTCCTGCAACACCCGGTTGACCACGTTCTCCTGAAAGATCCCCAGGTTGCGGTACGCCAGTAGGTACATCTTGTACGATTTCAGCTCCAGGCACAGCTTATCGGGAACGTAGCGCAGCACCAGGTTGCCAAAATCCGGCAGCCCGGTCTTAGGACACACGCTGCTGAACTCCGGCAGCACGATCTCGATTTCGTAATCGCGAAACTGGTTGGGCCAGGTTTCGATCTCAGGCAGCACGGCGTCGAGTCCGCCGCACGCATGTTCATCGGTATAGGCGCGTTTCATGCTAAGGCTTTCGAAAGCAGATCCAGGAACAGTCCGACGTCGGCCACAATCCCCACCGCCTGGCCGGTACCACGGTCGCTGACTTTGGTGGCTACCGCCGGATTGATATCCACGCACACGATCCGCACCCAGCTCGGCAGCATATTGCCGGTGGCGATGGAGTGCAACATTGTGCCCAGGCAGATCACCAGGCCGGCGCCCTTCAACTGCGCGGCGTAAGCATCCTGCGCGGCATTCATATCGGTGATGGTGTCGGGCAGCGGACCGTCATCGCGCAGGCTGCCGGCCAGCACAAACGGAACGCCCGCCTTCACGCACTCATACAGGATCCCCTGCCTCAAGCATCCGCTTTCCACCGCTTGCCGCACGCTCCCCGCGTGATAGATCGCATTGATGGCGCGCATGTGGTTGCGATGCCCATGCTCTTCCTGCCGCCCGTCGCTCAGCCTCACGCCTAGCGAAGTGCCGAGCAGCGCCGCCTCCACATCGTGGACGCCAAGCGCGTTGCCGCTGAGCACGCCGTGCACCCATCCTCCGCGAATCAGCGACGCCAGTCCCGCCACACCGCCGGTATGCACCACCACCGGGCCGGCCACTACCAGCACGCGCTGCTTCTGCTCCACCGCGTGCCGCACCAGTTCCGCCGTCTGCCGCACCGCCGTTTCCACCTGTCGCTCCGAAGAGATCCCGTTGGACATGAACGCGAACGAGAGACGGTCGCGCTCCTTCGATTCCGGCGTCACCCGTATGCCGCGCAACCCCACCACAATCTGGTCGCCCGCACGCAGATCCCGCAGGCGGCGGCAGTACGCGCGCCCTTCGGCCACCACCACCATGGCGTCCATCCGCTGGTTTTCCACTTCGATCCACCGCTGTCCGTTGCGCACGTGGGTCTTGTGATTTGTCGTCGAGTAGAAATCTTCCGGCGCGCACCGGTCCCGTTCCACCGGCGCAAGTTGCGCATCGCTGGAGTCCGCCGGCGCGCACCCCAGGCTCAACAACTCGTGGAGCAACCGGTCGAGCGAGAGCCCGTCCGTTGTCTCCACCTTGAGCCTCAGATAGGACGGTTCGCTGTTAGTCTTGCCGATGCGGAACTGTTCCACCTCGAACCGGCCGTGATACTCCACGACCTTGTCGAAGATGTTCTCCATGATGTGGGAGTCGATCAGGTGGCCTTCCGCTTCGACCACTTCCTGAAATGGCATAGAACTTCTATTGTAGCGGCACCGAAAGCCAGTCCACCCAGGAGTTCTGCCAACAGGATGTCGACATCCTTACCTTCCCCCCTCGGGAGACTATACGCCAGTAACTCTTCGTACACTAAGTTAAAATTGCGTGGAATGGTAGATACCCAGTCCGCTCCCGCTTTAAGCGCGCTCGCGCCCAAAGTCCGCCGGATGTTCGAACTGTCCGCCGCCAAAATCCGGTCGATAGAGAAATCCTGGGCGCCCACCGCCGGCGCGCCGGTCTTCACCTTCGGCGGCAAGTACACCAGCCGCGGCTGGACCGAATGGACCCAGGGCTTTCAGTTCGGCTCCGCCATTCTCCAGTTCGATGCCGCGGGCGAGGCGGAATTCCTTGAGATCGGCCGTGAGCGCACCGTCGACGTGATGGCGCCCCACCTCAGCCACACCGGCGTTCACGATCACGGGTTCAACAACGTCAGCACCTACGGCAACCTGCTCCGCCTGATGCGCGAGGGACGGATTGCCGAAAACTCGTGGGAGCGCCGCTTCTACGAGGTGGCTCTAAAGGTCTCCGGCGCCGTACAGGCCGCCCGCTGGTCGCGCACTGCCGAAGGCGGCGGTTACATCTACTCTTTCAACGGCCCGCATTCGCTCTTCGTGGACACCATCCGTACCCTCCGCGCGCCCGCCGTCAGCCACCTGCTGGGTCACGTCCTGATGGGCGAGAACGATAAGAGAATTTCGCTAATCGATCGAGTCGCCCAGCACGCCCGCGCTACCGCGAAATACGCTATCTGGTACGGCGAAGGCCGCGACGCCTACGACGTCCGGGGCCGCACCGCGCACGAGAGTATCTTCAACATCAACGATGGGAATTATCGCTGCCCGAATTCACAGCAGGGGTACTCGCCCTTCAGCACCTGGACGCGCGGGCTCGCCTGGGCCGTGTGCGGTTTCGCCGAACAACTGGAACTCTTCGACACCCTGCCGGAGCAGGAAGAGACCATCGCCATCATGGAAAAGGCCGCTCGCGCCACCTGCGATTTCTACATCGCGCACACGCCGCCGGATGGCATTCCTTACTGGGATACCGGCGCGCCCGGCCTGGCCAACCTCGGCGATTGGCGAACCACCCCAGCCGACCCCTACAACTTGCACGAACCGGTAGACAGCTCCGCCGCCGCCATCGGCGCGCAAGGCCTGCTCCGCCTGGGCCGCCGCCTGCACGACGACCGCTACTTCAACGCAGGCCTGAAGGTCTGCGACACCCTGTTCGCCGAACCCTATCTGAGTACCGACCCGAACCATCAGGGACTCATCCTCCACTCCGTGTACCACCGCCCGAACGGATGGGATGCGATTCCGCCTGACGCGAAGGTCCCCGCCGGAGAATCCTCTATGTGGGGCGACTACCACGCGCGCGAAGTGGGTCTGTATCTCTTACGCCTGATCGAAGGAAAACCCTACCTGAAGTTCTGGTAGGACAGACCATCGCCTTCGGTGGTCTGTCGAGCTTCTACCGCCAGCGGCGGCCTCCCCAGCCCCAGCCTCCGCCACGAATCACGACGCCGACGCCAAAACCCGGACCCCAGCCGTACGGGTAACCCCAGCCAAACGGGGCAGGACTACCAAAGTAACTTGGGTATGCATAAGGGCCAGGACCGTATCCAGGGCCGTACGAAGGACCGTAGCCCGGACCGCCCTGTGTCGGCGGGCGGCGCGCCATGGTGCTCTGCACCGGCTGGTCGAAGTCGCCCGGGCCCACATAGCGGAACGCCTGCGGGGCATGAGTCAAGTCCACGGTTACCGGCGCGTCGAGCCGGAACGTCAGCAGCGATTCCGGGTAGACCACGGTGGGCCGTCCCCTCGTCAGCAGCACACCCACCAGTCCGGCCGCGGCGCCCGCTCCGGCGCCAATCGCCGCACCGCGTCCCCAATCGGCGGCCGCCCCGATGGCGGCTCCCGCGGCGGTAGTCCCGGCCACTGCGCCCACATCGTTACCCACGCTCGTCTGGCCATTACGCTGAACCACATACGATTGAATATTTGCTTGGGTGCCGTCCACCAGGGTCAGTCCGGTCAACTGCAGGCCCAGGCGGCTCGTACCCTCGACACGTCCCGCCTTCTTGGCTTCGGCGACCCTTCCGATCACGTGCTGTCCGACCTGCGCCACAACAATACCGTCTACTACGATGGGCGCCGCCAGGCTGGCGCTGAAAAAGTCGCCCGCCTGGTTATGGTCGCTCGAGAGACCCTGCGCCGTGCGAACGGTCACATAGGTGCCGGGCTTGATCAACACCGCGTTGGGCAATCCGTAGTGGGGGACAGCGGCTGGTACTTGGGCAGGCTGCCGGATTCGCAGCTGTGGCTGCTGTTCGGGCTGTTGAGGCTGTTCGGACTGGCCGTTGCCGTCGACGCGTGCCACCGGCTGGGTCGGGTCCTGATCCAGGATCACATCGGGCTGCGCAGGCTGGGCTTGCGGCGTCTGCGAGGCCTGCGATGTCTGCGGCGCAGGAGCGGCTGCCGGCAGCGGTTCACCAAACCGGCGCCATCCGCCATTCTGCGGGTCCTGCGCCATCAGCAGGGCGGTTCCGGTCAAAAGACTTAAAGGGATTAAGCGAAGACATGTCATAAGCTGGTGCCTCGTACCAAGTCGGTACTCATACTTGCAAGTTCTTCGCCATTCCTAAACCGCTGATAATAAATGCACCGCCGCCCACGCCGATGGCCGGATTGCACCGCTTCTGGTGGTTTTCGGCCATCCGCGCCGGTAGTTTGGAGCACCCTGGCCCTATCCGTTTCCCCCCGCCGAATGGTATCATTCGACGCTGAAACGGGAGCTAACTTATGTTCTGTCATAGCTGCGGTACGCAGGTAAGCACCGATGTTCAATTCTGCCCGAATTGCGGGCAATCCCTCGCCGGCAGTCCGGCGCCCACCACGGCGCCTCCCTATGTGGCCCGCACCGGCCTGACCGCCCGCCCCGGGGCCTGGATTGGAGCCGGCTGGGATATGGTGAAAGCCGACATGGGCAACTATGTGCTGATCGGGTTGATATTCCTCGCCCTCAATGCCCTGGTGCCGGTGATTCTGCAAGGTCCGTTGATGGCCGGTTTTCACATCTATTGCATCAAACGCCTCCTCGGCCGCCAGACCGAGTTTGCCGATCTCTTCAAAGGCTTCAACTTCTTCGTGCCGGCCCTCGTAGCCTTTGTGGTGATCATGCTCTTCACTTGTGCCGCATCGCTGCTCTGCGTCCTCCCCGCCCTGGTGGTTGCCGCCATGTATAAATTCACCTACCTCTTCATCGTCGACAAGCGCATGGATTTCTGGCCGGCGATGCAGGCCAGCCACAACGTCGTGCGCAACGATTATTTCGGCTTCACCATGTTCCTGCTCCTCATGATCCTGGTCAATCTTCTGGGCGTGCTGTGCTGCATCGTGGGAGTCCTCGTAACCATCCCGCTATCGTTCGCCGCCATCACGGTCGCCTACAATGAACTGGTCGGCTTCGACCCGCTGACGCCCGATCGCATCTGAGGAGTAGTCCGTGGCTCTGAGAAATAGCCTCCGCTGGACCGCGCTCGCCGCGCTCCTCGGTCTACTGTGGGCGTTCACGCCGCCGGATCTTCCGCTCTGCGGGTTTCGCTGGCTCACCGGACGTCCCTGCCCTCTCTGCGGCCTGACCCATGCGGTCTTTGCGCTCGCCAAAGGCCGCTGGTCCGAAGCCCTGCACTGGCATGCATTAAGCCCGCTGGCCGTAATCATGTTTGCCGGTTTGTTGTGGAACCCGGCGCGCATGGCGCGCCTCTGGATGCCGTGCGCAGCCACGTTCGGAGCCTACGGCCTCTGGCGGATGTTCATCACATAGCAACCGATTACCGCCGCGACCGCCCTCAGAATCCCTGGACCCACTTCTTATCTGCCCAGGATTGCGTGCCCCACGATATAATCGTCATCGAATGGACATTTACGAGGAACTGGTGCGTCTCCGCAACCTCGGCCAAAAGTGCGCGCTAGCCACGATCGTCGAGGTGCGCGGTTCCATCCCCAGTTACGAGAGCGCCAAGCTTCTGGTCCGCGAGGACGGGTCCATGACGGGCACCATCGGCGGCGGCTGCGTGGAAGCCGAAGTCTGGAATGCGGCCCGGGAGGTGATTCAAACGGAAAAACCCAAGCACCTCACCTTCAACCTGGGACAGGACGCCGCCTACGACAACGGCCTGATATGCGGCGGCCAGCTCGATGTCTTCGTGGAACCCGTCCTGCCCGTGCCGCACGCCTTCATTTTCGGTGCGGGACACATTTCCAAGAGCCTCTCCAAAGTCGCCACGCTGGCCGGCTTCGCCAGCGTCGTCGTCGACAACCGCGATACCTTCGCCAACCGCGAACGCTTTCGGGAGGCCGCCGATGTCCACGCCGCCGAGTACGAAGAGGTTTTCCCCAAGCTGGCCATCAACGAAACCAGCTACATTATCATCGTGACCCGCGGCCACCGCGACGATATGCGCGTGCTCCAGCTCGCCATCGCCACGCCGGCGCGTTACATCGCCATGATCGGCAGCAAACGCAAGGTGCTCAACGTGATTCGCGAACTCGAAAAACAGGGCCTCCCGCGCACCGCGTTCGAGCGCATCCACGCGCCCATGGGGCTGGATATCGGAGCTATTTCCCCGGAGGAGATCGCGATTTCAGTGGCCGCGGAGATGATCGCCGTGCGCCGCAACGCCCCGTCTAACTGGCGCTCGCTCTCCATGTCGGTTTTCGCCGGCGAACAGGAGCGGGCCGTGCTGTCGCAGTGAGCACTACCGGAATCATTCTCGCCGCCGGGGAATCGCGCCGCATGGGCTTTCCCAAAGCGCTGCTCCGCTACCGCGATGAGACCTTTCTCGATACCCTCATCGGCCTGTTCACCACCCGCTGCCAGCCGGTCATCGTCGTTCTCGGCGCCCACAGCGACCGCATCCGCGAGCGCACCCTGCGTCCCGCCACTTTCGTCTTCAATCCGGATTACCAGCGCGGCCAGACCAATTCCATGCAGTGCGGTCTGCGCGCCGTGCCCGCCGATACGGAGGGCGTTCTCTTCACCCTCGTGGACCACCCCGCCGTCGCGCCCGCCACGCTCGATGCCCTGCTCGCCGAACCCACGCCGCAGGTCTGCGATCCCGACCCGCTGATCCGCGTGCCGCGCCACGCCGGCCGTCGCGGGCACCCCATCTGGTTTGGCCGCGACCTCATCGCCGAGTTTCTGGCGCTGCCCGAAAAAGGCGCCGCCCGCGAAGTCGTCCGCGGCCACGCCGCGCAAACCGGATTCCTGGACGTTGACGACGCCGGTATCCTGGCGGACATCGACAATGCCGAAGCTTATGGCCGTCTCACTGGAGCCACTTTATGAAGCTCCGCCTCGGCCTGCTGTTCAAGATTGCCGGAACCCTGCTCCTGCTCCTGCTGATCGCCGGTTTCCTTGCTCCCGTGTTCACCGCCGACCAGTTCGGCCGCCGCCTCCAAACCTCGCTGGAGCGCGCTCTCGGGCGTCGCGTCGAAATCGGCAAAGTCCACTTCAATCTCTTCAAAGGTCCCGGCTTCTCGGTGGACAACGTCACCATCTACGAAGACCCCTCCATCGGCATGGAGCCCGTGGTGTATATACAGGAGCCCGACTCCATGGAAGTCGTGCCCAGTATCTGGTCGCTGCTCGGCGGCAAGTTCGTGGTCGCTTCCATCCGCCTGGATGGCGCCAGCATCAACCTCACCAAATCGGGTCCGGCGTCGGAGTGGGGGCGCTGGAATTTTTCGTCCATCATCAACCCTTCGTTGATGCGTACCGCGCCCGCCATCCACGTCCGCGACAGCCGCATTCACTTCAAGTTCGGCGACACCAAGAGCGTTTTCTACCTCACCGGGACAGATCTCGATATCTCGCCGTCCGGTTCCCGCGGCGATTGGAAAATCGCCTGTTCGGCTAAGCCCGCGCGCGCCGACCGTCCCGCGCAGGGCTTGGGATCCTTCACCCTCAAAGGCCGCTGGTACGCCGAGCCGGGGCGCGTCGATCTCGACATGGAGGTAGACCGCGCCGCGCTCGGCGAAGTGACCGCCCTGATGAGCGGTCAGGATGCCGGCGTCCACGGCATTCTGACTTCGCGCCTCCACCTCGCGGGCCCGCTCAACAACATGGGCATCACCGGCCGCCTCGATATCACCGACGTGCACCGCTGGGACATGATGCCCGGCAACAGCCAGGGCTGGCGGCAGCAGATCCTCGGGCGCCTCGACCTGATTGGCCAGCAGATCGAACTGCACTCCACCACCGAGGGCAATGCGACTCTGCCGCTGACCGTGCATTTCCGCGCCAGCGACTATCTTTCGCAGCCGCACTGGGCCGTCGGCCTGAACTGGAATCACTTTCCGGTAGCCCCCATCATGGAACTGGCACGACACATGGGCGCACAGTTTCCGCCCAAACTGCAGCTCACCGGCACCATGGATGGCGCCATCGGCTACACCGGCCAGGGAAGCCTGCAAGGCGCGCTGGGCTTCCACGACACCGCGCTGGCCATTCCCGATTCTCCCCCAGTCCGCTTCGAGCAGGCCCACATCATTCTCGGAAATGGACATGCCCGCCTTTCCCCCACAGTCGTCCGGGGCGGCGAAAATGACGAGGCGCGCATCGAGGCGGACTACGCCCTGGATACCCAGACGCTCGATCTCGCCATCTCCACCGATGCCATGAAGGTGCAGTCGCTGCGTGCGCAGGTGGCGCTCGCCGCCGTGCCCTGCCTGGAGCAGATCACCGCCGGCCAGTGGAGCGGGGATCTCCACTACCATCGCGCGCCGGCCGACTCCGCCTGGAGCGGACGCCTAGCGCTCACCGACGCCACCATCGCCATCCCCGGACTGGCCGACCCCGTGCAATTGAACTCCGCGCACGCGCAGATCGATGGAGCGCGCCTGGCGCTCGACCGCATCGACGCGCAGGCGGGAAAACTCGCCTTTACCGGCGATTACCGTTACGATCCCTCCGTGGCGCGGCCCCATCGCGTGCACCTGCGCGCCGAAAGCTGGGATGCCGCCGACCTGGAAGCCGAGTTGATGCCCACCCTGCGCCGCAACACCAACCTGATCGCGCGCGCGCTCGGTCGCCCCATGGTTACCGACTGGCTGCGCCAGCGCAATATCGATGGCACGGTGCAAATCGACGATCTTCTGCTGGCCGGCTCTCACCTCGAAAACTTCCGCGCGCGCCTCCTCTGGGACGTCGCGCGAGTGCAGTTGGAAGCTATCCAGGCGAAGGTGGATCGCGGCGTTCTCACCGGAAAGT
Source organism: uncultured Solibacteraceae bacterium (assembly GCA_963805775.1). Taxonomy (GTDB): domain Bacteria; phylum Acidobacteriota; class Terriglobia; order Bryobacterales; family Bryobacteraceae; genus Solibacter. The sequence continues at coordinate 66,156 of CAWDWK010000002.1, read as the reverse complement.
TGGATGTCAACCTGCGCGGCTCGCGGCCCAATTACAGGCTGTCATCGAAAATCAAAGGCATGAGTTGGCAATCCGGGAAAGTGGACGCCGACACGACGGTGGAGACCTTCGGCACGGGCACGCAATTGATGACCAACGCCACTGCGGAAGGAAGCTTCAGCGGCGCCGACCTCGATCTGGGAGCGCTCCCCCCGCTCCGCACCGTCGCCGGCGACTACAATTTTTCGTGGTGGCAAGCCGGCCCCCGTCTGCGCCTCACCGGCCTGAATCTGCGCACCGAGGACGACACGTACACCGGCCGCGGAGCCACCCAGGCCGACGGTCGCCTAGTCATCCTGCTCACCAACGGAGCCAAGGAAATGCGCATGAGCGGCGGAACTCTGGCGAAGCTGAAAGTAGAGTAGGGAGGACAGACCATCATGGTGGGGCGGACCCCCTGGTCCGCAACCGACGCCCTCGTCGGCTTGCTTCGCGCAGCGTCACTGATTTCGTTGAGGAGTAGCGGGAGGAAACTAAGTAGCACGGCTGGCCCGGCCTGCCCGCGAAGTTGTGTGCGAGCCTGAACCCGACCCATATATCGTTTACTTGAAGAGGTACGAATGCGACTGCGAAGACCTACCGCAGCGTCGTATTCAACACCATCGCCAGCCGCGCGCCCGCCTTCTCGATCTGCTCCTTGATCACCGGGTCCGCCAAGTGCTCGTACCCCGCATCCACCTTCACCTGTCCGCCATCGGCAGCTTTCGGCAGCTTTCCGTACACCACCCTCTGCCCCGCCTTGTGCGATTGCTCCGCCCACGTGTAGACCGTCCCCTTGCCCCACTTCCGCGCCCGCTTCTCCGTCAGGTCCTTGGAAAACTGCGCAAACAGCGCGTCCTCCTCCCCCATGCGTCCCAGCAAGCCGCTGTCCCACACAGAGTGCAGGTTCGAATTCCGCCCGAAAAACGCCAGCCTGACGTCGTTGCCGCCCTTATCTTTGTTGTCGGAGCAGTGCAGCGGCTGATGCATATCGCCCACGAAGTGCACCACGAACATCAACGCTTCCTTTCGCTGTATCGCCGTCGCCGCGGGGTCCGCCATTACCTTTTCAAAATCCTCGATCTTCGCGAGCACGCAATCACCCTTGGGGCAATCGCGCGCCATATCCAAGTGCGGCTTATCGATCGGAATATCGATGTAATGCCACGTCGTCGTGCTCGCCCGCTCACGCCGGATCTGGTCTGGCCAACTGGAAATTGACGCCAGGGTGACACCCGGACCCAGGATCTCCGCCACCCGCGCCGCCGCCGCCGGCGTCAAATGCGCCAGCGCCAGGCGTGCCACGAGATCATGGCCCTCAGGTCCCCAGCCAAAAGCCGGAAGACTCCCGCATACTACAGCGATTAACGCTAACCTCCGCATGGACCGGAGTGTACCATATCTCACTTTACTTTCGCCTTATGTTCGCCTCTAATGAAGCTGTGTCACTCAAACTTTATCTGGTATCTTGCGACCTTCTGCAGGACGCCGATTATGCCTCGCTGCGGTCGCGCCTGCGCACCTTCGAAGCCCGCCCCGTACTGGCCAATCAGTGGGCGCTGCACAGCACCTACACCGCCGCCCAGTTGAAGGACATCTTCAAAGATTTTCTTCACGAAGGCGACCGGATTGTCGTCGCCGAAGTCGGCGCCCGAACGCGCCAGCCGTCGCGCCCTCACTAACCTGGCCGAGTTGTAGCCGGCAGCTCTGTACCACCCAGTGCCGGAAGCAGTAGGCGCGAGATCGCAGTCTCCTGCTGCTGATCGCCTTCGTCTTCTTCTTCCAGATTCACGTGGGCGTAGTACGAGGCGTAACCGCACGCCGCCAGCACCGCCAGAGTAACCGCCAGCCACCGCACCACGTGTCCGTTCCACGCGCGCTCACCCGCAACCGATGCCGCCGTCGCCCGGACCACCCCGTACGCGGCCGCGAGACCAAGCCCCAGCTTGACCGTCCAAGGTAGCAGGTCCAGGTGGCTCTGGCCGCCTACCTGGCTCCAGAGCACAAACACGGCCATCAAAGCAATCAGAAACTGCGTAGAATACGCGAGGCGAAGTATGGGCATTAGATCGTGCCGATCCTTCATCTTACGTTATCCTGGAAGTTAAGAACAGAAGTTAAGAACACTCATGCCGCAAACCAACGCGGGGCTGACCCGCTCCTGGAATAACTTCCTCAACGCATTCCGCCTCGCGATGGATTCCATCCGCGCGCAGAAGCTGCGCAGTTTCCTCACCCTGCTCGGCGTGATCATCGGCGTGGCCAGCGTGATCATGGTCGGCGCGGCCATCGAAGGCCTCAGCGTCTATGCCGAGCAGAGCACCGCCAAGGCCTTCGGCTCCGAATCCTTCATGGTCGCGCAGATCGCCGCCACGGGCCGCCTCAGCCGTAAAGAGTACTTCGAAAAACTCAAGCGCAACAAGCCCATCCGCACCGACGACCAGCGCTTCGCCGAATCCCTCGTCGGCGATCGCGTCCTCTTCAGCCCCTACCGCCAGCACATCTCCGACGTGAAGCGCGAAAACCTCATCTGCGAGGACAGTTCCATTCTCGGTGCCGCCGCCTCCATGGCCGACATTCGCGACATCGGCGTAGTCGATGGCCGCTTCTTCACCGACCAGGAAGATCGTTCGCGGGCCTTCGTGGCCGTCATCGGCGACACCGTGCGCACCACCCTCTTTCCCGGCGACGCCTCGCCCCTGAATCAACTCATCCGCATCGAAGGCATCGAGTTCACCGTCATCGGCGTGCAGGAGCGTCTCGGTTCCGCCTTCGGCCGCGACCTGGATAACTCCATCTACATCCCTGCCACTGCCTTCAACCGCATGTACGGCCCCGGCACCGGCTTCGCCCTCTTCGGCCGTCCCCGGCCCGGCAGCGGACTCGACCTCGAAGGTGCGCTGGATGAAACCCGCGTGGTCCTTCGCACGCGCTTTCACGCGCGCCCCGGCGAGACCGACAATTTCGACACGCTCACGCCCGACGCCATCCGCGGCTTCATCGACCAAATTCTCGGCATGATCGCCGCCATCGTGGTGCCGGTCACCTGCATCTCCCTGGTGGTGGGAGGCATCGTGATCATGAACATCATGCTGGTCAGCGTCACCGAGCGCACCCGCGAAATCGGCATCCGCAAAGCCGTCGGCGCCCGCCACGGCGATGTCATGACGCAAATCCTCATCGAAGCAGTTGTGCTCGCCACCGTGGGCGGTGCCATGGGCGTTGCCGCTGGCGCGCTCGTCACCGCCGTGCTCGGCAAGGTCTTCGATCTCTCCTTGCACATCACCGCGGGCTACGTGGTGCTCTCCCTCGTGGTCTCCGGCGCCACCGGCGTGGTCTCCGGGTGGTACCCGGCCTCGCGCGCCGCCAAACTCGATCCGGTGGTGGCCCTTCGTGCGGAGTAATTCGTGAATATCAGCGCAACCCAGAACGTAAAACTCGCTATCCAGGCCGTCGGCGAACACCGCTTCCGCTCCCTGCTCACCGTGCTCGGCATCGTGATCGGCATCACCACGGTCGTCACCGTCGCATCCCTCCTCACCGGCCTCCGCGCCGGCGTCGTCACCTTCTTTCAGGAGCTCGGGCCCGACAATATCTTCGTCTACAAAACCTCCGGGGACCCCAGCCAGGAACCGCCCAAGGAACGCAAGCGCCGCCCCATGAAGCCCGAGTATGCCGAACTCATCCGCCGCTGGTCCGCCTCCGTGGCCGATGTTGGCCTGCAACTCTACATTCCGCCCGTCGTGGATGGCAATCCCATTACGGCGCGCGTCAACGGCTTCGAATCCGAAAACATCAACGTCGCCGGACAATCCCCCAACATGGGCGAGATCTCGCCGCGCGATTTTTCCGCAGGACGCTACTTCTCCGCCGAGGAGGACCAGCGTACCGCCCACGTTGCCGTCATCGGCGCCAACGTCTCGGATTCCCTCTTCCCCGGCGGCGACGCCATCGGGGGCACCATGATGATGGATGGCGCCGAGTACACCATCATCGGCGTCTACGCCAAGGCCAAAGGTGGCTTCTTCGGCGAGAACGGCCAGGACAACGCCATCGTCATTCCCCTCCGCACCGCCGAGAGCCGCTACCCCCAGGTGGACCGCTTCATGATCACCGCCAAAGCCAAAAGCGGCAAGCGCGAGGAAGCTTTCGCCGAAGTGGAAGGCATCATGCGCCGCATACGCCGCCTCGCCACCGACGCCAAAGACGATTTCTCCATCTCCACGCCAGACCAGATCATCCAGCAGTTCGACCGCATCACCAGCCTGATCGGCCTCGTGGCCATCGCCATCTCTGCCCTCGGCCTGCTCGTGGGCGGCATCGGCGTCATGAACATCATGCTGGTCAGCGTCACCGAGCGCACCCGCGAGATCGGCGTCCGTAAAGCTCTCGGCGCCCGCCGCCGCGACATCGTCGGCCAGTTCCTCGTCGAAGCCATGACGCTCACCGGCGCCGGCGGCATGCTGGGAATCATCATCGCCGTGCTCATCACCATGCTGGTGGGCGCGCTGGTGCCCTCGCTGCCTTCCCAGGTTCCGTCGTGGGCGCTCATCACGGGCTTCAGCGTGTCCGTGATCATCGGCGTCTTCTTCGGCGTGTGGCCCGCCATGAAGGCCGCGCAGCTGGACCCGGTCGAGGCGCTCCGGTACGAATAATGGCATTGCTCGGAAGCTGCACTGGCCTCACCAAATCCTATGGTTCCCGCCTGCTGTTTGAGAACATCGCGCTCGGCATTTCCGAAGGCGAGCGCCTCGGCTTGATCGGCCGCAACGGCGCCGGCAAATCCACGCTCCTTCGCGTCCTCGCCGGCCAGATCGTTCCCGATAGCGGCACCGTCTCCTTCCGCCGCAACACACGCGTTGGCTACGTGCCCCAGGAGGCCGAGTTCCCCGAAAGCCACACCGTCCACGAAGTCATCGCCGCTGCCATCGCCGGTGAACATCTGGACGAAATGGAACGTGCCGCCCTCATCAGCCAGACCCTCGGACGCGCCGGCTTCACCGATTCCACTGTGCGCACCGATGCTCTCTCCGGCGGCTGGAAGCGCCGCCTCGCCATCGCCCGCGAGATCGCCCAGTCTCCCGACGTGCTCTTCCTCGACGAACCCACCAACCACCTGGATTTCGAAGGCATCCAGTGGCTCGAAAAGCTCCTCTCCACCGCCGCCTTCGCCAGCGTCGTAGTCAGCCACGATCGCTACTTCCTCGACACCGTGGTCAACGACGTGGCCGAAATCGACCGCGCCTACCCCGGCGGCCTATTCCGCGTCGAGGGCCGCTACAGCCAGTTCCTCGAAAAGAAAGAGGAGTTCCTCCTGGGCCAGTCCAACCGCCAGGAAGCCCTCGCCAACCGCGTGCAGCGCGAAGTGGAGTGGCTGCGCCGCGGGGCCAAGGCGCGCACCGGAAAATCCAAAGCACGCATCGATAACGCCGGCCGTCTCATGCGCGAGCTCAGCGACCTCGAAACGCGCACCGCCAAAGGCGTCACCCAGATCGATTTCACCGCCACCGATCGCCGCACCAAGCGCCTCCTCTCCGTGGAAAACATCTCCAAGGACCTCGGCGGCCGTACCCTCTTTCGCGACCTGACCTTCACCCTCTCGCCCGGCACGCGCCTCGGATTGCTGGGCCTGAACGGCACCGGCAAGACCACGCTCCTGCGCATTCTCTCCAGCGAGATCGACGCGGATTCAGGCACCGTCGAACGCGCCGCCGCCCTCCGCATCGTCTACTTCGACCAGGCGCGCGAACAGTTGGATCGCGAGCAGACGCTCCGCCAGGGACTCGGCGCGCACGGCGATACCGTCATCTTCCAGGACAGGCCCATCCACGTCGCCGGATGGGCCAAGCGCTTTCTCTTCGATTCCGGCCAATTGGACCGCCCCATGTCCAGCCTCTCCGGCGGCGAGCAGGCACGCGTCCTCATCGCCCGCCTCATGCTGCAGCCCGCCGACGTCCTCCTCCTCGACGAGCCCACCAACGATCTCGACATCCCCACCCTCGAAGTCCTCGAAGACAGCCTCACCGATTTCCCAGGAGCCCTCGTGCTGGTCACCCACGACCGCTACCTGCTGGATCGCGTCTCCACCCTGATGCTCGGTCTCGACGGCCGCGGCACCGCCCAGCTTTTCGCCGACTACTGGCAATGGGAGCAGGCTAAAATGGGGCAGCCCGACGTGCCCAAGCCCGCCAAGGCGGAGAGCGCCGCGCCCAAATCGCCACCCTCCAAGAAGAAGCTCTCCTACCACGAAGCCCGCGAGTGGGAGCAAATGGAAGCCCGCATCCTGGAAGCCGAGCAGCAGCTCGAAGCCATCCGGGCCGAAATGCATTCCCCCGAAGTGGTCTCCGACGGCCCGCGCCTACAGGCCTGCTACGCCAAACTCCAGCCCGCCGAAGCCGCCGTCCACGCCCTCTACACCCGTTGGGCCGAACTGGAAGCCAAGCAGCAGTAGGACAGGCCTCCCGGCCTGTCCAGTCCGAGCGAAGCTCGGACGTACGATACCCGGTATCCAGCACTCCGCCTGCCCTCACTTCGCCAGGCCTTCCACCCTCCCGATCCAGATCGTGTTGGCCACCGCCGCGCCGCCTCCCGCCGCCGATATATCCGTGATCGCAATCGATTTCAACTGCCCGGACTCCAGCCGGCCGGACCCTTCGAAATCGGCCAGCCGCAGCTTCACGTGGAACACCTCCCGCTTGCCCGGAGGAAAGATCGTGAGATGGAAGCGCTGTCCCTTTTTGGTTTCCAGCGAGATCACCAGTGTGGCTTCGCGCTCCGAAGCCACATCAAACGCAAGCCTCGTCGCCTTGGAGAGGTCCAGATTGGCGAGCCGCCGCAACAGCAGTCCGTAGTGTCCTTCGGCCTGCACGTAGGCGGCTTCCATCGCCGGCATGCCCAGCGGATTCTCCTTGGGAGCCATCCTCAGTTGCACACCACCCATCGTGATCCATTCCAGGAAACCGCGATCGAAACCATCAATCGCAAGGCCGCCCGCGCGTGCAGGTCCGGAGCCCCCGAGCAGTTCGAAATCATCGAGCAGCACGGTGTGGCTCCCTGTGGCGCGATCGACGATTGCGGGGAAGCCCGGATTGTCCGCCTGCGACAGGAAGAACTGCGCCACGTCCGTAAGCCCGATGCCTTCCACAGCATCCAGATCGAGCCTGCCGTCGGCATCCACCGGATCGTTCGGGCCGTCGGAGACGCTGAAATCCGCGGGCGTGAGCTCCACCTGCTGCCACGTATCGGCCGGCGCCCAGAACGTCGCCGTGTAATTGCCGCCTCCCGGCTTCTTCTCGCTCAGCAAGACGGCGAGCGCCGTGGCGTGATCCGCCTTGACGCGGAATCGCAGACGCTGCAACCGGACCAGCCCGGAAGGCGCGGGCAGCACCGCCAGCGCAAACTGCTTCGTCTTCACCTCGTAGGAAAACGCCAGGCGGCCGTTCTCGACGCGCACCCCGCCCCCCTGGCCTATCGCGAGCCAGCCCGCGGTATCCGTGTCGAAGCTCTGTCGGAGCAGGATATCGGATTCGGTTTGGGCCTCAATCGGGCAAACCGGTACGCACACCAGCAGAAGGAGAAGGCAAAACCAGCGCATAGGAACCTCACCGGCGGCATTTGACCGCCAATGTACGGTTCGTACGCAAATCCGCGCGTGGTTGTTCCGCGGCCCCTATTTTCCGACCCGGCGAGTGCGTCCGCTGCTTTCCAGAACCTCGCGCACTTTTTCGGTGAGTGCGGCCGGCGTGAAGGGCTTTTGCAGAAACGCCACTTCCTTGCGCAGAATGCCCGTGTTGACGATGGCGTGGTCCGTGTAACCCGACATGTATAGCACCTTCATGCCGTTACGCCGCGCGCGAAGTTCTTCGGCCAGTTCACGGCCGCTGACCTTGGGCATCACCACATCCGCGATCAGCAGGTGAATCGGCCCTTGATAGCTGTCCGACAAACGCCGCGCTTCCAATGGATCGGATGTGTCCATCACCTTGTAACCCGCGCGCACCAGAGTCTCGCTCACCAGGTGACGTACCATCTCGTCATCTTCCACCAGCAATACGGTTTCGGAACCGGACGCCACGTGCTTTCGACGAGATTCGGCTTCCACCGTCGCCGGCTGTTCGATCCGTGGCAGGTACACTTTCACGGAAGTGCCGCGGTTGGGCACGCTGTAGACGTCCAGATTCCCGCCGCTTTGTTTCACGATACCGAACACGGTGGAAAGCCCCAGGCCGGTGCCACGGCCAACGCCCTTCGTGGTAAAAAAAGGCTCGAACAGGCGCGCCTGGGTAGCTTCATCCATACCGCCGCCGTTGTCGCTCACGGCGATCTGGGCGTACGGTCCGGGTTTCACCGCTAGGTGTCGACCGGAGTAACTTTCGTCGAGTTCCACGTTGGCGGTCTCAATCGTTACGGTGCCGCCCTTAGGCATGGCATCGCGCGCGTTCACCACCAGGTTCATCAACACCTGTTCGATCTGGCCCGGATCCGCGCTCACCATGCCGAGATCCGGCCGCAGCACGAGCTGCAAATCGATATCTTCGCCGATCAGGCGCCGCAGCATCGTGCTCAGGGCGGTGACCAGCTTATTCAGGTCCAACACCCTGGGCTGCAACACCTGCCTCCGGCTGAAGGCCAGCAGTTGCTGGGTAAGCGTGGCGGCACGCTCCCCGGCCTTTAGAATCTGCTCCGCTGCGTAGTGATTTGGATCGCCAGGTTGCAGGGCGTTCATGATCAGCTGGCTGTAGCCCGAGATGATAGTCAACAGGTTATTAAAATCGTGGGCCACTCCGCCGGCGAGCATACCCACTGATTCCATTTTCTGCGCTTGTCGTAACTGCTCCTCAAGCTGGCGGCGTCCGCTGACGTCGGTCACGATTGCGAGTTCCGCCGCGCGCCCGCCGAAATCGATTTGATGCTGCGATACTTCCACTTCGATGCCGCGGCCGCTGCTGGTGCGGTGCCGCACCGAGCTATCCGACGTTTGGCTACTCTCCTCACTCACCAGCACCGCATTCAGGCTCATGCCGCGAAATTGTTCACGAGTATAGCCGTAGAGCGCCGCCGCCGCCGCATTCGCCTCCAGGATGATACGCTCCGCGGGGTCGATCACCAACATCGGTTGGGGATGATCCTCAAACAGAAGCTGGAATTTGCGTTCTTTGTCCTGGAAAAGTTGTTTTGCCGGCATGATGTGAGAAACCTAAAAATGCATGGCCCTCTTTACTCATCGATAAGGATACATGCACGCCGTTAATCACTCAATAGCAGTATCCACCCGCATGTCCTAACTCGCACATAAATCAGTATATTCGGTACTAATACCCAAGGTTAATATAGTTATAGTACGTTTATGCCGCTATGTAAAATACACGGGACTCTGGCGGTCATTTTCCACCATTACGTCGGAGGCTTTTTGTCCCATCGGCGTTGGTGAGATCATCGAAGCATGAACAAGCCGCCCACCGCCGCGCCGCATACTGAGGGGCGTACTTTCGACACAGACTGGTCCATTGCCAACGTAGCCAAGTTGCTACGCGCCAATGCAAGTCGCGGCGTCTGGCGCCAGGAGACTGCCACCGGGGGCAGTAGGGGTTACGTCAATCAATATTACCTGCGAACGGTCTCCGCATTTCACCTGCCCAGCAGCGTCTCCGTGATCTTCATGCACCTGGACCAGGAGAACTGCTGGTACAGCTCTTTGTGCTTCGCCAGGGACGGCGGCATTTTGCCATGGAATCCCGAAACCGCCGAATTGTGGCTTTGGGCATTGTTTGGCGAGGATAGACCGCGTGTGCGCGAGGTACAGGACGCCGCTCCAGGCGCCAGGCAGTTCACGTTATCCATGGAACAGTGAAAATGAGCACTTAGTAAGTTCTGTGGGACAGACCATCGCTTTTCGTGGTCTGTTGGGATGGGCGTTCCGCCCGCGAAACTTCATGAAAAACTGCACGTGGGACGTGCAATGGTGGGGCGGACCCCCTGGTCCGCAGCCGACGCCCCCGTCGGCTTGCTTCGTGCGGAAACTGTCGCGTCATGCTGGTTTTTCGACCCTGTCATGCCTGGCTGTGGTCTGTCATGCTTGGCTAAAGAAGTGCGGTTGACCGTGTGAAAAACCGCCGACGCACTCACGCATTCGTGCCAGCATGAGCGCGCCGTACAGCACGCTGTCATCGCCCAGCGCCGCCGGCACCACATCGATCCGCGCCGCGGACCAACTGGTAATCTGCCGCCGCAACTCCTCCCGCAGCGGCCCGAACAGCCGGTCGCCCGCCTTCGAGATACCGCCGCCGATTACAATCCGCCGCGGGTTAAGTAACATGATGGCCGCCTTCAGCCCCTGCGCCAGGTCCACAACATAGCGCTTCACAAACTCCGCGTCCAGCATCAACTCGCGCGCGCTCTTCCCGTTATCGCGCTCTAGCCAGAGTCCGCAGCAGAGACGTTCCAGACATCCGCGAGCCCCGCAGAGGCACTCCGGCCCATCCGGACGGATGGTGAGGTGGCCGATCTCTCCCCCGTAGGAATCCGCGCCGCGCCAGACACGCCCATCTTCCCAAATGCCGCCTCCGATTCCGGTGGAGAGGGTCATATAGAACAGCGGCGAGCAGCCCTGCCCGGCGCCGAATGCGGCCTCGCCCATAGCGCCCACGTTGGCATCGTTATCCATGATGGCGGGCACCCCGGCAACTTCGCGCACGAAGGCGCACAAATCGAAATCGCGCCACCCGCCGACGTGAGTAGACAATACGACGCGCTGCTCCGCGAAATTGACCGGCCCGCCGAACCCGATGCCGCACCGCTCCAGGGCGAACTCCCGCCGCCATTCGCCCGCCACCTCCGCGATTTGCGAAACCATCCACGGTCGTCCGCCGGCGGCATCGGTGGCGCGCGATTCCCGGCACACCATTGCGTCGCCGTCGAAGACCGCCATGCTGAATTTGGTACCGCCAATGTCGATTGCAAGCACCATCGGAAACATCAGCGTATCAAACCCTTGAGCAGATAAGGTCCGGCTGTTACCATCTGTCTGGGCAAAACAACGCCCGCAGTCCGCCGGTGCTCCGAATATCGCACAATCTGTGGCTGTCAATTGCCATGACAATCGTGATCGGGATCGCGTCGTTTTCCTACGTGGACAGCCTTGCCTTTCGAAACGCGGCCGCCGGCGCCGAGCGGTCTCGCATAGCGGTCGAACAGACACACGAATTACTTTCACGGCTCGCGGACGCGGAGACAGGCCAGCGAGGATACCTGCTGACGGGCGACCCCGGTTACCTGGTCGATTACAATACAGCGCTCCCGAAGATCGGGCTGATTCAGGCCGCGCTCCGCAACCCGCTTGCTGCCGGGTCCGAAGATCGCCGGCGCCTCTCCAGCCTGGTCGCCGTCAAACTCGACGAACTGGCGCAGGCGGTCCGGATCCGCCGGCAGGGCGATATCTCGGCGGCCCTCGCAATGGTCCACTCTGGCCGCAGCAGAGAGACTATGAGCCAGGTCCGCACGCTGGCGGCGCAAGTCATGGCCGGAGAGAACGATCGATATCGCGAACAGGCCGCCGGTGCGCAGCGCCATGATTACCAGATGCGCATTCTGGTACAGCTTGGCTCGCTGTTCCTATTCGGCCTGCTCTGGTTTGCCACGCGGCGCATCAATCGACTTGTAGATTCCCAGAGCCGCCTGATCGCCGATCTGGAATGTACGCGCGAACGCGAGGCGCGCGGAAGGGCCGCGCTGTCCACTACGCTGCGCAGCATTGGCGATGCCGTGATTACCACCGACGCAGGGGGCCACATTCAATTCATGAACCCCATCGCGGAGACGCTCACTGGTTGGACGGAGGCTGCCGCCCAAGGACGCCCGCTGCCGGAGGTTTTCCGCGCCGAAGACGAACTCTCGCACCAGCCCGCGCCGGACCTCGCCGTCAAGGTGCTGCGCGACGGCGCGCTCGTCGGACTAGCCAATCACACCACTCTGACCGCCAGGGACGGCGCCCGGATTCCGGTCGACAACAGCGCCGCGCCCATCCACGACGAGCAGGGGAACATCAGCGGCGCCGTGCTGGTCTTCCGCGACGCCACGCTGCGGCGGCGCGCTCAGCATCAGTTGGAAGAATCGGAAAGCCGCTACCGCCTGCTGTTCGAATCCAACCCGCAGTCCATGTGGGTCTTCGACAGCATGACACTGGCCTTTCTGGCGGTCAACCAGGCCGCCATCGCCTGCTATGGCTACACGCACGAGGAATTTCTGGGCATGACCTTGCGGGACATCCGGCCGCCGCAGGATCTTCCCGCATTCCTCGAACACACCCGGACTTCCACCGGCGCCCCCCATACCGACGGCCCCTGGCGACACCGCAAGAAAGATGGCACCACGCTCTTCGTCGAAATTGCCACGCACCCTATCCGGTTCGGCGATGCCGACGCACGCCTGGTCATGGTTTTCGACATCACCGAACGCAAACGCCTGGAGGAAGAGCTCCGGCAATCGCAAAAACTGGAGGCCGTGGGGCTGCTGGCCGGCGGCATCGCGCATGACTTCAACAACCTGCTTACGGTGATCGAAGGGTACGCCGAAATGATCCGCTCCGACCAATCGCCCGAGGACGTGCACCGCGATTCGGTGGAAGAGATCCTGGTGGCCGCGGGGCGCGCGGCTTCCCTCACCCGCCAGTTGCTGGCCTTCAGCCGCCGCCAGATTTTGCAGCCCATCCGCCTCAACCTGAACGCGAATGTCACCAGCACGCAGCGCCTGCTCTCCCGCCTGCTCGGAGAGAACATTCAGATCCACACGGCGCTTGCTTCCGAATTGTGGGACGTGTTTGCCGATCCCGGGCAGATGGATCAGATTATTCTCAACCTCTCGGTAAATGCTCGCGACGCAATGGAGGGCGGCGGAACCTTGACCATCGAAACCGCCAACATCGCTGCCGGCGCGTGCGATGCTCTGCTCACCCAGGAGCTGGCCGGCGGAGAATACGTCCGCCTCTCGGTAATCGATACCGGCCATGGCATGGACGAGGAGACACAGCGCCATATCTTTGAGCCCTTCTTCACTACCAAGGAAGTGGGCCGCGGCACCGGCCTGGGACTCTCCACCGTCTACGGCATCGTGACGCAGAGCGGCGGGCACATCCGGGTATCGAGCGAGCCCGAAAAAGGCACCGCGTTTTCGATCTACCTGCCGCGCGCCAAAGGTGTTGCATCGCCGGCCGCCAAGGGACCGGCCGCCTCAATGCCGGCGCGGCAGACCGGCGAATCCGTCCTGGTGGTCGAGGACGACGCGAATGTGCGCCGCCTGGTAGTTGCCATCCTGAAGCGTAGCGGCTATCGCGTGATCGCACCGGAGACGGCGCAGGAGGCGCTCCGCATCTGCGACGACCCTTCCACGCCGTTGGACCTGCTGCTCACCGACATCGTGCTGCCCGAAATCGATGGCGCGGCGGTCGCCGAAAAGGCTGTCGCCTCGCGGCCCAATCTGCGGGTGCTCTTCATGTCCGGCTATACCGAGCACCCGGTCCTGCGCCTCCCCGGATTCGATCGTGGCGCTCCCTTCCTGCAAAAGCCTTTCACCCGCACGACGTTGACGGCCAAAGTACGCGAAGTGCTGCAGTCGCAATAATCCGTGGCATGAATAACGGCCTCAGGTTGCTTCGCAGAAAGCCACGCCGCCATTTCGGAGGTTACCCCTCAGCAATAGGAGCAAAAGAAGCGGCGCTGGCCGGTATCCAGCCCCAACTCCAGGCGCGGCAGGCGGCGCAATGCGGAGGCAGCCTCGGGGCTGCCGGGCGCCAGGCGCACGACTTCGCGGTAATAACGTATGGCCTCATCCCGCGCGTGCCCGGCCTGCCGCGCGTTGGCGGCGCGCCGCGGGTAAGGCGGAGCGTTCACCCATTCATCGTCCGTCGGTGCGTGGGCGATGGACCACCAGCTCTCGTTGGCCTGCGCCAGCGCGTACAGCACGTGCTTGCGGAAGTCGGTCCGCTGGTGGGCGGTGAGGAAGGCTTCCGCCTTCACGATCACCTCGCGGAACAGGTCGGGATTCGGCGGGCAGCCTTCGCCTGGGCCGTTGTTCCAACCGCCGCTCTGCAATTCGAGGAACGCCAACTCGCCGGCCTCCGTGTCCGGTGATTCGCGCCAGACACGCTCCAGCAACTCGTGGCGGTACTCCAGTCCGCCGTAGTGCGTCATGCCGCCGAGCTTTGCGCCGTAACGCGCCAAAAGGCGGCGGACATCGTCGGCGGCGGCGTTCTCGGTCAGCCACTGGCTGAGTTTGTTAGTCACGTCGTCGGCAGCCAGCAGACACAGCGCGCGGCGGGGCGCGCCCGAGGCATCGGCATCGCGCAGGATGGCAGCCAGGTCCTGTATGGTGTCGCGCACGGCGGCCGGACTTAAGGTAGCCCGCATGGCGCGCGCGTAGGGTGCGCCGACACGCGCCCTGAGGCGCGTGCGTACCGGGTCGTCATCTTCATGTGCCTCGCCGAAGATGCCATCCACACGCAGGATCAGGGCATCCTGCATACGCTCATCGAACAGGCGGTCCTTGATGACGGTAAGTTGGACGCCGCGGCGGACGCCCATCGGGTTCGAAGCGCTCAGGTTGGCGTGCAGAAAATAGTGCAGGCCGCCGCCCTTCCAATGGTCGCCCGCCACGGATTCTCCGAAGCGCAGGTGACGAAAGCCGATTTCCATCATTTCCGGCTCGTGCGTGGGAGCGCCGAAGCGTGCGGCCAGCGTCCGTTGCAGCGCGGGCAGCAGGCGCGCAGTGGTCTGCGGCGATTCGTCAACGGGACGCACGTCCACGCGCAACAGGGCGACCCGCGCCGGTTCGCCGAAAACATAAAAGAAAGATTCGCGAATCACCCCGTCGCTCGTGTCGCTGCAGTGATGGGTCCACTGCACCGTGGCGTAAATATCCATCTGGACCGGGATGCGACGAGTGCACGCAGCGGCCGGCGGCGCCTCCCAGGCGACACCATTGAGACGCTCCAGCACACCAGCGGCGGTCTGACCGAAGAGCGGGATCGAGGCGAAGATCAACAAGGCGGCACGCATCATCTCAGCACGTCCTGGCACGCCGCGCACCAAATCACCAATCCGAGCCGCGACCGTCAGGGAGCGGTCTTACCCCCGTGTCCGCCCTGAGACGCCGCGGGCAGCTTTGACACAGCAATGATAAGATTCCCCCATGCGAAAGCTCACAGTGCCGATCGTCGTAATCGCCGCTGTGGCAGCCACCATGCCCCTGACGGCGGCCAAGAAGAAAAAGAAGGCGTCGCCGCCGGCCGCATTTACCTACTACCTCTTGGCGCTCTCCTGGGCGCCGGACTTCTGCGCGCAAGCGGGCGCGGCCAAGAATCCGGCCGAGTGCGGCACGGGGAAAAAGATCGGTTTCGTGGTCCACGGATTCTGGCCGCAGGGCGACACCACGCGCGGGCCCGAGAACTGCGGTCCGGCCAGTCCAGTGGCAAACAGCATCATTCAGACCATGTTGAGCTACATCCCAACGGCGAGCCTCATTCAGCACGAGTGGAAGACCCACGGCACGTGCAGCGGCCTGAGCGCGGCGGACTACTTCGCCGCCGTGCGCAAGGCGCGCGATTCAGTGACGATTCCCGATGAGTTCAAAGCGCCCTCCCAGACCCTGAGTCTGAGCCCATCGGCAATTGAACAAGCCTTCGCATCGGCCAATCCGAACTTCCCCAAGACAGCCTTCCGCACCTCTTGCACCGCAGGCGACTTGCAGGAAGCGCGCATCTGCTTCGGCAAAAACGTCTCGCCGCAAGCGTGCACGCAGAGCGCCGGCGAATGCGCCATGCCGGCGATGAAAGTGCTGCCGGTGCGGTAAGCGCGGCGCTACGGGCCGTCGCTTTCATCGGTCAGATACCACGGGATGTTGATCACCGTGACCCGCTTGTCGCCCTGGAACAGGAGCATCGCCTTGAGCGCGGTGGAGCGATGGTTGTGCAGCAGATTCAAATGCCAGCGGCGCTCCACCAACTCTGGAATCAGTACGGCGATCTGCCGCTTGGGATTGCTTACTTCAAGCTCGAGCGCGTAATCCAGAATCGGCCGGAGCACGAACCGATAGGGAGATCGGAGAACCACCAGCCGTGGCGCCGTCAATCCAGCCAGGCGCGCCGGCTCTTCCACCAGGGCACTCCACTGGCTCGCAAGGGTATCGGACTGCTGGTCGTACTCCACGTGCAATGCCACGACGTCCGGCGAAATCGCCAACGCGAAGCGCAGGGCTTTCTGAGTGATGCGGGTCCAACGGTCGATGGTGACCAGAACCAACGGCGGGGTCAGGTGCCGGACGCTCAACGGCGCGCGGTATTCGATCTCACGGGCCACGTGATTGTAATGGCGCTTGACCACCCGCATCATCAGAATGAGCCCGGGAATCAATAGCAGCGTAATCCAGGCACCTTCGGTGAACTTGGCGATCAGGACGACGATCACCGTGAGTCCGGTGGCGACCGCTCCCAATCCATTTACGAACATGCTCTTGGACGAGCCGGGCCCGCGCACGCGCTTCCAATGCATCACCATGCCGGCCTGGGAGAGGGTGAAGGCCATGAATGCGCCCACGGCATAGAGAGCGATCAGGCGATCGGTAACCCCCTCGAATACTATGAGCAGCGTGCCTGCCAAAAAGGCCAGCGCGTAAATTCCTTGGGTATAAACCAGCCGGCGCCCGCGGATGGTGAAGCCATGCGGCAGGAAGCCGTTCTCCGCGATGGCCCGCGCGAGCCGGGGAAAATCGGCGAAGGCCGTGTTCGCCGAGAGAGCCAAAACCACCAGGATCGATCCGATGCTCACGGCGTAGAAGATGCCCTTGCCGGTGATGGCCGCGAGCAACTGCGAGAGCACACTTTCATAGCCCGTCTCGCCGGGAGGCGTAGCGGCCACGCCGTACGCCCGGCAAAGAAATGCGATGCCGAGCAACATCACCGTCAGGATTCCGATTACCACGGTAAGAGTGCGTCGTGCGGTAACGGACGCCGGTTCCTTGAAAGCCATTACGCCGTTGCTCACGGCCTCCACACCGGTCATGGCCGTACAGCCGCTGGCGAACGCGCGGAGCAACAGCCAGGCGCTGACGGCTTCGACAGCCCCCATCAGGCGCGGCGGCGCGACCACCGGGACGGGATGGCCGCCGGCGATCAGCGTTTTGACGACGCCCAGCGCGATCATAGCCAGCAGGCAGAAGATGAACAGATACGTTGGCACAAGGAAGATGCCGCCGGCCTCGCTGACGCCGCGAAGATTCACCAGTGTCACCACAATCAGAATCGCCAGGCACAGGGCCAGCGTATGTTTCTGCAGCGAGGGCATGGCAGAGATCAGCGCGCCGACGCCCGCCGAGATGCCCACGGCCGCGGTCAGGACGTAATCCACCATCAGCGAGGCGGCGGCAAGCAAGCCGGGCCATACGCCAAGATTTTCACTGGCGACGGTATACGACCCGCCGCCCTGCGGATACGCCATGATGGTCTGGCGGTAGGAGAAGTACACGATGGCCAACAGGCAGACGATACTAACGCTGATGGGAACGATGTACGCCACGCCGGCCATTCCCAGCGGAATTAGGAGTGTCAGCGCAGCTTCCGGCCCGTAGGCAGCGGAGCTGAGCGCATCCAGGCCGAAGATGGGCACGCCTTTGGCGGGGCCGATCCGTTCCGCCTTCTCCTCCTCCGTTGCTAACGGCCGGCCCAGCAGCAGATCGACGAACGCCATGGCTCTATTGTGCCAGTAGGCTACTGCAGTTCGAGGCCGCGCGCCTCCAGGGTGTGCGCGGTCGCACGATCGAGGTTGGCCAGGGCTTCGGCGAAATCGGCATGTGCGCGAACTTCACGATTGCGCGCGGAGATCAAGTCGGTCTGGCGCTGCAGCACCAGGAAGACGCTCGATGTGCCGGCTTGAAACTGGCGCTGCTCGCTGGCGTACTGCTCGTCAGCGGACTGGCGCGCCAGGGCCGCGGCGTCTAGTCGCGCGCGGCTCGAACTGACGCCCTGCAGCGCGTTGCGCACGTCGGCTTCCACGGCCATGCCGATCTGGTTCTCCACCAGATGCAGGCGGCGTCCCTCGGTAGCTGCGACGGCGGCCTCGGCTTGCGCCGTCCGGTTGCGGATGGGCAGCGACATCTGCACGCCGACCTGAACCGAAGGAAAGTTTCCGTGGAGGATGTTGCTCAGGGACTGCCCGTAGGCGCCGTCGAAGATGGGCGGCAGGGAACCTACCGCGCCCGGGAAGAGGGCAGACAGGAGAGGGCTGACCGGCACGGCGGTACCCGCCAGGCCGGCCGACGTCAGGTTGGCAAAGGCATCGATGCGCGGCTTCGCGGCGTCTTGGGCAAGGCGGGTATTCAGCTTATTGATGTCCAGGGCCAGCGACGTCTCCGCGACCTCGGGGCGTTCCGCCAGCGCCTGCTTCACAGCGTCTTCCAGCGGCGGGATGGCAACGTTCATATCGAGCGGCGTCTCCGGAATCAGCGCCGCTCCCCACATGAGGTCGTGGCGATCTGGCAGCATCAGCGATTTCAAATTGTTCTCGGCGGCGGTCAAGGTCTGTTGCGCGGCAAACAGGCTCTGCTGAAAATTGGCAGCCTGGGTCTGCGCCGCCACTACGTCGATGGGCGCCAGGATTCCCTGTTCGGCTTGCCGCCGATTGCTGGCGTACTGGCGCTCGGCGAGTTTTACCCCCTCGGCCTGCACGTTGACGTTATTCCAGGCGTAATCGAGTTCCCAGTATGCCTGCACGGCTTGCGTGACTACTTCGATGACCCGCTGGCGCAGAGCCTGCGTGCTGAGTTGCTTGTTTTTGCGCGCCACCTGCAGGCGATTGCGATTTTCGTCGTAGCGCAGACCGCGCCATAATGGTTGGGTGATGTTGAGAGAGAGCGACGAGGGATACTGCGGGTTGAGCGTATTGAAGGAGCTGTCGGTGGTTTGGCGATCGGTGCCGAGACTCAGCGCATAGGTCGCGCCGGACGTAGTAATGCCGCTAATTTGGGGACTAACGTTCAGATCGGTAGTGCCAAGTTTGCCGCTGGCCGTGCCGCCGAGCAGCGATGCCACGGGCAAGACCGAGTGTGTGCGGTACGCGCGCATGCCGAGCACCGGATCGTAATAGCCTTGCGCGCCGCGGATCTGGTAGCCAGCCTGCTCCAGTTGAATGCGCGAGATCGCCAGATCCGGATCGTTCGCCAGCACGCGTTCGATGACTTCGGGCAGACGCAGCGGGGCCTGGGTGATGATACCGACGCGCGGCTTGACCTCGACCTGCTTGAGCGGCTGCAGGTTTACCACGGAGACAGGCCCGAGGTCTGTCCTACCGGCAACGAAGCCTGCCCGAACAGAGAACCCACGAGGGCAGTGGAGACCGCCGCGACCTTTCTGAAGCACCGTCCGAACCAGCTAAAGAAGCGCGCTACGCGTCCCGTGGAGAAGGAATCGCCCAGATCTTCGAACAGGGAGTAAAACACCGGGACGGCCAGCAAGGTGAGCAGCAGGCAGAGGGATTGGCCGCCCACCACGAGTACGCCGATGGAGCGGTTGGTGGCAGCACCGGTGCCGCGCGAAATCACCAGCGGCGCCATACCCGCGACGAGCGCGATGGTGGTCATGAGAATGGGCCGCAGGCGGTCGCGATTGGCCAGGATGATGGCGTCGTAACGCTTCATGCCGGCTTCGCGCAGTCCGTTGGTATGGTCGATCTGCAGAATGGCGTTCTTCTTGACGATGCCGAATAACAGCAGCAGACCCAGGCCGGAGAAAATATTCACCGTCTGGCCGGCGATCAATAGCGCCAGAATCCCGAACGGCACGGCCAGGGGCAGCGTGATGAGAATCGTAATGGGGTGGATGAAGCTTTCGAACTGCGCGGCCAGCACGATGTACATAAAGATGAAGGTCAAGGAAAAGGCGAGCACGAAGTAGTAGCCGGTACGGCCCAATTCCTTGGAGGCGCCGGTGAGGCCGCCGCGGTAGCCCGGCTCCATGCCCAGTTGCTGTGTATCCTGGTTCAGTTGCTGGATGATGGCCGCCTGCGATCCGCCGGGTACCAGGTTGGCGGACAACGTTACCTGCCGCTGGCGGCCGATACGGTTGACGGACGAAGGCCCGGTGCCGGGAACGATCCGCACCACTTCGTCGAGACCCACGGAACGGAGCTTCTGGGAAGGCACGGTCATCTTGGCGAGGCCCTCGGGGCCGCCGCGGAACTGCTCCTGGGCGCGGACGACCACATCGTACTGGTCGTCGCCCGCATTGAAGCTGGAGGCCTGCTGGCCGGCGACCAGGGTGTTGAGTGCCTGCTCGATATCCATCACGCTGACGCCGAGGTCGGCGGCGCGCGGACGGTCGATCTCCAGGCGCACTTCGGGCTTGCCGGTACGCAGCGTGGAATCGGTATCCACCAGGGCGGGGTTAGCTTTCATCTTGGCTAGCAGCGCCTCGGAATACGTGCTGAGCTTCTGCAGATCGGGCCCCTGGATGAAGAACTGAATCTCGGCGTTGCTCTGGTTGCCGCCCACCGTGCTTACCAGTTCGACGCCGGTGTGAATCTCCGGCGGGTACTTCTTCATGAGGTCGCGGGTGCGCTGCATGAGCTGCTGCTGGCTTACCTGGCGCTGATCGACATCGGTCAGCTTGACGTAGATGCTGGCGCCGTTGACGCTTTTATCGGCGCTGCCGCCGGCGGTCATCAGGGTGTGCGCCACGCCGGGGAGCGCGCGAACTTCCTGCGCGATGCGCTCGGCCAGATTCGTGGTGGCGGCGAGGGAAGTGCCTTCGGGAGTGCGGATGAGGACGTTGTACTGCGACTGGTCGTCCTGCGGCAGGAAGTTCTTGCCGACGAACATGAACAGCGGAACGATCGACAGGATCACGCCCACGCTGGCCGCGACTACCACGCCGCGGTGCGCCATGCTCCAGGTGAGCAAACGCGTGTACCAGGTATCGAGGAACTTAAAAAAGAACGATTCCTTGGAAGAGTGCTCGCCCCCGGTGTGCTGCGGCGGCTTGATGAAGCGGGAACACAGCATCGGCGTGAGGGTGAAGGAGACCAGCAGTGAAACCGCGATGGCAAAGGCGGAGGTGAACCCGAAAGAGCTCATGAAGCGGCCCACGATACCGCCCATGAAGCCCACCGGCAGGAACACCGCGAGCAGGCTCAGGGTGGTAGCCATGACGGCGAGACCGATTTCCTTGGTGCCCTGGATGGCCGCCTGGAACGGCGGCATGTTCTTTTCCTCGATGAACCGGTAGACGTTTTCGAGCACGATAATGGCGTCGTCAATCACGATGCCGACCATCAGGGTCAACGCCAGCATGGTGATCTGGTTGAGCGTGAACCCCATGGCGGCCATCAGGGCGAAGGTGGAGATGATGGAAGTGGGAATGGCGATGGCCGCGATCAGCGTGGTGCGGATGTTAGCCAGGAACATGAAAATGATGATGGATGCAAAGAAGCTGCCTTCAATCAGGTGGCGCTTGATGTTATCCACAGCGGCTTTGATGAAGACCGATTGATCGCTGATCACCTGCGCCTTGATATCGGGCGGCAGCGTGGCGGAAATTTCCTGGAGCCGCTGTTTGACTTCGTCGGCGGTGGCGACCGTATTCACGCCGCTTTGCTTGGCCACGATCAGGGTCACGGAGGGGACGCCGTCGAGGCGCGCCGCGGAACGCGGTTCCTCGTAGCTGTCCTCCGCCTTGCCGATGTCCGACACCTTGACCACGTAGCCGTTGCGCGTAGCCACGGTGATCTGGTTGAACTGCGCGGAATCGAGAATGCGCCCGGTGGTGCGCACGGTGAGCTCGCGGGCCCCGGCATTCAGGTTGCCGCCCGGCAGTTCCAGGTTCTGCGCGCGCAGCGCGTTGAACACGTCGTTGATGGTCAGGCTGTAGGATCGCAGGCGATCGGGGTCTACATCCACATGGATCTCGCGCCGCGCGCCGCCCACGATGGTGATCTGGCCGACGCCCTGAGCGTTCTCCAACTTCTGTTTAATCTGCTTATCGGCGATCAGGGTGACGTCGCGCAGGGAGCGCGGCGCGGAGACGGCGATCTGTAGAATGGGCGCCGCGTCGGGATCGAACTTCTGCACCACCGGCTGCTTGGCAGTCTGCGGCAAATTCGGCACGATCAGGTTGACCTTGTTCTGCACTTCCTGCGCCGCCACGTCTCCGTTCTTGGACAACTCGAACTGAATGGTGACGAGGGACTGTCCTTCGGACGAGGTGGAGCGCACCTCGTCCACCTGGCTGATGGTATTGACCGCATCCTCCACCTTTTTGGAAATTTCGGTTTCGATCTCTTCGGGCGAAGCGCCGGGGTTGGCGATGATCACCACGACGGTGGGGATATCCACCTTGGGAAACAGATCGACGCCAAGCGAAAAATAGGAAAAAACGCCGACCACCACGAGCGACAAAATCAGCATGGTCGCAAAGACAGGCCGGCGGACGCACAGTTGGGCGAGTGTATGCATGGGTTACCTCGCCTGAACCTGAGCGCCCTCGAAGAGCTCGGTCTGCCCGCTGGCGGCGACGGTCTCACTGCCGGTGAGCCCGTTGACGATGCGGATCTGGTCGCCTTCCACTTCGCCGGGCACGACCACGCGGAGATGAGCGGTATTGTTTTCGATGGTGAAGACCTGGTAGGAATCGGTGGTCTTGTCGCGGACTACGGCGTTGCGCGGCACGAACACGGCGCTTTCGCCGCCGGGCAGCAGGACGTGCGCGGTGGCAAACATGCCGGGGCGCAGTTCGCCCTTGGGATTGTCGAATTTGGCTTCCAGGATGAAGACGCGCGAGTTGGGGTCCACCGAGGGATTGACGGCGGTGATCTTGCCGGTGAAATCGCGATCCGGGTAGGCGGCAACGCGGGCCAACACCGTCATGCCGAGTTTGCCGCGCGCGGCCTGCTGCTCCGGCGTCTGCAACTGCAGTTTCATGGAACCGATGCGCACGATGGTGGCGATCTTGTTGGAGAGGGCCACATACTCGCCGGCGGCCACCGGGCGCGCCGTGATAAAGCCATCGAAGGGCGCGCGGATGGTGGTATCGGCGAGGGCCTTCTCGGCCTGCGCGAGCTGCGCGCGCATGCCTTCGAGCGAGGCCTGGGAATTCTCCACGGCGCCCCAACTCTGGCGGGCGCCATTGAGCGTGGCCTCATATTGCTGGCGGGCCGCATTGACCTGCGCGTCGGCGGTCTCCTGCTGGGTGCGCGCCTTCTCGAAGGCAGAGCGCGAGACGTCGCCTGAAGCCACCAGGTTCTCGTAGCGCTTGGCGTCGGCGGCGGACTGGCGGGCCATGGCCTGCGCGGATTCCAGTGCAGCGCGTGCGGCGACCGCCTCCGGCATCATCGCGGGATCGAATTTTCCCTGCCCGCTGAAACCGATGCGCGATTGCGACTGGCGCACGGCGGCGGTGGCCTGATCCAACGCGGCGCGGGCCTGATCGAGCCGGAGCTGAGCGTCGCGGTGATCCAGTTCGCAGACCACCTGTCCCTGTTTGACGAAATCGCCGAGGTTGACCGGCGTGGCGATCACGCGTCCGGCAACCAGTGGCGCGATGTCGCTGGTCTCGTCGGCGATGAAAGTGCCGGTCTCCTGGAAGGCGGCCGGGACGGTGCGCGTGACTGCCTGCGCAGTGGACACCGATACTTTCTTGGGCCCCGGGGGAGCGGCAGCCGCGGCCTCGTGGCCGGAGGAGCAGCCGGCCAGGAATAAAGAAGTGAGAAGTAGTGTGATGATGACGGGTCGGTACATTTAAGTTGCCTTCCGAGCTTGCTGATTTTCCTGGATTCCGCGCATGACGATGGCGACGAAGCTGTCGGCCATCTCGCGATCGGTGGAGTTTACGGAGAAGCCGAACATCTGCGTCATGGTGGCGTAGTGGGTCGCCATGCCGGCGATGGCGCCGATAATAGCGCCGGGGTTGCCCGCGCGGATTGCGCCCTCACGCTGTCTACGCTTGAGGTACTCGCACAAGAGCTCAAAGATCTGGAGTTTGAGCGCGCGGGCGTGTTCGAGCCCTGTCTCGTGGCCCTCCAGGGCGGCGAACAGGAGCACGCGGTGTCCACGCAAGTCGCAGCGATAGGATTCGATGATTTTGTCGATGATGTCACGGACCAGCGCTTCGTCGTCGTTGCGATCCATATAGATCTTCCACTGTGCGACGCACTGGGCGAGTTGAGCGGAATTCTCGTGGTGGTCGAGCACAGCGTTGTACAGGTCCTGCTTGGTGGGGAAGTGGCGGAAGATGATGGCTTCGGTAACGCCGGCCGCGGCGGCGATTTCCTTGGTGGTGGTGCCGCCGAACCCTTTACGGGAGAAGAAGTCGAGCGCCGTTTCGACGAGCTGCCGGCGACGGTCGCTGGCGGGCAGACGTTGGGTCGAGGTGCGGGGATCATTCACAGGCATATTGTAAGTCAGCACTTACTTACGGTCAAGAAAAATTCAGCGGTTGGCTTGGGTTCCCCTGGGGTCGTTGGGTTCAGAGGGAAATCGCATGTTGTTGTAAATAAAGACTGCTTGGGTTCAATTTGTAAAATTCGTGGTACCGCAAGAAGGCTCGTCGGGATTTCGGGGTGGGTGCCGATCACGACGGTCGGCTACCCGGATACAGGATAGCAGGGCAGCCGCCGAGAACAGCGGTGACGGAGAAGCTAAGCCATTCGGGAGCAGTTGGATAGAGGATTAAATGTTGGTGTGATGACTGTCGCGTATTGGCACGCCTCTCTCTTCCTCCTGAGGGCGAACACAACGCCCTTGCCGCCGTATCGGGACTTGTCGCCGTCTCTAACTGAAAAAGCCAACGCCCGCTTCATGCCGCGGCATCTGCTGCCCAAGAATGAGCGCAAGCGGTGACAGCGTTTAGAATCGTGATGAGCTGAAGCATGAAGTTGAAGAATCGTCAGGGCGAGAACTACCAAATAACCCGCGCCACCACCGCCGTTGCGGATGGTTGTCCCTCACTATTACCGGAAGGTCGGTGGGCCGGCCAACGCGCTCATTGACGGGCAGGTCGGCCTCCCTTCAGTAGGCGCAAAGAGTTCCCGTAACCTTTCCGATACTGAGACGTCTCAATATCAAATATTATGGCAAAACCCGACTCCCTCCAGGGCTCGCTCGACTTGCTCGTTCTCAAAATTCTGTCGCGGCGGCCACGCCTCCACGGCTACGGGATTATGTCTGCGATCAAGGAGTCTTCCGGGGACGTCCTTCGTGCCGATGAAGGCTCCCTCTATCCAGCGCTGCACCGGATGGAGGAAAATCGCTGGATTCATGCCGAATGGATCACGAAAGACACGGGTCGTCGGGCGCGCATCTATGAACTGACCGCGGCAGGCAAGAAACAGCTCGCCGATGAGCAATCTCGCTGGCACGCAGTCACTTCCGCCGTAAATCGGGTGTTAAGGACGGTCTGATATGTCGCTATGGTCGCGCATCGTAAATGTGTTTCGTGGGGACCGGTTGAGCCGGGACATCGAAGAAGAGATGCAGTCGCACATCGCGGAAGCAATTACGGAGGGCCGAGACCCCGGCGAAGCCCGTCGCGCGTTCGGTTCCGTCTTATCCCATCGCGAGAGGAGCCGCGATATTCGGCTCATCCCTCGGCTCGAATCGTTGTGCGCCGATGCAGTTTTCGGCTGGCGGCAGCTTCTGAAGAGCAAGTTGACCTCCGCCTGCGCGATCCTGTCGCTGGCTCTGGGAATCGGCGCCTGCGCGTCCGCATTCCGGCTCATAGACGCCCTCCTGCTAAGGCCGCTGCCGGTGGCGCATCCGGAGCAACTGTACGATCTTCTTCGTGCGCAAATCGGTTGGGACGGCAAACCGGGAACGTTCGACGGTTGGGCCTATCCGGTGTTTCGCCAGATGCGCACCGCGGTGAAGGATCAGGCGGAGTTGATCGCAATCTCCTACGCCGAGCGGACCGATCTGACCTACGGTTTGGACGAGGAGATGGAGAAGGCCTATGAGCAATACGTCTCCGGCTGGATGTTCAGCAGTTCGGGCTCAGGCCCGCCATGGGGCGGTTGTTCGTCGAAAACGACGATCTCGAACCGGGCGCTCATGCCTACGCCGTTCTGTCCTACGACTACTGGACGCGCCGCTTCCGCCGGGATCCACAAATCGTGGGACGTACCTTCCGGATGGGCGCCCGCCTCTATGAGATCATCGGCGTCTCGGAGAGTGGCTTCACAGGCACAGAGCCCGGGACCATCATCGACATCTTTCTTCCCACCATGATGAATGGTTCTGTCAACCGTTCTGATTCGACCTGGCATCGCACCTTGACCATGCTGAAAACAGGGGCGGCGGTGGAACCACTGCGCCAGAGGCTGAACGCAATCTCGCTGGCCTTTGAGCGGGAGCGGGCCAACGGGTTCACCAACATGTCCAGGCAGAGCATCGAGAATTACCTACGTCAGACGGTCTTGCTTGAGCCCGCACCCTCGGGCGTTTCCGATATGCAGAAGGGCAATCGCCGTTCCGTCGCGGCTCTCTGTATTTTGGCGGGGCTGGTGTTATTGATTGCCTGCGCGAATGTCGCCAACCTGATGACCGCTCAAGCGGCGGCGAGAGTTCGCGAGATGGCGCTGCGGGTTTCGATAGGCGCCGGGCGGTGGCGGCTGGTGCAGCTGGTTCTGGTAGAAAGCGCCACACTGGCGTTTCTCGCGGCCGGCATTGGCGGCCTGTTCGCGTGGTGGACTGCGCCGTTGGTCGTCCACATGATCAATCCGCCGGACGACCCGGCGCGATTGTCTCTCCCCGCCGATTGGCGGGTACTTGGCTTCGGCCTGGCGCTCACCCTCGGAGTGACGCTCCTGTTCGGGATGATACCCGCGCTGCGCGCCTCGGCCGTTCAAGCGGCAAGCGCGCTCAAGGGCGGAGAAGATCCGCACTCGCGTCGCCGCCTGATGCATGCCCTGATCGCCGGACAGGTAGCCTTCTGTTTTCTCGTACTCTTCGTTGCCGGATTGTTTGTCGCGACGCTCCAACGGCTATCGAGTCAACCCACGGGGTTTTCGGCCGAGAGGATTCTCACCCTCGATACCGTAGCGGAACGCCCTCAGCCGGCGGCCTCCTGGGATCAGTTAGCCGAACATCTACGCACAGTGCCCGGTGTGGAGCGGGTGGCGTTGGCGGGTTGGCCGCTGCTGAGTGGGAACGGTTGGAACGACTCGGTTTCGGTCGATGACGGGCCTCCCAGCGATGACCTGACTTACTTCCTCAGCGTTTCCCCAGGTTGGGCCGATGTCATGAAAATTCCATTCATCGGCGGCAGGGACTTCCGGGCGAGCGACACGTATCCCGGCTCTGCGATCGTCAACGACACTTTCGCCAAGCGATACTTCAGGGGCGCCAATCCAATCGGCCGATCGTTCGACCAGGTGGAAGACGAAGGCGGGCGGCAACGCCTCCAGATCGTTGGCGTAATCCGCGATGCCCGCTATCGGGGCATGCGCGACGCCATCCCGCCGCTGGTTTACGTCCCCTTCCGGGCACTCGACAGGAAAGGCGCGCCTAGGGCAATCGGCCGGGGAACGTTGATCGTGCGCACGTCCGCTTCAAACCCTCATGCGCTTGTCTCCGTTCTGCGCCGGGAAATACCGCGCGCACGACCCGGGTTTCGCGTTAGCAACATCCGCACGCAGACGGAGATCAACGATGTACTCTCGGTCCGCGAGCGGCTGCTCGCCATGCTGGCAATGTTCTTCGCGGCGGTCGCGCTGCTGCTCGCCGGCATCGGCCTGCATGGCGTGCTCGATTACTCGGTCCTGCAACGACGGCGCGAAATCGGCATCCGCATTGCCATCGGTGCGCAAGCCACCGATATCGCGCGGCGTGTGATCATGGACGCCCTCGCGGTGGTGCTGGCGGGATCGATATTCGGGATCATTTTGGGAATTGCATCGGTACGATTCATCGAGTCGCTGCTCTTCGAGGTCAAGGCCACAGATGTCGGCGCGCTTGCACTGCCGACGGTGACAATTCTCGCGGTGGCACTGCTGGCCGCACTGCCGGCGATGATCCGGGCGGTTCGGATCGATCCGGCTACCATGCTGCGATCGGAATAGTCGAGATGTCGTCGTCGGAAGGAACCTCGGCTGATGTATCGAACCTTCAGGTTGATTCCGGGTAATGGTGCACATCGCCTCGGCACGTGCGAACTTAATTTGAGAAAATCCCCTGCTCAACGGGGAGAAAATTCGCGACGCCTTACGCCGTGTGTCACAATCTTGAACACTATTGCCGGGATCTCAACGGCCGGCCCCGTTCATGGATGGGGCTGGAACAAGATCTGTTGCCAAGCGGACGGTGGCGAAGATCAGGAGAGATCATTCGATTCCACCTGCCGAAAGTTTCGGCGATTCCTCGGCCAACCGCCTCGCTGATGCGCGCTGTCACCCACAAATTTCCCCAACGAGGCAAAGTAAAAGAGACTTTGCAGGCGGTACGGGATGGCGAGCGCTGAATTGCCCGCGGATAATAAATATGGAGGCGAAATGCTGACCAAAGGCCCCGCAAAGAAGGTCACGATCTTCATCAATGAAGACACACAACACCACCTGACGGCGCTGCACGACTCCATCATGACGTTTCTCATGCATAAAGGAGTCTCCGGCGCGACGGCGACCCGGGCCTATTCGGGTTATGGGTCGCACCAGTTGCTGCACACGCCTAAAATCGAGGTGCTGGCAGAACACCTGCCGATGCGGATCGAGTTCGTAGAAACTCCTGAAAAGGTGGAAGAGGTTCTGCCTACCCTGTACGAGATGGTCTCCGATGGCCTGATCGAGGTGCAGGACACCACGGTCGTGAAGCTTGCGCGAAAGTCGGCGAAGCCGGAGCCCAGGAGTCCTCATGAACGCAAGCAGGGACCAGCCAAGCTCCTGCGGGTGTACATGGGAGAGGCCGACAGGTGGCAAGAGGCTCCGCTGTACGACGCCATCGTCAAGAAGCTGCTGATGATGGACATCGCCGGCGCGACGGTGTACCGCGGGATCCTCGGATACGGCGCGAAAGGTCATCAGCACAAGGCGACCTTCTTCCACCCGACTCGGGACTTGCCTATCATGGTCTCGGTGATCGACACGGCCGATAAGATCTCCGCGGCGGCCGAGGTAGTCGAAGAAATGCTCGAAGATGGCCTGATCGTCATCTCCGACGCGGAGATTGTCCGTTTGGTTCGCAGTTACAAAGCCACGGAGGCAGCCGATGCGACAAGACTATCCAGCTAGACTTCTGCGCATTCACGTTTCGGAAGGAGACCGGTATCAGGGCAAGCCGCTATACGAGGCGATTGTCACCAGGTGTCGTGAGTTGAAGATCGCCGGGGCGACGGTCTTTCGTGGTCTTGAAGGATACGGCGAGAGCGCCGAGATGCATAGGTCGCACCTGGCCCGCCATGACCAACCCATCCTGATTTCAATCGTTGACACGGCGGAGAATTTGGACCGCCTGATTCCAGTGGTCGAAGAAATGATGGACACCGGCCTGATCGCTGTATCGGAGGTTCAAGTCACGCGCGTGCAGAAGGAGATTGCCACGCATGAAGGAACAGGCGTGTGAGGTCGCACAGTCCCAAGGCCAGTCCGTGCCGTTGTTCGGACGGCGGGATGAGGTGACTGAACCTGATAGAGCACCCAGCGCCAGCCCGACATTGGGCAGCCACTCCAGGGACGCATCTGCCGGCCCACGTCGCGACTACTCCATTGACCTGTCGTACCAACGCAGTACTCGCAGCGCGCGCAGCGAGTTCCAGCGGCTTGCCCTGCCGACTCCGGTCTCCATCTCCAAGGGAATATATTCCGGATGAAGGAGGTTCAGCGGCCAGCGACCGTTCTGATGGCGGCGTGCAATCACGATTTCGATGGCTTCACGGACGCGGGTGTCGGGTTTGATGCCGGCATCACGCAGATAGTCTAGCCCGCGCAAGACGTCGTAATGCCAAAACGGCGGGAACGAGAAGCGGAGCCAGTGTTTGTCAATGACTTCTCCGGTTTGAAGCGAGTGAAACATGCGGCGCTCGAGCAGATAGTTTTCGGCCTTCTTGCGGGCCTTCGTGACGGCCGCCGATTTGCGACCTGCCCGTTCGTAATCAAGCAGCCCTTCGAGTACGCAGATGGTGGTATGAAAGGAAGAGCGCCGGCTTGTAGGTGCTTCGCAGTTCCAGCCACCATCGTCGAGTTGCTCGCCCAGGAGTCGATTGGCCAGTGCATCGTTCGGTTCTTTAAAATACGAGCCGAGTCCAAGAATTCTGCCGTTGATGCAGGGCTCCGTTTCGCCGTGAAGGAAAGGCCGGTTGTTGAGCCGCTTAAAAACGACACGGCGGTCCACGCGGTCGATCATTTTGCGAGCCTGCTTGCTCGCGGGGTCGAGACCGAGGTCCTTCAGGGCGACGAGAGTATAGAGGGTAATCAGCAAGCCCCGATCATCCATCGGCAAATCGTCTCTCCACCCAGGGGGATTCCCGCCCCATCTGCCGGCGGGAGTTTGGCGGGCGAGAAATTGGGCTCCCCAGCCTTCGGTTGCCACGCGCGACCGCTCGGCTGCAATTGCGGCGGGGGCTTCACCGGTGAGGTCCCTCATGACTTGCCAACGGATGGCCGGGTCAGAATCAAGGAGCCATTTGAGATGGGTGGGCCGGGGCGCATAATCGCGTAGGCGCATTGGCCCATTATCGCCAATGATGTGTACGTTTGACCCGCGCCGGGCTAACGGGGGGGCGCTTGTTTATTGGTGGCTCGCGGTGTAATGGGCCTTGAGCATGTCAAGGCCGAAATCGTTCTCGTAATCGCGCCACACGGAGTGGATATGATTTCCCAGATCCTGCGTGCAGTCCATCTCAATCAGGAAACCGGGGGTCTGGATGCGGTAATAGTGCAGGCCGCCGCGTTCCACTGCTCCGGTCCAAGCGAAGAAGGTGGCGTCCTTCGGCTGCTTCCGCGCCAGTTCCATGCGTCTTTCCGCCATCGCCTGCGGCACGTTCGAAGCGTATAGCTCGACGATGGTCATCAGCTTGTCGTACTGCGCGCCGTTCATCCTGGCAGCGGAGAGGCCGTTCGGCGCGCCATTCAGTGCGGCCTTGCGGGCGGCGCCGGTGATGATGTCCTTCAGCGCCGTCTTGTCCACTACCGCCACGTCTTGCTGGGCCTTGTCGAGCGATTCGATCATGTCGTAGCCGTAGTCGTCTTCGAGCGCCAGCACGCGCAGTCCCTTGCGGGGACCGATGCGCACCTCGGCCGGGTTGGAGCCGAAGAACGACGGCGAGTCCGAAACCCTTCCATCCACGATCGTGTAGTTTTGAGCCAGGTGATGGCCCTCGATGCGGTAGCCCCATGTGCCTTTGGCCGAAGGGGTGCCGAAGATTGTGATGAAGTAATTATCGGGGTCGCGGCGATTGGCTGGCTTGGCGCCTTCGAGGAGCAGCAAAACCTGTTCGAGGCTCATGATGGATTGAGCTTTGATCACGCCCTGCTGACTCAGGCCGGCGACCAGCAGGGCCGTTGCCAGTTCACGCTGAAAGGGCTGCATCGCGCCCACGGGCATGCCCTTGCGCAGCTCGCGGTCGCCCGGCTTATAGTTCACTCCGGTCGGCACAAAGTGCCAGCTAAGGCGCTCGTCGTCGTCAAAGGCGTAGGACACCTTTGCCTTCTGGTCGGGCCAGAGTGAATTCAGAAACGCGTTGGCGGCGTCGGCCATAACGGAAGAGGGCTCGGCGCGCTTATATGCGGCGGTCAACAGGAAGGCGGCGACGCCAACGGCGGCCGCGCGGAACCAGACAGACGTCATGGAGGAATTCTACACCAGTAATCGCGGCGAAAGGTGATCGCGAACGTGATTTTGAAAGCAACGCATGTCCGTGGTCGGAGTGGAGCGCCGTCCGGGCTATACGCACGCCTTCGCAACGGTCCAAGTTGCGGATGTCGCTCGTTGGGCAGACCGGGGGAACGAAAACAGGGGGCCGTGTGGCCGTGAACCCGGTGACAGACGGGGCTGGCAGTGGGTTCCGCAAAGACGGCGGAACCCATGCCAGTCTCGTCTGTCACCGGGGGCGGCTCGCATTTTCGAGGCAGTCCCCGGTTAGAGCCGCTGGGCTGAACAGAGGGCGTGAACCAAGGGAACGGTGAAATCCCCACAGCGCCATGGCAACAATCAGTATCACGATGGCGCTGGAGCTCTGGCCGTACCACGCCGAAAAGTCTGTGGTCAGGAAGCACCCGGTCAGGGAATCGAGTACGAAGGTGGCGACGACCAGGGCGAAGAACCCGAATCGCAGGATGACAAAAACCAGGAGGGAAAAGAGCAGGACCCAGAAGACTCCTGTAGTGATCGCCAGCTCGCGCGAGTCAATGAAATTCGCTCGCAAGAAGCGCACGGCCACCCATCCGACTACCCAGACCGTTCCCACGAGCCATTGTTTTTTAAGAACGGCGCGCACCAGGAAGAGCGTCAGCAAGAACGTTAATGAGCCGCCAACCTCACCAAAGAGCAGCCAGGCGATGTAGCCAGCGAACGCGCGGAAGCCGTTCAGGTTCTCCAGTCCAAATTCACCAAAAATCGGCGCGCCGCTGCGAAGATTGGCATATTCGTAGAGCGCGATGAGAAGCGCGTAAACGATTCCGAATAACGTGCCGAACAGCAGATCTCTCCCCACCAGAGGATCGGTCCATTTACCAGCCACCACTCGCGACCACGTGATCATCGTCTGGGGCCAGTAGCGCCGGACCCAAGGTTCCAAAGCGAGATAAATCAGCCAGGTATTCGAGAGAGATGTAAGCGGCATTGGCAAGAGCGCTGCCGAGCAGGGTTTGTTCCGCATCCGACGCTACATGGTGAGCATTGAACATCCAGTGCGATGAGGCTCATCACACCGCAGAAAATCCCAAGCCGCGTGGCGCCGCGAAGGTCCACGCGGCCCGCCCTCCAATTGTAGTGAGCAATCCACAATGCAGCGATGAAAATGATAGCTCCGATTGCATAGTTGACGACGCTGCGAAGACTGCGGGAGCTATTGGGAGCCGTACGCGCCAGCCTGGCTGCCGGCGTCCAGGGCCATAGAACCTGAAAGTAAACCGGCCGGTTGTGAAACGATGCGGCTTCAATTCGCACAGGAAGATCGGTGCGGTCTTTGTAGGGTCCGGTCCACGCGGCTCGCGCATCGGTCACAGCGGAAGACGACCACTCCGGCGCGACCGAAGTAAACTTCGCCGGGTCCAGTTTGGCGGCCGCGAAGAGGCGGGCCCAATCCGGAGGCTTCGGTTCCGCAAGGGGAGCTTCGTGCTCCGGCGGCACGGCGGCAAACCGGCGCAGGCTGCCATCCACGTCAATGACCACGGTGAGCATCCCGGCAACGTTGACAGGAGGGTCCGCAATGCTCGCTTTTCCATTGGACAGGATGCTTTCGGCGACCAGCGGGGCTGCCGCCTGACGGTACCAATAGCCGATCGCGGAAGGAGGCTGCGAAAAAAGGCGCCCCCACTCCTCCATGTTGTGCCCCTTCGACCGTCCGAAATTGGCAATTCCTCCGTCGCCGAAAAAATCCGAGGTCCAGTCGACGGCGCGATCGGTATAGCCCAGGTTCCTGAGAATGTCGCGCGCCTTCGCGGTCAGGACTTCCGGAGGATCTTCCAGCAGCACCAGATTCATCAAGTGAAAACGGGGAATCGCGACACAGAAGGCGATCAAGCCCAGAATGATTCCCGCCAGGGCCGGAATCGCAATTTTTGGCGAAAGCGCTTGGTGCGAGCCGGCTTCCGCCACAACTTCGGGAGACGGAGTGATTCCATCGGCCAGAGCGGCGGCCAGCGGGTCGCCACCGGGCAGCATGGCCGACAGCGCCATGGCAGATGCCGGCCGAGCCTTCGGATCGCTATCGAGGCAGCGGAGAATGGCCGTTTCGATGGCTTTGTCCAGGTCCTTGGTCAATGTGGTTGGCGATGTGACGCGGTTCTCCTGCCGGAGACGCGTCACTTCCGCTACGGTGTCCGCCTCGAACGGCATTTTGCCGGTGAACATCTCGTAAAGGATCAATCCCACCGCGTAAAGATCGCTTTGAGCGGAGACTTCCGCTCCGGTGAGTTGCTCGGGCGCCATGTAGGCGGGGGTGCCGTTGCGAATCTCGTCGCCCTTCAACTGCTCCGCGATTGCGGCCAGTCCAAAATCGGCCACGCGAAGTTCGCCGCGTGAATCGATCATGATGTTGGCCGGTTTCAGATCGCGATGCAAGACACCCTGGCTGTGCGCGGCAGCAACGCCGGCGCACAATTTGCGCGCGAACTCCGTGGCCTTGTCGGCGGGAAGGCGTCCGATCCGGCGAAGCAGGCTACCCAGATCTTCGCCATCGATGTATTCCATGGAAAGATATGGCTGGCCATCGACTTCGCCGATGTCATACACGCGACAGACATTCTTGTGGGAGATCTGACGAGCGATGCGAACCTCATCGTAGAAACGGGTAAGCAGGTTTACATTGTTCCTGGCGGATTCCGGTAGAAATTTCAGCGCGACCGGCTGGCGCAGGATCAGATCGTCGGCCCGAAAGACTTCGCCCATCCCGCCTTTGCCCAGCCGGGAGATGATTCGATACCGGCTGGCCAAAAGGGTACCGGGGGGAAAGCGCTCGTTCGAGTCGGGGCGAGGCCCGTGACGGACGGCCGAGATCGGTTCGACGATGGTTTCAATCTGTTCGGGGTCGTCTGTCATAAATCCGCCAGTTGACAGGATATCGAAGACGACCCGGAATTTCACGGTGTCACGGTCATGCCGCAGGCCCGCGGCGGCGCGCCGCAATGACGAGGCCCACTACTCCCGCACCGATGAGCATAGTACTTGCGGGTTCCGGCGCGTCAGTTGAAGCGGGTGTCACGGCTGCAGGAATCAGCAGGGAGGTATCGCCCTGTGTGAAGCTCATCGCCAGCGTGTGGGAGGCGTCAGCGGACGCGGGCAGGGACTGGGAGCGAGAATCGGTGAAGACGTCGAGCGTGGCTTGCACAAAGAAAGTGTCGCCCGGGTTCAAGGAAAACGTCACGTCCCCGGAAAGGTGTACCTGCTTCTCCGTGGCATCCCCGTTGATGTGATCGAACGACAATCCCAGCACGGGTTGAAACTCCTGACCCGGATTGAAGCCGCTGCCGAAAACCGTGAATCCGCCGGCGATTTCCGTGAGGATTCCGCCGGAGATGAGTCCGTCGACGTTGTATTGGATCGTATAGTCCGCCGGCGTGCTGCCAGTATACGTGTATAGCTGGGTGGCTCGAGCCTCGGCGCCGGCCGAGAAGAAGAACGTGGACGGCGACACAATTGTGACATTGGAGGCGGCGAACGCGCCGAGGTGTGGCAGCGAGTCCGGCCCGGTCAGTACCGCGGTGGCGGAGTAGCTGGCCTGGTCGGGGGCCGTGAAGTCGACGACGGCGCTGGTATTCCCGAACCCGCCATCCGTGAGATTCGAGAGATTCGTAACGGGATTGGGACAGGTACCGCATGTGATTTCGAACTGCCTGGCGTTTCCGCTCGCATTCGTGCCCCAGAAGGTTGCCGCCTGCAAGGGACCTAGGCCGCCGATGAATGCGATCAGGACGCCTCCCGTCAGGCATGCCTTGACCGTCTTCGCACCAATAGTTGTCAGGTTCACTTTTCTCCTCCTTACCGCGGGTTAAGGGCTATCCTGTACTCGGATTCCGGAGAGAGGGCGGCTCACTCATGGCCTATCCCAGTGTGATAACGCGTACCACCGCCGGGAACGGTCTAACGCCGTTGGGAACTCGTAAAGCCAGTGCGCGCATATCATGGATGGTGCAGTTTCCTTTTATGGCTACCGGAACGATTCCGCCGGCTGACTTGGAGAGCATTTACTCGGAGCTGCGAAGGCTTGCCGCCTTTCACCTCAGGCGCCGCGCGCCACAGGCGAGCCTGCAACCCACTGCGCTCGTGAACGAGACATGGCTCCGGCTCGCACGCCTGCCGTGGAAGAGCCGATCGTATTTCATGGCTTTGGCATCCAGCGCCATGCGGAATGTGCTGGTGGATTACGTGCGCGCCCGGTTGGCGGAAAAACGCGGGCGGGATTGGACGCGCATCAGCATAGAGGGCAGCGGCGACCCGGAGGGCATGACGATCAGCCTGGTCCAGGTGCTTGCAGTCCACGAGGCGCTCGAACGGTTGTCACAACTCGATGCGCGGAAGGCGCGCGTGGTGGAAATGCGCTTCTTCGGCGGAATGGAGTTCGACGAGATCGCCGAGGAACTCAACATATCCCTGATCACTGCCAAACGCGACTGGCAGTTTTCACGAGCGTGGTTGTATGACTCCCTCATTACCTGACTCCCCGAGCCCACAGGCCTCGCAGATCGAGAGGCTGGAACGACTCTTCTGGGCGGCTGCCGGGATAGATCGAGACGAACGCGAGGCATTCCTGTCGGTGGAGTGTGCGGGCGACGCTCAGTTGCGGCGCGACCTGGAGGGGATGCTGGCAGCCGATGAGCGGGCCGGAGCATTCCTTGATATCCCATTGCCGGAAGTGCTTGCACGGGATCTGCCGCGCACCAGCCTGGCGCGATGGAAACTCTTAGAGCACGTGGGTGAGGGCGGCCTCGGCGTCGTGTATCGCGCGGAGTGCGTCGAGGACGGAGTGAGGCTCGAAGCTGCGGTGAAGATTCTGCGGCCCGGATTCGATACGGGAAAGTTTCGCGAAAAATTCGTGCAGGAGCGGCAGATTCTTGCCGGGCTCGATCATCCCGGCATCGTACGCCTGATGGACTGCGGCGCCGATTCCGACGGCCGTTCGTTCCTGGTGATGGAGTTTGTCCGCGGCGAGCCGCTGAATGCGTACCTGGAGCGAACGAATTCCGCCGCACCACAGCGGCTGGAGCTTTTCGAATCGATCTGCGAGGCTGTGAGCTATCTGCACTCCCGGCTGGTTGTACATGGCGACGTCAAGCCGGCAAACGTCCTGGTCACGGCCGCGGGTGTTCCCAAACTGTTGGATTTCGGCGCGGCGGGATTGCTTGCCGGAGACCCTTCGGTGCGCGGCGAATTGACGCGCGTGATGCTGACGCCGCAGTACGCGAGCCCGGAGCAGAAGCGCGGCGAGGGACCGTCCGTTCCGGGCGATATTTACTCGCTGGGGCGGCTTCTGGAAGAGACGGCGCCCGCGACCGCCGGATATTCGGACCTGCGGTACATTCTGGACCGTGCGATGGCGGAGCATCCCGGGGACCGGTACTTGTCTGTAGCGGGCCTCCTGGAAGACCTGCGCCGCTTACGCGAAGGCCTTCCGCTGCGCGCCCGTCCGGCCACGGCTGCGTACGTGGCGCGTCGCTTTTTGCGTAGGAATTGGGCTGTGGCGATGCTCACGGGACTGCTGCTGATCTCGCTGGCCGGCGGATGGTGGCGAGCGGAGCGAGCTTCACGCCGCGCGTCGGCCGCGGCAACCGAGGCACGGCGTCAACACCAGGCCGCGCTCACGAACGAACAGCGGGCGCTGGAGAACGAAGCGCGCG
Source organism: uncultured Solibacteraceae bacterium (assembly GCA_963805775.1). Lineage (GTDB taxonomy): Bacteria > Acidobacteriota > Terriglobia > Bryobacterales > Bryobacteraceae > Solibacter. Next base: position 28,627 of record CAWDWK010000002.1, on the reverse strand, counting down.
CAGACTTGAGCGCCCAACAGGCTGTCTGGAATGCCGGGCGGCTGGACGCGCTGGTGGACGATCTCATCAACGATGACGATGCCGACCCCAACATTGTCGGCCAGCAGCAGGCGGCCGCCGAGAGGTCCCTGAGACGCGCCGCCGCATCGCTCGAAACGCTGCCCGGCCCGCCTCACTGGCGCGAACTCAGCGTCGCGTGGAGGCGTGTGGCAATGATCCTGGTGCATAAAGGCGAATTTACGGCAGCCGAAGAGCCTTTGAAGAAGGCGGGGGATGCGGCCGGACAATGGCTGCGCGCTCAGCCCTCGCCCGCATCGCGACGCAATGCGCTTTTGGTGAAACTCTGCCGGCTCCGCCTCGAACGTCAGAGAGGTGGCGGACAGACTGGATACCTGCTGGCGCATGAGGCCCTGACGGAATTCCGAACGTTACCGGCTGCCATGCAGGCTGAACTCAACGGCACGGTTTGGCTGGAGAGCGCCCGCCTCTCGGTGGCCCGTGAACTGATCGACCAGAATCACGTAGAGCGCCTGCCAGCTCTGTTGACGGAAGTAGTGAGGAACAGCTATGCGCGCGGCCTGACGCAGACCCGCAACCTGGGCGTCGCTAACCTGGTATGGTCATTCCGAAGACTCAATCGACTGGATGACGCGCGCCGCTGGTGCACGGTGGCCCGGGAGTGGCAGGTGGCCGAATCGCGAATCGCACAGTTCTGTGCGGAACCGCTGACTGCGTTCACCGCCAGCGATGCGCTCTTCCCGGTTGTTTCGGGGCCGCTGTCCGACGAAGACCTCCGAGCCATACTGTCGCGCATCGACCAGCTTATTGTGGACCGCCACGAAGACCCGCAGAGCTTTCCGCTGAATATCAACCTGGGCCGGGCGTACGCGCGCGTGGCGGAGCACTACCTCGCAACCGGGCGCAGGGATCTGGCTCGTCCGGCGGTGAGGGAGGCCGCGGCCATCCGCAACGCGTTGGTAGAGGGCGATTCGAAAAGTCCCGCGGTGGTCAACTTCCGGCGGCGCGTCGACGCGTTGGACAAGACTCTGAATGTGCCTTAACCGCGGTTCGGAAAGGCTTCGCCTTGCGGTCCCAGCTTGCCATCTTCCGCGGCCTCCAGATAGCGGCGCAGATTGCCCGCGTGCAACAGGTGAGTCACCACCAGGAAGAGGCACACCTTAAACAGAAGAGCGACCAGGTAGGTGTAAACCTGCCATGCGGGCGGAAGCTTGAAGAAGAACACGTAGATCATCTGGATCAACGCGTATCCGTAGAGAGGAGCCAGCATCCACCGCGGGACCTTCATCCAGTGGCTGTCAAAGCGTCCCACCAGGAACGCGATGGCAAGCCCATCGTAGATTCCCATAAACACCAGCCCGAATTCGTTCAGACCCCACAGGTGCAAGCGGCCGGCGACGGCGAGGACGGCGACTCCGGCGCCGATTCCCCAGATGGTGCAGACGGCTTTTCGGAACGACGCATTGCGCTCGGGATCTCCCGGCACGGCCACGCTGGGCTTGTCCAGCACAAGGAAGCACCAGAACAACGGGAACGATGTCAGGCAATTGAGGATGTCCGCAATCACGTCCGGTCTCCCGGCCGAGTTTGCGTTTAGCCAGAGCCAGGAGTACATCATCAGCCAGGTTACCCAGACCCAGCGCCAGCCGGCGATGAACTGGTCGAGACACTTTCGCGCGATCGGATGAGCCCGCTCGGCGATAGCTTGAGGCCGCAGGAACGGCGTGAACTGTATGGCGAGCAGCAGGGCCGCGATGGCCGCATGCACCAGGTGCAAAATCGAGAGCGCCGGCGGAACATCCGGCCGCGGCGTTTCCCCGGGCTGAACCTGGGGCAGGGCGAGCGAGGAGCCGATGGCGGTAATGACCGCATAGCACAGCCGCAGCGAAAGCGTGGTGGCGACTGTAGAGACGACCGAACGCAGCAAATCCATCGACAGGGCGCGCGGGCGGTGAGGCGAGCCGTTTCCCAAGTGCGCATACGGCGCCGAAAGTGCGGGCTGCGTTATGGGGACCGGCTCCATGTCCCCGCCGCGAGGCCCGGGCTGTTGCCAGGCCCGCAAGACGGCACCGGCCCGCCGGCGTTCTTCGGGGAAGCTGAGCGCGTGGCGCACGGTCTCGGCTTCCATCAACTGGTCGAAGAGATCCTGGTCGTGCGCGGCAGCTTCGAACAGCGAGTTCTCCTCTTCCGCGGTGAGCTCGCCCGCGCTGTATCCCAGCAGCAGGGCCTGCGAATCGAAACCGCCGGGCTGGTTCATCGAGGGGTCCTTCCCACATGGCGGAGCAATACGTGAAAACATCGCTTCGTCATTTCATAAATGTTTCCGGAGATGTCCGTGATGAGGCGGATCTCGGCGTAGCTCTTCTGCTCGATCAGCTTGAGCCGTAAGAGCTCGCGGCAGCGAACCGGGAGCTTGACCATCGCGAGCAGGAGCCGGTCCGTCTCTTCGCGGGCGGCAACGTATTCGAAGAGCCTTTCGGCGCTGTGCGGATTTTGCCCGATCCGATACTCTATCCAGTCCGCGGCCGCGTCGGAGACATCCGGCATCTTCTCGCGGTCGCGATGGAATTGGGCGATTTTGTGGCGGGCGGCGCCGATGGCGATGCGGACCATCTCCGCCAGTTCGCGCTTGTCGGGGTACTGCTCCCACAGCGCGATCACGCAACTCTGCGCGATGTCTTCCGCTTGCGCAAAGTCGGCCCGATGGGGCACCAGTCTGCGGAGGACAAAGCCGAGGATGCGCTCGCGGACGGTCGCCAGGTCCTGGTGGTATTTCCGGTCCTCGACGCCTTCCTCGCGCACGGGAAGCATTAGGGAATTGTAACTCCGGCCCGCCGGAAAAGAATATTTTTCGCCGGGTGTGAGATTTCGCCGTCCGGCAGCGATATACGGGTATGAGCTTGTTCGCCACGAAATCCGTCAGCCGTATCCTCTCCGAATCGGAGGGCGGCGCCCACCAGCTCAAACGCACGCTGGGGGCCACGCAACTGGTCGCCCTCGGAATCGGCGCGATTATCGGCGCGGGCCTGTTTTCGTTGACCGGTGTCGCGGCGGCGCAGAATTCCGGACCCGCGGTGGTCGTGTCCATGGTCATCGCCGCGGTAGGCTGCGCCTTCGCGGGGCTGTGTTACAGCGAATTTTCGTGCATGATCCCGGTGGCCGGCAGCGCCTACACCTACGCGTACGCCACGCTGGGCGAATGGATCGCGTGGATTATCGGCTGGGACCTGGTGATCGAGTACGCGATCGGCTCTGCCACCGTGTCGATCAGTTGGTCGGCCTACGTGGTTTCGCTGCTGCATGCGTTCCACATCAATCTGCCCGCTCAGTGGATCGCGGGTCCATTCGAAATGGTGGCGCTGCCGGACGGCACGATGGCGCAGGGCTACGCGAACGTCCCGGCCGTGGTCGTGGTTTTTCTGATCTCGCTGCTGCTGATGCTGGGCATCAAGGAATCGGCACGGGCCAACGCGGTGATTGTGGCGATCAAGCTGGCGGTGGTCCTGGTGTTCATCGGCGTAGGCTGGTCTTACATCGATCCGGCCAACTACAAGCCGTTCCTGCCGCCGAACACGGGCGAATTTGGATCGTTCGGCATCAGCGGACTGATGATGGGCGCAGGTACGATTTTCTTCGCGTATATCGGCTTCGACGCGGTCTCGACGGCCGCGCAGGAATGCAGGAATCCGCAGAAGGACATGCCCACCGGGATTATCGGCTCACTGGTGGTGTGCACCGTACTGTACCTGCTTTTCGGACTAGTGCTCACCGGGCTGGTGCCGTATACGCAACTCGGCGTGGCGGCGCCGGTCGCGCTGGCCATCGCGAGGACGCCGCATCTTTGGATCAACAACCTGGTGACGTTCGGCATCATTTGCGGTTTTACGTCGGTGATTCTGGTGATGCTGATGGGCCAGTCGCGCGTGTTCTATTCAATGTCGCGCGACGGCTTGGTTCCCAAGGTCTTCTCCGAGATCCACCCGAAATTCCAGACGCCGTGGCGCTCCAACCTGCTGTTCTTCTTTTTCGTCGCGCCCTTTTCGGCGCTGTTGCCACTGAGCATTGTGGGACGCATGACGAGCATCGGCACGCTCTTCGCTTTCGTGATCGTCTGCGCCGGAGTCTGGGTGATGCGAGTGAAAAATCCCGACCAGGCGCGTCCGTTCAGGACGCCGTGGGTGCCGGTGGTGCCGGTTCTGGGGATGCTCGTCAACTTTGCGTTGATGTACTCGTTGGGCTGGTCGAACTGGCTGCGGCTGGTGGTCTGGCTGGTGATCGGCCAGGCGATTTACTTCGGCTATGGGCGCCGGCATAGTCACCTGCGGCATACTCTGAAGTAATGAATGCCGCTGTATTGCATGCCCTTGGAAAGCCCCCTCGGTTCGAGCCCTTCCCCGAGCCCAGCGCGGGCGAAGGCGAGGTGATCGTCCATGTCCGCGCTGCATCGCTGAAGCCCGTGGACAAACAGTTGGCCGCCGGCTCGCATTATGCGAGTTCGCGCGACCTGCCGCGGATTTGCGGCGCGGATGGAGTGGGGCAACTGGAAGACGGCACTCGTGTCTTCTTCGGTGGTCCGCGGCCGCCGTACGGCGCCATGGCCGAGCGCACAGTGGTGAGGCGCGCGCAGTGCTTTCCCGTGCCGGCCGATCTGGACGACTGGACCGCCGCGGCGATTCCCAATCCTGGCGTATCCGCCTGGCTTTCGTTGAAGCACCGTGCCAGGCTGGTCTCCGGCGAAACGGTCCTGATTCTCGGCGCCACGGGCGTTACCGGCAAGCTAGCCGTACAGATTGCCAAAATCCTCGGCGCGGGGCGTGTGGTGGCTGCGGGGCGAAATAAACAGGCGATGACTAGCATCCACGAACTCGGCGCGGATGGGACCGTACCGCTCGACCAACCGGAGCGGGAACTCATCGAAGCTTTCCGCCGCGAGGCCGGGCAAAAGGGTTTCGATGTGGTGATCGACTACCTGTGGGGCCGGCCTACGGAGGCGCTGCTCGCCGCAATCACACGCGCGGAATTTGCGATTGCCGGGTCGGAGACGCGCCTGGTTCAAGTGGGTGAGAGCGCTGGTCCAACCATCACGCTTCCTGCCGCGGTGCTGCGCAGTACCGCGCTTACGATCCTGGGGACGGCCGGCATTCCGCCGATGGACGTGCTCGCCGAGGCGCTTCAGCAGGTGATGGAGCACGCGTCCCGAGGCACCCTACGCGTGGACAGCGAGCCCGTTCCACTTTCGGAGATTGAGGGTGCGTGGGACCGTGACGTCCGCGGCTGCAGGCTCGTCGTGATCCCGTAGCCCTCCGCCTCGGAAGTTATTGCGTGTAGCCGCCGGCCACGATAAGGGATTGTCCGGTCACCCAGCCGGCGTCGTCGGAAGAAAAGAACACCGCGGCACGAGCGATGTCTTCGGGTTTGGCGATGCGGCCAAGCGGGGTCTGCGATTCGACGGTCTTGCGGAACTCGCTTTCATTCAGGCCGGCGGAATGAAATCCCTCGGTCTCCACCATGCCGGGATCGAGTGAATTGACCCGGATCTTCCTGGGTCCGAGTTCTTTCGAGAGCGCGACAGTCAGCGCATCTACCGCTGCCTTGGTCGCGCTGTAAACGGGAGCCTCCCCGACCGGCATACGACCCACGATGGAACCGATGTTGAGCACGGAACCCTCGCCGTCCATGAGTTTGACGGCTTCCTTGGTGGTGAGCAGCAGCCCGAGTACGTTGAGATCGAATAGCTTGTGAAAGTGGTCGGGCGTCACCGATTCCAGCGGTGCGAACTCGTACACGCCGGCGTTGTTCACCAGAATGTCCAGCTTCCCATAAGCGGCCTTGGTCTCCGCGAACAGGCGGGTGATGTCCTTCGGCTTGGAAACGTCGGCCTGAACAGCGATCGCCTTGCCGCCATTCTCGGTGATATGACGGACGACGTCGTCGGCGCCCGCCTTGCTGGTGGCGTAATCGACGACGACGGATGCACCCTCGGCCGCGAGGTGCTCCGCGATGGAAGCGCCGATTCCCTTCGACGCTCCGGTGACAACAGCAACTTTCCCAGTGAGTTTGCTCATGATCCTGCAAAATTCCTTTCCAGTGATAGTTCGATGACTATCTAACTGATGGGAGCGGGCCGGCGCCGGATGCAGGAAATTTGGGGTTAAAACTCGCGCAGTTCCGCGAGATAAGCGTCCCAGGCGGGACGGCAGAACGAGAGGTCGGCGAACTTGCCGCGGCGGTTGATCTCGATCAGGCCCACGGATTCCAGTTCCTTCAGGTGATGGGAGAGCGTGGGCGCGCTGATGGGAAATGCGGCGCGAAGATCGGTGCATGCCTTGCAGGGTTGCGCGGCGATCAGCTTCAGGATCTGGAAGCGGCGCGGATCGGAGAGCACCCGTGAGATGTCGTGCAGTTCACGCTCGGAAAGTTCTTGACGATCTTTCTTTTTTCGTGTGGCCACAACATCTCCAATATACGCCGCGACGGGCTACTTCAACGCGCGGTCGAAGAAGTCCACCGTCATCTGCTGCAATTGCCGCGAGGCGGCGCCGGTGACGCCGTGAGTCTTTTGCGGATAGAGCATGAACTCGAACTGTTTGCCCGCGAGTTGCAGCGCGTTGGTCATTTGCAGCGTGTTCTGGAACAGCACGTTGTCATCTTCGAAATTGTGGAAGATGAGCAGCTTGCCTTTCAGATTCGCCGCCTTCGCGACCAGCGCCGTGTCCCTGTAACCGTCGGGATTGTCCTTGGGCAGGCCCATGTAGCGCTCGGTGTAGATGGTGTCGTAATTGATCCAGCTGGTCACCGGCGCGCCCGCGACGCCCGCCTTGAAGACGTCGGACGCGTTGAGCATGGCGTTGATGGTCATGAAGCCGCCGTAGCTGGTGCCGGTGATACCGATGCGCGCGGGATCGGCGAATCCGAGCGAGACCAGGTATTTTACGCCGGCCACCTGATCGGCCAGTTCAGTGACGCCGAGCTTGTGATAAATCGCGGTCTCGAAGGCGTGGCCGCGGCCCATGATGCCGCGATTCTCGCACTGCCACACCACGTACCCCTTGTGCGCGTACACCTGATCCATATTGGCGCCGGACCACGCGTTGCGCACCGGCGAGGCCACTCCGGGACCGCCGTAAACCTGCACGATGACAGGGTACTTCTTCCCCGGCTCAAAGCCCGCGGGCTTGATCAGGCGGCCGTAAAATTCGCTGCCGTCCGTTCCCTTGAACCTGACGATCTCGGTGGGCCGTATGTCGTACTGGTCGGCCTGCGTGCGGTCGGCCTCGCGATAGACGCCCAATTCCTTGCCGTCGCCGGAGTGCAGCGTCGTGCGGCTGGGGGAACTCAGATTGGAATATGTGTCCAGGTAGAACGCTCCCGTGGGACTCATCGACACCGAGTGGGTGAAGTTGGGCGCGCTCAACTGGCGCTTGCCGGAGCCATCCAGCTTCATGGTGTACAGGTGCCGCTCGGTGGGGGTGGGCTCGCTGGAAGTGTAGTAAATGCGGCCGCCGGCTTCGTCTTCGTTCACCGCGTTGATCGCAGTGACTTCCCAGTTGCCCTTGGTGAGCTGCGTCACGCTCTTGCCGTCGAGGGACGAAAGAAAGATGTGGCGGAAGCCGCCATCGCGCTGGCTGGTCCACAGGAAGCGCTTGCCGTCCTTGAGAAACTCGATATCGCCATCGAGATTGATCCAGTGCGGATCGGACTCCTGGAATACGCGAGTGGCCGCGCCCGATTCCGCGTCGATCGAGACCATCTCCAGCTTGTTCTGCACGCGATTCATGCGCAGGATATACACCGCGCGCGCGTTCGGCATCCACCCGGCGCGCGCGATCAGGTAAGCGTTGCGCGTGTCGCCGACTTCGAGCCACTTCGTGGGACCGCCGGTGGCGGCAATCACGCCGAGCCGCACGTCGGGATTGTTCTCGCCTGCCTGCGGATAGCGTTCCACCTCGGCGAAGGCGCGCGTGCCCAGCATGTCCGCGTGCGGAAACACCGGCTCGCGGCTGGAATCGAATTGCAGGTAACACAGCGACTTCGAATCCGGCGACCACCAGAAACCGGTGCCCAACTCGAGCTCCTCGGGGTAGACCCAATCGGGAATTCCGTTGCGCAGCGTGTCCGTGCCGTCGCGCGTGAGGCGCGTCTCTTTGCCGGAGGCCACGTCCACCGTGTAGAGGTCCCAGCCGCGCCGGAACGCGACCATGCGGGCGTCGGGCGAGAGCTTGGCGTCCAGTTCCGCGACCGGAGTTTTGGTAAGTTGCTCCCACTTCGCGGTGTCGGTGTGGATCAGGAAGAGGTCGCCGCCGGCGCTGACCAGCATTACTTTGCCATCGCCGGAGACTTGCATGCCGCCGACCCGCGCGCGCCGGTTGGTCCAATCCGTAGGACCGTCTTCGGGCGGCACATTCACCGCGGCGGCGTCGATCGGCGTGGTGTCGATCAGCAGCTTGGACGTTTTCGTGGCGGCGTCGTACAGCATGAGGCTGCGTCCCTGGCGAAAGACGAAGCTCTTGCCGTCCGGCATCCAGGTGGGCGCCGCCGCGAATCCGCCGCCGCGCTCCGCCCGCGCTGAGAGTCTCCAGCGTGATCGGCTGCTTCTGTGCGAAAACGGACCCTGCGAGGAGAAGAAGAGTGCAGAACTTACTCATTATTACGATTGTAGCAATCGGGTGCGGTACAGCACGTGTTTGCGCAGCGGATGGCCCTCAGGCAGGCGCGGATGTTCGAAATCATCGGCCAGGTCGTGCGACATGCCGAGTTTCTCCATCACACGCCGCGATCGCTGATTCGCTGGCACGGTGAACGCCACCACCTCCGCCAGCGCGAGCTCCTGAGACGCGTAGCGCAGGCATTCGCGTGCGCCCTCGGTGGCCAACCCTGCGTTCCAGTGCTCCGGCACAAGCCGCCAGCCGATCTCTACGCACGGCGTGAAATGCGCTTCGAACGGAACGTGCGCGAGGCCGACCATGCCGATGAACTCGGCGGAAATGCGCAGTTCGGCCGCGAAGAAGCTGAAGCCGTGCTGCGCCATGTGCGCCTGTATGCGGTCGATCAGGGCGTCGCTCTCCGCACGCGAGAGCGGAGCGGCAAAGAACTCCATGACGCGCGGATCGGCGTTCATCCGGCTGAACGGCTCGCGGTCGTTCTCTTGCCAGGGTCGCAGCAGAAGGCGGGGCGTTTCCAGCACGGTCATTTCATTTTGCGCGCGAGCGCCACCAGCGCCGTGACCAGACTCGCTACCATCTGCCGCGACTTCTCGTCGGTCAGATTGCCATCCGCGTCGCAGCGCTGCCCGGCGAGGCCGACCAGCACTTCTGGTTTGTTGAGGGCGTAAATATCCAGGAACACAAAGCATTGTCGCAGGTGATGCTGCGCGCGCGCCGTACCCTGCATCCCCGGCGAAGCCCCCAGGATGCCGGCCGGCTTGCCCGTCCAGGCGCTATCGCCGTAGGGGCGCGAGGCCCAGTCGATGGCGTTCTTGAGCACACCGGGGATGGAATAGTTATATTCCGGCGTGGCAAACAGGATGCCGTCGGCCGCGCGGATGCGCGCTTTGAAGTCGGCGACGATGGCCGGCGGGTTGGCCTCGTCGTCCTGGTTGAAGGGCGGAATGCCCGCCAAATCGAAAGTTTCGATTGTCACTCCCGGTGGCGCCAGTTGCTGTGCCGCCCGTAGAAGGCCGCGGTTCACGGAGGCCTTGCGCAGGCTGCCGCATATGCCCAGAATCGTGATTGGTGCGTCCATACCTTTATTGGACCATGGGGTGGCACGCAAGATCGCTCCCTCACGGTCGCGGCTCGGATTGGAGCGCACATCGCGTCAATGGTGTGTCAGAGCCACGACCGTGAGGGAGTGGTTGCTTCGCGCCCCAGCCGGTGCATACGGTTATAATACGGCCTGATAGTCTGCTTTTGAGTTTGGAGGTACACCATGAATCTCTCCCGCAGAAGTTTCTTCCAGGCAGTGGCCGGAGCCGGCGGCTTAACCGCGCTTCGGGCACAGGTCGCCGGACCAAACACTCCGCCGCTCACCTTTACGGCGGAAACAACCGCGAAATCCACGGTCGCCATCGTCAGAGGAGACGTGCGGCGGAAGATGGTTTACGACGCGTTGAATGCCATCGACCACCAGATCCGGCCGGTGATCCAGCGCAAGAAATACGTGATCGTCAAGGTGAACAATGTCTCCACCACGAATCAGCTGGCGGCCACCCATGCCGACACCATCTGGGGAATTCTGGACTACCTGCAGCCGAAGTACAAGATGCCGGTGAGCATCGTGGAATCGTCCGCCGGCGATACCATGGAGGGCTTCCGCAATTTCGGGTACGTGAAGCTCGCCGCCGACAGCGCCGCCAGGAACGTCTCGCTGGTGGATCTGAATGCGGAAGGCAAATACCAGGTGATCCCGCTGATCGATTACGACCTGCACCTTCAGCCGGTACGACTGGCGGCGCGCCTGCTGGATCCCGATGCCTACGTCATCTGCGCGTGCATGCTGAAGACGCACAACACCGTGGTGGCGACGCTCTCCGTCAAGAACATGGTGCTGGGCGCTCCGCTGCACCAGGCGCCGAAAGAGACGCCGCGATGGAATGACAAGCGCAAGTACCACACGGGCATTCGCCAGACTCACTACAACATGTTGCTCACCGCGCAGAAACTGCGGCCCAATTGGGGTGTGGCGCTGCTCGACGGCTACGAAGGCATGGAAGGCAACGGCCCCAGTTCCGGCACTCCGGTGGCTTCGCGTATTGCCATCGCGTCCACCGACTACATTGCAGCCGACCGCGTTGGCGTGGAATGCATGGGCATCAATCCCGCGTGGCCGGGCTACCTGAACTACTGCGGCCAGTTGGGGCTGGGCAATTACGACATCGGCAAGATCGACGTCATCGGCGAGAAGATCGCCGCGGTGCAGAAGAAGTACCAGATGCACGCGGACATCGAGCGCGAACTGCAGTGGATGGGCGAAATGAAAGATCTTCCCATCAAGCTCGGTTAACGGCGTTCAAATACCCGTCGTACCTCAGCAGATTCGCGGCAGTTGGTCGCCGGGCAGCATGTCCACGATTCTGGTGGTACCGAAGGCCGTCTTCATCGTGACCATGGCGGGATGCGCGTCGGTCACCGTGCCGATGATGGCGCTCTCGCGGCCCAGCGGATGCCCGCGCATGGCGGAGAGCACTGCGTCCGCCGATTCCGGCGGGACGATGGCGATGAGCTTGCCCTCGTTGGCCACATACAGGGGATCGAAGCCGAGTAGTTCGCAGGCCCCGCGCACCACGTCACGAATGGGGATGGCGGGCTCATCGAGTTCCACGCCGACTTTGGCAAGCACGGCGATTTCGTTGATAGCGCTGCTCAGACCGCCGCGCGTCGGGTCGCGCATACACCGGATAGCGGGCGAGGCGGCGAGCATGTCGCGCACCAGGGTGTGCAACGCTGCCGAATCGCTTTCGATGGGCGCGTCGAAGCCGATATCCTGGCGCTCCGACAAAATGGCAATTCCGTGATCGCCGAGATAGCCGCTGAGCAGGACGAGGTCGCCGGGGCGGGCGTTGGCGGCGGAGAGCTGTATCCCCGGACGTACGCGTCCGATGCCGGTGGTATTGATGAAAACGCCGTCGCCGCTGCCCTTTTCCACCACCTTGGTGTCGCCGGTGACGATCTCGAGGCCGGCAGCTTCGGCGGCCTTGCCCATGGAATCGGCAATGCGCGCCAGGACCTCCATGGAGAGTCCCTCTTCGATAATGAAAGCGGCTGAGAGGTAGAGCGGTTCGGCGCCGCCCATGGCGAGATCGTTGACCGTGCCGTGGACCGCGAGCGAGCCAATGTCGCCGCCGCGGAAGAAGAGCGGTTTGACGACGAAGCTGTCCGTGGTAAAGGCGAGACGCTCGGCGCCCACCTGCAGCACGGCCTGGTCGTCGAGGCGGCCCAGGACGGTGCTGCGGAACACGGGAAGGAAGACCTCGCGCAGGAGGTCCGCACTGAGTTTGCCGCCGGATCCGTGGCCGAGCAGGATGCGGTCCTTGGCGGGGAGAGGGGTGGGGCAGGTGATCATACGTGTCGCCGGAAACGATAATATGCGGCGCAGGCGCCTTCGCTGGAGACCATAGGCGCACCGAGCGGCGTCTGCGGCGTGCAGCGCGTACCGAAGGCGGGACAATCGATTGGCTTGGCGAGGCCCTGCAGAACCCGGGCCGCGATGCATTCGGAGGGCTCCTCGACGCGCGTGGTCTGGACCTGGAAGCGGCGTTCGGCATCGAAGGCGTCGTACTCCGCGCGCAGGCGGTACCCCGAGGCGGGGATCGATCCGATGCCGCGCCACTTGCGGTCGCCAATTTCAAATACCTCGAACATGCGGTTGCGCGCGGCGGTGTTGCCCTCGCGTGTGACCGAGCGCACGTACTGATTTTCAACTTCGGCGCGGCCCTGTTCGAGCTGGCGGACCAGCATGAGGATGGCTTCCAGCAGGTCGAGGGGTTCGAAGCCCCCGACCACGAAGGGCACGCGGAAATCGCGGGCGAGTTCCTCGTATTCGGTGTACCCCATCACCGCGCAGACGTGTCCCGGTGCGATGAAACCCTGCACGCGGTTGTCGGGGAAGCCGAGCAGCAGGCGCACGGCGGGCGGCACCAGAACGTGCGACACCAGAATCGAAAAATTGGCGAGGCCTTCGCGTTTGGCCTGCCAGACGGCCATCGCGTTGGCCGGCGCGGTGGTCTCGAAACCGACGGCGAAAAATACCACCTGCCGGTCGGGGTTCTGGCGCGCGATCGCCACGGCGTCCATCGGGGAGTAGGCGACGCGCACGTCGCCGCCCTCGGCTTTGACGCGAAAGAGATCGCTCGTGGATCCGGGTACGCGGAGCATGTCGCCGTAAGAGACCAGCGTCACGCCGGGCATGGCGGCAATGGCGAGGGCCTGGTCGATAATTTCGAGAGGCGTTACGCAGACCGGGCAGCCGGGTCCGTGAACCAGTTCGAGTTGCGGCGGCAGAAGCTCGTCGATGCCGTAGCGCATGAGGGTGTGCGTCTGGCCGCCGCAGATCTCCATCAATACCCACGGGCGCGTGACGGTGCCGGCGATCTCCCCTACGAGGGCGCGGGCGAGCTTGGGATCGCGGTACTCGTCGATGAACTTCATGGAGCGCACCTTCTACCGGGATGGTAGCAGGAATATCTTACGGCCAGCGGCATCACGCAGGAATCGGCGCGGGAGTAGTATAAGGATGGTGAATTATGAATAAAACGGTCCTGTTTACCGCAACCGCCCTGCTTGCCACCCTGCTGTTTTCGGCTTGTTCGGAAGCCCCGAAAGTAGCAGCAGCGAAGGTCGAGACTGAAGCGAAGAAAGAGCCTGTCAAGGCCCCGGAGGCCATCACCGCACAACTTGCGTTCTATGAGATGTACAAGCCTGCGCGCGCCTGGGCAACCGACCTGCTGGCGCTCAGTGTGGCCAGCGGTGAAGCGCCGAATATCAAAAATGAGGATGGCAAGGCCGGGATGTGGACTGCCGTTTTCGTTTCCCCGAGCCGTAAAGAGGCTCGAAGCTTTACCTATGCCGTAGTCGACAACGGAGCCGACATCCGAAGGGGAGTCAACATCAGCAACGTGCTGACCTGGAGCGGCGCCACACCCACCAGCAAGCCCTTCTCGAACAGCGAATTCGCGGTGGATTCCGATGCCGCCTACAAAGTGGCGGTTGAAAAGGCGGGGGACTGGCTGAAGAAGCATCCGAACCAGAAGGCCACGATGCGATTGGGCAACGCATCGCGCTTCGCGGCTCCAGTGTGGTACGTGATGTGGGGGACCACCAAGAACGGCTACGCCGCGCTAGTGAACGCCACTACCGGCGCGATCGTCAAATAAACCGGAAATTGGTAGTGCGGACTCCCTGGTCCGGCGCGATTAGAATACAGTGATGGCGTTCCGATCGTTTGTGGTCCTCGCGTTCCTCTGTACCTGGCAGGCGCCATGCGCGGACGGCCCGCAATGGGAGGCGGGATATCAGGAGCGATTGCGCAGGCTGGTCAGGGCGACGACGTGGGAGATCGGGCAGGGCATATTGGATCTGGACGCCGGAAAGCGCGACTGGCCGGCACTCCTGGCGGAATTGTGGAAGGTGCGCGCGGACCCCGCGCGGCAGCGCGAACTGATTCGTAACGAAGGCGCGGTATTGCTGGCGAGCCGCTGGGCGGGTAGCTTCTACAAGCCGTTCACGGCGCCGGGCTACACCCTCTACTACAGCCAGTACAAAGATGTCCTGCCGGAGGACCAGCTGGAGCGCATACACAATATGGTGCGCCGCGACGCGTGGAATTACATGATGCGCGTGGATCATCGCATGGATCCCCTCTACCGGCACACCGAATACAACAGCGAAAACTTCAACTGGATGGCGCGCATGGCTGGCGTATTCTGGGCGCACGAACTTGGCGACCGGGAGAAACAACGCTATTTCGATTCGTACCTCGACAACCTGGTGCGCGCGTTGTATGCCGCCGGCCGGGTGGAGTGGAACTCGAGCGCTTACTGGGGGTACACGTTTCAGGCGGCGCTGGTGCTGCACGAATCCACGCGCGACGCCAAGGTGAAAGAGCAGGCGAGGGCCATTCTGGACTGGATGACAGTCGAAGCCGCGCTGCACTATTTTGACGGATTTCAGGTGGGCCCGGACGCAAGGGCGAAGGCGGTGGCGTACCGGCCGTTCACGGGCTCCGTCTGGCCCTACGCATATTTGTACTTCACCGATCGGGAGCATCCGCCGCAATACAGCGATGCGGACGCCGTGGCACATGTCGCCGTACAGGAGGCAGGGTACGTTCCGTACGCGTCATATCGCCCGCCGCGGGCCGCCATCGAGATTGCGCAGCGCCGGTTTCAGACGCCGGTGGAGATCCAATCGGCCAAGCCCTACTACGGGCTGGACGAGAACAACTACGCGGACTGGAGCGGGCAGCGCGGAGTGCGGCGGCGGTTCGAGTTCGAAACGCTCTACCTGGATAAGGATTTCACCCTGGCGAGCCTGGCGACAATGCGGCCGGATGGCGCGGTGAAATCGGATGGGCAGATGCCGTACTCCGAACTGAGCCTGTGGCGCCTGGCCGTGAAGGGTGGGCAGATCTTCGGCAACGCGGGGACTAACGACACCATGGCGGGGCGGTGTCCCTACGAAGAGATCGCACAGTACGGCAACGTGATGCTGCGCGCGGTGAAGGGAACAGACGCAATGTGGGTGGCGGTGCCGCGCGGGATGAAGGTGGAGATTTCGGGCGGCGCGGTGCACGTGCGGCTCGGCGATAGGCTGTCGGCGAGGTTAACGGCGCAGGGCCGGCAGAGCGGCGTGGCGCTGCCGCGGCACGCGGCGTGGAGCGACGCGGCCTACGAGCAGTATGTGTGGACGTTCGCGCCCGGAGAACTCGGGGCGCTGGCGATGGAAGTAGGACGCGGCAAGCTCGACGGCGCGCTGGCCATGGAGGAGGACGATATGGTGCGCTACCGGTTCGGGGGAAAAGAATTGAAGTTGCAGTTCGTAGCGCCGGTCACTTATATGATGACGGACGCGCGTGTAGTGAAGCCCGCCGGCACCGTACCTCGTGCATGGCGCGACGGAGTCGCCATGGGTTTCCAGCGATGGGACAGCTATCAGGTGGTGGCGGGGCAGAAGATCGTGGAGCAGAAATGGGGAGGCGATGAGCTGGATGCGATGGGGCTGAAGATTCGAGTGGACGCGGCGACCGCACACATTGAGCGTTCAGAGTAGGACAGACGATCGCTTTGCGTCGTCTGTTAACTTATACAGCTTCGGTCTTCTCGTGCAATTCCGACGTTTCCACAAGGTAGTGGAGTTCACGGCCGAGATTCGGACGCAGGCCGTTCATCCGAACGAATCTCGCCTGGTCCGGTGTCTCAGGGCTTTCCTGCAAGATCAGAAGATCGCCCACCGCGAAATTGCCGCGGGCGCGGGATGTCGATTGCTGGGCACTAAAAGATTGCGTCACTCGGCGTTTTTTCATAGGTGTCTCCTTCACTCGCTTCTCATCGGGTACGGCCTGGCAGTTCTCTGGTCCAGGGTGCAGGCGCCGAATAGACAGACGGACGCCGCGGGGCCTTGGGCGTTTTCGCGCCGGGGACGGGACGGCTCGCCAGATAGTCCCGCATGTGCTGTTCGGTGAGCGGGCAGCAGGCCAGGTCTTCCCAGTTTCGGCCAGCTTCCAATTCGGCGGCGATCACGCGCATACACAGCGCGGGCCCTTCCTGAATGGCGATCCTCACGGTATGGAACAATTCCAGGTTCGCGGCCACCTCGAAGACCTGTGTGGGTGCGCCGGGGGTGATGCGCTCAAAACGGAAGTGGCGCATGTTTTCCACATGGCGGAACCCGACATAGCGGAGTTGCGTGATCTCTTTGTATCGCTCGGCGCCCGGATGAACCGCGACGGGGGGTTGCAGCGACACGTTGATGGCCTTGCAGGGCGTTCGGCCCGCAGCTTGGAAGTGGACGAATTTCCCCTCGGCGAGCCCGGCGACATCGTAGGTCAACACTCCTGCGAGGTCAAAGTCGAAGCTTTCACCCTCTTCCGAGCGGATTGCGCCACTCGTGTTCAGCTTGCTGAATCGGGTAATCGTTCCGAGCATCCACTCTCCTTTTTTCCCTCGCGTGCCGCTGGTGCGGGCGAGGGGAGCCCATCCGCGGTCGGGGTGCAACCAGCAGAACATGCGTGCATGTGTCTAAGGGGCGGGCCCGGATAACCTGACTTAGTTCAGGTCGTCCGAAGAGGAGTAAAAGAGGACTCACTCGTTCTTTAGGATAGTGGAATTCGCTCGAATTGGCAAGCGTCCGATCAATTTCTTGATGGTGATCCATAAAGACAATCTATGAACTGCGCGGGCAAAAGCATTGCGACTGCCTGTGGGCGTCACTGACAATTAAAAGTTACCCGACGATTAGCAGTTCACCTGATACCGAAATGATACCGAACGAATTGCAGAACTTTTTGACCCTCTCCTATGGGGAGTTGGAAGAACTGAACCTGACTGCCAAGGCGCAGCGTCAGGGTCGCGTGCCCATGCACGAGATTCAAGAGGAGCGCCTGCGGTACCTCACGGACGAGAAGCGCATTAAGGCGGTCACGGTCCTGTTCAGCGACCTGGAAGGCCGCCTGCACATGCTCGATTACGACAAGAAGTTCCTTGTCAAGAGTTGGGACAACCTGACCTTCGACGGATCCTCGATCCGCGGGTTCACCGCGCAGCGCGAGAGCGATCTTCGGTTGCACATGGATTGGAGCGCCTTCTACTGGGGCCCGAGCGACGTCTTCGGCTGCGGCAAGGTACTGGTATTCGGCGAGGTGATCGATAAAGACGGCACGCCCTACAGCGCGGACATCCGCGGCGTGCTCAAAGGCTACGCGCAGGGTCTCCACGAAAAGAACGGCTACACGCTGAATGCGGCCAACGAAATTGAAGGGTTCCTGTTCAACGGCAAAGACGCGGAGCGGCACTATCACGAGACCGGCAAGTTCGAGTATGTGAACACGGGCGGATATTATCACTCGCTGCCGGGCGATCCACTGCGGCACTTCATCGATCGCAGCGCGGAAGTACAGCGCGCCATGGGCTTCGAAAACGAGAAGGACCACCCGGAAGTGGCGCCGTCGCAGTTCGAGATCAATTACAGCTATTCGGAAGTGGTGGCCGCGGCGGACCAGATCCAACTGTACAAACTGATCTGCCGGCAGGTAGCCACGAACATGGGGCTGACGGCGTGTTTCCTGCCGAAGCCGGTAGTGGGCGTAAATGGCAGCGGAATGCACACCAATGTCTCGGTGATGAAGAACGGCAAGAACATCTTCTGGGATCCGAAAGGCGAAGAGAAGATGAGCAAGTCCGCCTGGCAGTTCGTGGACCGCATCCTGACGCACGGCAACGACATCTGCCTGCTGATGAATCCGAGCGTGAACGCTTACCGGCGGCTGGACCCGCACTTTGAAGCGCCCAACCAGCTCAAGGCCTCGGCCGTGGATCGTGGATCGATGGTGCGCATCCCCATCGGCAACGAGCGCAGCGCGCGAGTCGAAGTGCGCTCGGTAGCTCCGGACGCAAACCCCTATATGGTGATGCTGAGCGTGTTCAAGACCGGGTTGGACGGAGAGATCGCGAAGATCAAAAATCTCCGCGGAGCCGAACGCTACCTGCCGGACAACATCTACGACGCGATGGCAAACTTCAAGAACGCGGAGTGGACCACCACCCTTCTAGGCGAAGACGTGAAGGGCCGCTACGCGGATCTGAAGAAGGCATCTGCCGACCGCTGCCCGCGCCTCCTGGGCACCTTCGTAAAAGCGCCGGAAGTGCAATACCACCACGAAGTCTACAATCAGTTCCTCTGGAACATGTTCTAGAAAGTCTATGGCCGCCGATGAACGCCGATAAGCAATTCTTGTCTTATCGGCGTTCATCGGCGTTTATCGGCGGCTAATAATCTTCTTCTTCGGCCCCCATCAATTTCCCGGAGGATGACCATAAATACAATCTATTGCCGAAAGTCTTTAAAACCGTTGCGATGGCGGAGCCCTGTCATTCACAATTAATGAACCGATGACACCCACCGAACTGCAAGACTTTTTGACGCTCTCTTACGGGGAGCTGGAAGAACGGAATCTGGCTGCTAAGGCGCAGCGTCAGGGTCGCGTGCCCATGCACGAGATTCAAGAGGAGCGCCTGCGCTACCTGACGGACGAGAAGCGCATCAAGGCGGTCACCGTCCTCTTCAGCGACCTCGAAGGCCGCCTCCACATGCTCGATTACGACAAGAAGTTCCTTGTCAAAAGCTGGGACAATCTCACCTTCGACGGATCGTCGATTCGCGGATTCACGGCGCAGCGCGAAAGCGATCTTCGCCTGCACATGGATTGGAGCGCCTTCTACTGGGGCCCGAGCGACGTCTTCGGTTCAGGCAAAGTCATGGTGTTCGGCGAGGTCATCGATAAGGACGGCTCGCCGTATCGCGCCGATATCCGCGGCGTGCTCAAGGGCTACGCGCAGGGTCTGTACGACAAGAGCGGCTACACGCTGAACGCCGCCAACGAAATCGAAGGCTTCCTCTTCAAGGGCAAAGACGCGGAGCGGCACTATCACGAGACGGGCAAGTTCGAGTATGTCAACACCGGCGGCTACTACCATTCGCTGCCGGGCGACCCGTTGCGCACGTTCATCGACCGCTGCGCCGAGGTGCAGCGCTCGATGGGCTTCGAGAACGAGAAGGACCACCCGGAAGTCGCGCCGTCGCAGTTCGAAATCAACTACTGCTATTCGGAAGTCGTGGCGGCGGCGGACCAGATCCAGCTTTACAAGTTGATCTGCCGCCAGGTGGCCACGAACATGGGGTTGTCGGCCTGCTTCCTGCCCAAGCCCGTGGTGGGCGTGAACGGCAGCGGCATGCACACCAACGTCTCGGTGACGAAAAACGGCAAAAACATCTTCTGGGAGCCGAAGGGCGAAGAGAAGATGAGCAAGTTCGCCTGGCAGTTCGTGGACCGCATCCTGACCCACGGCAACGACATCTGTCTGCTGCTGAACCCGAGCGTGAACGCATACCGCCGGCTCGATCCGCATTTTGAAGCGCCGAACCAGTTGAAGGCCTCGGCCGTGGATCGCGGATCGATGGTGCGCATCCCGATCGGCAACGAGCGCAGCGCGCGTGTGGAGGTGCGCTCGGTAGCGCCGGACGCAAATCCGTACATGGTGCTGCTCAGCGTATTCAAGACGGGATTGGACGGAGAGATCGCGAAGATCAAGAATCTGCGCGTAGCGGAACGCTACCTGCCGGACAACATCTACGACGCCCTGGCAAATTTCAAAACCGCGGAGTGGACCACCACCCTTCTAGGCGAAGACGTGAAGGGCCGCTACGCCGACCTGAAGCAGGCATCGGCCGACCGCTGCCCCCGCCTCCTGGGCACCTTCGTGAAAGCCCCCGAAGTCCAATACCACCACGAAGTCTACAATCAGTTCCTCTGGAACATGTTCTAGAAAGTCAATGGGCCGCCGATAAACGCCGATGAACGCAGATAAGCAATCCTGTTTTATCGGCGTGCATCGGCGTTCATCGGCGGCTAATAATCTTCTTACTTAGGTACCGAAACCGTAATATTCCGATAGTGGATCACGCCCTGGTGATCGCCCTGCAAAAAGAACGGTCCCGGTTCGCCTTCATTGCTATCCAGCGCGCCGCCCGTCGGACCCGGGATTTCCACGTTGTCGTGGATCTTGACGCCGTCGCGGATCACCGTCACGTACCGTCCTACAAAAGTCACGTCGAAACTGGTCCACTGCCCGAGTTTGTTGCCGATATTGCCCGCCGGGGCAAAGTGGCTATACACCGCGCCCATCTCGTGTGTGGGTTGAGTGCCGCCCTCGGTGCCGATCTGAATCTCGTAGCGCCCGCGCAGATAGAATCCGCTGTTGCCGTGCTCCGGGCAGTTGACCTCGAAGTGCACTTTAAAATCCTGCCACTTCTGCGTAGTCTTGATGTTCGCCGCGCCGGGCCCGTGCGGACCCTCCACCACCGGGTTGTCGTTGACCAGTTCGCCGTCGCGCGCCACCCACTTGTTGTTCTGCACGTTGCCGATGGGCTCCCAACCGGTAAGGTCCTTCCCGTTGAAGATAGCCACGGGCGTAGTCCACGCCTTAGGCATGGGACGCTTCAGTTCCGGAGCGCGCACGCCCGCGATTTGCGGCCCGGCAGTTTCGCCGTGCTTTTCGACGCCGCTCAGTTTGTCGCCGGCGGAGGTGAAGTCCCACGTGGTGGCGGGTCCGCGCGCCGTGGCTTCGGCCAGGGTAAGGAGCAGGTGTGCGTTATCGACCTTGGCCGCGATCAGGGGACGCCACGCTCCTCCGCGCGGTTGGAAACGGCCTTCCAGCTTGCCGTCTTTCTCAGTGATTTCCATCCACTGCGGATAAGGGTTCCCGCTCTGCGGCGTAACGGTCAGGTCCCAGCGGCCCGCATAGGGGCTTTTCTGGGCAGGGGCGGACGCAGCCAGGGCGACCAGGACTATAGGTAGAAAATAAAATTTATTCATTTCCGACCAGTTTAACCGGAAGTGAACGTTTCCGCGTAAATTAGTGTTGAAGGCCTTCTTATCTGGATATATACTGGCTATGGGGCGAGATAAGCACCAACCTTAAGTGGGTCTATCTAGTCCGGGAGGTGGGCGCCCATGGCGATGATTGGCAAACCTGACCGCGGTACGGTCGACATGAACTCTGAAGAATGTAAGGGTTGCGGGCTTTGTGTGGAGGCTTGTCCTCCCAAGGTGCTGCACTTGGCGGAAGATCTGAATCGCTATGGATACCGTCCCGCGGTCTACGGAGGCCGGGGCTGCACCGGTTGCGGCATCTGTTTCTTCGTCTGTCCCGAGCCAGGCGGCATACGGGTGTTCCGGCTGGCGGCCGCCTAGGAGTATCGCATGCAAAGACAACTGACCAAAGGCAATGAGGCCATCGTGAAGGCCGCCGTACTGGCCGGATGCCGCGCATTCTACGGGTATCCGATCACTCCGGCCAGCGAGATCGCCGAGGCGGCTTCGCTCTACCTGCCGCGCGCCGGCGGGGTGTTCGTACAGGCGGAAAGCGAAGTCGCCGCCATCAATATGCTTTACGGGGGCGCCGCGGCCGGCGTACGCTGCATGACTGCCTCCAGCGGTCCCGGCATCAGCCTGATGCAGGAAGGCTTCAGCTACCTGGCAGGCGCGGAACTTCCCTGCGTGATCGCCAACATCATGCGCGCCGGTCCCGGACTGGGCAACATCGCGCCCGAGCAGGGCGATTACAACCAGATCGTGAAGGGCGGCGGGCATGGCAATTACCGCACCCTGGTGCTGGCGCCGGATTCCGTGCAGGAGATGGCCGACCTCACCACCTGGGCCTTCGACTTGGCCGACCGCTATCGCAATCCCGTGGTGGTGCTGGCCGATGGCTTCATCGGACAGATGATGGAACCGGTGGAGTTCGCCTCAAGTGCGACCGTTCCCGCGTCCCCCGGGTGGGCCGTGCGCGGCACCGCGGAAACGCGTGGGAACCTCGTAAGTTCCATCTTTCTGGAACCGGACAACCAGGAGCGCCACATCCTCAAACTGGAAGAGAAGTACGCACAGGCCGCCCGGCGCGACGTGCGCTTCGAAAGCTGGCGCACCGACGATGCCGAAATCGTCCTGGTGGGGTACGGCATTGTGGGGCGCATCCTCAAGGCCGCGGTAGAGCTGGCGCGGGCGCGCGGCATCGCCGTAGGCCTGCTGCGGCCCATCACGCTGTATCCGTTTCCCTCGCAGCAGATTCGCGAGCTGGCGAAACACGCCAGGGCATTCGCCGTGGTAGAACTCAGTAACGGCCAGATGGTGGACGATGTGCGTCTGGCACTGGCAGGAAGCAAACCGGTGGAATTCCTCAGCCGCATGGGTGGCAACTCCCCCTCCGCCGAGGACGTGCTGGCGTTTCTGGAACGCACCTTCCCGGGCTGTCTGCCGCAGCCTGTGGCGGGCCGGCAAGAGGAGCTGATCCATGGCTAGCTACACCGTAATCTACGAGAAGGCCGACGCCTTCTACGGCACCTTCGAACGCAAAGCCGAACTGCAGCACCAGACCCACTACTGCCCCGGGTGCGGGCACGGCATCGTTCACAAACTGCTGGCACAAGCCATCGACGAGTTGGGCATCCAGGACCGAACGGTGCTGATCAGCCCGGTGGGGTGCTCGGTCTTCGGTTACTACTATTTCGATGTGGGCAACGTGCAGGCGGCGCACGGGCGCGCTCCGGCGGTGGCCACGGCAGTGAAACGCAGCCGCCCGGAAAGCATCGTGATCGGCTACCAGGGCGATGGCGACCTGGCCGCAATCGGCACCGCGGAGATCATCCACGCCGCCAATCGCGGCGAACCCATCACGGTGATCTTCGTCAACAACGGAATCTACGGAATGACCGGCGGCCAGATGGCGCCCACCACCCCGCTCGGCAAGAAGACGACCACCTCCCCGCTGGGCCGCGACGCGCTCAACGAAGGCTTCCCGCTGCACGTCTGCGAGATGTTGAATTCGCTCGAAGCGCCAGTCTACATCGAGCGTGTGGCCCTGGGCAACAATAAGCAGATCATGCACGCCGCCAAGGTGGTGAAGCGCGCGGTGGAGAACCAGGTCAAGGGCCTGGGATTCTCTTTCGTGGAAGTGCTCTCGCCCTGTCCCACCATCTGGAAAATGCAGCCGGTGGAGGCGCAGCGCTTCGTGCAAGATGAAATGGCGTCGCTGTTCGGCCTTGGCAATCTTCGCGACCGCACTAAGGATGCGAAGGCACGCCCCATGCCCGCGGCCGCCCCGGCGTTGGAAGATCTGCCGCGTCTCCTCGACCTGGTGAACGGGGCCGGTATTGACGAGGCCGCCGCCGCTCCGCCGCAGGAACTCGATTTGCGGATCAAAGTGGCCGGCTTCGGCGGACAGGGCGTGTTGATGCTCGGCGAGGTGTTGGCGGAGGCGGGCCTGGAAGCCGGCTACGAAGTCTCCTGGCTGCCCTCCTACGGCCCCGAGATGCGCTCGGGCACGTCGAACTGCCATGTGAGGCTCGCCAGTCATCCCATCGATTCGCCCCTGGTCTCGCGCCCCAACGTGCTGCTGGCTTTGAACGAGCCCTCGCTGCGCAAATTCCTGCCCGCGCTCGAAGAGGGCGGCATCGTGCTTTACAACGACAGCGAAATCCCCTCCGATTGTGTGCGGCGCGACGTGCGCATGGTGGCCCTGCCATTCACTCAACTGGCCGACGAACTGGGCGCTACCAAGGTGGGCAACATCGTCATGCTCGGAGCGCTGCTCGAAGCTACCGGCATGCTGGAGCAGGATCGCATCGTGGGAGCGCTGAAGCGGCTAGTAAATCCGCGTTTCTTCGACCTCGACCTGGCCGCCCTGGCGCGCGGGCGCAAGGAGTTCCGCGACCGCGCCGCGGACGACTACCTCTGGGGAGTCTGATCGCTACTTCGCCTGAATCTCCTCAAGGTACATCACCAGCGCATTCATCCGTCCTTGTCCTACGTTCGGATTGACATTCATGTCGCTGAACGTTTTACCCCAGGTGGGCATGTCGTGATTTCCGTGAGCCGTGACCTGCTGGTCGCCCTTGAGGATCGCCAGGACCCTTGTATCGGGGAATTTCCCTTTGTTGGCCTTGCTGATCAGCGTCAGGTCCGTAGGTCTTTGTTTCAGCGCATCCGTCGCCGGTCCGGCGCCCTTTGCCGTCCTTGCCGTGACACACGGCGCAGTACTCCATAAACAGGCTCTTCCCGTCCAATGCGCTGGTGGGCGCCGGTCGAACGGCCTTTACCGTCTTCTCTTGCGCGCCGGCGGTAACACAGAACAGGCCTGCCACCAAAGCCGCAATCAGATAATAGGATGCGTTAATTCTCTTCATAGCTGCATGTTACTCGGGTTCGACCACAATGGGAAGACAAAACTGCCGCGCGGCGCTGGGTGTAACCTTTAGCCCACAAACAACGTACCTTTGATGGGTGTGGACGAGTGTGTAGACGCCTGTGCCCTTCTTTCGGGTTTTCCTGGAGATATCTGATGTCGTCGACATTTCGGATGGGTTGGGTGCTTGCGCTGGCGGCGGTTCCGTTGACGGTGTTCGCGGCGGATGAACGCACCTGCAATATGCGCGATGCGGCCTTACCCACGAATTCAATCACTTACGTTCTGTGCGAGCAGGGTCTGCTGCTGATTACCGCCGATGAGGGCGCCACCTGGGCCCAGCGAAAGATGGGCAATACACCCTCCCTGCGGGCCGTGGCATTCCTGGACGTCAACCGCGGGTTAGCCGTCGGTGACGGCGGTACCATCCTGGCGACCGATAACGCCGGACGCACCTGGCAGGCGCGCGTCTCCGGCACCACCGAGAATCTCACCGATATTCAGATGATGGGAGAGGAAGGCTGGATCACCGGCTACGATGGCGTGGTCCTGCACAGCGCCGATGGCGGCAAGACCTGGAGCAAGCAGAAATCCGGCGTGGCCCTTTCCCTGGAAGCCGTCTATTTCCTGGATGCCCGGAATGGCTGGGCTGCGGGCTTCTCCGGCACCGTTCTCCGCACCGTGGACGGCGGCAACAACTGGCAGCAGGTCAAAATCCCCGGCGCCACCTGGTCGTTGAGCTCGATTGCCTTCCAGGACGCGAAAAGCGGCTGGATCGTGGGCTTCGCCGGGCAACTCTTCCATACCAAAGACGGCGGCGCCACCTGGGAAGCCAAAAAGTCCCCGGTGTCGGGCTGGCTGACCTCCGTCGGTTTCGATGGCGCCAATCGCGGCTGGATCACCACCGACGACGGTTTTCTTCTGAGCGAAGACGGAGGCGAGACCTGGAAACTCCAGCCCACCGAGAGCCAGCTCTTCCTCAACAAGGTATTGCGCACCACCGGCCCAACCTGGGCACTCGGCCCCTTCGGACTGATGAAGCAGACCGGGGCGGGCATGCAGTGGAAAAAGATTCTCAACCCGCTTTCCTCCAACGCTGCCGCCGAAGATCCCAAGACCAAATAGTGGCCTTAGTGGACCAGGCGCTTCCGCCTTTCCTCAATTTAGTAGAATCGCGTAAGCGCTCGCGCGCACTCACTTGGGGGAGGGGCGGTTGAACTCGGCGGATGTCATCATCATCGGGGGCGGGATTGTCGGCTCCAGCATCGCATATCACCTGACCGAAGCGGGCTGCCGCAACGTCCTGGTGATCGAGCGCGAAACCCACCAGGGCAAAGGGTCCACAGGCAAGAGCATGGGCGGCGTACGCGCCCAGTTCGCCACGCCCATCAACATCCGCATGTCCCTCTACTCCATCGCTTTCTTCGGCACCTTCGATGAAGTCATGGGCCACCCATCGGGGTACCGTCCGCAGGGATATTTATTCGTCGCCACTACTCCCACCCACCTCGACTATCTCCGCGAGAATTACCGCCACCAGGTCGAAGCCGGACTCCAATCCGTGCGCCTGCTCGATCCGCTGGACGTCGCGCGCATCGCTCCGGAAATTCGCCATGACGATATCGTGGGCGGCAGTTTCTGCGCCACCGATGGCTTCGTGGACCCGCACAGCGTCATGACTGGATTTATGCAGAAGGCCATGGAGCGCGGCGTCCGCCTGATGCGCGATACCGCCGTCACCGGCATCGCCGTGGACGCGCAGGGCGTTACCGGCGTCGAGACCTCTCGCGGGTTCATCTCCGGCCGCACCGTGGTCAATGCCGCCGGAGCCTGGGCCGGCAGTGTAGCGCGCCTCGCCGGAGTGGATCTGCCCGTCGAACCCCTGCGCCGCATGCTCGTTCCCACCGAGCCTTTCGACAAAGTGTCTCACCAATCCCCCATGGTGGTCGACATGAAAACCGGCTTCCACTACCGCCCCGAAGGCCGCGGACTCCTGCTCGCCTGGAACGATCCCGAAGAGACCCCCGGTTTCAAGCTGGAGTTCGACCGCGCGTTCATCGAGAAGGTGCTGACCCGAGGCGTGGACCGCCTGCCCTGCCTCGAAGAAGCCGAGGTCAACCCCAAGCGCGCCTGGGCCGGACTGTACGAAATGACGCCGGACCATCACCCTGTCCTGGGACCTGCTCCGGATCTTCCCGGCTTCTTTCTCGCCAACGGATTCAGCGGCCACGGCGTGATGCACTCCCCCGCCACCGGCCGCATCATGGCGGACCTGATCCTGCACGGCCGCTGCGATCTCGTCGATACCAGCCTGCTCGGCCTGGACCGTTTCGCCTCCGGCCGCCTGCTGCACGAAGCTGTTCTGTAGGCCGCTCACGCCTCCGGTACCTGTCTAGATCGGGAGTCTTCCCTAGTTTCGGAATTCCTATGTGCCGCTTTGGATCAATGGTATACTCTTGGCGCGGCGCTTGTCGCGTTTATATTCAGGGTCCATGTGCCGGTCAGCGACATTCTTTTCCGGATCTTGTACTCACCCTAAGGGGGTGTTGGCGTGCTCGACCTAATTTTGATTCGCGGTATTTTTATCCTGGTTCTCACAATTTCGGCCTACGCTTTACATCCGTATAATTCTTCACCCTGGATGGCGGCGGCCGGCGGAATGGTCTTCGGCCTGTGCATCATTCTGTTTGAGATGCGCCTGGAGCGCGTCAGCCTCAAGCGCCTGATCGGCGCCGCGTGCGGCAGCGTCCTCGGCATTGTGGGCGCCTTTCTCATGTCGCTCGTACTGAGCAAGGCCACGCCAGAGCCATTCCTGCAGGTGTGCCTCCTGCTTCTAATGACCTACATCGGCCTGATCGTAGGCGCCAAGAAAGGCGACATGCTGAACCTCGCGGCGTTGGGCGGCATCTTCGGCGGTGAGAAATCGTCCAAGAAATCCCACAAGATCCTCGACACCAGCGTCATCATCGACGGCCGCATCGCCGACATCGCCGAGACCGGATTCCTTGACGGCGTCCTGGTCATCCCCCAGTTCGTCCTTCGCGAATTGCAGCTGGTGGCCGATTCGGCCGACTCCATGAAGCGCAACCGCGGCCGCCGCGGCCTGGACATCCTGGCGCGCGTTCAGAAGATGGCCAACCTCAACGTGCAGATCGTCGAGGAAGATTTCCCCCAGACCCGCGAGGTCGACATGAAGCTCATCGAACTCGCCAAAGTGTTCGATTGCAAAGTCATCACCAACGATTTCAACCTGAACAAGGTGGCCCAGCTTCACGGCGTCGAAGTCCTCAATATCAATGAACTGGCCAATTCGCTGAAGCCCATCGTGCTGCCCGGCGAGACCATGCGCGTCTTCATCCTCAAGGAAGGCAAGGAATACAACCAGGGCGTCGCCTACCTGGACGACGGCACCATGGTAGTCGTGGACAACGCCAAGAAGATGATCTCCAAGACCATCGATATCTCCGTCACCAGCGTGCTGCAGACCACCGCCGGCAAGATGATCTTCGGCAAATACGACGAGCGCGCGCATGCCGCCGTGGTCGGCGAACGCCACGACCGCCCGGTGCGCAAAAGCGACCCCCAGCCCATGACGAACCTCCCGCCTGAGAAAACCACGATAGAATCGTAGTCACATGAAAGTTGCCGTCATATTGCCTGCGGCCGGCCTCGGCACCCGCATGGGTAAGGGCGCCGCGGAGAAAGCCGGCACCAGCCGCAAACAGTTTATGCTGCTCGATGGCTCCCCCATCCTGATGCACACCGTGCGCAAGTTCATTGCGTCGGACCGCGTCGGCCTCATCGTCATCGCCGTGCGCGCCGAAGATACCGAATGGGTGCGCGAGATGCTGGCGGAAGAATTCGAGAGCGGCCGAGTGCGCGTCGTGGAGGGCGGCAACAGCCGCCAGGAGTCGGTGGAGAACGCGCTGCGTTCGCTCGGGCCGGATTACACCCTGGTGGCCGTTCACGACGCCGTCCGCCCCTTCATCGATCTGGAGACCATTCACAAGGTCTTCGATGAGGCCGCCGAGACCGGCGCCGCCATCGTCGGCGTGCCCGCCGTGGACACCGTCAAACAGGTGACGCGCGGCACCACCCACGTGCACATTCGCGCCACCCTGCCCCGCGAGAAACTGGTGATGGCGCAGACCCCCCAGG
>CAWDWK010000001.1:0-143300 GCA_963805775.1 uncultured Solibacteraceae bacterium | reverse complement strand
GCCCTGCTGAAGGACGCGATAGCGGCGGCCAAGCTGCAGCACGATACTGACAGCGAGGCGCAGGCGTGGGATGCCCTGGGCATCACTCTGATGGAGCAGGGCCAACTCTCGCCCGCGGAACAGGCCCTTGCGGAAGGCCTCCGCCTTCGCGAATCGACGCACGACGATCACGTCTATCATTCCTACCAATCGCTGGGCAATCTGCGGGAACTTCAAGGCGACCTGCCGGCAGCCGCGGCGCTCTTCGATAAAGCGGTGGATTCCGCCGGAGCTTCCAGCCCGTCCGCCGTGTGGCGCGCGTATTACGATCGGGGCAAGGTCAAACTGGCGCAGGGGCGCCTGCTCGAAGCTTTCGCGGACTTCGGCGCCGCACTGAAATCCGCCAGGCAGTGGCGCGCCGAGGTGGTTCCGGCGGACGCGTTCCGGATCGGCACCGAAGTTGAATTGAACGACGTCTATTCATCGTTTATAGAGGTGGGCAGCAGATTGTATGCGCAGACTGGGCGGACGCGCTTCGTGGAGCAGACCTTTGCCGCCGCCGAGGAGAGCCGCGCCGCAAGTTTGCGCGCGTTGTGGGCGGGGCGCGACTTGACGAAAACTCTGCCGGCTGAGTATTGGGAAGCCCTCGCGGATTTGAACAAGCTGGAAGCCGGCCTGGTCAGCCGCAAGCCGACCGTGGACATGGCGGCGCTACGGCGGCTACGCTTGAAGGTGGAGGAGATGGAGGCGCGCGCCGCGCTGGACCTGCCGCAGGATCAGGGCAATCCGGACCCGGTTGACAGCGGCCTGCTGGAGCGCACGCGGAAGACCCTGCGCCCCGCGGAGGCCTATCTGGGTTTTCATATGGGGGAGACCGAGTCCTGCCTCTGGGTGATCGCGCGTGAAGGCGTCGAGTTCCGGCGCTTGCCGCCGAGAGCCTATTTCGACGAGCGGGCCGGTCTCCTACTGAAGGCCGTGCGAGAGAATTCGCCGGAAGCAGTCGGCCTGGGAAATCGTCTGTACGCCGAGATGTTGGGCTCCAGCAAAATCCTGCCGAACAAGCTCACATGGATTCTCGCGCCCGACGGGCCGCTATTTGAGATGCCGTTCGCCGCGCTGGTTCAGGAAGTCCATGCACCCGGCGCGACGCCCCTGTATGTCGTCGAGCGTCATGCCCTGCAGATTGTTCCGGGTGTCTCCACGCTCTTCCCTGCCCCCACCTCGAACATGAGCGGACCCGTGGTGGGTGTCGGCGACCCGATCTATAATCGGGCGGACGGGCGGCTGGCGCCCGGGAAATCCGCTCCGGCCGCGCCGGGCCGCTCGATCGAACTCGCGCGATTGGTAGGCAGCGGCAGGGAGATCGAGAACTGTGCCCGGGTCTGGCGTTCCCACGGATACCAGCCGATTCTCCTGCAAGGCGAGGCCGCGAATAAGGCGAATCTGATGGACGCGCTGCAGCGCCAGCCCGCTGTGCTTCATCTGGCCGCCCACATTTTGTTTCCGCGCCAGGATTCCGCGCCCGGCCTGGTCGCGCTCTCGCTCACTCCCGGGGGCGAGCTCGATATGCTCAGCGCCAACGAGATCGCCGGCTTGCGGCTCAACCTTGGGCTGGTCGTCTTAAACGGATGCAATTCCGGCCACGCGGCGATTCTTCCAGGCACTGGATTAATGGGGATGACGCGCGCATGGCTGGCGGCCGGAGCGCGCGCCGTGATTGTCACGCGGTGGGCCACAGCCGACCAAAACGATGGCGATCTTTTTCTGTCGTTCTACGACCGCCTGTCTTCCATTTCGGATTCCGCGCACCGGAAATCCTTTGCTCAGTCCTTGCAAGAGGCGCAGATTGCCGAGTTGCACGCGGGCGGCCGGCGCGCGAATCCTTCCAATTGGGCTGCGTACTTTTGTGTCGAGAGAAACTGACCACACTGCACAACCCGAGGCGGACTGGAAAGCCGTGGTGGAGCAGATTCGCGCCGGTGATCCGGCGGGAGAGGAGGCACTCTACCGCAATCTGGCCGCCGGCGCACGTCTGTTCCTGCAGCGTCGCCTGGGACCGCAGGACGTGGACGACAGGGTTCACAACGTGTTTATGATTGTGGTGCGGGCGATTCGACGGGGAGAGCTCCGCGAGCCCGAACGGCTAATGGGGTTTGTCAGGACGGTACTCAATCGTCAGCTGGGTCTGGCGATTTCCGGCCTCGTTCGAACCCGCGAACACTCGATCCACCTGGATTCGGCACGCCACCTCACCGCCACGGAACCTTCTCCGGAAGAAAATGCTCTCTCGATTCAAAAGGTCGCGCTCATGAAGCAGGGGCTCAAAGAACTCAGTCAACGTGAATTCGAAATGCTCACACGCTTCTATTTGCGCGAACAATCGCCGGAGCAGATTCAGAGGCAAATGCAGCTAACTCCGACCCAGTTCAACCTGCTCAAGTCCAGAGCGAAAGCCAAACTCACAGATCTGGTTCGGCACAAGTTGGCTCGCGACCAGTTCAATCGAGAATGATGATGACTGGTTGTTCGCTGCATGACGATTGAATCATCGCCATGACTAGACCGATAAAATCAAACATAATTCTCCTTTCCTTTCAAGCGAGCTAGCCCCTTCGCCGAAAGCGTGCGGTTACGCGTGGGAACCCGGAGATACGCAGGTGCGCTGCCTCGCGGTGAGCGCTGTGCGGTCGATTAGAGCATCCAGTCAGCTCAATGCACGCTCACTCCTGCACCGGGATTGATTCATGCAGCGGGCATCAGACTTATTTTTATGCTGCACGCTCTGTTCTCATTGACACACTCGGCGCAGATAACAACACTCTTTGCCGAGGGGACCGTAACTTGTGAGTGCCCGGCAACGAATAGACCTGTGGATTTTAGGAATTTCCACTGTCTAAGGAGAGAAGGATGCTGAGTAAAAGGATTTGCGCCGGCAAAGCGCCGGCGGTCTTGCCGTTGATCTGCGCGATTGTAGCAACAACCGCCTATGGCGCAGACGAGGTACAGTCGTTAGCCAATCAGGCTCGTAACCAGGACCCGCTGTTCCTCACAGCGACCAATGGCGCTAACAATTTTCTAGCCGTGGTCAATACCCGAACAAAGGAGATGGATTTCGTTCCGACAGGCGGGCTCGGTGGGGCCAGCGGCAACGCCGGAGGCGTGGCCGTGCAGGGCAACCTCGCGGCCGCGGTCAACTTCGGGTCTACTACCGTCACCATCTTCGTCCGCCGGGGCAACGCCATGGCGCCAACCCAGATGATCAAAACATCGTCGCAGCCCGTGTCGGTCGCCTTCGGGCACAATCATCTCGTGGTCCTTGGCGTTACGACCGCCGAATCTTTTCCGGTATATGGAAACACCGTCGCGACTGATAACGATGGCGTGGTTCAACTCGCAAAGGCGGATAAGAGCGCCGCGCAGATTGTGACTTACGACGGCGGAGCGGTCTACTCGGAAAAGAGTGGGTCGATTGCCGAATTGAACTTGTCCACGAACGGGATGGCGGGCCTCTCCGGGCCGAACCGCCCGGTTCTGCTGCCCACCGCTCCGAATAACGATACTCCCTTCGGCATGGTAGCCCGGGGCGCCAATGTGTATGTCACCATCGCACACTCGGATCTGGAGGCGCTTGTGGTAAACGGCCTGATCGCTTCTACCGCCACCGGTCCGACACCGTTCAAAGACGGGTCCGGCAATATCATCCACGCGCCCTGCTGGAACGCTCTCGCCGGACACTTTCTGTTTTCAGCGGACAGCCCGGGAAAACAACTGTTGCGATATCTGGTAAGCGACAGCAATATCTTCTTCGATAAGGCGGGAACCGCGAAACTGGCGGGAGCGCCGACGGACCTCGCGGTCGAGGGCAGCCTTCTTGGCGTCATCGATGGAGGCGACGGCGTCACCTCCAACGCGTCGCTGTTCGACATCGATTCCGAAGGCGAGCTCACCCTGCGCTTCGCGGTCAAGATCGCCGGACCGATCAATGGCGCGGCGATCATCCAGTAACCGCCGACGCTTTACGTGATGCGCAAAAGCCGGGGACCGCGAATCGCCATCGCGGTCCCCGATCTGCCGTTTAGGAGGCACGGCCAGGAGGCACGCACGGTCCCGGCAATCTCAGCAATAATTGGGTGAGCGCCTCGCCTCCCATGGATTCGGATGTCGATCTGCAATTTCTGATGGCTCGCTACCAACAGGGCGATTCCGACGCGGCCACGGCGCTTGTCAACCGGCTGAGTCCCCAGCTGTATCGCTTCTTTCTGATGCAATTTGTCAGCCGCAGGCACGCCGAAGATCTGCTTCAGGAAACCTGGCTGCGGATACACCAGGTGCGCCACACCTACCGGAGCGGCCAGCCGTTGCTACCATGGCTGTACGCAATTGCCCGGAATATTCGAGTGGACCACTACCGCAAGGCGCATCGCGCGGAAGGCCGCGAAGAGCGCTTGGAAGAGGGGTCCGACCTCGCGGCGGTGCCCGATGACCGGCAGGCGCGAAATCCGGACCTCGAAGCACTGCTCGCGACGCTGCCGGATAGCCAGCGCGAAGTGATTGCGATGTTGAAGGTATCCGGCATGACGCTGGAAGAGGTGGCGCGCGCCACTTCGTCGAGCGTCGGGAGCGTCAAGCAGAAGGCGCATCGCGCCTACGACAAATTGCGCAAGGGGCTGGCCGGCTTGGGAATACCGGACGTCCGTGAGAGAGGTGCTTCGTGAGGGATGAAGATATCGACGACATCCTGAAGCAGGCGGCCGGCCGTGCGCCGGAGGTGGATCCCGCCCTCCTCGATCGCGTGTCGGCGTCCCTTCGCGCCTCGCTCCATCCGGTGCGGCCCCTGCCGCCCGCATGGGTTCTGGCAGGCGGCCTGTCTCTGATCTGCGCAGCCGTGGCGCTGGCCGGAGGGATGCTCTTGGGCCCCCACGGGGTTCAGAAAATGAATGGGCTGGAAATCGGCCTGATTTTTCCCGTTTTGGGGATGCTCGTCTGCGTAAGCGCGGTGCTCTGCGTCGCGCAAGCGATTCCAGGGAGCAGGCGTCCCGCGGCTCCGGGTGTGCTGACGGTATCCGCGTGCGTGGCGCTCGCCGGCGTGTTCGGCCTGCTCTTCCGCGACTATCGAACCGAGCGATTCGTCTCGCAGGGCATGACGTGTTTGATCGCGGGCCTCGCTATCGCGCTCCCTGCGGCGCTGGCCGTATGGTGGTTCCTCAGGCGCGGGTTTGCCGTAAATTCCGTTGCCGCCGGGTGGGCCAGGGGCACGCTCGCAGGGTTGGCGGGTGTGACTATGTTGGAACTCCACTGTTCAAATTTCGAAGCGCCGCACGTGATCGTCTGGCACATCGCCGTCGTGCCGGTGAGCGCAGCGATTGGAATGCTGGCCGCCCGAATCGGCTCGGACGTCGCAAACTGGGGACTCTCTCGAAAATGCGAGCCGCCCCCGGTGACAGACGAGACTGGCATGGGTTCCGCCGTCTTGCGGAACCCGCTGCCAGCCCCGTCTGTCACCGGGTTCACGGCCACACGCCCCCCTATTTTCATTCCCCCGGATGAGGCTTTCCTCATAACGCGACTGACATGAATTTCCGGCACAGTTTGCCGGAAATTCGCTGTCTGTCCCCGGTTTGCCCACCGGCAAGATATGCCCCATTCTCGTGCCGCTTGGTACGCTGGTGAATGCGGGTCATATGAAACTCCGTCAAATTGCCGATGCGCTGGGGTGCCGCCTGACAGGCGACGGCGACCTGGAAATCCATGGCGTGGCCGGTATGGAACACGCCTCCGCCGGACAGCTCACGTTTCTGGCCAATCCCAAGTACGCACCCAAAGTGAAACACACCAAAGCCAGCGCCATTCTGGTTGCCGAAGCCTTGCAGGGTCTGGATATCGCCTGCCTGGTTTCCGAGAATCCTTACCTGGATTTCGCGCGCGCCCTGGCCCTGTTCTATCAGCCGCCGCGACCCGCGCCCGGTGTGCATCCCATGGCGTACGTGGCGCCCAGCGCGACCCTCGGCGAGAACTGCTCCATCGGACCCTTCGCAGTGGTGGGTGAACGCGTGCGCATCGGCCGCAACGCGGTCCTTCACCCGCACGTCGTGGTGTATGAAGGGGCGGAGATCGGCGACGATTTCCTGGCGCATTCGCATGCCACGGTGCGCGAATTCTGCCGCATCGGGAATCGCGTGACGCTGCAAAACGGCGTGGTGGTGGGCGGCGACGGCTTCGGCTTCGCCAAACGCGCCGATGGGACGCAGTGCAAGATCGTGCAATCCGGCGTGACCATTCTGGAAGACGACGTGGAGATTCAATCGCTGACCTCGATCGACCGCGCCACGGTGGGAGAGACCCGTGTCAAACGCGGCGCCAAGATCGACAGCCTGGTGCAGGTGGGGCATGCCTGCACGGTGGGCGAGGACAACATCATCTGTGCGCAGACGGGCCTTGCGGGAAGCACGGTGCTGGAGCGCAATGTGGTGCTGGCCGGACAGGTGGGGTCGAGCGGACACCTGACGGTGCACGAGGACGCGGTGGTCTACGCGCAGAGCGGGATCGGCGGCGACGTCGCCAAAGGCGCGCGCATTTCCGGCTCGCCGGCGTTTGCCGCCAACGAGTGGCTGCGCGCGGTCACGGCGTTCCAGAAACTGCCCGAATTGCTGCGCACCGCACGCGAATTGAAGAGAAAGGTCGATGAGTTAAACCAGAATGTCGGACACAACACTACTCCATAGCGACCGCCGGCCGGTGGCGTATCTGAACGACAAGTTCCTGAACAGCCCGGACGCGCGGGCGTTGCGCATCCTCTCGGAATTCCTGGAGCCTCTGGCGCATTTCCGCCGCGAAAAAGTGCGCGATACGGTGGTGTTCTTCGGCTCCGCCCGTATCCACGAGGGCGCAGGCGAAATGGGCCGCTACTACGACGAGGCGCGCAGCCTGGCACGCATGCTGACCGAGTGGAGCCAGCAATTCACCAACAGCACGCACCGCTTCGTGGTCTGCTCCGGCGGAGGACCCGGCATCATGGAGGCCGCCAACCGCGGCGCGGCGGACGCGGGCGGCAAGACAGTGGGACTGAATATCGGGCTGCCCTTCGAGCAGTTCCCCAACCCCTATATAACGCCCGATCTCAGCTTCGAATTTCACTACTTTTTCATGCGCAAGTTCTGGTTCGCCTACCTCGCCAAAGCGCTGGTGGTGTTTCCGGGCGGGTTCGGCACGCTGGATGAAATGATGGAGATCCTGACGCTGTCGCAGACCCAGAAGCTGGCCAAGAAGATGACCGTTCTGCTCTACGGAAGCGCCTACTGGAAGGAGATCATCAACTTCGAGGCGCTGGTGAAGTACGATATGATCTCGCCCGAGGACCTGAGCCTGTTTCAGTTCGTCGACGATCCGGCGACGGCGTTTGAGCTGCTGAAAGTCGGCTTGGCCCAATACGCGCTGCAGCACGATACGCCGGAGATGCCGGCAGTATCGAAATCCATCAACCCGCTGAAGCCGGAAGGGGCCTGAGAATCGGAATGTTCTCGCGCAGGGTATCCCCGCGAATTGAAATCCGGATGTTCGATGTGAACGATGCCGAGGAGATCTTCGGCGTGGTGGAACGCAATCGCGCGTACTTGCGCGAGTGGCTGCCGTGGGTGGATTTTACGGCGTCGCCCGAAGACCTGCGGCGCTTCATCGTCAGGGTGCGCGAGCAATTCGCTTCCGGCCGCGGACCGCAGTGCGGCATCTGGATCGAGGGCGCCTTCGCCGGTTCGGTGGGCTGCCACCCAATCGACTGGCCCAATCGGAATTGCAGCATCGGCTACTGGATCGAAGAGCGCTATCAGGGCAAGGGCATCATGACGCGCTGCTGCGAGAGCATGCTGGATTACGTGTTCGACGAACTCGGCCTGCACCGCGTGACCATTCAGTGCGGCGTGTTGAACACGCGCAGTTGCGCCATTCCCCAGCGCCTGGGATTTACGCGGGAAGGCGTGACACGCGACGGCGAATGGGTCAACGATCGCTGGCTGGACCTGGTGTGCTGGGGAATGCTGGAAAAAGACTGGCGCGCGCGGCGAGACGCGGCTCCAGCCAGGTCCGCCCCACACTAGGACTTCTGCCTTTCCGTCCACGCCAGCACGCGATCGAGCGCCGCTACAGTCGCCGCATCCAACTTCGCCCCCGGAGGCCGTATATCGGCACACTCCAAAACCCCGCGACGGCGCAGCACTTCCTTGCGAATGGACATGCCCAGTCCTTCCTGGAATTCGAAGCGCATCAGCGGCACGTAAGGGTAGAAGGCCTCCGCGGCGGCATCGAGATCGCCGGTGTGAAACAACTTGACGATCTTTACCAGGATCTCGGGATAGGCAAAGCCGGTCATGGCGCCGGTGGCGCCGGCCATCAGTTCCTCCAGCAGAAAGACGCCGCCGAGTCCGCCGAAGATGCCGATGTCCAGGCCCTGCGCCGCCTCGCGGATGCGCGACGTCTTGAACGGAGTGGGCGGGTCTTCCAGCTTGATGGTGTTGGCCGCGGCCACTTCGCGGGCGATGCGCACCAGCAGCCACGGTTCCATGGCGAAGCCCGAAATCGGCGGGTAGTCCTGAATGACGATGGGGATCTCGACAGCGCCGGCCACCGCGGCGAAGTGGCGCACCACCGCGTCTGAGTTGAGCTTCGGCGAACGCGGCGGGCTGATCATGACGGCGTCCGCCCCAGTGTCGCGCGCGAACTTCGTGTAGTCGATGCACGTGCGTACGCCGTCCGCGGTAGCGCCGGCCACCACGCGCACGCGCCCGTCGACGTGGCGGACCACGGTCTCCAGCACGCGCACGCGTTCGGTATCGTTCATGCGCGCCACTTCGCTGGTGACGCCGAGCGCGGTGAGGCCGTTGACGCCCGCGCCGATGAAGAGATCGACCACGCGCTTGAGACTTTCCAGGTCCAACTCCCCGGCCGCCGTAAACGGTGTCGGCAGGACGGAATACACGCCTTCGAGCTTCAAACAGGTTCCTCCAGGTTCGATTTGCGAGTTACTCTGATACTGTATCCGGGGGATAAGTATGAAGTCCATAGTCCTGCTGTGGATGGCCGCATTCGCCATGCACGGCCAGCCCGTCGAAATCCGCGTGGACGCCGCATCCACGCTGGGGCCGTACAATTCCATCTACGCCTACTTCGGGTACGACGAGCCGAACTACACGTACATGAACGAACGGCAGGAAACTGATCGCCGAACTACAGGCGCTCAGTCCCGTGCCGGTGGAGATTCGCGCGCATCACCTGCTGGTGACGGGCGACGGAACTCCGGCGCTCAAATGGGGATCCACCAACGCGTATACCGAGGATGCCCACGGAAAACCGGTCTACGACTGGACCATCGTGGACCGCATCTTCGATACCTACACCCAGGTGAAGGCGCGCCCGTTCGTCGAGATCGGCTTCATGCCCGAAGCGCTCTCCACCAATCCGCAGCCCTACGTCGTCAACTGGCCGGCCCGCGACGGCGGCAGGGGCTGGAGCTATCCGCCGAAGGACTACGACAAGTGGGCCGAACTGGTCCGCCAGTGGGTGCTGCATTCGGTGGCGCGCTACGGGAAGGCGGAAGTGGAGCAGTGGAGTTGGGAACTGTGGAACGAGCCCGACATTTCCTACTGGCGCGGCACGCCGGAAGAATACGACAAGCTCTACGATTACACGTCGGACGCGGTGAAGCGCGCCCTGCCCGCGGCGCGCGTGGGCGGTCCCGGCAGCACGGGCGCGGGCAGCGCCAAGGCCGCGGCGTTCCTCAAGCAGTTCCTGGAACATTGCGCGCGCGGCGCCAACGCCGCCACCGGCAAAGTGGGCGCCCCGCTCGATTTCATCAGCTATC
This sequence comes from uncultured Solibacteraceae bacterium, assembly GCA_963805775.1. Taxonomy (GTDB): domain Bacteria; phylum Acidobacteriota; class Terriglobia; order Bryobacterales; family Bryobacteraceae; genus Solibacter. Next base: position 133,471 of record CAWDWK010000001.1, on the reverse strand, counting down.
ACGCCAAGGGTTCGCCAAAAGTGGTCGACGGGCATGTGCAGATGGGGCTCAATAAGGAGATGGTGGACGTGCAGCGTGGCATGGAGGTGATCAACGAGTTCCCTCAGTTCCGCGCGCTGCCCATCGTGCTCAGCGAGGCCGACCCGGAAGGCTGCGCCGCCTGTTCCGCGCGCACCTATCCGCAGAACCTCTACCGCAACGGCCTGATGTATCCGAGCTACACGGCGGCGGCCTACAGCAATATCTTCAAGCTGGCCGACCGCTACCACTCCAACATGAAGGGCATGCTCACCTGGGCGTTCGAGTTTGAAGGCCAGCCTTACTTCGATGGCTTCCGCACGCTGGCCACCAACGGCGTCGATAAGCCGGTGCTCAACTTCTTCCGCATGGCGGCGATGATGAAGGGCGACCGCGTCAAGGTGGAAAGCACCGGCGGCCTGGGGCTCGACAAGATCCTCGCCGCCGGTGTGCGCGATGCCGCGGATATCGACGGCATGGCGACGCACGCCGACCGCGAAATGGCGGTGCTGGTGTGGAATTACCACGACGATGAACTTTCCGGCGCCTCCGTCCCGGTGCGCGTTTCGATGAACGGCATTCCGAAATCCGCCGAGCGCGTGCTGGTGCAGCACTACCGCATCGACGACGAGCACAGCAACTCGTACACCGTCTGGAAGCAGATGGGCTCGCCGCAGCAGCCCACGCCCGAGCAATACGCGCGCCTGGAAGCCGCCGGACAACTGCAGCTGCTGGGGTCGCCCGAGTGGCGCCAGCCGCAAGACGGCAAACTGGCGCTGGAATTCACGCTTCCCAGCCACGCAGTTTCGCTGATTCGCCTGACCTGGTAATGCTGAGCTGAAGTGGGACAGACCCTCGTCTTTCGTAGTCTGTTGGAATGGGCGTTCCGCCCGCGAAACTTCATGAAAAACTGCACGTGGGACGTGCAATGGTGGGGCGGACCCCCTGGTCCGCAGCCGACGCCCCCGTCGGCTTGCTTCGTGCGGAAACTGTCGCGTCATGCTGGTTTTTCGACCCTGTCAACCTACTTCGCCGTTTGCGACCACGGCGGCGCGATACCATTCACCCGCGCGTACGCGATCAATTGGCCGAGGTGTTCGGCGATGTGCGTATCGATGCTGGCCAGCACGCCACCCAGGGGCGCCGGCGTTCCAAAGAAATCCACATCGCGCGTCAATGCCGATGTGGTACGCACGCCTTCGAGTGCCTGCCGCACACTACCGAAGCTCTCGGCCAGCATGCCGCCGATCTTTTCTTTACTTACGGCGTCCTGCTCGCCCTTGGCATTGCGCTCGATCTGCTTCATGACCTCTTCTCGCGACGGAGCATTGCCGGCAACATTGAGCAGCAGTTCATTGCCATACACAATATGCAGCAGGACTTCCTTGAAAGAACGCACGCCCGGACCCGGACGCCACCCGTATTTTTCCTCGGGAATCGCCTTTGCCAGCGCCAGCACTTGCTTTTCCAGATCGTTGAACGGCAGCAGCAGTTCCGCCGCCGCCACCAGGGGCGGCACATCCCTGACACCCAGCAACTCGACGTCAAAGATCAACTCCGCTTTGGGTGGGATTTTGCCGCGTCCATTTTCGCCGTACGCGAGCGCGTAGGGCAGGAAAAGACGGCGCTTGCCGCCCACCTTCATGCCTTCAAACCCCATCTCCCACCCAGCGATCACCTGGCGGCGTCCCTGCACGAACTTGAGGGGCTTGCCCGCATCCACTGAGGAATCGAACTTCGTGCCGTCGCGCAGCCAGCCGGTATAGTGGACCGTGTATTCCTGTCCCGGTTTCGCCGCCGGACCGGTACCCGCTAGCACGTCGATATACCGCAGCGGCGCGGCGTCGACGACGGCGCCCGCGGCCGCAGGTACCGCGGCCGGCATCTTCGGATCGAAGCTTTGCGCGCCCAGCGAAGCGGCAAGAACTCCCACGGTAACAGCAAGTCGCATGTGAAGATTATAAGCTTCACTCTGTGGTCCGTCACGGTTCCTCAAGTCGATTCATCGACCAGAAGAATTAACAAATGTTGCGATGATACGGCGACTTACTTAATGACACCAATTGTTATTGATTTCTCACTTTGATTGTGATTAAATTCATAGTCGTCTCGGAGGGGTGAATACATGGAATGGAACGATGTGAGGAAAGGCCTCCTGTCTTTACTCGGAGATGATGTAGAGCATTGGCTTGCTACACTGACGGAAGAAAACGACGGCCATCAGCTTGGCATTTGCCTCTATATTGATCTGTTTCTGGAAAGAATTGCGCCTGCCGACGTACGCCAAATCATTTCACAGATCGATCTGCAGTCGGTAGAGCCAGCTCAGGAATTCGGAACTCAGCTCGAAGCCTGGGAACTGGAGAATCGCCACTCCGCCTTCTATAAACGTCTGCGCAACGGAGAATCGCACCAGCCGTGGTCTTACGCGCGGGTTCTCGAGCTCAGTTCGTTTATCCGCCGTTATGTGACTCCGAATAACGGCGCGACCTTCGATCACGTGGACCAGCGCCGCTTCCACCGTCTGTATTTTGGCAAAACACGAGGGGTGCCGCTAGCTAAGGTAAAGCGCGCGTGGTCCGGACGCCGCGACCGCACCTGGGTCGTACCGGGAAGTGAAATCGATCCGCTGATTGCTGCGAAACCGCGCGATGCAACCACTCTGGTCAACCGCCTTGGCCTTGCGGTTTCCGGTGGCATCGCGGACGGGAAGGCGTACATGGTATGTGTCCGGTACCCGGACGGACAACCGCTGGATGCCGCTCAGCCAACCGCCCTGGACGCGGACTGGACTCATGGAACCACGTTCTTTCTTTCCTGCGGCGGTTGTAAGGGCTGGGGCAAAACCTACAGCCTTACAGGGGATCAGGAGGGATGCCCGGAGCTGGTGCATGCTCCCCTACCGCGCCTGACAAGGGCCCATCTCGGTCACGACGTCGGCCCGTGCCAGCCGATTGAAGGGAAACCGGAATTGGTTCTAAGAGAGGCCTATGCGCGCCTTCAGGAGGTCGCCGGGATGTCGCCCGCCCGGTTGGCTCCTCCCCCTGCGGATGACGCCAGGCGACCGCCGGCGGAATAGTTTCTCGGATCCTTCCCATCGACTTGGCAGAATGAGCAGACAACAGAGCATCACCGAGTTCCTCGGATTCAGTACGGAAGATTGGGCCTCCTGGTTGAAGAAGTTCGTTGGGGGCGAAGCCTGCCGGCCGGAATGGCCGGTTTGGGAGGACAACTATGTCGAGCAAATGCTGGTGATCCGCCGCAAGCTCAAGACTCGCGATCCGGCTCGCACGGCGATGCTTGACGGCCTGTCCCTCGCCCTCGAAACCACCCCGCGCGACGCCGAGGATGCCGCTGTCCTGTACTACCTTCTTCACGCCGCAGCGCTGCTTGTGCCGCTCAAAGCGCGCAACCATCTTCGCGTGCTTCTCCGCACGCGCGCCCTTGCGGAACTGGAGTACGCCGAAAGCCGCCTGGAAACGCTCTTGCTCTCGGTACTGAGCAAGTACAGCATCGACGACGATTTGGTCAGCTTCATCGATGGCTCGGTGCAGCGCTCCGAAGATCTGCCGTTCGTGCTGACGTCGTTTCGCATTCTCGCGTCGCGAAACCTGGCAGACAGTTGGAGCGTGGCCAGCCACCTGCTCTCCCGGGAACTCGATCCCGAGTCCCAGGAGCTATTCGCGGATGAGTTAAAGATTGTTGCCGACGAGCAACACTGGCCGACGTTATACAGGTGGTATTGCGAAAGTTTGACAGTCCTCGATCCCGCCCTGTCCGGGAAGCTGCTGAACATCATCACTGCGCACCTGATTCCATTTTTTGAAGACGACGAAGAGACCACCCTCGAACCAGCCTTCCACCTGATGAAGGCGCACGTCGCGGTAGCCCGGCGCGAATTCACCTCTCAACATCTGGCGGTACTGGCGCGCTTTATCTCCACCAAACGGGGTTTAGAGCAGCAGAGGTGCATCGAAGGCGTACGGGCTATCTACATGTTCGGACAGAAGCTCGGTCGGGAAGCTCTTTGGTATTATATGGACCATGACGAAGAACCCTTTTCCCGCACAGGTATCGCTCGCGGCATTGTAGGCGTGGTATCGCGTGAAGACCCATTGGACGACAGGGGACTTCGCATACCAACCTACTTGAAAAAGGAAGATCCCGGCGACGTGGAAGTGATCGATATTCTGGTAAAGGCAACTCCCGACGAGACCTCCTATCGTGAGCCGCCTGTGACAGGAAGCGACGATGCTCGGGTGAGAATTAACTAAACTATGGCCCAGCTGCCCATTCACGAGATCTACCAACTGCCGGACGACGCCTTCACGCAGATTATCCGGGATGTGGAGTTGCTGAAAAAGGGTTGCCGGCTTCACTACATGGTGGACTCGCACGAGATCATCGACTACTGCTTCCCGATAGAGCCGTCAGGCTATTCAGATCGTACCGCGGAGCAAATTGCCGATGATCAGGCGGCTCTTTACGAGGTATTCTATGGCCGCAACCTGCGACCGATTCTGATCCCCGATTATGAGGCCGAGGTACGACGGCACCTCTCTTATCTGGATATCACTGCACAACGCGCCTACGACGGTCTTGACCTTGTCCGGGTGTTGCTGGGAGATTCCAGCGTCGAGACCATCAAGGGCCTGACAAAGAATGAGATCTTGGAACGGATGGAGACCGAGTTCAACGTGCTGCTCGCCGCCGCCATGGGCATTTATTCCATCGGCGTCGAACGCTTCAAGGAACTCGTTTCCACGCGCATTCAGCGCATCGGCGACATGTCGGAGCCGTTCGTGAAGGAAGCCCATGCCAGTTATCGGGAAACGGGTCTGGTTCGTGCCATTCGCGATGATTTGGTTCGTCCATTGGAAAACCAGAAGCCGGAAAGCCAATCTCCGGTTTCATCTGAAATGAAGCGGAGAACGCGGGCAGCGGAAACCGATGCCAGAGCGGTAGATTGGCTGGTCCACCTCAATAAGACCGCCGAAACCGAATACGGGACGCAACTCAAAGACCGCCCTGTTTTCGTCTATCTGTCCTCCGCTCAGCGCACCAAACGAATTTTTTCGAGCCCGCCAATGCGCAAGATCAAGCTGAGAGTAGCCGGTGAGCCTTACTCCATTCAGCGCAACCGTACTCAGTTGCTGGCCTTGCTGGTGTGCCGCGAACAGCCCGGCGAAACCGGCAACTGGCATGAACGGACGGTCGAAAACCTGAAAGAGCTTCGAAGCTTGAGCGGAAAGATTCGCCAGCTTGAGGCGCTCGGGCCCATGGACACGCGGTGCACGGATTGTGCGCTCGGCGGTGGCACTCCTAAGGACTGCCAGTACATCGATGTCTGCAAGGAGGTCGTGCGGCGCGAAGAACTTCGCGCCCGCATCCCCAATTTGGGACTTTTGGGCGAGTTGCCCCGTTATACGCAATTGATTCAGTCGAAACCACGCGACAAGAGTCAGGAGTGGTGCCGCAAAGTCTTCAGCGACCTGCTGGCTACCGAAAACATCGGCGATCTCGCGATTGCCAAAATGAAGACGATCTTGAATATCGGATCTGCGGATGCGTCGCTCAGTAGCGGCCCACAGCCGGCAAACGTGCCTGATACCTCCGGACAGCCGCCCGATATGGCGTTCCTGCCATTGCCACCGGTCGTCGGCTGGCCCGAGCACGTCAAGTTGGTGGCGGAGATTTTCAGCACGCCGTTGCGCCTGTCGGAGAACCCTTCGCAAAGCAACGAGATCCTTGTCAGTATCGCCGATGCCTTCGAAGTTCTCGATCGCCGTGTCAGCCGTGGTGACGTAGGTCCGGGCTTTAGTACCGGGGAGCACGAGGTGGTTCGCTGCCTCGTGTACATGACCCACGGTTTCGACCGGCATGAGCGCGATAAGGGCGACATGATGGCGCTCGAATACGCCGAGAAGATGGTGGCAAAGTATCCGGAGCTCACACCTGAATTCAACTACATCATCATCTGGACCGCACGTCGCCTTGGCAGGTTCTGGCAAGCCCACTCTTCGGCGAACCGCTCCCTGGAACTGAGGCCCGACGATCCCCGGTTTTACCACGGTCGGAGCGTCAATACCATCTGCTGGCTCGCAGACAAAATTGCTCAGCGCATTCGCCCCCAGGACGCCGACGTGGAATCCGCCATCGCCGATGCAAGCCGCGCGATTGAGCTTTATTTAACCTTGCCGAATCCTCCAATACGCGTCATCAGCCTGCAATACAATAACATCGCCTGGCTTCGGTGCCGTGACTGGCAGTCTAAAGAATACAATTTGGCCGAGGCTCGCCGCATGATGGATTCTCTGCGCTGGACCTTCCCGGAAACCGAGTGGCTGCCCAGTTTTCCCGAGTATTTCCACACCAAGGCGTTCGTCGCTGCCGAAGAGGTCCGTGTCGTCAGGGCCGAACTGCGTGGCAAGGCGCTTGACGAACGGCGTGCGTGGTTGCTGCAGAAGCTCGAAGAGGCTGACGAGGCACTGCAGAAGGCGCTCAGCGTGCGCAAGGCCGACGAGTATGTCGCGCTGGCGCGCCAGATTGAAAACGAAAAGCGCGCTCTGGCGAAAGGCGCCCTGCGCAAGGTCACCGATGTCTCTCAGTTGAGCGACAGCTTGCCTTCTTGAGGGACGGCACTACCCAAGCTTCTTGCGCGTGAACGGCCTGGCGAACGCCGCCGGCGGATTATGGGCGGTGGTGGTCGATGCCTTGCGATAGCACTCCATGGCTTTTTCCTTCTCGCCCAGCTTCTCGTACGCCATGCCCAGCAGGCATTGCAGGAACGGGTCGTTGCCCTGCATGGCGACGGCCTTCTGAAGTTCCTCGAGCGCTGTCTTCGTGTCGCCGGTGTAGAGCGCGACATACCCCGTCAGGTAGGGATAGAAACGCGCCTGCTGCTCGGCCATCTTCGGGTCGGCATCCAGTTGGGCCTTCGCTGCCGCGACGTGCTTTTGCGCTTCGGCTTTGTCGCCCCGCCGCGCCGCGATTCGCGCCAGGGCGTGCTCCAGGCGGAAGTTCCACAAGCTCTTCGGATGCGTCTCGTTGCCCGGTTCCTTCAACCCGAGTTCGGTGCCCTTCCGGTACCAGGTGGCGGCCGTCTCCAGGTCGCCCGCATCGATGCACGCGCGCGCGGCCTCGTTCGCCATCTCGCCCTCCTGGTAAAACGCGTTCTGCGGCTCCGCCTGTTCGCGCGTCACCCAGTAGGCGATCACCATCTGCTCGTACTTCACGGTGTTGCGGCAATCGCCCTCGAAGGCGTAGGACATGGCCATCTGCCGTTGGGCATTTGCCTTGGAGCCGGCATCCGGAGCTGCGTCGATGGCATGCTGGAAATGCTGGCGCGCCTCCGTGCCTTTCCCCAGCAGGTCGAGCACGGTGCCGGCGGCGTTGTTGGCAGGCTCCGAATTGGGATTGGCGGCGAGCTCCTTCTGGTACACGCCAAGGGCGTCGTCGAGCTTACCTTCCCGCATCGCTTGCTGTGCCTGGCGCATGAATTCGGGTTGTGGACCGCCGCGCCCGCCCTGCGGAGGTTGCGCGTAAACAATGGCGGACAGGGCGAATGCCGTGGCGGTGAATCGAAGACAGGGATGTGCTGACATGGCCAGACGATTATCTCATGCGGGCCTGTCAGATGCCGCAAACTGGTGACTGACATGAATTTCCGGCGCTGTTTGCCGGAAATTCGCTGTCTGTCACCGGTTTGCCCCCTCCCGAAGAAGCCGCCTCAAATCTCCAGGAACGTCAGCAGGCGGCTCACCGCATCCAGCGGCATGGGCTCGCGATTCAGCACGATCTGAATCATGGTCGTCGTGAAGGGACAGAACATCGTCCCGTTGCCTTCGCCCAGATCGTCCAGGTCGATCTCCACCGGATCCGCCGTCGGCCCCAGTTGTTTCCCGTCGCTGCTGTATCCCTGATAGGCGAGCAGCTCCGTTCCGGTGGACGCATTGATGCGCGCCCGCAGTTTGACGCCGCCGCCGGCCAGAATCGACGGCAGGCGCAGGTGGAAGCAGCGGTAGCTGGAGTCCGGACCATACGCGTGAACATCCGTTGACATCTCGTGGAACTCGGCCCACGACCCGTCCGGTTGCTGCGAAATCACCTCGATCATGTAGTCGGAAACGCCTTCGCCGTGCTCATCGCAAGCGAAGACCACGAACTGCTGCCAGCCTTCCAGATCCGCCCCATTGTGGCCCAAAATGTGGCCGAAGTACTTCTCTATCTCGCCTCCCAGGCCGGCGGCGCCCGCGCCCGGATTGACTTTCATCTTCGCCAGCCCCGGCTCGCCGTACTTCCGCGCGCGCGCCAGCCACGAATCGTACCCGTCGGCCCCGGCGTCGCCGACCTTGAGGAAATCGGCCACCAGGTCCACCATTCCGGCCTCCGGGTCGCTGATCAAAGACCCGTGGTTGCGCCCCTCCACCGCAATCATCGGAATGTCCAGGCGCTCGTTGGCCCAGGGCGTGATACTGAGACGGCTGGCGTTCGCCACCGGAACACGCGTCAGGTCGATGGTGACCTTGCGCGCGTTTAAGCCGCATCCGGACCATCGCACCGTCCCGTCGGTTCCGGGATCGTTGGCCACGCTGGCCAGGCCGTCGTAGGGCGTATTGCCGATGAACACCGCCACGAACGGGGTGTCGGTGCCCTTGCCGTAGAAGGGTTCCGGTCCAACCAGGTCCACGTGCGACAGATCCCATGTGAATTTGCTGCCCAGTTCCAGGCCCTCCAGCACGCGGTCCCCCGCGTTCAAAAAATCGGGCCCGAGGTCGCGATTGCCCTTCACCATGGCGCCCAGCCACGTGCGCCCTTTGTGCGCCTGCGGAGAACCCCACGTCGCCGGCGCCAGGCCAATCAGGTGCTTCAGGCGCTTCAGCCGTGGATTCGTCGCCGCCGGCCCCGCGTTGGCCAGCCACGCGCGCAGCACCAGCATGCCGGTAGAGTGCACAATGGCATCGAACTCCTGCGTTTCGCTGCCGAACACACCGTGCTTGCGGAAAGCTCGATCCAACCCTTCGGCGATGTCTTTGATGGTCACCTCGTTGTTCAAAGACACGTAGTTGCAAATATTGATGTCTTTCGATTGGAGACCGCGGGCGACCAGCGCCTGCTTGAGGTTCTCCATATCCTTGCCTTCGGCGGAATACCCGTGAATCAGAACCAGTGGCCGTGCCATACTCTCTCCCTTTCCGTTTCTAGCGTCCGTGAATAATGCCGATCAGAAATGTCACGATACCAAATCCGCCGATAGCGACGCCCGCAATCCGGTTCATCACGCGCATGGCATGTTCGTCGAACTTGTCCCGGAACCGGTCGACCAGCAACACCAGGATCACCCACCAAAGCATCGACCCGCAGAAGATTCCTCCAACCACCAGGAAGGTCAACCACCACGGCCGGTGCCCGCCCATCCCCAGCCCGGCAAGCACCGCCACAAACGAGAGGACCGTGGTGGGGTTCGTCAGCGTGAGCAGCAGCGCCGAAGTGTAGTCGGAATGCGTGGCGCCTTCTTTGGCCTCGAGGTCTAGCGCGTGCGCCGGCTTACGAAAGTACACCACGCCGATTGCCAACAGCAGCAGGCCGCCAATCACGCGGATCCAGAATTCCTCACGCTCCAGGAATTCGATTACGAGCGTGATGCTAAAACCGGCGATCGCACCGTAGAAGGCATCCGCCGTCGCCGCTCCGAAACCCGACATCAGGCCGGACAGTCGTCCTTTGGAGATCGTGCGCGAGGCGCATAGCACGTTCACGGGCCCCACCGGCACGGCAATCGCCAGGCCGGCCATGAGCCCTTTGGACAGTAACCACAGGCCGATCAAATCGCCTTCCATACTCCCCGTTAGCTTAACGCAAGTCGGCGGCCCACCCCCGCACTTAAATCCACAAACCGGAGTCTTATCTCACGTTTGGATACAATCTCATTCATGGGTGTGAAACTGACGAACCAGGTGGTACTGATATTAGGCGCCTCTAGTGGCATCGGGCGCGAGACGGCGATTCTATTCGCCCGCGAAGGCGCGCGCGTCATGGCCGCGGCGCGGCGCAAAGACCGTTTGCGCACGTTGCAGCAGGAACTCGCGGCGGAAAATACCGCGATTGAGATCGCCGTCGCCGATGCCTCCAGCCTCGAGGACATGGAAGGTCTCGTAAAGCACACGCGCGAACGGATGGGCGAAATCGACATCCTGGTTTATAGCACCGGCACCAACATCAAGGACCGCGCTCTCTCGCGGTTGACGCCTCCCCTCTGGGACATGATGATCGCCGTCAACCTGAACGGTGCGTTTTACGCAACCCAGGCTGCCCTTCCCGGCATGCGCAAGCGCGCCGCCGGCCACCTGATTTACGTGGCATCCATCTCGAGCCTCGTGCCCGATGTTTCAGGAGCCGCCTACCAGGCGTCGAAGCGTGGCCTGCTCGGCATGGCCCACGCCGTTCGCGTGGAGGAAAAGGAAAATGGCATCCGCACCTGCGTGGTCTGTCCCGGACTGGTCGATACCGAGCTCCTGGAGAACCGGCCCGTCAAACCCTCCGCCGAACTGCTCGCCAAGGCGTTGCAGCCGGCAGACGTGGCAGAAATAATCCTGGCGGTGGCCAAACTGCCCGCACACGTAGTCGTTCCGGAACTGCAAATTCTGCCGACTGCTATATGAACCTGACACCGTTCCTGCTGGCGCTGCCGCTGTCGCAAGCGCTGTTGCAGGCACAGGACACGCGAAACGTGGTGGAACCTCATTTTCCACCCGCGTGTGCGGTACTGACCGGGCGCCTGGCCGCTCCCGGCGGTACGCTTTCCGACGCCGACGAACGGCAGCCTGATACCGCGCGCCTGCAAAGAGCCATCGATGCCTGCGCGCCCGGGAAAGCCGTGGAACTCAAGCCGGAGGGCGCACGCCAGATCTTTCTCAGCGGTCCCCTCCTCCTCAAGCCGGGCGTCACGCTCCTCATCGACGCCAATGCGGCGTTGTTCGCCTCACGCGATCCGCGCGACTACGATCTAACACCCGGAAGCTGCGGTGTAGTCAACCAGCGCGGCCGCGGTTGCAAGCCCTTCCTCCTCGCCGAGCAGGCGCCCGGCAGCGGCATCATGGGCGATGGCGCCATCGATGGGCGCGGCGGCGCGACCCTGCTCGGCCTCAACGTTTCCTGGTGGGACCTGGCCAAGGAAGCGAAGATCAAGGATCTCTCCCAAAGCGTGACGCGCCTGTTGATCGTGCGCCAGAGCGACAACTTCACGCTCTATCGCATCACCCTGCGCAATTCTCCGAACTTCCACGTTTCGGTGGAGCGCACCAACGGCTTCACCGCGTGGGGCGTCAAGATCAAGACGCCGAAAACCGCGCGCAACACCGACGGCATCGACCCCTCGTCATCCACCAACATCACCATCGCCCACTGCGATATCGATACCGGCGACGACAACGTGGCCATCAAGGCCGGAGCCACCGGGCCCTCCGCCAACATGACCATCGCTCACAATCATTTCTACGCGGGACACGGCATGTCGATCGGCAGCAACACCGATGGCGGCGTGAACCACGTGCGCGTGAGCGACCTCGGCATCGATGGGGCGGACAACGGAATCCGCATCAAAAGCGACCGCAGCCGCGGCGGCCTGGTGCAGGACGTGTCCTACGAGAACGTCTGCATGCGCAACGTTCAGAACCCCATCGTGCTCACTTCCATGTACACCACGTTCGACGGCAACAAGCTGCCCGATTATCGCGACATCGTTCTGAAGAACGTCCACAGCGTCACGCCGGGTTGGCCCACATTTCTGGGGCTCGATGCGCAGCACCCGATCCGTGTGAACCTGGAGAACGTCACGGTGGACGGCGTCCGGCAAGGGCAGATCGTCGCGGCGAATTCGGTAGCGCGCATTTCAGGCGGCAATCTCGCGTTGGAAGGTAGCGGCATGACCGTGACGCAGGAAGGCGGCGGCGCGCCGCTGAATTGCGACGGCCGCTTCCCGCCGTTCCCCGAGCTCCCCACCGCGCCGCAAGCCAAAGTCAAAATTCCAGAGGAAGACAAGACGCTATACGTCTCCGGATCGGGCACCGGCGACTATTACTCCATCCAGCGCGCCATCGATGTCGCGCCCGCCCGAAGGCGCCGTGATTTCTGTCACGCCCGGCACCTATCACGAAGTCCTGACTGTCACCAAGCCCAACATCACCATCCGCAGCAGCTACCAGGACGCCGCCCGCACCGTGATCGTCGCCGACAAAAGCGCCGCGACCTCAGGCGGCACCATGAATTCGGCCACCGTCAACGTGCGCGCCAACAATTTCACCGCCGAGAACATCACCTTCGCCAACGACTTCAACCGCACGCACGAGCAGGTATCCGTGGGATCGCAGGCGCTCGCTCTCCTTGTGACCGGCGACCGCGCCGTCTTCCGCAATGTTCGCCTCTTGGGGAATCAGGACACCGTGTACGCCGGCAGCAAGCGCCAGTACTTCGTGGATTGCTACATCGAAGGCAACGTGGATTTCATCTTCGGCGACGCCAAAGCGGTGTTCGAGGGCTGCGAGATTCACAGCATGCCGCACTCCGGCGGCTACATCACGGCGCAGGGAAGAGCTTCCGCCATGGAGGACAGCGCGTTCGTATTCCAGCGCTGCAAACTGACGGCCGCGCCCGGCGTGACCAACGTCTGGCTGGGCCGCCCCTGGCGCCCGTACGCCAGCGTGGTGTTTCTGAATACCGAAATGGGCGCGCACATCGAACCGGCAGGATGGCGCGAATGGCACCCCGGCGAAACTCACTACATGGAGACGGTGAGCTACGCCGAGTTCCAGAACACCGGCCCCGGAGCGCATCCAGTCGAACGCGAATCGCACACCAAAAAGCTGACACCCGCCGAAGCCGCGCAATACGATGCCCGGCCCTTTCTGGCGGGCACAGATGCCTGGGACCCCACCGCGCGCCGTTAGCTCAACGCAAAAGCCACGATCGTCTGCTGCCGCGCGCCGCTCAGCAGTTCATCTTCGAGGCCATTCGGATCCACCTCTACCTGGCAGGCTATGATCTGCTCGTCCGTGGCGCCGTGATAGTTCAATTCGCAGACGCCCAGGACATCGCCGCCGTTGTGCACCGCCGGACCGAAGATCCGGCACGTGATGGGCCGTGCTTCGTACAGGTCGCAGGTCAGCGTCGCGGGGTCCAGCGCCGGACAATACTCCTCATCGGGCAGGGCCGCGAAGCGATCCTCCGCCTCCTCGTCTTCGTCCAGTATCCCGGTGGTCAGGTCGCCGGGAAAATCCTCCAGCCGCGCCACGGCCTCTCGTGACCTTCGCCGTACCCTTGCCGCGCGCTCGGGGTCGCGCCGCTCCAATGCTGTCAGCCCTTCGCGCAATCGCCGCGCATCCAGTTGCGTGATCGGGAACGGCCCCGTGCAGCACTCCGCGCAGCCCGGTTCGCATACCACCCACGCGCCGCTCAAACGCACCGCTTCGGCCATCGCCGCATCCACAATTTGCACCAGGTCCCGATCGCTCGCCACGCTTCGAGCATAGCGCGCTGCATGTTACCATCGCTACTTGCGTAAGGTACCGCTCGCGGAATCCCTCAGGATCATCGGGCGAGGGTCGTCGAACTGGCTCGCCAACCGTCCCATCGTTGTTTCCTTTGAAGTCACCGACGCGTGTACTTGCTGGTGCAAGCACTGCGACCACGGCGGCCCGCGCGACGAATCGCGCAATCTCAAGCCCGCCGATTATCGCCGCTACATGGACGCGCTCCGCCCCTGCGTCGTCCAGATTTCAGGCGGCGAGCCCCTGATGCGCGACGACGTGGTGGATATTGTCCGCAGCGTCAAGAACGGCAGTTCCCTGCCCTACACGATCCTGGTCTCCAACTGGTCCCTCATGACGCAGGAGAAGTACCTCGCCCTGCGTGCCGCCGGCATTGACCAGTTCTCCGTCAGCCTCGATTTTCCCGACGCGCGCCACGACGATTTCCGCATCTATCCCGGGCTCTACAGCCATCTCGAAGATCTGATTCCCCGACTCGCCAAGCTGGGCCACGACGATATCGTGCTCAACAGCTGCATCACCAGTGAGAATCTGGGCGAGATCGAGGCACTCGCCGACAAGGCCCGCGAGTGGGGCGTGAATCTCTGCTACAGCGCCTACTCGGCCCGCCGCACCGGCTGCCGCGAGTACTTCCCCGCCCTGCCCGAGCAGCTCGCCGAACTCAACGCGCGCCTCGATCGCGTGGAGCTGCGCCGCGATTCCACCAACTGGATCGTCAATTCGCCCAGTACGCTCCAGGCCACGCGCCAGTATTTCGCCAACAACGGCACTCCCGGCTGCAAAGCCGGCTTGCGTTTCCTGGTAGTCACGGCCGATGGAGCGTTACAGCCCTGCTCCATGCAGTTCGAGCGCTACGCATTGGAAGACCGCGATCGCATGATCGCCGAATTCACCACCAACAACACCTGCGACGAGTGCTATGTCTCCATCCGCTCCTACCTCGACAAGAGTTTCCCCCAACTCCTCTGGGAAAACGTCAGCGGCTTCCTCTCCATCAAGAGCGCGCAATAACTCCCTCACAACAACCAAGCCGCCGCCGGATCCAAAAACAACACCGCCGACGGATGCCGCCGCAGCGCCGACGCCGGACACGCCTCCTCAATCGGCCCTTCCAGCGCCGCCCGCACCGCCGCGGCCTTATGCTCCCCATTGACGAACACCAACGCCCGCGGCACCCGCAGGAAAAACGGCACGGTCAGCGAGAGCGCGCGTCGCGGCACCTCCTCCAACCGCGCGAACGCCTCATCGTGTACCTGCTGCATGCGGCACACCTCGTCGAGTTCCACCGGACGCACATCGCGCGCATCTTTGAAATCACACACAGGAGGGTCGATGAACGCCAGGTGCCCGTTCTCGCCAATCCCCATGATTACCAAGCACGGTTGCGCCTCCATGAGCAGTCCCGCATAGCGCGCACACTCGGCCTCGGCGTCCGCCGCTTCGCCATCCAGTCCGTGAAACGCCGCCACCGGCACGTGGTCGAACAAACGCTCGCGCAAGAAGCGCCGGAACGACGCCGGATGGTCGGCCGCCATTCCCGCGTACTCATCCATATGGAAAGCCGTGACGCGCGGCCAATCCACTTCCTGCGCGCGCAACGCCGCCAGGAAAGGGTCCTGCGACACGGCGGACGCAAAAACCACCGCCGCCCGCCCTGCCCTCGCGATCTCATCCCGCACGATCCCGGCCGCGATCTTTGCCCCCGCCGCCCCGGCTTCCTCCCGGTCCGCGAACACCCGCACTTCCAACCTGTCCCGAAAAAACGTCTGCTTGTTTACGCTCACGAAATCACCATAGCAGACGACGCCCCGCCGTCATCCGATGCCGATGAATGGGAACGTACGATGCCGCGCTCCTTTCCCCAGGTAGCCCCCTGGACTTCACCCCTCGCGCGGGCGGACAATATTTTCGGAGGTTCTGCATGCCCATTCTAGGTAAGCTGCAAGAATTCCTGGACCTGAGCGGCGTCTCCTACACGCACACCGTCCATCCCTTGGCCTACACGGCTCGGGAAGTCGCTTGCGCCGAACACGTTCCGCCCCAGGAAGTCGCTAAGGTGGTAGTTGTTTTCGCCAGCGGAGAGTACAAAATGCTGGTCCTGCCCGCCAGCAAAGTGGTCGATTTTCAGGAAGTCCGTGATGCCCTGGGCTGCAATACGGCTCGGCTCGCCACCGAGACCGAGCTGTCGCGCATTTTCCCCGATTGCGATCTCGGCGCCATGCCGCCGTTCGGCAACCTGTACAACATGAAGGTGCTGATGGACGCCAATCTTCTGGCCGACGAGCGTATCATCTTCAATGCCGGGACCCACCGGGACGTGGTCCATCTCAGCCAGGAAGACTACCGCCGCCTGGTCCAACCCGAGGTCGTCCACCTGGCCCGCGAAGTGGTCATGCAACGCGGCGGCTGGTAGCACCGGCTGACTCGAACACATCGGAACCTAGTGGTGGGGCATGCTTTAGCTTGCCCTCCCAGGGGAACCCTATCCCAACCTCTCTGACCTCTCTGTACCCCAGTTGACACGCACCCCACAAAAAGGTCAGACTTTGAGGATCTCAGGGAAGGATCTCAAACATGTCACTCCGCATCGCACTGGGCAGCACCGTGCTCGCCTGCGCTCTCGTTACCGGTCCCGCATTCGGCCAGGCCAAGAAAACGAAACCCGCGCCCGCCGCCCCAGCCCCCCAGAAGATCGACGAAGAGTACACCAAGCTAATCAAAGAGTATCTACAGGACCCGCGCATCACCACCGAACTCGTCGACCACATGCCGGCGTCCGACACCGTCCCCTCCCCCCTCAAATTCCTCGGCCGCATTCCCGGCAAGCCCGGTGAGTTGACGTACGCCAAGGACATCTACCGCTACTACGAAGCCCTCGCCAAAGCCTCCCCGCGCGCCAAATTCTGGAAGATCGGCCAGACCGAGGAAGGCCGCGACCAGGTCATCCTCGCCATCGCCGACGAGGCCACCATCAAAGACCTCGATAAGTACAAGGACATCCTCGCCAAACTCGGCGACCCGCGCAAACTCACCGACGACCAGGCCCGCGAGCTCATCAAAATCGGCAAGCCCCTCTACTGGGCCAATAGCGGCATTCACTCGCCCGAAACCGGCGGACCCGAAATGCTCATCGAACTCGCCTACCGCCTGATCGTTGAAGAAACTCCGTTCATCCAGACCATCCGCAACAACTCGATCACCTTCATCACCCCCGTGATCGAAGTCGACGGCCGCGAACGCGAGGTCGATACGTACTATTACAACAAGCGCACCGGCCAGCGCCTGCCGCTCATGTATTGGGGCAAGTACGTGCAGCACGATAACAATCGCGACGGCATGGGCCAGTATCTCAAGATCACCAAAAACTTCACCAAGGGCGTGCTCGAGTGGCACCCCACCATCCTCCACGATCTCCATGAGGCGCAATCTTACCTCTACGTCTCCACCGGCACCGGCCCCTACAACACCGCGCTCGACCCCGTTGCCATCGACGAATGGTGGCTGCTCGGACAGACCGAAGTTATGGAAATGGCCAAGCGCGGCGTTCCCGGCGTCTTCACCTACGGTTTCTACGATGGCTGGGTCCCCAACTACCTATTCTGGATCGCCATCACCCACAACTCCTTCGGCCGCTTCTACGAAGTCCAGAGCTACGGCCCCGACGTCAATCCCAACCTGACCCTTTCCGCGACACAGACCAGCCGCGAATGGTATCGCCCCAATCCGCCGCTCTCCTCCATCGCCTGGGGCCCGCGCAACAATACCAACATCCAGGAATCCGCCCTCCTCATTGCGATGAACAAAGTGGCGAAAGATCATGAGCTCTATCTCGAAAACTACTGGCTGAAAAATAAGCGCGCCATCGACAAAGGCAAGAACGGCCCCAACTTCGCCTGGGTCGTCCCCGCCACACAGCGCCGCAAGGCCGATGCAGCCGACCTCGTCAACGAGCTCCGCCGCCAGGGCGTCGAAGTCCACAAGGCCGACGCATCCTTCAAGATCGGCAGCGTGGACGTGGCCGCCGGCGATTACGTCATCCGCGGCGACCAGCCCTACCACACGCTCATCGACATGTACTTCGGCGTGCAAAACTATCCCGTCGCCAATCCCCGCCCCTACGACGACACCGGCTGGACCATGCAGTACATGCGCAACGTCAAGCTCAACAAGATCGCCGATAAGTCCATCTTCGAAAAGCCCATGACCTTGCTCGCCTCCGACGCCAAAGCCTCCGGCGGCGTCGAAGGCTCCGGCAGCTTCCTCATCGTCGAGCACACCAGCGACAACAACCTGATGACTTTCCGCTTTAAGAATAAGGACGTCAGGATGCAAGTCGCCGAGGAGGATTTCGACCTCAACGGCCGCAAGCTCCGCGCCGGCGCCCTCATCATCGCCAACGCTGATCACGCTACTCTCGACCCCCAGCTTCAGGGCCTCGGACTCTCCGCCTGGGCCGTGACGGCCGCCCCGTCCGTCAAGACCCACGCCCTTACCATCCCGCGCATCGGCTACATACACTCCTGGTCGCGCACGCAGGATGAAGGCTGGGTGCGCGCCGCGCTCGATTATTACAGCGTGCCCTACACCTACTTCGCCGATCAGAAACTCAAGGAAGGCAACCTGCGCGCCAAATACGACGTGATCATCTTCCCGCACGTGGGCGGCACATCCGCCTCCATGATCAACGGCATTGCCATGACCGGCAACGCGCCCATTCCCTACAAGAAGACCGCGCAGACGCCCAACCTCGGCGGCGTCGACGAGACCGATGATATCCGCGGCGGCATGGGCATCGAAGGCTTGCAGGAACTCGCCAAGTTCGTCCAGCAGGGCGGCGCGCTCATCACCGAAGGCTCCACCTCAAGCCTGATGGCCGAGTACAACCTGGCGGGCGGCGTCACCGTGGAGCACCCCGCCGAGCTGTTCGCGCGCGGCTCCATCCTGCGCGGCGTCTTCAGCGATCTCAAGAGCCCCATCGCGTACGGCTACGACGGTAAGGATCTGCCGGTCTATTTCAACCAGGATCCCGTGCTCAATGCCGCCGCGCCTGCCGCCGGATTCGGTGGATTCGGCGGCGGCGGTGGTGGCGGACGCGGCGCGACCGGTCCCATCAACGGCGGTCAGGGCCAGAACGTCACTCCCAACGCTGTGCCCATACACACCTCCCCGCTCGACCCTGCCGATGCCCCCGCATCCGCGACGGCCGCGCCCGCCGCGGGCGGAGGTCGTGGAGGACGAGGCGGACGCGGAGGCGCGGCTGCGGCCGCAGCCGGCGGTGGTGGCGGTGGATTCGGCGCCTTCGGCGCTGCCGCAGGACCGCGCCCCCGCGTCGTCCTGCAATTCCCGTCCAACGCCAACGACATGCTGCTTTCCGGCACCCTGGGCGGAGGCGAAACCATCGCCAACCGAGCCCTGGTAGTAGATATGCCGCTCGGCACGGGTCACGTCGTGATGTTCGCGCTCCGGCCCTTCTGGCGCTGGCAAACGCAGGGCACCTACTTCCTGGCCTTCAACGCCATCCTGAACTGGGACCACCTGGACGCCGGCAAACCGGCCGTCGCCCCGGCCGCCACTACCGCCGCGGGCCAGTAGGACACCGGTGGGACAGACCATCGCCGTGCGTGGTCTGTCATGCTTCGCTAAAGCACCGTCAGTTGACAGACGACACAAACCGATCGTCTGTCCCACGTCACCGCAGCATCTCTTCGCCCTCATACCCGTGCGATTCCATCTGCCGCACCACCATGTCGTGATACATCCCGCGCACCCGCATTAGCTCCTCGTGAGTCCCGCGCTCCATGACGCACCCGTCCTCCATCAGCAGAATCAAATCCGCCCGCCGCACCGTGGACAAGCGGTGCGCAATCACGAACGTAGTCCGCCCCGCGAGTAGCGTGGCCATCGATGCCTGAATCAACTGCTCGCTCTCCGTATCCAGATTGCTCGTGGCCTCATCGAGTATCAAAATCTGCGGCGCCGCCAGAATCGCCCGCGCGATCGCCAGGCGCTGCTGCTGTCCGCCCGAGAGTTTAACGCCGCGTTCGCCGATATAAGTCTCGTACCCCTCGGGCAGTTTCACGATGAACTCGTGCGCATTGGCGCGCCGCGCGGCATCTTCCACCGCCGCCTCGCTCGCTTCGTGGTGGCTATACGCGATGTTGTCCCGCACCGACCCGTCGAAAAGAAAAACATCCTGTTGCACCGTGGCCAGCAGGCCGCGATACGAGTCCAGCCGGAAATCCCGTATGTCGCTGCCGTTTACCAGAATCCGTCCCTTCGTGGGATCGTGAAATCGCGCCACCAGGTCCGTCACCGTCGTCTTGCCCGCGCCGCTTCGCCCCACCAGCGCGACCACGCCTCCACCCTGCGCAATCACGTTGAACTCGCGAACCACCGGACGCCCTTCGCGATACTCGAATTCCACCTCCTCGAACCGGACCTCCTGTACCACGTCCGGAGCCTCGCGCGCATCCGGCTTGTCGGGCTTGTCCGCCTCCATCGCAAGCACCCCGAATACGCGCTCCATCGCCGCCAGCGAGCGCTGCAGTTCGGAGAAGGAATTGACGATATTCCACACCGGCGTCAGCAGCAGGAACACGTACCACTGGAACGCCATGATGTCGCCGATCGACGCGCCGCCGCGCAGGTTCAAATATCCGCCGTACCAGACAATCGCCACGTTTACCACTCCCAGCAGCAGGTTCCACGTCGTCCAGATCACTAGTTCCCGGCGCTGCGCGAACATCTCCTTGCGCAGCACCGTGTGCCGGCCGAGCAGATACTCCAGCAGTTCGTGAGTCTCCCTCCGGAAGGCTCTCACCACGCGAATTCCCGAAAACGTTTCGCCCACCCGGCCGTCGATCTGCTCCGCATCCTTGCGCACCGAACGGTAGATCGGCCGCACGCGCTTCGCGAAGATGAAGCTGATCGCCATCACGCCGGGGATGATCGCCAGCGCGGCCAGCGCCAGCCGCCAGTTCAGCGCCATCAGCACCAGCACCGCGATCGCCAGCCGGATCACCGATACCGATGGCGACACGATCGCCAACTGCAGCAGGCCCGTCGTCGTGTCCACGTCCCCCGTGAGCCGCGACAGAATCCCGCCGGTCTTCATCTCCCACAGCTTGGGCAGCGGCAAGTGCAGCAGCCTGTCGAACATGCTGCGCCGGAGTTCCAGCATCACACGGTTATTCAGCAGTCGCTGGCGGTAATCCTTCAGCGCCACCACCAGGTTGGAGAGGATAATCAGCGAGACGAACAGCGTGCCCGCCAGGTTGAGACGCCGGAAGCGAACCGCCTGGTCCAGCCCTTGGATCAGCAGCACACGGTCGACGATGTACCGCATGAACAGCGGTTCCACCATCTGCAATCCCGCGCCCAACACGGCGAGCAGCAGCAGCGCCCCCGCCGCGTAGCGATGCGGTCGAAGCCACCGCAGGTATTGGCCGAGATCCTCCCGAGGATTCTTACTCGGCGCTTCCGTCGCACGCCGCCTGTAATCCTCGACAAAAGCTAAATAACGCAATCGTGAGGAACGAGGACGACTCATGGCAGGGATGTTTCACGATATCACGGTAGGACAGACCATCGCCTTTGGTGGTCTGTCGTGCTTCGCTAATCCACCCCTCACCCAATCACCGCGACAGTCCTGAAGATCCACGTCGCCAGCTCAACATCGCCGCGAATCGCAGCCGACGCCCGCGCTCTTTCCCAGTCCACGCCCTTGGTGAACATGCGCCACGCCGTATCCTGAGGAACCACCACCTCCGCCGCCGCACCTTCCGCTTCCAGCGCAAGCTCCCAAGCATCCCCGACACGAACCAGAAACCAAACGCCACCCGCGCCGCCCGAAATCTCAAATCGCACCACGGTCCCATCCTGCGCCGAAATCTCTCGAAAGCGGTAAGGAAGAGCGCGCACAAAGGTATCCAGCACGGGTGCGAGAAAATATGGATCGTAAAGCGGCGTCCCGCCCGTGGCATCGCGAATCTGCTGCTGATGGTGCCAGCGTTCCGTGAATTCCCGCGCCAGATCGAACCACACCGGAGCGGGGTCCGGACCCGCCCAACTCACAGGCTCGCCCAGCGTCCGCACATCTAATGACAGGAAGTACGCCTCCACTTCCGGTCCGGTAAAAGCGAGCAACTCGCACAGAAGGCGCGGACTCATCCGCCGGGCCGCCTGCACCCAATCCCGATTCAACCGGTTCACCAGCTCGACCAGTTCCGCATACGTCTGGAACTCCGCGCCGGGCGGACTAAACCCATCGCGTTTTCGCGAAAGGATTCCTACGTCGCCGCCCAGCAGGTGCGCGGCAACGTCCTTCACAGACCAGCCGGGAGCAGCCGTGGGCCTCGCCCAATCCTCTGCCGAAAGATCGGCCAGCACTCCGAGCAATTGCGCTCGTAACGCGGCAAAGCGATCGACTACCGCGATCTCACCCGGGCGTTTCATCCCTACATTATGCCCGGTGCGTCGCTCGCTTGACGTCCTACCTTACGTCCGCCGGATCAACCGCCTTCTTCGACCCCATGGCCGCATACTTGATGTACGCCACAATGTCGGCCAGCTGCTCGGCGCTGATGTTGGCCTTCGCGGGTGGGTGTTTCCACACATCGTTGCCGTTCATCGAGCCGATATCCGACGCAGCCACTTCCTTCTTCTCGGGCGGAGTCTTGGAAAGATCGAATAAAACCACGCTCTTGTCGTCCTTCTTCCCCGTCATCGCCGGGAAGCTTCCGCCGCCCGACTTCAGCTTCACCACTTGCACGTACTGGGTCACCGTGGAACGCGCGGCCATGGCAATCGCCTGCGGACCAAGCCGCCCGATTCCAGTCAGATCCGGGCCGATCGCGGTTCCCTTCCCTTTCAGTGCGTGACAGTTCCCACATCCTTGCTGGGCTTCGAAAAAGAGCGCTTCGCCTCGCTCGGTCTGCGACGGAACGGCCGCCTGGGCCATTAACAATACAATCCAGAACATAATGCTACACTCCTTTTTGGGTGCGCCTCCATTATATCCGGATAATCAGCTCCTGTTGTAATTTTCATCGTTTCTTTTTCGATGAACTTTACTTCGGCGCGTAAGGACTCCCTGCCTTCCACCGCGGCCTCTCCGCCGCATCCGCCAGCCTCTCCACCACGCGCCCGAAGAAATCGTTAAATTTCGCCGCCGCCGCCGGATCCCACGGCTGCTGCAAATCATCCGCCGGACTGTGATATCGCTCCAGGTACCAGCGCCGGTAAATCGCCTCTTCCGGCGTCCCGTTCTCATACCCGAAAATGAACCCCACCGCCGGCACGCCGATCTGCATGAAGTTCCAGTGGTCGCTGCGCCGTAGCAGGTTGCGTCCCGGTTCCGGGTCCGGCTGGATCCTGATCCCCATCGGCTCCGCCACCTGCCGCACCGTGTCTCCCAGTGTGGAATCCTCGAGCGCCAGCGTAGTCAGCGTCTTCAACGGGAAAATTGGCCGCAACTGATCCAGGTTGATATTGGCCACCATGCGTTCCTTCGGCACGGTCGGATGCGCCACGAAATAGCGCGACCCCAGCAGTCCCTTCTCTTCCCCCGTCACCACCACGAACAGCACCGAGCGTTTCAGCCTCTTGCCCGAAGCGTGCCACTTCTCCGCCAGGTCGATCAGGGTCGCCACATACGCCGCATCGTCGAAAGCGCCGTTGTAGATCCGGTCGCCATTCCACGCCTCGCCCACGCCGTAGCCATCCAGGTGCGCCGACACAACCACGTACTCCTTGCTCAACTCGGCATCGCTCCCCGGCAGCACTCCGAGCACGTTATCGCTCTTCAGCTCCGCGCTCTCGAACTTCATCCGCGCCTTCAGCGTCGTCGCCAGTGCAAATCGCGGTAGCGGCTTGCCCGCCGACGCCAGCGCCGTCAGTTCCCGGTACGTGTGTCCCGACCCCGCAAACAAATCTTCCGCCGCCAAAGGATTGAAGCGCAGCGCCAGCCCGCCGCCAGCGGGCGCGGCCGCCGGAGCATCCGCCAGCGTCATCGCCACCGAGTACGCCACCGGCCACCGCGCCGGCTCCGGCCCGCCCGAGCCATCGATCGTCAGCGTCCCCAGAATCCCAGCCGGCGCCTGTCCGGCACCGCCGCGCCGCCCTCCGCCCGAGCCCGCCGGCACGCCGAGCCGAACCAGAATCTTGCCCTTGAGATCGATCTCCTCGCCGCCCGCCGCGCCGTCGAAAACCATCGCCGCGTCCACCGTCTCCGGCAAATTCGCGCGCGCCGTCACCGACACCTGGTGCAGCCAGCGCAACTTCGTCACGCCCTTCGCCCCCGCCAGCGCGATCTCCGATTCATCCGCCCGAAAACGCACCACACGCAGCGGAACGCTCTGATACCACCCGTTCTCCCCCGCCGCCTGAACGCCGGCGCGCCCCAACTGCGCCACCACATAAGCCGCCGCTTTGCGATAGCCCTCGCTGCCCGTATCCCGCCCCAGCAACTCGTCACCGGATAGCGCCTTCACATGCCCCCACCACCGCCGCGTCGCGTCATTGGGTTCCGTAGCCAACAGCGCGCAGGCCATACCAACCAAAGCAATCCGCCAGATTTTCATATAGTCGAATCAGAGTATCACGCCCAGTGGGACAGGCTTCAGTTTGTCAGCTTCTACCCGAACACCCCGGAAGGCACATACACAAACCCGTCCATGATCCGCCGCGCCGTCCCCGCCATCGCGGACTTCGTCAGCTCGAATTCCCCGGACGCCGTCTTCACCACCGTGACCAGGTACGGCGTCACCCCTGACGGATGCCCCACCCGCGCCACTCCACTGTCGCGAATCCGTGAATCCGCCACTTCATGCACCACAGATCCCTCAATCAGCGCCGCCGCGCCCACGCACAGCCCGCCCGTCACCGCGTACGCCTTATGCAACCCGGCAAACGACTTGCTCCGTGCCAGCAGATCGCATTCCTCCGCACCCACGGCCTTACCCGTGATCGTCTGGTAGTCCTGCGGCGCCGCCACGAAGGCCACCTTCGGGACCGCAGCGCTAGCCGCCAGTCCCATCATCACCGCGGCCCGCACGCGAATCTCTTCCATCACCGCCAGCGTACGCGAATCTCCGTTGACTTCCACCGGGAGTTCCCGCCCCGTAAGTCCCAACTCCGCAGCCTGCACGAATACCGACGGATTGCCGGCGTCCACCAGACTCACCCGTACCGTCCGTCCGTCGGCCAGTTGCATACGGTCCTGCACGTTTCCCGTAGGCAAAAGCTTCCCCGTTTTCGATCCGCCCGAATTCACGAAATTCAACACGATCTTCGCGCCCGATCCCGGCACCCCGGGAACCACAAAGTCTCCCTCCACCACTGCCTTGCCGTCCCTCACCGGGACTTCCGCTTCGATCATCTTCTTCGTGTTCGTGTTGAAGATGCGCACCACCGTGACCGGCTCTGTGACCGCCACCAGCCCCTCATCCACCGCGAACGGCCCTACGCCCTGCGAGATATTGCCGCAGTTGGCCTCGTAGTCGACCACCGCTTTATCCACGGCCACGTGACCCACCGTGTAATCCACATCGGCATCGGGACGCGCCGACCGCGCAATGATCGCGACCTTGCTGGTCAAAGTGTCACCGCCCCCGATCCCGTTAATCTGTCGCTGGTCCGGACTCCCGAAAATCGCCAAAATCACCCGGTCACGCACCGCCGCATCGCCGGGCAGATCACTGGCCAGCAGGAAGACTCCTTTGCTCGTACCGCCGCGGATCACTGCCGCGCGGATTCGTTGGTATTCACGCATGGACCATCACTTCCTCGCCGTCGAGCACGCGCTTCGCCTGCTTCCGGTCGAATTCACCTTCCCAAATCGCCACCACAATCGTGGCGACGCCGTTGCCTACCAGGTTGGTCAGCGCGCGCATCTCCGACATGAAGCGGTCCACGCCCAGCAGCAGCGTGATGCCGGCCACCGGCACCGTCCCGAGTGAGGATAACGTAGCGGCCAGCGTGATGAACCCGCCGCCGGTCACCGCGGCCGCACCTTTCGAGGTCAGCATCAGCACCAGCAGCATGGTGAACTCCTCACGCCCGCTGAGGTGTGTGTTTGTCGCCTGTGCCACGAACAGCGCCGCAATCGTCAGATAGATCGCCGTGCCATCCAGGTTGAAGGAGTATCCCGACGGCACCACCAGCCCCACCACCGATTTCGAACAGCCCAACCTCTCCAGCTTCACGATGATGCGCGGCAGCGCCACCTCCGACGAAGAAGTGCCCAGCACCAGCAGCAGCTCTTCCTTGATGTACTTCAGAAATTTCCAGAGGCTGAAGCCGTGCAATCGCGCAATCAATCCCAGCACCAGGAAGACGAAGAGCCCGCTGGTCAGGTAGACGCACAATAGCAGCTTACCCAGCGGCAGCAGGGTCTTCAGGCCGTACTTGCCGATGGTGAATGCCATCGCGCCGAACGCCCCAAGCGGCGCAAGTTTCATAATCAAAGCGATCACATCGAACGTCAGGTGAGTCAATGAGTCGGCTGCCTCCACGATCGGCTGCCGCAGGTGATACCCCGCCAGCGCCACCCCGAAGAGAATCGCGATCAGCAGCACCTGCAGAATTTCGCCGTTGGCGAACGCGCCCACCAAAGTGTCGGGAATCATGTGCAGCACGAAATCCACCGCGTGCAGTTCCTTCCCGGAAGTAGTGTACTGTTGCACCGCCGCGGCATCGAGTGTCGCCGCGGTAGCGTTGATTCCGGCGCCCGGCTGCACCGCCTTGACCACCACGAAGCCCACCAGCAAAGCGAGCGTGGTGACCACTTCAAAATAGGCGAGCGCCTTGATCCCGACGCGCCCCAGCTTCCGCATATCGCCAATGCGCGCGATCCCTGTCACCACGGTGAGGAAGATGACCGGAGCAATCATCATCCGTATGAGCTTGATGAAGCCGTCGCCCAGGGGCTTCATCGCCTTCGCCAGTGGAAGGATAAAACGATCCAAGCGCAACGCCGGCGGCAATGCCGCAGATCACGCGAAAGTATAAAGTCTGATAAAACCGGGGCCGAGTCACCACGAACTGCAATTGTAACTTGCCTCCGCGGCTCCCAGGCGGGCTAAATTTAGCCAGCCTCTCCGAGGCGGTTAGTTGATAATAAATGAGTTAGCGCCTAACGAAGTACAACAGGCGGGCTAAATTTAGCCCGCCTGCGGGTCCAGGGGGACGGGCGCGGACCAGGGGGTCCGCCCTACCTTCTATGTTACGGCATGGGTGGTGCGGTGCGCGGTGGGCCGGCGGGAACACGAATGGGGCAAAAACGCTGATGGAGAGCGTGTTAGGGTGGCGGAAGAATATTTTATGTTTGTGTCACTCGGGTTCGGACTCCTTCCACTGCACGCCGAGTTCGGCAAGTTTGGCGCGGAGGCCGTACATGTCCAGGCCTAACTCGCCGGACTTCAGCCTGGCGCGGGAACGCTTTTCGCGGGCCCGGCGCTGGCCGCCGAGGTTGGCCGTTTCCACGGCGGTTCTGCGAGGCACCACGACTACGCCGTCCTGATCCGCCACGATGACATCGCCGGGGCGGACTAGCGCGCCGGCACAGACTACTTCCACGTTGACACATCCCGCTGTGGCCTTGACGGTGCCTTGCGCGGAGACGGCTTTCGACCAAACGGGGAAGTTCATGACGGTGAGCTCGGCGGTATCGCGCACGCCGGCGTCGATCACCAGACCGGCGACGCCGTGCGCGCGGCAGGACTCGGCCAGCAGATCACCGAACATGCCGTCGTCCGATGCGGAGGTGACAGCCACCACGAGAACGTCGCCGGGGGCGACGACTTCCATGGCGGCGTGGATCATGAGGTTGTCGCCGGGCGTGCAGAGTACAGTGACGGCGCTTCCCGACAGGCGCGCGGCAGCGTAGATTGGCCGCATATAAGGGCGCATGAGACCGGAGCGGCCCTGGGCCTCATGCACCGTGGCGACGCCGAGCTCGCCCAGCAGGCGGATGGTTTCCGCGCCGGCCCGTTCGATCCGGCGAATCACGACGGGTTTCATGACAGTTCCTCCGTGACCTGGGGGTATGGGCGCTGGAAGGCTTCGGCATACCGTATGTCTTTGCGATTGGAGTTGCGGGCGGCCTGAAAGCCGCGGCGTTTGGAGAGGTCGGTATAGTACTCCCACAGATGGACCTGGGCCTCCATCGATTCCATGGCTTTGCGCTTGAGGTCGAACACGGGGGTGATATCGAGCAGGACCTGCGGCTGGAATGCGCACTGCTCGGACTGATGCGGTTCGAAGAAGAAGACGGGCGGCGCGCCGATGGCTTTGCCGGGCGCGGGATATCCAAGAGCCTGGGCGTAGACGCGCGAGCGCATGGTGATGTTGCTGGCTTCGGGATGGTCGTAATTGTGGGGATCGAGGGGGGCGTGGGTGAGGACGAATTCCGGCTGGTGCAAGCGGAATTCGGACACCATTTCGTGGATGGTTTCGTCGGAGGCCTTGAGGGGGTAATCGCCGGCATCGAAGAAGCGGACTTCGGCGCCGAGGATTTGCGACGGCTCGCGAAGATTCGGCGCGGCGAATTTCCTTAACGCGTTCGATAGTCATGCCGGGCTGCTTCCAGGCCCCCTGGCTCTCGCCGCGCTCGCCGAAGGAGAGGCAGAGAATGCGGACCTTGTAGCCACGGGAGGTGTAGAGGGCGATTGCGCCGCCGGCGCGCCAGACGAAATCGGCTGCGTGGGCGCTGACTACAAGGATTGATTTGTCTTCCATGGTGGCTTTCCGCGAATGTCTATTTTACGGCGAGTTGGGTGGAGGAGGGGCGGTTGTTAACCAGCGGCCGCGCAGCGCTAGAATGGTTCCGATGATCCACCCACGTCTGGTCCTGCTTTCCGCCGTCCTGGTCGCCCTGCCTCTCGTTGCTCAGGTCAAGCTCACTCCCACTGAAGGCAAGGTCGCCGTGGAAATCAATGGCAAGCCGTTCACCGATTTCTACATGTCAGGCGAAGCCTTCAACGCCAAGGTCACCAAGCCCTACCTTTGGCCCTTGCGCGCCGCCACGGGGACCTACATTACCCGAGCCTGGCCGATGGAAGAAGTGGCAGAGGAAGCCGGCGAAAAGAAGGCCCAGCGCAACGGCCCGCCGACGATGGATCACCAGCACCAGCGCGGCCTCTGGTTCGCCCACGATAACGTCAACAAGCTCGATTTCTGGAACAACGAGTGGTCCTACTTCGCCGACCTCCACCGCAAGAACCTCGGGCGCATCAATCTCAAAACCGTGGACGGCGTGAAGAGCGGCGAGACCCAGGGCTCCATCGCCGCCACCTTCGAATGGACCGACATGGAAGGCAACAACCCCATCCTCATCGAGTCCCGTGTGATGACCTTTTACTCCGATCCCAAGCTGCGCTATTTCGACGTCGATATCACCCTCACCGCCAGTACCACTGTCACCTTCGGCGACGGCAAGGACGGCGCCTTTGGCATCCGCCTCCGCCCCATCCTTCAGGAAGACAAGGGCGTCTCTCACATCACCAACGCCGATGGACTCGTCGGCGAAAAGGAACTCTGGGGCAAGCCCTCCGACTGGTGCGATTACTCCGGCGAAATCCAGGGCGAGAAGGTCGGGGTCGCTATCCTCGACCACCCCGATAATCCCCGCCACCCCGTGATCTGGCACGCCCGCGCCTACGGCCTCTTCGCCGCCAATCCCTTCGGACTCTCCGTTTTCACCAACGACAAGACCCAGAACGGCGCCATGACCCTCGCCGCCGGGCAGAGCCTGCGCTACCGCTATCGCGTGATCATTCATCCCGGCGCCGCGAAGGACGCCGATATCGCCGGCCTCTACAAGAAATACACCGCCGCCCGCTAATGTCCCTGGCAACCTGGAAACGGCGCCTGCGTCCCCGGCCGATCATCCAACAATTCGAAATCCGTGACATCGTCGCCCGCGCTCTCGATTTCGAAGAGCGCCTGCGCCGTGTCAAAAGCGAACTCACGAAGCCCGATCCAGGCTGGTATCCCTGGGACAGCTTCGGCAACCTGACCCTCATCAACCGCCTGCTCACGGGGCGGCGCCGCTATCTGCAAATGCTGATCGACGACCGCCCGGTGCTCGATCTCGGCTGCGGCGATGGCGATCTCTCCTTCCTGTTTGAATCGCTCGGCTGCCGCGTCTGCGCCATCGACAATCCGCCCACCAACTACAACCGCATGACTGGCGTTCAGACCCTGAAGATCGCCCTCGATTCCTCCGTCCGCATCGAACCCATCGATCTCGACGGCGATTTCCGCCTGCCCGTGCGGCGCTGCGGCCTCGCCCTCTGCCTCGGCATTCTCTACCATCTCAAGAACCCCTACCGTGTCCTCGAGACCCTGGCCGCCCACGCTGATTATTGCCTGCTGAGCACCGCTATCACGAGCCGCATACCCGACCAGCCGGTCGCCTTCCTGGCCGGGCGCGACGGACTTGCCGGCGACGAAACCAACTATTGGATCTTCTCCGAAACCGGCCTGCGCACGTTGCTGGATCGCTGCGGCTGGGAAGTCTGCGACTGGCTCGTCGCCGGCGATGAGAGCGATGAGCGCGTCTTCTGCCTCCTCCGCTCGCGTGCGTTTATTCCGGCGCCCGTCACCCAGCTGATGGATGGCTGGCACGTGCTGGAAAACGGCGCGTGGCGATGGACCACCCGGCGTTTCTCGCTCATCGTGGCTCCTGGCGCGCAGAGGCTGGGCTTGCGGGTTACGGTGCCGCCGAATCTGGAACTGCCGCTCACCCTCACTGCAACGGCTGCGGGAGCGGTCATCGCCAACCACACGCTCACGCATGCCGGGGATTACGAATGCGCCCAGGTGATTCCTGCCGGCGAGGAAGTGCTGGTCGAATTCGAAGTCGATCGCGCCCTGCCGGCCGATGCCACAGACGGGCGGGAGCGCGCCATTCTGGTGCGCGGTATTGAAGTGGGGTAGCATTCCTTTCACCGCAGAGACGCAGAGACGCAGAGTCAAGCACAGAGAACACATGAGAAGGCATGTGTTTGGTTTTCTCTGCGTATGTCTCTGCGTCCCAGCGTCTCTGCGGTGAAGACTCACATTCGTGATACATTAATTTCGCCATGACTATGCGCACCTTGTTTGTAGTTCTTCTATTGTCGGCCATGCCCTCGCTGGCCGCCGATTCGGATTTTAACGGCCGCTGGGATCTCACCACCGTCAATCGCCCGCGCGCCTGGTGGGTCGAGCTCAACGGCGTCGGATCGCCCAACCCGTCCGGCAAGTTCGTCAGCGCCTACGGCGGCGACATGAACACCATCGACACCGCTGTCGTGGAGAACGGCGAATTACGCTTCACCATCGCCAACCCACGCAATGCCAAAGGGCCCGCCCCGGTGTATCGCGCCCGCCTGGTCAACGGCAAACTTGAAGGCACACTGGAAACCCCCGGCAGCAGCGCCGAGCCCATCAAGTGGACCGGCGTGCGGGCAGCGGTGATCGCCGACAAAGACGACGGCTCCTGGAAAGAAGGCAAGCCCATCGAACTCTTCAACGGCAAGGATCTGAGCGGCTGGAAGGCGCTCAATCCCGCCGCGGAGATGAAATGGAGTTATAAGGACGGCATCCTGCGGAACTCTCCGCCCACCACCGACCTGGTCTCCGAACAGAAATTCTGGAACTTCAAATTGCACGTCGATTTCCGCATTGTCGAACACTCCAATAGCGGCATCGGCTTGCGAGGGCGCTACGAGATTCAGATTCTGGAAGACTACGGCAAGCCGCCGAACAGCCACAGCGCCGGCGCCCTCTACAGCCGCGTCCCGCCCAGCGTCAACGCCAGCAAGCCCGCCGGAGAGTGGCAGAGTTACGACATACGCCTGGTCGGTCGCACGCTCAACGTCACTCACAACGGCATCAAGGTGCTCGATAACGTCCAGGTGGATGGCCTCACCGCCATTGCCAACAATTCCGACGAAGCCGAGCCCGGACCGTTTATCATCCAGGGCGACCACAGTTACGTGGAAATCAAAAGCTTCCTGGTAACTCCGCTGGTCAAGAAATAGACTTACAGCTTGTGCAGATAGTCGTAACTCAGTTTCATCTCGCGCAGATCCATTTCCACGAAGTAGTTCTGCACGCCGCCGGTCTTAGCCGCGGCGAATAACTTCTTCCAGTCGACAACGCCGGAGCCCACCGCGACCGCGGTTTTATCCGACGCCGAGTAATCCGCCAGGTGCATCGAAAGGAAGCGGCCGGGATACTTCTTCAGGTACGTGGCGGCTTCGAACCCCAGGCTGATCACCGCCACCTGGAATTGCATCTTGACCAGTTTCGGGTCGAACGTCCGCATGAGCTCGTCATAGATCAGCACGCCGTCGATCTCTTTGAACTCGTTGTTGTGGTTGTGATAGCCCAGTTGGATTCCGGCCTTCTGCGTGCGCTCGCCCACGTGGTTGAGATCGGTGGCCGCCTGTTTGTAGTCGCCGAGCGAAGCGTTGGCGAGCAGTCCGAAACTGGCGAGCACCATCTGCCTGATCCCGAGCTCCTTGGCGAAGGCCATGCGCTCGTCCAGGTTCTCCTTCAATTCCTTGAAATTGTAGTGGCAGCTGATGCAGCGCAGTCCGGCGCTCTCGATGGTGTGGCGCATTTGTGCGGCAGTCATGCCGGCCAGCGGGCGGAAGTCCGCATAGCTGGCCGGAGAGCACATTTCGATGGTCTTATAGCCAATGAGGGCGAGCCCGTGCAGCGTGCCCTCGAAATCCTTGGCCAGATCCTGCCGGACCGGCCATGTCTGGCAGCCGATCGGCATGCCCAGCGGGTCGGCGCTCAGCACTCGCGCCGAGGCGAGCGCCGCCGCCAGCGTCGTCGGACCCGCGCCGAGAAATTGTCTTCTGTTGAAGTTCATATGGATTCGGGATTCCAGCCCTTGCGGTATTCGCGCGAGAGATATTTGTTGGCTTCCGGCACGTTGGTGATCTTGCGATTCGCCGCGTCGTAGTACAGGCGTCGCCGCGTGCGCAATGCAACCGCGTACAGGTTGACGGCCTCAGAAATTCCGCCGGCGTGCAGGAAACTGCCGGGCGATTGCGCCCCGCCCTTGCAAGCCGCCGCCCACTGACGCAGGCCCGGCGATAATTGCCCGGGCTCGCGTGGCGCGCGCGTTGCGGCCGCTGGAGGCGGGTAGCCGCTCATACGGCGTTCCGGAATCAGTCGCGGACCTTCCACGCGGAATCCGGCGAGAATTTTACCCTTGTCGCCGACGAACATCATCGCCTCGGCGGGGAACTCCTTGCGATCTTCATCGAGTTCCGGCGGAGTGGGCGGACGCAGGCCGCCTTCGTACCAGATCAGGTCCACCGCGCCGCGGTCGCCGCGCGCCGGATACTGGAAGCGCACGATGCTGGCGGAGGGGAAGGCGAAATCGTTCTTGATGCCTGAAGCGATGCCGTCGGTCAATAGCTGATCGTGGCTGGCCATCGGTTCGATGCTGGTGGGGCCGGCGAGATCGAGCGCGCGGAACACGGTCCACAGGCTGTAGTGACCCATGTCGGCCATCGATCCGCCCCCGAAATCGTACCAGCCGCGGAACAGCATGTGAGTGTAGTTGGGATGATAGGCGCGCTCGCGTTCGGGGCCGAGCCAGAGGTTCCAATCGAAGCCGTCGGGGACCGGCGGCGTATCGGTGGGGATGGCGGCGTACTGCGGCCACACCGGACGGTTGGTCCAATTGTGAATCTCGCGAAGAGTGCCGATGGAGCCGTCGCGGATCCAGGTCATCACCTGTTCCATGCTGCCGTTGGAATCCCACGGCATGAAGTGCGTGGCCACGCCGGTAGAGCGCGCGGTCTCGATCACCTGATTGGCTTCCATCAGGCGGTTGGCGATGGGCTTGTGCACGATGGCGTGTTTTCCGCGCTTCATGGCGGCCATAGCGATCACACCGTGCTGGTGGTCCGGAGTCATGATCTTTACGGCGTTGATATCTTTCTCCTTATCGAAAAGCTCGCGATAGTCGGCGTAGGCGGAGCAGCCCCGGCTGCCGTAGAAGGTGTCGACCACGTTCTGGCCGACGTCGCGGCCGCCGGGCACGATACCTTCACCGCCCGCGCGCCAGTCGGGCTTGTTGAGTCCGCGGCGAATATCCTTGAGCAGCGAATCGCGCGACCAATCGCGATAGCCAGAGGGGTTCTTGCAGGGGTCGCAGACGGAGACCACCTGGATTTCAGGCGAGGCCAGCATCGGCATCAGCTCGCGCAGTCCCTGGGTGCCGGTTCCGATGTAGGCCAGGGTGACCTTGTCGCTGGGTGGGACCTCTCCGGAGCGCGCCACGACGTGACGCGGAAGGATGGTGAATGCAGCCGCACCGGCTGCCGTTCCCAGAAACTTTCGGCGGTTGGAATCGCTGGACATATGCCTCCCGAATCGCGGCACACACGCCGCGACACGGTCGTATCATATACGGAATACAAGTGGCGGTCCAGGGGGGCCAGCGTCGAACGCGGACTTAAGCGGTTTCACCCATTGGCTCCGCGGCTTCCGTCTCAATGCGGAAGCGATGCGAAGTGATGCGCACCGCGGTCTTAGTCCCACTGTGCCGCACCACGAATCCGGTAGCGTGCAGATGGATGGGGAAACGACGGCGGCTGTGGGTGGCGGGCCAATCGATAATCAATTCCAGGTGGCCTCCCATTGGAAGTTGGCGGCGGCTGCGGAAACTAAGTCCGACGGAACTCATGTCGCAAACCGTGCCCGCACCCCACCGCGATTTAAAGCCCTTCACCGAAACGCGGAAATGAACTGTGAGAGCCAGTACAAACCGCTGCTTTCCGCGTCTTTCAAGGCTGGGATTCATACAGGAGTTTAGACGATATCATATGCGGAAGCGTTGCGGGAAAAGTAAGGGGGACCCTGACCCGATTGGGCCCCCCGGGTAACACTTATTGAATGTCGCTGACTTTTCCGTCGGTGAAGGTGATCTTGAGGTCTTTGTATACATAGATCTTCTTCGAACCGAGATCTACGACTTTCTGCGGCTCGCCCTGTATGGCCTTCACGTCTTCGATGCTCAGGCCGAGCGAGAGAGTCGGCGGGGCCGTAGCATCGCCGGACTGACTGACGGCCTGCTGTTCCGCACGGTCGGCCTCCTGGCTGACAGAGGTCAGTTCACTGGCGACGTTGGAGTCCGGTTGCGCAGCCTGCGCGTAGGGCGAGTCGATGGTACCGGCGCTACCCTGCGGCAGTGCGGGCAGCCCGCCCTGTCCCTGCTTCGATTGTAGATCGCCCATACCGCGATCGATGGTAGCCTGCATCTGGTTCTGCATCTCCTGCAAATCCTGCAACCCGACCGAAACCATGCTGCCCTTGCGGCAGTCCTGTCCGCGGCTGGAGAGCACCATCAGGTTCGCCGTCGTGGAATTGTTCGGAGGCGCGCCGTTCATCTGCAGAACGTCGCCTTCTCCGATGGTGCAGTCTCCAACGCTCGAATTGACCATCAGTGTCGAGTTGGCGACGAAGACATGAGGCCCGTTGTCGGTGAAGATATTTGTGTCTTGTGGATTCGCGCCGTTCTGGCCGGCGGCCCGCTCGCGATCGATCTGACGGTGGACTTCATCGGCGATGGCCTGCTTGACCTCTGGCGTCATCGGCGCGGATTGGCCGCCGCCAGAGGCGTACATATTCCCGGCGGAGGCGGCTTGCGCAGCGGCCATTCTCTCCTGATAAGCGGATTCGAGCGTGGCGGCGATGAGGTAATCCGTGAGCCACAGCGAAGGACTGGCGTACGCGGGGTAAGGGGTGAAATATCCGCCGTAGTATCCATACCACGGACTGCCTCCCCAGCCCCATGCAAAGACGATGGGTCTCGGCCACGGATTGTACGCGTATACATAGAAGGCGGGCCGGTAGAAGCGCACGGGCGTGTAGATTGCGAGCGTCACGCCGTTAAAAACTCGCGGACGGAAGATCCGCGCCTGCGGGACGCCGTTATAGATGTAGGTGCGCTTGATGATGGTGGTGTTGTTGACGATGATCGGGCGCTGCACATAGCCGTGACCCGGGGCACTGGCGACCACCACGCGGCCGCCGGGCCTGACCACTTCGACGCGACGCGGCGCATTTGGCGGATGATAGACCACGGTGCCATTCGACATGCGGACCTGGCGCACCTGCCCGCTGGAATCCCGATGAATTACGTCGCCCGAACGCGTAGTGACGGTCCGGTTGGGCGCGCCCATGGGCCGCGTGGCCATCGGGGCGGAGCCGCGCGGCTCCGCAACTCGAGGCTCCGTGCCGCGATTCGGCGCAGTGTTGCCGAACGTGCGGCCCGGCTGCGCACCGGGAGCGGGCGATGTATTGCCGCGGTTGGGTAACGGGCTATCCGGGCGCGACTGGCGCGGCTGCGGCGCCTGCGCCGGAGGCTGCGTCACCGGACGCGAAGGTTGACTCTGCGCCGGCGCCGGAGTCGGGCGCGTGTGCTCCGGTTGGGCACTCTCGCGACGCTGCTGCGCGGGCGCTGCCTGCTGACCGGCCGGCGCGGTGTGTTCCGGCCGCGCCGGATGTTCGGATCTATTGCCTTCGTTGTTTTTCTTCTTGGTCTCCGCCGGTTTGTTTTCCTTCTCCTGCGCACGCACGAGCATGGCGGGGGCGGCCAACAGGCCGCCGACGACAACGTACCTGGCGATTGTTCGAGATAAATTCATGAAATCCGCTCCTGTAGGATCAGCTACCGTACACCGGAAACCCTGCCGTCCACAAATATGATTTCAGGTTTCTACCTGTAAAGGTAGAACTTTTTGACTATACACATCCACTATACATTGACGGTGGAATGGGGCGCGTTGGTTGCTTAACGTTTGGGGTACACGACGAGTTGGCGTATCTTGCCGGTGGGCAAACCGGGGACAGACATGAATTTCCGGCAAAGGGCGCCGGAAATTCATGTCAGTCGCGTTATGCGGAAAGCCTCATCCGTGGAATAAAAATAAGGGGGCCGTGTGGCCGTGAACCGGTGACAGACGGGGCTGGCAGCGGGTTCCGCAAAGACGGCGGAACCCATGCCAGTCCCGTCTGTCACCGGGGGCGGCTCGCATTTTCGAGGGTGCATCGAAGCAGTTAAAAAGTCAATGATCCGACAAGCTCGAGCCATTTCGCGTCGTGGGATTTGAATAATAGCTGGGATCGGCGAATTTTTCCTGGAAAATACGTTCCCAGCGGGCGTTTTCGGAGCACCGGCGGCAGGTGCAGCCGCGGACGCAGCCGGGAGTTTTGAGTATGCGGGCAGGTTTTGGGTTGACAACTGCTGGAGCCCGGTGCCGCGAGCCCCGCACGGGCTGTCCAATGCTGGCCAGCAGAGCCTCAATCGTTTGCGGTGTACCAAGTTGCATGGGTTACCTTATTCCTGTAAGTACCCGATATCGTATCTAGTCCAAGTCTGACAGGAATACTTCGGAGGGTAAAGGGATATCGTGAGTATTTAAGCGGCAATTTTGCGGGTAATTGTCGTAGATCAATGGTTAATTTCGCGCGTTTTTATACCCAACGGACCTCAAAAATAACCGGGATTAACGGCCGATTGTTATCTGACGATATCAGTATCGAATCCGGACCTGACGCGTCATCTGCCGGCGATGCTGATGAGGGGCGCATTACTGGAGGCTCCGCCTACCTTGATCTGTACCGGGTAGTCGCCGCCCGGCAGGTTCGGCACTACGACGTTTGCCTGGGCCAAACTGATGGAGCCGGGCGTCAGGCCCGCGAACTGCACCTCTGCCAGTTGCCCTCCTATCGTGACGGTGACGAGCAGCGTCGCCTTGCAGAGCGTTCCATCTAACGGAGCGGGCGATCCGGTTGTCACCAGATGATCCAGCGGTCCGACCCCTGTGAAGTACAGCGTGATTACGCCGCCGGCCGCCACGGGATTATTGGAATCGTTGACCGACGCGTCGGGATTTGTAGCCGCCGCCCGGTTCGTGCCAATCAGAAAGATGCCGGGCGCCGCAGCCGCTACCGTAATTGAAAAGGCGGCGCTGGCCGTTCCGTTCGCGGTGACTTTGACTGTGGCGGCTCCCGCTGGGATTTCGAAGGGCAACTGCCCGTTGATCTGCGTCGGACTGACATAAAACAAAGGAATATTCTGCCCGTTGATACTGACCGACGTGCCCTCAAGCGTCAGGGGCGGAGCCGATGTAAATTGCGCTGTGGCCGCGGCCAGGTTGGTTCCAGAGATGGTGATCGCCGCTCCCGGCGCCAGCGATCCGGCGGCGAAGCTTGCGCCATTCACCACTGCCGAGATGGCGGGCGCCACCGGCGGCGGCGTCTGCGTGAAATCAAGGTACTGGAGGAAGATCGCGTAGTCCGTGCTCTTCGCCGATTGGAACGGGCCAGCCGGGACTGGAAAATCGGTGGAGAATGTTGAGCCTGCGACGTACACCTTGCCATCCGCGGACAGGACGATGGCGCTGCCTGTGCCGCCGGCGGTTCCGGCGAGGTAGGTCGAGTGGAGCAACCTGGAGGCTGTGACATCCACCTGAGCCACGTAAGGCGTCGGGCCGGATGTCGGCGGATGAACGATGGCGTCCGGCGTGGTTGGAAACTGGCTGGTGTAGGCGGTCCCGATCAGCCACGCGTTGCCGAGAGCGTCACGTTGAATCTTTGCGGCCGCGTCCGGACCAGGTCCGGGGAGCACGGTGGAATAGAGCAGCGTGGTGAAAGCGGGATCGACTACGGAGACAAAGGTCTTTGCGTTTTGGGAAATCAGCGTGGACAACGCGTTGGACGTGAGCGGGAAATCGGAGGCTTTGGTGTACCCGGTTAAATAGACTTGACCCGAAGGACTCAGTGCAAGTCCGTTCACCTCGGTGTCGCCCTTCAATCCACCAAGCAACGCCGACTTGGACAAATCGGCGCCGTCGGAGTTCAGGACGGTAACGAAGCCGGAGGAGTATGTCATCACCGGTGGATTCGGGATGGCGCCGCCCAGGCTCGGTTGCCGGAGAGGAAAATTCGGCGAGGCAGTCATCCCGGCAAGATAAACATTCCCGTTGCGGTCCACAGCCATTCCATAGCAGGCATCCACCGCGACGCCGCCCAGAAACGTGGAGTAAGTCAAGCGGTGTCCCGTGTCGTCGAATTTGCTGACGAAGCAATCCTGGTCGCCACCGGGACCGGCGCGCTGAAATGCACCGAGGGTCGTGGGAAAGTCGTTGACACCCGTGGGCATTACGTAGGTGTTCCCGGCCAGGTAGAGATTTCCATCGGGGTCCAGCGCGATGACTTCGCAAACATCGTCGCCGTGACCGCCGAAGAAGCTCGAGTAATCGAAGTCGGAGCCCGTGAGATTCAGCCGAAGGAAGAACGCGTCCCGGCTTCCGCCGAGGCTGGCCTGGTACGCGTTGCGGGCGGGAAAATCAGCGGCATCGGTTGCGCCGCATACGTACGTGTGGCCGGCGCCATCTACCGCAATGCCCCTGCCATCGGTGTTGCCCGAGCCGCCGATATAGGTGGAATACACCAGGGCGTTGCCGCCGGCGTTGATCTTCGTCACGAACGCTTGAGTTCCGAGGTACAGGCCGGCGTACACAAAGCGTGCAGCGGAGTCCACTGCTACCGCGTTGGCGTCCAGGTTCGCCGGTCCGCTTGAGGCCCAGTTATCACCGCCATCGACACTCTGGAAGACGCCTGCGCGCGCAGTCCCAGCGTACACATAGTTGGCGTCCATCGGATTGATCGCCAGAGACAATACGGGACGCGTGCCGATTCCCGTGCCGCCCGGCGTCCAGTCCGTGCCCCAATCGTTGCTGCGGTAGAGGCCGTTGGCGGTGCCGGCATACAATCTCTGCGGGATGCGTGGATCGATTGCGAGTGCGTAAATCGGGAGCGGGGCCGAGCCGCGCGTCAGCCCGGTGTTACTGTAGGCCCAGGTCAGGCCGCCATCGGTGCTTAGATAGATACCGGACCGGCTGGTTGCGGCATAGACGATGAGAGCGTTGCTGGGGTCGATCGCCAGGGCGTTGACGGACACGGCCGTGCCTACTTCCTGCCAGTTGACGCCGCCGTCCTGGCTTCGCAGAATGGGAGCGGATGGACGGCCGGCGAAGATCAGTCCGGCCTGCGTAGCGGCCGCGGTTACAGCGGTGACAGGGCCGGAAAGAACGGATTTCCAGGTGACGCCGCTATCTTTGCTCTGGTATAACCCCTGGCTCATGCACGCGTAGACGGTGGCGGGATTGGCGGGGTCAAGGGCGACGGTAGTCACTGCGTCCGCCGGCAACCCGGAAGCCGCCTTCCACGTGGCGCCGCCGTCGGTGGACTTAGATAGACCATGGGAGGTGCCGGAATACAGCACCGTACTGTGTTGGGGGTCGGCCGCGAGCGAGAGCACTTTTGCCGAACCGATGCCGCTGCCCGCAGTTGCCCAGGTAGCCGCGCGATCCTGGCTGCGATAGAGTCCGACGCTGCCGGACGGAGCCTGGGCATTGCCCGCGAGCGGGAAGTCCGGTGACGATACGCGACCGGTGAGGTAGATGTTGCCGGCGGAATCCAACGACATGGCATTCAACTTCGCCATTCCAGTACCGGCAATATAGGTGGAATAAGTGAGCACGGGGTCGATTACTAAGTTGAGGTTGTGATCATAACTTTGGACATCCAGCCGAACCTCTTGTCCATCGATAATCCGGTATCCACCTGACAAGTTACGCCGCACTCCCTTAGAGACTTGATAGATCTGAGGCCGTCGCTGCCGTACCTCGCCTTGTTCTGTTTCTAAGATCAGGTCTCCGTGGAGGTCAAGACGCACGGACCGCGCGTTCTCATAGCGCAGGCGAACCGCAGCGGGATCACTGCCCGGGTAGACGATAAAATCGTATTCGAGCGCTTGATCCTTGCCATAGAACAGCAGGTCGATTCCCGGCCAGACGCCGGAGTATCGGACGCGCCCGTAATGGGCCACGCCGCGACGCCATTGGGCCGGGTCGTTACCGATCAGGTAGTTACTCACACCGGTGGTGCGGGCCTCGCCGCTCATGGAGACCTCGGGTTTGACGCCCACAAATAGCATGCGGAGCGGGGTATCCCCTTGCCGGGCGTTGTTGAATCCCAGCGTCATGCCGTCGCGTGTAAGATACACGAAGTGGTTGGCACCGCGCGCCAGATAGTGCACCTGCGGTACGAACTGCCCGGTGTTGGCTTCGAACTCCAGGGGTATGGAAACAGGCTGATTTCGCAGGGGCGCCTTGGGACTGCCCGAGGCACTTGTTCCAACCAGCAGCCCGGCCGCTGTCAGTATGGGGATGATTC
The DNA here is from genome assembly GCA_963805775.1 of uncultured Solibacteraceae bacterium. Lineage (GTDB taxonomy): Bacteria > Acidobacteriota > Terriglobia > Bryobacterales > Bryobacteraceae > Solibacter. Next base: position 92,651 of record CAWDWK010000001.1, on the reverse strand, counting down.
TATAAGCGAGAGCACTCCGCACGATCACAGGCCGGAGCATAACCCGCCCACTTAGCCCAGTCAATGTAATCGAAAGGAAACCTATGTCATGTTTATCACTATTTGACGGCGAGGCCGGCAGTAAAAACGGGAGATACGAAGCAACATTACCCTGGCAACAGACTTGCAGGATTCCTTGCGGATGGTAACGTCATGAAAGGCCTTCATGCCACGCTCCTATGGCTCTTATTAGGCATAGGCACTGGGCACTCCGCTGCGGGGCTCTTCCTCGAAGAGCCGTACGGCAACTTTGGCGGTATGATCCCGACCGGGCATGCAGCCATCTACCTTTCGCACGTCTGCGCGGATAGTTTGCTTTCCTTGAGGCATTGCCACGACGGGGAACAGGGTGTGGTCATCAGCCGGTACCATCGAATTGGCGGATACGATTGGATTGCGATTCCTCTAATACCATACCTCTACGCAACCGACCAATTGGAGCAAGTTCCCCCGGAGATAGGGCCCGAGGATGTCATAAGGCTTCGCGATGATTACCGGCGCAGACACCTGGAAGCAATCGCACCAGACGACAGTGATAACCGGATGCCGCAAGGAGATTGGACACAGCTGATCGGCGCTGCCTATGATCGAACGATTTTCGTGTTTGAAATCCAAACCAGCGAAGGCCAGGACGACGAGTTTATCCGATCGTTCAACGCCCACCCGAACGAAAATCATTTCAATCTTGTGTTTCACAATTGCGCGGATTTTGCCAGACAGGTGATCAACTTTTACTATCCGAAAGCCATCCATCGCAGCCTCAGCGCCGATTTGGGCATCATGACGCCGAAGCAGGCGGCAAAGTGTCTTGTGCGATATAGCAAAGGCCATCCGGATCTTCAGTTCTCGAGTTTCGTAATCAATCAGGTTCCCGGGACTACACCTCGTAGCAGGGCGGTCCGCAGCGTTCTGGAATCCCTGCTCAAGTCCAAGCGGTACATGCTGCCGCTTGCTCCGTTAGCCATTCTGCATCCCGGCGTGGGCGGAGGGTTGGTTGTCGCCTGGGTGGAGGAGGGACATTTCAACCCACGCCGCGTCGCCGGCGGGGTTGACGGCGCCTCGAAACCAGAATCAATCGTTCTGGAACTGAAAGCGAACCGTGTTGCTGATCACGGCTCCTCCGAAACTACGTTCGCGGGCGCCAGCAATTAATGATTGATGGTGCCGGCTAACGAGTCCGGCGGCAATTTGGAAAGGATCAGGGACTCGACCTTGTTCCAGACGACTGGATCCGATTCGATCTCGATGTGAGGCTTCATGAAGATCTGGGCGTACCAAGGGTACCCGTCACATTTGACCGGTTTGGTCTTGTAGTCGACTTGAAAATTGCCCAGAATCTGTGTGCGCGAACGATCTACGGCCAGAATCTCCCGACGGCCATGAAGAAGCCCGTCAACCTGGAAGAAATTGACGGCCTGAGCCACATTCACCGGGATCAGCCGGTCATCTTCGCCCCATTTTGAAACGCTGTCAACTTGTACGGTGAGCAAAACTGAGATTCCTTCCCGGTCCAGCATCCGAGCAAGGGTGATGGCTTCCGAGGCGCCCCAACTGTGCCCGTAAAGGACAATTCGGGCGGCAGATTTTTCTTTGTCCGACAGCGTTCCGTTGTGGTCTGCGTCCAAAAGTTACAGAACTGTGTCGCGGGCATGCCGCCCCTGATGATTCGCAAATACAAGTACCTTCGTGCCCGAGGAGTAATTCCGCAGGTGAGCCGCTAGCTGTACCTCTTGATGAACCGCATCATTGGTCCGAACAAATCCGCCGACGAAGCCGATAACGATGACACGGGATGAGGGCGATGCTACTGGAGGGCCTTCAGAATCCCGGTTGACAGCACCAAGACCCAAGCCGGCAGAGGAAAGAATTAACATCGCGGTCGAGATCCGCCGCAAACTGACGCGGGAATACATAGCAATTCTCCGGGGACTACCCTTCGCGATTGAAATCTTCGGCCAGCCCAAGGCGATGTGTTCTAATTTTAGCATCGTGGACACTTGGCAGGGCCGCCTGCGAGCGCTGGTTTGGTAATACGTTTGCACTGAACTGTCAGCGAGGAAATGCTATGCGCAAATTATTCTTGTCTGCGTTATTCGCTGCTGCTGTTGCGATAGGCAGCGCTCAGGCCGCGGATGTTGTCGTGAAAATCGCGCCGCCGAAAGCCATCGTCGAGCATCGCCCCGAACGTCCGAGCGCCGAGCATGTTTGGGTTGCCGGATACCATCGCTGGGACGGGCACGCATACGTCTGGGAGCCGGGCCGGTGGGAAAAACCGCCACATGCGCATGCGGTCTGGGTTGCGCCAAAATGGGAGCACCGCAAGGACGGTTATGTAATGACGGAAGGCCACTGGCGCTAAAGCCGGGGCTCAATATTGCTTGTTACCTTAAGGGGCAGTGAATTCTCTGGACTGCCCCTTTTTTTGCTTGCCTGCGCGATCGCCGGGTTTAGCATTTTTTCTGTAACCTTTCCCGGATCCGACGGTATCCAAGCTGACGGCCAACTGCCCGGGCTCACGGGCGGCGGGTTCCCGTCCACCAAGGAGGATTCGATGAGATCGGTACTTACGGGCGCGGCCTGGATCGGGTTGGCCGTTTCCGCCGCAGGCGTTCCCTTACTCGCTCAATTGCAGGACAACAGCGAAAAACAAATGGCTTGCCAAAATGGCGGATACGATAGCGAGCGCGAGCGCCACTGCGAGGTCCGCGAGCAGACGGTAGCCTCTATCGGCCGGCTCAATGTAGATGCGGGGCGGAACGGCGGCGTGACCGTCAAAGGTTGGCGGCGGGGCGATGTGCTGGTGCGCGCGCGCGTCGAGGCTTCGGCCGAGACCGAAGCCGCAGCCGGTATCCTGGCAAGCCAGGTCTGGATCGACAGCGCCGGCGGACAGGTGCGCGCCATGGGGCCGGAAACGGTCAACAATACGGGGTGGAGCGTCAGTTTCGAGATTTTCGTTCCGCAGAACAGCGATCTGACCCTGAAGGCACACAACGGCGGAATCACCATCTCCGACGTGCGCGGCCAGATTCACTTCGACGGGAATAACGGAGGCGTGCATTTGAAGCGGCTGGCCGGCGACGTCACCGGCGCGACCGTGAACGGGGGCGTTCAGGTGGAGTTGGCCGGCTCGATGTGGGATGGGCGGCAATTGGAAGTCAGCACGCGCAACGGCGGCGTCAGCGTCGCAATGCCGTCGAACTACTCGGCGCATTTGCAGGCGGAGACGCATGCCGGCGGCGTCCAGTCGGATTTTCCGGTCATGCTGCAGGGCAATATGAAACCGCGCCAACTGGACTTTAATGTGGGCGCCGGCGGTCCGCTGATTCACGTCACCACCACGAACGGCCGCGTCAGTTTTACGCGGGCGGAAGCGCAGTAGGGGAACAGGACGGCACCCTCGGGGTGCCGATCCATTCTCACTCATCCCGTAGACTGACGCTCCTGGGGTGGTATGCTCTGTTGCGGATGGATGCGAAGGCGGAATGAGTACTGGCGCCGAGTTCCTGAAGGCCCGCAACTACCTGCTCGCGCACCGGGACCAGCTTGCCCTGGTTCACGGAGAGTTTTCCTGGCCCGAGAAGGATCGGTTCAATTGGGCCCTGGACTACTTCGATGTGATGGGCGCGGACAACACGGACCTTGCGCTCCTCATAGGTGAAGAAGACGGCACTGAAACGAGACGAACCTTTGCGGAACTGGTTCGCCGGTCCAACCAGGCAGCCAACTTCCTTCGAACGCTCGACGTGAGACGCGGCGATCACATCCTGGTGATGCTGGGAAATCAGGCGCCGCTCTGGGAGGTGATGCTGGCGGCAATGAAGCTGGGAGCAGTGGTGATTCCGGCCGCCACTCTATTGACTGCCGAGGACGTGCGGGATCGATTGGAACGCGGCAACGTGCGTCACGTGATCGCCGCGGCCAGCCAGGCGCCGAAGTTGGACTCGGTGGGCGGCGCCTATACGCGGCTTGCTACCGGTGGGGATGTGAGGGGCTGGCATTCTCTCGAAAGCGCCGGCGAGCATCCCGAATCGTTCACGCCGGACGGGCCAACCCAGGCAAACGATCCGTTGTTGCTCTACTTCACTTCGGGCACCACGGCAAAACCGAAGCTCGTTCAGCATTCGCACCGGAGCTACCCGGTCGGCCATCTCTCGACGATGTATTGGATCGGTTTGCGGCCCGGCGACCTGCACTGGAATATCAGCTCGCCGGGATGGGCCAAGCATGCGTGGAGCTGCGTTTTTGCGCCGTGGAACGCAGGGGCGACGGTGTTCGCATACAACCAATCGCGATTTAATGCGCGCGATGCTCTGCGGGCGCTGGTTCGATCCGGCGTCACAACCCTGTGCGCTCCGCCGACGGTTTGGCGATTGTTCGTGCAGGAGACGCTCAGCGACTACCCGGTCCGGCTGCGCGAGGTTGTCAGCGCGGGCGAGCCGTTGAATCCGGAAGTGATCGAGCGGGTCCGCGCAGCCTGGGGGCTGACGATCCGCGACGGGTACGGGCAGACTGAGACGACCGCGATCATCGGCAATCCGCCCGGGGAGAATGTGAAGCCGGGCAGTATGGGACGGCCATTGCCTGGCTACACAGTGGCGTTACTCGATAGCGCAGGCAAGCCGGGCGACGACGGCGAGATCTGCCTGGACTTGTCTGTGCGACCGGCCGGGTTGATGCAGGGATACCTGAATGATGGCGTACCGTCGATCGAATCCAGAGGTGATGGCTACTACCATACGGGGGATTTGGCCAATCGCGACGCGGATGGTTACATCACGTGTGTGGGACGCATCGACGACGTTTTCAAGGCCTCCGATTATCGGCTCAGCCCGTTCGAACTGGAGAGCACATTGATTGAACATCCGGCGATTGCTGAAGCGGCAGTGGTACCGAGTCCGGACCCGCTGCGATTGGCCGTGCCCAAGGCGTTTGTTGTGCTGCGGGCCGGCTATGAACCCACCACGGAACTGGCACGTGAGTTGTTCGGGTTCATTCGAGAGCGGCTTGCTCCTTACAAACGGGTCCGGCGCCTGGAGTTTTCGGATCTGCCTAAGACGATCTCGGGAAAGATCCGGCGCGCGGAATTGAGAATCATCGAGCGGGACCGGTCTCCGGCGGAACGGCGGCCACAGGAGTTTTTTGAACAGGACTTTGGATAGGCGCGGATGCGTTTCGCGAACGTAACTGATTTCGTTGGCGAGAAGCGGGTCCAGGGGGACCCGCGCGGGCCAGGGGGCCCGCCCCACCAGCGCGCGCGCTGATTTGAGAATCATGATTATTGGGTCACGGTGAGGCGGGCCGTCTGGGTGCGGACTCCGCCTACGGTGACGATCACCGGCTGCACTCCCAGGGGGGCGGTGGCGGGCACGGTGAAGTTTATTTGCGAGATGCCGACCAGGCCGATCGGCGTTCCGGCGAAGGTCACGGTGGCAGGCAAGGCCGCCCACGGTTACGGTGACGGGCAGGCGGGTACGCGGCAGGCGGGCGGTGGTGGTGCCGGTGGACGGGCTTGCACCGGTAATCAGGAAGGTGGTGGTGTCGCCGTCGCCGGTCATGAAGGCGATCGCGTTCTGGCCTTGCCTGCCGGTGGACGACGGAACCAGCGAACCATCGGGCGCGGTAAACAGGCCGGGGCGGAGGGCGCCACCGTGAAGGGGAAACTCGCGACCTGACCGTTGTTGTTGACGCCTAAAATTGCCAGACCGGTTCCGGTCTCATAGGGCACCTGCACGTTGACCTGTCCGGGAGACACGTAGTAGAGCGGCGCGCTGACGCCGTTGACTGGTGGCAGAAACTCCGGAGATATCGAGCGGCAACGGGAGGACGCCGGCGGAACGCGTAATGGGGGATAACCTGTGTGCCGAACACGGTCATCAACGTGCCCGGCGCAAAGGCCTGGGCATAGGACGCTCCGTTGGCGATCGCCGTGATGCTGGTGGTTTGCGAGTTGCCCACGACGAAGGTGATGGGGATATTGATTGCCTGCGGAATGGCGTCGCTGAACTGCACGGTGACCACGCCCCTATAGGCTCCGCGCGAGAGACCCGCGGCGTTTACCGTGACCTTGACGGAGCCGGATCCGATTCCGGCGGGCGGGCTGACGGTGAGCCAGTTGGCGCCGGGCAGAACGGATACGGTCCATTGCGCCGAATCGCCGGCGAGAGAGAGCGCGACATCGGTTGCCGCGCTGCGGAAGGCGTCGGCGACGCCGAGGGTGACGGTCTGGGGCACGACGGTCATGGCGACGGGTGCGGTGGAAGCTGCGGCCATGGTCACACTGAGCGTAGCGGTTACGGTGTTGCCAAGTTCGGTGATCCCGCTGACGGTGTAGGTCTTGGCTCCGAGAGCGGTAGAAGCGCTCAGGCAGATATCGCCCTGCAGCGTTCCATAGGGAGCAAGGTGGGCGGTGCCGAAGATCTGCTGGATCTGAGAACTTATATCGGTCGAGCCCTGGCGGAGAGTGGCGATCTCTATCAGGAAACCGCCGGTTTCCTGCAGGATGAGGCGGTGAGCAAACTGGCAGCCTGGGTCGGCCTTCGGGTTTTGCAGCACGGTGAATGGCACGCTCTGCAACGTCATGCCGGTGGATGGGCCGGGATAGATGGCATCGACGAAGGGCACGGTCACATCTTGCGACCACTTGGTGCCGTCCAGATCTTTACCTTCAAAATGAAAGACGCGGTTGATGGGGACGGTGAGGTTGTTGCCGTAGAGCCCGACGGCGAGGGTGCCTTTTGCGGGGATGATGATGGGACCGGAGCCAAAGGCGCCCAGGTTGTTCACGCCGTTGACGGTGAAGACGGTGAGTGTGGTCTGCACGCCGGCTTTCTCGTTGAGGATAATGTCGTAGGGCCAAATGCCAGTGGGGGTCTGCTTGTAGACCGGGTTGGGGGTGATGTAGGGGACCACCAGGGAGCCTGTGGCGGGGCGATTCACGCCGACCGTGACGGTGCCGGCGGAAGTATTGTACACCTTGTCGCCGCTGTAGACCGCGGTGATGACGCCGTCGCCCCCGATCACGGAAGAGGCCGGCACGGCGAGCGTGGCTGTCGAGGACGCGTCACCGGGCGTCAGCTTGACGGCGCCGATGACGTCGTCCACCACGTTCTGCACGAGCAAAGAAATGGTTCCTGTGGGCACGGCGCCGGAGGAACTGCCGCGCACGGTGACGGTGAAGTGCACGGTATCGTTCAAACCCGCTTTGGACGGATCGGCGGCGACGGTGGTGGCGCTGGCGGTGCCGGCATTCCACTGGGTGACCAGGTTGTAGGCGTCGATGGAGCCGAGGCCGGAAGCCAGATCGTATCCCGGGCCGGCGGGGTAGCCGACGAGGCCTTCGACGCAATTGGGGCTGCCGAGAGCGCAGCGGACGGCGTTATCGCCGCCGGTGACGTCGTGGAAGACGGTGTTGTTCGGAGATTGCGCCAGGCGATAGAGCTCGGGGTTAATATTGCCCAGTCCGGATGCCGGCGCGGCGCCGGGCTTGGAGGCGAGGTACTGATTGAGCAGCGCCACCACTCCGGCAAGCGAGGGCGCGGAAGCCGAAGTACCGCCGACGGTATAGAGGCCGCCGTAAAGGTAGACCTGGTAGCCGGCGTGGTAGGGAGAGGCGGCGAGGGAAACATCGGGGATGTCGCGGGCTTTGTCGTTGGGGACGCCGGGGCCGGTCTGCCAGTAGGGTTTGGGGAAGAGAATGCTGGCGCCGCCGCCGGCAGCGTCGAATCCGGCAGGAAGCGACGTGTCGTTCCAAACCGTTTCGGGAATGTAGCCGAGAGCCGACCCGCCGCTCGGACCGTTGGTGGCGGACCAGTATTTGGCGGTGGTGTCATCGAGCTGTGTGCCGCCGACGGCGGTGATTTCCGGAATGCTGGCCGGAAATCCGACCGAGAGTCCTTTTGCGGCCTGCGGGATGGCGGCGGTCCGGTCACACTCGGCGGCGCCGGTATCGCCGGAGGAGGCCAGCCATGTGATTCCCTGGGCGACGGCTTGCTGAGCGACGGCGCGGTAGGATGCCTGGTTATAGGCTTCGCAGCCGCCGAAGCTGAGGCTGAGGATGGGCGCCACATTATCGTCCACGGCGAACTGCGCCGCGTAGAAGACATCCTGACCGTAGACGTAGACAATCTGCGCGCCGCGGGCGATGGCGTTGGCCCATTCGATGTCAAGGTTGGATTCGACGACGTCGCTGTTGTAGAGAGGGTCGTCGCCGATCAGGATCTGTATGGGATCGTTGGCGGGTAGGTTGAACTGTGTGCGGAAGCCGCGTATGTCGGAGAGGTCGAGTGAGGAATCGCCGATGATGGCGATCTTCTGGCCGGTGCCATCGATGCCGGCGGCGTAGAGGGGCGCGATGTTGTAGATGGCGGCGAGGTCGTCGGGCACGAGGGTGTGGCTGCCCTTGGAGGACGTGTATTCGGGGCGGACGACGTTAGAGTGGGGCTTGAAATCGTTGAGGCCGAGGAAGCCGCCGACCACGGCCTGAAGGGCGTCGGGAACGGAGGGTTCATCCACGTTGGCGAAGTGTGGCTGGCCGTTCACCTGGAATCGATGGAAGCGGGTACGGAAGGTGCGGGCGGCCTGATCGGCGGTGCCGCTGAAGCTGACCCAGTGGCGGCCGCGGGCGACGTGGTCCACTTTGAGGCCTTGCGATTCGATCCAGGCGGTTACTTTGGCGATGTCGCTGGAGGTGAGGCCGAAGCGGTCGCCGAACTGTTCGGGGGTCAGCCACTTGTGGAAGTTGGGAGAGCCGGGGAGTTGCTGGTCGGCGAGGAAGGCTTCGATGGAGGCGGCGGGCTTGAGGAGGAGGGTGGCGTGACGGATGGGCATGGCGGGATCGACCGGGCCCTGATCGTTGGCGGGCGCCGCCTGGGGATGAATGTGACCCTTGAGGGGGGTCATCCGAGTGCGGTCCACGGGCTGTAGGATGCGGTCCTGGGCGGCGGCGACCAGAGCGGTCAGCAAACAGCAGGCGGCGACCTTACGAAGATTCATGATGCGATCCCTTTTGTAAAGTACTGTGGAAGCGACGATTCAACCGACCTGACCACGAGCGAACCTGGAGGAAACGCCAACGGGAGCAGGAAGCAGAACGGACATTATAGCGGACGGTGACGGAGGCTTGGGGAGACGACTAAAGAGAATAGGCGTGGAAGATATAGAGGTAGGTAGGGCCAACGCCGGGTGTTGTTTTTTGGATGAACTGTCCGGCAAAGAAGCGGCCGTAGCCGGCGCCGAAGGTGAAGTGGCCGTGCTTGTAGGTGACGTAGAGGTCGGTCTCCTGGCCGACGTGACGGCCCGCGGTACCGGTGGGCGAACGCACGATCTGTTTGCCGGAGCCGTTGTACAGGCCGTCCTTCAGGTCAGCCAACCAGTAGTTGTCGTACATGAAATTGATGGACAGGTTTCTGGTCAGCGCCAGGGTGGTGAGGGATCGGACGTTGTGGATATTGCGCCAGCCGAGCAGATCTTCGTGGCCGAACTTATCGTGGTTGGCGGCGTAGAGCTGATCGAAAGTGCCGGAGCGCGTGGGGTCCGCAGGATTCGCGGTGCCGGACGCATACCGGTACTCGGCTGAAACATCGAGGGCGCGGTTCGCGACGGTCCAGCGGCGGCCGAGCGTGGCAACCCACGCGCCGGCGCTGAGATCGGCGGGGCCTACCTTGCCTTTCTGCAGGGCGGCTTCGAGAGTGTATTTGACACCGGAGGCGACGGGACCGTATGCGCGGAAGCCGGCGGTGTTGATGCCGAGTTTGTCGGTGCCATCCTGACCGGATCCGCCGGTGAAGCCGCCCGGACGGTTCTGGTCGCGGCGGAGGACGTAGGCCTCGATCGATTGACTCCTGTAGATATTGGGGAACACGTTGTAAGTGCCCCAAACGCGGTCTCCAAGCTCGGGGCGGTTGAACTCTCCGATGCGTACCTTTACCTGCGAAACCATGAGGACCTCGAACTGCGCCCTTTCCGAGCGCCAATAGACCCGGGCGTGGTCGTAGGTGCGCGAGGTGTTGGTCCATTGGGATATTCCGATGAGGCGGCCCTCGCCGTAGCTGAGCAGCATCTTGCGGCCGGCGGTCATGCCGAAACCTTCTTTGGACGATGGAAAGAGTTCGATGTAGCCTTCGTGCCAATCGGCCTCATCGCGCATGGTGGTGGGAGCGCCGGGGCCATACCAGGGTGCGCGGCAATCCTGTACCACGCCGGTGAATTTCAGCCAGGGCACGGGGGTATAGGTCAGGCCCAGGCGGGTGCGGAACAGGCCCGTGGCTAAATCGACGTCCTTGCCGAATGTGTTGCCGGTGCGGTCTTCATAGCGGCCGCGCTGCTCGAAGATGAGGGTGACCTTGTTGCCGGTCGCGGCGGAGACGGCCGATGCGACACGCGCGCCGATGTCCCAGTCCTGGGCGCGGGCGAGGGGGAGGAGACAGCAGAGGGCAAGCTGGAGGGCGGTTCGGGAATGGCACTGACGGGTGTTCAAACGTTTTGACCCGGCTTTCAGATATTCATAGTTTAACACCTTGATATGCTACGCACCGGGCGACCAGCAGCGTTGCGGATCGCCGCCCGTCGAAAAAAATGGATCGCGACTTCGAATGCGTCATCGTTGCCATATAACGGGCGTTTTTCGGAAAGCTCCGAGAGGACAAGCCGGCCGCGAACTCTCCAGCCGAACCTCGACGAGGTTACTCCGCCGGGGCATTTCTAACATGAAACCACTGTTGATCGTTTTGCTGTTGGCTTGCACTTGCTCCGCGGCAATCGTCGTGGATGAAACCCAGATCTGGGATACCGGGGGTACGCAGTTCCGTTGGATCTGGAAACAGGATTACGGTTATGAGCCTATCGACTTGGAGGGCCGGATCGTCAGCGGCCTGACTGATGGCGCGATCGTCTGGTTGGTGGATGACGGCTCATCGGGCAGCGGGCTATGCTGCCAGCCGGGGCCGCCAAGCCCGCCACCAACGCCACCAACGCCACCGGTTACCGTGACGCCCGAGCCGGGGAGCTTACTGATGATAGGCGTGGGATTGTTTATCTTGGCCGGTCTTTACTGGAAATCTCACGTCGCGGGGGTGTGTTCGTTGGGCAAACCGGAGACAGACAGCATGTAGGTCCCCAGTTTGCGCTGCAGTCTTCCGCACCGTTATGGCGATTTCGTGCCGACGATGTCAGAGGCATTCCATCCGCCGCCGAGGGCTTCAATCAGGAGCACGCTGGCGGTCATACGGCGAGTTTGCACATCGATGGCAGAACGCTGGTTCGCCAGGGCGATGGTCTGTACCGTGATCACTTGGAGGTAATTGGCAACTCCGCCCTTGTACTGGGCGGTGGAAACGGTCACGGAACGCTCGGCCGAGCTGACGGCCAGATCCAGCACGGCGGACTCGTCGGCCAGGATGCGAAGCGCCGCCAGGTTGTCTTCCACCTGTTGGAAGGCGGTCAACACGGTTTGACGATAGTTGGCCGCCACGGCGTCGTAGCTTGCCTGGGCCTGGTCCACCTGGGCGTGGCGCTTGCCGGCATCAAACAGGGTCTGGGCCAGTTGCGGGCCGACGGTCCAGAAACGGCTGGGCAAGGTAAGCCAATTGAGGAAACTCGACGACTGGACGCCGGCGGTGGCGGCCAGGGTCAATGCCGGAAAGAATGCCGCCCTGGCGATGCCGATCTCCTGGTTGGCGGCGGCGGCCTGACGCTCGGTTTCGGCGATATCGGGGCGGCGTTCCAATAGGGCCGACGGCAAGCCGACGGGGATTCGCGGGGGTGGAACCTGAATGGGCGCGCGGGGGATGGCAAGCTCGGCGGGCGGCTTGCCGATCAGAACTGCCATGGCATGTTCCAACTGCGCGCGCTGGACTCCCACATCGACCAACTGCGTCTGCGCGGTGTAGAGCTGGGTCTCGGCCTGCGCCACGTCGCCATCGGAGGCGATACCGCCGGCATAGCGGTTGCGTGTGAGCGCGAGTAACTCCTGGTAGGACTTGACGGTTGCCTCGAGCAGGGCGACATCGCCATCGATCCCGTGCAATTGGAAGTAGTCCTGGGCGAGCTCGGACTGATAGAGCAGGCGGGCATTTTGCAGGAGGGCTGCGGTAGATTGGGCGGTATACGCGCTGGCGTTGACACTGCGGCGGATGCTGCCCCAGAGATCCACGGTGTAGGACGCGTTCACGGGAAGATCGTAGACGCCGAGCGGATTGGTGGGTCCGAAGCGGTTGGCCAGGCGCGCGGAGGCCTGCGAAGCAGTGACGGAGGGCGTGGCGCTCACAAGGGGAAAGAGGGCGGAGCGCGCAATACGGACAGAGGCCCTGGCTTCGCGGAATTGCGCTTCGGCCTGCTGCACGTTCTGGTTGGAGATGTTCACCTGCTCTTCGAGGGCGTTCAGCGCGGGGTCGTTAAAAATCTCCCACCATTTGCCGCGCAGCACTCCGTCGCTGGGCTGCGCTTCCTTCCAGCCTGGGGGCGGCGGCTCCTTGTACTGCGGCGGCACGACGGCGGACGGGCGCTGATAGGCTGGCACCTTGAGGCAGGCGGCGGAGAATACGACAACGACAACAAGGAACAAGAGAAGAAGACTAGTCCGAGCTTTGCTCGGATTAGACAGGCCAGGAGGCCTGTCCCACCTGGTTCTCATAGTTCGGCCTCCACGGTTTCAGGGTGGCGGTGGGCGACACCGCGTACACGCTCCCACCAGTGCTGCAGGCGGTCGAAGTACAGGTAGACCACCGGGGTGGTGAACAAAGTCAAGGCCTGGCTCATCAGAAGGCCGCCGATGATGGTGATACCCAGGGGGCGGCGTAACTCCGAACCGGTGCCGGTACCGAGGGCGAGGGGCAAAGCCCCCAGCATGGCAGCGAAAGTAGTCATGAGAATGGGGCGGAAACGCAACAGGCTGGCTTCGAAGATGGCATCGCGCGGACTCTTGCCTTCGTTGCGCTCGGCGGCGAGGGCGAAATCGACGATCAGGATGCCGTTCTTCTTGACGAGGCCGATCAGCAGAATGATGCCGATCATAGCGATGACGCTGAGGTCGGTGTGAGTGAGGATGAGTGCGAGCAGCGCGCCCACTCCCGCGGAGGGCAGCGTAGAAAGAATGGTGATGGGATGGATATAGCTCTCGTAGAGGATGCCGAGCATCAGGTAGACGGCCGCGAGGGCCGCCGCAATCAGGTAGGGTTCACTGCCGAGCGAATCCTGATAGGCCTGCGCGGTGCCGGTGAACATGGTCTGGATGGTGGGCGGGAGACCGATCTTGCGGGCGGAGTCTCCAATGACCTGGACGGCATCGCCCAGAGCGACTCCGGGAAGCAGGTTGAACGAGATAGTCACCGACGGGAAGAGACCCTGATGGTTGACGGAGAGGGGCGCCACGGCGGGGCCGTAATGCGCGATGGCGCTCAAGGGAACCTGCTGGCCGCCGGGCGCGCGCACGTAGATATCGCGTAATGTCTCTGGGTTCTGCCAGTATTGCGGGGCGGCCTCCATCACGACGTGATACTGGTTGAGCGACTTATACATGGTGGATACCTGGCGCTGGCCGAAGGCATCGTACAACGTGTTATCGATCAACTGGGGCGAAATGCCGAAGCGTGCGGCGGTATCGCGGTCGTAGGTGACCAGGGATTGCAGTCCGCGGTTCTGCTGGTCGCTGTTGACGTCGGCGACGATGGGGATGGTTTTCAGCTCCTGGAACATTTTGGGGGCGTAGGTGATGAGGTCCTGCAGGTTGTCGCCGCGCATGGTGAACTGATACAGGGCGGCGGAGTTCCGGCCGCCGACGCGCAGATCCTGGGAAGGCTGCAGGTAGAGGGTAGCGCCGGGGATGCGGGCGAGCTTGGGGCGCAGGCGCTGCATGATGTAGTCGACGGTGATCTTGCGTTCGTTGAGGGGCTTGAGGGAGACGAACATGCGTCCCTGGTTGAGGGTGGAGGCACCGCCGCCTCCTCCGCTGCCGCCCCCGGTAAAGCCGTTGACGGTGTCGACCGCGGGGTCCGCGGCGACGATGTTGACCATCTGCAACAGGATCTTGTCCATGGATTGAAACGACGTGTCCTGGTCCGCGATGATCTGGCCGCCCATGCGTCCGTTGTCCTGCTGCGGAAAGAAGCCTTTGGGGACGTGGATAAAAAGGTACACGTTCAGGCCGATGGTGGTCAAGAGAACGAGGAGGGTGACAAAGGCGTGGCGAAGCACGAACGAGAGCGTCTTGCCATATAGATTCACGATCCAGGTAAAGAGGCTTTCCACCGTGTTGTAGACCCGTCCGTGGGTTTCATGCGCCTTCAGCAGGTGGGCGCACATCATGGGCGTGGCAGTGAGGGAAACCACCATGGAGACTCCGATGGCCACGGAAAGGGTGACGGCGAATTCGCGGAGGAGGCGGCCGACAATCCCGCCCATGAGCAGCAGCGGGATGAACACGGCCACCAGCGAAACGCTCATGGTGACGACCGTGGAGCCGATTTCGCTGGCTCCTTTGAGCGCGGCGGCAAACGGACCCATGCCAGCTTCGAGATAGCGCGTGATATTTTCGATGACTACGATGGCGTCATCGACGACGAAGCCGGTGGAGATGGTGAGGGCCATCAGCGAGAGGTTATCGAGGCTGTAACCGAACAGGTACATCACACCGAAGGTTCCCAGGAGCGACACCGGCACGGCGATGCTGGGAATGAAGGTGCTGCGGGCGCTCTTGAGAAACACGAAGACCACCAGGACCACCAGCCCCACGGAGAGGACCAGGGTGCGCTCTACATCGTGGACGGAAGCGCGGATGGTCTGGGTCTGATCCATGGCAACCTGCATGTGGATAGCGGCCGGAATGGCGGCCTGAAGCTGAGGGAGGACGGCGCGGATGCGGTCTACGGTTCCGATGATGTTGGCCCCGGGCTGGCGGAAGATGACGACGAGGACGGAGGGCTTGCCGTTGGCGTACCCGGCGCTGCGCAGGTCTTCCACCGAATCTTCGACATCGCCGACATCGGAGAGGCGGACGGCGGCGCCGTTGTGATAGGCGATGAGCAGGGGCTTGTAATCGATGGCATTGAATAGCTGATCGTTGGCGCCCACCTCCCACATGCGGTTGCCATTGGAGAAGTGGCCCTTGGGTGTATTGGCATTGGCCTGCGAGAGGACGGTGCGCACCTGCTCGAGGCCGATACCGTATTTGTTCAGGGCGGCGGGATTGAGTTCGACCCGAACGCCGGGAAGCGCACTGCCGCCGACGCCGACTTGCCCGACGCCGCGAACCTGCGCAAGTTTCTGCGCCATGATGGTGGACGCGGCGTCGTAGATCTGGCCCTTGCGCAGCACGTCCGAGGTGAGGGCGAGCATGAAGATGGGCGAATCGGCCGGGTTCACCTTTCGGTAGCTGGGGTTGCTGGGAAGATTGGTGGGCAGGTAGCCGCGGGCGGCAGCGATGGCGGCTTGGACGTCGCGCGCGGCGGCGTCGATGTTGCGATTGAGATCGAATTGCAGGGTGATGCTGCAGGTACCGAGCGTGCTCGAAGAAGTCATCTCGGTGACGGCGGCGATGCGCCCGAACTGGCGTTCCAACGGGGTGGCCACGGAGGATGCCATGGTCTCCGGACTCGCGCCCGGCAAGCTTGCATTTACGGAGATAGTCGGAAAGTCGACCTGCGGCAGCGGAGATACCGGCAGAATGCCGAATGCGACGCCGCCGGCCAGAGCGATAGCCACCGTGAGGAGCGTGGTAGCTACCGGCCGGTGGACAAATGGTGCGGAAATATTCATGCATCACTCCGCGGCAACGGGTTCCATTTCGGCGTCGGTTTGCCGGTGCCGCGAGAAGCGTCGCGCCAGCCGGTCGAAGAACAGATAGATGACCGGCGTGGTGAAGAGAGTGAGCATCTGGCTGATGAGCAGGCCGCCGATCATGGTGATGCCAAGCGGGCGGCGAAGCTCCGAACCAGTGCCGGTGCCGAGGGCGAGAGGTACGGCGCCGAGCAGGGCGGCCATGGTGGTCATCATGATAGGCCGGAAGCGAAGCAGGCACGCCTGATAGATGGCGTCCACCGGCTGCATGCCTTCTTTGCGTTCCGCCTCGAGCGCGAAATCGATCATCATGATGCCGTTCTTTTTGACGATGCCGATGAGGAGGACGATGCCGATCAGCGAGATGACGCTGAAATCCTGGCCGCAGACGTTGAGGGCGAGGAGGGCGCCGACGCCGGCCGAGGGAAGCGTGGAGAGAATCGTGATGGGATGAATGTAACTTTCGTAGAGGACTCCGAGCACGATATACACCGTGACGAGGGCGGCGAGAATCAGCACCCATTCATTGGCCAGGGAAGCTTGAAACGCCTCGGCGGTGCCTTGGAACGCGGCTTGAATACTGGGCGGCAGGCCGATTTCATCCTTGACCTTATTCACGGCATTCACGGCATCGCCGAGGGAAGCGTTGGGCGCCAGATTGAAGGAGAGCGTGATGACGGGGAACTGGCCCTGGTGGTTCACGGTGATGGGGACGGCGATAGGCTCCACGTGGGTGAAGGCGCTGAGCGGAACCTGGCCTCCGGTGGGGAACACGGAGGAGGACGCGATGGCGCCGCCCGCCGCCGCGGAACTGGCTTGCGCGGTGTTGGCAGCGTTTGCCGCCGCGGTGGCGGCCGAACTCGTGTTGGCGGGCCCTTGCGAAAGTGCCGCGGTGGACGAACCGCCTGCGACGAGGCCCGCGGCGGCGGCGTTGGATCCGGCGGCCGTACGGATAAACAGGTTGCGCAGGTCGGTGGGATTCTGGCGGAACGAGGGCTGAACTTCAAGCACGACGTGGTACTGATTGAGCTGCGTGAAGATGGTGGAGACTTCGCGCTGGCCGTACGCGTCGTAGAGCGTCTGATCGATGGTGGCTGGCGTGATGCCCAGGCGCGAGGCTGTATCGCGGTCGAAGACCAGGCGCGCGCGCAGTCCCTGCACGGCCTGATCGGTAGCGACATCGGTGAGCTGGGGCAGCTCGCGAAGGCGGGCCAGCATTTTCGGCGCGTAGGTGTTCAACTCGTCGGCGCTGGGGTCTTCCAAGGTGTACTGGAACTGGGTGCGGCTGACGCGGTCTTCGACGGTCAGATCCTGCACCGGCTGCATGAATAAGGTGATGCCGGCGACTTTCTCCAGCTTTGGCTGAATGCGGCGAATCACGTCGGTGGCGCTGATTTTGCGATCGGCGAGCGGCTTGAGGTTGATCAGAATTCGCCCGCTGTTGAGGGTGGTGTTGGTGCCATCGATGCCGATGAAGGAAGAGAGATTGTCCACCGCCGGATCGGTCAGAATCACTTTGGTGAGCTGCTGCTGAAGCGACGACATCTGGGGAAATGAGACGGTTTGCCCAGCCTCGGAAACTCCCTGAATGACGCCGGTGTCCTGTATGGGGAAAAATCCCTTGGGGATGGTGTAGAACTGATAGCAGGTCACGACGAGCGTGAGGACGGCGACGAAGAGCGTCGCGGTTTGCCAGCGCAGCACGAAGCGCAGCATCTTGCCGTAGAGCGCGATCACAGCTTCGAACCCGCGTTCCGAAAGGCGATAGAGGCGTCCCTGGGAAGATTCGGGCTTGTGCTTCAGGAGCTTCGAACACATCATCGGCGTCAGGGTGAGCGACACGACGGCGGAAACCAGAATCGTGACGGCCAGAGTGATGGCGAATTCCCGGAAGAGACGGCCGACGATATCCGCCATGAAGAGCAGCGGGATGAGCACGGCGATCAGGGAGATGGTGAGTGAGATGATGGTGAAGCCGATCTGCTCCGCGCCGCGGAGGGCCGCGCGCATCGGCGTCTCCCCTTCTTCGATGTAGCGGACGATGTTCTCAATCATCACGATGGCATCATCCACCACGAAGCCAGTGGAGATGGTGAGCGCCATTAGCGTGAGGTTGTTGAGGCTGTAACCCAGCATGTACATCACGCCGAACGTGCCCACCAGGGAAAGCGGCACAGCCACGCTGGGGATGATGGTGGCCGAGAGGTTGCGCAGGAACAGGAAGATCACCATGACCACCAGTCCTACGGTCAGAATGAGCTCGAACTGAACGTCTTCTACCGACGCGCGGATAGTGTTGGTGCGGTCCGTGAGGATACCCACGTGAATCGATTGCGGCAGGGTGGAGGTGAGCGTCGGGAGGAGCTGCTTGATGCGGTCCACCACCTGGATGATGTTGGCGCCGGGCTGCCGCTGGATGTTGACGATGACGGCCGGCACCTCGTTCATCCAGGCGGCCTGGCGGACGTTTTCGATATCGTCGATGACGTCGGCGACCTGGGTGAGTTTGACCGGTGCGCCGTTGCGGTAGGCAACGATGAGCGGGCGGTAGTCGTCGGAAGAGAGCAGCTGATCGTTGGCGCCGATCTGGTAGGCCTGATGAGCGCCGTCGAAATTCCCTTTCGCCTGATTCACATTGGCGGCGACGATGGAGCTGCGCACGTCCTCGAGGTTGAGGCCGTAAGAAGCCAGCACGGTGGGATTCACCTGTATGCGGACGGCGGGCTTCTGTCCGCCGCTGATGCTGACCAGGCCGACGCCGGGCAGTTGCGAGATCTTGGGGGCGAGGCGGGTATCCGCCAGATCTTCCACGCGCGAAAGGGACTCGGTTTTGGAGGTGAGCGCCAAGGTCAGAATCGGCGTGTCGGCGGGGTTGGTCTTGGCGTAGATTGGCGGGACGGGGAGATCGGAGGGAAGAAACGTTCCGGAGGCGTTGATGGACTGCTGCACTTCCTGCTCGGCGACATCGATGCTGAGGCTGAGGTTGAATTGCAGAGTGATGACAGAACTGCCATCGGAGCTGGTGGAGGTCATCTGCTGCAGGCCGGGCACCTGGCCGAACTGCCGCTCCAGCGGCGCGGTGACGGACGACGCCATGACATCGGGGCTGGCGCCGGGGTAGAAGGTGATGACCTGGATGGTGGGATAGTCCACCTCGGGCAGGGCGGAAACCGGCAGCTGCTTGTAGGCGACACCTCCGGCCAGGAGGATGCCAATCATGAGGAGAGAGGTGGCGACGGGCCGGAGAATGAAGGTCCGTGAAGGACTCACTTCTTCTTTCCTCCGGACTTGCTTCCTCCGGACTTGCCGGCGGCGGACGACTGTTGATCGGCCATTTGAACGTTGACCTGGGTGCCCTCCTGCAGCTTGTCGACGCCGGTCATGACCAGCACGTCGCCGGGCGCGATTCCGCTGGTGATTTCGGTGTCATCTCCCTCGGTGACGCCGACGGTAATCTGGCGGACGGTGACGGTGCGGTCGGGTTTGACGACGTAGACGTAAGTGGAGCTGGTGGTTCGCTGGATGACGGCGCTGGGCACGAGGGTGACTCCGTGCTTCTGCTCCACCAGCAGGCGCACGTTGACGAACTGGTTGGGGAAGAGACGGTTGGCGCTGTTATCGAAATCGGCGCGCAGGCGGAGAGATCCGGTGGTGGGGTCGATCTGGTTGTCCACGGTGACGAGCGTCCCGATGCCGATCTTCGCGGTGTTGGCGCGATCCCAGGCTTCGGCGCTCAGGTGCTGGCCGGCGGCAAGCTTACGTAGGACCACTTGCAAATCGTCCTCGGCCACGGTGAAGATGACGCTGATGGGCTGGATCTGCGTGATGACTAGCAGCCCGTTGGTGTCAGCCGCATGTACGATGTTTCCGGGATCTACCAGGCGCAGGCCGACTTTTCCGGTGATGGGGGCGTTGATGTGGCAGTACACCAGGTTCAGTTTGGCGCTATCGATCTGCGCCTGATCGGACTTTACTACGCCCTCGGCTTGGCCGACAGTGGCTTTCTGGGTGGCGAGTTGCTGTTCGGGAATGGCGTTCTGCGCGAGCAGCTTCGTGTAACGATCGAAATCGACGCGGGCATTGTCCAAGGTGGCCTGGTCGCGCGCCTGTTGGCCCAGGGCCATGTCGAGTTGGACTTGGTAGGGCCGCGGGTCGATTTCCACCAGGAGATCGCCTTCGTGGACGAGGTCGCCTTCGTGGTAGAGCACTTTCATCAGCTGGCCGTCGACGCGGCTCTTCACGGTCACGGTGTTGATGGGGATGACCGAGCCGAGGCCGGTGATGTAAACCGAGATATCGCCCTTACGGGCTTTGGCGGCGACCACGGGGACGGTACCGGACGCGCCCTTTTTCCCGCCCTTCGAGGCTGGCGCGGGTGCGGTGGACGTAGCTGAGATGATTTTGGGCCAGAAGTACCAGGCTCCGAGACCCAAGATGGCAAGAACGGGCAGCCATAGCCATCGCGCCCGTGAGGGCTTCGGTTTGGGTTTCGGTGCCGGCGCCGGTGTCTTCGTTAGGGAAGACGGAGTCATTGGGACCTGCTCCACCGCCTGTGAAACGTTCTCTTTCATATCGCCACCCGTGAGTTTTTTCGCGCGTCTCGCGATGTACCCTTGGAGGGCTCACCGCCAACATCGAAACTGCGCGACAATTCTCCTATTATCTTATACGGGCGCGTTCAAGCGGACGCAATGTTACACCCTCATCCGGGCCACGACAGGTTAGTCCTTTTGGGCTTTGTGCTTTTGGGGTGAGGTGTGCTAAAGTACACAGAATCGGCGGCTTACAGGCTGCGGTATGTGACCCGCTCGAAGTCGTCCAACAGCCCGACAGCCTCCCTATCGACAAATGGGAGAAACTGCATCAGGATCACTCCACACCGGCGCTGTTTAGGGTCAATCCAGTAGAAGGTGTTGTAGAGTCCCGCCCAGGCAAGGCTGCCCGCGGATCGTCCGCCGGGGTAGGCAGTGGTGTTGATCAGGAAACCGAGTCCCCATTTTTCGGTGCGGCCCGGCTGGATGTCGACATCGGAAGAAGTGTCAGGCTTGAAGCTCTTCATTTTGCCGGCGCTCAACTCGCCGATCTGATTGGTCATCATGCTCTCCACCGTCTTGGGCTGGAGGACCGTCGCGTTGTTTGCACCCCTGCCGTGGTTGAGAATCATCTGCATGAATCGCACATAGTCGGCCGCGGTGGAGTACAGGCCGCCGCCGCCGTTGAAAGTGGCCGGCGCGGTGGGCTGCTTGCGCTCGTCCTGTTGCAACTCGCCGCCATTCTGGCGGTGATAGCGACCCACCAGGCGGTCGAACTTCGCCGCCGGGAGAATGTAGCTGGTGTCCTCCATACCCAATGGACGGAGGATCTTTTCCTGGAAATAGTTCTCCAACGTGGTGCCGCTGATGGACTCCACTAGACGGCCGGCCCAATCGACGCCTTGCCCGTATTGCCAGCGCTTGCCTGGCTCGAACATGAGAGGACCAGGCTTGGCGGGGCTGGCCGCAGGCTTCGACGCGTAGCGGAACATGTTGCCATCCCAGGTGTCGTAGCAAAGGCCTGAGGTGTGGGTTAACAAATGGCGCAGCGTGATCGGCGTTTTGGCGGGGCGGAGGGAGGGTTTGCCGGCGGCATCGAACCCCTCCAGAACTTCGAGGTTGGCGAGCTGCGGCAGGCGGCCGGCGATTGGCTCGGCGAGGTCCACCTTCCCCTGTTCCACCAACTGAAGTGCGGCGACAGTGGTGACCGCTTTAGTCATTGACGCTATGGCGAATATGCTGTCGACTCGGACGGGAGCGCCCGAGGAATCCCGCTTGCCGAACGCGCCCGCGTAGAGGGTCTTGTTCTCGCTACCGAACATTCCCACCACGGCAGGGATTTTGCGGCGGGCAATTCCAGATCGCAGAGTTTCGTCCACGCCGGCCGAATTGCCCGCGGCGAACAGAGAATTCAGGCTGGTGGCGGCTCCGCCGGCGGCGGCAAAGAAGGCCCTACGGTTGATATGCGACATGGCTGTCTTCAATGCTAACGGCCTGGCGGTCCGCGGTCAAGGCAGTTCCGGTGTGATACAAGAGAAGGGTTATGCGAGCGAAGCTACTCATCCTCGGGGCGCTTGCCGCCGCCGTCGCCACCGCCCAGAATCAGCCGGTGCTTGGGGAGGAAACGGTCAAGGTGTCGGAGCATGTTTGGGCGATTATGGGTTGGCCCAACATCGCAATCGTCGCTGGCAACAAGGCGACGCTGGTGGTGGATACGGGCCTTGGACCGCGCAATGGCGCTACGATCGCACGGGTGGCGGCCAAACTCGCGCCCGGCAATCAGAAGCTGTTCCTGACGACAACACATTTCCATCCTGAACACGCTGGAGGGGACGCCGGCTTTCCCGCCGGCACGATCCTGATTCGCAACGCCGTCCAGCAGCGGGAAATGGAATTACATGGCAAGGAGATGATCGAGCTGTTTGCCGGCCGGTCGGCGGAGAATAAGGAACTGCTGGCAAATGCCACGCTTCGCACGCCGGACATCACGTTTGATCAGGAGGCGCAACTCGACCTGGGCGGCGTGACGGCGCGGCTCCTCTGGTTCGGCGGTGCGCATACCAAGGGCGATGAACTGACGTTTGTCGAACCGGACCATACGTTGATCTCGGGCGACGTGGTGCAGAACAAGATTGTGCCCGGTATATTTCGTGACGGCGGCACGCCTTCGAGCTGGCTCGCCGTACTCGACAGGGTGGCGGCGCTGAACGCGCTGCATGTCCTCCCGGATCACAGTGCACCGGGCGACGGAACTATGGTAGCCCAGGAGAAGCAATTCATTAGTGACTTACGGAACCGTGCGCTGGAACTTAAGAAGAATGGCGTAGGAGTCGATGACGCGGGAAAGCGCCTCGAGAGTGAGTTCAAGACGAAGTACCCGGACTGGCCGAGCATGAATGTATCGGGCTTCGTCCGGAATATCTACTCCGAATAACGCGATGAAACAGGTTCTGTGGGTGTTCCTGTTCCTGTTCTTCAGCAGTGCAACAGCAGCTCACGCCGCCCCGACGGGCAAACTGGTTGGCACGGCCACGGATCAGGAAGGCCAACCGATCACCCAGGCCACGATCCGGTTGGTCGACGTTATTTCAGGCAAAGCGTTGGCATCGATCGCAGTGCGCCCCGACGCCTCCTATGCCTTTGAAAGCCTGCCGGAGGGGGTGTATTACCTGGCTGCGCAGGTACCGGGATACCGGTCATTAGTTTCAAAGACCGTGACGGTGAAAGCTGGGGAGACAACCATTCTAGACTTAGTTTTTCAAGGCGAGCCTTCCAGGGTCTCGAGGGTGTTTACCTCGGGCGCCGCACTCTGGAGCCTGTTTGCCTCGCTCATACTTACTCTCTGGGGACCTCGCATTTATTCGTACATACATCCGAAGCTGACGCTTGATATTGAGGCGTACCCTCCGTATTCGCATTGGATTAATCCTCAATTCCCAGAGGTTAAAGAGGGAGTGATTGAGGACGGACACACGGCAACAGACAATAACATTGATATCTTTTTCTGCCGCGTCAACGTAACTAATCGGGGTAAGACCGAGGCGGAGAAGGTGAAGTTACCGTGAGAAGGGTTTTCAAACAGCACGAGGGCTGGGTTCCCATCGAACGATTCGTTCCCTTGAATCTCCGATGGTCAAACACTTGGGACATCGTGAAGGCTGGAGAAGACGCGCCCGGTGATGCGCGAATTCTTGTAAAGGACCGCATATCGGCGGGTGGCGAGCGTCTCTGCGACCTGGGATTTGTCGTGGATCCAGACCGGTATCAGGACTTCTGCCAGCGCGCGAAATTGCGGGATCGTCCGGCCGTCGCGGCTACCGGCAGTCCACATTCGAAAGTACGCTTCATGCTCGCGTTCGAATTCATTCGGGATCTCGAACGGCATCGCTTAGCTCCGGGACGCTACTTGCTGGAGGTTGTTGTGGACGCAATCCGCATCCGCCCGAAGAGCTTCTGGATCGAGTTGCAGACGCCTGACACCGTAACGGTCCCCAAGGGTGAGAAGGAGCGCAAGCAGGGTCTTTTCGGCTTCCAGGCCCGGTGTCACGAGAAACGTCCACCCGGTATCCGTGCGTTGCCGGCGGGAGCCTCACTTCAAACCCGGGGAGAATATCAATAAGTCGACCGGCGGGTCAAAGGTCGCTCGGCACAGTCCCGGAAAGGCAGTACTCCGAAAACCGCATCAAGGCGCGTGTGTAGTTCTGAAGGGCCGCTCTAGAGGCTGCCCCCGTTTGCCGGATTCGCAATTCTCCATCCGGCTGGGGAATCCCGCTAGGAATATCCATGACCACCGACTGAAACTCCCCGCAGGCTGCCTGGTACTCAACACGAGCCCTATCAAGATCGGCTTTCAGGCGGTCTTCGATGTGCAGGGTATCGCCTCGGAACAGCAAGTTCGTCGCTCCAGGCATCAAAAATACGCCAGTCATGATTTGTACACAATAGATCAAAAGGGCTAGATGCCTGCGATCAAGCGCTGGCTACTCCTCCCCGGCTCACCGGCATTCCTCTGGAGTGAATCGTCATTGGCCCAGGGCCCCTGGCAGCCCAGAGCACTCCCCATTTCGGAGGAAGATCTTTTAACAACTAAAGTCGAGTGCCGCACGTTCGATCAGGATTACGAAACGTTATAACGCCAGAATGTTTGATGGGTGAGTGATTACAAGCTTAGGATGGCGGAGAGACAGGGATTCGAACCCTGGATAGAGTTTCCCCTATACACGCTTTCCAAGCGTGCGCCTTCAGCCACTCGGCCATCTCTCCGGCTTGCGACATGCGAGGCTTTTCATAGGATAACATGAGCCGCGCGTT
This sequence comes from uncultured Solibacteraceae bacterium, assembly GCA_963805775.1. GTDB lineage: Bacteria > Acidobacteriota > Terriglobia > Bryobacterales > Bryobacteraceae > Solibacter. The sequence continues at coordinate 68,001 of CAWDWK010000001.1, read as the reverse complement.
CGGCCCTGCTGGGGCTTAAAATATCAGAGTGAACCGTCCCCTGATTTCGCGACGCGCCCTGCTGCTGTCTTCGGCGGCCGCCGCGGCCTGTAGCAGACCCAAGGCCCAACGCTTTCTCGGATACTGCTTCGTCGCCAACCAGGACGGACACTCAATCGGAGTGGTCGACCTCACACGCTTTCGCACACGCCAGCAGATCCCGCTCGACGCCGCTCCGTCGCAGGTGCTGGCGCGCCCGAAGACCACCAAGGCCTATGCCCTGGCAGCCGACAACGGCACTGTCTACGAGATCGAAGCCGGCCTGCTGACCATCACACGGCGCGCCCGCGCCGGAAACACCGCGATCGCGATGCGCCTCTCGCGGGCCGGCGACGCGCTTTGGGTACTGTATCGCGACCCGGCCAGCCTGGTCGAAATCCCTTTCGACACGATGCGCCCCGGCCGGCATATCCGCCTGGCAGCGCCGCCAGAAGATTTCGATCTCAGTCTCAAGACCGACGACGCCTGCGTGGTCGCCGCCGGCGAGCGCACGATCTCCGTGGTCTCGCTGGCCCAAGCCACGGTTACACGCACGATTCATGCCGCCACCGAGCCGTGTATCGCGCGCTTCCGCGGAGACGGCAGACAGGTCATTTCCGGCAGCCAGGCCGATCGTAGCCTGACGCTTTACGACGTTCCCACTGGCAAAACCGTGGTGCGGCTGCCGCTTTCCATCGCGCCGAGGGAGTTCTGCTTCACCGCCGACGGCGGGCACCTGTACGTGACGGGCGACGGCATGGACGCGGTCGTAAGCGTCTTTCCGTACCGCACCGAGGTCTGGGAAACCCTGCTGGCGGGACATGCCCCAGGCGCCATGGCCATCGCCGAGAGCGACCGGCCGCCTGCCTATCTGCTGGTAGCCAATCCCGACGCCGACAGCATCACCGTGCTGGACGTCGAAACCGGCAAACTCGTGGCACTCGTGCAAGTGGGCAGTGGACCGCGGCAGATCGTGATCACGCCCGACAACGAGTACGCCCTGGTGCTCAATGAAAGATCCGGAGACATGGCGGTGATTCGAATTTTTGCGCTGGGCGGCAACGAGGTAGGCGGCGACCGTGTGAAGCGTTACAAATCGGCGCCGCTTTTCACTATGATTCCGGTGGGCGAGCGACCGGTCAGTGCAGCTGTAGTAGCGCTCACGTGAATTTTTTGGCAGGCGGAAGCGCCTGCCCCACCCGGGTCAGCGGGGGCGCCAGTTGGGAATGTACTTTTCGGCGCGGAGAGCTTCTTCGCTGCGACGGTTGACGGCCATGCTGTCTTTGAGGACGGCTCTGGCGCGCGACTGGGCTTGCTCGAAGGTGGTGGCGACACCGCGGTCGCCGTGGTCGGTGGACCAGTGATAGTCGCGGCCGTGGCCGTCGTCGGAGACGCAGTATTGCGCCTGGTTGCCGCCGATGTCGATGTAAGTGAATGAATGTGTCATTGAGGTGGGCCGGTTACATCTCGGCCAGGGCGGACTTACCGCTCTCGACGGCCGTGGTCTGGTCCTTGTGACGGATGGCAATCACCATCGAACGGACATGCGGCATGGCGCGGCTCAGCTTCTCCGGAAAACCGGTTTGCGCCTGTGAATTCGCGTTCTGCTTATCGGTTCGATACGCTTTGTACTCGGGCCGCGCCATCTGGTGCATTTCGTAAAGGCACGCATTGCCCGATTCCGTGTGCTCGTCCCAGCGAATCTCGCCGCCGGTTTCGAGCGACCTCAGAATACTTTGGAGTAACGCCTTCGTGCTGTCGTACAACATTACGTACGTTCCTCACCTTTCTGCGGGCGATGTGAAGATTAGCCCGATTCGAGAAAATCACTTATTCAGTTTATTATAACACCCTGGTAAGATCTCTGCTATACTGTAGAAGTCGGCTGGCAGACCCTCCTAGCGTTCCGCTTCTTCCGTCTACCCACCAATTAGCTTGCAGTAAGGATAAGTAAATTATGAAGAACATTTTTGTAGGTAACCTCAGCTTCGGAGTGACGGAAGCGTCCGTCCGATCCCTGTTTGAAACACACGGCAAAGTAGACCGTGTCAACATTTGCACCGATCGTGATTCCGGACAGCCCAGAGGATTTGGGTTCGTGGAAATGACCAACGACAGCGAAGCCGAGAAGGCGATCGCGGCGGTCAACGGCAAGGAATTGGATGGCCGCGCGTTGAACGTGAACGAAGCTCGCCCGAAGACGGACCGTCCCGGCGGCGGTGGCGGCGGTCGTAAGCGCTGGTAAGTTAGTATAAAAAACGCTCCCTAACGGTCGCGGCTCAGATTTGCGCCTCGGATTCGTTAGGGAGCGTTTTAGTAACCCCTGCTAATAACTACTTCTTTTTACCTTGTGCGGCGACGGCCTCCATCGCTGCCTTGACCTTTTCCGGATCGCCGAGGTAATAGCGATTCAGCGCCTTCAAGTTGTCATCCAACTCATAGACTAAGGGCATTCCGGTCGGAATATTCAGCTCGGTGATGTCCGCCTCGCTGACGTTGTCGAGATACATCACCAGCGCGCGCAAGCTGTTTCCATGCGCCGCGATGATTACCTGCTGGCCCCCCTGGATGGCCGGGGCGATAGTTTCATGCCAGAGCGGGAGAAAGCGCGCGACCGTGTCCTTGAGGCACTCGGTAAGCGGCAGTTCCTGCGCACTGAGACCCTTGTAGCGCGGATCGTGGCCGGGATAGCGCGGGTCGTCCGCGGTCAGTTCGGGCGGCGGAATGTCGTAGCTGCGGCGCCAGATCTTAACTTGGTCCTCGCCGAATTTGGCCGCCGTCTCCGCTTTGTTGAGCCCTTGCAGGGCGCCGTAGTGGCGCTCGTTCAAACGCCACGAGCGGTGGACGGGAATCCACATCAGGTCCATTACATCGAGCGCGGTCCACAGGGTGCGTATGGCGCGCTTCAGTACGCTGGTGTAGGCCACGTCGAAGACGTAGCCTCCCTGCCGGAGTACCTCGCCGGCCTCGCGAGCCTCCTGCCGGCCCTTGTCCGACAGATCGACATCGGTCCACCCGGTGAAGCGGTTCTCCTTGTTCCACGTACTTTCGCCGTGGCGTAAAAGTACGAGTTTCTTCACTTCCGGTACGCCTTTCTGCCGGGGAAGATGGCGGACGCGCCGAGGCGCTCTTCGATGCGCAGTAACTGGTTGTACTTGCAGATGCGGTCGGTGCGGCTGGCCGAACCGGTCTTGATCTGGCCGGCATTGGTGGCCACGGCGAGGTCCGCAATGAAGGGATCTTCGGTTTCGCCGGAGCGGTGCGAGACCACGGCAGTGTAGCCCGCATTGGCGGCCATCTGCATGGCTTCGAGAGTTTCGGTGAGGGTGCCGATCTGGTTCACCTTGATGAGGATCGAATTGGCGACCCCGCCTTCGATGCCGCGGACGAAGATCTTGGGATTGGTGACGAACAGATCGTCGCCCACCAACTGGATCTTCTTGCCGAGGGTGTCGGTCATGAGCTTCCAGCCCGCCCAATCGTTTTCGGCCATGCCGTCTTCAATCGAGATGATGGCGGGATACTGGCGCACCCAGTTGGCCCAGAACTCCACCATCTGTTCGCTGTTACGCTCGCTCTTATCGGACTTCTTGAAGACATACTTGCCGTCTTTGAAGTATTCGCTGGAGGCTGGATCGAGACAGATGCCGACGTTCTCACCCGGCTTGTAGCCGGCCTGCGCGATGGCTTCGAGCACGCTCTCGATGGCTTCTTCGTTACTCTTGAGCATGGGGGCAAAGCCGCCCTCGTCGCCCACCGCGGTGGAGTAGCCCTTCTTGCTGAGGACCTTTTTCAACGTGTGGAAGACCTCGACGCCCATGCGCAGCGCTTCGCTAAAGCTGGGCGCGCCGAAGGGAGAGATCATAAATTCCTGCACGTCCACGGAGTTGTCGGCATGCGCTCCGCCATTGATGATGTTCATCATGGGCACGGGCAGGGTGTTGGCTCCGGCGCCGCCCAGATAACGATAGAGCGGGGTGCGCTGGGCTACGCTTGCCGCGCGGGCCGCCGCCATGGAAACCGCCAGGATGGCGTTGGCGCCGAGGCGTCCCTTATTGGGCGTGCCGTCAAGGGCGATCATCTCGCCATCGATTTCGCCCTGCTGCGTAGCGTCCATACCGTGCAACTTAGTGGCGATCTCACCGTTGATATGACTTGCCGCCTTGAGGCTGCCCTTGCCGAGGTAACGCGCTTTGTCGCCGTCCCTGAGTTCCACCGCTTCGAACTCGCCGGTAGATGCGCCGGATGGCACGGCCGCTCTTCCCATACTGCCGTCCGCGAGATAAACATCCGCTTCCACAGTAGGATTCCCGCGGGAATCCAGAATCTCTCTTCCAACTATTCGTACGATCGTCGTCAAAATAATACTCCTCAGTTAAGAACTTGCTGGCCGGCGGATTTCAATCACCGACTACCGTGATACCGCCTTCGGTGACCAGATAACCGTGCGCACGATCGGCATCCGGATCGAACCCGACGGAGTGCAGCTCGGGAATCTTCACGCCAGTGTTGACAATGGCGCGGCGTATGCGGCTATAGCGGCCGATTTCCACACCGGGCATAAGAATCGAATATTCCACTTCACAATAGCTATTCACGCGGACGCCGGGCGAAAGCACGCTGTGCACCACCCTGCCGCCCGAAACGATGCATCCGGCGCTGACAATGGAATCCAGCGCCAGACCCATGCGGCGGCCCTTTTGGGCAAAGACGAATTTGGCCGGCGGCTGCTGCGTAGCCTTGGTACGGATGGGCCAGCGATGGTCGTAGAGGTTGAATTCGGGAGTCACCGAGACCAGGTCCATGTTGGCCTCGTAATAAGCGTCGAGCGTTCCCACATCGCGCCAGTAGCGCGATTGTTTGGCGTTGATATCGCGGAAATCGTAGGCGATCACGCGAGAGTCCGCCAGACGGCGCGGGATCACGTCCTTGCCGAAATCGTGGGACGAATTCGAATCCTGCGCGTCTTCGTGCAGGGCCCGCAGCAGCACACCGGTATTGAAAATGTAGATGCCCATGGAAGCGCTCACCATGGTGGGGTCGAAGCGCGAGCGGGCCGGGTGATCGTGCTGCGGCTTTTCCTCAAAACCGGTCACCTGGTAATCGCCGGCGATTTCGAGGACGCCAAAGCGGCCGGCTTCCGCTGGGGGCACCTGAATCGTCGCCAGGGTGATATCGGCGTGTTGGGCGCGGTGCCACTCCAACATCCCGCCGTAATCCATTTTGTAAATGTGATCGCCCGACAGCATCAGGATGGCCTCGGGGGCCTCGGCTTCGATGCTCTGAAAATTCTGGAACACGGCGTCGGCGGTACCCTGGTACCAGTCGGCATGCACGCGTTTCATGGGGGGAATCACCTCGACATACTCGCCAAGTTCGGGGGAGAGGATGTTCCAGCCGTCGCGTATGTGGCGAATCAGATCGAGGGATTTGTACTGTGTTAGGATTAAGATTCGACGTACGTCGGAGTTAATGCAGTTGGAGAGTGTAAAGTCGATGATGCGGTAAGCTCCGCCGAAGGGCACGGCCGGCTTGGCAGTGTCGCGAGTCAGGGGGTAGAGCCGCTCTCCAGCGCCGCCCGCCAGCAGGATCGCTAATACGTTTTTCATTTCAGCCTAAATCCCTGAAAGGAAATGACATTCCGAGCAATCGGACGATTCTGCCGAACGAACGTCAAAAATTTAGGCTTGACTTTATTTGTCAAAAACCTATGATATCAGTACCTCTTGTGCGAAGTGCAGGATTTTGAGAGAACGCGCCATCACTTCAGTGATTAACGTCTTGTATCGTCCAAAGCATCGCATGGGAATTCCAGGTCCGGTTGGGAGGTGTATTTCGTTTGGCCGAAGTTAAACTTCAAGAAGGTGAGACGTTAGAAAACGCGCTTCGCCGTTTTAAGCGCAAGGTCCAGCAAGAGGACATTATTAAGGAAGTGAAGCGTCACTCCTTCTACCTCAAACCGGGTGAGAAGCTGAGGGTCAAGCAGGCCTTGGCCCGCAAACGGAACCGGAAGAAGTCACGCCGGGAAGTCGAATAGCGAACCAGAACCCAGGGTAAGGATTCAGGCGGGACCTTAAGTTCCGCCTGAATCATAAAATCTGTTTAAGTTGCTTACGGGGAACAGGCCATGCCGGAGTTTCAGGACCGCATACTCAAATGCGTGGATTGCAGCGCGGATTTCGTGTTCACAGCGGGAGAACAACACTTCTTCCACGACAAGAACTTCAAGAACGAGCCCAAGCGCTGCAAGGCATGCAAGACCAAGCGCCAGGGATCTTCTGGATCTGGTTTTGCGAAAACCGAAACCATGACGGAGTGCTCTCAATGCGGCCGGGAAACCACGGTTCCCTTTAAACCGACTCAGGGGCGTCCGGTTTACTGCCGCGAATGCTTCCTGAGCCGCAAGGCCACGGGCGCCGCCGCGGCGGGCTGATAAGTTTAGTTGAGAATTGGGGCCCGGTGGCTTGCACTGATTACCTCCCGCCTAGCCCGCAGGGCGAAAGATAGTAGCCCACGGCGTTAGCCGTCGGGAATACGTCAGGCCGACTGGCCAGCCCCGGGAACGGGGCGTAAGTCCATGTCTGCTCTCCCCCTACGAGCATCAGGAATCCAAGCTCTCACGGAGTTTTTGCGCGAGTTCTAACGGCGTGAACGGCTTGTGCAGGAAGGCCGCTCCGCGCTGGACGCCTTCCTTCGACATCACATCCTCGGTGTGAGCCGACATGAACAACACTTTCAACCCGGGGCGCAGTTTGAGGATTGCTTCGGCGAGCTCCCGTCCGCTCAGGATCGGCATCACCACATCGGCCAATAGCAGATCGATCTTACCTGGATGGCTTTCGCACAACTTCACGCCCTCGCGCCCGCTACGGGCCTCGAGAACCGTATAGCCGCGGGCCCTCAAGATTCTTCCAACCAACGCGCGAACCGTCTCTTCGTCCTCCACCAGGAGGACGGTCTCGGTGCCGCTCGGCGCCGTGGCGAGCCCCGCTGGCAAGGCCGGGGGCTTCTGGACACTCTCGGCCGCCGCCGGCAGGAGGATCCTGAAAGTGGTGCCCAGTCCCAATTCGGACTGGCACCGTATGTGGCCTCCGCTTTGCTCCACAATCCCCAGGACCGTGGCCAGACCCAGGCCGGTTCCCTTCCCGGTTTCCTTCGTGGTGAAGAAAGGCTCGAAGATGTGCTCTTGCAGGTGCACATCCATGCCGACGCCGGTGTCGCGGACTTCCAGCACGACGTGCCGGCCCGGCTCCAAGCCTTCCTCGTGCGCGTCGGATTCCGACAACGTCACGTTGGAGGTCCGAATGGTCAGTGTGCCTTCATTCGGCATGGCGTCCCGCGCATTCAGCGCCAGATTCATGACGGCGCGGCCGATTTCACCGGGGTCGGCCAGCACCTGCCAGAGATCGGGCGCGCAATCGATGACCACATTGATCCGTTCGCCGACGGTGCGGCGCAGCATGCGATCGAAATCTTCTATGATCTGATTCAGGTCGATTACCTTGGGTTGCAGCACCTGGCGCCGGCTGAAGGCCAGCAACTGCCTGGTGAGCGAGGCAGCGCGGTCGCCGGCGGACCTGATTTCCTGCACCTGCTGGCAGGCCTCTTCGTTTCCGGCAAGGCTGTCCAGAAGGAGGGCGCTGTAGCCGATGATGGCCGTCAGCAGGTTGTTGAAGTCGTGCGAAATCCCCTCAGCCAGCCGGCCGATTGCCTCCATCTTCTGGGCCTGGCGCAGGTGGTCTTCACTCCTGCGCAAAACCTCCTCGGAGCGCTTACGTTCGCTAAGGTCCTCCACCGACAACAGGATCATCTTGAGGTGTTCGATGCGGGAACCGCCCACCACCAGGAACTTGTGCCCCAGGCCGGGAAAGTCCCGCTCGATTTCGACACTCGGGAAAGAGACCCCGCCGTGGGCCAGAACCTCCAACTCCTCGCGCAGTTCCGTAATATCCCAGGGGCCATCGGAGAGCGCAAACAACATCCGGCCTTCTGTCTCCAGGGGCGACATTTGAAACAACCGGTAGAAGGCCCGATTCGCCACCTTGATCCGCAGATCCAAATCGAGCACCAGCAGGGGCTGGCGAACGCTCTCCACAATCGACATGGCAAAATCGCGCGCCTTCGCGAGCGCCAGGTTTTTGGCCTGCAATTCGTCGTTAACCGTGATGAGTTCTTCGTTGGTGGACTGGAGTTCTTCCTTGGCAGTCTCCAATTCCTCGTTCAGGCTTTGCAGTTCTTCATTGGTGGAGAGCGCTTCCTCTGTGGTGTTCTGGCTCTCTTCCCGCGAGATCTGGTGCTCTTCGATAGCTGCCAGGAACCTCTGCTTGGCGTCCGACAGCTCCTGTTTCAGGCGGGCAATCTGACGGTCCTTCAAGTCGTCCGCTCCACCGGAAGGGGGAGGCTCAGCCGGTGCGGCCGCCTCGCCTGTGGACGGTACGGGTTCGAACAGGACCAGCAGCGAGTTCTTCCTTCTGGCGTTGACCGGCAGCACCTCCACGGTCATCTCGCCTGCGCGCCCGTCGCGATCGAACGGGATGTGCTCCTGCCGCGCAGACTCGCCGGTGCGCAGCACCTGGCGCACCAACTTCTCTACCTCCAGGAACAGACCCGTCTCCGGGATCAGTTTGAGAAGATTGAAGCTCACTTTGCCGGCCGGCAGGGAGAGAAATGCATTGGCCTTACCGCGTATCTCCAACACGTCGAGCTCTTCGTCCACCACAACTCCGGCGGGGCTGTAGCGGGAAAGCAGAAGGCGATCCACCTCCCGGCGCACGTCCGTACCGTCCCACAGTTCCGCCGGCGGCTCCGCTGCCTTGCTGCCGCCACCACCGCCGAAGGCAGCGCCAGATCCCGAGTGAAACGGATAGGGCTTGCGCGCGGTTTCCCGCTTGGAATAGATACGGTGCTCCCGATCTACAGATGAAAACAGATCGGGGAACGCTGCCGTTTCCGAAGCCCCCAGCATGAGAAACCCGTTGGACTTCAGCGCGTAGTGGAACAGCGGGATGATGTTCTTCTGTACGCTGGCCAGATAGATGAGCACGTTGCGGCAACTCACCAGGTCCAGCTTGGAGAAAGGCGGATCGGTGAGCAGGTTGTGCCGCGTGAATACGCACATCTCGCGCAGATCCTTGTTGACCTGGTAATGGCCCTCAATCCTGGTGAAATACCGGTTTAAGCGTTCCAGGGAAATATCCGCCGCAACATTTTCCAGGTATCTGCCCGTGCGCGCCCTCTCGATGGCCTGTTCGCTGATATCCGAAGCGAAGATCTGGATGGGAAACGAGGCGCCCGTCTCGTTCAGATATTCGGATAGCGTGATGGCAATCGAAAAAGCCTCCTCACCGGTGGCGCATCCGGGCACCCAGACACGGATAGGCGTTTGTGGCAGGCGGCCCTGAAAGATCCGCGGGTAAACCAGGCGTTTCAAGCTCTCAAATGATCCGGGATCGCGGAAAAAGCTGGTCACGGAGATCAGCAGGTCCCGCTGCAGGGCGGTCAATTCTTCGGCATCGTCTTCGAGATGGCTGGCATATTCCGACAGCGTACCGATATTGCGCAACGCCAGCCGTCGAAGGATACGGCGTTTGATGGTCTTCTCGCGGTACAGCGAAAAATCGATGCCTGTGGCCCCATGCACCACGCCCAGGATTTCGGCATATGCTGCCTCGTCCCCGTCGCGCATCCGTCCCGCTTCGGCCGTTGAGACATCGGCCAGATACGGGTGCCGGCCCATCCTCACCAACTCCGCGGCAATGCGGGCTGGCGGCAGAACGAAATCGACGCAATTGGTGGCCACGGCGGCCTGGGGCATGGAAGCGAACTTAGCAGTGTACTGGTCCTGCGCAAACGTCACGCCCCCGGCGGCTTTGATGGCTTCTACGCCGGCCGAGCCATCGGAGCCCGCACCGGAGAGAATCACGCCGATGGCGCGGCTGCCGCAATCCTCTGCCAGCGATCGCAGGAAGCGGTCGATGGGCATGTGGGCTCCCGGGCCTTGCGTGCGGGGGGCCAACCTAAGCGCTCCCTTTTCGATGGTGAGATCGACATTCGCCGGAATCACGTACACGTGGTTGGCTTCCACCGGCATATTGTCGCTCGCCTCCGTGACCGGCATCTTGGTGGATCGCGCGAGAATTTCGGTGAGCAGACTGTGGTGCTTCGGGTCCAGATGTTGCACGAAGACGATCGCCAAACCGGTATCGGCGGGCAAATCGGCCAGCAGATGTTTGAACACTTCAAGGCCGCCCGCGGACCCGCCAATTCCGACCACTGGTATTGTCGTCTTACCTTGGGATGGCGGTTCGCCAGTCTCCTCGGGTTCCTCGGGCACCGGCTGATCGATCATTTAGGACTAGCGTAGCACTTGAAAGCAGCTGCAATCATTCGGGTGGCAAGAGGTCTTTAGGGACGGTTCCGGAGAGCGCGTAGTCGGTAAAGCGATTCAAGGCGTGTTTGTAATTCTGAAGGGCCGCTCGGGAGGCTTCCCCAGCGTGGTGGATGCGCAAATTTCCATCGGGATGCGGAATTTCGCTAGGGATATCCTTGATCAGGAGATTAAACTTTTTGTGGGCTGCTTCGTACTCGGCGCGGGCCCTGTCGAGTTGGCTCTTCAGGAGCTCCTCGAAGTCCCAGTCATCTTCCCGGGGTAACATCTGTCCTCCCCTACTTTGATGATACCCCCTCTAAATCGAGTTGCAAATGAAAAAAAAGCATGATGCGGAAGCCACATCCCCCCAATCAGAAGGGCGGCAAAAGGTCTTTCGGCACGGTTCTGGAAAGTGCGTATTCGGAAAATCGCTTCAAGGCACGTTTATAATTCTGAAGGGCCGCTCGGGAGGCTTCTCCAGCCTGACGGATGCGCAAATTTCCATCGGGTTGCGGAATTCCGCTGGGGATATCCATGATCAGCGAATCGAATTTCTTGTGGGCTGCGTCGTATTCCGCGCGCGCTCTTTCGAGTTGCTCTTTCAGGAATTCCTCGATGGCCGGATCATCGCCCTGGTGTAACACTTTGCTTCCCACCAAAAATCATACGCCCTTCATAGATCGCATGCAAATGAACATGCCTTTGAGAGTCAAGCTATCGCAGGCGATCCGTCGCCTTGCCACGCAGACGCCGCGAAAGTCCCGGAGAGGCGATTCCTTCTGGAAGACCACAGCGGCACACGTAAGGTGCGCTGGACGATGGAAAGGCGCACCTCTCAGCTACAGCCGCTTTCCGTTGCTTGGGCTTCCGAAAGCGGAGCTTGCCAGTGGAGCGACGAACGGCCCTGTTTTATTGACCTGTGCGGAGTGCTGTATTATGATTCCGTTGACCAAGGCTCAAGGGAGCACTCTTGACGTCCAAGGCTTACATTTCGCGGATCATGCAGCGCATCACGCTGTTCATCGGGCTTCGAGGTTCGCTTGCGCCCGATCAGACGGCAAGGATGCTGCACGTTCTGCTCGCGACACTCACCGTGTGGATGGCGGCCGCGTTCTTCTCCACGATACCGTTCGCTCCGGTGAGCTTCCCACGGGTATTTTATCCGTCCGTCCTGGAAGCGAGTTACGCCACTGCACTTGTGTTGCTCCGGCTCGGCCACTTCCAGCGCGCCAGTCTGGCCTACCTCACAGGCACTTGGATCTGGGCGACGCTCATCTGCTATTCCTTCGGCGGTGTACACAGCCCGGGAGCGTTGCTCTACGTGTCCTTGCCAGCCTCGGCGGCATGGCTCCTCGGATACAAAGCGGCCATAAGGACAGCGGGTGGGTGCCTGCTCGGCGCGCTGGTATTTACGGTTCTGGAGATGACGCACGTCAGTGTTTCGCTCCAGGCTAGAGCAACGCCACTGGGAATCTGGGCCGTGATCGTACAAGCTGTCCTGATCAATGCCATCCCGGTGGGACAGATCATCGGCAGGCTGCGGGAGACGCTTAAGGAACTGCAGCGACACCAGGAGCATCTTGCGTCGCTGGTGGATCAACGCACGCTCGAACTTATGCAGGCGCGTGACCAGGCGGAGTCCGCCAATCGGGCCAAGAGCGCGTTCCTGGCCAATATGAGCCACGAACTTCGTACGCCTCTCAGTGTCATCCTGGCATCCTCCGAGCTCCTGAGCGAGAGTAACCCAACCGCCGATCAGCAGGAAGACATCAGCGCGATTGGCCGCAGCGGAGCGCATCTCCTGGGACTGATCGACGACGTGCTGGATGTCGCCAAAATCGAGGCTGGCAAAGAGGAACTCGCGATCGCGCCCAGCGATTTGATCTCCACGGTGCGAACGGCCGTTGAAATGATGCGGGGACGGGCGGAGGAGAAGCCACTGGCGCTCGTTTACTATCAAGCTCCTGAAGTGCCGCGCTACGTCCGCCTAGATGCGCCGAAGTTGCGGCAGATCCTCATCAACCTGCTCGGCAATGCCATCAAGTTCACAAAGGAAGGAACCGTAACGCTACGGTTGAGCGCTCAGCCGGCTGACGTACCCGGGCGCGCGCGGTTTTGTTTCGATATTGAGGACAGTGGCGTGGGGATGCCACAACACGACCTGGGCCGGATATTCGAGCCGTTCGAACAAGTGCGCAATCCTGGAACGCAAACGGGCACAGGTCTCGGTCTGACAATTACTCGCCGATTTGTAGAGCTGATGGGCGGGACGCTGCGTGTTCAGAGCGAGGTGGGCCGAGGTTCACGTTTCGTGGTCGAACTGCCGCTGGAACTGGCAAGGGAGTCGGAGACTTACGGCGTGGAACCGGCCCTACGGAATCCCTTCATCCTTGAACCAGGCCAACCGGAATGGCGCGTTCTGATTGTAGAAGACGACCCTGAAAGCGCCACGGTCTTGCGGAAGATGCTAGCTCGCGCCGGCTTTCAGGTGAGGGTCGCGGAGAATGGAGCACTCGGGGTCGAGGCGTTCCAGCAGTGGAGGCCGCACTTTATCTGGATGGATCTGGGACTGCCTCAGTTGAGCGGCACGGAAGCGGCACGGCGGATTCGCCGGTTGGATGGCGGGGCGGAGATTAAGATCGCCGCCATAACCGCGGCCGCGGATGCTTCGAAGTGTGACAGGGCGATGAGCGCAGGCTTTGACGACATCGCTTTCAAGCCATTTCGCCAGACAGAAATCTTCTTCTGCATAGCGCGCCACCTGGGTGTACGCTATTCGTCTTCGGAAGGGGCGGGAAATAAGTCGCACCAGCAGACCGGTGGTCGTCCGGCGTGATGTTTCGGCAGCGCTTCACCTTGCCCCTACCTATATCGACAGCCCGATGACGAACGGCGCGAACCCGATCAGCCTACTTGATCGCCCGTGGGACCACCAATGGAATGATGCGCACCAACTTGACGGGGGGGAGTCTCCCAGTCTTTCACTTCTTGGTTCGCTGGTCCTGTAACCGCGCCTCGCGGATGTCGGAAGCGTGTCCGGTACCGGTGCCTGCCTGCGCCTCCTCCCATGCCCGATATTGCTCAGGGTATAGTTTTCGCAGGCAGTCCGGACACATTCCATGCGAGAATTTCGCCTCGGAGTGCTTTTGCAGGTAGCTTTCCATGGGCTCCCAGTCTCCGCGCTCATTCGTGATTTTCTTACAGGAAGCACAGACAGAAAGCAGCCCGCTCAGCAGTTTCACCTCTTCGAGCGCCTCTTGCAGTTTGGCGATCAGACCCTCCCGTTCCAGCAGGCTCTTTTTGGTGGGAGTGATGTCGGTGGCGGAGCACGTAAGACCCAGGAGGGTCCCTTCGCAATCGCGGAGCGGTTCGGCTACCAGGTCGAAATAATGATCTTCGCCCTGGAAGGTCACCGCGACCTCGGTGCGTGCCCCTCGACCGCTTCGCAGGACTTCCCGCTTAAAGGCTGTCAGGCGGGCGCCTTCCTCGCCGCCCAGGATTTCCGCGTCGGTCCGGCCCAGATAGTCTTGATTTGCCCAGGCGAGGACCGGCGAATGGATCCAGGTGTAACGCAGCTCGCGGTCCTGGTTGAATACCACTACTGCCGCGTTCGTGAGAGCCACGCGGAAACGCTCTTCACTCTGGCGCAGGGCCATTTCGACCCGCTTGCGATCGGTGATATCGCGGGCAATCACCGAAGCGCCGGCCACCGTGCCCGCTTTGTTCTTCATCGGGGAGACGGTTACCGAAATATCGATTCGATGGCCATCCTTGTGCACCCGGGTAGTTTCATAGTGTTCGATTCGCTTGCCGCGGCGCAGCCCTTTCATGATCCATGCAAGCTCGTTGGCCCGGTCCGGCGGCACCAGCAGTGTTACTTGCCGCCCGACCACCTCTTCCGCGGTGTATCCGTAGAGCCGTTCAGCGCCGGTGTTCCAACTCACTACGATACCGTCCAGAGAACACGCGAAAATGGCATCGTCGGAAGCCTCGACGATGGAGGCCAGGTGAGAAGCCAGGTCTTCGGCTCGCTTGCGCTCGGTGATGTCGTGGGCAATCATGGAGGCGCCGATCACTTTGCCCGCGCTGTCCCTGACTGGGGAAATGGTTACTGAGATCTCGATGCGATGGCCGTCCTTGTGCACTCGCGTGGTTTCGAACCGTTTAAACTGCCGGCCGTGGCGCAGCCCTTGCATGATGCGTGCAAACTCGCCAGTCCGGTCTGGCGGAACCAGTAGTGCCAGCGGCCGCCCGACCACCTCTTCCGCTTTGTAACCGTACAGCCGTTCGGCGCCGGGGTTCCAACTCACGATGGCGCCATCCAGGGACTTGCCGATAATGGCATCGTCCGACGCCTGGACCATGGCGGCCAGGTGGGAAATCAGCGTTTCGGACCGCTTGCGCTCGGTGATGTCACGAATGAAGCCGGAGATCAGCCTTTCCCCGCCCGTGTCGAAGGGGCTGAAACTGACGTCGACGGGAAACTCGGTGCCATCCCTGCGCCGGGCGTACAACTCCAGGCCTGTACCCATGGGCCGCACTCTTGGATGACAGAAGTACGCGGCCCGGTTTTTCACGTGGGGGTGCCGGACGCGCTGTGGTAGTAACACTCCCACGTTTTGTCCCAACAACTCTTCCTGAGGGTAGCCGAACAACCTCTCGGTTTGGGTACTGACCCCAACGATACTGCCATCTCGCTTAGTTACCACAATGGCTTCCGGGGCAGCTTTAAGGAAGAGCTGGAGGCGTTCGTCGCTGGTAACCTTCGCCATGGCACAACTACTCATAGTTAATAGATTCAACTCTGTCTGCCTATATCGATACAATTCACTCTAATTCAGGACCCGATGCTGACCGTTTTGTATGTCGGATCACAATGGGAGGCGTATTCTGGTACATTCTGGTACATTGACCGCCCGGCGAGCGGAACCGTTCCCGATTCGGCTCTCGTGTTGCCTTGATTTGAAATCAAGCCGCCGGCATGAGATCTTCCGGAACGGTGCCGGAAAGCGTGTACCTGGAAAAACGCCTCAAGGCGACGGTGTAAGTCTGAAGGGCCGTCCGGGAGGCTTCTCCAGCTAGCCGGATGCGCAATTCTCCATCAGGTTGGGAAATGCCGCCAGGGATATCCTTGACCAGCGAATGAAACTCTCCGCAGGCGGCCTGGTATTCCGCACGTGCCTTCTCGAGATCGCTTCTTAAGCGTTCCTCGATTGCCCGATGCTCAAAGTAGGTAAGCACTGAGCTCTCCCGTGTTGGGAATCGTACATCTAACACTCCTGAAATTCAATAGGGTAAAGATACTGTTACCATGGGTTTAGCCGACCTAGCCCGGCTATTTCCAGTCCCGCTCCGAGACCGCCGCGAAGAGAGGCAACTGCCTGGCCTGCAATTCGCGATTGAGTTCGGGCAGTTTCGCCGCCGTGAGCGTGGTGAATTCGCCGATCACGTCCTCCAACTCGCGAGCCAGGGCGGCGGCGCGAGCGGTTTGCGCATCGGTAGGACGTCCTTCATAGCCGCTGACGTCGCCGTAAAGACCCGCCAGGAATTCGCGCAGGCGCTCTTCGCCTGTAATCGCGCCGCCTTCCTTCGTGGCCACGATCTTGGACCGAACTCCGTCGGCTGCGCGGGCGAGATCTTGCAGCTTGGCGCGCAGCGAGTCGCTCTCCGGCAGTTTCGATGCGCGCTCTTGCGCACCATCGCGCACGGCCAGGATGGCATCCACGGCGCCGCTCATGCGATTCAGTTGCGCGCCAATCTGGTTTACCAGATCGAACTGTGCTTTGCGGTCGGCCACCGTGAATTGGGCGCGCGGGTCCAGCGCGACTGTGAGTTGCGTCGTGTAGACCTTGTCGCCGCGCGTCATCCGGACCGTGTACACGCCGGGCAGGACGCGCGGACCCACCGAGGCGGCGAATGCCGCCGTGGCGGCGGGCGGGACGCGCGGCGGCTTCAGGTGCATCGACCACGTGGCGCGGCTGACCCCGCGATGCTTGCTGGTGGAAACCTCGTCCACCAGCTTTCCTTCCGCGTCGAGAATCTCGATCTTGAGATCGCCATAGATGTGGCGCGAGCGCTGGTAATAGGGGATGAAGGCCTCGGTGGACCGGCTTGGGCCGTTGAACGTCGAGTCGCCTTCCGGCCAGCCGCCGAAGGTTTCCATCCATTGCACGGCAGTTGGCACGGGGAGAAAGCCTGCGTCTTCGCTGAGCACCTGGTTGGTAAGCGCGCGCCACGGCGCGATGTCGTCGATGATCCAGATGCCGCGCCCGTGCGTGGCCAGCACCAGGTCGTTGGTGCGCGGATGCACCACCAGGTCGCGCACCGCTACGGCAGGGAAGCCGGTGCCTTTGTATTGCGCCCAGCGCTGCCCGCCATCCACGCTGACCCACAGGCCGAATTCGGTGCCCAGAAAGAGCAGGTCCGGATCGCGCGTATCTTCCTTGATGACGTGCGCGTACCCCCGGGCGCCCGCGGCCTGTATGGGCAGAGCGCTCCAGGTGGCGCCGTAATCGGTGGTCTTATAGACGTACGGTTTCATGTCGCCGTACATGTGGCGGTCGAAGGTGGCGTACGCGGTGCCCTCGGCGAAGCGGCCGGCCTCCACCCAGGAGACCCAGGGCGCCGTTCCCACGCCTTTCACGTTGGCGGTGACGTTGGTCCACGTCTTGCCGCCGTCGCGTGTCAGCTGCACGTTGCCATCGTCCGTGCCCACCCAGATCAGCCGGCCGTTGAGGGGCGACTCCGAAATCGAATAGATGGTGGTGTGCATTTCGGCGGCGGAGTTATCCACCGTGATGCCGCCGGATTCCTCCTGCTTCTGCTTTTCGGGATTGTTGGTGGTGAGGTCAGGGGAGATGCGCTCCCAGGATTGCCCGTGATCGCGCGAACGGAAGAGGAACTGCGCGCCGATGTAAATCGTGCCCTTCTCATTGGGACTCATCTGGATCGGCGTGTTCCAGTTGAAGCGCAGTTTCTTTTCGCCGTATCCGGCGTAGGGTTTGATGGAGCGGATTTCGTGAGTCAGGCGATTGACGCGGCCGATTTCCCCGCCCTGGGCTTCGGCGTAAATGTAATTGGCGTCGGACGGATCTTCCCAGGTCCAGAAACCGTCGCCGCCGTACATGTTCTCCCACCGCGAATTGGTAACTCCGCCGGGGTACGAAGAGTCGCCGGCCCAGGAGCTGTTGTCCTGCAGCCCGCCGTACACCCGGTACGGTTCGGCATTGTCCACGCTGACGTGGTAGAACTGCGAGACCGGCAGGCTCATGATGTGCTCCCAGCGATGGCCGCCATCCTGGCTGCGCCACAGTCCGCCGTCGTCGGCGAGGAACACGGTGTCGGTGTGACTGGGGTCGATCCAGACGTCGTGGAAATCGCCGTGGGCAGAACCGGAGACCACGCCGAAGCTGTGGCCGCCATCGGTGGAAAGCAGCAGCGATCCGCCGGCCTTGAAGACTTTGTTTTCGTCCTTGGGATCCACAATCAGGTTGGCGAAGTAGAAGGGGCGCCACACCATATACTGGCTGGCATCGAGCGCGGCCCAGGTGCGGCCGCCATCGTCGGAGCGGAACAGCCCGCTCTTGCCAGCCTCGATGGCGGCGTAGACCGTCTGCGGCTTGGAAGGCGCCACGGCAAGCGCGATGCGGCCGTAGGGTTTCGCGGGGAGCCCTTTGGCGTTGGAGGGCGTGAGTTCGGTCCAGTGCTCGCCGCCGTCGGTGGACTGGAACAGCCCGCTGCCGGGACCGCCCGAGCGGAAGGTCCACGCCTGGCGGCGGAAATCCCAGAGGGACGCATAGAGCGTCCTGGGCGCCTGCGCGCTCATGGCCAACATGGCGCAACCCGTGGAGCCGTTAGCGCCGGCCAGCACCTTGCGCCAGGTCTTGCCGCCATCGGTGGTCTTGTAGACGCCGCGCTCGTTGCTGTCGTCCCAGAGATGTCCGGTGGCACAGGCGTAGACGGTATTGCTGTTGCCGGGGTCGATCAGGATTTTAGAGATATGCTCGGAATCGCGCAGCCCGGCGTTGGTCCAGTTCTCGCCGCCGTCGGTGGATTTGTAGATGCCGTCGCCGATAGAGACGCTATTGCGCACCCAGGATTCGCCCGTGCCTACCCAGACGTTTTTGGGATTGCCCGGGTCGATGGCCACCGAGCCGATGGATTGCACCGACGGGTTGTCGAAGACCGGTTTGAAGCTGGTGCCGGCGTTGACCGATTTCCAGACGCCGCCGCTGGCCGAGGCGGCGAACACGGTAAGGCGTGGGCCATCGTTGACGGCAGCGACGGCGGCGATGCGGCCGCTCATCTGCGCGGAACCGATATTGCGCGCGGGCAGTCCGGAGATGGTGCCGGCATCGAAGCGTACGGGCGCCTGCGCGAAGAGTGCGGGAACAGCGAGGAGGAGTGCGAAGCGGGGAACGTTCATGTTAGAGCTCCTTGCCTGCGGCCGGCATTTTGAACTCGGCGGGATCCAGCGTCACGTTGGGCTCGATTTTGTCGAAGGTGATTTTGGACCTCTCCGCGCTCTGCTTCCTGCCCACCTCGATAGTGAACGGCATGTACACGCCCGCGACCTGTTTGTACGACCCGCACTCGATCACCGATTCCTTGACCGCGCCACGGATGAATTCGACCTTCTCTATGCGGACTTCGAGGAACGTTTCAGGATCCAGGTAGTAGTAATAGATGTCGCCGTTCTTGAGCGTGACTTTGAGGCGATGCACATCGTCGCCATCGATGGTGTCCTTGCCGACGTACTCAATCTGGTTGCCCTGCGCGCGATAATCCACCAGCGGGCCGAAGAAATTGGCATCCTCGATGAGATCTCGAAGTTCTTCCTCGCCGACCAGTTGGGGATCCTTGCGGCCCTCAAAGGGGTCGATTTTCCAGCCGGTTTTTCCGTCGTAGGCCACGATCTGCGTCATCCCCTGGACGGTGAAGCTCTGGCGGAGCAGGTCCGGCGCCATCGAGTCCGCGCTCACCTGCGCGATGAAACTGCCCTGCTGAACTTTCCCCGTGGAGCGTAGGGTTCGGATGGCCTTGATCTTATCGGCGCCGCCTTTGGCCTGTAGATTCCGGTTCACCAGGTCGTCGGCGGTTTGAGCGGAAAGTATCGACGCGAGAGCGGCGAGAGAGAGCAACTTCGGGACAGAGAGCATAGGAGTTTCCAGGATATCAATGTAGGACAGACGATCGGTTTGGGTCGTCTGTCAACTAACTGCTGTCCGCAGCGAAGCACGACAGACCACTAAAGGCGATGGTCTATCCTACCGTGCAAAAATGATGCGATGCACGAAATTCGCATACGGCCGGCCGCGCTGCCGGACATTCCGCACGTGCTGCACCACCGTAGCAGTATGTTCGCGGAAATGGGCCGCGGCAACGCAGCCGAGCACACCACCATGCTGGAAACCACGCGGGCCTACCTGCAAAGCGCGATGCCCGCTGGCCGGTATGTCGGCTGGCTCGCGGAAACCACGGAGGGACGCGTGGTAGCGGGCGCCGGCGTGGCGATTTCCGATTGGCCGGGATCGCCGGACGACCCGACGGGCAAGCGCGCGCTGGTATTAAACGTCTACACGGAGCCGGAATTCCGGCGGCAGGGAATCGCCCGGCGCTTGATGGTGGCAGTGATCGCATGGTGTCGCGGCGAAGGCCTGCGCAGTCTCTCATTGCATGCCAGCGATTTCGGCCGCGCACTCTACGAAGAATTGGGATTCCGCCAGACCAACGAGATGCGTTTGTATCTCAAGCAGCATCCGTCGTTAGAATAGGTCTTGGAGCCGAACTTTTGAAAAAACTGCTGCTGTTCCTGCTGCTGGCTGGTGTGGCGGCGGTCATCGTGTGGGGAGTGCTGCGCAAGAGCGATCCGCCGAAGGTGAGTTTTGCGCGCGTGAAGCGGCAAACGCTGGTGAGCACGCTGCCCACCAATGGCAAGGTCGAGCCCGCCGAGTGGCAGGCGGTGCGCGCCGAGACCGGGGGCATCGTGAGCCGCGCACCAGTGCAGGACGGGCAAGCCGTGGCCGCCGGCGCGGTGATGGCCGAGATCACGGACCCGTCCCTGCGGGCGGACATCGACGCCGCGCAGGCCAAACTGAACGAGGCGCGGGCCAACCTAGAGACGCAGGAAGCCGGCGGCAAGCCCGCGGACTTCACCGATATCGATAACAACCTGGCGCGCGCGCAGTTCGACCTGGCGCAGGCGCAAAAGGTCTACGCCAGCCTGCAGCGGCTGGTGGCACAGCATGCGGCCACGCAGCAGGAAGCCGACGCGGCGCGCGACAAGGTACAACAGAGCGAACTCGAAATCGCCGGACTGCAGAAGCGGAAGCGGTCGCTGGTATCGTCCACTGAGGTCGCGGCGGCCCGCGCACGTGTCGGCGATGCCGAGACGGCGCTCAACCTGGCGCGGCAGCGCGCGGCCCTCTCGCTGGTGCGGTCGCCAATATCAGGTGTGGTCTACGGACGCGAGGTGCGGCAGGGATCCTACGTGAACGCCGGCGACCTGATCGCGAATGTCGGGCGCATGGACCGGCTGCTGGTCCGCGTCTACGTGGACGAACCGGAACTGGGCCGCGTCGCCGTCGGACAGCCTGTGACCATCACCTGGGACGCACTGCCCGGGCGCCAGTGGCACGGCCAGGTGGACAAGAAACCGGTCGCCGTGCAGGCCCTGGGATCGCGGCAGGTGGGGGAAGTGGTGTGCTCCATCGCGAACGAGGGGCGCACGCTGCTGCCGGGAACGAATGTGAATGCCGAGATCCGCACGGCGGTAGTCGAAAATGCTATGGCGATTCCCAAGGAGACGTTGCGCCACGATGCCCAGGGTGACTACGTCTTCGCGCTCAAGGGCGACGCCATCGAGCGGCGCGCAGTGAAAAAAGGCGTGTCCAGCCTCACCACGGTGCAGGTGTTGGATGGGCTCAGCGACGCGGACGCGGTGGCCCTGCCGACGGAGATACCGTTAAAAGCCGGCGACCGCGTCTCCGCCACGATGTAAAATAGCAGCTTCATGTCTCCAACAGTAGCGGGCGCCGGCGGGCAAAAATACGCGTGGTGGCGGGAGTTAACCGGTTACCACTGGTTCGTGCTGAGCGTGGCCAGCATGGGCTGGATGTTCGACACCATGGCGCAGCAGCTGTTCAACCTGGCGCGCAAACCAGCCATCAAGGAACTGTTGGGGGCGGGCGCCAGCAACGCAACAATCGATCAACAGGCGGCGTGGGCGACGTCGATTTTCATGATCGGCTGGGCCATCGGCGGAGTTTTCTTCGGCGTTCTGGGCGATCGCATCGGGCGCGTCAAGACGATGACCATCACCATCCTGAGCTACACGGTCTTCACCGGCCTGAGCGTGCTCTCCACCAGCGTCTGGAGCTTCAACGTGTTCCGCTTCCTGTGTGGTTTGGGCGTGGGTGGGCAGTTCGCGGTGGGCGTGGCACTGGTGGCGGAGGTGGTGCCGCAGCGCGCGCGGCCGTACGCCCTCGGGTTCGTGCAGGCGGCGTCGGCGATCGGCAACATGATCGCCGCGATGACCGGGATCTTCGTGGGACAGATGGAAGCCGCGGGGACCATCACCGGCGCGTGGCGATGGGAATTCCTGGCGGGCGCGATCCCGGCGCCGCTGGCGTTTATCGTTTTCAAGAAACTGAAGGAGCCCGACCAGTGGCTCAAGGCGAGCCACGAAAAGAAAAAGATGGGCTCCTACGGAGAGCTGTTCAGCGATCCGCGCTGGCGGCGCAATTCGATTGTCGGCTTCCTGCTGGCCTTCGCCGGCGTGGTCGGCCTGTGGGGCATCGGGTTCTTCAGCTACGATCTGTTCCGTCCGGTGCTGGAGCGCACCTTCGCGGCGGAGGGACTGGCCGGCAAAGCGCTCGCCGGCAAGGTGACCACGTGGATCGGCGTCACTTCCCTGCTCCAGAATATCGGCTGTTTCTTCGGCATCTACGCGTTCACATACCTGACGCACTATACGGGCCGCAAGAAGGCATTCGCCATCGCGTTTCTGGCGGCGATGGGCATGA
The DNA here is from genome assembly GCA_963805775.1 of uncultured Solibacteraceae bacterium. Classification (GTDB taxonomy): domain Bacteria; phylum Acidobacteriota; class Terriglobia; order Bryobacterales; family Bryobacteraceae; genus Solibacter. Next base: position 45,591 of record CAWDWK010000001.1, on the reverse strand, counting down.
CGTCGTACACGTTCTGGAACCTGAAGCAGATCAGCGACATCTTCTGGATGATTCCGTTGATGGGGTTCGCCCAGCTTTCGCTCTTCGGCGGATACTCAATTTATCTGGCGGAGTTGTTCCCGACGCGGTTGCGCAGTACCGGCACAAGCTTCTGCTACAACGTGGGACGGTTCGCCGCGGCGGCGGGCCCGTTCACGCTGGGCTACCTGACGAAGGACGTTTTCGGAAACCACGCGGAGCCCATGCGCTACGCGGGCGTGGCGATGAGCCTGGTTTTCCTGGTCGGCCTCGCTGCGCTGCCGTTCGCCCCGGAGACCAAGGGCAAGCCGCTGCCAGAATAGGCCGGGGTTCACGAACAAAGGACGCCGGCGTTGCAGCCTGAATGGCCAATGCCACTTAGTTTTCGCAAATCTGCGAATCAAAGCAACGTGGTCGCTCCGTAAGGAACTACGCGGAGCGCCTCGTTATCATCGCAGCACGCAGAATAGCGTTGATGCGGGTCGAATAACCGCTCCCGTATTGCTTCAGCCATGCAAGCACATCCCTGTCCAGCCGCACCGCCACCAGTTGCTTTGATGTCGGCCTGAAAGCCGATGCTAGTTGCTCCTCGGATAGGGGCGGAATATCCGAGTAATCGATTTCGGATTCCGGCCTCGCGGCTAGCCGGTCGAGCGCCTGCTGCTGCCGCTTCGCCAGTGGCTTACCCAAAATAGACTCGGCCTTCGTGCTTATTAGCTTCGCGGGCCGAGATGATACGGATGATCTCTTCGCCATTTTCAGCCTCCCTGTAAACATGCACGACGACCAAAAGGGACCGGCCTCCGAACCCGTGCTTCGTTCGGTTGGCTCGATCTTTCGCCTCGTCCCATTCGAACCTCCGCATGCTCGTTATACATATCGTATAACATCTTTGAAGAGTTGGAGTGGGTCCGCCCAAGGGCCCCCTCACGGGCACGAAGCGGACTCATTTGGCCGAGTAGATAACTTCCCTGGTATGCCGGGGAAGCAGCGCTCCAATTCCAGCGCCGATTACCGCACCCGCGCCTCCGAGCACCCCGCCCAACGCGCCGCGCGAGAGGCAAACACCAAAGTCGCCCGGGTGACAGCCGCCCGCTGCGGCGCCGATCGTGAAGCCTCCTCCGAATCCGATGAGCGCGCCGACTGCGGCGGACTTGCCCCGTCCCCACGCGCCCGCGCGGTAGCGCTCTATCTGGAGCACGTCCTCTCTTTTTGCCGTCACCGTGCCGGCAGTCACCTGTTGGGGAGTCCAACCCTTGAATACGCCTTCGACTGGTTCCGTTTTTAACGACAGGCGGACTCTGTCGCCGGCGTGCAACTGGGCGAGGGACTGCCAGTCGTGCCGGTCCTGTCCGTGAACTGCGCTCGCGAACAGACAGATGGCAGCCAACGTCAATCTCATCTTCACACCTCGCGGCCGCGTCCATCCTATCATGTGCTATGGAGTGGTTTGAGAACGAGACCCTGTGGCGCGAGTTGTACCCATATGTATTTCCCCTGGAGCGGGTAGCGGCGGCACACGGACAGGTGATGGGGATTCTCGCGCTGGCCGGCGTGAGCGCGGGCACGGTGCTGGATCTGTGCTGTGGTCCGGGGCGCCACGCGGTGGAGTTCGCGCGCCGCGGCTTCACGGTGACCGGCGTGGACCGCTCCCGTTACCTGCTGGATCGCGCGCGGGAGAGTGCGGAAGCCGCAGGCACCAAGGTGGAGTGGGTGCTCGACGACATGCGCGAGTTTCAGCGACCCGGCGGCATTCGACCTCGCGTGCAATCTGTTCACCTCGTTCGGATATTTCGCGCGCGAGGAGGACAACCTGTTGGTGCTGCGCAACGTCCGGCGGAGCCTGCGCGACGGCGGAACCTTCGTCATGGACATGGTGGGCAAAGAGCACATACAAAGCCAGGGGATGGAGGCCCGCCGCACGCAGTTTGCCGACGGCGCGGTCCTGATCCAACAGCCTCATGCGCGTGACGATTGGACGCGGCTGGCGAGTGAGTGGACAGTGGTGAAAAACGGTCAGTCGCGGAGTTACCGGTTCGAGCACCACCTCTATTCGGGACCGGAGCTGCAGGAGCTTCTGTTGAGTTGCGGCTTCGATACCGTTCGTCTGTATGGGGATCTGCACGGAGCGCCCTACGGCGGTGCGGCATTGCGGCTGGTGGCGGTGGCATCGTGAAGGGGCCGCCCTGACTGGTACACTGGCAGGGAGCATGGCTCCCAATACGGTCTTGTCGGGGATGAATCTGAGCGAACTTGCGGATCACGCGGGAGTGCGCGAATGCTTGCAGTTTTTCACTCGCGAAAAGCAGTGGATCAACGAGATCCACGTGCAGCTTTGCCGCGTGCCCGCGCCTACCTTTCTGGAACAGGAACGCGCGGCGTGGTTTTTGGAGCAGTTGCGCTCCTATGGCTGCGACGCCTCCATCGATCGCGCCGGAAATGTCGTCACGGCATTCGGCCAACCGCCGTACGTGGCGCTGACGGCGCACCTGGATACGGTGCTGGCGCCGCGAACCAGAGAGGACATCTCGCTGGACGCCGAAGGGCGGCTGCACGGTCCCGGGGTTTCGGACAACGGTGCCGGGCTGGCCGCCCTGCTGGCCATCGCCAAGGCGTGGAAGGGCTCGGGCAAGCTGCCGGAGTCCGAAACCGGGCTGCTGCTGGTGGCTAACGTAGGCGAAGAGGGCGAGGGCAACCTGCTGGGCATGCGCCACCTCGTCAACCAGTCTCCGCTGGCCAAGCAGATCAAGGCCTACGTGATTGTGGATGGCGCCAACACGGACCACATCACCACGCGCGCGCTGGGCAGTCGCCGTTTTGAAGTCACGTTCAGCGGTCCGGGCGGGCATAGCTGGAGCGATTTCGGCGTGGGTAATCCGGTACACGCGCTCTGCCGGGCAGTGGCGCTGTTCGCCGAAACGCGGCTCGATTCCGGGCCGAAATCGTCGGTCAATGTAGGGCTGATCGAAGGCGGCAGCGGGGTCAATGCCATCGCCCAGGCGGCGCGCTGCAAGGTGGACATCCGCTCGGAGAGCAACGCCCGTATGGAGCAACTGGTGGGCGTGCTGACCAGCGCAGTAGAGCGGGCGCGCGACCTGGAAAATCAAAGGCAAACGGGCGGACGCGTGACGGTGAAGACGCGCGAGATCGGCTCGCGGCCGGCGGCCGTACTGCCGGAACAGGCGCCCATACTGCAATATGTGCGCGCGGTGGACGCTCACCTGGGCATACGGTCGCACCTGGACTGCTCGTCCACGGACGCCAACCTTCCGCTTTCCATGGGCATTCCCGCGATCGCCATCGGGGCGGGCGGGCTAGGCGGCGGCGCGCACACTTCCGGGGAATGGTTCAGTCCCGACGGCCGGGATCTTGGCCTGAAACGCATCCTGCTTACCCTGCTGATGCTCATGCGCACCGCGGGGGGCAAGGGCGAGTGAATCGCCGGAACGCGGACCTGGCGTTGCTGTTCAACGCCGTCCTCTGGGGCACGACCTTCGTCCTGGTCAAATCGGCTCTGAACGAAATCTCTCCGGTGCTGTTTCTGGCTCTCCGGTTTTCGCTGGCGACGGTGGCGCTGCTGGCACTGTTTCGCGGCGCGTGGCTGGGGCGGAGTCCAAAGGCGCCGCGCGTGACCGCGAAAAAGCTGGCCGCCGGCGGGATGATCGGCATCTTTCTGTTCGCCGGATACCTGCTTCAGACGGTGGGCCTGCAAACCACGACTCCGCCGAAATCGGCATTCTTGACCGGCCTGGCAACGGTGATGGTACCTTTGCTGGGAGCGCTCGTCTATAGCATCAAGCCGCGGATTTCCGAAGTGGTCGGGGTGCTGGTGGCCACGCTCGGGATGGGACTCATGACGTTGGAAGGCCCAATCGGTTCCATCGGCCGCGGCGACCTGCTGACGTTCGGGGGAGCTGTTGCATTTGCCGCCCACATTGTGGCGACCGGTCATTTTGTCGAAGTGATCGGGTATGAAATCTTGAGCATTACCCAGGTCGGCGCGGCTGCTTTGGCGGCCCTGACCCTGGTCTGGTGGGTGGAAACACCCCGGATCGAGTGGCAGCCGCTGGTAGTCTGGGCGATACTGATAACGGGGCTGTTGTGTACCGCTCTGGCGTTCACCATCCAGGCGTGGGCTCAGCACTACACCACCTCGACGCGTACCGCTTTAATCTACGCGCTCGAGCCGGTTGTGGCCTGGATTACATCGTATTGCATCGCAGGCGAAGGCCTGTCGGCGCGCGCCGCGGCGGGTGCGGTTCTCATCTTGAGCGGGGTGTTACTCGTAGAGGTGAAACCGTTCAATCCGCGGCAACATCTATGAATCATGAGAAGTTGCTGACTGGCGAGGGCCTCGCCGGCGGCGACACAGAGGAGTAACAAGGATCCATGAACCTTTTTGACAGATTACGCACACAGAAGGTACTTTCGTTCACCTTGATTCTGTTCACGTTAAGTGTTGGCATTGTCATCGGGACGCTGGTCAGCCAGGGCGTCAAGGCGGCCAAATCTGAAAGCCAGGCGGCGCCGGGAGCAACCCCGCTGGTGATTCCCAATCCCGTGGAACTGTCGAACTCGTTCAGCCAGCTTGCTAAACAGGTAGAGCCGTCGGTGGTCAACATTTCCACCGAGTACCTGCCCAAAGCGCCGACTCGCTCGCGCGGTAACGGGCGCCGGCAGGTCGTCCCCAACCCGGACGAGGACCAGGACAGCGGCAGCATGGACGACTTTATCTATCGCTTCTTCGGCAACGGCGGTGGTCCCGAAATGCCGCAGCGCAAGGGCCAGGCACTGGGTTCCGGCGTTGTGGTTGACCGTGCCGGCTACATTTTGACCAACAACCACGTAGTCGATAAGGCGGATCGCATCCGCGTGAAGTTCACCCACGATCCGGTGGAATACGATGCCAAGGTAGTCGGTGTGGATGCGGCGACCGACCTTGCGGTGATCCGCGTGGAAGGCAAGAAAGATCTCACCGTGGCGAAGATGGGTAATTCCGACGCCGTGCAGGTGGGCGATTGGGCGATCGCCATCGGTTCGCCATTCGGCTATCAGGCTACCGTGACGGCGGGCATCATCAGCGCCAAAGAGCGCGATGTGGATCCCTCCATGCAGTTCCAGCATTTCCTGCAGACGGATGCTGCAATCAATCCGGGCAATAGCGGCGGACCGCTGTTGAACATCCGCGGCGAAGTAATCGGTATCAATACGGCGATCGCCACGCGCAATGGCGGATACCAGGGCATCGGGTTCGCCTTGCCGGTGAACACCGCGGCTCAGGTGTACAACGACATCATCAAGAATGGCAAGGTGACACGCGGCTCCATCGGCATACGCTTCACGCCGAGTGACACCGACCAGGCGCGGGCCAACCTGAAGGTAGCCGGCGTCAAAGAAGGCGTGTTCGTGGTCCAGGTAACCCCTGGCGGCCCCAGCGAGAAGGCCGGTATGAAGGAAGGCGATGTGATCACCGCCATCAACGGCAAGCCGGTACAGGATGGCAACCAGCTGATCGGCACGGTGACCTCAACGCCGCTGGGCTCGTCTCTGAACATCACGGTGGAACGCGAGGGCAGGCATCATGACCTGAAAGTCGTGGTGGCCGACCTGGCGCAGATCTTCCCCGAACAGTACGGCAACGGCAGCGAGGATTCCGTCAAGAGCGAGCCGACCACGGTGAAATTCGGCATGCAGATCCAGAACCTGACGGAGCAGCAGGCCGATCGCCTGGGTATCAAGCAGAAGGGCGGCGTGCAGGTGATGTCGGTGGAGCCGGGTTCCTTCTCCGACGACATTGGCCTCCTGCCCGGCGACGTGATCGTTTCGGTCAACCGGCAGCCTGTGAACACCACGGAAGACATCGCGAAATTCAGCAGCTCGCTGAAACCGGGCGATGCCGTGCAGTTCCGCGTGCTGAGTAAAGGCCGCAATAACGATTGGTCGCCCCGCTTCGCCGCGGGTACCCTGCCGAGCAACGGCAGGTAAGTGGATCGACCATCCTGGAGACTGGGCGGCCGGACTTAGTTCCGGCCGCCCTTTTTTGTGTCGAAATTGTTAAAATAGCCAAAGTACCCGATGAGAAATATCCTGAGTTGCGCCGCCATGGCGGTGATGATTGCGCTTGCGTGGAACGCACACGGCGCGCTGGCTGCCCAGGAAAAGACGCCGCCCAAAAAGGCGGCAACGAAGACGGCGACGAAGAAAAAAGGAGCGCCAGCCAGGAAGTCCGCAGCGACGTCGTCGAGCAAGAAGGGCACCGGTACCGCCAAAAAGGGCGCCGCCACAGCGTCCGCACGCAAAACCGGGACCACCGCCACCAGAAGCGCGTCCTCGCATGGCAAGAAGACTCCCGTCAAGCGCGTCACGTGGCGCAACCGGCAGATGACCCCTTCGCCGGACCGTTACCGCGAGATTCAGGGCGCCCTGGCATCCAAAGGTTTTCTAAATCCGGAAGACGCTACGGGAAACTGGAACCAGACGTCATCGGATGCGCTGAAGAAGTTTCAGTCGGAGCAGAATCTGGAATCCACCGGCAAGATCAATTCGCTCTCGCTGATTGCATTGGGACTGGGTCCAAAGCGCGAGACGGCATCGGCAACGCCGCCCAAGCCCGTTCAGCCACCCCCGCCCGGGCAGTAGCGCCAAAACTTAAGCGAAGATTGGAACTTGGCAGCGAAATTGCTCGTCCCCATAGCAGCAGGTCCATTCATGCGAGGTTTTCCGCGAATGGCAAGGAGGGGGACATGCGAGCGGTACGCCAGGCTGCGGGCGCCGTTTTCTCCACGCTGCGGGGCATTTCACGAACTGCGCCACGGATCGGTTTGGCGCTAGGCGGTGGTTTCGCCCGGGGCATCGCCCACGCGGGCGTGCTTGAGGTCTTCGAAAAAAACCAGATTCCCATTCACTGCATCACCGGCGTGAGCGCCGGTTCCATCGTGGCAGCGGCGTATGCCAGTGGCGCGACACCCGCGGAAATCTCCCAGGTGGGCTGCAACATGCGCTTCGGCGATGTGGGCAGTTGGACGCTCTGCCGCATGGGCTTCCTGGCCACCGAGCGCATGAAGAGGTTCCTGGAGCGCCTGCTCAAGTGCTATACCTTCGAAGAAATGCGCATTCCGCTGGGAGTGCTCGCCACCGACCTCTGCGCCGGAGAGCCTGTGACATTCCGCGACCAGGGTGATGTTTTTCTACCCATCCGCGCCAGTTGCGCGTACCCGGGGCTGTTCCTCCCGGTGCACTACGACAACCGCCTGCTGGTGGATGGCGCCATCACCATGGAGATTCCCGCACTGCTGGCCCGCCAGCTTGGCGCCACGCACGTAATCTCCGTCTTCCTGCCGGCGCAATCGGAAGCGCCGCCGCCGCGCCACGTGTTCGAAGTAGTAAATCGCTGTTTCCAGATCATGCACGAGCGCACTGAGGATGGCTGGCGCTCTGTCAGCAACCTGGTAATTACGCCCGATGTCCGGACCATTGGATGGGACGGCTTCGGTTCCGGTCCGGCACTGTTGCGGGCGGGACAAGAGGCCGCGGAGGCAGCATTGCCGAAGATCCTGCGATGGCTGCCGCGGCGCGCGCCAGGCCGGAACGAAGACGCGGTCCTCGCGCCGGGTTCCATTCCCGCATAACGGTCACACCACGGGCAAAAAAAGATCCGGCGCCGTGCCCGGGAATCAATCTGGACGTGCGGATTCAAATTAACAGTGACAAGAACATCACGGTAGACAGCAGGGTCACCGGCTTTATCGAAGGCGAAGCGAAGCGCGCGCTGAAAAGGTTTGCCGGCAAGCTCACTCGCGTGGAGTTTCATCTCAGCGATGTCAATGCCCACAAATTCGGTACACACGATAAGCGTTGTCTGGTGGAAGCCCGTCCCGCCGGTCACCGGCCTCTCACGGTCAGCAATGCGGCGGCTACGGTTCAGGCCGCCGTCGGCGGTGTTCTAATCAAGTTGCGGAGTGCTCTCCAGACTCTCTTCGGGCGCTCGGACGAACGGCGGCGCCAGGATGCGCCTGCCCCCATCAGGAAAGCCCGCCCCGTAGCTGAGCCGAAGCGGTCGCGCGGGAATAACAAGGTCGCCGCCGCAGGGGCAGCCACCGCAAGCGCCGCCGTACAAACGGACGACAGTGAGAAAACCGCCGGAAGCGGGCGCGGTCCCAAGAAAAAGCAGATCTACAAGGCCCGGCGCGAAGCGTGGCCGCGCCGGTGAAATCGGCAGGAGGGATCACGCGGGGCCATCATGCGATTGACCCGGGCGGGGCGAACAATATATCATCACCCGCAGGAGTAGTGAGGAGGGAATTGCATGACCCCGACGACGGAAGCACCAGGAAGAGCCAAAAATGTTCCGGCACCCCCGGTCTTCGAGACCATCGCCGAAGAGCGCCGGCACCGCCAGGAGCGCCTGGCAGCGGCATTCCGCCTCTTCGCGCGGTTCGGCTATGACGAAGGAGTTGCAGGCCACATCACGGCGCGCGATCCCGAGAATCCGGAGTGGTTCTGGGTCAACCCGTTCGGCGTCCACTTCGGGCAGATCCGCGTATCGGACCTGATCCTTGTGGACGACAAAGGCGAGGTGATACAAGGCAACTACCCGGTGAACACCGCCGCGTTTGCCATTCATTCGCGAGTCCACGCGGCGCGTCCAGGCGCGGTGGCGGCGGCACACGCACACTCGATGTACGGCAAAGCCTGGTCCTCGCTGGGCCGCCTGCTCGATCCGATTACCCAGGACGCGTGCGCATTCTACGAAGATCACGCGCTGTTCGACGATTATACCGGCGTGGTGTACGAGACCTCGGAAGGCGACCGCATCGCACAAACGCTGGGTAATCGCAAAGCCGTCATCCTGCGCAATCACGGACTGCTGACCGTGGGGCGAACCATCGACGAGGCGGTCTGGTGGTTCATCACGATGGATCGCAGTTGCCAGGCGCAGCTATTGGCGGAGGCCGCGGGGAAGCCGATCAGGATCGCCCACGAGCACGCGATCACGGCGCGCAATCAGGTGGGCAACGAATATGGCGGCTGGTTCCAGTTCCAGCCCTTCTGGAATAAGATCGCCCGCGAAGAGCCCGATTTGTTCGAATAGCCTGGCCTTGCGAGTAATAGAAGTACTAACCCTCGAAGGGAAATTTTCCCTTCCGCTAATAACAGGCAAGAAGGCGATAATATCTCAAATGCAAATCCGTATATTGTGTTTGGGTCTTGTCCTACTGGTCTTCTCAGGGACATCCATGGCGGGCGTGCTCGGCTCCGTGAACGTCACAGGTTGGAGTCTGGTGATCGGAGAGGGCGTGCTGAGTCCGGAGCTTAACCTGCGCTTTGCGCTCTCCGATGCGGGCGGAAGTGTTTGCTGGATATCTTCCCCGCCCTCCTGTTATGTACTGCTCGACCAGGTGGTGACTCCGGCCGATATCGGCACGACCTTCAAGATCACCGCTGTCTCCGATCCAGACTTTCCAGGTATCGCAGCGACGTTGACCGATGGTATTGACAACGAGTGGAGCTTCTCGCAATTTTCGAACCTGAACGGCGGCATCGGTTTTCCGGTGTCCGCGGCATTCCCGAACGGCGGCGGCCCGGACTTTTTAGGCGACACGGTCACCGAGGTGGATCTCACCATCAACGACCTGATCTTTCAACAAGTGACCTTGCCATCGAGCTTGACCACGTTCGATATTTTCACGGAAGCCAGGCCGGATGTGACGATCTCCGTGCAGGGGAGTGCGGTCCCGGAACCCGGCACATTGCCTCTACTGATCGCCGCGTCGGCGATTCTCTGGTTGTTCAGAAAGATGGCAGCGAAGCGGATGAGATCGTAACCGCAGTACGAGGTGAAAAGGCGTCACTCCTGCCGCAGCGCGGAAATCGGGTCCGTCCGGGTGGCACGCCGCGCTGGAATCCAGCACGCGATTCCGGCGGCGACAGTTGCCAGACCGGCCGCCATCCAAATGTCGGCGGCGTGACCGGATTCAAGCCCTACCACCACATTGCGCAACGACCGCATGCTAACCAATGCCCCGCCCATCCCCACTGCCAGCCCAATCGCGACCGTGAGGAATCCCTGTCCGAAGATCAGGAAGAACACGTTGTGCGGAGTCGCCCCTACCGCCATGCGAATGCCCATCTCCTGCGTGCGGCGCGAAATCGTGTACGAAATGACGCCGTAAATGCCGGCCGCCGATATCGCGAGCGCGAGGCAACCCATGATGCCGAGCAACATCATGATGAAACGGCGGTCCGCCACGGAGTCCGCAACCAGGTCGCGCATCGACACGCTGAGGAATACCGGCTGGTTGGAATCGATTGCGGCGATCGCACGCCGCACGGCTCGTTCCATTTCTCCCGGAGGCCGATCCGTTCTCAGCACCACGAATACCGATTTCTGCATGGCCCCCGCAGCCAGGTAAACGTCACCCTTCTCCGGTTCGCCCAGAGCCGCATGGCTGGCGCTTGAGACAACGCCGACCACCCGCTTCCAATTGCGCGGGTCTTCCGGTGTGCAATAGACGCAGATTCGCTGTCCCAGGGCGCTCCCTCCCGGCCACAATCGGCCGGCCACCAGCGTGTTCACGATCGCGGCATCGTTGGCCGGATTCATTTCTTCTTCGCGGAACCATCGGCCCTCCACCAGGTGAAGACCCATGGTCTGCAGGTACTCCCCGCCGGCGACGTCGATCTCCGCCGTCAGCACCTTCCCGGCCCCGCCCTCGCTTCGCTAACGAATCCGCCGTGGTTCTCCCCGCTAAAGGGCAGCGCGTCCACCGTTCCGGCGCCCTGAACACCGGGCAGCGCTCGAACCGAATCCAGAATCCGCCGGTAAAACAACGCTCGCTGTTCCGGATCGTTATATCGCACAGCCGGCAGCACAACCGACGCCAGCACGCGATCCGCCTGAAAACCGGGGTCGATGGCCACCAACCTCAGGAAATTTCCCAGCAATTGCCCGCCAACCACGATCAGCACCACGGAGAGCGCGACCTCCGCCACGACCAGCGCGGAACGCATGCGGTCGCGGCCCCCAGTAGCGGCACCGCGCAAACCGAGACCGCTCAGTGCGGCCGGCTGCCCCCAAGCCAGCCGCAGCGCCGGCGCCATGCCGAACAGAATGCCGTTGATCACCGCCAGCGCAAGGGCAAAACCAAAAACGGAAGCATCCGCTCGCGCGGCGGCCAGCCGGGGAATGCTCACCGGCGCCACCGCCGGCAGTATCCTCCACGCCGCTGCCGTAAGCACATAACCGCCAAGACCGCCGGCCATGGCCAACACGCAGCTCTCCGTAAGCAGCTGCCGGACAAGGCGCCCGCCTACCGCGCCGATCGCCAGCCTCACGGCGATTTCCCGCCGCCGTGACAGCCCGCGCGCCAGCAGCAGGTTGGCCACATTCGAGCAGCCGATCAGCATGAACAGCAGGGCCGCGGCCATCAACATGAGTAGGCCGTTCCTGGCGCCGCCCAACATTCGATCGCGCAGGAAATTCAAACGCAGCACGTGATCGCGGTTGCTCGCCGGGAATTCTCTCGCTAGCGCGTCGCCGATCGAACCGATATCCTGGCGCGCCTGCGACAACGAGACCCCGGGACGCAGTCGCGCCACCACGCCTTGTGCGCCCGAACGGGCGCCGGGATGCGCGGATAGCTGGGTCCAGAACTCGACGTAAGGCGAGGGCGTGTGAACGGCAGCGCGGCGCAGCGGGAAGTTGAAGCCGGGCGCCATCACGCCAATTACCAGGCAATCGTGGCCGCTCACCAGGACGGTCCGGCCCACCACGCCCGGGTCCGCATGGAACCGGCGAACCCACAGGCCGTAGCTCAAAATCATCGCGTCGGAATGGCCGGGCTGGTCTTCTTCCGGCAGGATATTGCGCCCACGCATGGGCGAGACGCCGAGCGTCGGGAACAGGCTCGCCGTGACCATCAAACCGTAGAGCGCCTCCGGCGGAGAATTGACCTCGCCGGCAAGATCGAAAACCGCGTTGCGATAGATTCCGACGGATTCCAACGTGCGCGTCCGGCGAATAATCTCCTGCGCGTCGTTCCAAAACACCCAGTCCCCGCTGGACTGTTCCTGCATGCGCGGATACTCACTGCGCACCAGCACGAGTTGCTCGGGATGCGCGTACGGCAGCGCATCGATCAACACCGATTTAATCCCCGCAAACACTACCGCCGTCGCGCCGACGCTGAGCGCGATCGACAGCACGGCGATTGTGGTTGAAGCGGGGGCGCGGCGAAAGAACCGGAAACCGATCCGGATGTCCTGGAGCATCGACATCCATTTTACTAGCCGCGGCGCGCCGCCTCCTTACTTACGTTCCACACACTTGGCATAAAGGTCCGGGAAGACCGCGTCGGGATCATAAGTCGTCTTAAGTTGGTCGTAGCGAACCTTATCGTAAATACTCCAAAACGTCTGTCGATCATAGTAAGACGCCGAGTATAGTCCCTTCGCACCGCCGAGTTCCCCGATCTTCTGCTCAATCTTCCGGTTGTAATATCCCGCCTCGCGCGTGGTCGGGACCGTATCCCAGAATCCAAAGTTCACGTAGAGTTGATTCGCAGGAAGCGGGCACAAATCATATGTCCGGTCCGAGTTCCTGAATGGACATACCCACACCGGTGAGATCCCGATCTCCCGCAGCAGAAACTCGCAGAATTCCGGGGCCCGCGCCATCGGAATATCGACGTCCTGAATCACGCTCTCCAGACCGGCGGAAGCCGGCAGCAGCTTCTGCGACAACCGCATCACACGCTGATAGGTCCGCGAGTTCAGCGCCGGCCTGGCAAAAAGCCGTATGGCCGGGTTCTGCACGCCAAAGTGCTTCGAACACCAGAACCAATCCGTATCCCAGCGCCAGATATAGCCTTTGGCCGTCAGCCAATCGTGCTGCTTGCGCTGAATGGACCGGTAGTAGATATCCATGTAAGTGTAGTCGCTCGCCTGGGGCGCACTGGCGCCGAACACAGCCTGCGTGACATACATTTCGTCCCTGCCGAAAATCGTCGCGTCTAGAAAGTCATCGGATGCCTGGTCGCAGAGTTCAGCAAGGCGTTCGAAGAAGTCGTCCGGCGCTGCAAACCTCGTGTGCGTAAGGTAGACGTAAGGCTGCGCGGGGACCAGACGGATCGTAAGACGCAGGGCGTACCCCAGAGTACCGTAAGAGTTGGGAAATCCGAAGAACAGATCCGGCTTCCGGCACGCGGAACAGGCCACAATCTCGCCGGTTCCCGTCAGGATCTCCATGGCTTCGGCGGTCTCATGCACCAGGCCGTACTTGAACGAAGATGACTCGATGCCCAACCCGCTGACCGCGCCTCCCAGTGTGATGGTCTTCAGTTGGGGCACCACCGCGGGGAGCAAACCATAGCGCAGCGTCTCATCCACCAGCGTTTCGTAAGTGATCATCCCCTCAACTTCCGCGATCCTGTGCTCCGCATCGATGCGCAGCACGTGATCGAATGAGCGCACGTCCAGCCAGTGCCGGGCGGCAGGCTGGCGGTGTCGGAATAGATTGGAGGTGGATTTCCTAAGGCCGGCCGGAAGACCGCCGCGCCGCGCTGCCTGAAGCCCTTCAGCCAGTGCGGCTGACCTGGACTGATACGACGCTTCGCGCTCCGCGCTGCGTTCCATCGTCAGTCCCCGTTACCTGACGGGCGTGTAGGATGGAACGTCGCCCATCGATAAGACAAGCTGCCAAAGCTGCAGCCTGCGCGCACGAAATCCGCCCGCGCATCCCAGCAGGTAATACTTCCACATCCGATAGAATCGCTCGCCGTACTTTGCCTGTAGCGAAGGCCACGCACGGTCGAACCTGTGCCACCACGCTATCAGCGTCTTGTCGTAATCCGGACCGAAATTGTGCCAGTCTTCCACCACCCAGAGGCCTTCCATCGCTTTGCCCAGTTGAGCCACCGAGGGGGTCATGCCGTTCGGGAAGATGTACTTGTCGATCCAGGCATCCGTGCACGTATAGGACGCGTTGCCGCCGATCGTATGTAGCAGGAACAGTCCGCCGGGGCTCAAACTGCGGTGCACCAGTTCCAGGAACCCGCGATAATTCTTCTGGCCGATATGTTCGCAGAGTCCCACCGAAACCACACGGTCGAAAGTCTGTTTCTCGTGCGAAGCCTCGCGGTAATCCTTCTGCTCGAACCACACCGGCAGGCCCTTGCACAATTCGCGCCCGTAGGCCACCTGCGCCGCCGAAATGTTGTAAGTCACGACGCGGCAGCCATATTCGGAGGCCATGAAATGCGCCAGTCCTCCGAAACCACCTCCAAGCTCGAGGACGCTCATCCCCCGCTGGAGTTGCAGCTTGCGGCAAATCAGGTGGAGTTTGTTTTCCTGCGCCTGATCCAGCGTAGTGGCGTCTTTCCAATAACCGCAGGTGTACTGCATGCGGCGGTCCAGCATCGCCTGGTAGATGTCATTTCCCCGGTCGTAGTGTACCTGGGCGACTTCGGCGGCGTGCGACCTCCGCTGCCGGTTGAAAATATGACCTTCCAGTGCCAGCCAGCGCGCCTTCCACCCGCTCACCCGCGCCGGCAGATTGGCGCTATGGACCCTGGTGCACAGCTCGTCCAAAGCCTCCGCGTCCCACCAGCCATCCATGTAGGATTCGCCCGCCGCCAGGTCGCCGCCGGCAAGCAATCTTGCATAGAAGCGCTCGTCGCGAACCTGGAGGTCCCAGGGGCGGCGTCCGCCGACCTGTATGCCCGCCAGGGCGAACACCTCGGCCACCTTCCTTGCGGCAAACGTTGCGCCGCGGGGAGTAATGAAGGGTACGGATGAACTGGATTTTGGCGGGCTCGCCTTTGGCTGCTCCGCCGGGGCACGGTACAGACGACTGGATCGCGGGGAACCCATGTTTCGCTCCTCCGACAGTTTGCGGTTAAGCTGGATCCCGATTTTTCGGGTGCACAGGATGGTCTTTGCGGCTTGCCGGCACGTCGTGTCGCCGGTCCCGAGGACAATCCGCCGACCTCATGATACTCTGGCGGCAATGCGACTACAAGGCTACGCTAATTAGTCCAGCATCTCAGGCACCAGTTCGATGTTCTTCTCGCCCGCCGCCTTGCGCTCCGCGTACTTTTTGACCCAGGCCTCCCAGCTACGTCCGTCCGCCATGTCGCGGCCCGTAAAGGAAAGCTGGCCGACGTCGGCGTACCTGACGGTGACCCTCTGGCCGGCCTTATTCATGACACGCATCGTCGACGCGGCCCAGTCGCGATCGAAGATGTAGCCTTCCAGTTGCTCCCCGGTACGAAGCGTCACAGTGACATCGCCTCGATAGTCGAACGCTTGCTCGATGCCGTCGGCCAACTTGTCCGCAGCCCCGACATCGGTGCCTTTCAGCGTGGTCCGCGAGCCGGCCGCTGCGATCTGCACCAGGGGTACCGCCGGCTTCTCGGCTTCGATCTGGCTCAACGCCTCCGCATCGCGATAGTGCGAGAACAGCATGGCGCGAACCGTGGCGAAAACGCCCTTGAACGAGAACGTGTAATCCACCGCGGACGCTTCGTAGCCGGAATGCAGCATGCAATTGGCGCACTTTGGATTGCCCGATTCGTAGCCGTACTTCGGCCAGTCGGTGGATTCCAAAAGTTCCTCGAACGTATCCGTGTACCCGTCCTGCAGCAGGTAGCAGGGCTTCTGCCACCCGAAGATGCTGTAAGCCGGCATGCCCCACGGTGTGCACTGCAGGTTGCGTTTCCCCATGAGGAATTCGAGGAACAGCGGAGACATATTGAATTGCCAGCGCGAATCCCGGTTCGACAGGATTTTGCGGAACATCGATTGATTTCCCTCGCGTCCCGTAAAATGCTGCTGGTCTGGCGCCTTGTCGTAGGAGTAACCGGGCGAGATCATCATGCCCT
Organism: uncultured Solibacteraceae bacterium; assembly: GCA_963805775.1. GTDB lineage: Bacteria > Acidobacteriota > Terriglobia > Bryobacterales > Bryobacteraceae > Solibacter. The sequence continues at coordinate 29,695 of CAWDWK010000001.1, read as the reverse complement.
CCACGCCGGCCTCCATCATCTCAGTGAAAAACTTCCGCACCGACTTGCTCTCAACGCCTTCGAACACGGTAGTATTCGTGGTCACCCGGAAGCCTGCCTTGACCGCTTCGCGAATGGCGTCGAGCGCGATTTCATACCCGCCCTCCTTGCATACCGACAGATCGTGATGCTCTTTCTCGCCATCCATGTGGACCGAAAAAGTGAGGTACTTGCTCGGCTGGAAAAGGTGCAGCTTCTCCTTGAGCAGCAGGGCGTTCGTGCACATGTAGACGTACTTCTTCCGGGCCACCAGGCCGCGGACGATCTCGTCGATTCGCGGGTGCATCAGCGGTTCCCCGCCCGGAATCGCGACCGTCGGCACGCCGCACTCGTCCACCGCGCGGAAGCACTCCTCGGGCGTGAGCTCGCGCTTGAGAATATGACCGGGATACTGAATCTTTCCGCAGCCTGCGCACGCCAGGTTGCAGCGATAAAGCGGCTCCAGCATGAGCACCAGCGGATAGCGCTTTCGCCCCTTCAGCTTCTGCTTGAGCACGTAACTCGCGACGGTCCACATCTGCGACGCGGGAACAGGCATAAACCTTATAATACTGGATAAGAGGACGCGAATGCGAATCGCATTCGCGTTTGACCACGCGAATGACAGTTTCAGCCAATCGAAGATCGCCGCTCCAGGCGCGCAGCAACAAGACCGTCGAGGAGATTCTCGACGCGGCATCCTCGCTGCTCGGCCGTATCCCGTTCGAACAGATCACCACCAGCCGGATTGCCGAACAGGCGGGAATTTCCGTCGGAGCGCTCTACCGGTTCTACTCGGACAAGCAGGAGATCTTCGACGCCATCGCCGTGCGCGAACTGGATGCTTTCCGCGCCGAAATCGAGCGTGCGTTCAGCGCGCGCCAGCTAATCTTCTCCCCCCGAAAGTCGTTGGGGCGCGTGCTCGACGCCTACGTGGATTTTCTGGAGAGCCGTCCGCATTTCCGCGAGTTGTCTCTGGGCGGCCACATCAGCGAATGGACCCGCGAAAGCCAGTCGGATCCCCAAACCGGACCAGGCGGGATTCTGAGCGACCTCCTGGTCAAGAAGTGCGGCTGGAAGCCAGGCAAGAAATTGCAGTTGAAAATCCGTATTGCGGCTGAGGCGGGCGACCGCGTGATTGCCTTCGCATATAAACAGGAAACGCCGGAGGCGCGGCAGGCCGTCTTGAAGGAGTTGAAAGAAATTCTGACCCGCTACCTGCTGCCGTGACAAGTCGCGTGGGACAGACGATCGCCTTTTGTCGTCTGTCAAACCCTCGCCCCCCTACTCGATCAGATCCCGCCGCCGCACCGTCGGCCGATCCTGATCCTCCTGCCGCGTACGCAGTTGCGGACGCCCGTCCTCCGCCGCCTTCTTCCGCCCTTCCTGCGTGATCAGCCGCTCCCGAATCCCCGTGTACTCCGACGTGTTGACCACGTATTCCGTCTTCGACGGCAGGATCCGGCCGATCTCCTCCTCCGTCTTCTCGATCCGAGTGGCGTCCATCGGGTGCGTCGAAAAGATCCGCGCCACTGTCCCCGGCTGCTTCCGCTCCAACGACTCCAGCTTCTCGAAAATACTGATCGCACCGTTCGGGTCGTACCCCGCCGCGTACATATATTGCACGCCCAGGTAATCGGCCTCCGACTCGTCTTTCCGCGTGAAGTGCAGGAACGCCGCCGGAATTCCTACGTTGGCACCCTGCCGGATCGCCACGCCTCCCAGTCCGCCCCCCAGAATCACTCCCGCGGCGCTCCCGGCCACGCCCACGATCTCCGATTTCGTCGCCTGCTTCGTCATGTGCCGCGCCGCCACGTGTGCGATTTCGTGGGCCATCGCCGCCGCCAGTTCGTCCTCTTCATCAGCGATCTTGATCAGCGCCGTGTACACGAACACGTACCCGCCCGGCAGCGCGAACGCGTTCGGTGAACTGCCTTCAATCACCTGGAACGTGAACGGTACCTTGGCGTCGGAGTTGCGCACCAGGTTCTGCCCGATGCGGTTGATGTATTCCGAAATTAGCGGGTCGTCCACCACCTTGGCCTGCCGCCGGACTTCCTCCGCCAGCTGCTTGCCCAGCGCGATCTCTTTTTCCAGCGAGTAAAGGTTGACGCCCTTGCCCACATCGCGATTGCCGATCTGGCCCGGATCGTCCTTCTTGTTTCGACTCGCATCCTGCGCGGACACTATGCCGACAGCCACACCCAGCAGGCAGATCGGTGCGCACCGGAATCTCATCGCCTACTCCTTAAGCCATTATTAACGTATTGTAGAGAGAATGAGTAGTGAAATCGTAAAAGGTTCGGTAGCGGAACTCCCACTCTGGCAGCGCTATGCCGAACACTTCCCGGTCCGCCGCAACCTGACCTATTTGAACCACGCGGCCGTCGCGCCGCTGCCACAGCCCTGCGCCGATGCCCTCAAGCACCTCGCCGAAGACTCTCTCCACTACGGCAGCCTCCACTACGACCAATGGCTCGCCGTCTACGACGGGCTCCGCGCCGCCGCCGCCCGCCTCATTCACGCCGACGCTAGCGAGATCGCACTCCTCAAAAATACCTCCGAAGGCATCGCCACTCTCGCCATGGGCCTGGATTGGCAGCCCGGCGACCGCATCGTCGCCTTCCTTGAAGAGTTTCCTGCCAACATGTACCCATGGAAGCGCCTGGAAGCAAAGGGGATCGAAGTAACATGGCTCTCCGTCTACGATTCCCTGGAGAAAATCGACCAGGCCTGCATCGGCGCCCGACTCCTCGCCATCAGCTTCGTGCAGTTCCTCAGCGGCTACCGCGCGCCCATTCAAGAGATTGGTGAGATTTGCCAGCGTAACCACTGCATTTATTTCGTGGATGCCATTCAAGGCATGGGCGCTTTTCCCCTCGACGTCCGCACTTGCCACATCGACGCCCTCGCCGCCGACGGCCATAAGTGGATGCTGGGCCCCGAAGGCTGCGCCATCTTCTACATAAATCAGGCCCTTCAGGACCGCGTCGAACCCGTCGAATTCGGCTGGACCAACGTCGCCAGCTACAACGACTACGCCTCTCGCGACATGGCCCTCCGGCCGGACGCCGGACGCTACGAGTGCGGAACTCTAAACACCATTGGATGCTTTGGTTTAAAAGCATCAATTGAATTCTTACTTGAAGTCGGGCAAGGAGAAATAGCCCCGGTTGTCCAAAACCTCGGCGACCGCATTGCCGCCGGTGTCCAGGCCAAAGGCTACGAACTCCTCATCCAACGCACACCCCAAAACGGTGCCGGAATCGTGTCCTTCCGCAAGCCCGGAACCGACGCCCCCGAAACCGTCCGCCTCCTACGCCGCCAGAACATCATCACCGCCGCCCGCGCCGGCTGGGTCCGCACCTCTCCCCATTTCTACATCAGTCCCGCCGATATCGACCGCCTGATCGACGCCCTCCCCTGACAGCGCTAAAATAACCCCATGCTGCTCGGAGCCGTCACCTACAACGTCCTCGCCAATATGGATCTGGAAACCGTCATCCGGACCCTCGAAACCACCGGCTTCGACGCCGTCGAACTTCGCACCGGACACAAACACGGCGTCGAACCCTCGCTCTCGGACGCCGAGCGCCTCAACGTGAAAGACCGCTTCGAGCACAGCAAGGTGCGCCTCCTCAGCTTCGGCAGCACCTGCGAGTTCCAGTCCAACGACCCGGCCGAACGCAAAAAGCAGATCGACATCGCCAAGCAGTTCATCAGCCTGGCGCACGACACCGGCGCCCTCGGAGTCAAGGTCCGGCCCAATGGTCTGGCCAAGGGTGTGCCCCGCGAGACCACCATTCAGAACATCGCCGCAGGGCTCCGCGAAGTCGGCGAGCACGGCTACGTGCACGGCGTCGAAATCTGGCTCGAGGTTCACGGCGGCGAAACCCAGATACCCGCTGCCGCCGCCGAAATCATGCGCGCCACCAACCACAAAAACGTCGGCCTGTGCTGGAATTCCAACCCCACCGACGTCGTCGAAGGCAGCGTCAAATCCAGCTTCGACCTCCTCCGCCCCTGGCTGAGAAGTTGCCACATCAACGAATTGCCCGGCCCCTACCCGTATAAGGAACTCTTCGGCCTCATGAAAAAAACTGGCTACGACCGCTGGACCCTCTGCGAGTGCGCCGAATCCAAAGAGCCCGAGCGCTTCCTGAAATACTACCGCGCCCTCTGGCGAGAGCTCATGTCCTGACCCGCTGCTTTGTGCATTGGTGGGGCAGGCTTTAGCCTGTCAATCCGAGCGCAGCTCGGACAGGCTTGTTTTCTGTGCGTCTTTGCGAGAAACCCTCTTCCCAGCGTCTATAATAAATGCTTATCGTCACTTCTGAGGAACGCCCCATGTCCCGCGAACTTCTGATCCAGTGTCCGGATGGTCAGATGAAAACCGTTCCGCTCACTGGAGGCCGTCTGTCTATCGGACGCTCCAGCGCCGCCGAGCTCTGCTTTCCCGAAGACGCCGGCCTCTCCCGCCAGCACTTCGCCTTCGAACCCGACGGCGAAGAGTGGACCGTGCAGGACCTCGGCAGCAAAAACGGCACCTTCGTCAACAACATCGCCCTCAAGGCCCGCCTGATCCTCAAGCCCGGCGACCGCGTCACCGCCGGCCACCTCGTCATCGTCTACGCCCCCGATGCCGCCGACCCCGCCGGAGTCGTCGTTTTCGAAGGCGAGACCAGCTCCCCCACCACCTCCACCGTCGTCACCAGCCTCGAGGGTGCCCTCTCCAACCAAACCATGGCCGTCGAACGCGGCGGCCCCAAAGCCTCCGCCCCCATGCAGGCCCTCATCCGCGCCGGCCAGGAGCTCAGTGACAACCGCCCGCTCAACGAGCTCTTCCCCGTCATGCTCGACCTCGCCATCCAGGCCGTCAGCGCCCAACGCGGCGTGCTCATGATCCTCGAAGGTGACCAGCTCGTCCCCAAGGCCCACAAAGGCGATGGCTTCCGCATCAGCACCGCCGTCCGCGATCGCGTCCTCAAAGAGCGCTCCTCCATCCTCGTCCGCGACGCCCAGCTCGACGACGCCTTCAAGGGCCGCATGAGCATCGTGGAACAAAAGGTCCACACCATGATGGCTGCCCCCCTGCAGACCAAGGAGCGCATCATCGGCCTCATCTATCTCGATTCGCCCTTCGTGCTGCGCGAATTCACCAAGGACGATCTCAGCCTCCTCACCGTAATGGCCAACGTCGCCGCCATACGCATCGAGAACGCCCGCCTCGCCGAAGTCGAACAGGCCGAGCGCATCATGGCCCGCGACCTCTCCCAGGCCGCCGTCATTCAAGGCGGCATGCTGCCCGAAAAAGCCCCCGAAGTTCCCGGCGCAGATCTCGCGGGCTTCAACATGGCCTGCCGCACCGTCGGCGGCGACTACTACGATTTCTTCACTTATCCTGACGGCCGTGTCGCCCTCGCCCTCGGCGACGTGTCGGGCAAAGGTATGCCGGCTTCGCTGATGATGATGGCCCTCCAGGCCCGCGTTCACGTGCTCGCCGAAGATCCCGGCAATCTGGCCCACTTCATGACGCGCATCAACAAGGCCACCTGCGAGAAGTGCCCCAGCAATCGCTTCATCACCTTCTTCTTCTCCGTCTTCAACGCCGTCACGGGCGATCTCGCCTACGCCAACGCGGGACACAATCCGCCCATCCTGGTGCGCGCCAATGGCGACGCCGAAATGCTCACGGGCGGCGGCCCCGTCCTCGGAATTCTCTCCACCGCTCCCTACAGCGAGATGCACGCCCAGTTGGATCACGGCGACATGCTCGTGCTCTATAGCGACGGCGTCACCGAGGCCAATAATGCAGCCTACGACGAGTTCGACGAGGAGCGTTTCACCGAAGTCCTACAGGCCCACCGCACCCTGCCCGCTGCCCAGATCGTCCAAGCCGTAATCAAAGCCGTCACCGACTTCGCCGCCGGAGCCCCGCAGGCCGACGACATTACCCTCCTGGTGGCCAAGCGCCTGTAAATGCTCACAGACCTCGTACAGATCAAACTCCTCGGCGAAAAGAAGCGCCCGGAGAACGAACGCTTCCGCAAACACATGAAGAGTTTCGATCACTCCGACCGCATCCTGCGCCGCATCGGCGAAGGCATCGAAGAGCAGATCGATTGTCTCCAGTGCGCCAACTGCTGCCGCGTCGCCACCGCCAAAGTCACTGAACGCGACGCCGAGCGCCTCGCCAAATATCTCCACGTCAAGCCCGCCCGCGTCATGGCGGATTACGTCGTGAAAAGCGAAGAAGAAGGACTCATCCTCCACCGCGACAAAAAGACCGGCTGCGTCTTCCTGAACGGCAACGAGTGCACCGTCTACGACGCTCGCCCCGAAAGCTGCCAGAAATTTCCCCACGTGGTCCGCGGCAACGGCTCCATCCTCAGCCGCATGTGGGAGCTAATCGATCGCGCCTGCTACTGCCCAATCGTCTACAACTCCCTCGAAGCCTTCAAAGACGAAATGAACTTCAAGCACTAAGCCGTGGCCCAGGCCCGTGGAGCGCCCGTTCAGGCTGCCATGCCCCCTTTCAAGGTGGCATCCTTCCGGCTCTGCCAGAAAAGTCGTTCAGATTCCATTATTAGGATACTGAGGTGTTAAAATCAGGCGCTGAGTACACGATCACCAGGAGACTAAAGTCGATGGGTCGGCAAACTGCTGTCCTCTTTCTATTGTTCACTTTTAGGTTCGCGCACGGTCAAAGTTACAACATAGCTACCTTTGCAGGCGGTGGGTTGCCCATCAACATTCAGGGGACCTCGGCTAGCCTCGCCGAAAACGTGCCCTCGGCTGTGGTTGCTGATCGGACAGGCAACCTCTTTTTCGTGGATCGCAATGCCGTCCTGCGGTGGGACGCAACCACGGGTGTGTTGACCGTGGTGGTGGGAGACGGTACGACTGGTTTTGCAGGCGACAACGGTCCGGCCACGAGCGCCCAACTGGCAGACCCTCAGTGCGTGGCTGTGGACGCCACAGGCAACCTCTATATTGCCGACACCGGCAACTATCGAGTTCGCAAAGTTTCGAACGGCGTGATCACAACCGTCGCAGGCACAGGCGTGCAGGGCTTCAGCGGTGACAACGGCCCAGCCACCAGCGCCCGGCTCTTATATCCGACCGGTCTCGCGATAGACTCTGCTAGAACCTGTACATCGCGGACATCCTTGCCAGCCGTGTCCGCAAAGTTTCGAACGGAGTGATCACCACAGTGGCAGGCACTGGAACGCCTGGCTCCAGTGGTGACAACGGCGCTGCCTCCAGTGCCCAGTTAGTGCATCCCCAATTCCTCGCGGCGGACTCCGCAAACGTCTTGTACATCTCTGACTACGGAACCCAAACGGTCCGCAAGGTTTCCAACGGGGTGATCACCACCGTTGCGGGAAATGGTATCCAAGGCTTTAGCGGTGACAACGGCCCTGCGAGCGGCGCGCACCTCTCCAACCCCGGGGGCATCGCCGTGGACGCCGCCGGAGCGCTCTATGTCGCCGACGTGGCTAACAGCCGCATCCGCAAGGTTTCGAATGGGGTGATCACGACTGTGGCTGGAACGGGGGCACTTGGTTTCAGCGGTGACAACGGCCCTGCTCCCCGCGCCCAGTTGAATCTTGCCCAGGGAGTCGCGGCCGACGCTGCTGGCAACCTCTATATCGCCGACACAGGGAACAACCGTATCCGGAAGGTCTCCAGCGGGGTCATCACCTCGGTAGTAGGAAATGGCGCACGAGGCTTCAGCGGCGACGGCGGTCCCGCCACTAGCGGCCAGTTGTCCCAACCAGTCGACGTGGCCGTCGATTCCGCCGGGAACCTTTACATCGCCGACATCGGGAACTCGCACGTCCGCAAGGTCTCGAACGGAACAATCACAACGGTAGCGGGAAACGCGACGTCAGGCATCAGCGGCGACAACAACCCAGCATCCACCGTACAGTTGAGCTTTCCAACCGGAGTAGCGGTAGATCCTGCTGGCAACCTCTACATCGCCGATGTCCAAGCCTACCGCGTCCGAAGAGTCACGGACGGTGTGATCACTACGGTGGCGGGAAACGGGACGCCGGGCTTCAGCGGCGACAACGGCGCCGCAACCAGCGCCCAGCTGAGCCCTTCCGGGGTCACCCTCGACGCCGCGGGTAACCTATATGTCATCGACTGTGGCAACAACCGAATCCGCAAAATCTCCAACGGAATAATTACCACCGTAGCGGGCAACGGTACGCGAGGCTTCAGCGGCGACAACGGCGCGGCGATCAGCGCCCAGTTGAGTATCACCTACGCTGTGGCGGGCATCGCCGCCGATCCCGTGGGCAATATATATGTTCCCGACTTCGGCAACAATCGAGTGCGGAAGATCTCGAACGGAGTGATCACCACTGTAGCCGGAACTGGCACGCAAGGATTCAGCGGCGATAACGGCCCGGCTACCAGCGCGCGGCTATTTAACCCAAAGGGGGTCGCAGTAGACGCAGTTGGCAATCTCTACATTGCCGATTCTGGGAACAACCGCATCCGCAAGGTCTCCAACGGAGTGATCACCACTGTTGCGGGTACTGGCACCGAAGGCTTCAGTGGCGATAACGGCCCGGCAACTGCCGCCCAGCTATCCGGACCCGCTGCTGTCGCCGTGGATCCTTCAGGTCATGTGTTTGTAGCCGACATTTTCAATAGCCGCGTCCGCGTCTTAACGCCAACTGGTTCCTCCTGCGTTTACTCCTTTTCGTCAACCTCCTTGCAGGCTCCGGCTGCGGGCGGTACGCTGACGTTCAGCATCTTGACTACCGCGTTGTGTCCCTGGACGATCTCCGGTCTGCCGGGTTGGATCACTGTCTCGGGGGCGTCCTCCGGTACCGGTTCGGCCATGATTGCCATCCTGGCCTCGCCCAACAACGGCACGGCACGCACGGGAACGATATTGATCGGAGGTGTCAGCCTGCAAGTGCTTCAGCCTGATGTCACCTCCTTGCCCTCCATCAACTCCGGTGGTGTCGTGAACGCAGCCAGTTCGGCTGCCGGATCGCCGGTGGCTCCGGGGAGCATCGCCACCGTCTATGGAGACTTTCTTTCGACCCCGCTGGCAACGGCTTCAGGCCCGCTGTTACCAGACAGTCTTGGCGGGCTATCGATACAGTTCGGAAGCGGAATAACAGCACCTCTGTTTGCTGTCTCAAGCAGCCAGGTTAACTTTCAAGTTCCTTGGGAGCTGGCAGGTCAATCGAAGGCGTTCATTACCGTTACCATAAATGGCCAAACCAGTGCTGCCCAAGCCCTGAACCTCGCGCCCTCCGCACCTGGGATCTTCACCATTAATGCCGCGGGGACCGGTCAGGGGGCGGTACTCGATACACTGTTCCGTCTGGTCGATGTCTCGAACCCCGCGATAGCAGGCAACTCCGTGATACAGATCTACTGTACAGGTGTGGGCGCTGTGAGCAACCAACCCCCAAGCGGTTCGCCTGCTCCAAGTGATGTTCTCGCGCCCACGACCACAACTCCGGCCGTGACTATCGGCGGCGCACAGGCGACCGTGCTGTTTTCGGGCCTCGCACCTGGGTCTGTCGGCGAATACCAAATCAATGTGCTCGTGCCGCCAGGTTCATCTAAAGGCAATGCTGTTCCACTCGTGGTCAGGATCGGGGACGTAATTTCCAACACTGCTACCATCGCGGTGCAACAACCGATTGGAAGCGCCACTTCCTCACCCCTTGCTGAACGGAATAGGAAGACGAGAAAGAAACGACAAGCGCGTTAGTTAACGCCCGCGACCCGACGACGCTCCACATTCTGTTTGGCCGAGTTGCCGGCGTTGGATCTACTCCTTACTTCAGAAACCATTCGATGGCGCCGCGAGCGATCTCCGCAGGCACCGCGTGAGGACCATCGAACTCTTGGAACTTCACTTCGTAGCCGGCTCGTTCAAGTTGGGGGACCACCCGCCGGCTGGAAGTCTCGATAGGCAGGACCTGGTCCTTTGTCCCGTGCGAAATAAAGATGCGCGGAGTACCGCTTCGTTCGACACCGTACGGGACGAAACCGGGCGAAAATGCGATCACCGCGCGGAACAGGTCGCCATTGGACATGCCGAGTCCCAGCGCATAAGAGGCTCCATCCGAGAAGCCGCAGACCGCCATTTTGCGCGGGTCCACACGACGCTGGGCGAAGACCTTAGTCAAGGCTTGATCGATAAATTGTACGTCCCGGCCGTAGCCCGAACGGATTGCGTCCCACGTGCCCTCCTCAGAGGCTGGGGACAGAACCAGGCAACCGAACTCGTCGGCGAGTGCACTAAGGCGGCGGATGCCTTGCTGCTCGTCGCCAGTGGCGCCGTAGATAGAGCACAAGCGGAGCGGGATCACGCGCAGAGGCCGGGACGTATAACAGAGCGTCACGGAAGGGCCGCAGATTCAGGGGAGTGACGCCAAGCCCAATATCGCCCCCCCTTTGGAAGGCTGGGCACGGAGCCGAACCGCCGATTCGGTACGCGAACAGGCGGTCAGAAGAGCAGCAAGAAAGACTCGGCGAGTAGGCATCTTATATCAGACGCCCGCAGTACGAAAATGCCCCGGACTTTCTGGAACGATTGTCGTGGGCACGCACCGAGAGGACCTTGTCGCCTGAGTTCGCGTATTGCAACGCCCCGTTCGCGGCGGACAGGCAACCTGTGAAGCGTTTTGCAAGTACAGCACTTACACCATTGAACGAAAACCAGGGTTGTGGCTCCCGGTACGATGCCGCCGCCCGCCCAAAAATCCACTTCTACGATGACCCCGTCTTTCGGCCCAAACTCTTGGTTGCCAAGTGAGCTGTTGGTAAACGCTGCGCGACCAGGCAGGAACCATTTTCCAGAACTCCCACCTTAAACGAATTCCTGAGCAAACTGGCGTCGCGCTCAGTATAGTGTCTCGATGGGGCCGCACTCAATCTAGCGCGTGGGGCACGGATCTGCGTTTAGGCACCCCGCCTGGCCCGCAACTCTCGAACGCGCAACCAATATTCCAAGAGTTGCCCACAGCCCACGAGCATGGGAATCGCTCCCACTCCCAATCCAAGCACGACCATTGCCGGGACCTGCGAAACTACCTGGATCCCGACGAAAAGCACTGTGATTCCGATTCCCGCGGCCAGCGACATGATCCCGGAGTGTCGAATCGATGCGGCCCGCTCCCATGGATCGCGACCGTTCGCAGGAAGCGAAACTCCCTTCTCGATCGCGCGCAGGCGCTCCTTTGTCTGTAGACTGCGCACAAAGTAGATCATAATCATTGCAGCCACGGGAATCAGGCAAAACACCATGGTGAGAACCAGGATTTCGGGAAGGCCAAGGGATCGCATTCGAGTTTCCTTTCGCCCGATTAGACCTGGGCTTGCGAAAATTGTTTCGCTGGTGAAACAATTTTCGCAAGCCGAGGTCTGACTGGCTTGGAAGATTTTGCCGCCATTGTCGAACAGCATCAGGACATGGTTTTCCGTACCCTGGTCCGTCTTACCGGCGAACGCGACGGCATGGAAGACCTCGCGCAAGAGGTTTTTCTGAGGCTTCACCGGGCCCTCCCGCACTTCCGCAACCGTGCTAAGGTCTCCACATTTCTCTACCGCATCATCGTGAATGTGGTGAACGACGAGTGGCGCAGTCGCCAGAGTTCACGCCGCATGGTCGCGATCGACGAGGATACGCAGGTATTGGTGCACCCTGGCGCCGGTCCCGAAGAGTTGCTGGAGAAGCACGATTTTCAGGCGGCACTGGAGGAGGCGATGCAACAGTTGCCGCTGCGCGACCGCACGATTCTCGCGTTGCATTATCAGGAAGGCCGGAAATATGAGGAGATCGCCGCGATCCTCGACGTGCCCTTGGGGACAGTGAAAACCAACCTCTTTCGCGCACGAGAGCGATTAAAGGGGATGTTGGGAGAGTGGATTTCGCGATGCCGGATATCACGCTGAATTGCGCGGACGCGCGCCGCCAGATTCGAGCCTACCTCGCTGGCGAGCCCTGCCCGTCTTTGGCCGCGCATCTCTGTGAGTGCGATGGTTGCATGCTGGCGTGCATTGAGAGCGCGCTGAATGAACGGCCCGCGGTGACGGTCCCGCCGCGCTTTGCCGCGCAGATGCTCGCCCGACTGCCGGCGGACCAACCGGAGCGGTCCTGGGCTCCTGTTGCTGGCGTCATCCTGTTCGCACTACTGGGCGTCTTTCTGTGGTGGCGCGGCGATGGATCTGCTGTAGCACAGACATTGCTCCGGTGGCAGGTGCTAACTGCGGTGGCCGTGCTGGAGACAGGTTTTGCGCTGGCCTGGGCGTGGCGTGTGGCGACACGTCAGGAATGAATGTGCCGGTCAGCGGGCGCCGGATGGCCCGCGATTAACGGCTTAGTATTTACTAGTGTCCGCCACTCGAAGTCCATTGCGCGGGCTTTCAACGGCGTGTCAGTGAGCAGTCCGGGCATATTTCAGTTCGCGAGCGGCTCATCGTAACCCGCTGTCTTCAATATCAGCCAGACATTGCGATAACGCTGGAAACTCCTGCTGCGGTCCTCCCCAACATAGGAGTTGTTATGCTTCTCCGTGTGATGTATCGTAATCAGCAATATGGCGCTCAAGTCCACGGGGGGCACGACCTCCTGCTGGCGTTTGGAGACTTCATTCGGCAAAGAGCTTTCCAGAACCCGCATCTACACCAGTTCCGTCCAGTAGGAGCGTCTATCGCCCAACTGAAGAATCTATTGAGCTTTCACTGCGGGCATAGGAATGAGATCCATATCGCGGCTCTGTAAGGTCTAGGCAAACCTGACCTGAATGTCAGCGGATACGCGGCCAACGCATTGTGAGCGAAATGGGGTTGGTTTACCCTAGGTACGTATGCGGATTTTGGTGGTAGCCGTCGTGCTGGCGACGTGCGCTTGTGATACCTCCATTCGGGCCGACGGCGAAAGCCCGGAATACATTTACCAGGTGGTCCACACCTATCCACACGATCGCGGAGCATTCACCGAGGGTCTTTTTTACGAGAACGGCTTTCTGTACGAAAGCACGGGAATTAACCTCGAGTCGTCCCTTCGCAAAGTGAAACTGGAGACCGGCGAGGTCGTGCAGAAGTTCGATTGGCCTGAGGCGTATTTCGGCGAGGGAATCATCAAGTGGCACGATAAGGTGTATCAGCTCACGTACAAGAACCAGGTCGGCTTTATCTTTGACTTCGACACGTTCGCCAAGAAAGGCGAGTTCCAATACCAGGGCCAGGGCTGGGCTTTCACCACCGACGGCAAGCAGATTTACATGGACGGATCGCGCGACGTCCAGGCGGAGCAGAGCGATCCCGAAATCCGCATCTTCGATCCAGACACTCTTAAGGAAACTGGCATCATCAAGGTCACCGCGGAGGGAGTGCCGGTGAAGAACCTGAACGAGTTGGAGTGGGTGAAGGGCGAGATCTACGCCAATATCTGGCAGACTCACAAGATCGCACGCATCGATCCGAAGACGGGGAAAGTAGTGGGCTGGATTGATCTCACGGGAATTCTGAGTCTGCAGGATCAGCAGGGCGCCAACGAACTGAACGGAATCGCCTACGATGCCAGTGGAGACCGGCTCTTTGTGACGGGGAAGAACTGGCCCAAGTTGTTCGAGATCAAGCTAGTGAAGAAAATGCGGTGAAAGCGGGCAGACCGCTACGGCCCGCCCCCGGAATTCATCAATAACTGTGACACCGAGAGCCTGCGATCTGGCCAAGCATTAACGCTTAGTACGCCTCACCTCCGGCGTTTTGGGACAAAAAGTCCTAGCGCTGTATCGGAAACGCTCCGGCGAAATGAGCTTGGAGCGAAGGCACGAATGTTGACTGCCGGAGCGTTTTCGATAGAGCGACTTGAAGGAAGCCGGTTTGGCAAGGCAAATGCCCATTGGGTATTGAATCGGATTCGTGATACGAACCGTGGCGGTTGTGTTACGCCGGCTTTTCGGAGATCGTTTCGCATCGCAGTTTCCGGGTCAAGCATAACACGCGAAGCGTCTGCCGTAAGGCTTAGTTCAGTGGGCTTGTCGGAAAGTCTATTAGAAGCGATCCTCTCATGCCGCATCGTCGAAGCTGATCACGATCCTCTTGCCGAGCATCGCAAGCGCGGTCTGAATCTTCTCGGGCTTTGTATTATGTTTCGGATCCAGCATCCGCCGCACAACCGTCTCGCTAACGCCGAGGCGTTTTGCCAAATCCGTGTTTCGAAGTCCGCTCTCCCGCATCGCAAGGTAAAGTGCCAGCTTTGGAGCCAAATAGAGTGGAACGCTAACCGGATACTGACCGCGCTTGATCCTAGAAGGATCGGGGATCGCGTCTCCACGTGTAATTCGTCCCGCAAGAGCCTCTGCCAGGCAGTCCACTGCCTGCTCCTGTGTGTCCAGGAGATCGGCCCCTCCGGTGAGTGCCTCTGGCAGATCCGGGAATCGCACATGAAAACCTCGGCCACCCTCCTCGGGTAGAAAACTGGCCGGATACGTCGCCGTGAACATTACAGGTCCTCCTTGCGAATGCCGAGTTGCTTCAACATATCGGACAGCAGACCCGGGCCAAGCTCTTTCTTCAAGTCCTTCACCACCGTGAACCGGTTACCGACATATAGCGTACCGTGGCTCCCGGAGCCTCTTTCCGCCACCCAGCGGAACCTGAGCTTGTTCCGTCGGGCGACGGCCTTCACTTTTCGCAGAAACTCGCTGCCCTTCACAGTCGCATTGTCGAACACTTCTGTTCGATATGCAAACAGCAAAAACTGAGGGCCTGTTATTGTGGACGTTATGTGGCGTCAGCTTCCCCTTGCCGGGCGGCCATCACCGCACCCGCCACTGTACGAGATCGTTCCCACCCGCCACAATCGCTGTCTCCTCCTGCGATCAGTCGGTGCTACATCGCCACTTCGGTGGCGCTACCCGCGACGGTCGCGATAACACCGCCCCTGCATCGTGCCTAACCCTGATCGCGAACACCAACAAATTATTTTTCTTCCCTCTAGATTCAATGCATTACGCGAAACCAGCCCTTCCGGCGCCATTACCCCGAATTACAATGAAGGTGGGAAAACGTGGCGGCAGCGGCACAGCCCCCAAGCTGTTTGAAATCACGCTCTCGTATCGGCGACCCTAGCGCAAGAGCGTCCAAAGCGGGACTTGCGTGTCCCGCCCAATTGCATACAACTCTTTTAAAATCAACAAACTTCACTCCCGCAAACGGGACATGCGTGTCCCGCCTCATCCGACACACCCCTCACCCGTGCGCAATTTCACCTCCTCCCAACTTATCCCCCACATTTGACAACACTTGCCGACCTTTCCTATGATGGAATTTCGTTCATCTTTCTGGCGCAAGTTACCTTTGTGCGCCAGTTCGCGCCCTAATGGCATCAACCACATCTGTCCAGTCGGAACATCAATATGATCAAAGTTGAAGGTCTAACCAAGCGATACGCCCGTACTGTCGCCGTAGACGACATCTCCTTCGAGGTGGAAAAAGGACAAATCGTCGGATTCCTCGGCCCCAACGGCGCCGGTAAGACCACCACGATGCGCGTCCTCACCTGCTTCCTCCCTCCCACCGCTGGCAAGGCCAACGTAGCCGGCTTCGACGTCCTGGAGAACCCGCAGGAAGTCAAGAAGCGCATCGGGTACCTCCCCGAAACACCTCCGCTTTACCCCGAAATGGAGGTCATCGAGTACCTCACCTTCGTCGGCCAGCTCAAAGGCATCCCCGGCGCCGAAATCAAACGCCGCGCCGGCGAGGTCATCGAACGCTGCTCCCTCGGCGAGGTCCGCGACAAGCTGATCGGCAAGCTGTCCAAAGGCTTCCGCCAGCGCGTCGGCATCGCCCAGGCCATCATCCACAATCCCGACGTCCTGATCCTCGACGAGCCCACCAGCGGTCTCGACCCCAAACAGATCATCGAAATCCGCGAGCTCCTCAAGGCCCTCTCCGGCGATCACACCATCATCCTCAGCACCCACATCCTCAGCGAGGTGGAGCAATCCTGCGAACGCGTCATCATCATCAGCCAGGGCAAGCTCGTCGCGCAGGATTCCGTATCCAACCTCACCAACCGGCTGCGCGGCGCCGAGGCCGTCAGCCTCGAAGTCGAATCGGCCGGCGGCAGTCCCAACGCCGGTGAAGTCCAGGGACGCCTCGAACAAGTCGCCGGCGTCAGCCGCGTCGTCATGAAGGATGCCCGTGACGGCCGCATCACCTTCGAAGTCGAAAGCCTGCAGGGCCGCCACATCCGCGCCGAACTGGCCCGCAGCGTCGTCAATTCCGGCTGGAGTCTCACCGAGCTCCGCGCCGTCGGTCTCAGCCTCGAAGATATCTTCCTCCAGCTCACCACCAGCGAAAAGAAGCAAGAAGGAGACCAGAAGTGAAGAACATACTCCTCATCTGCAAGAAAGAACTCAAGAGTTACTTCGCATCCCCCATCGCCTATCTGTTGATGGCGTTTTTCGGCCTGATCTTCGGATTCGGCTTCTTCACCGCCACGCGCGATTTCGTGCGCTTCAGCTTCCAGTCCCAGATGATGGGGCAGCAGCAGCCCATGAACGTGAACGACCAGATCATTCGCCCGCTGCTCGGCTTCGCCTCCACCATCGCCCTCTTCCTGGTCCCCATGATCAGCATGCGCCTGATCGCCGAAGAGAAGCGCACCGGCACCATCGAGCTCCTGATGACTTCGCCCATCAAGGATATCGAGATCATCCTCGGTAAGTGGCTCGGCGCCGTGCTACTCTTCGCGTGCGTGCTCGGCATGTCCATGCTGAACGTCGCCATGCTCTTCATGTGGGGCAAACCCGATCTCAAACCCGTGCTGGTGGCCTACCTCGGCTTACTCCTCCAGGGCGCCTGTCTGCTGGCCATCGGGACCTTCATCTCCACCACCACGCGCAACCAGATTGTCGCCGGCGGCGTCACCTTCTTTGTCTGCCTGCTGCTCTGGCTCCTCAGTTGGTTCACCGCGTTCGATTCCGGCCCCATGTCGCAGGTCATCAACTACATCTCAATCGTCACCCACTTCGAGAACTTCAGTAAAGGAGTGCTCGACACCAAAGACGTGATCTTCTATCTCTCCATGATCTTCTTCTCACTGTTCATTACCTCGCGGGCGATGGAATCCCTAAGGTGGAGGTCATAACATGGCTGACAGTTTCCTGAAATCCAGACAAACCAGATACACGGCCTACGCGGCTGCTTATATCATCGTGATCCTCGCGGTGCTCGCCGCCGTCAACTTCCTCGCCAACCGCTACGATAAGAGTTACGATTCCACGAGTAACAAGCAGTTCAGTCTCTCCGACCAGACCATCAAAGTCGTCGGCAACCTCAAGAACGATATCAAGCTGACTTACTTCGACGAAGCCAGCCACTTCCCCCAGGCGCGCGACCTCCTGGACCGCTACACCGCCCTTTCCCCCAAGCTGAAGGTCGAATTCATTGACCCGGTGAAGAAGCCGCAGCAGGCCAAGTCCGCCGGGTATCGCCGCGACGTCACCCTCCTGGTCGATAGCGGCGCGCGCAAGGAAGAGGCCAAGAGCCTCACCGAAGAGGAAGTCACCGGCGCCATCATCCGCTCCCTCAAATCCGGCGAGCGCACCGTGTGCTTCGTCAACGCTGCCAACGAACACTCCATCGATGACGAGGCCGCCGGCGGCTTCTCGCTCATGAAGCAGCTCCTGGAGCGCGACAATTACAAGACCCGTACCATCGATTTCAAGCCCAAACCCGCCGAACCCGGCAAGCCCCTCGCTATCGGCCAGACCCCTGCCATCGCTGCCGTCGAAGTCCCCAAAGACTGTCTGGTCCTCGTCGCCGGCGGACCGCAGCTCGCCTATCCGCCCCCCGTCGTCGATGCCTTCAAGAAGTACGTCGAAGGCGGCGGTCACGCCCTCTTCATGCTGGATACCCCGCTGAAGATTGGCCGCGGCGAATCCGTCGCCGAAAACCCCGACTTGGTCAAACTGCTTACTGATTGGGGCATCACCGCGAACAAAGACCTGGTGCTCGATCTCAGCGGCATCGGCAACATGTTCGGCGCCGGTCCCGAAATCCCCATTATTCTCCAGTACGAATCCAGCCCCATCACGCGCCCCCTCGCCCGCGTGCCCACCGCCTTCCCCATGCCGCGTTCGCTCGACGTGAAGTCCGGCGGCAAGAGCACGGCCGAGAAGCTCTTCGGCACCACCGAGGACAGCATCGCGGTCACCGAGGTCGCCGCCAACGGCGCCATCGATCCCAAAAAGGGAAAGAAGGGTCCGTTCACCCTCGGCGCCTCCGCCACCCTGCAAGGTTCTCCGGCCGGCCGCATCATCGTCGTCGGCACCTCGCAGTGGGCCGAAAACCGAGCCATGGGCTCCCGCACGCTGGGCAACCGCGATCTCTTCATGAACATGGTCAACTGGCTCAGCGCCGATGAAGACCTGATCAGCATTCGTCCGAAATCCACCGAAGACCGCCCGCTCACCCTCACCGCGCAGAAACTCAACCTCGTGTTCTGGCTGAGCGTCATCATCTTCCCGCTCGGCATTGTCGGTTTCGGCCTGGCCACCTGGTGGAAGAGGAGATAATTCATGAAGCCGAAGGGACTCCTCATCGCCGTCGTTCTTTTGGCTGTTCTGGGCGGGCTCACCTGGTGGAGCAATAAAAGCCAGGCCGACAAAGCCAAAACGCCCGCCGACACCGCGACCAAGCTGCTGACCATTCCGGACGACCAGTTCCAGGAAATCAAAATCCAGAAGCTCACCGGCGAGCTCCTGGACTTGAAGCGCGAGAACGGCAAGTGGCAGATGACCGCACCCAAAGCCATGCCCGCCGATCAGGACGCCGCCGGCTCCATTGTCTCCGCTCTAGCCAATCTCAACGCCGACAAAGTAGTCGAAGACAAGGCCGCCGACCTCAAGCCGTACGGCCTCGACACTCCCACGCTCGACGTACAGATCATACGCAAAGACGGTAAGACCGATCGCTTGCTGATCGGCGACGATACCCTCAACGGGTCCGGCGCCTATGCCAAACTGGCCAACAGCGCCAAGGTGGTCACCGTCGGCACCACCGTCAAAACCAGCCTCGATAAGCGCCCCGACGACCTCCGCGACAAGCGCCTCCTCACCTTCGATTCCGACAAGCTCTCGCGCGTCGAACTGGCCGCCAAAGGTTCGCCCGTCGAATTCGGCAAGAACGGCCAGAACGAGTGGCAGATCGTCAAACCCCGTCCCCTTCGCGCCGATGGCTCCGCCGTCGACGGCCTCGTCAGCAAGCTCAAAGACGCCAAGATGGATCTCACCGATGCGGACGCTGCCAAGCAGTTCGCCGCATCCGCCAAAGTAGCCACCGTCACCGTCACCGACGCCGGGGGCACCCAGACCCTCGAAGTCCGCCGCGACAAAGATAAGAACGTCTTCGCCAAGAGTTCCGCCGTCGAAGGCATCTACAAGACGACCGCCGATCTCGCCGACGCCCTCGAAAAAGGCGTGGACGATTTCCGCAACAAAAAGGTCTTCGATTTCGGCTTCAGCGATCCCAACCAGGTCACCGTCCAGGGCAAGGTCTACACCAAAGCCGGCGACAAGTGGATGGCCAACGGCAAAACCATGGACAACTCCACGGTGCAGAACCTGATCGACAAACTGCGCGACCTCGCCGCTACCAAATTTGCCGAAAAGGGCGGCGGACAGCCCGTCTTCGAAGCCACCGTGGTCTCCAACACCGGCAAACGCACCGAAAAAGTGGTGATTTCCAAACAAGGAGCCCAATATTTCGCGCAACGCGAAGGCGAACCCAGCATCTATGAACTGGACAGCAAGGTTGTCGAGGACCTCCAAAAAGCCGCTTCAGACGTGAAAGAAGCGGCGCCCGAGCCAGCCAAGAAAAAGTAAACTCAACGCAGAGGCGCAGAGATCGCAGAGGAAAGACGCAGAGAAGAATTCCTTGATATTGGTTTTCTCTGCGCTTCTCTCTGCGTTCTCTGCGCCTCTGCGTTGAAAAAGCGTTAACGGAATGAACGGCCTTCTCACCGACCTCTACGAGCTCACCATGGCCGCCGGATACTTCGAGTCCGGCAAGGCCGCCGAGAAAGCCACTTTCGAATTCACCCTCCGCCGCCTCCCCGCCAACCGTAATTACGCTGTCATAGCCGGCATCCCCCAGATCGTCGACTACCTCCTCAACCTCAGCTTCACCGCCGACGAAATCAACTATCTTCGCGCTCTCCCCCAGTTCGCCCGCGTCAGCTCCGCCTTCTTCGATTACCTCCGCGACTTCCGTTTCACTGGCGATCTCTTCGCCGCACCCGAAGGCACCCTGCTCTTCGCCGGCGAACCCGTGCTGACCGTGCGCGCCCCCATCATCGAAGCCCAGATTCCGGAAACCTATCTCCTCTCTGCCGTCACCTTCCAAACCCTGATCGCATCCAAAGCCGCGCGCTGCACCACGGCCGCCGCCAGACGCCCCGTCGTCGAGTTCGGCACGCGCCGCGCCCACACCCCGGAAGCCGGCACCCTCGGAGCCCGCGCCGCCTGGATCGGCGGTTGCGCCGGCACCAGCAACACCCTCGCCGGGTTCCACTACCAAATCCCCGTGATGGGCACCGCCGCCCACTCCTGGGTCATGTCCTTCCCCTGCGAGATGGATGCCTTCCGCAAACTCCAGCGCACCCTTGGCCATTCCACGGTCCAACTGATCGATACCTACGACACCCTGGAAGGTGCGCGCCGCGCCGCCAAACTGGGCGGCCCCATGTGGGGAGTCCGTCTGGATAGCGGCGACTTCGACACGCTTTCCCGCCAGGTCCGCGCCATCCTGGACGAAGCCGGACACAAGGACGCCAAGATCATGGTGAGCGGAGATCTCGACGAATACCGCATCCGCGAACTCGTCAACGCCGGCGCGCCCATCGATTCCTTCGGCGTCGGCACACAGCTTGCCACCAGCGCCGATGCGCCGAGCATGAGCGCCATCTATAAAATCGTGGAGCTCGAAATCTGCGGCATCAAACGCTTCACCGCCAAGTACAGCGACGACAAGACTTCCTTTCCCGGAGCCAAACAGGTCTTCCGCGACGTGGCGCGCGACGTCATCGCACGCTCCGGCGAATGTGGCCGCGGCGAAGCGCTCCTGCGTCCCATCATTCTCGGAGGCCGCCTCGTCGAGCCGCTGCCCACCCTCGCGCAGTCCCGCGACCGCGCCGCACAGTCCATCGCGCAACTCCCCCCCGCTCTGCGAGAATTGGAAGTGGCGGAACCTTGGCCGGTGATCCAGAGCCGCGAATTGCGCGAGCTGATCGGCCAGACCCGCTCCAATTTGCGCGGATGAAAACCATCTTCTTCGACATCGATACGCAGCTCGACTTCCTCTATCCTGCCGGAGCCCTTTACGTCCCCGGCGCCGAGCGAGTCGTGCGCGTCATCGCGAGCCTCAACCGCTACGCCGCCGCCCACGGCATCCCGGTAGTCTCCACTACTGATGCGCATACCGAGAACGATCCCGAATTCAACACCTGGCCCCCGCACTGCGTCACCGGCACAACCGGTCAGCACAAAGTCGAAGCCACCCTGCTGCAGAACCGCATCGTAGTGCCCAACGGCCCGACCATTCCCGCCCTCGACCGAGCGCAGCAGATCGTCGTCGAAAAGCAGCACGTGAATGCGTTCACCGTCCCCAATTTCGCGCGCGTGGTCGAGCACCTCGCCGCCGATCGCTTCGTGGTCTACGGAGTCGTCACTGAAATCTGCGTGCACTTCGCCGCCCGCGGACTGCTGCAATACGGCAAGCCCGTGACCATCGTGACCGACGCCATCGCGGAACTCAACACCGAAGCCTCCGTGCGCGCGCTAGCCGAGATCTGTGCCGCCGGAGGCACGCTAGCCCTCTCCGCCGAAATCGCCTGAAGCTATGAAGTACATCCAAGTCACGCAGCCCGGACCCCCGGAAGTCCTCAGCCTCGCCGAAGGCCCAACTCCCGAGCCGGGACCCGGCGAAGTACTGATCCGTGTCGCCGCGGCCGGTGTCAACCGCGCCGACCTCATGCAGCGCGCCGGCAAATATCCGCCCCCGCCCGGAGCCTCGCCCATCCTCGGAATGGAAGTCGCGGGCGCCATCGCCGCCGCGGCCCCGGACTCCGGCTGGCATGAGGGCGACCGCGTCTGCGCGATCGTCACCGGCGGCGGCTACGCCGAGTACTGCGTGGCGCCCGGCCCCCAATGCCTGCCGGTGCCGAAGGGCGTCTCCATGGAAGAGGCCGCCGGCATCCCCGAAGCCTTCCTCACCGTCTGGGCCAACGTTTTCCAAATCGGACACCTCGCGGCCGGCGAGCGTTTCCTGGTGCACGGCGGCACCAGCGGCATCGGCACCACCGCCATCCAACTCGCCCGCGCCTTCGGAGCCACCGTCTTCACGACGGCGGGCAGCGAAGAGAAGTGCCGCGTCTGTGTCTCCCTCGGAGCCGAACGGGCCATCAATTACAAAGAACTCGATTTCGCCAAAGAGCTCCGCGACATCGATCTGATCCTCGACATCGTAGGTGCGGCGTACACCCCGCGCAATCTTGAAGTGCTCGCCCCACGCGGCCGCCTCGTACAAATCGCCGTACAGCAAGGCGTCGAAGCCACCGTGAATCTGGTCCGGATCATGCACAAGCGCCTCACCGTGACCGGGTCCACCCTACGCCCCCGCCCCGTTGCCGAGAAAGGCGCCATCGCGGCCGAACTGCGCGAGCACGTCTGGCCGCTCCTCGAATCAGGCAAAGTGAAAGTACTGGTCGACCGAGTCTTCCCGCTGGCTCAAGCCGCCGAAGCGCACCGCTACCTGGAGAGCGGAGCCCACATCGGAAAACTCATTCTGTCGCTGTAGGACAGGCCTCCTGGCCTGTCCCCCCGTCCTCTTCCAACTGTCCCATCTGTTCCAGCAACTCGTAAGTACGCTTAGCCTCGGCCTCATCGACTTTGCTGACGGCGAAGCCGACGTGCACCAGCACATAGTCGCCGACGCCTGCCTCGGGCACGAAGTCCAGATACACCTGGCGGGTAACGCCGCCGAACTGCACCTTGGCGATGCGGTTCCAACCGCTATCCACCGCCTCCAGCACCTTACCCGGTATGGCCAGACACATTGGGGATCCCCCCTTCAGTCTAGCTCTTACTGTCTGGAATCAAATAGGTCGACGATTTCTTCGCCGCTTTGGCTACCGCTTCCGCGGCAATGTACCCGCTCCGAACCGCCCCTTCCATGGTGGCCGGCCAGCCGCTGCGAGTCCAGTCGCCGGCCAGATGCAGATTGGGGATGGCGCACGCGGTACCGGGGCGCAAGCTCTCAGTTTCCGGCGCCGCGGAAAACGTGGCACGCTGTTCTTTGACCACGTGCGCTTTCACCAGGTTGGCGTCATGCACTCGCGGAAAGAACAGGCGCAGGTCGCCGATCGCGAGGTCGATGATCTCCTTGCGCGAGAGCGTGGTCAGATCGTGCGAGGCGCTGACCACCAATTGAAGGTACCGCCCGGCATCCTTATTAAACATCCACTGCATCGTCCGGTCCAGCAGCGTGGCATGGGGCAGCGTGGTCACTTCCCGATCGAACCACAAATGTACGCCCGTGATGGGCGAATGCTGCAAATCCGGTGCCGGCAGACCCACCGCCTCCAGCTTCTCAAAAGGCAGCGCGCAGACGTATTGATCGGCCGCAACCACCTTGCCGTCGATCAAAAATCCGCTGGCATCGATCCGTTCCACGGGACAGCGCGAGTGCATGCGCACGTTCGGCATCCGCTGCCACGCATCGGCCGCATACAACTGTCCGAGCGGGACGCTGGGGATGCCCATCTCGTAACCGTCCGCCGTACGCAAAAAACCCAGCCAGAACACCTGAAAGCCGTGGACCGCCGCCATACGATCCAAGTCTTCGTTGATGGCACTGACCAGCACCTGCCGCCAGAAGCGGTCGATAGCGTGGGGCGTCTGGCGCTTCTGCAGCAGCCAGTCGAGCATGCTGATCCGGTCCAGATCTTTGCGCCGCGTGCGTTCCCGCCGCAGCGCCATCAGTGCGCGGGCGATAGAAAGCTTATCGGCGCGGCTGAAGCACTTCATGCCAAGGAAAGCTTCGGTGAAGTGCAACGGGGCGGGCAGGCGTCCACGCTTCAGCACGGAGATCCGTCCGCCCGGCTCGATGAAATAGAACTCGCGATAGAAGCGTATGCGTTCGCGGACACCCAGGCGCTGGTAAAAATCGAGTAAATTGACGCAGCAGCGCAAGAGGACGTGTTGGCAGTTATCGATCGTCTCGGGGACTTCTTCGCCCCCGGCGGGGACGGCGTAAGAGGTCGCGCGGCCGCCCAGGAAAGGCCGGGCTTCGAACAGATCGACCTCCCAACCGTCGCGGCCCAGGGCCGCGGCCGCGGCGAGCCCCGCCAGCCCGCCACCTGCAATCAACACTTTCGCCATTTAAGAGTAGTATCCCAAACCGTCGGTCTCGGTTTAGACGGGCGAGGCGGTGTTTGGTTGTTGTCGTCGCGTCCTTTTTATAACCAGTGTCCCTCTATTCATGACGCAAGGCTGTGTTGGGGTCGACCTTCGCGGCCCTGCGGGATGGAATCCAGCAGGCCAGAAGGGCGACCACCGCGAGGAAGAGCGGGACCAGCACGAACGTGGCGGCGTCGTGGGCCGGCACTCCGTAAAGAAAGCTGGTGAAGAGTTTCGCCAAGCCCCATGCCGCTGCGAGGCCCGGGACCAAGGCCACGACGGCGAGTGACATTCCCTGGAGGATGATCAGGCGTTGCACTTCGCCGGTCCCCGCTCCGATCGCCAGGCGGATGCCAATATCGCGAGTCCGCCTGCTAACCCAGTAGCTGATCACGCTGTACAGTCCCACTGCTGCCAGCGAAAGCCCGAGCAAGCCGAAGATGCCGAATAGCGTTCCTGCCACTCTTGGAAGAAACAGGGCGTCACTGAGGTGCTCTTCCATTGTGGCGATGCCAAAGATGGCAAGCGAGGGGTCCAGCGCGTGGACTTCCGCGCGAACAGCCTTCGCGACCGCGCCAGGTTCACCCGCGAAGCGGACCAGCACCGAGTAGCCGCTCATGGATGGATCCGCCGCGACATCTTGCGCAAGCGAACGGTACAGAATGGCCCGGGGGGCCTCACCCAGCGTGCGCGACTTCGTGTTCTTTACCACCCCGATGATTTCGTAGATGCGATTGCCGTCGCGGACCCGATGGCCGATTGGGTTGTCATTACCGAAGAACCGCTCTACGAGCAGCTCATTGACGACGGCGGTCCTCGGCGACGTTGCGGTTTCGTTCTCGAAATCACGTCCGGCGATGCGCGGGATGCCCATGGTATCGAAATAGCCGGGGCTCGCCATATAGAGATCGACGATTGTGTTTACAGAGGGTGCCGGTCTGCCCTGTACCTCAAAGCCATCGCTGCGATGACCGCCGGAGAGCGGCACGGCGTCGGTACATGCCACGGAGATCACGCCGGGAAGGCCGGCAACGCGCTGGCGCATCGTCGTGAGCAGTTGAACCAGGCGCTCGGGGCTGTAACCATGGAGCCGCGGGTCGACCGACATCATCAAAATGCCTTTGGAGCGGAATCCGATATCGATGCGGGAGGCGTTGCCCAGGCTGCGCAGAAAGAGTCCTGTGGCGCAGAGCAGAACCAGCGACATCGAAATCTGACATACCATCAGGAGGTTCCTCAAACTCCACACCCGTCCTGGGCGCGCAAGCACCTCCTCGCCTTTGAGGGCGCTGACGATGACGGGATGCGCCACCAACCACGCGGGAGCCAGGCCGAATAGAATGCCCGCTCCGACGCTCAGCACGAACGCATACAGAAGGACCGCACTGTTTACGCTCACCGAGAGATCGAGAGGTACGGGAGCCGCCAGATGGAACACTGCGAGGGCCTTCGTGGCCCATAGCGAGAGCACGACACCGACCACGCCGCCTGCGAGCGACAACAGGACACTTTCCGTCAGCATTTGGCGCAGGAGGTGGCCGCGCGTGGCGCCCAGAGCGAGCCGCACGGCCATCTCGCGTTGCCGGGCGGTAGCCCGAGCCAAAGAGAGGTTCGCCACGTTCGCGCAGGCGATGCACAGAACAAGTAGCGCCACCGCGGAGAGGCAGGCCAGAAAAATCATTGCGGCGGACCGATCGCGCGGCGGTAACGAACCCGCCGTCTCCATGCGAAAACCAGTGTCTCTACTCGCGGCGGGTAAGGATTCGGGGAAGGCCTTGGCGAAACGCTTCCCGAGACCTTCGAGTTCGGCGGCGGCCTCCGCCTTCGTCACGCCGGGAGCCAGGCGGCCGGCCACAGCGAGCCAGTGATAATTCCGATCGGTGCGATTGGCGGTGTTCGGCAGCAAGTGATCGATATTGTCTAGAGGCACCCAGAATTGCGCGTCGAGGATAATATCAAGGCCGCGGAAACCCGGCGGCGCGACACCGACCACGGTGTATGGCCGTCCGGAAAGCCGGACGGACCGGCCCACAACGGCGGGATCCGCGCCGAAACGGCGCTGCCACAGCCGGTGACTGAGTACGACAGCCGGCAGGTGTTCTTCCTCCCGCGTGAAGCCTCGACCGAGCGTCATGGTCAGGCGCGCGACATCGAAGAAATTTGCGGTGACCGCTTGTCCCCAGTCGCGTTCCGGCTCACCACTGCCGCCTATGGAAGCGGGGAGCAAATCGTAGTACGCGGCAACGCCGGAGAACGATTTCGCCTGCTCGCGTAGATCGATGTAGAGCGGCCAACTGAAGTTGTTGCAGCACTGCCCGCCGCCTTGGGTGGTGTGCAGCGCCATCAGGGCGGCGGGGTCGTTAACGGGCGGATGGCGTAGAACGAAGCGGCTGATGACGGAGAAGATGGTAGTGTTGGCGCCAATCCCTACTCCCAGCGTGAGAACCGTGACACAGGCGAAGAGCGGCACCTTCCGCATGGTGCGGAGTGCATAGTTCACGTCACGCATCGTGGAAGCGAGCGCGGCCCCGGTTCTAGAGTCGCGGACTTCCTCTTTCACGTTTTCGGGATGACCCAATTTGATCCGTGCCAAGCGACGGGCTTCCTGCTCGGGAACTCCTCGCTCGATGTAGCGGTCCACCATGGTCTGGTAGAACGCTTCAACTTCGGCGTCGAGTTCCGCCTCGACGGCGTCGCCGTGAAACAGGAGGTTGAGCACTTGACGGAGCCGGCGCAGGAAGATCACTTAGCTCTCCTCAGCGAGCGCGCGGTTCATGGCGGTGAAGATGTTCTCCCAATTGCGCTTTTCTTCGACCAATTGAGCGCGTCCGGAGGCGGTCAATGTGTACACTTTCACGCGGCGCTTCGTTTCAGATTCCGCCCATTCACCCTCGATCCAGCCTTTTTCGGTGAGCCGGTGAAGCGCGGGGAAGAGCGATCCCGGACCAATGAGAAATACCCCGCGTGTGACCTGTTCGATGCGGTCCGCGACTCCGACGCCGTGCAATGGGCCGAGCTCCAGGGTTCTGAGAATCAGCAGGTCGAGAGTGCCTGGCAGAATGTCGGTTGGTTTCGCCACGCGTCAATGGTATCGATAAACGATATCGACTGTCAATATATATTTGGCCTTCATTTCGAGATCGCGGTACACCGCCCCGATCCCAATCCCCAAAAAATCCGGAATAAACGGGCACCCTTCTGCGTCCAAGACATTTAAAGGAAACAGTGCGAATGACCCGAGTTATGCAGTTTATCCCCACGGATGGGGGTATGTCGAAGAAACCCACAAAAGAGTCAAAAATGTCTTATTATCCCGCAATCGGGTTGGGCTATACTGTAGTTTCAAGAGGTTGCTGATGAAGAAATACGGCAAGTTCGCTGCGCTGATCGTCGTCGTGATCGGTACTCTCGTCTGGCTGGCAACAGCCGAGATGAAGGATAACCAGACCTACTACAAAACCATCACCGAACTCGGGCAGATGGGCAATAGAGCCTACAATGCGCGTGTCCGCGTCGGCGGCGATGTGGAAACCGGCTCGATTCAACGCGTCGGCAGCCGGGTAGAGTTCGTGCTCGCGCAGGAAACCACCAAACTCAAGGTAGCCTACACCGGGACCGACCCGTTGCCGGACACCTTCAAGGACGGCGCGCAGGCGCTGGCCGACGGCAAACTGGGGAAAGACGGCGTCTTCGTGGCCAACCGCATACAGGCCAAGTGCGCGTCTAAATATGAAGCCAAACCGGGCCAACTCAAACCCGGCCAAACCGCTCCCAACATCAACTCGGGCAAAGCAAGCATTTAGAGGGCTGACATGGAAAATCTGGGTTCGCTGGCCATCCTACTGGCCTTCTGTCTGGCGTTGTATGCTACGGCGGCATGCGTCATCGGTCGCCTCAAGAACAAGCCGTTTCTGCTAGTTAGCGGGGAACGGGCGGTCTACGGAATCTGGATGCTGATCGCCACGGCATCGGGAATCCTGGTCTACTCGCTGATGACCAGCGATTTCCGTTTCGCCTATGTGGCGGAGCACTCCAACCGCACCATGCCCATCCTATATAAGTATGCGGCGTGGTGGGGCGGGCAGGAAGGGTCGCTGCTGCTGTGGAGCTTCCTGCTTTCCACGTACGCCTCGGTGGTCGTATTCACGAACCGGCGCAAACATCGCGACATGATGCCGTGGGTGATCGCCGTACTGACCACGATTCAATCCTTCTTCCTGGTGCTCAACAACTTCATCGCCAACCCCTTCCAGATGCTGGCGGTGGATAAACTGATCACCTCCGTGCCGGACGGCAACGGCCTCAGCCCGCTGCTGCAGTACCCGGCGATGGCCATCCATCCGCCGATGTTGTACCTGGGCTATGTCGGGTTTTCTGTTCCGTTCGCATTCGCTATCGGGTCACTGATCACGCGGCAGCCTGGCGACGCCTGGATCTTCACCACGCGCCGCTGGACGCTGGTGACCTGGCTGTTCCAGAGCACCGGCGTGATGCTCGGCGCGGCGTGGGCCTATCACGTCCTCGGCTGGGGCGGCTATTGGGGCTGGGATCCCGTGGAGAACGCTTCCCTGCTCCCGTGGCTCAGCGGTACGGCCTTTCTGCACTCGGTGATGATGCAGGAAAAGAAAGGCATGATGAAGATCTGGAACATCGTGCTGGTCTCCGCCACGTTCTTCCTTTGTATTCTCGGAACGCTGCTGACGCGGTCGGGGATCGTGCAATCGGTTCACGCTTTCGCGCGCAGCGATATCGGCAAGTACTTCGTCGGATTCCTCGCGATCGGCATCGCGGCGGTGATCTTCCTGATTCTGGACCGCCTGGACTACCTGAAGAGCGAAGCGCAGCTGGAGAGCGTGATCTCGCGCGAATCGAGCTTCCTGTTCAATAACCTGATCCTGCTGGCAAGCTGCTTCGCGGTGTTGTGGGGCACGCTGTTCCCGGTGATCAGCGAGGCCATTTCCGGCGACAAGATTTCGCTGGACGCGGACTGGTACAACCGGCTGATGGTTCCTATCGGTCTCTTCCTGCTGTTCCTTACGGGCGTAGGACCGCTGTTCGCGTGGCGGCGCACGTCGATGGAAAGCCTGCGGCGCAACTTCCAATACCCGGGGATCGCATCGCTCGTGTTGGTGGGTGCGCTGATCGCCGCCGGGATGCGGCACTTCTACGCGCTGATCTCTTTCGGCTTCTGCCTGTTCGTGGCGCTGACCATTCTGGTGGAG